>CAWFBB010000029.1:0-266606 GCA_963813825.1 uncultured Alphaproteobacteria bacterium
GGAAATACAATCATCCCCAATCATGATCGGGTCGCTATCTTTGATCCTATCTTCGGTCATGGTCTAATCCCCAACGCGTTCGATTAATCGAACAATTTCGCTCTTTGGCCCCTCAAGGTTCGAGCTTCAGATAGGCATGGCGAGCGGCCTGGCTACCGCGGCCCAAGCGCGTGGTTAGTGATTAAGTGTAATGAGAAAATCGAGTTGTGGCCTCGATTGAAAACTCAGCTCCTGTTCCTAATCAGGTTCAATCAAGGGGAGTTCACGAATGCGCTGGGTTGAGACAACCAGAATACCCGAACCCCGCGGTACCTCTTGCGTCACCGGCTCGATGCGGTAGCGTCGGTTTCTCGCGACGAAGTCCTTGGTCCACTTATGGTGATCGCGATAAAAGATATGGTCTTCCGCACAGCGAGCAATGAGGCGATTGAGGTCGTGAGTTTCCGCGCGCTTCAATTGGCGTGGCATGGCTTCAAACTTTGCAAAGGTTAGGTCCGGTTTCGTGCCGCGCAGCCGTATATCCGGCCGGATACGAATGGCAAGGTCGGGCGCCAATGGCACGATGCGATTTATCGGGGTGTTCAAATCCACTACTTCGATGGCTGCTGGAAAGTCGCTGGTTAAGAATGGGCAGTCCGCCTCGCCACAGCGCAGGATTTCCCACGGTGAGTTTCCGAGGAGTGAAACCTGGTGCATGATCGAAGCGACACCAATCGCTTGCGGATATTTCGGATCAACGTCGAATTTCAATGTGCCGTCCGCAAGAAGTTCGGTGGCCGATTTTTCGCCCAGAGATTTTGGCGCCTTCGATAGTGCACCTTCTGCATCAAGAATGGTAGCGACGGATTTCACTGTCGCCTCCAATGGACTAGAATTAACCCGCATCGCCGTCGGAGAGCACGTGACGATGTAGGCGACAAAGCCTGCGATGCAGAAAATGCACTCCTGATCGAACTTCTTCTCCCGCAGCTTCGCCAGCGATGCGTTATAGCGCGGCTCTACATTCTTCAGAAATTCCTCAATCGCCCGGTCTTCTTTCAGATAAGCGTTCGTGCTGCCATCCTCGATACGGCAAACGTCCTGGGATTTAGTTTGATAGCACTTCAGGTCGGATTTCCGGATGGCGTACATCAAGCCATCCAGAGCCGGAGAATAGAAATTCTTCAAATGCACCTGCGAGACGTAATGATCGAGCGGCATGATCCAACCGAAGCTTCTAGGCGATGGGTGTGGTCAGTCAATGTCGCGCATTCTGCAAGCAATAATCTCGTCAATAGCCGTCGCTGGCCACACCATGCCGATTTGCGTATCCAAATCATCCTTGGCAACAAGGCGGCCAGAGTAAACACCAATAAACCGTGTGCGTGTTGTAGTGTCCAGCGGGCGGTCGGTGCCATCTTGCATTAGGTGGTTGGTCCAGCTCCGAAGGATAACTGGTCCTCCCGACATACCTGGACGGGAGGCGGTATCTACCCGAAGAAAGGTGTCAGTGAGTGGCGCGAGGTCGGGCTCCGAAGCGATGCTTCCCCGCTTCCAAATGGGATACGCGGGAGGGCCAGCGCCGAATGGATAGCCCAGAATGAACACTTCCATTCCGATGTAGATCGCAAGGTCGGAAGAAGTTAGTTTGTTCATGGGGTACAGGTTCAGTATCTTCAACTGGTCGTGGGTTAGCGGCAAAGGAACCACGGCGATATCGACCTTGCGCAACGGGTGAACGAGCCATAGCGGCTTGTCTTGATCGTCCCGAATGGTGATCTCGAACGGCTGTTTCCAAAATGTTGTCTGGTCCGCGGAATTAAACATTACGCGGAGCATGTTTGGTCTGCCGGCGTGCGCATTGAGGTATTTCCTGGATGGAAATTCCCTGCACGTAACCACATGCCAGTTTGTAATGAGGTAATACTCACCGCCGATTGTCCAGACAAATCCGGTCGCGGTTCCTAATTCCGTCTTATTGAAGAACTGCTCAATTGGCGTCGTGGTGAGTGAAAACTGGTCAATGCTGGTCATCCCTTGTCCCCACTAACAGGAAAGGTGAAGGCGACCGGTGCGGCGGCAAGTGCGCCAATTATGATGGTGGACATGCAGTCTCGCCCCTCCGCGATGCGCACGTAATTCGCTTGTAGGTCATCGCGCGCAAAGGTTACGCCTGAGCTGGCCTACTCGTAAGTGTGGTTTCTTATTCCTTCTGTCTGCCGGGCTTGCGCAGTTCCCGGAGCGGCACCGTGGGGATCACGCAATCGCCCTCGGGTGGACTCACGCTCCTTCACATCCGCCGGCGCAGGCGTCCGGGTCGGCGAAGACCGGCACAGGATCACCAAGTCCAGCCGCACTTATCGCAGATTGGTCGTTCACATTCGACGTCAGCCTCGCTGGGGTGAAGACCACGTTGCGGTGAAAGTCGGCTCGATCCGCAGGCCGGACACGCCTCGGGAACGGCCCGCAGGTGCCGGACGACTAGAGAGGTCGCGAGACCCAGCGCGTGCTCAACGGTCGTCGTCGCGGCTTCGGCGTCATACCAGGTCGAGGCCTTGGCATGGGTGAGCCAGTTCGAAAATCTCCATGCTTCATCTAGCAGCAACTTGAAAAGGTGACGGCGATGCTCGTGCGTTTGGCCCGCGAGGCTGATGGAACAGATGTGATCCACCCATGCCTTGAAGTCGGCTTGCTTGGGCTTGCTGGCATCATCACCTGTCCACGGCATGACGATCTGCGCCGCGCTCGTGAAAGCGAGTAACGCCTCGCGGCAGCGGACGCCGACGGCTTGAAAATCGGTGACCTCTTGCGCAGTGCCAAGCGCGTCCGAGGCTTCGCTCATGTGACGAAAGCAAGCGGCGAGTGGCTCACGGGCATGCTGATAATTTTGATTTCTCGCTGCGCGGAATACGCAGGCACAGGCCGACGTGAAACGTGACGGCGAGGTCCATGTTTGGAAACTGTTCTTGTGAGTAAAGGTTCGTCGGATTGGTGATCACCCACCAGCGGTCGACGTTGGTGTGAACGTCCCAGACCGCATGCTGATGGGTCAAGACGTTCTCGGCGTAGACTTTTTGCAGGAACTCGACCGTGAGGTCGGGCGCCTGCGAATTCATGTAGTCGATGACAACCTGTTTCTCTTCGAGCGAAGACGACAGCATGGTCGTGAAAACGAAATAAAGTGTGGGCAAGCATTTTACTGCGCTAGATGTCCTGCGCAAAGCGATATTTTGAAGTCGAGCAGGTGGGAGTAGCGGCGTTTCGCAGCGACTTCGGTGCCATGCTCATCGCGGATGCGCTGCTTATCAACAACCGTGGTTTGCGACAAATGTGCTATTCCATGTGCCGACGGCAGGAGCATGCATGCTAGCCTTGGACAAGGTCGTTGCGGGGGCGAAGATACGCGGGTTGGCAGGCCCGGCTGTCGTCGAGGTCGTGCGAGTTGAGTGGATCGGCTCCGACGCTCTGAACGTCGTTGATCGAAGCAATGATGGGCCGGCCGAGGTTTTGCTGTACCGAGAAGCAGAGCCGCGCCTGGAACTGGTGCAGGCCAGCCGCGCCTTCAGCTTCGATGGTGACGGCGAGTTCATTGCGGGACGCGCTTGCTCCGCTGGATGAAGGGCAGTCCGCCTGAGGAATGCCCTCTTGTCCATTTCAATTCACAGCGCTCTGCACGGATCCCTCCGCGTGGACCTTCACCTCATCCTCAGGTGAGAGAAAGGCCATGGCTGACATTGGTTCGACCCAGACGAGATGATCGTGTACACCTTTGACGCCTGAGATGTTCTCGGTCGCGACAATGAGCGCCTGACGTTCGCAGTCATCCGTGAGCGCGCCCCACAATTCCGCAATTCCATTCTTGACCACGACATTGGCCTTCGGCGCCCATTGCTCTTTGCCGAGCGCTACCAGGATTCGGTCCCGGATCGCCGAATCGTCGTTGGCGGACGGGGGCGTGTCGTTGCGGGCGAGGCTCGCTAGCGCGTGCATAAGATTGGCGCGGCTGACAATGCCGACCATTTGTGCGCCGCGCATGACAGGCAGGCGCTTGACGCGATGTCGTTCCATCAGATCGACGACCGTTTCGAGCGAGTCATCCTCGGTGACAGAGAGTGGATCGGGCGTCATGATCTTATCGATTCTTCTGCCGTTTACGCGGACGTATTCGGCCGCCATTCGTCCGGGTCCGACCAGGAATTCGAGCCATTTCGGCCGATGACGCTGCGTGCCGAGCTCGCCCCGGCGGAGAAAATCTCCCTCGGTCACGATACCTACCAACTCGCCGGTCGCACCGATTACCGGCAGACCGCTGACCCTATTCAGCAGCATCAACCGCGCGGCCTTGAGGACCGATTTATTGGCTTCAACAGAAATCACATTCTGCGTCATGACGTCTTTAACTTGCATGATCATCGTCCTTCCAGCTCTAGGGATACTTACCTTAGGCCCTCGCCGACCTTGGCGAGGAAGGATGTCGAATTGAAATGACGGGCGGCGTTTAATCGCTGCGACAAAAGCTTGTTTCCGAAGATGCAGGCAATCCGCTATCAGCCGGCTCTGCGCAAGCATTACATATGGGGTGTCGAGCCGCTGTTTGTCATGGGTGCGCGCTCTCGGCAGTATCCGAGCAAATTTGCTCACTCTGAACTGCCACCGCGGTGAGGCGCGTCGGGAGAACGCCCAGCTTTGCCAAAGCGCGCGCGCCAAGCGCCGACGCGAGCGTGAAGGTGGCCGGCAGCGCGACCGGTATCGAAGCGAGGACCGCCGTCAGGACCATGGGGATGATCTCAGCGAGCGGCATTTTGAGAAAGGATGCATACGCGACCAGCAGCACGATAATGAGGCCGTTGGTCGCAGCGAGATTTCGCACCACGCGCAGCACAGCTTTCTGCTGGGAACTAACGACATGGGCGGTGCGGACAAGCTCGGCAGTGCGTCCAAACTTGGTTCGCGCTCCCGTTGCCGTGACCTCCGCCACCGCCTCACCGCGCCTGACCAACGCCCCCGCATAGGTCTGTACACCGGCTCCGGCTTCGATCGGTACGGACTCACCTGTGAGCATAGATTGGTCGAGCAGGATTTCTCCCCCGGCGAGGTGCACATCTGCGGCAACCACGCCGCCGAGGCACAGCTTTACCACGTCGCCTGGGACTAGTTCGGCGGCGGGTATCGTCTTCCACACGCCATCGCGCCGAACGGATGCCTTGAGCGCGAGTTGCGACTTCAGCGCGGCAAGCGTTGCCTGGGCGCGGCTCTCCTGAAGCAGCCCGAGTGCGGCGTTGAAGACGAGAAGACCGGCGATGATCGCGGCCTCGGGATAGTCGCCAAGGGCGACTTGAAGCAAGATTGCAGCCTCGAGCATCCACGGAACGGGCGCCCAGAATTTCTCAAACGCCATGCGGAATGGATGAAGCGCTGTATCTGGCATCGCGTTCGGGCCGAACTTCTCCAGCCGGCGGCGTACTTCGTCGCTCGTTAGGCCGTTCGGCAGGCTTACGTCAGGAGCGCCGGCGAACCTCGTTAGTGACGCGCTTTCGGTGGGCGGAGAGATTGTAATTATTCCTGATCTCCCTTTATTGAAGGACATGCCGCATTATCCCGCACTTTCTGCGGCACCTGCCCTTCCTACCGGCGGAACGCCCACGGCAGCGTCCTACGTTTTACCCTATCCAAAAAAAATCGGCGGGCAGTTTTACGAAGTCATTTATGCGAAACCAAGCCAGGGCGTAGTTCCGCTTGTGCCTTCGCTTCGTCCTCGGGTGAGAGAAAGGCCATGGCTGACATTGGTTCGACCCAAACGAGATGATCGTGGACAACTTTGACGCCTGAGATGTTCTCGGTCGCAACAATCAGCGCCTGACGTTCGCGCTCGTCCGTGATCGCGCCCCACAATTCCGCGATACCATTCTTGACCACGACATTGGCCTTCGGTGCCCATTGCTCTTTGCCGAGCGCTACCAGGATCCGGTCGCGGATCGCCGAATCATCGTTGGCGGGCGGGGGCGTGTCGTCGCGAGCGAGGCTTGCCAGCGCGTGCATGAGATTGGCCCGGCTGACAATGCCGACCATGTTTGCGCCACGCATGACAGGCAGGCGCTTGACGCGATGTCGTTCCATTAGATCGACGACCGTTTCGAGCGAATCGTCTTCTGTGACGGAGAGTGGATCGGGCGTCATGATCTCATCGATTCTTCTGCCGTTTACGCGCACGTACTCGGCCGCCATTCGTCCGGGTCCAACCAGGAATTCGAGCCATTTTGGCCGATGACGCTGCGTGCCGATCTCGCCGCGACGGAGAAAATCGCCCTCGGTCACGATACCGACCAACTCGCCGGTCGCGTCGATTACCGGCAGACCGCTGACTCTGTTCTGCAGCATCAATCGCGCGGCCTTGAGGACCGTTTCATTAGCTTCAACGGAAATCACATTCGGCGTCATGACATCTTTGACTCGCATTATCATTTGTCCTTCCAGTTCTGCGCGCACGCAGGCGGATGTCTACCTTCGCCAAATCTGGGGTGCCCGCGTCGAAATGAGCAGAATCAAGTCTTGATCTGCGGCTGGTCGTGCAGAACGGCATTCAACAATGAGCTGTGAATTTCCAAGCCGCTGCCGTTGTAGTCGATAAAGCCGAGTTCTCGAAATTTGTTCATGAAGAAACTCACGCGGGATCGGGTCGTTCCGATCATCTCCGCAAGGGTCTCTTGACTGATCTTGGCAATAATCGGCTCCGGTTTGCTTTCCTTGCCGAAGTTTGCCAACAGCAGCAGCGTTCTGGCAAGGCGCTTCTCGCTCGAATTAAAGAGCTGATCGACGAGATCCGCTTCGACGCGGAGGGTTCGGCCCAAAAGATGGGCAATGAACATCTCGGCGAACGTCGGTTCCTGATGGATCACCCGGACAATAGCTGATTTTTCCAATCGCACGATGACGGAGTCCGTCATGGCTCTAACCGTCGATATACGCATCACCTGTCCGGCTAGACATCCCTCGCCGAAAAATTCGTCCGTTCCAAGGATTGCGATGACTGCTTCCTTCCCTTGCTCCGAAACGATGGTGACCTTCACTTTGCCTTTCTGGACATAGAACACGGCATCGCCGGCATCCCCTTGTGAAAAGATGACCTGGTTTTCGCGGTATTGCCCAATGCTTCGGCCCTCGCCGACCTTGGCGAGAAAGGATGTCGAGTTGAATGATCGTCGGCGCCTAATCGCCACGACAAAAACCTTGTTCTGAAGAGCCGCAATGAGCAATTAGCCAACTGCGCAAGCACAAATATGGCTATTGAGCACCTATTTATCGTAGGCGCGCGCTCAACGGTGTCTGAGCAAAATTGCTCACTCTGAACCCTCATTTTCAGCCGGGGATTGTTGGCCGGATGTCTACAATTGGCCGATTTTGTTGCAGAAGTAGGTTGTGAAGGAGAAATGGGCCGTTGTGGCTCGATTTTGCGCAAGTCTGTTGCCGCTCGCTGCCTGCGGAGCGGCGACCTCTACGCAGTTGACGCGACGCTGACTACGCTTCAGCAACAGGTCACGCTCAGGTGAGGTACGCCTCCAGGTTTTCGGGCGGCGCCCGTGTCATGAGCTTGGCGAGCCTACGCAGGTTTTGTGCGATGGCGGCGAGGGTAAATTCGAATTGTGCGCCGCTCGGACCTCGCAGACGCAATCGGACGAGACCCAAGATGCGCTTGAGATGGGCGAATAGCATCTCGACCTTTTTGCGATCGCGACGCGATTGCGCATAGGCCCTGGTTTTAGCGAGTGCGCGGGCAACATCGCGGGCTTCCTCATTGACGTCACGATCGATCCGCCGCGCGGGCGCTTTTGGGCAACAACTCAGCTTTAGTGGACAGGCGCGACATCCAGGAACGGAAGCCCGGTAGCGGAACTTGTGGTCAGCGTAAAGCCGGCCGGTCGTGGTCAGCGCCTTGTTTGCAGGGCAGATATAGATGTTGCGGTCCTTGTCGAAGATGAACTCTTCGCGTGAGAATGTGCCGTCGTCACGCTGCGATTTGTCGATGACTGGAATGTACGGCGCGACCTTCTGTTGGTTGACAAGCCAGTCGAGATTGGCCGCCGACCCGTATGCAGTGTCGGCCGCAAGCCATTGCGGCTTGATCCCGAAGGTCGCTTCGGTACGCTCGATCATGGTCCGAGATGCGCCGACCTCGGCCTGCCGGATGGCGCGCGAGGCTTCGACATCCATAATGATCCCGAATTTGACATCGATGAGATAGTTGTCGGCATAGGCGAAGAACGCCGCCGTCTTCATCGCATTAGTCCATTGTGCAGTGGGGTCGGACCGGGAGACAAACTTCGGGATCACGGAACTGGCCGCGCCGTAGGCTGCATCCTCGAGCGTCGCCAGATAGTCCTTGGCGGCGCGGCTGGCTGCTAGCGGATCGATGTTCCTTGCGTTCCATTCCGCGCCCGCAACCGAGCGGCTCTTATTGGCGTCGGCCTCAATCAGGCTCGCGTCCACAGCAAAACCTTCGCCACCGACGAGGCCGGCCGCCATACAGGCTGAGACGACGCGCTCGAACACGCGCCTAAAGACGCCGCCGTCGCGGAAACGTTCGTTGCGGGCGCGTGATAACGCCGAGTGTTGTCCTCAAGGTTCAGGCCACAGAACCATCGATAGGCCAGGTTGACCCGAACGTCCCGGCACAACGCCCGCTCCGATCGAATGCCGAAGACATAGCCGACGATGAGCATCCGGATCATCAGCACCGGATCAATCGATGGCCGGCCGAACCGAGAGTAGTAAGGTGCCAACTCGGCATAAACCCACGACAGGTCAAGGACGCCGGCGATCGCCCGCACCGAATGGTCTTCCGGGACGACCTCCTCAAGATTGAAGCAATAGACAAACTGTCCTTGGTCCGGTTCAGCCGCCCCATCATCGTCGCCCGCTCCCGCCAATGTCAGCGTCAGCGCGACGGAAATCATTGTTCGTCAACTCAAACGACTTCTGCAACAAAATCGGCCCTTAGCTGACAGTTTGGTTGGCGACTGCCATGTTAGCTCGGGGGGGCGAGGGACATCGGTTCGCGGAGCTCTTAATACGCGATCGCGGATATCTGTTCGAAGCTATGAAAACGCCGGTTCGGTGGCTGGAGGTGTTACCGGCAGCGTCACGGTCTTGACGCTGAAATCGTCCGGATCGTCGGCGATGTGAAAGCCGAACTCGGCACACATGGTAAGCATGGCCGCATTCTGGGAAAGCACTTGGCCGCGCACGGTCTTGAGGCCCTTTTGCCTCGAATATTCAATCATGCGCTTCATCAGAAGCCAACCAACTCCGTGGCCCTTAAGCCGCGAGCGCACGAGAACTGCAAATTCTGCGCTCTCTCCACTTATGTCATCGTGCAGGCGGACCACGCCAAGCATCTTTCGGCTCCGCTCGTCGACGGCAATGAAGGCCATAGCGCAGGCCGGATCGTAATTAATGAGCTTGTCAAGCAGTCCGTGACTCACTTCGCGCATCGCTGCAAAGAAACGCAGCCGCAGATCCTCGGCCGTCACCTCGCTCAGAAAATCTGGATATAGGGCAGCGTCCTCTGCCACGAGCCGCCGGATCAGAACTGCTGCTCCATCACACAGGAGCAAGTGCCGTTCGTTCAATGCCATGTTGGCGTCACACCACCGTCATTGCGACATGGACGACAAGATGCCAGGTGCGATTTCGTTCGGCTGCCGATACGTGGGCCAACACGCTGCTTGAAACTACTCGTCAGAGTATCGTTTCCGGTGCCGTCAGCGGTTTCGCTGAAATAGTGTGGGTTACCTCTGAGGGCGCGTCCTGCGGGACATGTCTGGGGGCTCGAATGATCGATTGAAAGCATGCTGTTGGTCATGCAAAATCGCGGTCTGCGGCGGCAGTTTGCCTGAACTCGTCCGCTACCAAAGCTTTCTTTGATAACAAATTGAGGAACATCCGGCTCGTTAGAACGTTGATTTTCATGAGCTTTATCCGGTCATTTCAACATCGTATTCCAGAACCTTCGGTACGGCTGTTCGTGGCGCTTGTTCTTTTCGCAGCAGTCGCTCTGATGTGCCTTGCGATGCTGAGTGGTTCGGGGCACTCCAGCGTCGTCCGCCGCGTCCAAGCGGATTCCCTTCCGACGGGTCTCATCGGCACTTCACCTCTCGCGCATCTGGGGCCTCAGGCGTGACATTCAAGGACCGAAAGCATCACAAAAAGACCTGCCAGTAATTTCCTCACCGCCTTTTTACCACTTTCGCACGCCTCCTCCCGTAAAACGGTACCGATCGGTAAATTCCTTTCACTGGAACGGTTTTATTTTTCGAAAATATTCCCCAAGTATGTCGGTTCAGCCAAGCAACGGTGCTTTACTTCTACTCTAAGAAATCTGCGACACATAATTTGTACATTTAATAAGATGTCATTGCGGCTAATGGGTAAGCCAGAAGGCAACGACAGCTACGATGGTTAAGCTCCAGCCCAGCGACCTTCGGGCTTAGATGACCTGATTGCAACTCCTCTAACAATCAAGACTATTGCAGATGCAGTGGTCAAAATTGAACAAACTCCGCACCCTTCAGACCGGAAAGTGACCGCATCTTTGTTACGACGTTCACGCCGAAATTCAGACGAGCGCCGGTTGCTGTATCCCTTGGTTCTCCAGCGACCGGCGCCCATTCTACTGATCACGCAGCGCGTCTTATTGAATTAAAACCGTGCTGTAATGCATGTGTTCATATTCGAAAGAAGATCATAAAGGCAATATGAGAATTGCACAGATAGCTCCACTCACTGAGAGCGTTCCTCCACGTTTCTATGGAGGCACGGAGCGGATCGTCTCCTACTTGACCGAAGAACTTGTCAGGCTTGGCCATGATGTGACGCTGTTTGCAAGCGGCGACTCAACCACCGGCGCCGAGCTGGTCGCTTGTTGTACTCGTGCGCTTCGCCTCGACTCTACCGTGCGCGACGCCGTTCCACACTTTATACTGATGATCGATAAGGTCCGCGAGCGCGCAGCGGAATTCGACATTCTACATTTTCATATCGATCTATTCCATTTTCCGCTTTTCCGCGCACTTGGGGCGCGGACCTTGACCACGCTGCTGGCCGGCAGGACTTGGACGACCTTAAGCCATTCTACGGGCGCTTCAGCGAGATGCCATTGGTCTCCATCTCCGACGACCAGCGCAAACCATTGCCACACGCCAATTTTGTTACGACTATTCATCACGGCATTCCGAAAGCCTTGCATCTACCGTCCTATAGGAAGGGATTCTATCTTGCATTCCTGGGTCGGATTTCGCCGGAAAAACGTCCGGATCGCGCAATTCGAATAGCGCGGGCCGCCGGCATCCCGCTGAAGATCGCGGCCAAGGTCGACAAAGTCGACGAGAAATACTTTCGAAACGAGGTACTGCCGTTTATCGACGGCGAGAGCGTAGAGTTCATCGGGGAGATCAACGAGCATGAGAAAACGAAATTCCTAGGCGAGGCCGCCGCTCTGTTATTTCCGGTGGATTGGCCGGAACCGTTTGAACTCGTGATGATCGAGGCCATGGCGTGCGGCACGCCGGTGCTCGCCTTCCGCTGCGGATCGATTCCCGAGATCATCGAGAATGGCGTCACCGGTAAAATTGTCGACAGCGAGGATGAAGCCATCGCGGTGCTGCCGGAGATCCTGACTTACGATCGCCGCGCGGTACGTCAACGGTTTGAAGACAGATTTACTGCCGCCAGAATGGCTGAAGATTATTTGGAAACCTATTGCCGTTCATTGAGCACTCACCAGTTGTTAACGACGTCCCAATCAAGAAACGCACCAAATCGCTACGCCTCTATCCCCATGGCGGATGGCCTAGTTCAGGAACCGCTGGATCCTCGATAGACCTCAAAGAACGAGCACGAAAGATTTGGAGAACAAGGATCTTTTTGAGAAGACACCCCACGAACTGAGGAAACAAAATTGGACATGCTGACCAATAGACTAGCTCCGCAAAGTCCGTCCACATGCGTAGTCACTGCTGAGGGGTTACGACAAGCTTGGCGGCCGCAGGGTTATTGATGGTCACGACTGCTCCGCGCCTTGATGCAAGGGATCGGTCCACCGAATCGGCATCTGCGGCAAACAACGAGATTCCGGAAGGCCTGACAAGCGAGGAAGCGCGCCGCCGGCTGGAGAATTCCGGCCCGAATGCGATGCCCGACACGGCGCCCCATCCGTCGCGCATGGCAATCGAGAAGTTCTGGGCGCCTGTTCCATGGATGCTGGAAGCTGCGATCGTACTCGAACTGGCGCTCGGCAACTATGTCGAGGCCGCGATCATCGCCGGCCTCTTGGCATTCAACGCCGCGCTCGGACTGTTCCAGGAGAGCCGCGCCCAGGCAACTCTTGACGCGCTGAAATCGCGGCTCGCGCTCAACGCATCGGTCCGCCGAGACGGCGCGTGGAAGACCATATCCGCTGCCCAGTTGGTGCCGGGCGATGTGGTGAAGCTTTCCCTCGGTGCGGTGGTCGGCGCGGACGTGAGCCTCATCGGGGGAGAAATCCTGCTGGACCAATCCATGCTTACCGGCGAGTCCGTGCCTGTCGAAGCCGGCGCCGGCGTGCAGACCTATGCGGGAGCGCTGGTCAGGCGTGGCGAGGCGGTAGCGGAAGTCACGGCGACCGGGGCGCAAACCAAGTTCGGCCGCACCGCCGAGCTCGTCCGCACCGCACATGTCGTGAGCTCCCAGCAGAAAGCGGTGCTGCGCGTGGTGCGCAATCTCGCTGCGTTCAACGGCGTCGTCATCTTGCTGCTGGTCTACTATGCATACTTCCTCAAGATGCCGCTCGCCGAGATCATCCCTCTCGTTCTGACCGCGGTGCTAGCATCGATTCCGGTTGCGTTGCCGGCCACCTTCACGCTCGCATCGGCCCTTGGTGCGCGGGCACTGGCAAAGCTCGGGGTTCTCCCCACGCGTCTTACGGCTGTGGATGAAGCCGCATCGATGAATGTCTTGTGCGCCGACAAGACCGGCACGCTGACCCAAAACGCGCTGACCGTGACAACCATTCGTCCGATGTCCGGCTTCGACGACGCGCACGTTCTGGCGCTCGCCGCGCTAGCCAGCTCAGACGGCGGCCAGGATCCGGTGGACGGAGCTATTCGGTTTGCTGCCTTGGGCAAGACCGTTGCCGACGCGCCGAAACTGATGAAATTCGCGCCGTTCGATCCAGCCACGAAGATGTCCGAGGCGACGGTCGATAACCCGGGAGGTGGCACGCAACGTGTCGTAAAGGGCGCCTACGCTGTAATCATCGGGTTGGCGCAATCATCGCCGACCGCGACGGCGGCGGCGAAGGAGCTTGAGGGAAAAGGGTTCAGGGTGCTGGCGGTCGCAGTCGGACCGCCCGCGGCAATGAAGCTCGCCGGACTCATTGCGCTCAGTGACCCTCCTCGCCCTGACTCCGCAGCGCTTGTCAGTGAATTGCATGGCCTGGGCGTCCGCACCGTGATGGTAACGGGAGACGCGCCAACGACCGCCGCCATCGTGGCTCAGGCCGTGGGACTTGAAGGCACTGTCTGCCCGCCGGGACCGATCCCCTACTCTGTCCGTCCTGAGAAGTTCGCGGTCTTCGCCGGCGTCTTGCCCGAGGACAAATACAAGCTCGTCAAGGCGTTTCAGAAGAGTGGTCATATTGTCGGCATGTGTGGAGACGGCGCCAACGACGCGCCAGCCCTGCGCCAGGCGCAGATGGGAATAGCTGTTTCGACGGCGACGGACGTCGCCAAATCGGCGGCTGGCATGGTGCTGACAGAGCCTGGCCTCGCCGGTGTCGTCGCCGCGGTCAAGGAAGGTCGCGTGACGTTCCAGCGTATCCTGAGCTATACTCTGAACTCGATTACCAAAAAGATAGTGCAGGTGCTGTTCCTCGCGATCGGCCTGATCATGACCGGGCAAGCGATCCTCACCCCCTTACTGATGGTACTCATCATGATCGCCGGCGACTTCCTCGGTATGTCATTGACGACCGACAATGTCCGGCCATCGTCGATGCCGAATGTGTGGCGGGTCGGCAATTTGACGGTCGCCGACGTCATCATGGGACTCGGCGAGCTGATTTTTTGTACGTCTATCCTGGCTTTCGGCGCCTATCGGATGGGGTTCGATATTGGCTCGCTGAGGACGCTGGCTTTTATCCTCATCGTGTTCGGCAACCAGGCGACTATGTACACCAATCGTGAGCGCCGGCATTTGTGGTCGTCGCGGCCGAGCTTCTGGGTCGTCGTTTCGTCAATCGCCGATCTCCTGATTGCTTCGACGTTAGCCATCGGGGGAATTGCAATGACACCATTGCCGGTCTGGATCGTCGCCGGCACGCTTGCAGCAGCGTCACTCTTCGCCGTGCTTTTGGATTTGGTCAAGGTTCCGGCATTTCGTCGGCTTGGGATCAACTAGAACGCGGCGAGACATAGTATCCCGCTCTCAAAGGCTGAAGACATAGCATTATGGAACCCAATTCCGTCCAGCCCGAGGCTCTCGAATCGGGGCAAAGATCGAAACCCAACACCAAGGACGATCTGAAATCCCTGCCGCTGGCGGAAGTGGAGAAAAGATTGGCGTCGTCGCCGGATGGACTTACTCAAGCCGAGGCGCAGAAGCGGTTGACCCAATATGGGCCAAACGAGATTGCGGAAATGAAGACAAATGAGCTTTTGAAATTCCTCGGCTATTTTTGGGGTCCTATCCCGTGGATGATCGAGGCGGCGGTGATCTTGTCGGCGGTGGCGCGGCATTGGCCGGACTTTGGCATCATTCTCGTTCTGCTTCTGGCCAATGCCGTGGTCGGATTCTGGGAAGAACACCAGGCGGGCAACGCGATCGCTGCGCTGAAGGCCACGCTGGCGATCAAGGCCAGGGTGAGACGTGACGGCAAGTGGATTACGTCTGCTGCGCGCGAGTTGGTGCCGGGCGACATTATCCGCGTCCGCATGGGCGACATCGTGCCGGGGGATGCGCGCTTGCTGGAAGGCGATCCGATCGAAGTCGATCAGTCGGCGCTGACTGGAGAATCGCTGCCCGCCACGCGCAAATCCGGCGAGGCAGTGTTTTCCGGTTCGATAGTTCGTCAGGGCGAAATCGGCGCGCTGGTCTACGCCACGGGTGCCAATACCTACTTCGGCAGGACGGCGGAGCTGGTGCAGGGCGCGCAAACCGTCAGTCACTTTCAGCGCGCGGTGCTCAAGATCGGGAATTACCTAATCATCCTCGCGGTAGTTCTGGTGGCGGCGATCATTGCCTTTGCGCTCTTCCGCGGCGACCCGATCCTCACCACGTTGCAGTTCGCTTTGGTGCTGACCGTAGCCGCGATTCCTGTGGCGATGCCCACGGTGCTGTCGGTGACGATGGCGGTTGGCGCCCGTCTGCTCGCGAAGAAAAAGGCGATTGTGACCCGGTTGGAGGCGATAGAGGAATTGGCGGGCGTGGACGTGTTGTGCGCCGACAAGACCGGCACCCTGACCCAAAACAAGCTGACACTGGGCGAGCCGTTCAGCGTGAACAAGATTCCTGCCGAACGAGTGATCTTCAATGCCGCGCTGGCGTCGCGCGCAGACAATAACGACACCATTGATCTCGCCGTTCTGGGAGGCCTGAAAAACGATCAAGCCCTGCAAGGCTACAAGGTGACTCATTTCCAGCCGTTCGATCCGGTGCACAAACGCACTGAGGCTGCTGTCACGGGCGCGGACGGAAGCGTGTTTAAGGTGACGAAGGGTGCGCCGCAGGTCATCTTGGCGATGGCGGCCAATGCGGCGCAGGTCAAACCCGCCGTCGACAAAGCGGTCAGCGAATTTGCAGCCCGCGGCTTTCGTTCACTGGGCGTGGCGCGGGCCGACGCGGACGGCCAATGGCAGTTTCTTGGTGTGCTGCCGCTGTTCGATCCGCCCCGCGAGGATGCCAAGGCGACCATCGCGACCGCGCGGCAGATGGGCGTGAAGGTCAAGATGGTGACCGGCGATGCGCTTGCCATCGCCCAGGAAACCGCCAAGAAATTAGGGATGGGCACCAATATCCTCGATGCCAGCGGTTTCGGTGACGCGAAGCATCAGGAAACGGCGCAACTGGCGGAGTCCATCGAGAAGGCGGACGGTTTCGCCCAGGTATTCCCCGAACACAAGTTCCACATCGTGGATATCCTGCAAAGGCGTGGCCACATCGTCGGCATGACCGGCGACGGGGTGAACGACGCTCCCGCACTGAAGAAAGCCGACTGCGGCATCGCCGTTTCGAGCGCGACGGATGCGGCACGCGCGGCGGCGGCCATCGTGCTGATGACGCCCGGCCTTTCGGTAATCATCGACGGAATTAAGGAGAGCCGCCGTATCTTCCAGCGGATGAACAGCTACGCGATTTATCGCATCGCCGAGACGCTGCGCGTGCTGTTGTTCATGACACTGGCGATCTTGGTCTTCAACTTTTATCCATTGACGGCGGTGATGATCGTGATGCTGGCCCTGCTTAACGACGGCGCCATCCTTTCCATTGCCTATGACAATGTTCATTACAAGGACCAGCCCGAGGCCTGGAACATGCCCGTCGTGCTGGGGATCGCCACGGTGCTGGGCATCACCGGCGTCGTGGCGGCGTTTGGCCTGTTTTATCTTGGCGAGCGCGTATTTCACCTCGACCGCGCCCACATCCAGACGTTGATGTATTTGAAGCTGTCAGTGGCCGGGCATCTGACGATTTTCCTGACGCGCACCCGCGGCCCGTTCTGGTCGATACGCCCGGCGCGGATCCTGTTGATTGCAGTGCTTGGCACGCAAACGTTGGCGACCCTGATTGCGGTGTATGGCGTGTTCATGACGCCGCTCGGCTGGGGTTGGGCAATCTTCGTGTGGGGATATGCTGTGACTTGGTTCTTAGTGAACGACGGCGTGAAGCTGCTCGCCTATCGAATTTTCGATGCCGCCAAAAGCGGCTCTACCAGTGAGGGCATACATGGTATGCAGCCAGCGCCCTCGAAAGCATGAAAGTCTGCTCAAAAGACTTCGCGTGCGGGCAGGACACGAGGTCGATCTCATGCTAATGCCCGGCCCTCACTAGCTCCGGCGCTGCGAAAAAATTGCGGCATTGGTGTGCCGCTTTTCGCCGCTCACGAATAATCCGCTGCTACGCCGCGCGGCAGGGTTGCGGGTACATCCAGACGCGCCACGCCAATCCGATCGTCCGCCATTCCATAATAGATGTCGAAGCGATCGGGCTCGCCAAGATCGTCGCGACGATCGATGCCCGTGGGAAACACGACATTGTCGACCGTACCGTGGCACTCGAGCGGGCCATCAGGAACCAGCACCGGTTTCGGCGAGCGATAGATAGTCCTGTTCGGGTGCTCCTTCGATAACACCATCGCGCCGGCTGAATAACACATCTTGCGCCCGACGAGACCCGATTGAGGTACGTCGTGCACGCCGTGATAAATTATCAGCCAGCCATGGCGACACATAACGGGCGGCGCACCACCGCCGATTTTGAGGCGCTCCCATGCCGCCTCGGGGCATGCCAACCGGTGATGTGCGACGAATTCACCGAATTGAAGCCAGCCACCTTTCGCACTCACGCGGCAATATGAGATCCAAATACTTTCTCGATGAAGATCCATGGAGCAGGATACTGATTGGTGCACCTTTTCTTCCGGACGCGTTCCCGGGAATAGCGGCCGATGCACAAGCGCGACGGCGGCCTGGCCGGAGGGGTCAGAGATCAGCGTGGGAAACATGCTGGCGTCCTTGTCGTCCACGTCATCAAAAGCGATGCCATTGTAGGGATGAAAGGTTGCAAGGCCGAGTCGACGCCATTGGAGCAAATCATCGGAAATGGCGATTGCAATTCGCGGACCGCGGCGCGAAAGCGCCGTGTAGGTCATAACGTAATGCCGCAACGGCTCGATATAAGCGATACGTGGATCCTCGCATCCCCCTCCTTTCCCGGACAGTTCGTAGTCGGCCTCAGGCTCCAAAGCCACTCCCATGCGCTCGACACCCGTCGGATCGCCAGAACCGTCGAACAACACACGGGCAATGCCGATGCGAGAGAAATTGCCGCGAGCAACGAGACGCGGAAAGAGATAAAGTTGCCCATCCCGAGCCCGAATTGCAGCGGGATTGAGGACGCCTTCCGCTTCATTCGGGTTGCCGGACTGCGGCTCCATTATCATGCCGATCCGTTCTAGCTCGAAGCCCGGCACCGGCTGTTCCCGCTCTCTAGACACGCAATAGTGGCCTCGATAACGCGTTTGGTTTCGTGCGGATCCCGCACTTCGATGGACACCGCGCCTGCTTCTTTGGCCGGATAGTCATTTCCGCCGGGAAAAACGGCATCGCCAACGAAAATCATGTCCTCGATAGCGATGCCAAGTGTCTCCCGGAGTTTTCTTACGCCATAACCCTTGTCAATGCCCGGCCTGGTGACATCGATCGACGTCGCGCCGCCCGATTGAATGGAAAAGTCAGGAAGCAGTGGTTTGAGAATCTCCTTGATTTTTTCGCGCTTTTTAAAGTTGGAATCCCATTTCTTCTTTTCGTCGAGCGGCGCCTCCTGGCCCAGAGCGGAAAACGTGACCTGGCTGCCCCGATCTTCGATCAAATCTCCCCAGTGCTTTACAGCTCTAAATCCGGATTGATCGATCGCTTTGTTCAGTCCACTGATGATTCTTTCCTTCTCCTCGGTGCTGAAATCTTCAGAATAGAGCTTTTGCCACGCTCCGTCGTAGCGATAGAATTTCGTCCCGCATGTCGGCAGAAGCGAAAGATCCTTCAGACGCTCATCATGGGGCAGATAAGCCAGCACCTGTTTTTCAAATTGCGCCCATACTCCTCCTGAGATTACCGCAACTTTAACGACCTCAAGCAGCCGGGCCAGAAGCGTCGCCATCTCCGTGTCGAGGGACGCTTTGCTTTCTGCGAGCGTGCCGTCAAGATCAAATATAACCAGCCTTTTCATGGTTGATCCGGCACAGCAATATCCAAAAGCGTGCCTGGCCCCGCAGGTCGATAGCGACAGGCGCCCACTGCCGCTGGCAGAAGAACCACCGCGCCCTTTTCCATCGGGAAATCGGCGCCGTCATATTCGATATTTCCAATGCCTTCGAGGCACACCAAAACCCGCGGCTCATCCGCAGCACCAACTACGAACGGCGCCTCGCCCTGGAGACGCCACAATCGGAAATGTGGATTGTCAAAAAGCAGCTCGCGCATAGCTGGCTGCACGGTTTCAATCACGGGCGCGATCGGGCAGACCGGGCCCTGCATTAAATCGACGCATGCCAGCGCCTTGTCAACTTGCAACGCGCGCGGATGGCCTGTCTTCGGATCGATGTGGTTCCAGTCATAGAGCCGAAAAGTAACATCGCTGTTTTCCTGGAGCTCGAACACCACGACACCATCGCCGAGCGAATGGACAACTCCGGCTTCAATAAGTATGCCTTGCCCGCGCTTAGGCGCGAAACTGGCTAGACATTCATTCGCAGTATGCTCCGAGAGAGCGCGCAAATCTGTGGCGGTCGTGCCGAGCCTAAGGCCGGCGTAAACTCGGCTTGCGGGATCTGCTTCCAGAACGACCCACGCCTCCGTTTTTCCGGTTTCTCCCTTGGGGATCAGATCGGCGTTGCCGTCAGGCGGGTGCACTTGCACGGAGAGCATTTTTTTCACGTCGAGAAATTTCAGCAGCAGCGGAAATCGCCGGAATCGGTGCGCCAAGTTGCCGAGGATAAGCTTCGGCGACTGTTCTATCAGTTGAGCGATGGTGCGTCCTTTGAGCGGTCCCTCGGCGACGCGGCTGGGATGCTCATCGCGATCGCTCAGCAACCAAACCTCGCCGATCAGCCCGGCGCTGGGCAGCGGCGCCTTCAGCCAATTCGCCAAACGCCGACCACCCCATAACCGGTACTGATAGATTGGTTCGAAACGCAACGGGTAAAATGCTGATTTGGTCATTGCCATTTTTGTCGCAAGCAGCCGAAGCAACCCGTATGTACTCTTTGTCGACAACACTCTGAGCACTTTTGACCACTCGCGAGCGTCGCACGAAAAAATAAATGCCGCCGATCGTGACTCTTTCATCAATTTTTTCCCGCAGTTATCCGCCAACCCTCCATGGGAGCAATGCCCGGGTGTGACGAGCGATCTGCTCGTCTTCTTTCGAGAGAAGGATCTGTACTGCACAGCGCGACGCAGAACTATTGATGGCACTGTTCGCTAATCGGTTAAGAGCTTCGTCGAGGCTCACGCCGAGCCAGGACAAGCTGCTACAGATCATCGCTCTGGCTTCGACATCATTCTCTCCAATGCCACCGGTGAATACGAGCAAATCGACTCCACCAAGCGCAGCGATCATCGCGGCAATTTGCTTACGCACGGAATAACAGAACATCGCAACGGCAAGTCGTGCATCGGCGTTCGTCGGCGCGGCTTCATGCAGCCGCCGCATGTCGCTGCCAATGCCCGAAATTCCGAGGAGGCCGGAACGGCGATCGACGAGCTCTTCGAGCATGGCGGCATCAAATTTCTTCTCACGCATCAGATAGACCAGAATACCGGGATCAAGATCGCCACTTCGCGTGCCCATGATCACTCCCCCTGTTGGGGTCAATCCCATGCTCGTGTCGATCGATTTGCCGCCTTTGACCGCGGTCACGCTTGCGCCGTTGCCGAGATGGGCAATCACGAGACGGTTCGGCAGATCGTTAGCAAGTTGATGCACAATCGATTCGCACGAGAGGCCGTGAAATCCGTAGCGCTGAATTCCTTCCGATTGTAATTCCTTGGCGATTGGAAGTACTCGCGCGACCGCCGGCAATTCAGCATGAAAGGTGGTGTCAAAACACGCCGCCTGCGGCAATCCCGGAAAATGCTCTCGCGAAAAGCGAATGACCGACAGAGCCGACGGAATATGCAGCGGCGCGAAGGCGGTCGCCGCTTCGAGTTGCGTCAGGACCGAATCGTCAATGAGGCAATGCTGACGGAGCTTTGGACCGCCGTGGACAATGCGATGCCCGATTGCGTCAGGCAACGGCATTTTAGTATCGATGAGAAGCTTTCCGATGCGGACGATTGCTTCTCGTTGGCTCGGAATGGGACCTGTCTCGGCGAGCAATGCGTTTCCGTGCGAGTCTTCGGCATGGTATTTTCCGCTTTTGTCGCCGATCGACTCGGCTTCGCCAGAGAGCAGCATTTCGATCCGTGAAGACCCCGCGCAGTATAATCCAAATTTGAGCGAAGAAGAGCCGCTGTTCAGCGCAAGTACATTTAGCTCCGGCGCGGCCTCCGTCATGCGCTGTACGGCGAAAATATCACGCTCACAAGGTCCAACGCCAATCGCGGACTTCCGGCATGTCGTCGCCATGCTCGCTGATATAGAGCTTGTGCCGCTCCATAGCCGCCCAGTAAAGCGCGGTCGCTCTGTCGCGTTGATTGCTGAAGCGAGGAATTCGCTGGATGGCGTCCAGCGCCAGTTGATAGCGGTCGAGATTGTTCAGCACGACCATGTCGAAGGGCGTCGTGGTGGTGCCTTCCTCCTTGTAGCCGCGCACATGAATATTGGCGTGATTGTGCCGCCGATAGGTCAGCTTGTGCACCATCGCGGGATAGCCGTGGAAGGCGAAGATCACCGGCTTGTCGGTCGTAAACAACTCATCGAAGTCCTGTTCCTCCAGGCCGTGGGGATGCTCGGATTGAGGCTGCAACATCATCAAATCCACCACGTTGACGACGCGGATGCGGATATCAGGAACGTACGCACGCAAGAGCGTCACGGCAGCGAGAGTCTCAAGGGTCGGCACATCACCGGCGCAGGCCATTACCACGTCGGGATCACCGGCATCGTTGCTGGCCCACTGCCAGATGCCCGCGCCGGCGGTGCAGTGGCGCACGGCTGAATCAATGTCGAGCCACTGCCACTCCGGCTGTTTGCCGGCAATGATCAAATTAACGTAGTTGCGGCTGCGCAAACAATGATCAGCTACCGATAGCAAGCAATTCGCGTCGGGCGGCAGATAGATGCGCGCAATATCGGCTTTTTTGTTTGCCACATGATCGATGAAGCCCGGATCCTGGTGGGAGAAGCCGTTGTGATCCTGGCGCCAGACGTGTGACGTGAGCAGGTAGTTCAGCGATGCGATCGGTTTGCGCCAGGGGATTTTCCTACTGACCTTGAGCCATTTTGCATGCTGATTGGACATCGAATCGATGACGTGGATGAAGGCTTCGTAGCACGAGAAAAAGCCATGACGGCCGGTGAGGAGATATCCTTCGAGCCAGCCTTCGCAGAGATGCTCGCTCAGCACCTCCATGACGCGTCCCTTGACGCTAAGATTAATGTCGACATCTTCGACTTCAGCCATCCATTCCTTGCCGGAGACTTGGTAGACGGCGTCCAACCTGTTAGACGCCGTCTCGTCAGGGGCAAAGAGCCGGAAATTCCCTTTGTCGAGATTAAGCTTCATCACGTCGCGCAGAAAACGTCCGAGAACCCGCGTTGATTCCGCCTCGACGCTGCCTGGCTTTGGCATCGTCACGGCATATTCACGGAAATGAGGCATCGCCAGCGGCTGCAACAATTCCCCGCCATTGGCGTGCGGATTGAAGCCCATGCGGCGATGGCCTGTAGGGGCAAGTGCAGCAAACTCCTCGCGAAACTTGCCCCTTTCGTCGAACAACTCGTGCGCCCGATAGCTTTTCATCCAATCTTCGAGCTGCTTGAGACGTTTGGGGTTCTTGAGATCGGCGAGCGGAACTTGATGCGCGCGCCAGGTCCCCTCGACCGGCTCGCCGTCCACTAACTTTGGTCCGGTCCAGCCTTTTGGCGTGCGGAACACAATCATAGGCCAACGCGGCCGCTCCACCGTATCTGGAGAGAAACGCGCCGCCTTCTGGATCTCGTGAATCTCCGCCAGAATCGTATCAAGTGTGCCGGCCAAACTCTGATGCACGACAGCGGGGACGTCGCCTTCCACGAAATGCGGTTCGTAACCGTAACCGCGGATCAGGTCCGTCAATTCCTGCCGGCTGATGCGCGCAAGCACAGTCGGATTTGCGATCTTAAATCCATTGAGATGAAGGATCGGAAGGACCGCGCCATCGCGAGCAGGATTGAGAAACTTGTTGGAATGCCAACTCGTCGCCAGTGCGCCCGTCTCCGCCTCACCGTCTCCGATGATGCAGGCTACGATCAGATCTGGATTGTCGAACGCAGCGCCGTAGGCGTGAACTAAGGAATAGCCGAGCTCCCCACCTTCGTGAATTGAGCCGGGAGTTTCGGGTGATACGTGACTGGGGACTCCGTAAGGCCACGAGAACTGGCGAAAAAGCCGCTGCAGTCCATTACGGTCGCGCTCAATGGCCGGATAGCGTTCGGTGTACGAGCCTTCGAGATAGGTCATCGCTACTATGCCGGGGCCACCGTGACCCGGACCGATGACATACATCATGTTCAGATCGTTCTCTTTGATCAGCCGATTGAGGTGAACATAGAGAAAGTTCAACCCCGGTGTCGTGCCCCAATGGCCAAGCAGGCGCGGCTTGATATGTTCGAGCCTGAGCGGTGACTCCAGCAACGGATTATCCTTTAGATAGATCTGCCCGATCGAAAGATAATTTGCCGCGCGCCAATACGCGTCCATTTTCTCGAGCAGATCTGGCGACAGCGCGGGCGGCATCTCCCCCGGCAGATCTGGCGACAGCGTGGCTGGCATCTTCTCCAGCGGATCGGACGGCAGAGTGACAGGCATCGGCGGTTCCTTACTGCTTCATTCACACGCTACGAACGGACGATCGCGGAAATACTTGCCCGGGTGACTGACCGCTTTCGAGCAGGTCCAGCGCAGATAAGATTTGCGTGACGATCTCGCGCGGTTGCCGCTCGATCAAGACGACGTGATTTTCGTTCGGGCCTGTTTCCTCCAGCGCCGCGAATTGGCTGTGAAGCAAGCCTCGCGGCATGAACTGCTCACGGTGGGTGGCGATACGGCGTACGATCAGCGTCTCGTCAGCCGATGAAGCGTCTTCCGTCGACGGGGTTTGCACGAACATCAATTTGCTCGTTCTGGTGCAGCGGCGCGTACGACAAGCGATATTTTCGATTCGGCACGTGCGGGCTCTATCATGCGCGATCTCCTGCCTTAGCCGGCTCAACCGGCGTACGCGAACGGCCATCACCTAGGATGAACTGCTCGATCGCCTTAGCGAAGCCATCATGGCGATTGCTTTCCGTTGCAAAATCCGCTTTTCGCTTCACTTGCGGACTGGCATTACCCATGGCGATGCTGAGACCGCTTCGCTCGAACATCGCGACGTCGTTGCCGCCGTCGCCAATAGCGGCAATTTCCGTCAACGGAATCCCCAACAGCTTCGCGATCTCCGTTAATGCGACACCCTTGTTGGCGAGCGGGTGGGTAATGTCGAGGTAGTAACGCTGCGAACGGGCGACGAAGGCGCTACCGGTGAGCGCGACCCGTACATCGCGCTCGCACTGTTCAAGAAGATCGAAATCCTTGCTGACACCGACGATCTTGGCGGCGGCATCCACGGCAGATCCAAAATCTTCGACTGTTGTCGGCCGAAATCCCACCGTGTGCTGTTCGAGCGGGACATAAGGCCCGTCTGGGTCGCGCAACAGCCAGTTTTGCCCGCTGAAAACCCAGACCTCGACCCCGCGGGCATTCAGTGTGTCGACCGCACGTCGGGCGACCTGAGACGGCAGGAGATGCTCGGTGACTATCGCAAGATCTGGCGTCGCTATGACCCCGCCATTGAAGCCGCCCACCGGCGTCGTGATTCCGAGGCGCTCGATCAGCATGCGCAAGCCGCGGGGCGGCCGGCTACTAATGATCGCAAAGAGAATTCCCCTTGCGCGCAGTTCTGCCACGGCCGCCTGGGCGCACGCGGTCAGCACCTTGTCATCAGTGACCAACGTGCCGTCCACATCCGAAATCACGGCTGAACATTTGAATGGCAGCGGACGCGTATGACTCATGATGAGCTTCCGTCGTCATCGCCGTGAAGGCTCCGCCAGGCTCGACCATGTCGCGCCAAAATCGCATCCGCCTCCTTCGGTCCTGCGCTTCCTGCAGGGTAGATCGGCAGATCTGAAGCACTCTTTTTGGCCCAAGCGTCGAGCACCGGCTGCACAATTCGCCAAGTCTGCTCCACCATGTCGGCGCGCATGAATAATGTCGGGTCGCCGATCATAACGTCATAGATGAGCGTCTCGTATCCGACATTTTGTTCTTTTGGAAACCAGTCATCGTAGTGGAAGTCCATTTTCACGGCGGCGAGGTCCACAACCGGCCCTCGACGCTTGACTTCGAACTGCAGGGAGATTCCCTCGTCCGGCGAAATGCGGAGGACCAACCAGTTGGGCCGCAGAGTGTCGACGGGCGTATCCTGGAACGCCAGGTAGGGCGCCTGCTTGAAACGGAT
The DNA here is from genome assembly GCA_963813825.1 of uncultured Alphaproteobacteria bacterium. GTDB lineage: Bacteria > Pseudomonadota > Alphaproteobacteria > Rhizobiales > Xanthobacteraceae > BOG-931. The sequence goes on from CAWFBB010000029.1 coordinate 25,428, forward strand.
CGCTATCTCGGTATTCCGTTGCGGCATATGCTTGCCCGTGCGGAGGTAAAAGGGCACGCCGGCCCAGCGCCAGTTGTCGATCTCGAGCTGCATTGCGACATAAGTCTCGGTGTTCGAATCTGGAGCGACATTAGGCTCTTGCCGATAGGCTTTCGTGTTTTGTCCCAACACTGTGCCGGCGCCGTACTGGCCACGCACGGCTGCTGCCGGCTTTACAGCGGGCATCGCGGCAAACACCTCGACTTTCTTTGAACGGATCGCGGCGGCATCGAAGCCGGTGGGTGGCTCCATTGCTACCATTGAGAGCAATGTGAACAAGTGATTGGGGACCATGTCGCGCAATGCGCCGGTCCCCTCGTAGAAATTGCCACGCTGTTCCACGCCGACCGTCTCCGCCGCGGTAATCTGCACATGATCGATCCTGTCGCGATTCCAGATCGGTTCGAATAGCCCATTGGCGAAACGAAACGCCATGATGCTTTGGACCGTGTCCTTGCCGAGAAAGTGGTCGATCCGAAAGATCTGGTCTTCGTGCAACGTGCGCCGGATGTGGGCGTTCAGTTCGCGCGCCGAATCCAGGCTATGGCCGAATGGCTTCTCGATCACCACGCGGCGCCAGAACCGACGCTTGCCGTTCTCGTCCTCGGCCTGATCGGTGAGCTTCGCGTTGCCGAGCTGCTGCACCACTGGGTCAAAGAGCCGATCCGCGACCGCGAGATAGAAGATGGCGTTTCCCCGGGTACCGTGGGCCTTGTCGGCCTCTTCGAGTGCGATACGAAGCTTGTCGTATAGCTCTGGCTTGTTCAGGTCGCCGCGGACATACACCATCTTTTCAGCGAGTCGCTTCCACGCGGCCTCGTCGATTTGTTCGACATCGAACTCCGCGGTGGCGTTGCCGACAAAGCTCTTCAGCGTGTCGTAAAGGTGGTCGCGCCAACTTTCCGCGGTTCCCTCCGCGCGGGCCACCCCGATTAACGCAAAGTGCTCCGGCAGCATTTTGGTGCGGGAGAGGTTATAGAGCGCCGGTATCACTAGACGCTTGGTCAGGTCGCCGGTAGCGCCGAATATCACCATAGCGCAGGGGTCAGCCGGCTTGGCCTGGCGTCGCGGCGGAGACCGAACCACCTTCGCAGTCTGCAGCGTCCGATGCGGACGGTCGTCCATGGTACTACTCGGCGGCTTGCCGTACTGCGGAGTGACGTAGCGAATCTTTCGGCTTTGGTTCAGGGTCGATCGGCTCTTGACCCTCGATGTGCCCGCCGAAGCCGAAGCGCATAGCCGAGAGCATCTTTTCGCCGAAGGTATGCTCCTGCCGCGATCGGAAACGAGCGTATAGCGCCGTGGTGATCACATCCGCGGGGACCGATTCCTCGACCGCAGCCTGGACCGTCCAGCGGCCCTCGCCGGAATCCTGCACGAAGCCCGAGAAATTCTTCAATTGCGGATCTTTCGCCAGCGCGGCGGCACCGAGATCGAGCAGCCACGATGAGATGACGCTGCCGCGCCGCCAAACTTCCGCAATGTCCGGCATTTTCAGCGTGAAGCGTTCGTCCTCGGGCAGATCCTTCGAGTCCTTGTTGCGAAGAATGTCGAAGCCCTCGGCGTAGGCCTGCATCAAACCGTACTCGATGCCGTTATGCACCATCTTGACGAAGTGCCCCGCGCCGGCCGGGCCGGCGTGAATGTAACCGCGCTCGGGGCGGGAATCGCCCGTCTCGCGGCCCGATGTGCGCGGGATATCGCCGAGTCCCGGAGCGAGCGCCGAGAAGATCGGGTCGAGGTAATCGACAGCTCCCTTTGATCCGCCGATCATCATGCAATAGCCGCGCTCGATGCCCCAGACGCCGCCGGACGTGCCGCAATCGACGTAGCGAATACCTTTCTCGGTAAGCTTTTTGGCGTTGCGGATGTCGTCCTTGTAAAAGGAATTGCCACCGTCGATGATAATGTCGTCACGGTCCAGCAGGCCGCCGAGTTGCTCGACCATCTCTTCGGTGACCTTGCCCGCCGGCAGCATCAGCCAAATGGCGCGCGGCTTTTCTCCGAGCTTCTTTACCAAATCGGTAATCGACGCCGCCGCTGTGGCGCCGTCCTTTGCCAGCGCCTCGCGCGTCTTGGCGGTGCGCGCGTACACCACGCATTGATGTCCCGCTTTCATCAGGCGGCGAGACATGTTGCCGCCCATTTTGCCGAGTTCGATCATACCGATCTGCATTTGTCTTCTCCTGTTAGTCTGCTTGTCTTCGAGTAAGTATTACGCGCGTCGTGACCGGTCAGGCGGCCGCTTTCGTGCCCAAACCGCGCACCGCTTCGATCATCATCGTCATCACCGCCGCGGCGTCGCCGTAGACCATGTTGCAGTTGTCGGCATAGAAAAGAGCGTTGACGATGTCCGCATAGCCTTTGCCCTGACCGCGCTTGACGACATAGACTTGCTTTGCCTGGTCGGCGTTGAGGATGGGCATGCCGAATATCGGAGAGGATTTGTCGGTACGCGCCGCCGGGTTCACCACGTCGTTGGCGCCGATGACGAGGGCCACGTCGGTGGTTTTGAATTCCTCGTTGATGTCATCGAGCTGGAAGATCAGGTCGTAGGGCACGCCCGCCTCGGCGAGAAGAACGTCCATCTGGCCTGGCATGCGGCCAGCGACGGGATGGATCGCGAATTTTACCGAGACATCCGCCGCCAGCAGCAGCTTTACGAATTCATAGAGCTTCTGCTGTCCCTGCGCGGCCGCAAGCCCATAGCCGGGGATGACGATGACACTCTTGGCATAGCGCATCGATAATGCCGGCGTCCGCCGCCGCGGTCGGCTTCATGCTGCCTTTGATGTGGCTCGGCTTGTGTTGGAGCGCGCCGCCAAAATTTGTGAAGAGGACGTTTGCGACAGAGCGGTTCATGGCCTGAGCCATGAGCAGTGTCAGCAGCGTACCTGCGGCGCCGACAACCATGCCGGCGATCATTAACGCCGGATTGCCCAGCACGAACCCTTCAAGGCCGACCGCTAATCCAGTGGCGGCGTTATAGATCGAAATCACTACCGGCATATCGGCGCCGCCAATCGGCAGCGTCATCAGGATGCCATAGATCAGGGCGCAGCCGAAGAACAGATAGATCAACTGCGGCGTCGGCAGCAGCTGACTGGACGCAGCTTGCGCGACATAGACGAGATAGCCCGCGACGGCGAGCGTGCTCAGCAAGACGAGGATATTGAAATACTGCTGTCCCTGTATGCGCAGCGGCTTCTTGATAACGCCTTGAAGTTTTGCCCACGCGATCAGCGAGCCCGACAGCGAAATCGCGCCAATTAACGCGCCCGAGAGCGTCACGACAAGCTGGGTTGTTCCCGCCGTCTTATTGCCAAACAACTCGACCGCGGCAATCGCACCGGCGGCTCCGCCACCCATGCCGTTATAGATCGCGACCATCTGCGGCATCGCCGTCATCGCGACTTTCTTGCCGCCCCACCAGGCGAAGCCGCCGCCTACAATGAGCGCGACGACGCCGAGTGAGACGTTGACGATCAGATGCGGCTTGGCTGCCGCGCTGACATCGAAGACGTAGAAAAAGCTGGCCAGGACGGCGACCAGCATGCCAAGGCCGGCCATGAAGATCCCCGAAGGGGCTGTCACCGGCGAAGACATACGTTTGAGGCCATACATGAACAGGAACGCCGCTCCGAGATCGGCGACGCCAATGATAAATTGCGCGATGCTTGTCATCGTCATGTCGGTTCCTCACACCGCCTTTGGGCGGTGTGCCTTCGGGTGGCTTGATTTGCGATGTTTTTCCGCATGACCGCTGGTCTGGAACATCGCCAGCATCCGATCGGTGACGGCATAGCCGCCGGCGGCATTACCCGCGCCGAGAAGTACGGCAAAGAACCCGATCGCCTGCTCCTGCATCGTGCTGGCGTTGAGCAGCGCGAACATGCCGCCCACCACTACGATGCCATGCACGAAATTTGAGCCGGACATCAGCGGCGTGTGCAGGATCGCCGGCACATGGCCGATGATGACCCAGCCGGCAAAGGCGGCGAGCATGAAGATGTACAGGGCTACGAAGCCGGTGATTTGGATTGAAAAGTCCATCGTGCTGTCCTCGTTAGGCTCAAGCTGCTTTTACGGTTGCGTTTGCTGGGGTTTTATCGGCTTTATTGCTGGGATAAGCCTCATGCTCGCTCTTATCGCTGTGCATCTTGCCGTCATGGGTCAGAACGGTTTTGGCGAGCACTTCATCGTCCCAGTTCAGCGTGATGATATTGTCCTTCATCATCAGAGCGAGCAGAGCCGCAACATTCTTCGCGTACAGCTCGCTGGCGTCCTGCGCGAGCAGCGAAGGTACGTTGAGCGGCGCAACGATCGTCACATGGCCGATGCGCGCGGTTTCGCCCGGTCGCGTGTCCTCGCAATTTCCGCCGCCTTCGGCCGACAGATCGACGATCACGGCGCCGGCCTTCATGCCGGCGACCTGCGACTTGCTGATGAGCTTGGGTGAGGGCCGACCCGGGAATGGCTGCCGTGGTGATGATGAGGTCCGACTGCTGGATATGCTCGGTCACGACGGAGTCGATCTTGGTTTTCTCCGCAGCGGTAAGTTCGCGGGCATAGCCGCCCTTGCCGCGGGCATCCACGCCGGTCTCGACGAATGTGGCGCCCAACGAGGCAACTTGTTCTGCGGTTTCCGGACGAACGTCATAGCCCTCGACGACGGCGCCGAGACGGTGCGCGGTGGCAACAGCCTCGAGGCCCGCGACGCCAAGCCCCATGACAAGAACATGCGCGGGCCCGATCGCGCCCGCGGCCGAGGTAATTTTCGGTAGCACGCGGGCCAGATGGGTCGCGCCGAGTTGCACGGCATAATATCCCGCCAAGGCAGACTGACTCGATAGCGCGTCCATAGCTTGCGCCCGCGTGATGCGCGGGATCCGGTCCATGGCGAAGCAGGTGATCTTCCTGTCCAAAAGACGCTTCACCAAAGCGGCTTCGTTGCCCGCATATATGAAAGAGATCAGGATCGCGCCTTCCTTCATCGCGTTGATCACTTCCAGAGCAGGAGGCTGCACAGCCAGAACTACGTCGGCTTCGCTGACCAGAGCTTGGCGATCGGCGGTAAAAGAGACATCCTTGAATGCGGAATCGACGACGCAGGCGGCATCTCCCGCGCCCGATTGCATGTGCATCTTGGCGCCCAGCTTGGTCAGCTTGCCGACAACTGAAGGCACTAACGCCACGCGTCGTTCGTGCGGATGTGTTTCTTTCAGAACGGCGACGTTGACGTACATGTGACGCTCCACTTGTTGATCGATTCTTGGTCTGCGTCAGCGCGACCGATGAGGAATTTCGAGTGAGCAGCACCCCTCACCGGCCTTTTCGCGGCCCGCGTTGCCTTACAGTGGCGCTTCGGCCGCAACGTAGCGAACCAACTTTTTATTCACGAACTCATGGATACCCATGTCGCCAAGTTCGCGCCCATAACCGGAATCCTTGATGCCGCCGAACGGTAGCTCGGCATCGGACCAGGAAATGTTGTTGATGAACATCATTCCAGTGTCGACGCGGCTAGCGACTTTTTGACCGCGGGCAACATCCTTAGTGAAGACAGAGCCGCCCAATCCGAAGTCGGAGTCGTTGGCGAGTGCAATCGCCTGGTCTTCGTCTTTAACGCGGAAGAACAGCGCCACCGGGCCAAAGAACTCCTCTCTGAAGGCCGGGTTGTTCGGCTTTATGTCGGTCAGGATGGTCGGCGTCATATACGATCCCGGACGATCGATACGCTTGCCGCCCATAATCAGCTTTGCCCCGTGCGAGACTGCGCCATCGACTTGTTTTAATAGGTCAACGAGGGCCTGTTCTGAGGACAATGGACCCAGGGTCGTCTTCTCATCCAAGGGATCGCCCGGCTTGAGAGCCGCAAGCGCCGCCTGAAACTTCTCGAGGAATTTGTCGGCAAGTTTGTCGACGACGATGAATTGCTTCGCGGCGCAACAGGTCTGACCCGTATTATACATGCGTCCCCACACAGCCCACTTGATGGTATGTTCAAGATCGGCATCTTCGAGGACGATAAACGCGTCGCTGCCGCCAAGCTCCATTGAAGACGGCTTGAGGTTCTTTCCGGCACGCGCCGCAATGCTCCTACCGGCGGCGACGCTACCGGTCAGCGCCACGCCTTTAATTCTGGGGTCATCGACGACGCGGTCCGACTGATCGTGTGAGATCAGAAGGTTGGTGTACAGACCGACAGGCGCCCCGGCCTCGATTAAAAGCTTTTCGAAAGCGATCGCACATTGCGGCACGATACCTGCATGCTTTACCAGCACGACGTTGCCCGCCATCAAATGTGGGCCGGCGACCCGAGCAAGCTGGTAGTAGGGAAAGTTCCAGGGCTCGACGCAGAAGACCAAACCGATCGGGCTGCTCTCCATATGGCCTTCGCCGAGACTGGGATGGAGCTTTACCGGCGCAAGGAAGCGCTCGGCGTTCTTGGCGTAATAGGCAAGGATGTTCGCGCTGAACTCCACTTCGCCGCGGGCTTCACCGATCCGCTTGCCCATTTCGAGCGTCATGATGTGCGCAAACTCGTCGGCCTTCGTATGCATGATCGCTGCTGCCTTGGCCACGATGACTGCGCGCTCGGCATAGGTCTTTTGCCGCCACGTCTCGAAACAAGTTGCGGCAGCGGCGATCTTGGCCTCGAGTTCTTTATCGGTCAGTTCTTCGAACTTCTTCAGGAGCTTTCCGGTGGCGGGGTTGAGGCTTTGGTAAGTCATGGTTTGACTATCTTTCAACGTTGTCGCGCAAGTTTGCGGATGATGTCGTCGCTGTGATTGCTAGGCCTCGATGATCACCTTGAGCGCTTTCGTTTTGGCCGCGTTGCCGAAGGTGTCGTAGGCATCAAGAATTTTGTCGAGCTTGAAGCGATGAGTAATCAGCCGCTTGGGATCGATCTTTTGAGATGCTATGGTCTTGAACAGCATCGGTATCGTGGCGGTGTCGACCAGCCGTGTGGTGATCGAAATGTTGCGGTCCCACAGGCGCTCCAGATGGAGCGCCACTTTCTGTCCATGTACCCCGATATTGGCGATGGTGCCGCCGGGCGAGATAATTTTTTCACACATCTCGAATGTGGCCGGAATGCCCACCGCCTCGATGGCAGTGTCGACGCCGCGATTAGCGGTCATCTTCATGACCGTCTCCACCGCTTTACCGTCGCTGCTGTTGACGCTCGTGGTGGCGCCAAAGCGCTTCGCCATTTCGAGGCGATTTTCGTCCAGGTCGATCATGATGATCTCGGCCGGCGAGAAAAATTGCGCGGTGAGCAACGCCGCAAGCCCTACCGGTCCGGAGCCGACGATGGCTACGGTACTTCCTGGCTGAACTTTGCCGTTGAGCACCCCGCATTCGAACCCAGTGGGCAAAATGTCGCTGAGCATGACCAGCGCTTCTTCATCCGCCCCTTCGGGAATGGGATAGAGGCTTGTGTCGGCGTAGGGAGTGCGGACGAATTCAGCTTGTGTGCCGTCGATCGTATTGCCGAGGATCGAGCCACCAGTTGTGCAATGGGAGTACATTTGCTTTCGGCAATAGACGCATTTGCCGCAGGCGCTCACACAGGAAATGAGAACGCGGTCTCCCTGCTTGAATGCCGTGACCGCCGGTCCGACCTCGTCAACGATGCCAACGCCCTCATGGCCCAGAATACGGCCAGGGTGGCACGTCGGCACGTCACCTTTGAGGATGTGCAGGTCGGTTCCGCAAATCGTCGTCTTTACTATTTTGACGATCGCGTCCGTGGGGGCTGTGATTGCCGGCTTTGGACGATCTTCCAGGGCTTTTTTGCCAGGCCCCCGGTACACAAAGGCCTTCATTGTTGCTGCAGTCGCAACTCGGGCCCGAATTGCTGGTCTTGGCATCGTCGTGAGGATCATGGCCTGTCACCTTTCAGGTGAGCTGTTTGAGGGTCCGGACCATGTCTGGGCGAATCACGTGGTTCGGCAATTCAACGACCGCGAGAGAAAGACATGGGCTAAGGCGACACCCTTCAATGAGATGCTTCTCAGGGTCTGATCAAAATTGACCGCTTTCAAAAAAAGTGAAGTCGTACTTTCAAATGCGCGATCAAGAAAATGCATCTATGCCCTCTGCGCGTTCTTCTAATAGAAATTAGGCGGACCAATGTCCGGTCCGCGTTTAAGCGAGTTCAAAAAATTAAATCCGGACATGAACATGCCCGCTGCCCGCAACTTATTGCCAATTTTCCTACGTCTTGGCAGGCCGCGCCCACATTGGGGAAACAAGCCCGTGGTCGGAAAGAGTGATCGCGTAGCTTGCGAATTTAACTTTAAGCTTTGGTCTGCCGAATGGATAACGTAGCCGAGGCAATTAGGTTGCGTCACGTGCCTTATGCGATGAATAGTCTGCCCAAAGGCGGCTCGAATGTTGTCCCAATGTACTGGATCTATTCGACTAAGAGGCGCCAACCGAGGTGGCCTAATTGCCGTCCGCGCTAAGCGGTGTGATTAAGCGCGCACCCTGCCAGATTTCCAGATTGCGGCCAGCGAATAACTGCTTGGCCTTCTCAATGGCATCCTGATCGGAATTGGAGGCGATAACCTCTGCGGGTCCGGCAATGCGACCCGCGCTCGTCATAAAATAAATTCGGTATGCAAGCGGGAGCTCGTTTCCAAACGGGATAATTTCGGCTTGTGGCATAGCTGAGCTACTTCTTGTCCGGTTGCCTAGCTGCCAAGTTTTGTCCGGCTAATGGACGCTCGCTCTTCCAACGCCGCTTGTGTCCAAGTCCGCGCAAGATCAAAAAAACTCTGCCTGTCGTCGCCGGTCTCGGCTTCGCAGGCCAAAAGGAGTGCCTCTTTCGCGTACTGCCAGAACTGATCTGCGGTCGGCATAGGGCACCTGAGTGTCCCAACATCCCGATACTGCGTGCAATGTTTGGCAGTTGCCGTCTGTTCAAAAGCGCTCACTCCGGTGCATGGAACGACTCTATTCACCGTAGAGTGGCCAGTATCTAAAAGGGCTAGTCCCAAATTTATTGAATTGCCCACTAAACGCCTACAATCCGTACCTACCGGCCTGATCGGCCATCTTTCGCCAGTTGTCGGCGGCCTCGCGAAGCATCCGTTTAGCTTCGGGGTCCTTGGCTTGATCGGCCAGACCCCGCCACGAATGTTAATATTGGGAATAGTTCTTTTGCGGAGAAATTACCTTTTTTTCAAAAAAGCCCGCTGCTCATTACGCAGGAAATTGCCAAGAACAAGCAGTGGGGCCCGGATGAAATTAATGCACGGCAAGCCGTTATGGCGGCCACGGCACTCGATATTTGGAAGCTATGACCGAGGTTCAGGTTAGAGAATTGAAGCACGCCGTCGAAGCGCAGCACGGCTGCACGGCTGCGCTTGTCCAGTCTGTGCCCGTTCGGGAGCGGCATGGCGACGCGACAGTGTGGGAAGGCGTTGTTCACGTTTTCCAAATCCACGGTCATCCAAAGGCCAGCAAAGCCTACGCCCGGTCCTCACCGATTGAAGGGAGCGATAAGCGGCGGTTCTTTGCGGTGCTGCATGGTCCGCCGATCACGTCGCCTGCGGAAGCGGTAAGGGCGGCTATCGTGGCGGAGCAACGATCCAAATGACATTCATGCTCAATGGTATTGGCACAAAACATTACGGCATGAGAGGATTGCCGGACGGCACCTGTATTACGACCAAATGGTTTGTCTTTTTGCTTGTGCCGATAATCCCCATCGAGTTGGTTCGCGTATTAGACGCAGGGCCTTTCCACGGTTCCGGGCTCGCTTCTAGTCAATCAATTACCACCCAAAAAGTGCCCCTCGATCTGCGAATGGTGCTTTGGATGTATGGCTGGATGATCGCGGGGGCGGTTGCCCTTTACCTGTTCCTACGAGTTATGGAGCCGTACCGATAATCGGCAAATTAGGACACTACCAAAATCCGCTATCTGTGAGGCTTGCGATCGCAAATGTGATAGCATCTTGCGTGCCTATGGGCTTCGTTTCTTGCTGAGCCAAACTGCCGTACCAATGAGGGGTGATTTTTGTCCGGCTCTTTAAGCCTGTCGCCAAAGACTGCCGCCACTGCCGCCAATATACCAGCTAAGCCATTGATTATATTATGTGGTGGGCCCGGGAGGACTCGAACCTCCAACCAAGCGGTTATGAGCCGCTAGCTCTGACCATTGAGCTACGGGCCCGCGCCGCCAGCGGCTTACGCCGGCGAGCGTGAAGGCACATGACATATATAGCAGAACTCGTGCTAGCCCCGCCGGCTAAGCAGGAACACCGCCTGTTCGCCGAACAAATTCCAGAACCACCACGGCATTTTCAGCCGCATCCGGCTGCCCCAGGCATTGAGCGCCACCGCCTGCTCAATCTTGGCGCCGGTGGCGTTACAGAGCTCGCGGAAGTCCTTGATGCTGCAAAAATGGATATTCGGCGTCTCCCACCACGCATAGGGCAGATTGTCGGTGCGTGGCATGTGGCCACCGAAAAATAATTGCAGCCGTATCTTCCAGTGGCCGAAATTCGGAAACGACACGATGCCGTGGCGGCCGATGCGCAGCATGTGCTCGAGCACGGCGCGCGGCTGACGCGTCGCTTGAAGTGTCTGCGACAGAATGACGAAGTCGAAGGCATCGTTCGGATAATTCGCCAGATCGGTATCGGCGTCGCCCTGGACCACCGCGAGACCCTTGGCGACACATTCGTTCACGCCTTCGCGCGATAGCTCGATGCCGCGGCCGTCGACGCCGTGTGTTTCAAGCAAGCGCAGCAGCTCGCCATCACCGCAGCCGACGTCGAGCACGCGCGCGCCGTGCTCCACCATGTCGGCCACCACAAGCAAGTCGACGCGCGAGCCACCCGGGCCGCGCGCGGCCTCAGCCATTGTCATATCGTATTCGACGCGAGACAACATGGTCACAAACCCCTCGCCTTCGCGGCGCCTTCCAGGAAGCCACGCACGATGGCGAACAGCTCGGGTTCGTCGAGCAGGAAGGCGTCGTGGCCCTTGTCGGTCTTGATCTCGGCAAACGATACGCGCGCGCCCGCGGCATTGAGTGCGTGGACCACGGCGCGCGATTCCGAGGTCGGAAACAGCCAGTCGCTGGTGAACGAAATCACGCAGAACCGCGTCGGCGTATCGCGGAAACCGTTCGCCACCACGCCATCATAGTCGGCAGCAAGATCGAAATAGTCCATGGCGCGGGTCAGGTAGAGATACGAGTTGGCGTCGAAGCGCTCGACAAAGGTAATGCCTTGGTGCCGCAGGTAGGACTCGACCTGAAAATCGGCATCGAACGAAAACGTCGGATTGTCGCGATCCTGAAAACGGCGGCCAAATTTGCGGTGCAGTGCGGCGTCGGAGAGATAGGTTATGTGCGCGCCCATGCGCGCGACCGCAAGCCCGCGCCGCGGATTGGTGCCCTCGACAAAATAACGCCCGCCGCGCCACTCCGGATCGGCCATCACCGCTTGGCGGCCGACCTCGTGGAAGGCGATATTCTGCGCCGAATGCCGCGTCGAAGCCGCGATCGGCAGCGCCGCGAACACGCGATCTGGAAAACTCGCCGCCCATTGCAGCACCTGCATGCCGCCCATCGAGCCACCGGCGACCGCGAACAGCGAGTCGATGCCGATGTGATCGAGCAGCATGGCTTGCGCGCGAACCATGTCGCGCACCGTCGTCACCGGAAATTCGAGTCCCCAGGACATACCTGTCGCCGGATTGGTCGAGGCCGGGCCGGAACTGCCCATGCAACCACCGACGACGTTCGGGCAGATGACGAAATAGCGTTCGGTGTCGATCGGCCGGCCGGGCCCGACCATGGTCTCCCACCAACCCGGCTTGCCGGTCACCGGATGGGTATTGAGCACGTGCTGGTCTCCGGTCAGCGCGTGGCAGACCAGAACGGCATTGCTGCGCGCGGCATTGAGCGTGCCATAGGTCTGGTAGGCGATCTGCCACGGAGCAAAATCGACGCCGGCGTCGAGACGCAGCGGCTTGTCGGCGCCGAAGCATACCACCGGGGAATGCGGCTGATCCGCTTCGCGCGTGCGGTCGGCGAGATCGAGCGTGGCGCTGGCGTCGGCCATAACGGATCCCTGAAAGCGACGCTTCCCGGCGTCGATTCGCCCGCGGCCGGGCGCCCAAAGCGGCGTAAATAGGCCGCTTCCGGTGGGAGTCAACGTTTTCTTTGATTTCGGTCTTAACGGCACCTATCAATCGGACCAATTCCCGGGGCAAACCATGCCGAAACCGCCGCGCCAGAAGCAAGTTTCGCTCACCGACCTCCGCCGCGAGATCGATCGCATCGACGAGGCGATGCACGAACTCTTGCTCGAGCGCGGCGAGATCATCGACACCTTGATCGCGGTCAAGAAAACCGAAGAAACCGGTTCGGCCTTCCGCCCGGCGCGCGAGGCCGACATGATGCGGCGCCTTGTGCAGCGGCATCGCGGCAACCTGCCGCTCGATACCGCCGAGAGCATCTGGCGGGTCATCATTTCCACTTTCACTTACGTTCAGGCGCCGTTTTCGGTGCACGCAGACCTCTCCGCCGGCGATGCCATGATGCGCGATTCCGCGCGTTTCCACTTCGGCTTCACTGCTCCCTTCGTGCCGCACGCCGGTGCGGCGAGCGTGGTCGCGGCGGCATCCTCGTCGAAGGCGGATATCGGGCTTGTGCCCGCCTTCGCCACCGCTGGTGCCGGCCCGTGGTGGACAGCGCTCGAATTCGACACAGCGCCGAAAATCATCGCCCGGCTGCCGTTCGTCGAGCGTTCCAACCATCCGGCCGGCATGCCGGTCTTCGTGGTGTCCCGTGTTGCGCCCGACGCCCTGGTGACCGAGACCGAAGTCTGGAGCCTGCGGGTGTCCGGCTGGAACGCCGCATCGGTCAACACCGTCGCGCCGCTGGCCGACGTTATCGCCGTACCCGATCGCGCCTTCGACGGCGCGGCGCTATTGGTCTCGGTTGAGCACGGCGGCATCGCCGCCGTCTCCAAAGCCCTCATCGGTATCGGCGCCTCGATCCGCTCGACGGCCCTCGTCGGCAGTCACGCGACCCGCTATACGGTGCCCGACAAAGTTCCTGCCTCCCCCTGAAAGGGAGATGGGTCGGATCCAGGAGTAAGGAAATAATGCCTGCAACGCGTCCGCAGCCCCGGCCCGGCGTGCTCGAGATCGAGGCCTATGTGCCCGGTAAAAGCAGCGCGCCTGGCGTGGCCAAGGTGATAAAACTGTCGTCGAACGAGACGCCGCTCGGGCCGAGCCCGAAGGCGATCACGGCCTATAAGGCCGCCGCCGACCACCTTGAGGACTATCCGGACGGCTCGGCAAGCGAGTTGCGTGATGCGATCGGGCGCGCGTTCGGGCTCGATCCCGATCGCATCGTCTGCGGTTCGGGCTCGGACGATTTGCTGCATCTGCTTGCGAACGCCTATCTGATCGACGGCGACGAGGCGATCCACACCACGCATGGATTCCTGATTTATCCGATCGTGACGCTCGGCACCGGCGCGAAGCCGGTGGTGACGCCGGAGAAGGATTTCACTGCGGACGTCGATGCAATTCTTGCCGCGGTGACGAAAAAGACCAGGATCGTCTTTCTCGCCAATCCGAACAATCCGACCGGCACCTGCCTGTCGTTCGACGAGGTCAAGCGCCTGCATCGCGGCCTGCCGTCAAACGTGCTGTTAGTGCTCGATGCGGCTTACGCCGAATATGTCGGCCGCAACGATTACGAAGCCGGCATCGAGCTCGTGGCGACGTCGGAGAACGTCGTCATGTGCCGCACGTTCTCGAAAATCCACGGTCTCGCCTCGCTGCGGCTGGGCTGGATGTTCGCTCCGGCGCACATTGTCGATGCCGTCAATCGTATTCGCGGCCCGTTCAACCTTACAGGGCCGGCGATCGCCGCCGGCATTGCCGCAATCGAGGACGTCGAGCATCAGGAGCGTTCGCGCGAGCACAACACGCACTGGCTCAACTGGCTCATGGCGGAGATCGGCAAGCTCGGGCTGAAAGTGACCCCGAGCGTCGCCAATTTCGTGCTGATCCATTTCCCCGAGTCCAAGGGCCATACCGCGAAGGACGCGGATGATTTCCTCACCGCGCGTGGCCTCATCCTGCGTCAAACCACAGCTTACAAGCTGCCGAACGCGTTGCGCATGACCGTCGGCACCGAAGAAGCGAACCGTCTCGTTGTCGCTGCCCTCAAGGAATTCCTGGGGCACAAGGAAACCTCGGGACGGCAGTGATGGCGCCGGTCCCCGCCTTCGACCGCCTGGCTTTGATCGGCGTCGGCCTGATCGGCGGTTCAATCGCGCGCGCGGCGCGGGCGCTAGGCCTGGTGCGGACCATTGCGGCGACATCGCGCTCAGAGTCGACGCGGCAGCGTATTCGCGAACTTGGCATCTCCGACGAGGTCGTCGACACAAGCGCCGCCGCGGTTGCCGACGCCGATCTGGTGATCGTCTGCGTCCCGATCGGCGCCTGTGGCGCGGTTGCCAGGGAAATTGGGCCGCATCTGAAGCCGGGCGCAATCGTTTCAGACGTCGGCTCGGTCAAGGCAGACGTCGTCCGCGAGATGGCGCCATATCTTCCAGTCGGAGTCCATTTCATTCCCGGGCACCCGGTCGCCGGCACTGAAGATTCCGGGCCCGATGCAGGCTTCGCCGAACTGTTCATCAACCGCTGGTGCATCCTGACCCCGGCAAAGGACGCCGATCCATCTGCGGTCGAGCGCCTGTCGCAATTCTGGAAAGCGTTCGGCGCCAGCGTCGAGATCATGTCGCCAGAACACCACGATCTGGTATTGGCAGTCACCAGCCACGTCCCGCACCTGATCGCCTATAACATTGTCGGCACGGCGTTCGATCTGCGGCATGTCACCGAATCCGAAATTCTCAAATATTCGGCCGGCGGTTTCCGCGACTTCACGCGCATTGCCGCGTCTGACCCCACGATGTGGCGCGACATCTTCCTGCATAATCGCGATGCCGTGCTGGAAGTGCTCGGCCGCTTCAACGAGGATCTCTCCACGCTTACGCGCGCCGTACGCAATGGCGACGCCGAGACGCTGTACAATGTTTTCGCCGAACGGCGCGCAATCCGGCGCGGCATGATCCAGTTCAACCTGGATTCGCCGGCACCGGATTTTCAGCAGTCGGACTCAAAGCCAAAGGCCGATCCGATGCCGCGTCCCTACGCAGCTTCGAACGACGACTGAAATCGAAATTGCCAGTGTCTCAAGCGCGAGCGTGGATCGCGAGCGCTTCAGCCACCGCTGTCCGTAACGTCGCCAGCGTGAACGGCTTGGTGATGACGTCATGGATGAGGGCGTCGAGACCGTGCGCGCGTTCGCGCTGATCGGCGTAGCCAGTCATCATTAAAATGGTGAGAGTCGGAAAGTCACGTGCCGTAGCGAGCGCAAGCGCAATGCCGTCCATGATCGGCATACGAATATCGGTGAGCAGCAGGTCGAAGCGCCCTGCTTCCTGGCACAGCACCTCCAGTGCCTCGCTGCCGTCGCATGTGCTTTTGACCTCGTGGCCGTCCATCGTCACGGCACGGGCGCACAATGTGCGTAACGCCTCCTCGTCTTCGGCTATGAGAATGCGCGCCATGGCAGTCAGTGGGCTCCGGAAATGATGTCGTGCCGGGTGACGAAGCGCACCAAAATGTCGTGTGCCTCGGGAGGCGGTGAGGCAAGTCTACTGCGAAAAGCAACGCTTTCACCGGAAGGCAAGGACGTACGCGGCGAATCCGCGGTCCAGGAATATACCTCCTGGCCGGAGGCATTGCGTACCGCGAACTTCAATCGCGGCACATCGGCGGCTTTTCGGCTTTCGTTGACGATCGTGCCATCGACCACGATGATCGGCACGCCATCCTGCTGCTCCGTCGCGGTGTTGACGTCATCGAATGCTAGGCCGCGCAAGTTTACGCTCAGACCGAGCATCGAATAAAACGAGGCGGTCTGCGGCATGATGCGCACGAAATCGTCGCGCCAGGCGATAATGATGGCATCGATGATGAGCAGTGCCAGCACGCCGCTTTGCAGCCGCGACAACGGCCAGTGCCACAGCCGGCCTTTGGCGGCTCGTCTCTCGCGGCGCGCGGCATAGGTTTCGATATCTTCGGGGGCCTCGTCGGCCGCCTCGGCTTTGGCCTCGATCGCCGGTTGGCCCTCGTCGAGGTCGCCTGGGGCGATCGGCGGGGCGGCCACCACCTCAACGCCCCCAATGGACCCTATCGCCTCGCCCACCTGTTCTGTGTCGAGCGGCCCTTCGGACGATCCGTCTGGCGCAGCATAAGAGTTGGCGTCCGCGGTATGCCCTATGGTCCCATCCGCATGGTCGCCGCGGTTGCCTTGGGGAGAATTTGCCGCGTCGGACAGGGTCTCCGCAGCGAAGGACTGCACCCCATCTACCATTTCGTGAACTGGGGCAATGGCCTCGGCGGCAGCCGAAAGCTTATCGGCTTGACTGGGCTCGGCGCGCCAGACATTGCGGCAGCGCACGCAGCGAACCCGGCGCCCGTTGGGTTGCAGGCTTGCCAGCTCGATGTCGTACGATGTAGCGCAGGACGGGCAAACGGTCAGCATCTGCAAATCAGTAATCGCGGCTCGTTCCGGACGACCTTAAGGGCGATCCGTTAACGAATTGGAAACCAAGCCGGCTCGGCGAGCCGTCCCGCCCGGCATGGTGCTAACTTCACTGTCCGGGCGAATCGAACGACGGGCCGGCCGGGACTGGGCCCCACGTAGCAGCAGGCAATGTGGAGAACCGCGTGATCCGATTCGAGAATGTCGGCTTGCGCTACGGGCTCGGCCCGGAGGTCCTGCGCGATCTCACTTTCCGCATTGACGTCAAATCTTTTCAGTTCCTCACCGGACCCTCGGGGGCGGGCAAAACGTCCCTCCTTCGCCTGCTTTTCCTGGCACTGCGACCGACGCGGGGCCTGGTCACAATGTTCGACCAGGACACCGCGACGCTCAGCAAGGATGGACGTGCGACGATGCGACGCCGGATCGGTTTGGTATTCCAGGACTTCCGGCTGCTCGACCACTTGACCACGTACGAGAACGTGGCTCTGCCGCTACGTGTGCTCGGCAAGGACGAGGCCTCCTACCGGCCGGAGGTTGTGGAATTGCTGCACTGGGTCGGTCTCGGCGACCGCATCGGAGCACTGCCGGCCGTTCTCTCCGGCGGCGAGAAGCAGCGCGCAGCGATTGCGCGAGCCGTGATCGCGCGGCCGCAGCTTCTGCTGGCCGACGAGCCGACAGGCAACGTCGACCCAAATCTCGGTCAGCGGCTGCTCCGCTTATTCATCGAGCTCAACAAGTCGGGCACTTCTGTCGTCATCGCCACGCACGATATCGCCTTGATGGACGAGTTTGATGCGCGCCGTCTGGTACTGCATGAGGGACGACTGCATGTCTACGACTGAACCAAACAGGGTCATGACCGAGCCGTGGGATGATCTCGATGCGGCGCCTTCGCTCTCTCGCGTACCGCACGGCGCCGCATCAATCGTGCCGAAGAGCTCGATTGCCGTGCGTTCGCTCGCCGCCGTCGTCGCCATCATGACCTTTCTCGCCTCGCTGACGACGGGAGCTGCAATGCTGGTCGTGAGCACGGCGAGCACCTGGCAGTCGGAGGTCGGGCGCGAGATCACCATCCAGGTTCGCCCCCAACCCGGGCGAGATATTGATGCAGACGTGAGCAAGGCGGCCGATCTTGCGCGCGTTGCCGCCGGCATCGCCGACGTCCAGGCTTATTCGAAAAAGCAATCCGAACAACTGGTCGAGCCGTGGCTCGGCGCCGGGCTTCGTCTGGACGATTTGCCCATTCCTCGCCTGATCGTCGTCAAGCTCATTCCCGGCATGAGCCCGGATTTCAGCTCTTTGCGCAACACGCTGGCGGCGCAGGTGCCGACCGCCAGTCTTGACGATCATCGCGGCTGGATCGAGCGGATGCGCACCATGGCCGGGAGCGCTGTCGTCGCCGGCCTCACGGTGCTCGGTCTCGTACTCGCGGTGACCATGTTGTCAGTGACGTTCGCTACCCGCGGCGCCATGGCGATCAACAGGCCGATCATAGAAGTGATGCATTATGTCGGCGCGACCGACGGCTTTGTTGCGGGCCAATTCCAGCGCCATTTTCTTCTGCTCGGATTCAAGGGCGGTGCGATCGGCGGCGGCGCCGCCATCCTGCTGTTCGGCTGCGTTGAAGCGGCGCGGGTCTGGTTTGCCGGGACGCCGGGCGGCGACGAAGCGGCTGCGTTGTTCGGCAGCCTGTCCATCGGCGTCGACGGCTACTTGGCCATCGCCGCTCAGATCGTCGTCATGGCGGTGGTGACGGCGGTGGTTTCCCGTTACACGGTAAGTCGGACGCTTGCGACCATCGATTAAGTTCAACTAAGCGCGAGGGATGCGCGCAACGATGCGAAGCCTCAAGTCCGCAGTCAGAACGCGACGCATGACCTCGCTTGCGGTCAAACTCGCGGTGTTGGCCTGTGCTGCGCTCATCCTTGGCTTTGCCGCCTTCGTCTGGTTCCTGCCAGAACAACAATTGCCGCTCGATCGCAACGCCGACGGCATCGTGGTGTTGACCGGCGGCACATCGCGCATCAACGATGCACTCGAACTGCTGGTTTCCGGCCGCGGCAAGCGCCTGCTCATCACCGGCGTCAATCCCGGCACAACGACCGCCGACATCGCCCATCAAACCGGCAATTATGACCGCTTCCTATCGTGCTGCGTCGACCTCGATTATTCCGCGCTGAATACGCTCGGCAATGCGGTTCAAGCCCGGATCTGGGCGACGGCGCATAATTTCCATTCGCTGATCGTCGTTACGTCGGCCTATCACATGCCCCGCGCACTTGCCGAACTGGCGAATCAGCTTCCGGACGCCGCCCTCATCCCCTACCCTGTTGTCTCCGACCGCTTACGCATCGAGCCATGGTGGTCTAACGGCGCAACGACCAGACTGGTGCTGTCCGAATATCTCAAATTCCTCTTTGCGAAGATGCGCATGCGGTTCAATTCGACGACAGCCGATGACGGCAACCGCCGCGTGGCTGACGCGCGGAGCTCGTAATAGTCTGGCGCTGGCTCCAGCCGACAGGGTCATCTTGCCTCGATCAACGACCATCATCGCCCGCTCGCTCCTTTTCAACGTGCTGTTCTATGCCAACTTGATCGCACATTTGATCGCGGCACTGCCGACGCTCGTATTGCCCCATCGGGCACTGCGTGAGTTCATCCGCTCCTATGGGCTGACTAGCCTTTGGCTGTTGCGGGTCATCTGCGGCATTAAGGTCGAATGGCGCGGTCTTGAGAAGATTCCCCAGGGCGCATGTCTGATTGCCTGCAAGCACCAGTCACTCTGGGAGACATTTTCCCTCTATGCCGTGTTGCGCGAGCCGATATACATCCTCAAACGCGAGTTGATGTGGATTCCCCTTTTCGGCTCGTACGCCTGGAAGGCGGGATCGATTTCGGTCGATCGCAACGCCGGACTTTCGGCACTGACGCGCATGACGACGCGGGCGCGAAAGGAACTCGCACACGGTTGCCAGCTCGTCATCTTTCCCGAGGGCACGCGGCGACCGCCCGGTGCCGAGCCGAGCTACAAGCCCGGCGTCGCCTTTCTCTATAGCAAGGCCGACGTTCCCTGCGTGCCGCTTGCGCTTAATTCCGGACTATTTTGGCCGCGACGTTCGTTGCTCCGCCGTCCCGGCACGATCCTTGTCGAGGCCCTCGATCCGATTCCGCCCGGACTTGACCGAAAGGAATTTTTTGCGCGACTGCAAACTGCCCTGGAGGAAGCAACCGCGCGACTGGTCCGCGAGTCGGAGGGTCCTGTCAGTGATCGCTGATGGCCGGTCCTGCTTGCCGCTGGTTGGTAGCTATTTCGTGCACGCCCCTAAGCTGCGCGGCAATCAAATGGAGCTCGGTTTCACGATAACCGAGCTCTTCGAGCGCGCGAACCGTTTCGAGTACGTAATCGCGGTTGTTACCGGACCGGCCGTGACCTTGCCGCACGTAGTGCACGCTATCGGCAACGTTCAGACGACCGGCATATTGCACATGGCCGCGGTCGACGATGTAGCACAGCGCCCGCACTTGACGCCGCGCTTCGTCTTCAAGCTCGATCCGCCGCACAGTTTCGAGATAGACGCTGGTGACCTGCTCGCGACCGCGCAGATAGGCGATGGTTTCGTCCCGCTGCGAAGCGGCGACACGATAGGCAATACCGCGGCACATGCCACCACGGTCGAGACCCAACACCAGGCCGGGGCGTTCCGGCGTGCCGCGATGAACATACGATAAGACACAGAGCGCGCGGTGCATGCCGATCAGCTTCGCCGGCACGCGTTCGAGCACGTCGAACCCTGGCCGCCACATTAACGAGCCGTAGCCGAAAACCCAAAGGTCTCCGGTATCGTGCGCACCGGCCGGCTCCATCACCCTCGTTAACTCCTGCTCGCAGTTCCGCTCGCCTGACAGGAGGACCGCGGCGGCACAATGGAACCGAATTAGAGCATGATCCGGCAAAGTGGAAACCGGTTTTCCGAAAAGATCATACTCCAACGAAAAGTCTGGACCATGGCACGATTCCAATGGACCGGATCATGGTCTAGTCTTTGAAACGCCGCAGTCGGCGGGCGACAACAGGCCATGCAGGGCGAATCTCCACTCAACATGATGCGGCCGCCGCGCCAGCGGCCGGCACGGCGTCCTGCGGCGGCCCCAGCGCGCCGCAGCTGGATATGGGCGATCGTTGTGCCGGTAGGCGTCGTGATCGTACTTTCGGCCGGCTGGTGCTGGTTGTGGTACTACGCGGCCTCGGTCGCAGACCGCACGCTGTCCGGCTGGGTCGAGCGGGAAGCCGCCGCCGGCCGGGTCTATAGCTGCGGAACACAGGACATCACCGGCTTTCCGTTCCGCATTCAGGCGCATTGCGTCGAGGCCGGCGCCCAGATCAACAGCAATCAGCCGCCGTTTGCCGTCAACGCCAAAGACATCACCTTCACGGCGCAGGTCTATCATCCGACGCTGCTGGTGGCCCATGTCACAGGGCCGCTCACACTATCGGTGCCGGGACAGCCGCCGAGCTTCACCGCCAATTGGTCGCGCGCCGAGTTGACCGTGCGCGGCCTGCCTCCCGAGCCTGAAAGCGTCACCGTCACGCTCGAGAAGGCGAGTGTTGATCAAGCCATCGACGGCAAGTCGACGACAATTTTCCAGGCTGATACCACTGAAGTTCGCAGCCGTATTGTCGCCGGTTCGGCCGCTTCCAATCCGGTGATCGAAACGCTTATCCGCTTTGCCGCGGCAACCGCGCCGAGTTCTGCACCCGCTGCTCGCGGAGCCCTTGCAGGGCGACATCGACACCGTGTTCAAGGGCTTTAACGATCTCGCACCCAAGCCCTGGGCGCAGCGCTTTCGCGAAATGCAGGCGGCCGGTGGCAGCATCGAGATCAAACACCTGCGCCTCGAGCGACCGGACGCGATCATCGTTGGCGCTGGCACGCTTACCCTGAAGCCGGACGGCAAGCTCGACGGTTTGATCCGGATTGCCATATCCGGCGTCGAACACATCGTCCCGCTGTTGGGTGTCGATCGCGCCATTGCGCGCGGCATCAACCGCCTTAGTGGCGATAAAAATTCCTCTCAGGGGCTTGGCGCGCTCGACCGCCTGATGCCGGGGCTGAGCGGCGCGGTCCGCGACACGGCAAATGCAAGCATAATCGATAGCCTCAACAAAATGGGCCAGCCGACCGATATCGACAAGAAGCCGGCGATCGTCCTGCCGCTGCAATTCTCCGACGGCGTGATGTCGCTCGGAATGATTCCGCTCGGCGAAGCGCCGCCGCTGTTTTGAGGCCGGCGCCGCTTAACGTTTGCGATCGGCGTGCCAGCCGACTTTCGCGTCAGGAACCGCGTCCGTCGAGGCGAAATAGGGCTTGATGTCGAGCAACGGCGTGTTGTCGAGACAGTCGAGCCCGACGACCGAAAGCACATTGCCGTCGATATGCAGGAGACGCACCACCGAGGCCGCTATCGGATTGGGCCGCACCGGCGAACGCAGGGCGAAAGTGCCGCGCGCCTCGACGTAGTGACGCGGCGCCTGCACCACGAGGTCGCGCCGCGCCTTGTCCATCCAATACAGCACCAGCACATGGCTGACAGTCTCGAGGCCTTTAAGACCTTGGACCCAGCGCGCATCGAGCGCGACGGTGCAGACCTCGTCCGACTCCCGTCCGTTCTTCGGGCACTCGTCACGAGTCTTCCACGGCGTGTGGATGCGGCCGATGAAGTAGAGCGACGCGTCGAATTGGTCGGGTAGCGCGACTGTGACTTCGCCTTCGCGGCGACTGTCCCGTTCGTCGTCACGTTTCGCGCTGTCTTTGGCTTGGTCGATCATTTTGCGAAATTCGCACGGTCGGCCCCGGCGCCGCTAGTCGTCGCGCGTGTGGTTTCCGCGCAGGGTCTCGTCCCATCAGCGATTGGGATATTGCCCACATCCCCTTGTCAAACGTCTCTTAATCGCATAAAGATATCTTTATATCTAATTAGACAGGCTTAGGCTGACGCCCGTGCACAACGCCCCGCTCTCGTTCCCTGACCTGACCGCGATGCTCAAAGCCGCGGGGGAATCGACGCGATTGCGTATCCTTGCGCTGATCGCCGAGGCCGAACTGACCGTCTCCGACCTCACCGAGATCCTGCGTCAGTCACAGCCGCGGCTGTCGCGCCATCTGCGCCTCCTTGTCGATGCCGGCCTGGTCGAGCGTTTCCGCGAGGGCTCGTGGGCATTCTTTCGGCTCGGCGAGCGCGACGGCCCGGCTGACATCGCGCGCACCATGATTACCCGGCTCGATGCCGACGATCCTGTCATCGCACGGGACCGCGAGCGGCTCGCCGCGGTCCGCACAGCGCGCGCCACTGCTGCCCAGAATTATTTCCGGAGGCACGCCGCCGAGTGGGACCGCATCCGCAAGCTCCATGTCGCCGACGCTGCGGTAGAGGACGCAATTCGCACCGCGCTTGCCGACAAACCGATCCGGTCGCTGCTCGATCTCGGCACCGGCACCGGCCGCATGCTGGAAATGTTCGCCGGCGATATCGAGCGCGGCCATGGGCTCGATCTTTCACTGGATATGCTGGCGCTGGCACGGGAGCGCCTCGATCGCGCCGGCTTGAAGAATTGCAGCGTGCGGCAGGGCGACATTTACGATCTCGCGTTGCCCCGGGATTCGTTCGACGTCATCATCATTCATCAGGTGCTGCATTTTCTCGACGACGCCTCACGCGCCATCCGTGAAGCGGTGCGCGTGCTGCGGCCCGGCGGTCGGCTCCTCGTCGTCGACTTCGCGCCGCACGATCTAGAATTTCTGCGCGAGGAGCACGCCCATCTGCGGCTCGGTTTTGCCGCCGATACCGTGTCGCAGTGGCTCGAAGGCGCCGGCCTCGACATTGTGCGGCAGCAGACGTTGCCGCCCGGCCCACAGGGTAAGATCGCGGTCTCGCTCTGGCTCGCGCGCGATCCTCGCATCCTGCTCGCAGCACCGAAGACGCGCGAGGTGGCGTGATGAGCGCGCCGCGGGCCAGCCGTTTCGTGGAGAATGGTGCGTCGCGCCGCATCGGTGTCTCGTTCGAGTTTTTTCCGCCCAAAACCACGGAAATGGAACAAACGCTGTGGGAGGCGGTCAATCGCCTTGCGCCGTTGAAGCCGAACTTCGTCTCGGTCACCTACGGCGCCGGCGGCTCCACCCGCGAACGCACGCACGCCACAGTCAAGCGCATTCTCGCCGAAACCAGGCTGACCCCGGCGGCGCATCTGACCTGCGTCGCCGCGACTTCTACCGATGTCGACGCGGTGATCGGCGCCTATATGCAGGCGGGCGTTCGCCATATCGTCGCGCTACGCGGCGATTTAACCGGCGGCGCCGGCGAGCGCTACGCACCGCATCCCGGCGGCTACCGTAACGCCGCCGATCTCGTAGCCGGCATCAAGCGCATTGCCGACGTCGAGGTATCCGTCTCGGCTTATCCGGAGAAGCATCCCGACAGCGTTTCGGTCGAAGCCGACATCGATATGCTCAAGGCCAAGGTCGACGCCGGCGCCAGCCGTGCGATCACCCAGTTTTTCTTCGAGAACAGCCTTTACTTTCGCTACCTCGACCGCGTGCGCGCGAGCGGAATTCAGATTCCGATCGTGCCTGGAATCCTCCCGGTGCAAAACTTCAAGACGACCCGCGCTTTCGCCGCACGCTGCGGCGCTTCGGTGCCGAATTGGCTCGCCGAACGTTTCGACGGTCTCGACGATGATGCCGCGACCCGCAAGCTGATCGCCGCTGCCGTCGCCGCCGAACAGGTACTCGACCTCGTCGATCACGGCGTGACCGACTTTCACTTCTACACCATGAACCGAGCCGATCTCGTCTACGCGATCTGCCACCTGCTCGGACTTAGGCCGGACGGGAAACACGGCATCCGACTCCCTCTCGCCGCGAGTCAGACGGAGCGCGTATGAACCATGTTTAGTTCCGTTTCCAAGTCCCCGGCCGAAACAGCGCTACGGCAGCTCGCCGCTGAGCGCATTCTGGTGCTCGACGGCGCCATGGGCACGATGATCCAGGCGCTTCGCCTCGACGAGGAAGGCTTTCGCGGCGCGCGTTTCGATGCCTGGAACCGCGAGGTGCTCGGCAACAACGATCTGCTCGTACTCACCCGGCCGGACGCCATCCGCGCGATCCACCTCGCCTATTTCCGCGCTGGCGCTGACATCGTGTCGACCAATACGTTCTCCTCGACACGCATCGCACAAGCCGATTACGGCATGGCGGAGATTGCCTACGAGTTGAACCTCGAAGGCGCCCGATTGGCGTGCGACGCAGCGCGGCTTGCCCAGGACGAAGACGGCCGGCAGCGGTTCGTCGCCGGTGCCATCGGCCCGACCAACCGCACCGCTTCGATATCGCCCGATGTTCTCAATCCCAGCTTCCGCTCCGTCACCTTCGATGAGCTGCGCATCGCCTATACGGAGCAGGTGCGCGGGCTGCTCGACGGCGGCGTCGACGCGCTGTTGATCGAGACCATTTTCGACACGCTTAACGCCAAGGCGGCAATTTTCGCCATCGCCGAGGAACTCGACGCACGCGGCATCGCGATTCCGGTGATGATCTCCGGCACCATCACAGACCGTTCCGGCCGCTTGCTGTCCGGGCAAACGCCTGAGGCGTTCTGGAATTCTGTGGCGCACGCCGCACCGCTGTCGGTCGGGTTCAACTGCGCGCTCGGCGCCAAGGAAATGCGCGCTCACATTGCCGAGCTTGGCCGCGTCGCCGACACACTGATCTGCGCCTACCCCAATGCCGGCTTGCCCAACGAGTTCGGCCATTACGACGAAGGCCCGGACGCTATGGCGGCGTTGCTCGGCGAGTTCGCCGAGTCCGGCCTCGTCAATATCGCTGGCGGCTGCTGCGGCACGACGCCGGATCACATCCGCGCCATCGCCAGGGCCGTCGCCGGCAAGAAACCGCGCCCTATTCCGGATATCGCGCCGCGGCTGCGGCTCTCCGGCCTCGAGCCTTTCACATTGACGCCTGAAATTCCGTTCGTGAATATCGGCGAGCGCACCAACGTCACCGGCTCGGCGCGTTTTCGCAAACTGATCACCGCCGGCGACTATTCCGCCGCGCTCGCCGTGGCGCGCGACCAGGTCGAGAACGGCGCGCAGATCATCGACGTCAATATGGACGAAGGCCTGCTCGATTCCGAGAAAGCCATGACCACGTTCCTAAACCTGATCGCGGCGGAGCCGGACATCGCGCGCGTGCCGATCATGATCGATTCCTCGAAGTTCTCCGTTATCGAGGCCGGGCTGAAATGTGTGCAGGGCAAAGCCGTGGTGAATTCGATCTCGCTCAAGGAGGGCGAAGAAGCGTTCATCCATCACGCCGGTCTGGTACGCCGCTATGGCGCAGCCGTCGTCGTCATGGCGTTCGACGAATCCGGCCAGGCCGATACGCTCGCCCGCAAGACGTCGATTGCCAAGCGCGCCTACGACATCCTGGTGGATCGCATCGGCTTTCCGCCACAGGACATTATTATCGATCCGAACGTGTTCGCCATCGCGACTGGCATGGATGAGCATAACGGCTACGGCGTCGACTTTATCGAGGCCGCGCGCTGGATCAGGCAGAACCTGCCTCATGCGCACGTGTCGGGCGGCGTCTCGAACCTGTCGTTCTCATTCCGGGGCAACGAGCCGGTGCGCGAGGCGATGCATTCGGTGTTTCTCTATCACGCCATCGCCGCAGGCATGGACATGGGGATCGTCAACGCCGGGCAGATGGCGGTCTACGACGATCTCAATGCCGAACTGCGCGAAGCGTCCGAGGACGTCGTGCTCAATCGCCGCGCGGATGCCGCCGAACGGCTGCTCGCCCTCGCCGAGCACCATCGCGGCCATGCCATGGAGAAGAAAGAAGCCGATCTATCGTGGCGCGAAATGCCCGTCGAAAAGCGGCTGACGCACGCGCTCGTCCACGGCATTACCGATTTCATCGAGACCGACGTCGAGGAGGCTCGGCACAATGCGCCACGCCCGCTCGCGGTGATCGAAGGCCCGCTGATGGACGGCATGAATGTTGTCGGCGACCTGTTCGGCTCGGGCCGGATGTTCCTGCCGCAGGTGGTGAAATCGGCCCGCGTGATGAAACAGGCCGTTGCTTACCTGATGCCCTATATGGAACAGGACAAGGACGGCCGCGGACATGCCTCCTCCAACGGCAAGATCGTGCTCGCCACGGTCAAGGGCGACGTCCACGACATCGGCAAGAACATCGTCGGCGTCGTGCTCCAGTGCAACAATTACGACGTCGTCGATCTCGGCGTCATGGCGCCGGCAGATAAGATCCTGAAAGCCGCGATCGAGGAGCGAGCCGACATTGTCGGCCTGTCTGGCCTCATCACCCCGTCGCTCGACGAGATGTGCCATGTCGCCGCGGAGATGGAGCGCCAGGGCTTCGATGTGCCGCTTTTGATCGGCGGCGCGACCACAAGCCGCGTCCACACCGCAGTCAAGATCCATCCGAATTACCGGCGCGGTCAGACGGTCTATGTCAATGACGCAAGCCGCGCCGTGGGTGTCGTCTCATCGCTGCTGTCGCGCGATAAGCGCGAACGCTATGTCAATGACACGCGTGCCGAGTACGCCCGCATCGCCGCCGCGCATGCGCGCAGCGAAGAAGCCAAGCAGCGTCTGTCATTATCCGACGCGCGCACCAACGCACTCAAGCTCAATTGGTCCGGCATTTATGTGCCACCGAAGCCGCGGCTTGCCGGCATCCGCAGGATCGCGGATTTGCCGATCGCAGTGCTGATCGATCACATCGACTGGACGCCATTCTTTGCCACTTGGGAACTGACTGGAAAATATCCGGCGATCCTCGACGACGCCACGGTCGGCGCAGCAGCGCGCAGCCTGTTTGCCGACGCGAAGGAGATGCTCAAACAGATCGTCGCGGAGCGTTGGTTCCGCGCCAGCGCCGTGATTGGACTGTGGCCGGCAAACAGCGAAGGCGACGATATTCTAGTATTCGCCGACGAAGCCCGTGTGCATCCGATCGCGACGCTTCATACGCTGCGCCAACAGCTTGCCCGCCGCGAGGGCCGCGCCAATGTGGCGCTCGCCGACTTCGTCGCGCCGCGCGCAAGCGGCCTTGCTGATTACATCGGCGCGTTCGCGGTGACCGCGGGCACCGGCGAACAGGCCGTGGTCGACCGTTTCAAGCACGCCAACGACGATTACTCAGCGATCCTGGCCAAGGCACTCGCCGACCGCCTCGCCGAAGCCGCCGCCGAGCACATGCATCAGCGCGTGCGCAAGGAATTCTGGGGCTACGCCGCCGATGAGGCCCTCAGTCCCGGCGAGCTGATCGCGGAAAAATACCGCGGCATCCGTCCCGCGCCCGGTTATCCTGCGCAGCCCGACCACACCGAAAAGGGCACGCTATTCGCGCTGCTCGATGGCGAGAACAGCATCGGCGTAAAGCTTACCGAGAGCTTCGCCATGTGGCCCGGCGCCTCGGTGTGCGGTCTCTATTTCAGCCACCCTGAAAGTTATTTTTTTGGCGTCGGCAAGATAGAGCGCGACCAGGTCGAGGATTACGCCAGGCGCAAGGACATGAGCTTTGCCGAGATGGAACGCTGGTTGGCGCCAATCCTCAATTACGACCCACTCGCACAGGCGCGCCGCGCGGCCGAGTAGCGGTCAAATCGGGGAACTGCGCGAGCTTTCTCACGTTTAATTACAGAAAATAAGCGGAGGAGATCCAATGGCCCGGCTCTTGGTGATGTATAAAACACCGCGCGATGCGGCCGCGTTCGACAAGTATTATGCCGACAAGCATATCCCGCTGGCGAAGACAATTCCGGGCGTGCGAAAATACGAAGTCAGCAATGGTAGTATCGGAACTCCCGCAGGACCGTCGGCGTATCACCTCATCGCCACTCTGCACTTCGACGATGTGGCGGCGATTCAAAAGGCATTTGCCAGCGCCGAAGGGCAAGCCGCAGTCGCCGATGTTCAAGTTTTTGCCACCGGCGGCGTCGATATCTTCATGTTCGACAATCGCGAAGTTTAGCGAGCGATAGCGCGCTCCACAAACAAAGCCGCTTCAAGCGCGGCGCGGTCGCGACCGAAGCGGCCGACGATTTGTACGCCGAGCGGCAATCCGCCATCACTCAATCCCGGCACGTTGATGCAGGGTGCCCCCATCAGCGTCCATAGCCGGTTGAACATTGCATTGCCGGTCGTGACGAAACCGTGCGGCGCCACGCTCGGCGCCGACGGCGTGAGGATGACGTCGTAGTCGGACATCGTGTCAGCAAGTACCCGCCGCCCGCGACTCGCAGTGCGGCGTGCTGCATCGTAGTCGTCGGCTGAGATCTTGGCACCCTTGTCGAGTGCGTCGCGCAACCTCGGATCGATCTGGTCACGGTGCCGGTCGTATTCGAAAGCGAGCGCGTGAACGCTCTCGTAGTCCTGAATGACGTACTGCGCGGCGTAAGCCTGCTCCAGAAGCGGCGGCAACTTCACCTCGCTGACCTTTGCGCCGGCTGTTGCCGCACTCCGCGCAGCCGTCTCGATCGCGCCTTGCATCGCCGCACTCGCTTCATTCCAGAGCTGGGTGCGGACGAGCGCAATGCGTGGCGCCGACGGTGTCGCCCGATCGACGCGGAGATCGCGCCCGGTGACGACCGCGGCCACGAACGCAACATCTGCCACGCCAGCGCCGAATACGCCGCCAGTGTCGAGATGCCATGAGACATCCTTGACCCCGACCAACGGGATCAATCGGTACGACGGCTTGAAGCCTGCGACGCCACAAAATGCCGCGGGCCGGATCACCGAGCCAGCGGTCTGGGTGCCGAAAGCAACCGGCACCATTCCGGCGGCGACCGCGGCGCACGAACCCGACGACGAACCGCCCGGCGTATATTCCAGATTGTGAGGATTGCGCGTGACCGACGGCACTAGCGATGCAAACTCCGTGGTCACTGTCTTGCCAATGACGATACCGCCAGCGCGGCGGGTCAACGCAACCGCCGTCGCATCGGCTCGCGGCCGGTTGCCCGCATAAATCGGCGAGCCGTATTGCGTCGGCAGATCGAACGTATCAAAAATGTCCTTGAACGCGACCGGCAGCCCGCGCAGCGGCAGCGAGGCGAGCCGTGGATCTTCTGCCTCGCGCCGCGCCGCGTCGAGGTCGAGCACGACGAAGGCGCGAACATTTTTCTCGCGTGCCGCGATGGCCTCGGCGCACATCTCCATGACAGCGCGCGGGGTGAGTTCGCCGGCTTCGAGGCGGCGCGCGAGGTCAAGTGCCGAGAGCATCATCTACGCTCGATCATGCCGGCAACGAGCGTCATGGCGCGAATGTGCGGAAAAGCGATCAATGATTCCGGCCCCAGTTCTTCGGCGATGTGGCCTGAAACGAGCGCCGGGATCAAGCGGCATGGTTAACGCCGCCTTCACGCTCCGTCGCGCCAAACATCATTGAACAGTCCTTAAAGGAATTACTCGCATTCTGCGCACATGACGCGTGGTGTGCGCTGGTCCCTCTTCAGCTCCGCTGTCCTCGTCGCGCTGCTCGCTCTCGCCGGCTGTAGTCACTACATGATGGCCGAGCGCGAGCCATGGCGGCGCGACGGCGAGCTTGCTTGCCTGAATTCGGGCGCGGTGAAGGAATCACCGGCACGAGCGCGCATCTCGTCGATCGACGGCCCGGGCGCGTGCGGCATCTCCTATCCGCTGCGTGTCTCCGCGCTCGGCGACAACGGGCCGCTCGGTTACAGCGACAAGTCCCTGATCCCGCCGGGCTCGATCCCAAACACCGCACCGCCAAATGGCACGATGCCGCAGCATTGGCCGATCGCCCAACCCAGCGCGATTCAGGCGAGCCCGCTTCCGACGCCGCAAACCACAACTTCCCCCTATGGCGCGCCGCCACCGCAAACCTATTCGTCACCGCCGCCCCAAACCTACTCGCCCCCGCCCGTCGCGACGCAGAACTCCGCCACAATACGGCCAGCCGCAGTATGATGCTCCACAACTCGGCGCACCGCTGTCAATTCGTGCGCCCGGTATCCGCGAGCCTGTCGAGCAGGACGTCGACGCACCCCCTGGCGCGCCGTCCTATCCGCCGAATTATGCGCCAGGTCCGCCAGCTCCTCCCGTCGATGCGAGCGAGCCCCCGCCGCTGCCACCGTTGGGTCCGCCGCGCGATCCGCTGGTGACGACCTCGGCCGGCCCGGTCGAAGTGAAGCCGCCGGCGACGCTCGCCTGCCCCATCGTCTCCGCGCTCGATCAATGGATCAGCGCCGCCGTGCAGCCGGCGGCCGAACACTGGTTTCGCCAGCCCGTCGTCGAGATCAAACAAATCTCCGCTTATTCCTGCCGCGGCATGAACGGCAATCCGAATGCGCACATTTCCGAGCACGCCTTCGGCAATGCGCTCGACATTGCCGAGTTCACGCTGGCCGACGGACACAAGGTCTCGGTGCAATATGGCTGGCATGGCGCGCCGGAGGAGCAGGGATTTCTGCACGATGTGCAGTCGGCCGCGTGCGATGAATTCACCACCGTGCTGGCACCGGGCGCCAACGTCTATCATTACAATCACATTCACGTCGACCTGATGCGCCACTACAACAGCCGCCACATTTGCGAGCCGGCTGCGATCTCGGGTGAAGTCGCCTTCGAGCGGGCGCGGGCGCAATA
This sequence comes from uncultured Alphaproteobacteria bacterium, assembly GCA_963813825.1. Taxonomy (GTDB): domain Bacteria; phylum Pseudomonadota; class Alphaproteobacteria; order Rhizobiales; family Xanthobacteraceae; genus BOG-931. The sequence continues at coordinate 56,770 of CAWFBB010000029.1, forward strand.
CGCGGCCAAGCACGGCGATCCCGGCATCACCGGCGCGCTCGGCAGCAAAATTCGCCATATTCTCGGCTACGCCGACGAAGACAGCAAACGGCCTGATGCGGTCCCCGGCGACGACTGACCGGTCAATCAGGCCGGCATTCTGATGACGGGCTTGATCGTTTTCCCGCTGTTGGATTCTTCCGCCGCCCGGTTGATGTCCGCAAGTTCGTAGAACGTGATCATTTTCTCGATCGGAAATTTCTTTTCCACGATCAGATCGACTAGCCGCGGGATGAATTCCTGCGGGATACTGTCGCCCTGCACGACGCCGCGGACCGAACGGCCCTGCTGAAGAAATGGCATTTCGAACGATGCGTCGGTGCCGCGCCGTGCGCTGCCGAGAAGCGCGCAGGTTCCCGCCATGATCAGGCAGTCAATAGCTTCGCGCAGAACTTTCGGCTCCGCCGACGCCTCAACAGTGTAGCGTGCGCCGCCGCCGGTGAGCTTGCGAATCTCGGCAACGACATCGCCGCAGAGCTTTGTGATTGATGACATGCGTTGCGCCAAGCTCGCGGGCCAGCGCCAGCCTGTGATCGTGAATATCGACGGCAATAATCGGATCGCAGCCCGCGATCTTCGCGGCCACCAGTGCGGACAATCCCACCGCGCCGACGCCGAACACGACGAGGCTTTCACCGGCGCCCGGCTTCAGCGCGTTGAGCACCGCGCCCGCACCGGTCTGGCCGCTGCACGCGAGCGGCGCCAGCAGTTCGAGCGGCGCGTCCCGGCGCACCTTTACGGCATAACGCTCCTGGGTGATGGCATACGTCGAGAGCGACGATTGCTGAAAATACGCGCTGTAAACCGGCGCACCGTTTTTCGCCAACAGCGTCGAGCCGTCAGCGCGCGTCCCATTCGATTTCAGGCTGCGGCTGTTCAAACAATAATTCATCCGCCGCTGCCTGCAATTCGCACAGGCCCCGCACCATGGATAAGACATGACGACGTGGTCGCCCGGCGCAAGTGCGCGAACCGCGCTGCCAACCGCGTGGATCACACCGGCACCCTCATGACCGTAAACCGCCGGATAAGGACTCAGAAAATAGCCGTCGCGACCATGCTGATCGGTCTGACACATGCCGCTGGCGACGACGCGGACGACCACTTCGTCCGGACGGGGCTCACAAAGCTCAAAGGTGTCGATAATAAATGGTCCGGACTTTTCGCGGACCACCGCGGCAGTGATTTGCATGGCTTGGCTCCAGCGCCATTGTGAAAACGGCACAGGAGCTTCGTCAATTGCCGCTCGTCAATTCTTCCGCGCGGCTTGCATATGGGCGAGGACTGCGGCCGTGGGCCAGCAGTCAACCTTCAACCCGTTACGTTTTTGATAGTCACCAAGCGCGGCGCGCGTCAGCATCCCGGCCTTGCCGTCGATCTTGTCGTGGTAGTAGCCCCTCTCGGTCAAAATCTCCTGCATGCGATCGAGGTCGCCGGTTGGTAATTGCGCGACCTTGCTCCACGGCGTTTCAAAAGGCCGTGGATCGGCGATCCGATCAGCCAGATGGCCGACAAACAGCACGTAGAGATCGGAGAAATTGTATTCCTTGATGGCGAAGTAGTTGGCTGTCGCCAGGAACGACGGGCCATAAAGCCCGGCAGGCTGCAACAGCGAAGCATCGGTCGCGCGATCCTCCGGCGGCACCTTCTTGCCATAGGCCGGCACGTAGCCGCGCTTGAGCCATTCGCTGATCGGAGCCTTGTTGTCCGGAATACCCATGGTGCAATCCACGTCGGCCGGCGGATGCACCTCATAAGCCCAGGTCAGGCCGCGCTGCCAGCCTTCACCGACAAGCTGCTTGGCCGTCGAAGCCAGCGCGTCCGGCACCGAATTCCAGATATCGGCCCGGCCGTCGCCGTCAAAATCGACCGCATATTTGAAGTAATCCGACGGCAGAAATTGCGTCAGCCCCATCGCGCCCGCCCAGGAGCTCTTCATATCGGCTAGCGATATCTGCTTGTCGTCGATGATTTTCAGCGCATCGAGGAATTCCTCGGTGAATTTCTCCTTGCGTTTGCCGAGATAAGCCTGCGTCGCCAACACACGAATAGCACTACGCTTGTCGACTGAGCGTCCATAGTCGGTTTCACGGCCAAATATCGCCAACACGATATTGCCGGGAACGCCAAATTGCCGCTCGACCGCAGCCAACACGTCGCGGTACTGCGCGGCAAGTTTGCGGCCTTGCACCGCAAGCTGCTCGATTGCGGGTTCCTTGATGTAGTCGGCTGGCGTCAGGACGAATTCGGGTTGCGCACCGGACGGTTTTTCCGGCCGGCCGGGCAGAACCAGTTCCGGCAATGACAGGTCGGGCTCAAGCCCGCGCGTCGCAACATCGAATGTCGCACGCGAAACGCCGAGCTGTTGCGCCTGCGGCCACAGCGATTGCAGCCATACCTGAAACGCCGCGTCGGCGCGCGCCGCGTCAATGTGGACGGCGAAAACCAGTGCCACGCACAGCAGCGCCCCCACCAATTTCATCGGACCGCCACGATGAACAGCCTTGGAAATCGTAACAGGACTTTTCCGTCGAACCGCGGCTTATAGGCACCGACGATTTTCTTGGTGTAAGCAGCGAGAAACATTTCGCGCGCCTTGGCGTCGAGCGGCGACAGAAACGGCTGTAACGAGGAGCCTTTGAACCATTCGGTGATCGCCTGCGGGCTCGCCATCACGTGATTATAGACGCTGTGCCAGATGTCGATGCGCGAGCAAGTCGACTTGAGCAGATCGTAATAGACTTCGGGCGGCGGCAGGTCGTCGCGCGCCGCGTCTTTGATCTCCGGGTCGTCAGCCCACGGACCTTCCTCCCCGACTTCGCGCTGGAACACCAGCGCGGGCTCCCGGGTATTGTCGGGCATCTGCACCGCCAGCACGCCGCCCTTCGGCAGCGCTTCGAGCAGGCGGCGCAGGATGCCGGTGTGATCCGGCAGCCATTGCATAACGGCGTTGGCGAACAAGAGGTCAGTGTGCGGCGCCGGCGTCCAGGTCGCGATGTCCGCCTGGACGAATTCGCACTTCGGCAGCCGCTCGCGTGCCTTGTTGAGCATGTCGGGAGAGGAGTCGAGGCCGACGATTTTAGCCTCCGGGTATCGCTCGACCAAAAGCTCGGTCGAATTTCCCGGTCCGCAGCCGATGTCGACCACGAGTTTGGGCCGCTGCAGCGGCACCTGCGCCAGCAGATCGCGCGGCGGGCGGGTGCGTTCATCCTCGAATTTGAGATATTGCTGAGCGCTCCAGTCTTCCATTGCGTGCGATGCCTCGGATTCGGTTGGAATGCCGATTTCATAGCACCGGGAGGAAGCTGCGTCTCGGCCCGTCCAAGCCATCGATAATTCAGACCCAGCACGCAGCGCTGTGCTGGCGTCGTTACGCGGTCAGCAGCGAGGACGCAAACCCACGGATGAGGATCGTCGCGGTTATTTGAGCGCAGACGATACCGACGTGAACGTCGTATTGAGTTTGGTACCGACACCCTTGACGGCGGTGATGATGACCACCGCGATGCCGGCGGCGATCAGTCCATACTCGATGGCGGTTGCCCCCAACTCGTCCCGCAGGAATTTCAACACGCGATTTGTCACGATAAGCTCCTGGCGCACTTGAGCCGGGAGTTTTCTAATACCGACATCACTGCCACGGTCTTAATGGACGCGCAGAATCGGCAAGTCGCGACGGAATAGCGCAGCATCGCCAAAAAAGAAGTTACCAAAGGATATCGGGGAACTCTATTGCCATGCAAAATTCGTTATTTGTTTCGGCGTTAAATGCCACGCATGCCACTCCAGCGTGTAGAATCGCGCGGAAAAAATGCGCTGCAGGCAGGTTTCGCGTGTGCCGGCTCAGAGCAAACAGATATGTCTGCATCAGGTGCCGACCGTGTGCAGTTCCGGCGCCGCAGCGTCGCCGGCAACCGCCACGGTTAGATGGTGATCCGCGGCAAAGATCAGATAAACCGCAGGAACAACAAACAACGTGAAGAGCGTCCCGATTGAAAGGCCTGAAGCGATCACGACGCCCATCTGAAATCGCGACACGGCGCCGGCGCCAGTCGCCGTGACCAGCGGAATGACGCCGAGCACCATCGCCGCTGTCGTCATCAGGATCGGGCGCAACCGGATGCCGGCAGCTTGCTCGATTGCTTCCCGCTTCGATCGGCCCGCGACCTGCAGATCGTTGGCGAATTGCACAATCAGGATGCCGTGCTTGCTGATCAGGCCCATCAGCGTGACCAGCCCGACCTCGGTGTAGATATTGAGCGACATGCCGCCGAAGCCGAGGCTCACGAAAATCAGCGCTCCGGCGATCGACATCGGCACCGATACCAGGATGATGACGGGATCGCGGAAGCTCTCGAACAATGCGGCGAGCGCCAGGAAGATAATGATCAAAGCGAAGCCAAACGTCGTGATGAAGCCGCTCAACTCCTGAATATACTGCCTGCTCAATCCGGCGTAGTCGATCGAATACCCTTCCGGCAGCGTGCGCGCGGCGAGGTTTTGCAGGAAGCCGAGCGCATCGCCCTGCGCGACGCCCGGCATGGCGACGCCCTGTATGGTCGCGCTGTTGAGCTGCTGGAAGTGATTGAGCAATTCCGGCACGGTCCTGGTCGAGACCGTGGCGATCGTCGACAGCGGCACCAGCGATCCGTCGGAGGTCTTGATGTAATAGTCGAGCAACTGCTGCGGATTGAGCCGGAAGCGTTGCGCCACCTGCGGGATTACCTTGTAGGAGCGTCCGCTCATGCTGAAGTAGTTGACATAGCCGCCGCCGAGCAGCGCCGAAAGCGACCCGCCAACGTCGCTCATCTTGAGGCCAAGCTGTGCGGTCTTGTCGCGATCGATCGTCACGTCGGATTGCGGATTATCGAACTTCAGGTCGCAATCGAGGAAGATGAACATCCCGCTTTGCACTGCCTGCTGCAAGAATTGCTGGGCGACGTCGTTCAGACGCGCGAACGGATCGGTGGTGACGATCACGAACTGGACCGGCAGGCCGAAGCTGCCGGGAAGCGCCGGCGGCTGGAACGCCGCGACGCGAACACCGGCAATCTTGCCCAGTTCCTGTTGCAAAACCGGCTGAACCGTATTGGTCGTCTGCGCTCGCTGGTCCCAAGGCTTGAACACCATGCCGGCCAGCGATTGGCCGGGCACATCAAGTTGGAAGACATGCTCGGTTTCCGGATGATGCGCGAATATCTGGTACACTTGGCGCGAATAGAGCTGGCGCTGCTGCAGAGTGGAGTTCGGCGCGGCGATCGATTGGGTAATGATGATGCCCTGGTCCTCTGTCGGCGCCAGCTCTGTCTTGGCGCTGCTGAACAGAAAATAGATGCTGGCCAGCACGATCGCGGCGAACACCAGCGTGACCGGCAAAGTGTTCAAGCTGGAATGCAGCCAGCGTTCGTACCCGTCGCGCAGCCGGTAGAACTGGCGGTCGATAAAATCCGTCAGCCGCGCCTCCCAGCCGCCGTGCTCGGGATCTGGCGCCTTGAGCAGGCGCGAACACAGCATCGGCGATAGCGTGAGTGCGACGATGCCTGATACCGTGACGGCGCCAACCAGGGCGAACGCAAATTCTGCAAACAACGCGCCGGTTAACCCGCTCTGGAAGCCGATCGGCACGTAAACCGCGGCCAGCACCACTGTCATGGCAATAATCGGGCCACCGAGTTCGCGCGCCGCCGCCATGGCCGCGCCCGTCGGCGCCATGCCCTCTTCCAGATGACGGTTGACGTTCTCGACTACGATAATGGCGTCGTCGACGACGAGGCCGATGCCGAGCACCAGCGCCAACAGCGTGAGCAGATTGATCGAATAGCCGAGTGCCAGGAGAACGATCAGCGTGCCGACCAGAGACAGCGGAATGGCGACGGTCGGTATGATCGACGAGCGTATCGAGCCCAGAAACAGAAACACCACCACGGTGACGATCGCCAAGGCTTCGGCGAGGCTGCGTATCACCTCATTGATGGCGCTGTGCACGAATTCGGTGGAATCGTAGATGATCTCGCCATTGAGGCCATGGGGCAGCAGCGCCTGGATGCCCGGGAAGACTTCGTGGACGCCCTGGATAACGTCAAGCAGGTTGGCCGTCGGCGCAACCTGGATGCCGACATAGACCGCCTGCTTGCCATCGAAACCGACTTCGGATTCGTAATCCTCGGCGCCGAGCGTAACGTTGGCGACATCCTTGAGCCGCACGATAGCGCCGCCGCTCTGCCTAATTACGAGCTCGCGGAACTCGGCGGCCGAGTGCAGGCTGGTCGATGCGGTCAAGTTGACCTGCACCATCTGCCCTTTGGTCGTGCCGACGCCGGAAATATAGTCGTTGGCCGCCATGGCCTGACTGACATCGGTCGCCGTGAGCCCGAACGCGGCAAGTTTTTGCGGATCGAGCCAAGCGCGCAGCGCGAAAACTTTCTGCCCGAGCAGTTCCGCAGTCTGCACGCCCGGCACTGCCTGGAGCTTGGGCTGCACGACGCGCGTGAGGTAATCGGTGATCTGGTTCGGCGCCAGCGTGTCGCTGTTGAAGCCGATATACATGGCGTCGATACTCTGGCCGATTTTCACCACCAGATTCGGTTGCAACGTGCCGGCGGGCAGCTGGTTAAGCACCGAGGCAATTTTGGTGTTGATTTCGGTCAGCGCCTTGTCGGCATCGTAGTTGAGCCGCAACGTGACCGTGATCGTGCTCACGCCGCTCTGGCTCACGGAATTCATGTAATCGATGCCATTGGCTTGCGCGATGGCGTTTTCCAGCGGCGTAGTGATGAAGCCCGCCACCACATCGGGATCGGCGCCGTAATAAATCGTGGTGACAGTGACGATCGCGTTTTCGGTACGGGGATATTGCAGAATCGGCAGCACCGCGTAGGCGCGCAACCCGAGCACAAAAATCAAAAGGCTGACGACCGAGGCGAGCACCGGCCTGCGGATGAAGATATCTGTGAAGCGCATCGCCCTGCCTAGCGATCGTTGGGAACAGCGGGCGACGCGTCCGCCGTCGGCTGGATCGAATTGTCGATCAGTACCGTTGAACCATTATGCAGCTTGATCTGGCCGGACGTGACGACCGAATCGCCCTCACTGACGCCCTTGAGCACGGCTATCTGGTCGCCGCGCGTCGCGCCCGTCGTCACAAAACTTTGCCGCGCGATCAATTGCGGCTTGCCCGCGGTGTCCTTGCCTTTCTCGTCGACGACATAGACGGTGTCGCCGTAAGGACTGAAAGTGATCGCGGTCTGCGGCAGAGTGATGTAGTTCTGCGGCGCGCCCGAGGCGATGTCGATCGTTGCGTACATGCCGGGAATGAGCTTGTGATCAGCGTTTTTGAGCGTCGCGCGGACCTGGACGTTGCGGCTCGAGGCGTCGATCTTTGGATTGATCGCCGAAATTTCCCCGGCAAAAGTCTGGTCCTTGTACGCATCAATCTTGAGCGCGACCGATTGGCCGAGCCGCACTTGAGCGATCGACTGTTGCGGCAGGAAGAAGTCGACGAAGATCGGGTCGAGCGCCTGGAGTGTGACGATTGCCGTTCCGGCGCCAAGATACTGGCCGAGGTCCACCGCACGGATGCCGAGGTGACCGGCAAATGGCGCGCGTAATGTCTTTTTGTCGAGAATAGCCTGCTGCTGCGCGACTTGCGCGTTGGCGTTCTTCACGTTGGCGGCATCAGCGTCGATCGTCGCCTGGCTGACGGCCTGGATCTTGAACTGTTTCTGATCGCGTTCGTAGGTGATCTCGTTCAAAGCCGCCGTGGCCTGGAGCGATTCGAGTTTGGCCGTATCGTCGTCGGATCGCAACTTCAGCAGCACTGCGCCCTGCTCGACATCATCGCCAGAATCGAATGAGATCGAATCGACGACGCCGGAAACCTCAACCGACAAATCGGTACCCTTCACTGCGCGCAGACTGCCGACGGCCTCGATATTCGGCTGCCATTCGCCGTAGCCGGCCTTGGTATCGGTGACAGTCTGTGGCGGTTGCGCCATCGAACTCATGAATTTCTTGATCATCACGGCCTTGAATGCCTGGAATCCGAAGATCCCACCGAACACGATGGCGACCGCCACGAGCATGATCACCATGCGCAGTTTCATTGCGTGGGCTCCGTTGCGGCGCGGGTGCCGGGGACAGTGTCGGGCGCGGCGACATGGTCATCGCTGTCGTCCGGGCTGTACGGATTTGGCGCCACGTCGATACGATTCCACCAGCCGCCGCCGAGCGCCTGGAACAGGGCTGCGGTGTCGGCGTAGCGCGTGGCCTGCGCCTGCACCACGGCGAGCCGCGCCTGCGCATAGCTTTGTTGGGCATTGAGAAGGATGACATAGGTGATGGCCCCGAGCTTGTACTGGCCGCGCGAGAGATCGAGCGTGTCGGAGGCCGCACGCAACGCGGCGCGTTGGGCGCGAAGCGTGGCGGCGTCGAGTTGCAACGCGCGCAACGCATCGGCGACATTCTGGAATGCCGCGAGGACTGTGTTCCTGTACTGCGCCTGCACTGCGTCGTAATTCGCTTCGGCAGCGCGCTGCTGGTGCAATAACTGGAAGCCGTGGAAAATAGGCTGCGTCCCGCTGGCCGCGATGCTCCATACAATCGTGCTCGGAGCGAACATGCTTGCCGTCGTCAGCGCGGCAGTACCGTAGGCGCCGCTAAGATTGAACTGCGGCAGCCGGTTGGCGATGGCGACGCCGATCTGGGCGCTGGCCTGATGCAACTGCGCTTCAGCGGCGCGCACGTCCGGGCGTTGCTCTACGAGCTGTGACGGCAGGCTTACCGGCAAATTCGTCGGCAACCGCAGCGAGGCGAGGCTGAAACGATCTCGCCGGCCATCGTTCGGAAAATGACCAATCAACGCCAACAGTACGTGGTGTTGCTGTTCTAATTGCTTTTGCAACGGAGGCAGCGTCGCCTGCGCGGTTGCCACTTCCGATTGCTGCGTCAGCACGTCGGCGCGCGTGGCGGCGCCGACATCGAATTGATTGTGGACGACGCCGAGTTGATCGGTTTCTGCCTTGATAATGTCGAGCGTCGCGTCGATTTGTCCGCGAAGCGAAGCCTCCTGGACGGCGGCAGTCACGACGTTCGAGGTCAACGTCAAATAAGTCGCTTCGAGTTCGAAGCGCTGATATTCGGCTTGCGCCTGCGTCGCCTCGATCTGCCGCCGCTGACCGCCGAATACGTCGGGCGCATAGGAGACGTTTATTGAAGCCTGAAACAGATTGAAAATCGACGGATTACCGGTCCCGCCGAATGCGGCCGGTGAGAATTGCTGACGCTCCGCCGAAGAGTTGGCATCGGCCACTGGCAAGAGCTTGCCGCGCTGGACGTAAAAATTCTCCTTTGCCTGCCACAGCGCCGCTTGGGCTGCCTGAAGGCTCGGATTGGCTTGCAAGGCTTCGGCGATCAAACTGTCGAGCTCCTTGGAGTGAAACACCGTCCACCACTCACCGGGAATATCGCGCCCGATATCGAACTTTTGCGCGGCCCCGCCGGCAACATCGGTCGAGGCCGTCGCTGCCGGATGGCCTTCCGGCGTGTAGCCCGCGGCCGGTGGCGCCGGCGGCGCCACGAAATCGGGGCCAACCGCACAGGCCGCGAGCGCCAGCAACGACAAGACCGCGGCCGCAGACCGGGGCTTCAACGCGCCGCGATCTGCGCGCGCCACCCACCCATCGCGCCAACTGAACTGACCAAACTCAATCACTGTGCCACCCTGGAACAGGTCAACCTAGTTATTTACTATCCGGTTAGTCAATAACTTGACTTTTTCGCTGTTTGCCGCCTAGCCTGATGCAATGACGGAAGTGTTTGACGCCCGCCCGGACACCCGGCGCCGCCGCAAGGCGGAGCGCCCGCAGGAAATTCTGGAAGCCGCCTTCGTCGAATTTTCCCGCAACGGCTATGCCTCCACGGCGCTCGATCAGATCGCCGAGCGCGCTGGCGTCACCAAGGGCACGATCTACGTCTACTTCGAGAACAAGGAACACTTGTTCATCTCGATGGTGCGCGAGATCACCAAGACGACGCTCGACACCGTGCACGACATGTTCGAAACCCACGAAGGCTCGACCGCCGAGCTTTTGCGCGCGCAATTCAGCTTCATGTATCAGCACATCGTCGAGGATAAGCGCCGGCGCGAGGTGGTCCGTATGCTTATTGCCGAGGCGCCGCGTTTTCCCGAGCTTGCCGACCGCTATCACGAGGAAATCCTGCGCCCCTGTCTCGACATGCTGCGGCAGGCGATCCAGCGCGGCATGGATCGTGGCGAAATCCGCAAATCCGCAATTGTCGATTTCCCGCAGGTTGTGATCGCGCCGATCGCGTTGGTCGATCTGTGGATGATGATGTTCGGCGACCGCCAGCCGCTCGATCTGAAGGCCTATTTCAACGCCCACCTCGACCTGGTCCTCAACGGTCTTTTGGCGAAGTAACTTCCGATAAGTCCGCCAAGCAGGCGTTGCGTCGCTGCTGACGCGGATGCATCATCGGCTCATTGCTCATACCCAGGTCGCAAAGCCAGGAGCGGCTCCCATGCACGACATCGTCATTCGCGGCGGTACGATTATCGACGGTACCGGCAAAGCGCAGTTCACCGGAGATGTCGCGATCGCCGGCGGCCGCATTGCCGCCGTCGGCGGCAAGCAAGGGCCCGGCAGGCGCGAAATCGATGCTTCGGGTCTCATGGTGACGCCCGGCTGGGTCGACGTGCACACCCATTACGACGGCCAAGCGATGTGGGATCCATTGCTCGTGCCATCGTGCTGGCATGGCGTTACCACGGTGATGTTCGGCAATTGCGGTGTCGGCTTCGCGCCCGTGAAGAAAGAACATCGCGGCGCGCTGATGGATTTGATGGAAGGCGTCGAGGAGATTCCCAATCCGGTGCTCGCGGCGGGGCTGAGCTGGGAATGGGAAACTTTTCCGCAATTCATGGATGAGCTCGAGCGCAGACCGCGCGCCATCGACATTGCCGCGCAGGCCGCCCATCTGCCGACCCGCGTCTATGTCATGGGTGACCGCGCCGTGCGCCGCGAGCCGGCGACTGCCGACGATATCGCCGAGATGCGCAAACTGACGATCGAGGCCCTGCGCTCCGGTGCATTCGGCTTCACCACGTCGCGCACCGATTCACACAAGACGCCGGACGGCGAACTTGTGGCGTCGCGCGACGCCGACGATCATGAATTACTCGGTATCGGTTCGGCACTCGGAGTCACCGGTACCGGTGCATTCGGCATGAACAGCGACTTCGACGACGAAGAGTTCGAGCTGCGCTGGATGCGCAAGCTTGCCCGGGAGACCGGCCGGCCGATCTGGTTCTTGCTTACCGATCGCTATGAGGATCCGGAGCGCTGGCGCCGTCTCATCAAAGCAGTGCACGAAGCGCGCGCCGAAGGCCTGCCGATTACCGCGCAGATGGCGGGACGGCCAATCGGCGTGATGATGGGCGTTGGCACCGCGCTCAATCCGTTCACGGTGCGACCGAGCTACAAGAAGCTCGAAAGCTTGCCGATCGAGGAGCAGCGCAAGCGGCTGCTCGATCCTGAGGTGCGACGGCAGATCCTGGCTGAAAAGCCGTCAGACGCCGAGGTGGCGAGACTTGCGCAATTCCGCCAAGCGGTCACGAATAAGTGGGAGCGGTTCTATGTCATGGGCAATCCGCCCGATTACGAGCCCGGCCCGGAAAAGAGCATCGCTAATATTGCCGCCCGCACCGGACGGCCGCCCGATGAGGTGGCCTACGACATCATGCTCGAAGAAAGCCAGTACCTCTACTTCCCGGTGGTGAACTACGTGACCGGCGATCACGGGCCGATCCTCGAAATGCTCAACGACCCGGCATGCCTGCTCGGGCTGAGCGACGGCGGCGCGCATTGCACCTCGATCGTCGATTCCGGCGTGCCGACCTTCATGCTCACCCACTGGGGGCGCGACCGCAGCCGCGGCCCGACGTTGCCGGTGGAAATGCTGGTGAAGCGCCAGACCAGCGAGACCGCCGATTTCTTTGGCCTCTCCGACCGCGGCCGGCTCAAGCCGGGATCACGCGCCGACGTGAACGTGATCGATTTTGAGCGGCTGCAAGTGCAGAAGCCGGAACTTGTCCACGACATGCCGGCCAATGGCCGACGCTTCGTGCAGAAAGTCGATGGCTACGAGACGACGATCGTCGCCGGCACCCCGATCTTCGAGCACGGCGAGCACACCGGCGCGCTGCCCGGAAAGCTGATCCGCGCCGGACGCGAGCAGTTGCTGGATGCCGCGGAATAGCCCCAGCGAGGCAAAATAAAGGCGAATGGTCCCCAAATAGCAGGGGATCATTGCCGCATGGCGATTGCACTCATCGTTCGGCCACCGCATCGTATCGTGTCGAACGCCGGGGAGTGTAATGACCACGTCAGCAGTTGATTATTTCGATGCCGGGTTCCCCGGAGCGACCCAAACCGTCCGCATCACGAGCTTCCACGAGGCAAAGATATTTGCCCGCAGATGGGTCATCAGGGACAAAGATCCGGCGTTGAAAGCGCTGCTCAAGCACATGGAACGCGCCAACAGCTCGGCGACGGCGGACAGCGCGATGCGGCAATTAAAGCAAGCGCTGGTGTGCCGGGGAATGCTGTTGAGAGAAAGCCCGCCGCCGGACGATACGGCGCGCGCGCGATAATCTTTCCGGCGGCGATCCCATTACCGCAAACAAAAAACCGCCCCGGTAGGGGCGGTTTCCGTTTGATCGCTCCGGATGGAGCAATAATCTTTTCCGTTACGCCATCGCGATAGTGCCGACGGCGATCTTGCCAGTGCGACGATCTTCCTGCGTATCGAAAGTAACCTTCTGGCCCTGGGCCAGGCCACGCAGCCCGGCGCGCTCAAGTGCAGTCGCGTGAACGAAGACGTCCTTGCTGCCGTCATCCGGCTGAATGAAGCCGAAGCCTTTTTGGTCGTTGTAAAATTTTACGGTGCCCGATGTCATGGAGATATCCTTTTGCTTAACGAGGTGCACGTGGACCCAAGACGCGCTGTTGCATGCCTTGATGTCCGGTTAGTCGGATTTTGGAGGGTCTGAACGTGCGCCTGGCATAAGCAAAGGCGATACGGCCCGATTGTCCGGCCCAAATCTCGATGCGGACTACTTAGGTGCTCTAAGCGGCCTTTACAAGGATAAATAACCAATGGCGGCGCGTCGAAGCCGTTCTGGTTACTCATTTCTTCTTGAGCTTTGCGAGCCGTTACAAGCCTAGGCTGAACGACCGCTGTTCAAGAGAGTCCGCAGTTCGCGGAAGCTGATAAGCCGGCGCGCCGCCTCGTCCCACAGCACCAGTCGGACGCAAGAAAGACTTTGGCCCAATGTGAGACGGCTGACGTTGGCAAGATCCGGATATTGGCGAAGCGCGAGTGGAAGCCGATAGAATGGTATGCGACTGCACAGATGGTGAATGTGGTGGACGCCGATGTTCGCCGTGAACCAACGAAGCACGAGCGGAAGGTCATAATGCGAACTGCCGTATAGAGCGGCCTCGTGCATGTTCCATGCTTTTTCGTGAGCCCAGAATGTGCCTTCGAACTGGTGCTGGACGTAGAACAGCCAGACTCCGAGAGAAGCGCCGATCAGCATGATTGGCAGGTGCACGAGCAGGAATGGCACGATTCCCACCGCCCAGATCGTGACTGCCGCGACCAGCCCGATGGCCAGGTTCGTCGCCATCGTACTGAGCCAGGGTTGCCACCCGGCCCGCATCAGTCCGATCGGCAGGCGATGCCGGAACAGAAAGAGATAAGCAGGACCTACGCCGAACATCACGAGCGGGTGCCGGTAAAGCCGATAGCACATCCGGCCCCAGCGCGACCGCGCCAGATATTCGTCGACTGTCAGCATATCAATGTCACCCATCCCCCGCCGTTCAAGATTACCCGAAGTCGCGTGGTGGGCGGCGTGCGTCCGCCGCCAGAAATCGTACGGCGTCAGCGTCAAGACGCCGATCACGCGTCCGACCCAATCGTTCACCAGCCGGTGCCTGAAGAATGCGCCATGGCCGCAATCGTGCTGGATCATGAACAGCCGCACGAGGAAACCCGACGCGGGAATGGCAACAAGCAAATATAGCCCATAGCCGACATCGAGTGCGAACCACGTCAGTATCCAAAGTACAACAAGCGGTACGATGGTAATCAGGATTTCAATAACGCTGCGCCAATGACTCGGTTCGCGAAAGCGGGCGAAATACTGTGCCAGGGTGCGAGGATCATTTTCGATCGCGGTGGCGTCGGTATCGTGCTGCGCTTTGTCGCTCAATTGATTCTCCGTCGTAATCCGGCGCTAAAAGGGCAGTAACCGGCCTGCGCACGTTGCGGCCGCCGATCGGGGTTTTGGACAGGAGGCGGCTTTTGTGCTGCGCGCCAAGTTAAGGTCAATATCCGAAGCAGATTTGCTCTTTTGACCCAAAAGCCGAATCGTCGAGGACGGCTCCGTCCATTACCGTACACGGAGCCGGCCGGGCCGTCTACAATACAAACGGGAATGCGTTGTCACGCGTCCAAAATAAGCCGGCCAAACAGATTGGTATGGCCGCATTTCATACCTATATTCACGAGGCTCGCTTGCGTGATGCACATTCGGGCATGTTGACGCGTATTTTAAGGATCGTGTTCCCATGACCGAATTTGATTACAATGCCGCTGCCGAACTCTTTCCGACACGACGACGGATACCGAGACGTCAACCGCTTGGATACAGGCGGTTTGATCAGGCCGCTCAGGCCATCCGTTTCGCGATCGAAGACCTTCCAGCCGACCTTCTGAACGGCGCATACTTGGAAGTTGACGAGGAGCGATTTAACAGCGATCAAATCCGCGGCTTGTATGAGAGGCCGGATTATCCATTACCGCGACGCAGCGCGCGCGCATGACGGACAAGACCATCGAGCTCGATCAACATCGCGGGATGGCGGCTCAAAAGGCGACGGATATTCGCCGGGCGCTGGCGGAAGTCGAGGCCAATGAGAAAGCCCTGCGTCTGCGCCAAGATGAATTGGAGTCACAGCTGATCGCAGCGCCTGCGGCAAACTGGCCCGATGCTGGGGAAAAAGCGCGTTACCTTCTCAATCTCTTTGCCGCGACGCTCACGTCGCAAGACCCGCGAAGACAGAAGCTGATTGCTTCCGTACTCGCCGATTTCAAGCGACTGGCTGGCGACGATCAGTAACGTCGATAGTGGCGCGTGTACGGCCACGCTAAGAGAAACGTTACGAATGCCGTGCAATATCGCGCGGCCGAACAGGCCGGCATAGTCCAGGCATCGCGCCGCGGATCAACGTCCGGTGTCCGCACAGTCGAGCAGTTATCTGACGCTTCAACCCATTTAAGGGCCTGTCGGCGTCAGGACAACAAGGACATTCTTTATGAGAAAGATTTTGCCGGGCACGCTGTTCGGTGATCCCGAGCGTAGCCGCCTTACCATGCTGCGCACCTGGGTGCTCGACAACGAGGTCACCGAGATCGAGATGAGCGAACGGCAATTCTGGAACTTCGCGTACCTTCAGCCGATCGCCGAGAAACCCTGGACGACCTTCATGGGCCGCCTCATCTGCGTGCCGGACATGCCCATCGACGCGCAAAAGCATCTCGGCATTTTCGATAAACGCAGCCCCGGCGCAATTTGACCGCCCACGGGAAGTACTCTAGGCAACGTCAAAAGTCGCTCGCCGCAAGCTCGTAGGATCCCTGACGGCCCCGGCGATACGCTTTCATCGCCGCCGCTTGGATCGACACCCGATTCTTGTCGAAGGCATGAAGCAATTCCGTTTCGTCGCGCGTCAGAGTTGGCTGCAGCCGCTTGAGCGCATCTTCGGTAACGAAAAACGACCACTCCATGGCGCCGTCATGGCCCCAGAACCGGACGGCGCGCCGCGTTGGATCGAAGACTCGGGATTGGTTCGGAAAATTGAGCATGGTCTGCGGCGTCTCTTCAATCCGAGTTGGATATCCAGCATTTGCGCAGGCCCGCGGCATCCCGCGCCCACCAATAATTGCCTTCCGAATTATGCCCTGACACATGGAATGTTTTCAGATGCTTCTTGACGGCGGCCAGCGCTTCCTCTCGCGTGGTGTAGCGGCGGCCGACCTCCGTTGTCGGAGCGGACTCTTCACTTTTGAGTTCGAGGATCTTGAACATTGTCGGCTCTCTGTCGCACACCACTGGGCGGTCATGCCGTTCTGTCGCGATCGCAAAATCGCGGAGATGCCCGGTCAGGGTCGAATTTCAGCCTCATCCGGAACGACAATGTCGCTTTCCGAAACCACGCGCTCGTAAGCTTCACTCGCGCTCTTGATAAGATACTGCGCGTTGCCGTCCTCGGAGATTCGCAACCTGACAATCTCGTAGCTGCCAGTCGCCGCCGCACGAAAGGTCGAGGGGATGAGATCGACGTTCTGCCCGACCTTGAACTTATGGACGGTTTCGGTCATCGAAAATCTTCCCTCTGGAATTGAAACTCAACTCGGCGCTGATCCAGGCCGCCGCTCACTCGTCGTCCTTTTTGCTTATGCGCCAAAGCTGATAGCCGCGGTCGGTGATGGCCGCCTCGATCACTTCGCGGGATAGTTTGTGCGGCGGCTCGCGGTCAGGCGCGACTGCTCCAATCGCCCGCCAGGGCTTGAATTTAACCGGAAGCCGGCTACCGACAAGATCGGCACCGAAAGCGCGCAGATCTGGACTTGCCTCGGATTTGAAGATGAATAATCGCATTGCCTCACCTCTCGCCACGGCGATCATGCCGCTATTGCCGAAACTTTCCACGGCATTACAGATCACCGCCGGCGGAATTGGTTGCGCTGCGGCGGGCGCGGCATCGATCCAGCTCTTTCATCCTTGTGACGAAAGATCAGCCGGCCCTTTTCCAGGTCGTATGGCGAAACCTCGACTGTCACCCGGTCGCCGGCAAGAGTCTTGATCCGGTTCTTTTTCATTCGCCCGGCAGTATAGGCGACGAGTACATGCCCGTTGTCGAGTTCAATGCGGTAGCGCGCATCGGGCAAAATCTCCTTGACCAGACCTTCAAACTCCAAAAGTTCTTCTTTCGGCATTTAAGACCTCTCCGAATGTCGGCTCGATAGCGGCACGGTTGAAGCAATGTCGCGGCGCGATGGGGGACGGTGATTGATGAAATTGACCGAACCATTTCCACTCGCGTTGTCCCGTGGCTGATCGTGACGGCGGCGATTGCGTGACTTGCCGCGCGGGTGGTGGCGTTGCTTTCCCGGAGCGGAAACCGAAGAGCGCCCGATTTCATGCGTCTTGTGCGGTTCGGAATGGGCCGAATGCGTACGCCGATCACTGACAGGGATCGAGGTTCGGATCAGCTTTTCGATGTCGCGAAGAAACGCCATTTCCTCGCCGTCGCACAGCGAGATAGCGACGCCGGCGGCGCCGGCCCGTGCCGTGCGGCCAATACGATGGACATAGGTTTCCGGCACGTTCGGCACGTCGAAATTTACCACATGACTGATGCCGTCTACATCGATGCCGCGTGCGGCAATGTCGGTGGCGACCAGCGTCGTGACATCACCTCGGCGAAACGCCGCCAGCACACGCTCGCGCTGATTTTGCGATTTATTGCCGTGGATCGCTTCGGCGGCTATGCCCGCCTTGTTGAGGCTGCGCACGACTTTATCGGCGCCGTGCTTGGTACGGGTGAAGACCAGCGCCCGGTCAATTGTCTCGCGCTGCAGCACGTCGATGAGAATTGAGGACTTAGCCGCGCGATCGACGCGAATGACGCGCTGCTCGACCTTCTCCGCCGTTGTTACCTCCGGCGTTACCGCCACCTTAACCGGATCGCGCAGCATATGCGCGGCCAGTTCGGCGATAGCGCGTGGCATCGTTGCCGAAAACATCAGCGTCTGCCGGTTTGCGGGAAGTTTTGCCACGATTTGACGGATATCGTGGATGAAACCCATGTCGAGCATGCGGTCGGCTTCGTCGAGCACCAGGCATTCGACGTCGCCGAGGCGAAGTGCGTTGCCTCGCACGAGATCGAGCAGCCGGCCCGGCGTGGCGACCAGGACATCGACGCCATTGAGCAGCGCACGAACTTGCCCGCCCATCGATACGCCGCCGATCGCAAGCGCGCTGCGCAGCCGCAGGTGACGGCCGTAGGCGCGGAAGCTGTCGAGGATTTGCCCCGACAATTCGCGCGTCGGGCTGAGCACCAACACGCGGCAGGCTTTGCGTTCGGACGTACGCGGGTTGGCGGCCAGCCGATGCAGGATCGGCAGCGCGAACGCTGCGGTCTTGCCGGTGCCGGTTTGCGCGATGCCGATCACATCGCGGCCCGACATCACGGTCGGGATCGTCTGGGTCTGGATCGGAGTTGGGGTAAGGTACTTTTCTTCCGCGAGTGCGCGCGTGATGGCGTCGTTAAGTTTGAAATCGTGAAATTGGGTCAAAGAATAGACTTTCTGTTGTGTGTGGTCGCAAAGCGGCCGTGCAAGATGCAACGACCGACTTGGCGGGAACAAGACATCCCGCGCGTTCTGGGCTGTCAATTTGAGAGGATAAAGAGCGAGCCAGAAGCCGTTTGACGGGGTCCCGTACACGCGGCTCGCCGCTGGCCTCAAAGGGCCGCTTGCTAATATATGGACTAAAGCTGTGTTCGTTTCAAGGCTTAACGCTTGCGGGCTGGCGCTTTGGGACGTTCGGCCTCGCTTTGGGACGTTCGGCCTCTTTGTCGGCCGCCTCTTTGGCGAGGCGGAGCGCCTTCAATTGCGCCATCTTCTCGCGAGCGGCCTTGCCGTTGGCCTGATATTCCATCATGGCCCTGGCGCCCTCTTTAGCGCGCTCTTCCTTCTTAAAACTCGCTTCGGCACGGGCCTTCACTTCATCGGCCCGGGCCTCACTTCCTCTGGTTGCCACAATTATCTCCTTTTGCGCGGGGACCGCGCCGGCACGCCCATAATCACACTGTCGCTTGATATGAACGGCACTTAAACCATTCTAAACAATCATATATGTGCCGACTTAACGAATTGGAACCCACGAGCCAGTCTACAAATTTACTCCGCCAACTCTCACCAAACAGCCGGAGCTGCAGGAATCCCTGATCGCCTTGAGGCTTCGATACGTTGCGCCATTGTAAAATGATTCCCACGCTTCGAGCGAAGGGAATTCCAGAGAACAATCCGGCGTGGCCTCCATTTTGGCAAATCGCATAGGCCCGAAAGTCAACGCGAGAACTTCTTATATTTGATTCGCTGCGGGACGATCGAATCCGTCCCCAGCCGCCGCATCTTGTCTTTCTCATAGTCCTGGAAATTGCCCTCGAACCATTCGACGTTGCTGTCGCCTTCGAAGGCGAGGATGTGAGTGGCGATGCGGTCGAGGAACCAACGATCGTGGCTGATGATGACGGCGCAGCCGGCGAAATCCTCCAGCGCCTCTTCCAAGGCGCGCAGCGTGTCGACATCGAGGTCGTTGGTCGGCTCGTCGAGCAGCAGCACGTTGGCACCTGACTTGAGCATCTTGGCGAGATGCACGCGGTTGCGCTCGCCGCCCGAGAGCTGGCCAACTTTCTTTTGCTGGTCGGCACCCTTGAAGTTGAACGCCGAGCAATAACCGCGTGAATTGACCTCGCGCTTGCCAAGCATGAGCTGGTCGAGACCGCCGGAGATTTCCTCCCAGACATTTTTCTTGCCGTCGAGCGAATCGCGCGACTGGTCGACATAGCCAAGATGGACCGACTCGCCAACCTTGATCGTTCCGCTGTCGGGCTTTTCCTGCCCGGTGATCATGCGGAACAGTGTGGTCTTGCCGGCGCCGTTAGGTCCGATGATGCCGACGATACCGCCCGGCGGAAGCTTGAAGGTGAGGTCGTCGATGAGGAGATTGTTGCCAAAGCCTTTTCGCAGTTGCTCGAAGTCGACGACGTTCTGGCCGAGACGTTCGGCCACCGGAATGACGATCTGCGCGGTCTGCGTCTGCTTTTCGCCGGCCTTTTTCAGCAGCTCCTCATAGCGCTCATAGCGCGCTTTGGATTTTGCCTGCCGTGCCCGCGGCGATGCCTTGATCCATTCCTGCTCGCGCGCCAGCGTGCGCTGGTGAGCATCCTCCTCGCGGCCTTCCTGCGCGAGGCGCTTTTGCTTCTGGCCGAGCCATGACGAGTAATTGCCCTCGTACGGAATGCCTTTGCCGCGGTCGAGCTCGAGAATCCAGCTGGTGACATTGTCGAGGAAGTAACGGTCGTGGGTGACGATCAGGATGGCGCCAGGATAATTGCGCAGGTGGCCTTCGAGCCACAGCACCGACTCGGCGTCGAGGTGGTTGGTCGGCTCATCGAGCAGGAGCAGTTCCGGCTGTTCGAGGAGAAGCCGGCACAATGCCACGCGCCGTCGCTCGCCGCCGGACAGTTTTGCCACCTCGGCGTCGTCTGCCGGGCAGCGTAGCGCGTCCATCGCCAGATCGACTTTGGAATCGAGATCCCACAGGCCCTTGGCCTCGATCTCGTCCTGAAGCTTAGTCATTTCGTCGGCAGTCTCGTCAGAATAATTGACCGCCAGCTCGTTGTAGCGGTCGACGACCGCCTTCTGCGGCGCGACCCCTTCCATAACGTTCTCGCGGACGGATTTGTCCGGATCGAGCTGCGGTTCCTGAGGCAGGTAGCCGACCCGCACGCCCTCGGCCGCCCAGGCTTCGCCGGAATACTCCTTGTCGATGCCCGCCATGATCCGCAGCAGCGTCGACTTGCCGGCGCCGTTAACGCCGAGCACGCCGATCTTGGCGTCGGGGTAGAATGACAGGTGGATGTTCTCCAGGACCTTCCGATTGGGCGGAAAGGTCTTGGTCACACCCTCCATGTGGTAGGCAAATTGACGGGCCATATCTTGATAAGGGCTTGGCGCCCTGCCCCTCGTGCTTGGCGCCGCAAAAGGCGCTCATTTCGGGAAAATCTGGGGCTGATGTAGCGACCCGGAGCGCCGTCGGCAAGCACCGGTTCCGGCGTCGGACATCCAGCGGGCGCGGTGTCGCGGATGCGCCGCCACCGGTTCCACTTGTATGGATCGGCTTAAACCTTCGTAAGGCGTGATCACAATGTGAACTTAAGCGCGCCGAAATCGCACCAAATTTTAATGGTTATTCGCGGAGAATTGGATCGAACGGGCGTTTGAAAATGGAACGCCCATTTGGAATAGCCGATCGGGGGGAGTGTTCGATGTGGCGTGATTTCTCCAAGACCTTGCGTGAGCTGTGGAACGCGTCCGGGGAACCTTGCAGCGCCTACCGGCCTGACCTGCACTATATGCGCGGCCCGGGCCCGAAATGGCACGCCAAATACGACGGTCTCTTGACCCACGCGTCGCCGTCCACCGCACCTGCCGCACCGGCGCTGCACGCCGAGCATCACGCCTGAGCCTGCTTCTTTTTGCGGCCCGCATGCTCTAGAACCACCCCGGATTAGCAATGGGGTGGAAGCGTCATGGCGGTTCGCTGCGCAATTCTCGACGATTATCAGAACGTCGTCCTCAAGATCGCCGACTGGTCGAAGGTCAAGGGCGACGTCGAATTCAAAGTCTTCAACGCGCACCTCGGCGGCCCGGATAAGGTCATCGCCGCGTTGCAAGGTTTCCAAATCGTCGTCGCCATGCGCGAGCGCACTGGCTTCCCAAAGCAGGTCATCGACGCCCTGCCCGACCTGAAGCTCCTCATCACAACGGGTCTGCGTAATGCCTCCATCGACACCGAGGCGGCGAAGGCGCGCGGCATCACGGTCTGCGGCACCGGTTCATTCGGCAGCCCGACCTCGGGCATCGCCATCGGCCTGATGCTCGAACTCACTCGACACATCGGCTACGAGAATGCGCGGCTGCATTCAGGCGCGACCTGGCAGAGCACAATCGGCCCCGATCTTGAGGGCATGACGCTCGGCATCCTCGGCCTCGGCAAGCTCGGCACCCGCACCGCCAATATCGCCAAGGCGTTCGGCATGAAGGTTATTGCCTGGAGCCAGAACCTGACGCCGGAGAAATGCCAGGAGGTGGGCGTAGGATATGTGAGCAAGGATGACCTGTTCCGGCAGTCTGACTTCATCACCATCCACGTCGTTCTCTCGCCGCGCAGCCGCGGCCTGATTGGCGACAAAGAAATCGGCCTGATGAAGCCAAGTGCTTTCATCATCAATACTTCGCGCGGACCTATCATCGACGAAGCCGCGCTGCTCGCGGCGCTGCGTGACAAGAAGATCGCCGGCGCCGGCCTCGACACTTTCGACGTCGAGCCGCTGCCGCTCGATCATCCGCTGCGAAAGATGGACAATGTCGTGCTCACGCCGCACCTCGGTTATGTCTCCGAGCAGAACTACAAGAACTATTTTGCAGGCGTCGCCGAAGACATCCGCGGCTTTCTGGATGGCAAGCCGGTGCGAGTAATGACGTGAGCGATACGCTCATCGACTTTTACTGCCACATCTCTCCCGAACGTTTTTTGCAGGAGATGAACAAGGTCGGGCCGAAGCTCGGCAATATCGGCGCGCGCCTGCGCGGCGTGCAGAAGATCCATGATCTTGACGCGCGATTTAAGGAAATGGATCAGTTCGGCGATTATCGGCAGGTGATTTCGCTGCCCAATCCGCCGATTGAAGATTTTGCGGCCCCCGGCCAAGGGCTCGCATTAGCGCGCATCGCCAACGATGCGATGGCCGAACTCTGCAGCAAACATCCCGACAGATTCGCCGGTTTCGTCGCTGCACTTTGCCTGACCGACGTCATGGGCTCAGTCGAGGAAGCCAAGCGCGCCATCAACCAACTCGGCGCCGCAGGCGTGCAGATTTTCTCCCCGCTCGCCGGACGCCCCTTGGACGAGCCCGTGTTCGAGCCGCTGTTTGCCGCGATGGCGCAGCTTGACCGGCCGATTTGGCTGCATCCAGCCCGCACCCCCGCCATGCCGGACTATGCGGCGGAGCAGAAATCCCGCTTCGAAATGTGGTGGTGTTTCGGCTGGCCCTATGACACCTCGGTCGCGATGGCCCGCATGGTGTTTTGCGGACTGTTCGACCGCTATCCCAATCTGCACATCGTCACCCACCACCTCGGCGGCATGATCCCGTTTTACGACGGCCGCGTCGGACCCGGCCTCGACGTACTCGGCGCGCGCACTCCGGACGAGGATTACTCGCGCATCCTGCCATCGCTGAAACGGCCGCATCTCGACTATTTCCGCGACTTCTATGCCGACACCGCAATGTTCGGCGGCGGTTCCCATGCGCTGCGCTGCGGCTTCGAGTTCTTCGGCGCCGACAAGGTCGTGTTCGCGACTGACACGCCGCTCGGGCCGATCAAGCCGGCTATCGATGCACTTAACGGGCTTGATATTTCCGACGTGGACAAGCGCAAGATTTTTTCCGGCAATGCGGAGAAACTTCTGAAGAAAAAACCGTGATGCCGTAGGTCAGAAGCGCCGATTCAGATCTGCGCCAGTTGCGGCGGCTCAAAAGCCCGCACCGGCGGCAGCGGTTCGGTCCAGCGCTCAATCTGCACCATGTTGGTGCCAGTGCTCGGTCCCTGACTGAGCTTCGACGTACCGCGGTCGTGGGTCAGTACATTGGCATTGCCGTGCATGCACAGCGCGCCGTCGTCGCCACCGGCCGGATCATACCAGGCGCCGCACGAGAGCTTGGCGACACCCGGTAAAACCATATCGGTCAGCACCACGCCGGCGAGGCACGCGCCGCGTTCGTTGTGAACGCGCACCACGTCGCCGTCCTTGATGCCACGCACCCGCGCATCATCGGGATGCATCGTAACCGCCTCGCGGCCGTTGATTTTGCCGCGCGCGCTGATCGCTTCCGAATCCATCTGGCTGTGCAATTTGTAACGCGGCTGGCTGGACACGAGATGCAGCGGATATTTTTCCGCCGATTGGCCGCCGTGCCACTCTGAAGGCTCGATCCAGGTCGCGTGCGGCGGGCAATTGTCGTAACCGAACCCCGCTATCTTCTCCGAATAAAGCTCGATGCGGCCGGACGGCGTCGTCAGTTTGTGCGCCGCCGGATCGGCGCGAAATTTTTCGAACATCACGTATTCGTCGGAGCCCTTCGGGATCTCGAAATAGCCATCGGCCCGGAAGCGGTCGAAATCGGGGATCGACGCCTGGTTGCTGCGCACGCCCTCGCGCCAACTGTCGTAGAGATGGCGCAACCATGCCATCTCGTCGCGGCCTTGCGTAAATACATCCTCGCAGCCGAGCCGCTGAGCCAACGCCGCGAAGATGGAATAATCATTGCGTGCCTCGCCGACCGGCTCGATCGCCTTTTGCATCGCGATCACGAACGGGTCGCGCTGCGCCGAACCGATGTCGTTTCTCTCGAGTGTCGTCGTTGCCGGCAGAACGATGTCGGCGTGGCGCGCGGTGGCGGTCCACCACGGCTCGTGCACGACAATCGTTTCCGGCCGGCGGAATGCCGCGCGCAACTGATTGATGTCTTGATGATGGTGGAACGGATTGCCGCCCGCCCAATAGACAAGCTTGATGTCCGGATAGGCGCTGCTGCGACCGTTGAAATCGTATGGCGTGCCGGGATGCAGCAAGCATTGCGCGATGCGCGCCGCCGGGATCGCGCGGTTGAGTGGATTCGGCGCGGCCTCCATGCCGGGCGCGCGAAATGCCGGCGGCGGTTCGGCGATGCCCGAGGCCGAGCCATAGCCGAAACCGAAGCCGCCGCCAGGCAGTCCGATCTGACCCACGCAAGACGCGAGCAGCAGCACCGCCCAGTACGGCTGCTCGCCATGATCGGCCCGTTGCAGCGACCACGACGCGCTGATCATGGTGCGGGTCGCCGCCATGCGGCGCGCCAATGCGCGGATGGTTTCGGCTGGAACTCCAGTGATGGCGGCTGCCCAATCGGCGTCTTTCGGCTGGCCGTCGGCGTCGCCCATCACATAGGGCTGCACGCGCTCGAAGCCGGTACAGTACTGCGTGAGGAATTCCACATCGTGCAGGCCTTCGGCGATCAACGTATGGCACAGCGCAAGCAACATCGCGGTGTCGGTGCCGGGCCGGATCGGTATCCATTGCGGCGCTACCGCGGCCGGGCCGTCCTCGCGGATCGGGCTGACATTGACGACATCGACCCCAGCGCGGGCGAGGTCGGCAAGCGATTGGCCGATGGCGTGCGCGCCCATGCCGCCTTTCGTCACCTGCATGTTCTTCGGATTGGCGCCGCCGAACAGCACCATCAGCTTGGCGTGGCGCGCGATCGACGACCATGACGTGAGCGGCCCGGTGCAGGCCTGTGCGTTGCCGACAACATGGGGCAGAAACACCAGCGCGGTGCCGAAGCTGTAGTTGGAGACCTGATCGACGTAGCCGCCGAATATCCCCATAAAGCGGCGCAACTGCCCGCGCGGCTCGTGAAAAATCCCCGCCGAACCCCAGCCTTGCGAGCCGGCCATGATCGCAGCGTGGCCGTGGTCGCGCTTGACGCGCGACAACTCGCCGGCAACGAGATCGAGGGCACGCTCCCACGACACCGCAACGAACGGCTCGCGGCCGCGCCCCTCGCCATGTCCGGGACCGTTTTTGAGCCAGCCCTCGCGAACCACAGGAGTTGCCACGCGCGTTTGCGAGTGGACGGCGGCGGGAATAGCCTCGATCAGCGGCGAAGGATCGGGATCGCGCTCGAACGGCCGCACGCCGACGACGCGGCCATCATCGACCTCGGCGATAAACGAGCCCCAATGCGAATGATTGCGAACGAGCTTGGTCATATACCTGTCCCTCATTCGAGCGGCGGAACTCTACCACACCGCTGCAAAAACCAGCGCAATTAGTGTAAGGTATTCCAATGACCACACCCGAACAGAACGACTTCCTCACACTGACCGGCCCCGGTACGCCGATGGGCGCGCTGATGCGGCGCTACTGGATCCCGGCGCTGTTGTCGTCCGAAATTCCCGAGCCCGATAGTCCGCCGGTCCGCGTAAAATTGCTCGGCGAGCGACTGATCGCGTTTCGCGACAGCCAGGGCCGCGTCGGCGTGATGGACGAGTTCTGCGCCCATCGCGGCGTCTCGCTGTGGTTCGGCCGCAACGAGGAAAACGGTCTGCGCTGCCCCTATCACGGCTGGAAATACGACGTCACCGGACAATGCATCGAAGTGCCGTCGGAGCCAGCCGAAAGCGGCTTCTGCGGCAAGATCAGGCTCACGTCCTACCGTGCCGTCGAGCGCGGCGACGTGATCTGGATCTATATGGGCCCGGCCGAGCACAAGCCGCCGCCGCCGAATTTCGAATGGGCGACGGTCGGCGCCGCGCACCGTTTCGTCTCCAAGCGCACCCAGGAATGCAACTGGCTGCAAGCGCTCGAAGGCGGCATCGATTCCGTGCATGTCTCCTTCCTGCACCGGCACGACCTGCGCAGCGATCCGTTGCATGTCGGCCAAGGCGCTGAATTTACCCGCGAGACCGACGCCCGCTTCGAGGTGATCGAGACCAAAGGCGGCATGGTGATCGGCGTGCGTCGGCCGGCAACGCCCGGCAATCTTTATTGGCGCATCACCCAATGGGTGATGCCGTTCCACACCATGATCCCGCCCTACGGCGACAACGCGCTCAATGGCCACGCCTTCGTGCCGATCGACGATGAGAACTGCATGTCGTGGTGCTTCACGCACCATCCGGCACGCCCGCTCAGCGACCACGAACTGCATGTCATGAGCAACGGCGGCGGCATCCACGTCAATCTCATTCCCGGCTCGTTCCGCCCGGTCGTCAACAAAGATAACGACTACATGATCGACCGGCTGGCGCAGAAACATCACAAGTCCTATTCCGGCGTCAAAGGCATCGCCATGCAGGACGCCGCGATCCAGGAAAGCACCGGGCCGATCCAGGACCGCAGCAAGGAAAACCTGGTCTCGACCGACAACGGCGTGATCATGGCGCGGCAACGCCTGACCAAGGCGGTGCGGGCCGTTGCGCAAGGCCAAGACGCCCGACGGCATCGATCCGGCAACTCACGCTGTGCGTTCCGGTTCGGTCGTGCTGCCGGAAGGCGCGAGCTTTGTTGAAGGCGCCGGCGATGCGCTCAAGGCCGAAGTGGGCATCGCACACGCTTCGGTGTGAAGCCATTTTTCCTCCGCCAGGCAAGCTTCGCCGTTCTCGCGGCGCGCTTTTGCGCCCGAGTTATTCTTCACGCTTCAAGAAAGCTGCCTCGAACGGACGCGAGGCGGTTTGTTTGCTCCCCTGAAACGAGGGAGGCGGAGCGCCGAACGGCGCACCAAGTCCAAGTAGCCGCGTCCGGAAAGCCAAGCCCCCTGACACGGCCGCGATCCTGGAAGAGGACCGCTCGCCTTCCGGCGCTCCACCGCGGTCATGCGCCGGGGACTCTCCATCCCCAACTCGGCCCGGGCCGCGCTTCCTGGAATCACCGGATCCAAACGGGAGGACCCTCTCCGGCACCAGTGCAGCGAGCACCTCGCAGTCCGGTCACGCGCCGGACGGGACGATGCCCAGGCCGCCTGCGAGCAAAGAGTGACGAACTCCGCCCGCAGGAACCGCACCCGCTCCGTCAGTCGGCGTCTCCGGTTGACGTCCCTCACGATGAGCGGGATGGCTGCCATTAGAAAAATCCGGCGAACGCCGTCAAGGAATTATTCCGGATTCTTTTTTAGCCAGAAAAACCAAACATTTATAGGTTGTACGCGCGGCCCGCACCATCCGCCAAAGCTATCGCGCTGAAAAAGAAAGATTCGCAAGACTATCCGTTCGGTAGTGGCCTGTTTCCGAGCCTAGGGCGTGTACTTATAAATTCGCGATGTCGCCTTGCCCCCAAAGCGGACAATACCAAGCGACCGCGGCATGTCCGTTTTGGGCCACTTTCTGCTGCACGCACTCGCAGCAAAAACAGCGAGGACCGCCCCGAACGACGTCACAGACCGGCCGATTGGGGCGTGATATTCTGCCCTGCATTACAACGGGAGCGGTACGCGCGCCGACGAGGTGATTGAATGAAGCGCCGGGAATTCATCACGCTGCTCGGCGGCGCGGCGGCGGCGCCGCTGCTGTCACCACTCGTCGCGCGCGCGCAGCAGCCGGCCAAAGAAACTGCAATGCCGGTGGTCGGATTTCTCAACGGCGCCTCGTCCACGGGGTTCGCGCCGATCGTAGCCGCGTTTCGCCAAGGCTTGAGCGAAGCCGGCTACGACGACGGCCGGAACCTGGCAATCGAATACCGTTTCGCTGAAGGCCAATACGATCGGCTGCCGGCTATGGCGGCCGACCTGATCAATCGCCGGGTGTCTGTGATTGCCGCGACCACCACACCCGCGGTCCTTGCGGCAAAGGCGGCAACGACGACGATCCCCATTGTCTTCGTCACCACCAGCGATCCGGTGCAGATCGGTCTCGTCGCCAGCCTCAACCGCCCCGGCGGCAATGTCACGGGCGTGACCCGAATGAACATCGAGATTGGGCCGAAGCTGCTGGAGCTGATGCACGAACTGGTCCCTACTGCAACCGAGATCGCGCTGCTCATCAACCCGACCGGCGGGCCCAATGGCGAGACCCTGTCGAGAGAGGTGCAGGCGGCTGCGCGCACGCTGGGGCTACGGCTCCATGTGCTGCGGGCCAGCACCGAAGGCGAAATCGACACCGCCTTTGCGATCTGGGATGAACTGCACGCCGGCGCGCTCGTGATCGGCACCGATCCATTCTTCAATATCCGGAGCAAACAGATAGCCGCACTGGCGCTCCGCTACATGGTGCCGTCAATCTTTCAGTCGCGTGCGTATGCCGAGGCCGGCGGCCTGATGACGTACGGGGGCAGCGCCACGGACGCGTACCATCAGGCCGGCGTCTACACCGGCCGGATTCTGAAGGGTGACAAGCCGGCCGATCTGCCGGTGCAGCAGTCCACCAAAGTGGAGCTGGTCATCAACATGAAGACCGCAAAGGCGCTCGGCCTGACCATGCCGTTGCCGCTACTCGGCCGCGCCGACGAGGTGATCGAATGAGACGGCGCGAATTCATTGGCACTCTTGCCGGCGCGACAATTGCCTGGCCGCTCGAAGGGCGCGCGCAGCAAACCGACCGCACGCGGCGCATTGGCGTGTTGATGGGCAGTACCGAGACGGAACCGAGCCTGACTTATATTGCCACTTTTTTCGCGCGGCTCGAGGAGTTGGGATGGTCGAGAGATCATAATTTGCGCGCGGACGTGCGCTGGTGGAATGGCGGTCCAGACCAGATGCAGGCCGTTGTCGCAGAGATGGTTGCATTGTCACCAGAGGTCATCATGGCGTTCACAAACCTTGCGCTCGCCCAAATCAAGCCAGCGGCAGGTAACATTCCGGTCGTGTTTGTAGCGGTGGGCGATCCAGTGGGCTCAGGTTTTGTTGCGAGCCTCCCGCATCCGGGCGGCAATATCACGGGCTTCGCCAGCTATGACGGTCCGATGGGCGGGAAATGGCTAGAAATGCTGAAAGAGACCGTACCCAGCCTGACGAGAATCATGACCATCTTAAATCCCGAGACGCCAGTCCACCAAGCATTCTGGCGCTCAATCGAAACTGCTGCGCAGCGGCTTGGGATTGAGGCGATCGCTGGACCGGTCCACGATGCTGCCGAGATCGAGAATGCCGTAACGACGTTCGCAGTAAAGGGAAATAGTGGGCTTGTTATTTTGCCGCACGCGGTAACCCAAGCCAACATTGGCCTCTTGGTCGCCCTGGAACTGCGGCATCATCTGCCCGCAATTTTCGCCGCTGGCGGCTCTGTTAAATCCGGTGCGCTTGTCTCGTACGGTTTCGACTTTGACGACAGTTTTCGGCGGACGGCAGAATACGTTGATCGGGTCTTGCGCGGTGATAAGCCGAGTGAACTGCCAGTGCAGGAGCCCACAAAATTTGATCTGGCCTTCAACCTCAATACGGCAAAGACACTTGGTCTCACTATTCCGCATAACTTACTCGTGCTTGCCGACGAGGTGATCGAGTGAAGCGTCGCAAGTTCATCACGCTCATTGGCAGCGCGGCGATGTCAGGGCCGATTCGCGCATGGGCCCAGTCGCCATTGCCGATGATCGGGATGCTCGATCCGAAGTCGGCCGGTGTCTCAACGCATTACATCGATGCATTTCGTCAAGGCTTAAATGAAGGCGGCTTTGTCGAAGGTCGAAACATTGCGATCGCGTTTCGCTGGGCTGAGGGCCGATATGATGAGCTGCCGGCGATGGCTGCCGATCTGGTCCGTCAGCAAGTGGCCGTCATCGCGGCGATTTCCCCAAGTGCTGCGGTAGCGGCAAAATCGGCCACTACGACGATTCCGATCGTCTTCCAGAGTGGCTCCGATCCGGTCGAGCTTGGCCTGGTCGCGACCCTCAACCGACCCGGCGGCAACCTCACCGGCATCAGCCGGCTGGCCACGGAGCTGGTGCCAAAGCTCCTGGAGTACCTGCACGAAGCGACGCCGAAAGCCGACAGCATCGCATTACTCATGAATCCGAAAAGCGTGAACGCCGAGGGCAAGACCCAAGAGGCGCAACGCGCCGCGCGCTCGCTCAAGCTCAACGAACTGCATGTCCTAAATGCTACGACCGAGCCCGAAATCGGCGCCGCCTTCGCGAGCATGAAACAGCGACGAGGGAACGCATTGTTGATCGGGCAGGATGTCTTCTTCAACAATCAGGTCCAGCAACTTGCCGCCCTGTCGCTCGATGATGGCGTGCCAGCAATCTACTCGTTGCGTGAGTTCGCCGCAGCCGGCGGCCTGATGAGTTACGGGGCCAGTCTTGCGGATCAGTACCGTCTGGTCGGGGTCTATGTCAGCCGTATCCTCAAGGGCGAGAAGCCCAATGATCTGCCGGTCCAGCAGGCCACGAAGGTCGAACTGGTGATCAACCTTAAGACCGCGAAAACCTTTGGTCTCGCATTTCCGCAAACACTTCTCGGCCGCGCCGACGAGGTGATCGAGTAATCCCTTCGCGCTGCAACTTAGCGGCAACAATAACGTCATGGGTCAGCCGCTACCGAGCGGTCGGCATCCGGTCTGCGACGTCAGTTATGCGCCTGACAGCGACCGAACTGCTTAGTGGCCGGATGTGAAAATTCGCAGTGGCTGGTTTTGAAATTTGATAACGGCGGCCGATTGGCTGGATTTGAATTTACGGGTGGCCTATCCGGTCATCACCATTCGTTCCAGAGCGAGCGGAATTGCGAAGCCACGAGCCGGTCGTAAGGCACCGGCTCGGCGATCAATCCGCTGGCCTGCGCAAACTTATTCAAGCCGTCGATCGCTTCCGGCGAAATGGTCGCGTCGTAGAACGGCGCATCGCGCGCGATCAAGCCTGCGATCAATGGCGTCTCCTCGGGCGGAAACAATCGTTCGGCAATTCCGGTCGCAAGCGACGGATCGGCCTTGAGCGCCTTCTGGGTTTTCACGATGGCGCGCACCGCGCCGGCGGCAGCTTGCGGATGCTCGGCGATCAACCGCTCGGTCGTCGTCAGGGCGGCAAAGCTGTACAAGCGCGCGCCCGGCGGGCCGTCGCCGCGGCGCAGATCGAGGTGGACCTTGGCGACGCCGCGTTTTTCGCCGATGGCGACCCGCATGCCGTTGCCCCAATAGGCATCGGCGAGGCCCTGCTTGATGGCGTCGACGCCGGCATGCCCCATCCATTGCCCGTCTTTGGCCGGCGGCGGCGGCACGATGCTGACGTTGTCGCGTTCAAGATCGATTCCCGAGTCCGCCAACAGATGCCGAAGGCCGAAAACGGGTGCTGCCATGGAAGACGAAATCCGCATTCCTTTGAGCGCGCCGAGATCGCCGCGCTTGACGTCGAGATCGGCGCGAACGGCCAGGAACCAGTACGAATATTGTGAAAGCGCACACAGCAGCTTGACGCCGTTCCAGGCCGGGAAGGCCGAGACCGCGGCGTAGGCCGGTCCGCCGTAGAAATGCAACGTGCCGTCGCGCATCCGCTGCGCGCCGTTGTGAGCGCCATAGCTGCGCTCAAGCTCGATATCGACGCCTTCCTGTTCGAAGTAGCCTAGTTCGGCTGCGGCAACGGCGACGAAATAAGACGGCGAATCGAGATCGGCGACCATGAGACGGAACATGCAAAACGCTCCCGGGAAATCGGACCGTTTCTACTTGTTCCGTGTGACCGGCGCAAAGACCTGCCCGTCCCTTTAATCGTGGCGCACCGCGAGCGGCTGACCGGAAGCCGCCATGCGCGCCGCAATGTCCGATTGCGACCAGCCCGTGAGTTTGACTAGAGTGTCCGCCTCGTTCTGGAAACGGGCCGGAAGCGCTGCGCGGTATTGAACGCCGGCCGGACAGGTCGCCGCTGCCGTGGACGGATACTGCAGGATATATCGACCCTGGAAATTCTCTCGATCCTTGGTCTCGACAAAATTGAGATCCTCGGGAAACGACTTTGCATCGTAGCGCACGTGCAATCGCGTCACGAAGGCGTTGCTGCCGTTGCCGTGCGGGCGAAACGATTGGTTTGCGATGCTGTCGCCGCTATCGGCCCACGTCGCGCCGAGCGTTTTGAGTTCATCGTTGGCCATGGGTTCCGCAGGAGCAGGGGTCGCACCACGCCATATCCCAGGCATACTCGACAAACACGCCTTGCATGTTCTCGTGCGCGACCGCGCGGTCGAATGTCGCCTTGTAGAAATTGGCGAAGTCGTCCTTGACGAACAATGGGACTTCGACGTCGGACGGCACTTTGATGGTGCGATAGTTGCTGGCCTCGACGCGCCCGCCCTTGGTCAGCGCATAGACGATCAAGTCCTGCGGCCCGTTCGCGTTGACGGTGCCGAGCCGCAGCGGCAGCATGAATTTGGCCGTCTCATAGCGCACTTGCAGCGGCTGCAAATAGGTGCGGCCGAGTTCGCTGCATTCTCTTGACGTTCACCTTGGCGACGAAGAAGTGCATTTTCTGCTTGATGTAGCTGCCGATCACCGGCTCGGCGCCAGCCGGAATCTTGTAGCCGTTGTCGGTCAGCCAGCGGATCAGACCGTCGCTTTGCTCGGCTGAGAGAATCGAAATGTCGTATTCGGCCACATCGTATTGCGCTTCGACCTTGACGCCCGCATAGGCGGGCGCCGGAAGCGGCGCCGTGGGCAATGCCCGGGCTGCCGTCGCCGCGGTCTGCAGCGACGAAAGAAACTTGCGCGTGTCGCACGGGTCATCATCGTAATACTCGACGAGCCGCGGCGCCGTATAAGCATCAAGATGATCGATGGTTTTTGTGTCGACGACGCCGATCTGGTCCTTCCTGATGAATGTCGGCACCGGAATGACGACCGCGAACTCCTTGGGTTCACCTTCGTAATCGCTCGCCATCGTGATCGCGGTCTCCTGACCGTCACGGGCGAGGACGACTTTCGAGGATTTGTTGAACAGCTTCGAATCGGCCTTGGCGACATAAAAGCCGCAAAACGCACTCGCCGTTCCGGCGGAGGCTGCGAGCTGGGCAATGATTGCGGCAAGAGCGACCCCGGCCTTCAAACGGGACCGCTTGGTCGTCGTCATGGAGATGCTCCCTGGCTGGTTGGAGTCCATTCAAAACGTCGCGTAGGAATAAGTCTGTTGAGCAAAACGGTCACGGGAGACAGCGCGATCAGCGCCACATAAAGCGCCGGCCTCATTTGCATGAAGAAAGCGAGATAATGGCCGAGCACCGCGACCGCCAATGCGAAAGCGAAGCGGCCGAGCCGCGAGTCCGGGCTGGTTTTTGGATCGGAAATCATGAAGAAGGCGAAGATCAGCAGCGAGCCGCTTTGCAATTGGTGCAACGGAATGGCCATCGGATCGCCCAGCCAGATGGCGCGTGCGGCCAGCAGCGCGGCATGGCTGCCGAGAAAGAACAGCGCCATGTCCGACCGTTGCGCCGCGCGCAACACCAAAATGGCGAAAAATGCCAATAGCGACGCGAGCCAGACACCGGCGCCCCATTGCCCGGGCGATATCCATACTCCGCTCGACGTGAACAACAGAACGACGATGGCGAAGCCTGCGGGATTCCAGATGTGCCGACCGTCGAGCCGGAGCACGAACTTGGACGCGATGGCGATAACGCCTGCGATCGCCGGCAGCCACGCCGTATCCGCGCGCAGCAGCAGGCTCAACGACAATCCAGTGATCAGCGCCGAGCGCAGATCTATCCGATCGATGTCCGGAGAAACGCGAGCAGACAATTTGTGTTACGAGTGCACTGACGACGGCGAGAGTGCTGTAGAGCGGCTTGGCGCCGAAATCGATCCAGACGAAATTGATTGTCAGCAAAGACGACAGCGCCACGATCTGGAAGTGGCGGGCATCAGACCACCAGGTTCGCATCGGCGATTCCCCTCGCCGGTATGCGTGACGTTTAACCGCGACAAGCCAATGGCCAAGCGATGGCTGGATTTGGGCAATCCGGTTACATCGCCGTAATCTGCGGCGCAGCCGCAGCTCGACCTCGCGCGCCGGGTGCTATTTGCCGTTGAGCAGATCGTCGATCTTGGCGCGCACGGCGTCCGGCAATTGAAATGTCTCGCGGACGATCGCGTCCATCTCTTCGCCGCTACCGGCATCGACCATGAAGTGACGCTGGTCGCAGGCCGCGACGAAATCGGGGTCCTTCACCATGTCGGCGAACGCCATTCGCAGCGCCGCGAGCCGCTCCGGCGGCACGTCGGGTCCGGTGATGATGGAGCGGCCGATTTCGGCGGTGCCGGCAATGGCGCGGAGCACCACCCTGCCCTCGTCGGACGTCGCCAGTTCCGGCAGCGTCGGCACATTCGGCAGCAAACGGTTGCGCTTCAACGCGGCCTGATAGATCAGCGAGGCCTCACCTTTGTCGATCCAGCCCGGATGACTGACCGTCATGCCGGGGAGGCCATAGGCGCCGACGATATCGACTTCGCCCCGCTCCATGGCCAGGAGGATATCGTTGGTGCCTTTGTAGCCGCGCACGATCTTGAACTTGGTGCCGCCGAACGCATTCAGCGCCAGCGGATAGATCTCGGTGGTCGAGCCGCCCCCGGAAGCGCCGACGGTATATTGCCGGTTGCGGACATCGTCGATCGACTTGATCCCAACCGAAGCCAGTGCCGCACCAACATCGATATTGGTGGTTGCGCGCCCGATGTAGTGAAAGTTTTCCATATTCACTTTGCTGGCGCCGCCGACAGCGCTGTCGAGCGGCAGCGTCTGCGCCAGACTGCCGAGCACCGTGCCGTCCTTGGGCGCCACCTCGGCCAGGTATTTCGCGGCGACGAGACTGCCGGCGCCCGGCATGTTTTCCGTCACTATTGTGGGATTGCCGGGCAGATGGCGCGGCAGGAACTCCGCTACCAATCGCGCATACAGATCGTAGCCGCCGCCGGGGCCATAGCCGACCAGCATGCGAATGCTTTTACCGCGATAGAAATCAGCGATCGGATCGGCGCGCACGCCGACGCGGCAGACCAGCAGCGCGACGAGTGCGAATGACAGGCTGGCAACTTTTCTCATCCGGCAGCGCTCATTGCTCGGCCAATGCCGTCTTCCGCCACAGCGCCCATGGCCGCGCCGAGGCGCGCAGCATGGCGTCGTTCGAGGTCAGCGCCTCGGCTTTAGACATGAAATTGATCGGTCCGCCGATGGTAATGGCGGCAAGCTGCTGGCGCGCGTTGATCTCGGTGTAATAGGCGCGGAACACCGCATTGGGCAGCGACGGTCCGACCACCGAGTCGCCGTGGCCGCGCATCAGCACCACCGCCGCGTCCTTGCCAAGCTTCTTCGCCAGATCCTTGCCGAGGTTCGGCGTCAGGATCATTAGGTCGGTGCCATCGCCGACACTTTTGCGGATCTCGAAGAGCGGCACGCCGAGGCCGAGAAAGCCGGCATTGTGCAGAAGCGGGCGCAGTTTCGCTCGCGTCACGGTGAACGGCACCACTGTCGGCGAATGGCTGTGCACCACCGCATTGACGTCCGGCCGCGCCTTGTAGATTTCGCCGTGGATGAAGCGCTCGCGATAGAGCAGCTTGCCCTCGTCCCTGAGTTCGACGGTCTGACTGTCGAGATCGAGCACGACTATGTCGGCGGCGCTCACCAATTCCGGCGCGATAGACCGCGAAATCAGGTAACGGTGCGGATTGCGCGGATCGCGCACGCTGACATGGCCGAAGGCGTCGAGCACGTTGAGCCGCGCCAGCGCGCGGTTGGCGGCTACGAGATCGTCGATCAATGAGCGGTCGAGCGGGCGCTCGGAAGTACGGCGGCGGGATACCATGCGGCAACCGTAACAACTTTCGCCACGGCTCGAAAGTACGGTCGGAGCAATCAGCCGTGGCGGATTTTGAGCACCAGGATGATCGACGTCATCGCGAAAGTTGCGATACTGGATCCGATCAGCGGCCCGTCGACGATGGCCAGCCCATAGACCAGCCACAACAGCACGCCAAACACGCACAGCGTCGTGCCCGGCAGCGATATGGCGCGCGTGTCACGGTCTCATCGCCTGCGGAACCCAGCACAGCGTCGTCAGGACGGCGCCTGACGCTCCCACCGCATCGACAAGCGTCGAAGCCATGGCTGGAACCTCCTTTGCGAATCGCCGAGATATTGCTGGCTACTCGATGTGATGGTGATGACAGGATTTCACGCGCCGCACGCGCCCGTGTCATCGGACCGTCACGCCTGAATCGTAAAGTCATCAATACGTTGCATAGATGAAGGCGCAGCCGCCGCATGATGAACGTGACCGAGCACACCGCGAGAATTTTCGACAGCGACCTGATCAAGCTCACGCAGTTGGTCGCTCGGATGGGCGGACTCGCGCAAAAGCAGGTTACCGACTCGATCGAAGCACTGGCGCGGCATGACACCGCCATGGCACGCTGCGTCATCGAACTCGACGCCAGCGTGGACGAACTCCAGCACCAGATCGAGGAAAAAGCCGTCGCCACCATCGCGCTGCGCCAGCCGATGGCGTTCGACTTGCGGGCTTTGGTCGCGATGCTGCGCATTGCCAACGATCTCGAGCGGATCGGCGACCTGGCAAAGAACATCGGCAAGCGTGTCATCGCGGTGAACGGCGGGACGTCGCAGCGCACCTTGATCCGCGGACTGCGGCACATGGCGAGCCTAGTCGGCGCGCAGCTCGCCGTGGTGCTCGACAGCTTCGTCGACCGGAACCCGCTCAAGGCGCTGCGCGTCTGGCAAGGCGACAAGGAGGTCGACGCACTGTACGTCTCGCTGTTCCGCGAGCTCATCACCTATACGATGGAGGATCCCGGAACTATCTCGCCGTGCATCCACTACCTGTTCTGCGCCAAAAACATCGAGCGCATTGGCGACCACGCCACCAATATCGCCGAGGCGGTGCACTATATGGTCGAAGGCCATGCCTTCGCGGGCGAACGGCCCAAGGGTGATAACGCAAACTACATCAGCGAGCCGCAGATTTTGACGGCAACCATCCCGGCCTAGTCCGCGACTGGACCATCCCCCGCTCGTTACCAAGAATATTGTTGCTGACTTTCGGATAAATCGCCGCGCGACTGCTCGACTGTTTTACCCGTCAAAATTCAAACTGAGACACTACCGAATTTTGAGCTTGCTTGACGGCAGTCACCTGATCTCGGGCCAGCGTAATCGTCCGTACCTGTCTAAAACACCGACCATTTGGTCAGCGAAGCCAACCGTTGCAGCGCCAGCGTCCCAACCATGGAAGTTCCCGATTGGTTGAGTCCGGGTGACCAGACAGCAATGGCAGCGTGACCCGGGGCGATCGCGAGGATACCGCCGCCGACCCCGCTCTTGCCTGGCAAGCCGACGCGAAAAGCGAACTCGCCGGAAGCGTCATAGTGGCCGCAAGTCATCATCACGGCGTTGATACGCCGGGCACGGACTGGAGTCGTCACTTTCATATGATTGATTGGATCGACGCCGCCATGCGCAAGGAATAGCCCGGCGCGGGCGAGCTGGCGGCAATTCATCCGAAGAGCGCATTGGCTGAAATAAACTTGCAGTACGTCGGGCACGGGATTGTGGAGATTGCCGAAGGCACACAGGAAATTCGCGAGGCTGGCGTTGCGAAAACCGGTCCGCTCTTCGGAGTCCGCCACTTCCGGATCGACCGTGACGGAGGGATCCTCGGCCTGTTGACGCATGAAGTCGGTAATTTCAGTGATTGTCGCGACAGGATCGCGGCCGGCCAGCAAGGCGTCCGTGACGACCAATGCGCCTGCGTTAATCAGCGGATTCCGAGGCACGCCTTTTTCCTGTTCAAGCTGGACAATGGAGTTGAAGCGCGACCCGGAGGGCTCGCGTCCAACTCTGGCCCAAAGATCGCGGCCCAGTCTCTCGAGTGCCAGGGTAAGGGTGAACACCTTTGAAATGCTCTGAATGGAAAACGGCACTTCCGAATCGCAGGCCGCAGCGGTGCGGCCATCACAGGTCACGACCGCGATACCGAAATGGCGAGAATCAACTCGGGCCAGCGCCGGTATATAGTCTGCGACCCGGCCACTGCCGAGATGCGTTTCCATATCCTTACAAACGGTGGCAACGATTTCGGCGAGATTTTCGGCGCGTTCCATTGGCCTCCGCATATTTTCAACGGTGCTGTCGCATTTTGGGTCCGAAGTCGATCCCAAAACCAAACTCGAAGCCAAGGGAGAAATGCCTTGACCTACTGTCTGGGAATCCTTTTGCCAGCGGGCCTAGTGCTGGCTTCCAATTCACGCTCCAACGCCGGGGTTGATCAAGTCGCGCGGGTTCGCAAGCTGGCACGGATCACCGTGCCGAACAATCGCGTCATCGCCATCCTATCGGGGGGTAATCTTGCGACCACGCAGTCCGTAGTGACTAACTTACGTGAGCAAGCCGGCTCCGGCACGATCGGCCAGGATTTGTACGCCGCACGGACCATGTTCGACGTCGCCAATATCGTTGGCGCCAAGCTGCGAGATGTGGTCGCTCGCGACCTCAGTTTTGTCCAGCCCTACGGTGATCCGAACGGCAGTTTTCTGGTCGGCGGACAGATCGCTGGCGAGCCGCCGCGGCTGTTCCAGATTTATTCCGCCGGAAATTTTATCGAGGCATCGGACCGTTCGTGTTTCCTCCAGATCGGCGAAACAAAATACGGTAAGCCTATCCTCGACCGAGCGCTGACAATGCAAACCCCTCTCGACGAGGCGGCCAAGCTGACGCTTTTGTCGTTCGACGCGACAATGCGCAGCAATCTCTCAGTAGGCTTGCCAATCGACCTTCTGCGTTACAAGACCGACAGCTTCTCGGATGCGAATTTCTCGACGCTGGAAGATGACAACGCCTACTGGAACCAATTGCGGCACGGCTATCATGACGGTTTGGCGTCGCTGGTCGCCAGTCTCCCGCGGCCTCCAGCCTGGATGCATTAGGCCTTCCCAAAAGCCACGCTAAGTGTGTCCGTTAACCACTCATTAGGGTTAACGGTCTATTGCTGACCGACCCTGCGGCTGCGGCGCCTTGTGCCATTGCCGCGATCCCGGCGGCTATCATCGCGGCGAATAGGATGCGTTCGATCCGGCTCCGCACTGCACGCTTCGTGGCTTCAGTTTCGCTCGTCGCGGTGATCGCCGCGACGACCGCGGGATGCCAAACGACACAGACCGCAACATCAACGACGGAAACCACCGGCTCGCTGCCGCTCGCGCCCACCGATCGGACGGAGTCGTCATGGCGAAGCGACATCGACACCTACGGAACGCAGTATCGTGCCGATCCGTCGCGAGTCGATGTGGCGCTCCACTACGCCCAGGCGCTGCGGGCGACTGAACAGCGGGCGCAGGCGGTCGCGGTGCTCGAACGGCTTTCGATGGAACATCCGCACGACAAGACCGTGCTCGGCGAATATGGCCGTGCGCTGGCGGAATCCGGCGATTACGAACAGGCGCTCGATGTGCTCGGCCGCGCGCACTCGCCTGACCAGCCCGACTGGCGCCTTCTCTCCGCACAAGGTGCCGTGCTTGACCAGATGGGCCGTCATGAGGAAGCCCAACGCTATTACCTCACCGCGCTCAAGATGGTTCCCGATGAGCCGTCGGTGCTGTCCAATCTCGGCCTCTCCTACGCGCTGTCCAAGGACTTGCCGGACGCCGAAGCAACGCTGCGGCGCGCGCAGGCGCGCGGGCCGGTCGATCCGCGCGTGCGACAAAATCTGGCGCTCGTGGTCGGTCTGCAGGGCCGCTTCGCCGAGGCCGAACAGATAGCCTCCGCCGACCTGCCACCGGCCGAAGCGGCATCCAACGTCGCCTATCTACGGCAGATGCTCGCCCGCCGAAAAGACATTCCGAAGGCCAAGACGTCGGCCCGCGCGTCCGACGGGGCGAGTTGAATTTCTGATTGCCGCAGTTCCGCCCCGCTTCCGGTGAAGACGGAATAAGGCTTATTGTATCGCCATCACTTTGATCGCCGCCGGGCCGAGAATGACGACAAAGAGCACCGGCAGGAAAAATACGATCATCGGCACCGTAAGCTTCGGCGGCAGACCCGCTGCTTTCTTCTCGGCTTCCGACATGCGCATGTCGCGGCTTTCCTGCGCCAGCACCCGCAAGGTGGTGCCGAGCGGCGTGCCGTAGCGCTCCGCCTGCTGCAATGCGAGGCTGACGGCTTTCACCGATTCGAGCCCGGTGCGCTGCGCCAGGTTCTCATAGGCTTGGCGGCGATCGGGCAGATAGGACAGTTCCGCGGTCGTCAGAGTGAACTCTTCGGCGAGCGCGACCGACTGGGTGCCGATTTCCTCGCTGACCTTGCGAAACGCCGACTCGATGGACATGCCGGATTCGACGCAGATCAGCAGCAGATCCAGCGCATCGGGAAAAGCCCGCTTCATCGAAAGCTGTCGCCGCTGAATCTTGTTTTTCAAAAACAAGTTCGGGCTGTACATACCGAAATAGGCGCAGCCGATGCACATCGCGAACTTCATCATCGGCGGATAGTCGAGATCGATCACGATGAAGACATAAAATAGCGAAACGAACAGGCCTGTGATCGGCATCGCCATGCGAAAGAACAAATAGGTGACGTAGGGTGCCTGCCCGCGAAAGCCTGCCTGCATCAGCATGGCGCGCGCTTTATCCTGCCCGACCCATTTACTGAGATTGAAGTTTTCGACCACCGTCTTCATGTACTGTTTCGGCGACGTTCGCAGCGAAGCCTTGCTGCCCTGCGCCATTCGCTCGCGCTCACGTTGACGAATCTTCTCGCGCTCGAGCGCAACGGCTTTCATCCGCTTGTCGAGCGTATCGGTGGCCAGATACGGCATCGCCAGCGTAAGCACGGTCGCGCCCGCCGCAATGGCGGCGAAAAACATGATGAGGATCTTCGGATCGAGCGACTGCGAGATGAGGAAGTCCAGCATGGCGTGCCCTCAGAAATCGAAGTTGATCATCTTCTTCATCACGAAGACACCGATCGCCATCCAGGTGCCGGAACACGCGAGCATGACGCGCCCGAACGGTTGGGTCCAAAGCAGCTCGATATAGTGAGGGCTCGTGATGTAGACGAGGGTCATGACGATTAGCGGCAACGCGCCGATGATCGACGCGGACGCTTTCGCCTCCATCGACATGGCCTGGATTTTGGCTTTCATCTTCTTGCGGTCGCGCAGCACGCGCGACAGGTTACCGAGTGTTTCCGACAGGTTTCCGCCGGCGCGCTGCTGGATCGAAACGACGATACCGAAAAAGTTAGCTTCTGCGACCGGCATGCGCTCATACAGTTTGAGACAGGCCTCACCGAGTGGAATTCCAACGGTTTGCGTTTCGATGATGCCACGGAACTCGCTGCGAATAGGCTCCTCGAACTCATTGGCAATCAGCTTGAGGCTGTCGAGCAGCGGCAGTCCAGCCTTAATACCGCGCACGATCACGTCCACGGCATCCGGAAAATTGTAGAGGAATTTTGATTCGCGACGCTTCTTGAGGAACGACAGCAGCCAAAACGGAATGCCGCACGAAGCCGCAAAGGCAAAGCCCAGACCGGCCACCAGGCCTAGACCGGCGATAGTCGCAAGCAAAAACGCCGCAAGGCCGAGTGCGGCTCCGGTGATTATAAAACGCCGCTTCGACCAGTTAAGGCCGGCCTGTTCAATACGAATCGGGAGGGGAACACGCTTTTTCTTCTTCGCGCGCTCCTCGATCTCCTTGAGCGTCCCCTCAATGTCGCGACGCGTTTTCGGCGCCGCGCGCGTCTGGCGCGCGGCCGGCTCGGAGCGCGCGACACTCGCCATGCGCCGCTCCGTCTTCCGCTCGCCGGAGAGGATAGGATAAACGAACACCCACACGACCCCGCCGATTGCCAGAGCAACCAGAAAAAACAACCCATACGTCTGCATTGCCCTAACCTCGGACTTGGTCCGCCACGGCCTCCGCGGCATCGAGCGCCGCGGCGAGCCGAGCGTCTTCGCCGTAATAGCGCGCACGCTCCCAGAATTTCGGACGGCCGATGCCGCTCGACTTGTGCCGCCCAATCAGATTGCCATTGGCATCTTCACCGACGATTTCGTAGGTGAAGAGGTCCTGAGTGATGATGACGTCGCCTTCCATGCCCATCACCTCGGTAATGTGGGTGATGCGGCGTGAACCGTCGCGCAAGCGGGCAGCCTGGACGACGACATCGACGGCGGCGCAGATCATTTCGCGGATGGTGCGCGACGGCAGCGCATATCCGCCCATGGTGATCATCGCCTCCAGGCGCGAGAGCGCCTCGCGCGGCGTGTTGGCATGCAGCGTGCCCATCGAGCCGTCATGGCCCGTGTTCATCGCCTGCAAAAGGTCGAACGCCTCCTGGCCGCGCACCTCGCCCACGATGATGCGTTCCGGACGCATGCGCAGGCAGTTGCGCACCAGATCGCGCATCGTGACCTGCCCTTCGCCTTCCAGGTTCGGCGGCCGAGTTTCCAGCCGCACCACATGCGGCTGCTGCAATTGTAGTTCGGCGGCGTCTTCGCAGGTGACGATGCGCTCGTCGTCGTCGATGAATCGCGTCAGGCAATTGAGCAGCGTGGTCTTGCCCGAACCCGTGCCGCCGGAGATCAGCGTGTTGACGCGGCAGCGGCCGATCACCTTGAGGATTTCCGCGCCTTCGTGCGAGATTGAGCCGAATTTGACGAGTTGATCGAGGGTGAGCTTGTCCTTCTTGAATTTGCGGATGGTGAGCGCGGGACCGTCGATCGCGAGCGGCGGCACGATGGCGTTGACGCGCGAGCCATCCGGCAAACGTGCGTCGCAGATCGGCGACAACTCATCGACACGGCGGCCGACCTGGCTGACAATGCGCTGGCAGATATTGAGAAGCTGCTGGTTATCGCGGAAGCGGATGCCTGTTTTCTGAATTTTGCCGGCGACTTCGATATAAACCGTGCCCGAGCCGTTGACCATGATGTCGGCGATTTCGTCGCGCGCGAGCAGCGGCTCAAGCGGCCCGTAGCCGAGTACGTCGTTGCAGATGTCGTCGAGCAGATCCTCCTGCTCCGAAATCGACATCACGATATTCTTGATCGCGATG
The DNA here is from genome assembly GCA_963813825.1 of uncultured Alphaproteobacteria bacterium. Taxonomy (GTDB): domain Bacteria; phylum Pseudomonadota; class Alphaproteobacteria; order Rhizobiales; family Xanthobacteraceae; genus BOG-931. The sequence goes on from CAWFBB010000029.1 coordinate 100,319, forward strand.
ATTTCGTTGACGATGTCGCGAATTTCCTCGCGCGCGGAGTCGGCATCGAGCTTCGCCAGTTGGCCAAGATCGATCGCCTCGATCAAGGCGCCGAAAATCGTGCCTTTCACCTCGTAGTAGGAATCGGCGCGGCGTAAATCGACAGCGGTGGGAATCTGCGCGGCCTGCTTTGGCGGGCCGCCGACATTGGGCTTACTGGTCGGCGCCCCGACGAGCGGCGCGCCGAGGCCGGCGGATGGGAACGGCGTCAATCCACTGCCTGCCGGTTTTGCGGGAGGCGCCGCGGGCGCTGCGGCAGCGATCGGCGCCGGTTGAGGCGTAAACTTCGGCGCGGGTTGCGGCGCAGCAGCCGCGGGCCGCTCTTCGGCGCCGGGACCGGGACCTCCGCCAGTGGGACGCTTGCCAAACACGAACGCTACTCCAACTTTTTCTAGGCCTGCCGCACGAGCTTATCGAGCCAGGGCGAGAAAAGACCGGAACGCTGTTTCTTCGGCTCGGTGCGACCGGTCAATTGCTGCGCCAGCTGCCGGAAAATTTCGGCAGTACGATGCCCGGCAGAAATCTCGGCAATCATCTGGCCGTTATTGGCCGCCGCGCCGAACACTTGCGGCTCGAACGGAATGATGGCTACGGGTTCGTCCTCGAGCGCTTTGGCAAAATCGGCGGCCTTGATTTCGGGGCGCTTGGGCACGCCGACCTGATTGAGACAGTATCGCGGCAGTTGGTCGTTCGGACGCGCGCCTTTGAGGAGATCGTACAGGTTCTTGGTGTTGCGCAGGTTCGCAAGATCGGGCGCGGCGACGATGAGGATATCGTCAGCGCTGATCAGCGTCTGCTTGCTCCATCCAGTCCATTGATGCGGGACGTCGACCACGACGCAGGGAACGGTGGCGCGCAGCGAATCGAAAATGGAATCGAACGCGTCGGCGCCGAAGTCGTAGACCCGGTCAAGCGTTGCCGGCGCCGCCAGCAGGCTGAGGTGGTCGGTGCACTTGGCAAGCAGCCGGTCGACGAAGGCGGTGTCAATGCGGTCGGGGGAAAACACCGCCTCGGCGATCCCCTGGGGCGGGTCCTGATTAAAGTCCAGGCCTGCCGTGCCAAACGCCAGATCGAGATCTGTCACGACCGCATCGAGAGCGAGGTCGTGCGAGATGGAAAAGGCGATGTTGTGGGCGACGGTCGAGGCGCCGACACCACCCTTGGCCCCGACCACGGCGATGACCCGTCCGACCGGCTTGGCATCCGGCGCGGAGAACAGTCCGCACACCGCGCGCACGATTTGCAGCGTGCTGACCGGCGCGATCAGATAATCGCTCACGCCACGCCGCACCAGCTCGCGGTAGAGCGTGACGTCATTCATGCGGCCGATGACCACGACCCGCGTGCCGGCGTCGCAATAATTGGCAAGCTGATCGAGGCCTTCGAGGATATCCTCGTTGGGGTGCTCGGATTCAAGGATGACGACGTTCGGGGTTGGCGAGCTTTGATAGGCCTCGACCGCAGCTGTCAGGCCGCCCATCTGGATCCGCAGATGCGCCTTGGCCATGCGCCGGTCCTCGCCGGCGGCCTGGATCGCCGCGGCGGTTTCGACCGTTTCACAGAAAGCCTGCACGGAAACGCGCGGCGCCGGCGCGATGTGATCGCCGTAGCCGACGATCTCCGCTGCGGGGCTTTCTCCTCCGATGGCTTGGCTAGGTTGTTTCATCACGTCCGTTGTTACTGACCAAAGTCGCTGATCTTGGCTGTGGTGGCGGGATATTGGGTCGCGGTGGGCTCGCCCTGCCGGTATTTCTCGACAACTTGCGTGCGCCGCATCGTGTACGCCGGCGTTTCGCTGCGCGGCTGCACGAGGTCTTCGGGATTTTCGACCATGGCAGCGAGATTGTGCTGCGCTGAGCAGCCGAAGTTCCAGTCTTGCTGGTTTTCAAAGTGCTGGGCAGTCGCGCTCGGGCCGATGTCTTGAGGCCAGAGCCCACATGGGCCGGCTTGCGCCGTTATCTTTGGATAGGTGATGCGAACCGTCGCGAACGAACGCTGACCGGCCTGATAGGTACGGACCATCATGCCGTTCCGCGGCACGCCGCTTGCCGCCAGGATGGATTGAATTTCTTGCAGCGCACCGGCCGCGGCCTGCTCGTTGACGGTACCGGCCGGCAGATCAATCAGAACACCGCCAGTCGCCTCATTTTTCCAAGTTTGCGCGAAACCCATCACCTCTGCGCGCTGCGAAGGCGTCAGTGACGCACGATTGGCGCCGATGAACAGTTGCATTGTGTGCTCGGCTTCCGTGACCGTGATCGGGTGGCGCTGCCGATAGTCGAACGGGACGTTGGGCACTCCCGCGATCTGCTGTTGATCGGTTTGGCAGCCGCAGACCAGAATGCCGCAGCCGGCGACGATCGCAGCGCGCAGGACCACCGCCGCGCTGCCGCGGCGGGTGGTGATCAGGGTCCAGATGGTGCGCATCGCTTGTCTCCGCATGCTCGCGTTCAATCGAGAATAAATCCAAGTTTGCCGCGATAGCCGTCAGGCGGCGGGTCAGCCGGACCGCCAACGCCATAGATACGGTTGAAACGGCCGAGCAGAACCTGCGCTGGATCGCTCGGATCGGCAAAGCCGTCGTCAGGCTTCGACAGATCTTTCGTTGCGACAGCGCGCACGACATAAGGCGTCACCAGGATCATCAGCTCGGTGCGCTGATTGACGTAATCGTTGCTCTTGAACAGCGGGCCTAACACGGGCAGTTCCATCAAGCCGGGTAGCCCATTGACCACGTGCTTGGTCTCGTCCTGGATCATACCGGCCATCGCAAGTGCGCCGCCGGAAGGAATCTCGACAGTGGTATCAGCGCGACGGGTGCGGATCGAAGGCACTGTGGCCGAATTTGTCGTACCGGGAATCGCAATCGTCAGCGCGTTGTTGCTCGACAGGTCGGAGACCTCGGTCGCCACTTTGAGACTGATGCGGCCCTCACTGAGCACGACCGGCGTAAACTGCAGACTGACACCGAATTTCTTGAAATCGATCGACGGCTGGCAGGTCGATGGCCCGCCGGACACCGTGGTCGAGCAGGAGAAACCGTTGAGGACGGGAAACTCGCCACCCGCCATGAACGTCGCGGTCTCGCCGGAAATCGCGGTCAGACTCGGCTCGGCCAGCGTGTGAATGACGCCGGCTTGTTCCATGGCTTGCAACGTGGCAGTCACCGACTTCATGGTGCCCGAGATGCTGGAACCTGTGAGCGACTGGCCGTACGCCGAAAACGGGTTGGTGTTGTTGAAATTGACGACGTTCGTGCCGTATCCGAGCGAGCCTGACAGGTTGATGCCGAGTTGCTTGACGACGTCGCGTTCGACTTCGGCGACGGTAACCTTGAGCATGATCTGATCGCGGGCGCGAACGACGATGTCGTTGACGATCTTGTTCTCGCCGGAGTTGCTGCCGGCGCCCCCGCCTCCACCGGCGGAACTATCACCACCGCTGTCAGCAAGACGCGTTGCAATATCGTAGGCCTGCTGCGCCTCGGCCTGACTCCCAACGCTGCCGGACAGAATGATGCCGTCGCCAATGCCCTCGACGGTGATGTCGGCGTCCGGCAGAACCTGCTTCAAGGCAGCGCGAATGCCATTGAGATTGCGCGTCACTGCAAGGTCAATCCCGGCCATCTGTCGGCCTTGGGCGTCGAAGAAAAAGATATTGGTCTGGCCTTGCTTGATACCGATGATGTAAGCGCGTCGCGCGGAGCGCACGACCGCATTGGCAATCTTGGGATCGGCGATCAGCACGTCCTTTATATCGCGCGGAAAATCCACTACCATGGATTTGCTCACACCAAGCATCACGGAACGCGAACCCACCTCGGTCGAGGTGACTTGGATCGTTTGCATCGACGGTTCGTTGATCATCGCGCCGCCGGCCAAACCGGCTTGCCACGTCATGGAGCAGCTCAGAACGATCAGGCCGGCGAGGCCGGCACTACGGATCGGTGTCATTTTCGCCATCGTGCAAACTCCTCCGTGCGGATCAGCGCGGCGTTGACACCGTACTCACACCGTAACGCACTGTATTGATGGGGCCACGTTTCTTGGCCGAGTCATCGCTATTGTCCGAATCGTCAGCTTTCGAATCGACGAGGCTGCGCAGCGCCAGCGACAGCGTGCCTTGCTGCCGCGCCAGCGCCAGCGTTTCGGCCTGGTCGAGCGTTAATTCCAGCGTCGCCGTTTTGCCGACCACATTTTTCTGCCCGGCCTTTTCGTCGACCGACTGGTCGATCGCCAGAACCCGTATGTTGCGCAAGATCGTATCGCTGACCACGCTGTCGGCGAGGCCGCCCGCTGAAGCAGTCTTTTCATGATGCGTCAGCAAAATGTCGACGTGATCGTCGGGCAGGATGAAACCGCCCGCGGCACTCTCGGGCGAAACATCCATCGACACGGCGCGCATACCCTTGGGCAGGACTGCGGCGAGAAATCCGGAACCTTTGGCAAACACGACCGAAGGATCTCGGATCGGATCGCCGCTCGCGACTGAAATGCGCACGATCGCGCCGTTGAATTCATGTACCGCGTCAGGCCGGTCGGTGCGCTTGATGAAGCTCGGGTTGGCCGCCGCGGCCGGCCACATTTGCCAATCGACATCGCCGTCTGCGATCACCTGTCCGCGCGCGAGATCGTTTTTGGCGATCAGCACCTCGACGGTCGCGAGTGGCGGCGGCGGCGGCGCAGAGGGAGGTGGCGCCGCCTCGTGATGGCTGCTCGCAATGTATGCCGCGACCCCGCCGGCGGCGAGGGCGACACCGAGAACGACAAGACGCGCGGCTTTCATTACGCTTCACTTCCGACATGACAACACGGCGGGAGCGGCCGTCATCGGGAGATTTGACCAGCTAAACGTCAAGGCATGGTTAATAAGGCGTATCCAAACCGAGTTAATCTTGTGTTGCTTTGGCACCCTGCAACACTGAACTCAGCTTGTGAGCGCGGTCATCCACTCGGTCTGCGGATAGACCACGAGGGCCGCTACCGCCAGCGCGATGCCATAGGGAACGCCGGTGTCCTGGCGATGCAGCCGCTCGGCCCATTGCCGGCCCTTGAGCATCTGCGGCATCTGCATGGTACGAAATTGAATCAACGCGATCGTCAATGCGCCGCCGAGCAGCGAAGCGTAGACGAGATAATCGGCGAGATGGCCGAGACCGAGCCAGAGCACCGTGACAGCCGCGAGCTTGGCGTCGCCGCCGCCGATCCACCCTTGCGTAAAGCAAATAAATGCCACCACCAGCACGCCGGCGCCGGCGCCGGCATGGCTGAGCATGTCGTGCGTGCTCATTCCAGTCATGACTGCAAGCAGGAAGAAACCGCCGGCCAGGATCAGCGATACACGGTTGGCGATCGTCATCGTAAACAGATCGCTAAAGGCGGCGAACGCCAGCATCACCGGAAACAGCGTCAGCCTGATCGCTTCAGTCAACATCGCATTGCCGATCGCCATTGCAGCACCGATTTAGGCTTGCATGGATTGAGGCCCGGTTTACGAGCGCCCGCCCCGGCAAGTCCCAAAAAGCGAAAAGGCCCCGGCGCATGACCGGAGCCCTCTCGTAGCAGTCGAACAACGAAGCTTACTTGAGGGCGCTGGAAACGCTTGTGAAAGTCGTATTCAGCTTGGTGCCGAGGCCCTGAACGACGGCGATGATCGCAACCGAGATGCCGGCGGCGATGAGTCCGTATTCGATGGCTGTGGCGCCAGACTCGTCCTTCGCGAAACGGGCAAGAATGGTCTTCATGAGATGGCTCCTAAGGTCCACACGTGGCTGTCTGAGCGTCACCCAACAGCCGTGTTTCGCCGGCTGTTTGGATCGCTGGAAAATTATCAACCAGAAATTTCAATGCGGTTAAGTCGACTGATGAAACAACGGTTCCAAAGGCTGTTCGGTTATGTAGTTAACAACGCGTTTCCACCCTAAGAAGCGAACGCCGTGCGTGGTGAAAGCCGAAATGGTCGAACAGCAAATATCGCAGGATGAATAACACAGGAGCGTTTCAACGAGGTAACGTCGCTGCGCGCAAGTCGTCGCAAATATCAGGTTCATTGCGGCCATGCGCATGTTGCAACGCCGCGAGCGGCGACCTTCACGCGCCATTAATGGGCCAACCGATATCAAGGGCGTATCAACGCGGCGGCGATCGAAGCGAACCAGCGAACCAAACAATGGGTCAGGAACTGCTCGCATTTTTTGTGACTGTCGGCCAGACCTTCGTGAAGGGCGTACCGATCACGATCGCGGTGGCCGCGGTGTTCACGATCCTGACCTGGTTCTGGGCCTGCAATCCGGGACGCGCGTGGTGGCAAAAGCGCGATCTCGTGACCGATCTCTGCTATTGGTTCTTCATCCCGGTCATCACCCGCTTTTTGCGCATCGGCATGCTTATCGTCGGCGCCGCGCTGCTCTTTCACATCACCACCGCCGACGGCCTCGTCGCCTTCTACGACAATGGCCACGGTCCGCTCGCCGCGATGCCGCTCTTCGCGCAGATGCTGATTTTCCTCATCGGCGAGGACATAATCCTGTATTGGACGCATCGGCTCTTTCACGGCAGAAAAACATTGTGGAAATACCACGCCGTGCATCATTCGTCGGAAGAGCTGGAATGGATCTCTGCGGCCCGCTTCCACCCGGTCAATCTGTTTCTCGGCAGCGTGTTTGCCGATGTGGCTCTGCTTGTTGCCGGCATTTCACCCAATGTGCTGGTGCTGCTCGGGCCGCTGACCGTCGCTCATTCGGCCTTCGTCCACGCCAACCTCGACTGGACGCTGGGCCCGTTCAAATACGTCATCGCCGGACCGGTGTTTCACCGCTGGCATCACACCGCCGCCGACCGCGGCGGCGAGAAGAACTTCGCCGCGACCTTCCCGGTGCTCGACCTGATTTTTGGCACATTCTACATGCCGAAAGGCGAACTGCCCGATAATTACGGCATCGACGACCGCACCTTCCCCACCAGCTTTACCGGCCAGCTTGCCCATCCGTTCACGCAGTAAAGGCGCGCGCGGCTTCGGGCGCAATTCGGCCGTCATCGTTAAGCAAGCGTCACTGCGTTGGCGCTTCGCCCGGTGCGTGCCGGTTTGCACTTCATTCATCAATTTGCAGTCAATTGAACCCTTGTAAATGCGGTGTCTTCGGTCGTCGAATCCGCGTAGCGTTTCGGAGAGTATCGATGACGACGATTTGCGTGCGCGGCCTCGCGACGCTTCGTCCGCTGTTCTGGCTCGCGGCGATCCTAACGGTTGCCACCGTCGTATCGCGCGCCATTGCCGCCGAGCCCATCACCGTGCGGCTTGACGAAGCCAGAATCCTGAAGCTGCCAGACCGGGCGACCACTGTGGTCATCGGCAATCCATTGATCGCCGACCTCGCGATCCAGCCTGGCGGCCTTGCCGTGATCACCGGCAAATCGTTCGGCGCCACCAATTTCCTGATCCTGGACAAGAGCGGTGCAGTCCTGACCGAGCAGAACATCGAGGTCGAGGGACCCGGCGATCCAGTCGTCGTGGTCTATCGCGGCGTCGACCGCAACACTTACACCTGCCAGCGATCCTGCCAGCCGCAACTCACGCTCGGCGACGAGCAGAAGTTCTTCAACGACGCCATGACCGAGATCAGCACCCGCAATAACCAGGCGCTGTCGGCCGGCGCCGGGAAATAGCGCGAGCGCGCCAGGGTTGACGAGGCCTTAAGGCGAAGTCCCTCGTTCGCTGCCATCACCACAATATATCGCCAACTGCTGACGGGTAATGCTTCGCACCGGCTTGGCGTCGCCTCGCGGCGCTCACCGGGTGAGGTTGAGCATGTTCAATCAGCACAGTTCGTCGCTGCTGCGCCGTTTCGTCCGTCATCGCGAGGCAGCAACGAGTGTCGAGTTCGGGCTTCTGGCGGCGCCGTTCCTGGCCTTGTCGTTTGCCACGTTGCAAACAGCGATCCTCTTTTTCGCCGGCCAGGCGCTGGAGACGGCTACCGCCACGTCATCGCGCCTGATCCTGACCGGGCAGGCACAAACCCAGGGCTGGTCCGCCGCGCAGTTCAAGCAGCAGGTCTGCAACACCGTCACCGGCCTCTTCAATTGTCAGAGCGGCGTTTACATCGACGTTGAGACCTATTCGACGTTCGCCGCCGCCAATCTCGGCATGCCGATCGTCAACGGAAATTTCCAGACATCCGGCATGGGCTACAATCCGGGCGGTCCGGGCGACGTCGTGGTTGTGCGGCTCTACTACCAGTATCCGGTCTACATGAATCTGCTCGGCTTCAGCCTGAGCGATTTGAACGGCGGATATAATCTGCTGGCCGCCACCGCAGTCTTCAAGAACGAACCCTACACAGCATCGGTATCATCCTGAGGAGGCGTGCCATGAAAGCCATCGCTCGCCGATTTTCCTGCTCTCTCGCACGTTTCGCGGACGAATGCCGCGGCGTCGCGGCGCTCGAATTCGCCATGTTGTTACCAATGATGATGACGCTGTTTCTCGGCAGCGTCGAGATTTCGACCGGCGTCTCGATTCACCGCAAGGTGACGCTTGCCGCGCGTACGATCGCCGATCTAGCCAGCCAGTTCACCGCCATCGACAACGCTGACATGACGAACGTCCTCAATGCGTCGACAGATATTGTGTTCCCGTACGCCGCCGCCAATCTTCAGGCGGTGGTGTCTGAGCTTGCGCTCGATGCGCAAGGCAATGCGACCGTGGTCTGGAGCGACACGCTCAACGGCACCGCGCGCGCGGTCGGATCGGTCGTGACGATTCCGGCCAACCTCGCAGTGGCGAACAGCTATTTGCTGCTCGGCGAAACGTCGTACAGCTACAAGCCATCATACGGCTATGTCGTGACCGGCACGGTAACGTTGAGCGACCAGATCTATATGCACCCGCGTCAATCGAACTCGGTGACGCGCAACAATTCCTAGCGCAGCCGGGGCACTTTATTGCGGCGCCGGTGGAATTGGCAGCGCCGTCGTCGACTTGATCTTCTCCATGGCGAAGCGCGAGGTGACGTTCTTCAGCGGCACGGCGGAGATCAGCTTCTTGTAGAATATGTCGTAACCGGCGATGTCCGTTACCACGACGCGCAGCATGTAATCGACGTCGCCGGCCATGCGATAGAATTCCATCACCTCAGGCATGGCCTCGACCGTCTTGGCAAAGCGGGCCAGCCAGTCCTGCGAATGATCGCCGGTCTCGATCGAGACGAACACGGTGACGCCGAGCCCGATGCGTTCCTGGTCGACCAAAGCGACGCGCTTCTGGATGACACCGTCGGCCTCCAGCCGCTGGATGCGTTTCCAGCACGGCGTCGAGGACAGCCCGACCCTTGAGCCGATCTCGGCAACAGAAAGCGCGGCGTTATCTTGCAGTACGGCAAGGATTTTTCGGTCGATGGCATCCATTGAAATATTATTCCAACAACTGTGGAATTTGAAATCTATATAGAATAATATTCTAAATCAAGGGAGGCTTTTCAGCCTCGCGCGGCTGCCGCGCCTTTATAAAGTCCTCGACTTCGGCCCGGGTCGGCGATCCGGTCGGGCCCCCCAGCCGAGTACATTTGATGGCAGCCACCGCTGCGCCAAAGCGCATGGCCTCGACCTCGCCGCGGCCTTCGGCAATCGCCAGCGCAAAGCCGCCGTGGAAAGCATCGCCGGCGCCGAGCGTATCGACCGGCTCGATCGCGAATACCGGCAATTGGCGGATCTTGCCGTCTTCGAGAAAGACGATGTCGTTCGGCCCGTTGCTGACGGCGAGAAAAGCATCGGTGTTGTGCGCGATGCGCATCAAGCCGTCGGCAAGATCGGCAATGCCGGTGGTGGCGCGCAGGCATTCGGACGAAAAAATCACGTGCGAGGCTATGTGGAACAGCGGATCGTCCTCGCTCGTGGGCCGGTCGCCGTCGAGCACCACCGGAATTTTGCGCCGCCGCGCCGCTTCGCAGATCGGCTGCACGAAATCCGGATAGCGGTTGTCGGCCAGCACCGCGTCAGCCGCCGCGACCGCAGCGTCGGGATCGGCCGGCACCGCGGTGGCGATGCGCTCGTCGCGATAGGTCACGATGGTACGGTCGCCGCGCGCATTCATGAAGATCGCCGAGAGTGCCGTCGACAGGCCCGAGATGCGCTGGCAAGGACTGCAATCGATGCGCTCGCGCGCGAATGCAGCCAGCACGCGGTCGCCGTTGGCGTCCTCGCCGGCTGGGCCGCCCATCGGCCCGGCCAGCGCCACACGGCCGCCAAGCCGCGCGATCGCGACGGCGGCATTCGCGGCGCAGCCGCCATTGACGACAAAAAACCCAGTCGCCTGCACCTTGCCGTCAGGTTGCGGAAACTCCGCGACTTGAAATACCTCATCCAGCACGATGATGCCGGTGCAAAGGATGCGCCGCGCGGGCTCAGAATAAGACATCGCTGCCGTGCTCGACATAATCTCGAATAATATGATGCGCGATGGCGATCGGCGGCGGTGTCGTCAGGCCCTCCGGATGGCTGCGCGCCAGCATCGATGCCAGCTCCTCGCGGTCGAACCAGCGCGCGTCCTCGATCTCGCTGCGGTCGATCACGATTTTCTCAGACTTTGCTTCGGCGTGACAGCCGATCATCAGCGACATCGGGAACGGCCACGGCTGCGACGCGAAATAGCGCACACGCCCGGAGACGATGCCGACCTCTTCCAGCACTTCGCGGCGCACGGCTTCCTCGATCGCCTCGCCCGGTTCGCAAAAGCCGGCGAGGCACGACCACATGGTCGAGGCAAAGCGCGGCGACCGGCCGAGTACGCAGCGCTCGCCCGCAATCACCAGCATGATCACCACCGGATCGGTGCGCGGGAAATGCTCGGCGTGACACGACGGGCAGTCGCGTCGCCATCCGGCCTGCACCACCCGGGTTGATGCGCCGCAATTCGGACAGAAGCGGTGCCGCGCATGCCAGCCGATCATGGCCTTGGCCTCGGCGAGCGGCGGCAAGTGCGCGGCTTCGACGATGCCCTGGACCGCGATCGAGCGGAGGTCGGTAATTTTCAGATCGTTACGCAGCTTGAGCTGCTCGACCGCGGCCGCATCAAGTCCGAAGCCGAAACGCGGCGCGTCCTGCATCAGTCCAAGAAAGATTCGCTCGCGCACGGCGCCGAGCGACTGTGCCTCCGCCACCGAAAACAGCGGATCAATGGTCTCGCCTTCTTGCTTCATCACCACCAGTTCGCCGCCAATCACGTAGGCGCCGGCACGCGCGTCGTCGGCGAACTTTGCCAACGCCACGTCATCGGTGCGGCAATAGGCGGCGCGATCAATCAAGCTCGCGGCATAGCCAAGCTGCGGGTGCGGGCCGGGTTCGGGGCGGGCGGACACTTTCAATCGATGCCGGTTCTCACTCCGCCGCTTCGCGCAGCGGCCGCGGATTTTCACGACGGATTGAAGCCGTGGCCGCGAGCAAGGTCAAGGCGAAGGCCACACCGGTTCCCTCCTCCTCGTTATCGCGGAAGCTTATGAAAATGATCCCGTTCTCGCGATGCATCCGCATCCGAGCTTTGCCCACTGCAAGCCACAGAATCGTTTGCCTCCGAACGAAAGGGGAGGCGGAGCGCCGATAGGCGCAAATGTCTTGGAGCCGCGCCACACCGCCAGATGTTGCCACCTGCCGATGCTCCGGGCGCGGTCGCGGGCTTGGCGAAGCCCGCTCGCCTTTCGGCGCTCCACCGCGGCGCTTGGCAGGCGACCTAACGCCGTGCCTCAGTCCGGGCCGCGCTTCCCGCGATCCAACGCGGGGTAACCGCGTCTTGTTCGCGCTCAAGCGATGCACCTCGCGCAGCGGTCGTAATGCCGCCAGGGTCGATGCCCGAACCGCCCGGGAGCAAGGTTACGAACCCCGCCCGCAGGAACCGCACCTTGCCCCATCAACGGTACGTCACCGGTGACGCCCCCTTTCTGAGCAAGACGCGGCCATGTAACTTATATTGTGACAAATGTCAAGACTTTGTCACGCCAGCCGTGACAGAATTTACTCGTAGAACACGCCCGGCACGCACTCGATGACATTGCCGGTTGAGACGTCAACCAGCAGCAGGTCAGGCCCATAGCGCACCCATTGGGCGCCCGGCGGTGGCGGGTCCAATCCGAGCGTAGCCCAGTCCGAATAATAATAGGCCGGCGCCAGGAAAAACGGCGGCAGCACCGCTCCGACCTCCCATCGCCGATAAGCCCATCCCGGCGGATAAATGAACGGCGAAAGATGGACCGGAGCGAACATGCGGCCGTGGTAGCCGAATTGTGGATGCGGGCCACCGATCGCTACAGGATGCGGTCCCATCATCGGTCCGGGATGCGGGCCCGCCATCGGATGTGGCCCCATTGGCCCGGGATGTGGGCTCGGAACCGTCCCATGAGGCACAAAGGCTGGCCTGGCATGAGGTGGGCCGCCTGGATGCGGCTGACCGCCGCGATGCTCCTCCGGCGCCTGAGCAGCAGCCAAGGCTGGCAACGCCAATACAAAGACCGCGGCAACGGCAATCGCACGTAACATCGCGCACCTCTTTCTATCGTCTCGGGAAGATCCGCAGCCACATTATCAAAACCCGGCCGCCGTGTAATGCCCCTCAACGGAATTTGAGTTCATTCCCGCGGCGCATTCACCTGCATAGAATGTAGCATGCGCCACTGATAATCGCGCGGGAGGATCGCCATTGCCACGCAAACCTCGCATCGCCATTGTGGGCGGCGGCATCGGCGGCCTTGCCGCGGCGCTGGCGCTGGAGCAGCGCGGCGCCGAAACCATCGTCTGCGAGCAGTCCGGCGCGCTGAGCGAGATCGGCGCCGGCCTCAATCTCACGCCCAATACCGTCAAGGCGTTGCGTTCGCTCGGACTGAACGACGCCGTCGAGGGAATCGGCTTCGAAACCGACTTTCTCAACATCCGCAACTGGAAAAGCGGCCGTTTCACCTCGCGCCAGCGCCGCGGCGATTACCGGCGGGATTTCGGCGCGCCTAATCTCACCGCGCACCGCGCCGATTTGATTCGCATCCTCGCCGAGGCGCTCAAAACCACCGACATCCGGCTCGGCGCGCGGTGCGTCGCGGCGCAAGGCAACGCGCGCAGTGCGGTGGCGCGCTTCGCCGACGGCAGCGAAATCGAGGCCGACATCGTCGTCGGCGCCGACGGCATCCACTCTGTCGTGCGCCGAAGCCTGTTCGGCGCCGACGCGCCGCGGTTCACCGGTTGTATCTGTTGGCGCGGCATGGCCGAGGCGACCGCGGTGCCGCGCGATATCCCGGTTGCGGACGGCGCGCTGTGGATGGGGCCGCACGGCCATGTCGTGCACTATCCGGTGCGGCGCGGCGAACTGATCAATATCGTCGCCCATCTCGACAGCGACGCCTGGACCGAGGAATCCTGGACGCAGGAATGTGACCTGTCCGAGCCGATGCAGGCTTACGCCGACTGGAGCCCCGCGCTCACCCGGCTCTTTCCCTACAGCAAGCGCTGGTACAAGTGGGCGCTGTACGACCGCGAACCGTTGCAGGCATGGAATCGCGGCAGGGCTACGCTACTCGGCGATTCCGCGCACGCGATGCTGCCCTATCTCGGCCAGGGCGCCGCCATGGCGATCGAAGACGGCTGCGTGCTCGCCGCCATGGTGGCGCGCCATGGTGACGATCTCGACACCGCACTCGCCGGCTACGAACGCTTGCGAGTGCCGCGCTCGCGCGCGGCCGTGATGGGCTCGCGCGCCCGCGCCGAGGAGAACCATCTCACCTCGCGCTGGGCGCGGCTCAAGCGCGACCTGAAATTCGCATGGCGCGACCGCTTCAGCGCCGACAAGACCGCGTTTCAGGTGGCGTGGCTCTACGCCTACGACGTCGGGCGGGAAACCGGGTGACGCGTTCTACCGGGGCGTGGACTTACAACCCTGGAGCCACAGCAGCATCGATGCGAGTTGAACGAACGCCACGTAGTTGGCATTGGAGGACAGGCGCACGCGACCGCAACTCCAACCTGTATAAATCAACTCGCCAATGGATTACTAATCGATTGAAATGTCGGTAGCGTCCCGGCTTTTGCGGCGCTGCACTTGCCGCCGGTTACATCGCCGGAGGATGAGCCATGAGTGATCATCCTGCAGGCCATCGCAAGCAGACCCGCGCGCAACACTATCGAGCCAAAGCAGAAGAATGCGAACGCCAGGCTAGAAAGGCCGGATCCGTCATTTCGCGGCGACCAACCAACTTGGTCGCTCTCAGGAGAATAACGGACATTACCGGACTTGCTGACAGCCTGGTCTCGGTCGAGATTGACCCATGCCGTCACTTTGTCATCGTCATTTGCTGCATTGCGAAAGGACTACTCGATCACCTCGTCGGCGCGGATCTGGATCGCCGTCGATAGCTCGACGCCAATTGCTTTGGCGGTCTTGAGGTTGATGACCAGCTCAAACTTTGCCGCCTCCTCGACGGGGAGTTCGGCAGGCTTCGCCCCATTGAGTATCTTTACCACGTAAGATCCGAGCTCACGAAAGTTGCCCGCGGGGTCTACGCCGTAGGAGATAAGTCCGCCGGCCTGGGCGTAGGACTTGAAGATGAACATGGTGGGCAACTGCTGCTGGATCGCCAACTCGGCGATATGCGCGCGGGACAATGCAAAGAACGGGCTGGAGAGTACGAGAAGCATTTGCGGTGAGCCTGTGGCCAGGCTGCGAAACGCCGCATCGAAATCATAAGGCGGATTCTCCAGTTTTAGCGATCGGACGTCCAAGTGTAGCGTATTCGCTTGACGCTCCGCAGCGCCAAACTGAGCGGACGAAATTGCATCATAGAGGATCGCCAAACGCGTTTTTCCAGGCAACGCTTGCGTCAAGAGCTCCACTTGCTTTGCTGCCAAATCTGTTTGCAGAGTGAATATGCCGGTGACATTGCCGCCAGGCTGCGCCAAGCTCTTCACATAGCCACGTGCGATCGGGTCGTAGCTGTTGGCCCAGATGACAATCGGAATAGTTGGGCTCGCCGCCATAGCTGCCTCAAGCGCAACTTCGGTCCCTTCCGCAACCAGAACGTCGACGTTTGAGCGCACCAGATCGGCCGTTGCGGCAAATAGCTTTTGTGGATCCTGGTCTAATCTGACAGTTTCAATCGTCAGATTTTGTCCCTCGCTGAAACCAGACTTTTTCAATTCATCCAGGAATGCCGGATAGCCCCGGCCAGAGACAGGATCGTCAAGCGAGCTCTGCAGGAGCCCGATGCGGGCGGTCTTGCCAGCAAGCTGCTGGGCACGCGCGGCAAGCGGCCACAGCACAGCCGCCCCGCCGAGCGCGGATATGAATTGCCGTCTTCCAATGCCGATTGCCATTTGCCCCGTCGCCAATCGGATCACGCCTGCTGCAATGTGGCGAAGGATATCATGCCCCATTTGGCAGGTCTGTGGCCGATTTCAGGGGGGCGGCCGGAAAGGCTTGCCGCTTTTGCTGCGGGCGCGTGCGGCAGAAAATGGCCCTACACGTCATTTCGCGCCGATGCAGCATTTTGGTCGCTTCCTGGAGCAAAGCCGACATGAACCATCAGGCAAGACCCGCCGCATCGGTCGAAAATGACCCATCTCTGCCAATGGCAGACAAATTTGCGGTATCGAATGGAGTTTATTGCTTCGGCGGCGACAGCGCAGCCAAGGCCTGCTGAATGCCCGCGATCCGCGCCTTCTGATCAGCGTTGAGTTTCCCGGCCGCGTCGAGTTTCTGGGCCAGCGCGAGCGCGCGCTCGAGGCGCGGCTGCGGCTCGTCGCCCAATTGTGCAAGCTGAACCAGGATCACGACCAGCTCGTATTGCCATAACGAATTGTCTGGATCGGAAGCGGCATTTTGTTCGCGCAGCGCCAAGGCCGTGCGCAACGATCCCCGAGCGTCCCCGCTCGACCCGTCGGCGGCGGCTAGCCCGGCAAGCCGCTCATAACTCAGCGCAAGGTCGCGCCGCAATTGCACATTGTCCGGGTCCGATCCGGCAAGCTTGTCGCGGATCGCCAGACTTTTCTGATAGGCATCGCGCGCCCGCGCCCGGTCGTTCGGGGCAACCACGTCGCCGATCTTGACGTAACAATATGACAGATCGCTTTGCCATTCGGTGTTGTCCGGTTCGGCATTCACGATCTTCTGCGCAATATCGAAGGCCTGCTGATAGTCATTGACGGCATCGTCGTGCTTGCCCATCGCGATCAGAATATCGCCAATGTCGTTGTGGCTGACCTGGATTTCGTGCTGCCACGTGGTATTGCCGCCGTCGCCGGTCGCCAGTTGTTCGCGAATGGCGAGGGCCTTGCGGTAATTACCCAACGCCTCGTTCGCCTCGCCGGCCCCCAAGATGTCGCCGACATGGTCGAATGCGAACGAAAGCTCGTTCTGCCATCGAATGTTGCTGAGATCGGTGGCAGCGAGTTTCTGGATGACTACAAGCGCATTCTGATAAGCGACGCGCGCTTCCTGCCGCGCTCCGGTTTTGACAAACACGTCGCCGGTTCGGGTGTAGTTGTCGAACAGCCCGTGCTGGCGTTCGGTGTTGTCGGGTTCGGCGATGGCGAGCTTTTGACGGATAGCGAGGCCTGATTGATAAGCCTGGAGCGCCGCCGCGCTTTGCCCCATTTCCATCAAGACCCGGCCAAGGCGGCTTTCTGCCTGGGATAAACCATATTGCCACGACAGATTTTCCGGATGTTTTGAGACCAGCTTTTCCGAAACGGCGACTGAGCGCCGGAATGTGTCGAGCGCTTCCGGTCGCTTGCCCGTCGCCGCCTGAATGGAACCGATCCTGCCCAGGGCGCCCGCGAGGTCGTCCTGCAACTGGCCCTGGTCCGGAGCCGCGTCGGCCAGCTTTTCGTTTATGGCAAACGCCCGCTCAAAGAAACCGAGAGCAGATGGATAATCGCTCTGCGCGACGCGCGCGTCACCAAGCTTGTTGAGAATGATCGCCAAATCGCGTTGATACTCCGCATTGGCCGGATCAAGCTTGACCAGGCCATCCATGATCACGAGCCCGCGTTCGGCGGCGCTTCGTGCGCTGCCAGCCGCACCCTGATCGATCAGCGTGGTTGACAGTTCACCGAGCGCGGCCGCTTCGAGACGGCGCAAGTCGGGCGTGGAATCTCCCGCCGCTGTGAGCTGGCCTTGCATCGCCACCGCGCGGCGAAGAATGTCGAGCACCAGACTGACCGGCATGCTGGGCTGGCTGCGCAGTTCCAACGCCAGATCGAATACCAGCCGGTCCGCAGTACCAGTCGCGGCCGTAAGCGCGCTTTCGGCCTTGGCGCGCTGCGTTCGCGCGACTTGCCACTCCCATCCAGCGGCGGCCGTCAGCACCAGGAGCGAAGCCGCCGCCGACCAGGCGAGCATCAGCGCGCGCCGCTGCTGGCGGACTTCCTGCGACAGCAGGTCTTCCTTCGGGGTGCCGTGAATGGCCGCGGCAAGGTCGGCGGCCAGATCGATGAACTTGCCGTCCCGCGCCGATGCGCCGAACCGATATTTGCGCAGATCGACCCATTTCGGCTCGGCCGGGAATTGTCCCTTGAGAGCAAGCGGCAGCGGCGATGCCGCCGACCAAATAAAATCGCCCGCTTTGTCCTCCCAGGCGACTTGGCCGTCGGTGACCGCCAGTAGAAAGGTATCGATGCTCTTGTGTGTGAGCCAATACTCGACTTCCTTTCCGACCCATGGCGAGGCCGCCGCTTGCGGCGATACC
The DNA here is from genome assembly GCA_963813825.1 of uncultured Alphaproteobacteria bacterium. GTDB lineage: Bacteria > Pseudomonadota > Alphaproteobacteria > Rhizobiales > Xanthobacteraceae > BOG-931. The sequence goes on from CAWFBB010000029.1 coordinate 118,068, forward strand.
AGCAAGATCAGATAGCGCGATCGCGCGAGCGCCTGCTCGATTGACGGCCATAGATGCGGCGTCGCCGAGAGCGAGGTGTCGTCACGAAAAATACGCAGTGCGCGCCGCCGGTACCACGGTTTGCCGAGTCGCTGCACCGCCGTCTGAAGCGCCGCCGCGACGGGTTTGTCCTGAGCGTGGCTGTACGAAATGAAGCCGTCGTAGTCTGCCATGCGTCCCCCCCCCCCCCCCGGGGGCCAAAGCCAATGAGGCTGTCATCAATGCGACACGCTCGCTGCAATTTGGCGACAATATCACGTCCCACATCGACGCGAAATTGATGGGATCATGCTCCAATTCCAATCCTACGCCGCACCGACGCGGCGAAACGCGCTATCTCGCTCGCTTCATAGCGCCGCCCGGCGCTCGCACCCCAGACCGGCTTCGGCCACAGCGGGTCGTCGCGGCGGCGCGCGACGATGTGAATGTGAAGCTGCGGCACGACATTGCCGATCGCCGCGACATTTAATTTGTCGCAGCGCGTCTCGTCCTTCAGCGCCCGCGACGTGAGCGCGATCTCGTCCATCAGCGTCGACTGCTCGGCGCCGAGATCGATCATCTCGCTAGCGTTGGCGCGGCGAGGCACTATTATGAGCCAGGGAAAATCCGCATCATTCATCGCCAGCACGCGCGACAGCGCCAGGTCGCAGACCGGCATGGTGTCAGCGCCAAGTTGCGGGTGCAGGGACCAGCCAGTCTCGGACATTTTTTAGCTTCTCCGCCACCGCGATAGCGGGGAAGGGCACCATGCGAAGCACGGTGGAGGGACCCGGGCGGAAAGAAATATCTCAACGGCGAAGCATTCTCCACCGCCGACGCCCCTTCCACCATCCCTCGCGCTCCGCGCGCCGGATGGTCCCGCTCCCCCCGCCTCGCTAAGCCGCGCAGGGGGCGGATAATGCGGACAATACCGCTGTATTGCTTTCTCGCCTTCCCCGGCCAATATAGGAGCGGGAGGTTGGCGGTGGACGAGCCACTCGCCAACCGGGTCAGGTCCGGAAGGAAGCAGCCCTAACGAGCGCGGTTCGGGTCGCTCGTCAGCCTCCCACCCTTTTCAGAATCCGTATCCCGCATGGAGCGCAGCGCAATGCGGGAACGAATGACCGGCGCAAACACCGACCCCGGATTTCGCTGCGCTTCATCCGGGCCATGCCGCCTCACAAAATGAACGACGCATCGACGCAAGCGCCCAAACCGTCCGGTTCCTATCGCGTGCTGGCGCGCAAATACCGGCCATCGACCTTCGACGACCTGATCGGCCAGGACGCGATGGTGCGCACGGTCTCGAACGCGTTCGAGGCCGGCCGCATTCCGCAGGCCTGGATTCTCACCGGCGTGCGCGGCGTCGGCAAGACCACGACGGCGCGGATCCTCGCGCGCGCGCTCAATTACGAATTGCCGGACGGTTCCGTCACCGGCCCAAGCATCAAGATGCCGGTGCTTGGCGTGCACGACCAGGCGATCATGGAAAGCCGCCATCTCGACGTCATCGAGATGGACGCCGCTTCGCATAATGGCGTCGATGACGTGCGCCAGATCAACGACGCGGTGCGCTATGCGCCGGTGAGCGCGCGCTACAAGGTCTATATCCTCGACGAAGTGCACATGCTCTCAGGCGCTGCCTTCAATGCGCTGCTCAAGACGCTCGAGGAGCCGCCGGCGCACGCCAAGTTCATTTTCGCCACCACCGAAATCCGCAAAGTGCCTATCACCGTGCTGTCGCGCTGCCAGCGCTTCGATTTGCGCCGGGTCGACGCGGCGCTCTTGGTGGCGCATCTGCAAGGCATCGCCAAGAAGGAGACGATCGACGCGGAACCCGAGGCGCTGGCGCTGATCGCACGCGCCGCCGAAGGCTCGGTGCGCGATTCGCTGTCGCTGTTCGATCAGGCGATTGCACACGCAGCCGGACCGGTCCGTGCCGAGGACGTGCGCGGCATGCTCGGGCTTGCCGACCGCACCCGGATCATCGATCTGTTCGAGGCACTGATGCGCGCCGATATCGCGCGCGCCTTGCAGGAATTGCGCGACCAATACGACACCGGCGCCGATCCCGCCATGGTGCTTGGCGATCTTGCCGAGTTCACCCATTTCGTCACCCGCGTGAAGGTCGTGCCGGCCGTGGCCGACGACGTCTCGCTCACCGAAACCGAGCGCACGCGCGGCCGCGCCTTTGCGGCCAAGCTGTCGATGCGCGTTCTGGCGCGTACCTGGCAGATGCTGCTCAAGGGTATCGCCGAGGTCGAGGCGGCCGGCCGCCCGATCGCCGCCGCCGAAATGGTTCTGGTCCGTATCGCTTATGCCGCCGATTTGCCGACGCCCGACGAGGTCGTCCGTTCGCTGGGCGATGGCGCACGCGGCAACGGTTCCTCCCCCACCCCACCCTCGCCCGCAAGCGGTGGGGGCACGGGAGGGGGCGCTGCGGCCTCGCGCGCTGATGTGCCGGCGCGTTCCGAACTACCGCGCGGCGGCGGCACGCATGGCTCGCTCGCTTCAGCCGCGCCGAGGACCGATCCCGTGGCGCGGGGCGCCGAACCCGCTACGCCGGCACGCGTGCTCAAAACTTTCGAAGACCTGGTTGCGCTCGCCGCCGAGAAACGCGACGTCGCCACCAAAAGCGCGCTGGAACGCGACGTGCGGCTGGTACGTTTCGAGGACGGAAAACTTGAAATCGCGCTTGAGCCGAGCGCGGCAAAAACGCTGGTCGGCGATCTGTCGAAAAAGCTCGCCGAATGGACTGGCCGGCGCTGGATGATCGCGGTGTCTGCCGAAGCCGGCGCGCCGCCATTGCGCGCGCAAGCCGAGATGCGCAAGGCCGAACTGAAGAACGATGTCCGCAGCGATCCGCTGGTGCGTGCCGTGCTGACGCGTTTTCCCGGCGCCGAGATCGTCGAGGTGCGTCCGCCCGCCACGGCGCCAACCGCCACCCCCGACGACATGCCGCCCGACAATGAGAGCGACACCGATGCCTGATTTCTTCGGCCTGATGAAACAGGCCACCGAGCTTAAGTCGAAAATGGAGACCATGCAGGCCGAGCTCGACCGCATGGAGGTCGAGGGCACTGCGGGCGGCGGCCTTGTCACCGTCACGCTGTCCGGCAAAGGCGATCTGAGAGCCGCCAAGGTCGATCCATCGCTGCTCAAGCCGGATCAGAAAGAAATCGTCGAAGACCTGTTTGTCGCCGCCCACGCCGACGCCCGCCGCAAGCTCGAAACTATGGTGGCGGACAAGATGCAGTCGCTGACCGGCGGCCTGCCTTTGCCACCCGGACTGAAGCTATTCTGAGCCGATGCCCTCGATTGCCGCCGGTCCCGAGATCGAACGCCTGATCTATCTTCTGGCCCGCCTGCCGGGGCTTGGGCCGCGCTCGGCGCGGCGCGCGGCGCTGTTCCTCATCAAGAAACGCGAACTCGTCATGGCGCCGCTCGCCTCGGCATTGCAGACGGCGATGGAAAAGATCGAGGTATGTCGCACCTGCGGCAATATCGATACGCAGAATCCGTGCGCGGTGTGCACCGACGCGCGCCGCGACCAATCCGTCCTTGTGGTTGTGGCCGACGTCGCCGATCTCTGGGCGCTGGAGCGCGCTCGCGCCATCAACGCCTGCTACCACGTGCTCGGCGGCACGCTGTCCCCGCTCGACGGCATCGGCCCCGACGACCTGACCATCGACGCGCTGGTCAAGCGCGCGCACGATCCGGCGGTGAAGGAAATTATCCTCGCGCTCAGCGCCACTGTCGACGGCCAGAGCACCGCGCACTACATCACCGACCTGCTGCACGACGCCAGCGTCAAGGTCACTCGGCTCGCCCACGGCGTGCCGGTCGGCGGTGAGCTCGATTATCTCGACGAGGGCACACTGGCCGAGGCGATCCGCAGCCGGACGCCGTTCTAACCCTCGCCGCTGCCTGCGATTTAGTCAGCGACCGCCCGCCGCGCGACCAGCGCAGGTACCAAGGCGCCCAGGTCAAACGGAATCGGTCTGATTCCCGCATATTCCGGACTTGGCCCACCGCTTGCATAACAAGGGTTGCGATCTCGGTCTCACTCGTCGTGTTGAATGAGGTTGCTGGAGCCCCGGAGATCCCGGCACCGGGGCTCCATTTATTATTGCGCCCCCGGTCGAACTCCCCACCCTCGCCTTCCCGCTGCTTGCGCGCCCCGCCTGCGCCATGCACATGATTGCTGCACGTTTAAGCAAGCAAAGTGGGCCGGGTTGCGCATGAGCGACGACGTCGTTTTCGACAGGACTTTCGATCTTGTGCCCGACCAGCCGGCCGAGGTCGCACCCGGCGTGCGTGCGGTTGCCGCCAATAATCCCAGCCCTTTCACGTTCAAAGGCACGGTCAGCTACATCATCGGCCGCGGCAATGTCGCCATCCTCGATCCCGGCCCCGACGATGACGCCCACGTTGCGGCGCTCTTGAACGCCGTGCGCGGCGAGACGGTGACACACATCTTTGTCACCCACACCCATCGCGACCATTCGCCCGCAGTGCCCAAGGTGAAGGCCGCGACCGGGGCAAAAGTTTATGCGCAAGGCCCGCATCGCCTGGCGCGATCACTGCACATCGGCGAGACGAGCCGGCTCGATGCCTCGGCCGATATGGACTTTCGGCCCGACGTGGCGCTGCCCGACGGCGAAGTGGTGCGCGGCGACGGCTGGACCATGGAAGCCGTGACCACGCCGGGCCACACCGCCAACCACATGGCCTTCGCGTTTCCGGAATCAAATCTGTTGTTCTCCGGCGATCACGTCATGGGCTGGTCGACCACCATCGTCGCACCGCCCGATGGCGCGATGAGCGATTACATGGCGTCGCTGCACAAGCTCGCCGGGCGCGGTGAACCGCTCTACCTGCCCGGCCACGGCAATCCGGTGCGCAACGCGCCGCGCTTCGTCCGTCATCTGATCGAGCACCGGCAGGGCCGCGAAGCCTCGATCCTGCATCGCCTCGGCAAAGGCGCAGCCGACGTCCCGACCATCGTCAAGGCGGTCTACATCGGGCTCGACCCGCGCCTGACCGGGGCCGCCGCGTTGTCGACGCTGGCGCAACTCGAGGAGCTGTGTGCGCGTGGCCTCGTCGTCACCGATGGACCGCCCTCGATCGGCGGTACCTATCGTTTGGCTTGAGGGCCCTTCGCGGCCGGCAACGGCTTGGCCGGCGCCGGACCAGGTACCGGCTTCTGCGGCAGCGCCAGCACGTCGTCGATATCGTTGATCAGTTTGCTCACCCGCGCGGCATTGGTGCCAAAATCGTGGCGGCCGTAGCGCGATGCCGAGCGCACGTCGATGCGCGCGCCGTCGCTGGTCGCCCGCACCCGCACCGCCACGTCATCGCGGAAACCGAGGATCGGCGTGCGTGCGATCGCCTCGATCAGGCCGTCGCGCGCGGCGGGCTGCGGCGTGCGCGCGTTGGCGGCAGGTGGCGCGCCTTGCGGCGGGCGCGCATCGACCACACGCCATTTACGCTTGGTGATCACCTTCATCGCCGCGTCGTACGCCTCCTGCGCGGTGGAATCAGTGAGATCGGGCTCGATATCGGAATAGGCCGTGTGCTGCTGATCGGCGGCGTACAGACCCTCGTAGGTGATCGGATTGGCATCACGCGGCCGCAACCGCGCGATGGCGTCGAACTGCGGCGGATCGATCGGATCGGTCGTGATGTCGTAGATGGCCGGCAGGTGTGTGGCCTTGATGCCGAGATAGCCAGGATAAGCGATCAGAGCCAGGCCGATGACCAGCGCCGATATGGCTTGCCGCAGCCCGGCGGCGCCGTCGAACCAGATGACGACGAAGGCGCCCAATGCCAGCATGATCGCAACCACCGCCAGCACCAGGGCGCCGGCAAGCGTCGACAGCGCCGGCACGATTTCGAGCGCCCCCGACCGCACGATGACGACCGCGATCACGGTCGCGACCAGCGAGAACAGCGCGATGCGGCGCGCCCACACCGCAAGCCGCGAGACCGGTTCGTCAATGATTCGATGCCGTGCCATCACCGTCCGTCAATACGCGTCGCTCCGTCGCATGGCGCCGTGACCTTTTTGCGACGGCAACGCCTCGTTTATCGGCTCCACTTCAAGCGGGCAATGGCGTGCAGACCGCCGCCGCCAGTGCGAGCCCGTTCACGCTATGAATGCTCGCGGTGTTCCTTGGCGAGCTCTTCATCCCGGCATCGACCAGGGCACGCGCTTTACGGCGGCCGGCATCCTCTTGCGGCTTGAACTTGCAATTCCGCAGTTTGTTGTAATCGACGAAAAATCCTAACGCGGCTGACCGCGTTGTGTTCCAGGCGTCGGCGCGCCTGCTTTGCCTTGACCGGCCCAAGTGCGGAGTAGAAGATGATTGCAATCGGGCATGGGGAAAAGCCCGGCGAACAAATAAAGCGATTCAACGAGGGAGAACGTCACATGTCGAAGCATCTAACACCTATCCGCCGCCGTACTCTGCTCAAAGCCGGTATTGCGCTCGGTGCCAGTCAGGTCATCGCCTCACCGTTCGTCATCTCGTCGCTTGCCGACGAGCCGGTAAAAATCGGCATGGTGGATCCACTGACCGGCGTGTTGTCGGCGTTGGCGCAAAGCGAAGTCGACGGCGCAAAATACGCCGTGGCAGAGATCAACAAGAACGGCGGCATTCTCGGCCGTCAGGTCCAACTCCTGGTCGAGGATTCGGCCAACGATGTCGGCACCGGGGTGCAAAAAACCAACAAACTGATCGATCGCGACCAAGTCAACGTGATCTTCGGCGATGTGAACTCGGGCATCGCTTATGCCATGTCGCAGGTGACGAACGAGAAGAAGGTGCTGCACATCGTACCGGGTGGCCACACTGATCCGATCACCGGCACGAATTGCAAATGGAACGTATTCCGCATCTGCAATACCACGTCGATGGACGCCAACGCAGTCACGCCGGAGCTGGTAAAACGATTTGGCAAGAAATGGTTTTTCATCACGCCGGACTATGCCTACGGCCATACCTTGCAGGACGCCTTCATCAAGGCACTCACCAAGCTCGGGGGCACCTATGACGGCGACTACCTGCCGATCAACAACACGGATTTCTCCGCCACCTTGATCAAGGCCAAGGGTTACAAGCCGAACGTACTGCTCAACAACATGGGCGGGCTGACGCAGATTAATTGCATGAAGCAATTCACCCAGTTCGGCATGCAGAAAGAAATGGCGCTCGGCGGCGCGCTGTTCGAATTGGAAAGCATCAAGGGCGTGCCGACGGATGCGCAAACCGGCTGGTGGGACATGGAATGGTGGTGGAACCAGCCCAGCGTGCCTGAGACCGTGAAGTTCGTCGCCGCCTATCGGGCGGCGACCAACAAGACGCCGTCGGCGCGCGACTGGTTCGGCTACGTGGCGGTCCATACCGTGCGGCTTGCCGCGGCCAAAGCGAAGTCGCTCGAAGGCCCGAAAATGGCGGCAGCACTGGAGGACATGGAGTTGCCGCCCGACGTGGCATTGCAACCAGGTCCGGTGCGCTATCGCGCCGGCGATCACGAGCTGATGGCCAACATCTTCGTCGGCGAGGCGCATCCGCCCAAGGGCGATGCCAACGATGTCTTCACGGTCTCCGCGCTCGTGCCCGGCGATCAGGCTGCCGGTTCGGTCGCCGATACCGGATGCAAGATGCAGCAACCGAGCTGATCTGCCGCTCGCAGCGGTAAGGGGTCGGGGGTAGAGCGGCGGATGTGGCAAGTTATCCTGTTCAACGTCACGAACGGGCTGATCATCGGCGCATTCTATGTGCTGATGGCGCTCGGCCTGTCGCTCATCCTCAATCTGTCGAATGTCATAAACTTCGCCCATGGCAACTTCCTGGCGCTCGGCGGTTATCTGGCGTTCACACTGGAACCGGCGCTGGGTTACTGGGGCGCCCTATTGGTTTCGCCGCTGCTCACGGCCCTGATCGGCGTCGCGGTCGAACGGCTGATGATCCGCCGCATCTACAACCGCGATCCGGTCTATAGTCTGCTGCTCACTTTCGGGCTGGCCTTCGTCATCCAGGATGTCTGCCGCTACGTCTGGGGCCCGAACGGCCTGCCGATGGGTCTCCCCGCGGCACTGTCCCAGCCGATCACGGAAAGCCTGTTCTTCATCACCTGGTACCGGGTCTTCATGGTGACGGTCGTCATCGTCAGCGTGGCCGGGCTGTTCGCTTTCCTGCGCTATACGCGGGTGGGGCTGCGCATCCGCGCCGGAACGCTCGATCTCGAAACGGTGGCGACGCTCGGCGTCAACGTGCGCAATCTGCGCACGTTCAATTTCGCCGTCGGCTGCCTGCTGGCGGGGCTCAGCGGCGTGCTCGCCGCCGGACAGATCGGACTTAATCCGAACATGGGCGACGATCTCTTGATGCCGAGCTTCATCGCCATCATCGTCGGCGGCGTCGGCAGCCTGATCGGCACGCTGTGCGGCGGGCTGCTCATCGGCATGGCCGCGGCGCTGACCACCGTGTTTTATCCCGCGGCCAGCGAGGCGGTGATCTACGCAATCCTGATGGCTGTGCTGCTGCTGCGGCCGCGCGGCCTGCTGGGCGAAGAAGGCATGATGTCGTGACCACCACCACCGCGGTTGCCGTCGAAAAGCCGCAGCCGCCGGTCGCTCGGCGCTACCTGACGCTGATCGTGATCTGGGCAGTCCTGCTCGCCGCGCCGTTTTGGCTGCCGCTTGTCGGCGGCTATACGGCGCTGGCCGGGCGCGTGCTGGTGTTCGGCCTGGCGGCGATGGGACTCAACTTGCTGCTCGGCTTCACCGGCGTGCTGAGCTTCGGGCATGCCGCCTATTTCGGGCTTGGCGCCTATGGCGCCGGCCTGACACTGCGTTATCTCGTGCATTCGACCCCGCTCGCCATGCTGGCTGGCACACTTCTCGGCGGCCTGGCCGGCACGTTGTTCGGCATGCTGATCGTGCGCCGGCGCGGCGTCTATTTTGCGATGTGCACCATCGCCTTCGGCCAGCTCTGGTACTATCTCGCCTATAGCTGGAATGACTTCACCGGCGGCTTCGACGGCTTGCGCGATTTCCACCGCGCGCCGATCGGCTTTCCTCCGCTCACGCTCGACATCATGGGCAACGGGACGGCGTTCTACTACTTCCTGCTGGCGGTCTTTGCCGCCGCGGTAGCGCTGATGGGCCTGATGCTGCGCTCCCCGTTCGGCCGTACCATGCTCGCCATCCGCGAGAACGAACGCCGGGCGCTGTTCCTGGGCATTCCTGTTTCGCGGCACATCTGGATGTCGTTCTCGATTTCCTGCTTCTTCACAGCGCTCGCGGGCACGCTCTATGCGCTGCTCAACAACTTTGCCGACCCTCTGGCCTTGCACTATTCGCTGTCGGGCTATTTCGTCATCATGTGCGTGATGGGCGGCATGCGCACTTTCTGGGGACCGCTCCTGGGTGCCGCCGTATTCGTCGTTTTGCAGGATTATATTTCGTCGATGACGGTGAACTGGATGTCGTTCATCGGCACCATTTTCATCCTTGTCGTGTTGTTCTTCCCGCGCGGCCTGCTTGGCATGTTGCGGCGCGCTTCGGCATAGCCCGCGCGTTCAATCTTCGGCGATTTCCGCGTGAATACGCAGTAACTCCGCAATCGTCCCCGGGTCGCGCCGGCCGAAGCCGCACTCGGTCGCGATGCCGAAATCGCGGATGTATTTCTCAGCCGCGGCGATACGCGCCCGCGTGCCGGATACGCCGTCGGTATAATGCACGAGACCGAGGCAGAGTCTCGCTTGCGGCGGCAGGTTCAGTTGCGCAAGCGGCCGAAAGTAGGCGTCGTCGGAGCGGCCGCGCGGCACCGGCATGTGGATTTGGTTGATCGGCCGCCTGAGTTGCGCCGCAAGCCGGTTCGCATAATCGACCATGTCGCCCATGTCGGTCGGTTCGACGACATGGCGATGCCCGGCATCGCCGTAACAGAAATGAAACAGCAGATCGACGTCGGCTGGCACCCGCTCGGCAAGTCGGACCACGATGGCGGAAAAGTTTTCCTGCATCTCTTCCTTGGTCGCACCGTATGGGCCTGGCTCATTGCGCTCGAGCCGGGCAAAGACTGCCGACGCCACGTCGAATTGAATGGCAAGTTCGCCCGGCGGAATCGATGCGGCGATCTTGTCGATCTCCCGCAGCACCGCGTCATTATAGATCGGGTCGATGGCACGCTGGAGCTTGTCCTCAACGAACAGCCAGATCACCGAATGGGCCGGAACCAGGTCGACCTGAAACTTGACGTGCGCGGGAATCCTGCCTTGGCGTTTGAGTTCGGCGAATGTCGCAAACGAACGGCGCGCGATATCGGCATAAAACAGATTGTCGAATGTCACGTCGCCCGTCGACAGGCCTCGCCTGAGACCATAACGGCGCCGGCCTGGAACGCCGGCATGGAGTTGAAAAACCTCGCTGCTCGGTTCGAATGCCGGATTATCGGCGAATACCGGCTCGAGCCAGGTGATCCAGTCCAGGCGCTCGCCGGTTTCCCCGTCGGGCAGCGTCAGCAAATGCGGGCCGAGGGCCGCGCTGACGATTTCAAACACCTCTTGCGCGTTCCTCAACGGCACGCTGCCGACCAGATAGGCGTTTCGCGGCATGGTGACGCTCAGCCGGCCAACACGTCGGCGTGAATCTTGAGAAGCTTGCGCACGGTGTCTTCCGAACGCGCACGCGCCATGCCGCATTCGGTGGCAATGCCAAATTTCGGCACATAGCGGCGCGCCGCCGCGATCCGCGCCTTGGCGCCGTCGCTCCCGTCGCCGGCATGAACCACGCCGAGGTAGAGCTCGGTGCCGGCCTTAAGCTTGAGATCGCGCAGCGGCCGGTAGAACGCATCGTCGCTGCGGGCGATCGGCACCGGCATGTGGATGTAGGCGAGCGGATGCGCGATCGCCTGGGCGAGCGCGTTGGCGAATTCGACCAGCTTGGCCGCATCCCGGGGCTCGACAAAATGCTTGGCGCCGAAGTCGCCGTAGCAAAGATGGATTCCGAGATCGACATCGGCCGGAACACCCGCGCACAGGCGCTCCATCCTGGCCACAATCTTGTCATGGGGCTCATCGCCGTGCGGAACCGCATCGGTCTTCTGGCCGTCCCAGATGCACATTTCGTTGCACACGTCCCATTGGATGCAGAGGTCGCGATGCGGAATGTGGCGGCAGAGCGCGGCCACTTCGGCGATCATGGCGCGCTCGTAGGCGGCTTCAACCACCGGCAAATCTTCGTTGAGCACGATGGAGCCGACGACAGCGAAAGGCGTCGGCAGGCAGACCTGGAAGCGGATGCCCTTCGGCAGCTCGCCCCGCTCGCGTGCAGCGACAAAATCGAGATAGGAGGCGCGCGCCTCGCGCGCATAACCGAGTTCGCCGAAACGCACGTCGGACGGCTTGGCGCCCTCGGCAAGCACCAGCAGCGGGAAGCGGTTGGTCGGACGGATGGCGCCGGTCGGATCGGGCCGCAGAAACGCGTTCGAACGCAACAACGGATATTGCCAGCTAATCCACAACCGCCGGCCGCCGACCTCGCCATCGGGCACGCGACGAAGATGCGGACCGAGCAGTTCGCCCACGGTGCGGAATACATCATCGACCGTGTCGAGGCCGATGCTGCCAACCAGATGGACGCCGGCGATCTCGCTATCACTCATCAACCCACTCCCAACTGGCTTACATGTCCTCGAAATAACTGCGTACCGATGCGTCGGCGGCGGTTACTTCTGGCCCTTCATAGGGCACGCCGGCCTCCATTGTCTCGATCGAGGCAACGAACATGTTGACATAGGGTGCGCCGCAGTAGGCGACGGGCTTGACGCGTTCCCAGATGATGTAGCCCTTCGCATCGACGCAGTCGGAATAGGTCGAGGCGGCGACGACATTGCCAACGACCATCATCCGGTTGAGCCATTCCTTCGTCCACACGACCTCGCATTCGAAATGGCGCAGGCATTCGGCGATGCGCGGCGGCTTGATCCTGGTGGAGGGCAAGGCGGTGAGGCCCGCTTTTTCGAGTTCGTTCACGCCGCGCGCGAAAGGCAAGCCGACGACGCGGACTTGCTCGAGCTGGCGACGGTCGAAAGACGGCAGGTTCACCACGAATTCGCCGGTCGCCAGGATGTTCTCGCGCGTATGGCCGGTTAGATTCGTCGTAAACGCGATCTGCACCGGGTTGTGGACGATGCGCACGCAGGTTGCGTAGGACGCGGCGTTGGTGCGGCCCTCCTTGTCGATCGAGGTGACGATCGCGACATGGCCGGCGGGCGCGAAGAGCCGATCCCAATATTTCTCCGGCTGGCTAATGAGAGTGGCGATCGATGTCATCGTTCGTTTGTCTCCATGCCCTTCCGTCTCAATGGATCCGGCTCGATACCGGCCGAGGTTTAGGGTTTTACGGCGAGCTTGGCGCGCGCCACGATCGCCGGCGGCGACGCATAGACCTCGCGGGCGAATTCCTGCACTTTTTCGCCGGTCATCGGCATCAGGTCGATCTGCAATTTCTCCGCTTCCGCCCTGAGATCGGGATCGGCCAGCGTCTCCTGGAAGGCGCTGCGCAGCGCCTGCGCGCGATCCTCAGGCACCTTCGGCGGCGCCGCGAACGGGCGCCCAATCGCCTGCAGGCCGAAGATCAGATCGAACAGCTTCCGGTCGGCGTCGGTCTTGGCGTAGTCGTAGATATACGGCACGTCACCCAACGTCGGTTCCTTGTCGTGGCCGAGTTGGAGGATCACCTTGAAGCGGCCCGCTGCATAGTCGTCTTTCCATTCGGTCTTGACGGTCGACAGTGGAATACCGCAGACGCCATGCACCTCGCCGCGCTCCATGGCGAGGCGAATGTCGGCCGAGCCCCGGTAACCCTGGATTAATTTGATTTTGACGCCGAGCAGGTTGCGCAACGCTGTCGGGAATTGGGTCAATGGCCCGGCTGTGCCGCTGCCGGCGCTGCCGAACAACGTCTCTTTGGTGAACAAATCATCGAAGCGGGAAATGCCCGAGTTCCTGCCAGACTCCGCAGAGGCCGACGACGGAATCCATGTTGCCGATCCAGGTGAACTGGGTGCCGTCGTATTTGCCGGAGCTGTCGCCGAGCAACGGATCGAAAACTGCCGTGTGGGCGAAGATGGCGATCACCGATCCATCGCTTGGTGCGGCGTTATAGAGCCAGTTGGCCGCCACAAGACCTGCGGCGCCGACCATATTCTCAGGGATCAGCGTCGGATGACCGGCGAGATGGCGCCCCATGTAACGCGCCAGGAGCCGCGCGTAGAGATCGAACCCCGTGCCGACCTCATGGCCGATGACGATGCGCAGGTTGTGGGATTTGTAGAACGATTCGGCATCGCCGGGCGCAGCCGCCGCCGCGAACCCGCCAAACAGCATCAGGCAGCACGCCAGGATCGTGCGAGGCCGGGCGAACAACTTTACTTCAAGCATCTTCATTATTTTAAGTGCAAATCCGGGCGCCTCATTGTGGCAGTCGCGATGGCGAAGGGCAACCGATGGACAAGCCGGAAGGGTCAACGCATGATCGCGCCCGATGAAATCAGCAGGTAAGCAATGTCTGTCACGCGGGAGCTTTCCGAATTCGCGCTCGGTGTTCGCTACGAAGACATTCCCGACCGCGTGACACACGAGATGAAGCGTTTCTTCATCGACGCGCTGGCCTGCGCGATCGGTGCCTTCGACGCGCAGCCCTGCACGATCTGTCGTGACGTGGCGCGCGAGCACAGCGGCAGACCGGACGCGACGCTGATCGGGGAGACCGTGAAGGTCTCACTGTCGCAGGCGATCATCGCCAATGGCGCGATGATCCGTTATCTCGACTTCAACGACGGCTATCATTTTCCGAAAAGCCCCGGGAAGATCGGCGGCGGCCACCCAAGCGACTGCCTGCCCGCGGTCTTTGCCGTCGGCGAACGCCAGCATGCGTCGGGCAAGGCCGTGATCGAGGCCGCGGTCGCCGCCTACGAGATCATGGGCCGCATGATCGATGCCTTCGCGGAAGGTATTACTCCTATGGGCTTTCATCACGGGTCCGTCATGCCCTTCCTCGGCGCGGCGATCGCCGGGCGCCTCATCGGCCTCGATGCCGGGCAGATGACGCATGCGATGGGCATCGGCGCCTCGTCTTCGCTCGGGCTCGGCATCAACGACGCGGAGGGCGAAGAATACAACAACTCGAAAAACGTCGCCGACAGCTTCATGCTGGAGCGCGGTGTCTATGGCGCGTTACTTGCGGCACGCGGATTCACCGGTCCCGAACGCGTCATCGAAGGCAATAAGGGCTTCGCCTATTGCATTTTGCGTGGCGTCGAGAACTACCAGCCGAAGCCGGCGCCGAACGATTATTATCTCATGCGCACGCGCATGAAGTTCTTCCCGACGGAATCGACCAACCAGGGCCACCTGTTCGCCACCGGCGAACTGGTGCGCGAGCACGATCTCAAGCCTCAGGACATTGAAGCTGTACGGCTGCGTTTGAGTAAACGCACCGTTACCCACAATGGCGATCCGGCGAAGAAGTACCCGCGCAACAAGGAGACCGCCGATCACAGCGCCTATTTCATCACGGCGCTCGGCATTGTGCTGCGGGGCAAGCTCATCCCGACATCGTTCAAGCCGGAGTACTACGACGATCCGATGATCCGCGAGCTCAGCGATCGCGTGACGCTCGAACATGGCCCGGAATTCGACCAGGTGCTGACTGGCGCGACGGTGACGATCCACACCAAGGATGGGCGTGTGCTGAAGAAGCGTGTCGACTTTCCGCGCGGCAATCCGGAGAACCGCATGAGCGATGCCGAATTGCGCGATAAGTTCATCGAATGTGCCGGCGCACGAATGGATGCGGCGCGGGTCGATCACATCATTGAGACCTGCATGAACCTCGAACAGGTCGACGACATCGGTGCGTTGATGGGCCAGCTCGCGGTCGCCGCGTAGATCAATCTCCCAATCGTCAATTCGACTGCCCGATCGTCGCCAATAGCGGCGCCAGTCGCTTCATTTCGCTATGAAGATAAGCGTCGAAATCGCCAAGCCCGATGTCTACCGGCGTAAAACCCATCAGGCGAATTTTGGCCTGGAGCTCGGGGTCTTTGCCGACTTCGACGATGGCGGCGTGCAGCGTTTCTTGTACTTCACGCGACGTTTTGGCCGGCACCAGGAAGCCGTACCAGGTGGCGCTGATGTAATCGACCCCCTGCGACAGCGCAGTCGGAATTTTGATCGGTTCGGTAACTGGCTCCTTGTCGGAGACGGCGAGCGCCAACAGCTTGTTGTCTTGCAACAGCGGCAGCATGAAAGATTCCGGCGAGAAGGTCACCTGGATATGGCCGGCAAGGAGATCGGTGAGGATTGTCTGGCTCACCGTATAGGGCACATGGACGAGCTGGATGCCGGTCTGCAAGGCGAAATAGGCGCCGGCGATATGCGTCGCGGTGCCGATGCCGGCCGAGCCGTAATTGATAGTGTTCGGTTTTGCTTTCGCCAGCGCGATGAATTCCTGCAAATTGTGCACGCCGAGCGACGGCGCCACCGCGACCACGGAGGGGGCTTTCGCGATCAGCTCGATCGGGGCGAAATCCGCGATCGGATCGAATGTCAAATTCTTGTTCATCGTGCTCAACATCGCGTGCGCCGAATTGGTCAGCAGCACGGTGTAGCCGTCGGGGTTGGCATTGACGACGGTCTCGGCGCCGATCGCGGTGCCGGCGCCGGCCCTGTTTACAACGATGACCTGATAGCCGTAGCGTTTCGCCAACGCATCGGCGTAGAGCCGGGCCTGGATGTCGATGGCGGTTCCGGGCGTCAAAGGCACGACGATGGTGATGACGCGCGAGGGATAATGGTCTTCCGCGCGCGCCGCTCCAAGCGTCCACGCGGCGACGGCCGCTGCAATCGCGAATAGCTTGCCCAGTCGCATGATAATTCCTCCCGCCCGCACACTTTTATCGAGACGGTACGTTGCGTACCGAACGTATCACACTAAAGCGACCGCGCGCACCGGGGAGGCCTCGGCGCCGATAATGTTCAGCGGGAACGCGATCAGCGTGAAGCGCTCCTTGCCGATCTTATCGAGGTTCTTCAGGTACGGCATGGTGATGATGCCGTGCTCGCTCAGCGTCCTTGAATTGTGAAAGACGCGCGGTGAAACAGGCTCGTCGTTGCCGTGATAGAAATCGTAGCCGACGATAACGACGCCTTTTTCGATCAACCACTCGGTCGCATCAATGGTCAGATAGGGCGAGGCTTTCATCCACTTGTCGGTGCCGCCGTCGTAGGAATTGTTATGATCGGTGCGCAACAGCACGCGATCGCCGTTCTTGATCTTGCCGCCGATCGCCTTTTCGAGATCGCTTGCGGTGATGGCTTTGGCGGGCATCTTGTCGCGCAGATCGGCGACGATCGCGTCGCCCATAAATGTCTGCAGCGGCAATTGATGGATCTGCGTGCCGCCGCGCACGTTATGCTCCGGCGCATCGACGTGGCTGCCGGCGTGAAGCCGCATGTGGACGCCGCGCACGATCTGGCCGGCCCCGCCCGGAGCGTCGTGCTCCTTGAGAACCTCCATGGCGAATTGCAGATCCCTGGTGAAGCCCGCGGGCGTGCGCATGCCGAAATTCTTCGGGTCGAGTTCGAGCGAAATGTCGACGATTTTGCCGTCGGGCAGCATGACGTTCCTTCCCTGTAATCCGGATAGAGCGAAGCGATATTCGGAATCGGCCCAGATTTCGCTTTGCTCAATCCGCTACATTATCAGTGAATGCCGATCAGCGGCCAGTAGAACGGAACCAGCAGCATCAGCACGACGAACTCGATCACGGTCAGCCAGGCGCCGATGCGCACCAGGTCGCGGGCTGCGAAATAGCCGTACGAGTAGCCGACGATCAGGACGCCCGACTGATAGGCGAACAGCTTGCCGCCGGCGGCGAAGGTCCAGATCAGTCCGAGCTGCAGCGGATTGAGTCCATGGGTCTTTGCGTATTCCATCACCAGCGGAATGGAGGTGCCGAGCATGGATATCTCGCTCGCCAGCAGGAAGTGATAGAGGAATGCCACCCAGTACAGGATCGCCGTGATGCTGAAAATGTTGGTCAGGAACGGCTGGATCCAGTGGAAGACGCCGTTGGTAAGGACATCGAGCCCATGTGTGGCTTCGAGCACATTGCCCATACTCACCGCTTCGGCCACAAAGAACACCGGCATGTAGTTCAACCGGCGCATGTCGTCGGGCTCGAGGATACCGATGCGCGGCAACAGCGCGAACAGGCCGACACCGAGCGCCACCATGGTGGGTGGAATGTGATGCAGGAAGTCCGTCACCCAAAGCAGGATCGCACAACCGACCAGGATCGCGGCCTTGATCTCCGCCACTGACCACGGGCCCATCTTGTCGAGCTCGCTCTGAAAATACTCCCGGCTTGGATTAAGACCGCTGTCCTCCGGCGGGTAGAACCACAGCGTCAGCCGCCATGCCGCCAATACCGTGATGATGCTGCACGGCAGGAAGGCAAAGAGCCAGACGCCATACAGCACTTCGACGCCGCCGAATTTCTGCATTTGGCCGGCCGCGGTTATCGATCCCGCTCCGGCCAGGATCATCTTGTCGAAAATGTTGCCGGTGTAGGTGAGGATGAGAAACATCCCCCGGGCAATGTTGCTGCCGCGCGGCGCCTGGAACGCCTCGGTCAACGCCAGCGCGATCGACGCCAATATGACCACGCGCGCGAGCCCTGACGGTACGATGAAGGTCAACAGAAAGTCGGTGATGATGAGGCCGAGCAGGATACGGGGATAAGTTACCCCGACGCGCAGCATGACAGCGTAGGCGAGCCGCCGCGCCAGGCCGGATTTGCTGGCGACCAGCCCTATCAGCATCGCCGCAAACAGGAACCATGCGGTGGCATCGGCAAAGCCGCTGAACGCGACATCGAATTTCACGACGCCGAGCGCCCAGAACAGAAAACAGCCGATAAATCCCGACAGCGCGAACTCTGTGGCCTCGGTGATCCAAGCAATGACCATGAAAGCGAGAATGGCAAAGCCGTGCTTGATCTGCGGCGCAAGGTCCAGCGGCGAAAACCAGATCGCGAGTGGCACCAGCACGCACATGATCTGGCCGATCAGCACGGAGTATGAGTTTTTCTGCTCAAGCGGCGGGTGTTCGACGACGGCCGAGCAGTTTCGGTTGTGGTCATCGGTATCTTCTAGATTGCCTGAAACACCAAAAACTCATGGCCCGGATGGAGCGTAGGGCATCCGGACTGCAAAAGCTTACAGCCCCAGCAGCCGCTTGGCGTTGCCGCCGGCGAGGGCGGCGACGGTCGCAGTGTCGAAGCCTTCGACGCCCGCTATATGGCCAATTGGATCGAAATCCGCCATGTCGTAGGGATAGTCGGTGCCCATGACGACGTGGTCGGCGCCGAACACGCGGACCAGTTCGGCAAGCTGGTACGGCGTGAACACCACCGTGTCGACATAGATACGCTTGAGATACGTGGTCGGCGGCAGCGGCAGCGCGCCATGGGAGTCCGAGCGCGCGCCCCAGGCATGATCGATGCGGCCAGGATACGCGCCGAGATAGCCGCCGCCATGCACCGCGAGGATTTTCAGGTTCGGGTGCCGCTCCAGCACGCCGTCGAAGATCAGGTAATGCAGCGCGATCGTGGTCTCCAACGGATTGCCGATGACATTATTGAAATAGAACCGCTCAAGCCGCTTTGCCTCGGTGAAGCCGTTGGGGTGCAGCATCACCAGCACGCCGAGTTCCTCAGCCTTTTTCCAGAACGGCGCGAAGGCCGGATCCGACAATTCCTTGCCGGCAACGTTGGTGAGGACCTGCACGCCGGTGAAGCCGAGCTGTTTGACACAACGCTCCAGCTCCTTCGCGGCCTCGTTGCCGTCGGGCATCGGCACCGTGCCGAAGCCTTTGAAACGGTCGGGATTTTTCGCGCAATAGGCGGCGATGCCGTCGTTGACGATCTGCGCAGACTTTACGGCGATGTCGAGCGGCACCGTGTAATAGCACTGCGGTGGCGGCGGCGCGATCATCTGGATGTCGATGGCCATGGCGTCGAGATCGGCCATGCGGTGCTCATGGCCGATGCGAGCGCGGATATCGGCTTCCTGCTTCTGGTTTAGCGCCTTGGTTTCCGCAGTCGCGAAATGCGCAAGCGGTATCGTCGCCATATCGAGATGCGGCGCGACGAATTGCGCCGCTTCCGGCACTGCAACATGGGAATGAATGTCGATCGTCGTGCTCTTTGGCCGGACCTCGCGCCCCGGCTTGCCGTGCCGGCGCGCCGCGGTCGGGCCGTATTTATTCCACTGCTCGGTCATCACAGCTCCTGCTGTCGTGTCATCGCAATGTCTAGGCGGGGCGCGGCTGCCGCGCCATCACGAACGGCACGAGGCCGGCGGATATCGCGCATAGCGCGGTGATCGCCGTCGTCTCGGTCAAGGGAATCGCGGTGCCGTCGGCGAGGAAGCCGTATAATTGCACGAATGCCGCACCGCAGAAGTTCTGCATGAAGACGCCTATGCCCGCGGCGGTGCCGGCAAGTTTCAGATTGGTCGCCATGGCGCCGGCCTGCGCGTAGGACAGCGACAAGCCTTGCGACAGCGTGAGAAAGAATCCAGGCACGAACAGCGTCCACGGCGTCACGTAGTCTGCGAGCAATACGCTCGACTGTACGGCGACCGTGGCCAAGAGAAGCAGCGAACCGGCCAGCACCATAGTCTCGTTGGCGACGCGACTGCCGATACGGCTGGTGATGAAATTTCCAGTCAGATACCCGAACGGAAACAGCAGGAAATAAATGCCGAACTCCGTCGAGGGACGGTGCAGCATATCCTTCAGCAAGCTCGATGCCGCCGATGCTGTCGTCAGGAAGGTGGCGGACATGAAGCCGCTTTGCAGAACGAACCCGGTAAAGCGCGCGTGGCGAAACAGGTCGGCATAATTGCGCAGGATATTACCGCTGCTGCGTTTGCCCGGCACCGGTGGGCGGGATTCGAATACGGCAATGTAGGCGCATGCCGTGATGACGGCACCGAAACCCAGCGCGAAGAAAAACACGCTGCGCCAGCCAAAAGCGTCGATGAGAATACCGCCAACCATCGGCGAGATCATTGGTCCGATGGTGTAGGCCATGGTGAGATAGGCGATGGCTTTGACGAGACGATCGGCGCCATAGACGTCCTGGGCGATGGCACGGCCCAACGTCAGTCCACTGCCGGCGCCGATCGCCTGTACCAGCCGGCCCAGCACCAGCGGGACGACGGACGTCGCCACCGCCGAAAGCGCACTGCCGACCAGAAACAGCGCCAGCCCCGACAGCAGCACCGGACGCCGGCCATAACGATCCGACAGCGAACCATAGAACAGTGTCGAGATCGCCATGCCGAACAGCGCAATGCTGAATGTGAGCTGGGCGAGCGAAGCGGAAAGCCCGAGCGCTGCCCGCACCGCCGGGATCACCGGCATGAACAGATGAACCGCAAGCGGCCCGATCAATGAAATCGCCGCGAGCGCGAACGCGAACAGCGGACCTGGATCTGCGGTCATGATTGACGTGGCCGCATTACGCCTCAAGTTCCTGCACTGCGCGGTAGGCCTGATCGATCGCCGAGTCAGTATATGCCATGGCGCCTGAGTCCGAGTTCGCGATCGTGATGCGGCCGAAGCGCGCCCGCCCGATCACATTCGGCTCATCGCCTTCCGGCCAATCCGGATCGAACAGTGGATTATATTCATAAGCGTAGCCGTGCGGCCAGCGGTTGACTGTAATCGCAGTGATTTCCTTGGCCGGATCGAAACCGCCGGGACTTAAGGTTCGGCCGAGTTGATCGCGGATATTGCGCTCGAAGATTTCGAACGTGGTGTTAAAAATGTCGAGCTGCCCGGCGCGGTTCTGATCGCGCTCCGGTAGGCCGGGCTGGCAGGGCGTCCGCACCATGCGGATCAGCACCGGCTCATCGGGCGAACGAGTGCTGCGATAGGTGCCGATATCGACGACCTGGTTCAAGGAGAACGACGAGAAATACGAACCTGGCGCATGGACCCGCGAAATACCGAGCGTCTTGAACGCGGTCCAGTTGCGCAAGGCCACGCTGGCATAGATCAGCGGCGTCTTGACGAGAGAGCGCAGCGCCTCCTTCTGTGGCTCTGGCAGTTCCGGACAGAGATACGGAATCATCATGTTCCAGCAGGCGAGCACGCACGCCTGCGCGCGCACCACATACACTTCGTCACCGCGAAAATAAGCGATCTCGGCCGCGGCGGACGAAGCCCGATCGTCGATATTGCGCACGCGAACCACGGTGCTTCCGAGCCGGATACGCACCGGCGATCCCGGCCAGTCGAGCCGCGAATAATCGATCCGCGCCGTCACCACATCCTCCGCGCTGTTCCCCGGCACGGCATCGGGGATCAGATCACGCACGAGAAGCCGCGCGATCGACGCATTGCCGTCTGGAAAATGAAACGTGTACGAACCGCCGTCGGCATAGCCCGCGGGCGTGATGCCCATGTGCGGCGCCGAGCCGGGGGCGAGGTTAAGGCCCTGGAATCCTGGAAAATGGAACGCCCACACATCGAGCGCCGAGACGGCATCAATACCGACGCCCCACTCGCCGTGAGTGCGCGCCTGATAGAACGGGATGACGCCGGGATCGGCCTTCACGACGTTGAGCAGGAAATCGCGATAGCTCATTCGCGATAGCAGGGCCTTCTTCTCTGTCGAGGTCAGCCCCGGCAGGTAATCGATTTTTGCTTCTTCAATTCTCGCGATGTCGCTTCGCACTCGCGGCGATAGTGGCGATTGCGCCAGCAATTGCTGCCACGGTGCACCTTTGGCGGCGACGATCAGTCGGTCGGCACCGAACGTTTCCTTGTCCAGGAAAATGCCGCGGCGCAGGCCGAGCGACGGATAGAATTCGGAACGCGTGCACTTCTCTGAAAGTGCGACCGGATCGATGCCTAGCGTTTTGAGAAGACCGTCTGCCACGGCGCTGTAAGGCCGCGGGCTGTCGATCATCAAGGTACCGCCGTTCATAAGCTCGATATGCCCGGCGAGCGAAAATTCGTTGCGCTTGGCGTGGCCGCCGAAATCGTCATGGTTGTCGAGAATGAGGATACGGGCGCCGGGATGTTTCGCACGGTAGAAATGCGCCGCCGCAAGCCCGCTGATGCCGCCGCCGACAACAATGAGATCGTAATCTTCGCCGGTCGGCGTGGGCTTCGGCGATTGCGACCAGAAATCGCCGTCGCGCAGACGGTGCGCGGCTTCGAACGCACCGGGGTGACTGCCGCGCATGCCGGTCAATGCGGGCGGATAATATCCGGGTGCGTCTTGCGGTGCCCGACCGGCGCCAAACGCCGCCGCGATATAAGCGGGCAGCAATTGCCCGGCCACGGCGCCGCCGATGGCAAGCGGGATGCCGTTGAGAAAGTCGCGCCGGGTGATTGGCGTCGTGCGTCGCTGCATCAGACGGGCTTCGCACTGTCCCTTGCGGCGGCGGGCGCCAGCGCCTGCCGCAGCCGGTCGGGATCGACGGCGATTTCAATGCCGGCCCGTTCCTGTTCGAGCAGCATCACGACGCGCGAGTCGCGCCCGGCCCAGCCGCGGGCCATCGCTTCGGTCATCTCGGCGAGCGTGAGGTTACACAGCCGCATCGGCACGCCGAGCTCACGGCCGAGCGCATTGGCAAGCGCGACGTCCTTGTGCGCGAGCTTGAGCGAGAACGCCGGCGGATCGTATTTGCCGGGCAGGAACTGGTCGATCAAGGCGTCGAACGTGAAACGGCGGCCGGCAGCGCCCTGGCGTACCGCCTGCCAGAGCGCCAGCGGTTCGACCCCGGCTTTGACGCCTAGGGCGAAGGTTTCGGCGAGCGCGCAGACCACCGCATAGCCCGACATGTTGTGAACCAGCTTGGCGACGGTGGCGCTGCCGATCGGGCCGATATAGGCGGCCTTGTCGCCCATGGCGTCGAGCACGGCCTTATGCGCGTTGAAGGCGCCTTCATCGCCGCCGACCCAGATCGCGAGTTTGCGCGAGGCGGCGCCGGCCGGGCCGCCACTGACCGGCGCATCCAGCATGTGCGCACCCTTTTCGGCAAACGCGGCATTGAGCTTCTTCACCATGCTCGGCGCGTTGGTCGAAAGATCGAAATAGGCGGCGCCGGGTTTTATGCCGGTGATCAGCCCGTCCGGTCCGAGCGCGACGGTCTCGACGTCGGACGGCTCCGGCAACGACGAGAAGATCACGTCGGCTTCGCTCGCCAGGGCGCCCGGCGTATCGGCCCAGATTGCGCCGGCGTTGAGATGGTGGCTCGCGGCCTGCCGGTGCAGATCATGGACGATCAGCTTGTAACCGGCCTTTTGCAGATTGGCCGCCATCCGGCCGCCCATAGTCCCGAGCCCGACAAATCCGACAGTCACATTGTCCTTGGCCATCCCTGCCCTCTTTTCAAAACGCCGAGGTGGCGGCGCAGATCGACGCCGTCGTTGTTCCGCGCAGCCGCCGCCGGGATCGTAGCCTATGAGTGCCGCTTGCTGAAGCTTCCGCTCAAACCTCGATGCGCCGGGTGATCTGCACGAAGTTTTCCGCCGGTATATTGAAGCGGTCGGCCGGATGGATCGAATTGCGATTGAGGAATGAGAACAAGCGACGGCGCCAGGAGCCCAGCCGCGGCTTTTGCTTGCGCGCCACCACGTAATCGTGCTCGCTGAAATAGATCGCATTATCGGCGTCGATCGGACACTTGGATTTTTCCTGGTGCAGCGCACGGTAAACGTCCGGCACTTCGATGAAGCCGAAGCGAACCGTGACGTGCCAGAATCCTTCGCCGAGGCGCTCGACGTGAAGCCGGTTGTTAGGCCGGACCCGAGGCCTGATGGTAAAGAGAACCGTCAGAGCAATCGCCTCCTCATACAGCGAGCCCATCTGGCTCACATGATCGGCGATCAGGGCGGGGATAAACCCGCGCAGCCGGGTGAGGAAGATCGCGCGGCCGGGCACGCGCGGCACCTTGTTGTCGCGCAATCGGCGGACGAATTGCGCGATGGTCACCGCATCGCGCACCTGCCGGCGATGCATCGCGTCCGTGCCGGCGTGCCAGGTCGTCATGACGATAAAGATAAAGGCGCCGACCAACAGCGGGATCCAACCACCCTCGGCGATCTTCAAAAGATTGGCGCCGAAGAACGACACATCGACGATCATGAATAGCGCGAACACCGCAACCGCGGCCCAGATCGGCCACCGCCACGATACCCGCATGATCCGGTAAAGGATCGCCGTGGTCATCAGCATGGTGGTGGACACCGCCGCGCCGTAGGCGCCAGCGAGCCGATCGGAGTGCGCGAATATCACTGTCAGCGCCAATGTCCCCAGCATCATCAGCCAATTCACGAACGGGACGTAAATCTGGCCATAGGCTTCCGACGACGTCTGATAGATATGCATCCCCGGCAGCCAGCCGAGCTGCATAGCTTGGCGGGTCAGCGAGAACGCGCCGGTGATGATGGCCTGGCTCGCGATCACGGTTGCGACGGTCGCAAGCGCGACCGCGGGATAGAGCGCCCAGCCAGGCACCAGCGCGAAGAACGGATTGGGACCGCCGCCGCCCGCAAGGGCAACCGCGGTCTGGCCGGCATAGTTGAGCAGCAAAGCTGGCAAGACGATCGCGCTCCAGGCGATGCGGATCGGTTCACGGCCGATATGTCCCATGTCGGCGTACATTGCCTCAGCGCCGGTCACGCACAGAAACACCGCGCCAAGGATGGTGAGGCTTGCGAAGCCGTTGTGAATCAGAAACGCGCCCGCATAGAGCGGATCGACCGCGGCGATGACGTGGGGCGCCTTGCCGATGCCGAACACACCGATGATCGCGATGAAGACAAACCACAGCAGCATCACGGGTCCGAACGCTCTGCCGACGGCGGCGGTGCCAAGCCGCTGCACCAGGAACAGCAGCAGCAGGATCACGGCAGCCAGCGGCATCGTGTAGGGCGCAAAGTCGCGGCTTGCGAGTTCGAGACCTTCCACCGCACTCAGCACCGAGATTGCCGGCGTGATCATGCCGTCGCCGTAAAGCAACGCTGCTCCGATCAAGCCACACACGACGAGATAGCGGTTGCGGCCGCGCCAGCGTGCCCGCGTCAGCGACATTAGTGCCAGGATACCGCCCTCGCCGCGGTTGTCGGCGCGCATCACGACCAGGGCATATTTCAGCGAAACGACGACGATCAGGGTCCAGAAGACCAGCGACAGGCTGCCGAGTGCGCTGTCTTCATCGAAGCGACCGCCGCGGGCCTTGGCGATAGCATGAAAAACGTAGAGCGGGCTGGTGCCGATATCGCCGTAGACGATACCGAGGGCGGTGAGGATAGCGATCGGCCTAAGCTGCTCGGGGCCTTGCACAGAACTCTGCTTTACGTCTGCGACCGGGCTCAATGAAAGCTCATGAATACGGAAATCAATGCAGATTTATTGTATGATCAACGCACCGTCGGATAGTCTTGTTCCCAGCCGGCACCGCTTCGATGTGGCACCAGACGCGGTGAAAAATCTCGAGGATGATCGCTATCGCGCTCGTCCTTTTTTCATTGGCGCACCCTGAGGTCGATCTCCGGCGGGCGATTTCAAACATAGCCAATTGCCTAATTATCGAAGAATTTTTTGATTACACAAATCTTCCGGACTGAACAAAGCTTGTTCGAATTTTGAAGTTCAGCAACATCAAGCTCCGCACGAGGTTCAGCCGGCCGGGTTTTTTGCTGTCGGCGGCTTGAACAGTACATTCAAAACACCCCAAGATGCTGGCGCAGATCGACGCCGCCCTCTTTCAGTCCGGCCGCGGTCGAGACGACGGCAACACGGCCGGAGTTGAGTATGACGATGTCGTCGGCGATATCGATGGCAAGCTTCGGACTTTGCTCCACCAGCACGATCGACAGCCCGCTCTCCTTGAGCTTACGGATGGTCGCCATCACTTCGGCAACGATCTGCGGAGCCAGGCCCTCCGACGGCTCGTCCATCAAGAGCACGCGTGGATTGGCCATCAGCGCACGGCCGATGGCGAGCATCTGCTGCTCGCCGCCGGACAGATGGCCGGCGAGCTGGCTCGAGCGCTCGGCAAGCCGCGGAAACATGGCGAATACGGTCTTCTCGATCCACGGCGCGTGGCGGCGGCCGGCGTGCTCGGTGCGCGCCGCGACCATCAGGTTTTCGCGCACGGTAAGGCTGCGAAACACCCGGCGGCCCTGCGGCACCAGCGCGACGCCGCGCGCCGCGATCATTTCCGGCGGCAGCCGCGTCACCGGCGTGCCGAATAACTCGACACTGCCGGCACGTGCCGGCAACAGCCCGACGCTGACATTCATGCAGGTCGACTTGCCGGCACCGTTGCGCCCCAGAAGCCCGAGCAGGCGGCCCTCGCCGAGCGCAAAAGACACCTGCTGGAGCACATGGCTATCACCGTAGAACGCATCGACGCATGCGAGACTAAGCGCGTTATTCGCCAAGATAGACCTCCCGAGTACGGGGATCGGCCACCACTTCGGCGCGGGTGCCTTCGACGATCACTTCGCCGAAGTGCAGGAGCGTGATGCGGTCGGCAAGCTCGAGCGCGGTGTCCATGTCGTGCTCAATCATCACGATCGTCACGTCGCGCGGGATGGCTACGAGAAGTTGGCGCACGTCGCGGCGCTCGTCGATCGAAAGGCCGGCGAACGGCTCGTCGAGCAATAGTACTTTGGGGTTTTGCGCCAACGCCATGGCGATCTCGACGCGGCGCTTTTCGCCGTAGGAGGTTTCGGCCAGCGGCCGGTTGGCGATGCGGTCGAGACCGACACGCGTCAGCGCGGCGTGCGCCTCCTCGACCAGATGCCTTTGGCGATGCAGCGCCACCCACGGGTTCCAGCGCAATGGCGACAGTCCCAGCAGCGCCAGCATGGCGTTGCGAAGGATGGTGTCGTGCGGAAACAACGTGATGATCTGATAAGTGCGCGCCATGCCAAGATGCGCGCGCTTGCGGCTCGCAACGCCGGTGATGTCGCGTTCGAATAGCCGGATCGAGCCGAAGTCGGGACGCAGCTCGCCGGTGATGAGATTGAACAGCGTGGTCTTACCGGCGCCGTTCGGACCGATGATCAGCCGGCGCTCGCCCGGCTCGACCATGAGATTGACGCCGGTATTGACGCGCAATCCCCCGAACGACTTGGTCAGCGCGGTGACGACGAGCGCGCTCATCGCGTTCGCTCCGCGGCCGGCGACGGTTTGGTCCGGCTCATCGCCCGCACCGCCGAGCGAAACAGCCGCGCTACACCTGGCACCAGACCTTCCGGCATGAACACCACGATAGCGACGAAGATGGCGCCAAGCATGAAATTCCAGCGCACTATATAGGCGCTCACCACGTTCTTCATGATGACGACGAGGCCGGCGCCGACGATAGGCCCGAGCAAGGTGCCGGCGCCGCCCGAAATCACCATCAGCAACACTTCCGCCGAAGCCGTCAGTGCCAGCGTCTGGGGGCTGATGAACTTGTTGTAATAGACGAACAGGATGCCAGCGATGCAGGTGAGCAGGCCGGAGAACATGAAGGCGCCGAACCTGATCATCCAGACGTGGTAGCCGAGCGCGTTCATGCGGCGAGCCTGATCGCGGGTGCCGCAAAGCGTCGCCCCGAATGGCGAGCGCACGAAAATCGCCGAGACGCCGACCGCGGCAAGGAAAATAATGAGCGTCATGTCGTAGAACGCATTCGCCGAGCCGAGCGCGATGCCGAACGGCATTGGCCGCAATTCCACGCTGATGCCGTTGTCGCCGTTGGTTAGACTGATCCAGCGATAGGCAAGCCCCCACAGGATCTCGCCGAGCGCCAGCGTGATCATGATGAAGCTGATGCCGGTCGCACGCAGGGATAAGGCGGCGAAACCGGCGGTGAACAGGAGTCCGATCGACAACGCCGCTGCAATGGCAATGGCGTGGCCGTAGCCCGCGGCGAGCACCGAGGCGACGACATAGCTCGCCACGCCGAACAGCCCGGCATGACCGAGCGAAACCAGCCCGGCATAGCCAACCAGCACGTTCAGCCCAAGCGCGAAGATCGCATAGAGCAGGATCTGGCTGGCGACGTTAACGTAATAGGGTTCGCCGATGACATAGGGCACGGCGGCGAGCGCTACGATTGCGACGGCGATGGCAAGGTTACGGCCGGTCACAGCACCTGTCCTCCGAACAGTCCTTGCGGCCGCAATACCAGCACCAGCACCATCGGCAGGAACAAAATGAAATAGGCGAGTTCGGGCACCAGGGCCTGGCCGAAATTATAGATGAAGCCGACAACGAGGCTGCCGACGAACGAGCCGAGCAGGCTTCCGGTGCCACCAAGGATCACGACGACCAAGGCGAGCGGCAGCATGTCCTGATCGAGGCCGGGATAGACCGAAAGGATCGGACTGCCGATCACGCCGGCAAAGCCGGCCAGCCCCGCGCCGAGACCAAATACGATGGTGAAAAGCCGCGAGACTCGGATGCCCACGACACGGGCCATTTGCGGATCGTCGACCCCGGCGCGGATCATGGCGCCGAGCCGGGTGCGATCGAGCATGAGCCAGAGCGCGATCGCGAACACCACCGCGATGGCGATGATCGCGAGACGATAAAGCGGCGCCGCCGCGGTGCCGACGCGCACGAAACCGCCGAATCCCGCCGGCGTCGCCACTGAAACAGGATCGCCACCCCAACCCATCAGGCACAGATCGGCGACCATGAAGGAGACGCCGAGCGTGACCAGCACTTGCGCCAGTTGCTGCCCGGCCAGCCGGCGCAGCAGCAATCGCTCCATCAGCGCGCCCAAAATCGCCACTTCCAGTGCGGCGACGATAGCCGCCACCCAGAAATTCAGCGTGAAGCCGAGTGCGCCGGAAAAGAAAGTGGTGCCGAGATAGGCGCCAACCATGAACATCGAGCCGTGCGTCAGATTCGGAATCCGCATCAGCCCGAAGATCAACGAGAAGCCGGCCGACAGCAGAAACAGCAGGCCGCCGAACGTCACGCTGTTGACGGTCAGCAACAGCCAGAACGTCATATTCCCTGCCCTTGCGCTTCCCGACTGCTACTTATTTGTCCTGTCATGCTCCGCGAAGGCGGAGCATCCAGTAATCACGACCGATCTGGCCCCGGCGACGTGCATCACCGGACCTTCTCGGATTATCGGATCATCCGCATGCGCGGATGATGACACCAATCGAGCTCAGCACTTTGTCAGCGGCGGATAATCGCGCGAATAGACCGGATGTGCGAGGAACTCTTGCTCCGGCCAGGTCCAGAACTGACTGACGTTGTCGTAGGTCTTGATGGTCTGGCTCCAGAGCTTGAGCCCATACTTGGCGCCCTCGGTCACGATGCGGCGGATGTAGAAAGTGCCGACCACATTACCGAGATGATCGAACTTGAGCGGTCCGCGCGGCGTGTCGGTCAGGCTGACCGCCCGCAACGCCGTCATCATCTTGTCCTTGTCATTGGCGTCGCCGTTAAGCGCCTTGAGCGCCGCATCGACGACCTGGCAGTTGACGTAGAGAAGCGCGGCGTATTGGCCCGGAACAGTGTTGTAGTTCTTGAGCATGCCATCGACGAAGCGCTGATTGCCATCGGTAGCAAGATCAATCGTGTAGGGACAACAGCCGACCAGGCCGATCGCCTCCTCGCCGTAGCTGTGCAGCAACGCGTCATCGCCGCCTGTCTCGCCCGTCACCACTGGATATTTGAGGCCGGCACTGGCGTATTGTTTCATAAAGCGAAGAGGATTTGACCCGGCGAAGCCCTGGCAGACGCCGTCGCAATCGGCGATCTGCGCGATGTAGGGCGTGTAGTCCGGCGTCACCAGCGGCGGCCAAAGCTTGCTGACAACGCAGCCGCCGTCTTTCTGGAATGCGGCCTGGAAGCCGCCCATCTGCTCGTAACCGAATGCGAAGTCCTCGCTGATGCAGGCAATCCGCTTGAGCTTCAATTCGGTCGCCGCATAGTGCCCCATGGGCTGCATGGCCTGCGAGGACGTCGCCGATGCGCGCAATAGAAACGGATTGGGCTGGCGCTGCGTGAGATTGTCGGCCGCCGCCAGACTGAGCGTCGGCATTTTCTGCTCTTTGATGTAATCGCTGATCGCGTACAGCTCGAAAGCGGCGAGCGGTCCGAGAATGACGTCGACCTTGTCACGCTCGACCAGTTCCTGCGCCTTGGTCTTGGTGCCGGCTGGATTGCCGCCGGTATCGGCGGAGATGAAATCGACCTTGCGGCCGCCCATCGTGTAGTTCTTTTCCTTCAAGTACGTGAGCACGCCCTGTTCCATCTGGATACCGCCCTGGGCGAGCGGGCCGGTCTTCACCGTGAGCAGGCCAAGCTTGAACGGCTCCGATTGCGCGACGGCAGGCGCTGAAAAACGGGTGAGCGCGGCTGCGGCGCCGGCCGCGGTGCTGGCCAAAACCGTGCGGCGCGAAATCGTGCGAGATACACCTTTACGAGACATCAAATCCTCCCTGTGGGCGACCGGTGTGTCCAGAATGCCCCTTATATTGATTGGCCGCCGTGTCCCCAACGCGGCGGCCTTCGGAGCCATCATCCGATATGCCGTTCGGCCCTGTAAAGTCCGCCAGTGTCGCGGCCCGAATTATTTTTTCTTGGGCGGAATAATGGGCAATAGCAGATAAGGCCGCGCTGCACCGCCGAAGTGCAGACCGGTTACGCCTGAAAAAATCTCCGGCGGCCGGTCTCTCGGATCGTCATGCAGGAACGGCCCGCAGCCCGTAAGCTCGTTCTTGAAGTTCGACAGTCGGCCGCCGCTTGGGCCGCCATAGACATAATCCTTGCCGCGGATCGTCAGCGCAATGCGGTGGCCGGCCGGAACGACGATCGACGTGGGCCATATCTCGATATCGAGGGCGACGACTTTACCAGGCTTTAGCGGCTGCTTTTTGGTGTGCATGTGATAGGGCCGGTACGGCTTCGACAATTTCTTGTCGAGTTGCCGATGCGAGGCGCGCAACCAGCCTTGACCGACCGGCGTATGCGGGTCGATCGCGCCCTGGAATACTACCTCCTTGAGGTCGCTCGAAAACACTCGCAGCACGGCGAAAATGTCGGCGTCGGCGGTCGAGGATGAGACAAACAGTTTCAACGCCGACGGACCGGTGATCTCGACGTCATGGGCGAGCGGCGCAGTGACGAACGTCACGCCGTCGCCCATAGCGTTAAAATGCAACACCGCTTTTTTCTTCGCGGCCTTCTCGGCGAGCACAGCGCCGACAGGATCGAGATAAAACTTGGTCCACTTGGTGCGCTTGAGCGGCCATTCGTTTTCCGCGCGCTCGATGAAACGATCGATATGACGCACCTGTAATTGGACCCGCGGTTGCTTGTTCCAGCCGTTCTTCTTGCCATGCAGGAAATAATCGAAGAAACGCCGTTGCAAGTTGCGGCCATAATCGGTGTAGAAATGCGTCCAGTGCTCGATGCCGTGCGCTTCGAGCCATTTATTGCTGGACGCGGCGCGCACAAAACCTTCGAAATTGCCGCGCGGATGCAGCGGCTGGCCGCCCCAATTGGCCGCCGACAGGAACGGCACCTTGACCTTCGACCAATCCGGCGAGCGGGCGCGATGATAAGCGTCGTCGAGCGGATGGGCGAGAATATCGCCGCCGAAGTCGCAGCGGTTTTTTGTAAGCTCGGCTTCGGGCAGCATTTCCGGCCCGCACACCAGTTCGCCGTGCACCCGGCTTCTTTTGCCGCGTTCCCCCACACCGAATTGTACGGTCTTGACCTGCATGTCGTACCAGTTATCCCAGAACGTGCAGAGGATGCCACCGTGATGGGTCATGTCGCGATACCAGTCGGCGGCGCCTTCCCAGATGCACATGGCGGCGAGATGCGGCGGCTGGAGACTCGCCACGTGCCATTGGTTGATTCCGTAGTAGGAAATGCCGTCGAGTCCGATCTTGCCATTCGACCACGGTTGTACGCCGGCCCATTCGATGCAGTCGTAAAAATCTTTGGTCTCGCGCGGCGAAAAATGATCGATCACACCAGGCGAACAACCGGCACCTCGCGAATCGACGCGGACGCAGGCATAATCGTGCGTCACCCATTTCTCCGGATCGACCACTTCCCAGCTCTGGTAAAGATTGCTGGAGCCTGCGGTAACGTCGGGATGCTTCTCCGCCATGCGCTGCCACGCGCTCGGATAACCGTCCTGGAAGGCAAGTCCCTTGGCGTAAGGGCCGTAGCTCAGAATCACCGGGTATTGGCCGTCCTCGTCCGGACGAAACACGTCGGCGCGGAGCACGAGCCCATCGTCCATCGTGATCGGCACGTCCCAGTCGATGCGCATGCCGTCGCGGACTTCGCTGCGCTGCTGGTGCGTTTTGCCGGCGGTGCCAGCGCTTTGCGCCATGCGCGCTTCGCCTTCGAGCGATGACATTGGTGCCTCCCGAAATTCCTCTTTTTATCGTTATGGCAGAGCATATACGTCTTGCGGACGCCGATGTAGGACGTCACCGAAAAGGGGCAGAGCCGGCTGATCACCCCGTTATGGGTTTGAGCCGTTAGCCGCTTGCCGATAGATTCGAGCGATGCGCGACATCGAAACAATCATCGTCGGGGGCGGCCCGGCGGGCAGTACCTGCGCTAGACACCTGGTGCGGCGGGGTCGCGCGATGGTGGTGCTGGACAAGGCGCGCTTTCCTCGCCCCAAGCTTTGCGCCGGCTGGATCACCCATTCTTCAAATCGAGTCGCCCGTGACCCACAAATTGGCCAGCGTGTCGAAATTCAGACGGCGTAGCAGCGCTGCAACCGTACTCTCGTCGACGATGGCGATGGCCGACGCATCCGCGCCAAGGCCGCTTGGCACGGTCGAGCCGTCCCAGAGCACGAAGCCGACATCAAGCCCAAGTCGCTCGCGCACATGCGCGAGCAATGCCTTCAGTTCGGTGATCCGCGTCTCGCCTGCACTCATCGGACTTCCTTCCTCAGTCGCCCGATCAATCGCCTTCGCTACCTCGACGGGCAACCGCGCCGTCGGCGGAGCGCTGAAGAGAAGTCAGAGCGGCTTCAAGACGCGCGGCATCGTCCTCAACATTCCCGTCGCGGGTGACCTGAAAAGGCTCGCCCCAACGAACGACGATGCGCGAAAACAGACGCGGTACCAGGAAGCGGTCCCAGGTGTCGAGCTCCCTTCCACGGCTGGTGGCAATCGCAGCGGGAAGAATAGACAGTCGACCAAGGCGTGCCAGTTCGATGATTCCTTTGTTCACGCGCACGCGCGGACCGCGCGGTCCATCGGGCGTAATTACTATATTGTGTCCCTGCTCCGCGAGTCTGATCAACTGCCGCACCGCGACCATACCGCCGCGCGTCGCCGAACCGAACACCGACCGGATATTGAAATGCCAAGCACACTTGCTGATGAGTTGGCCATCGCGGTGGCCGCTGATGAGCGCCACAAGATCGTGGTCGCCGAACCGTAGCTGATGCAGCATCGCCAGGCGCCCATGCCAAATCGCGACGATGAACGGCCCGCCGGTCGGCGGCGGCGGCCGGTCGATGTGGCTGGTCCAGCGCACCAGGACGACGTATCCGGCTCCGAGCGCGCTGAGAAACCATTGCAGCGCTTGTGAGGACAAAAAACGCTTGAGCAGCCGCGGTGTCGCCATTCAGAGACCTGTTGCACGTGAACCCGTCTGAGTGGAAATCACAGCTACTTCCGGGACTTCCTGCGCTTGACGCCCGCCATCAATTCGAGCACAGCGCAAACTGCGGCAGTATCCTGGTCGTCGTAGCCGCTCTTGCGCGCCTTTATGTAAATCGCTTTGCTGGCATCGAACATCGGCGTTGGCACGGCAATCTGGCGTGCGTAGCTGCCGATCACGTCCATGTCCTTCTGCCAGACCGAAATCTTCATCGTGGCGTCGTCATAATTATTGCTCACCATCATCGGCGCGCGCAGCTCGAAAATACGCGAATTGCCGGCGCCGGTCTTGATCAGATCAAAGATGAGTTGCGGCGGCAGGCCAGATTTCATGCCGAGAACCATCGCCTCGGCGCTCGCGACATTGTGGATGGCGACGAGAAGATTGGCGACGTATTTCATGCGGCTGCCATTGCCGAACGCACCGACATCGTGCACAGCGCGGGTGAAGCCCGCAAACATCGGCCGCAGTTTTTTGATCTCGGCCGCGCCGCCCGAGGCATAGACCACGAGATCCTTGACCTTGGCCTGCGCCCCGGTGCCACTCATCGGGCAGTCGAGCATGACGTGGCCGGCCTTGCGCAACGCCGCCTCGGCGCGGGTTTTATCCTCCAGCGTGAAGGTGGAAGCCTCGACGACCACGCCGCGCGGCAGCTCGGCGCCGACGATGGCCGTGACGGTCGCGGCGAGCGCTCTTGGGGTGGGCAGGCTGGTAATGATTATTTTTGCCGTGCGGGCCACGTCGGCGGCATCCGCAGCGATCTCGATGCCGGCACGCGCCAAGGCGCGCCGCCGCTCGGGCGCGATGTCATAGCCGATGACGCGCCAGCCGGCAGCTACGAGATTTTGCGCGAACGACCCGCCCATGATGCCGAGGCCAATAATGCCGACGACACCCTTGTGTTCCGAAGCCATGCTTATCCTCATTGCGAACGCGTTGCGGCACGACGCTATGGCATCGGCCGCATCGTCTGCAAGCGGCTTTCTCGCCCTGCGTTGATCGCATAATGTCCACGCCGGGAGGTGGCTGCCTGAGTCCTGGCGGCGCCTCGCGCCAGACGGTTTACTGGCCGAGCCGTAGCGAAATTTAAGTTTCATCCAGCAACATCGGAGCGATTATGTCAGTCACTCTTGCGCAAGCGTCCACCATCGTTGATGTCGCGTTGAAGAAAGCACGCGAGAGCAATCTCGCGCCACTCACCGTGGCCGTGCTCGACGCCGGCGGCCATCTCGTGGCCTATAAGCGCGAGGACAAATCCGGCATCCTGCGGTTCGATATCGCTTTCGGCAAAGCGTGGGGCGCGCTCGGCATGGGCTTCGGTTCGCGCACGCTGGCAAGCCGGGCGGCGAAAACTCCGCAGTTCTTCACCATGCTCGCGGCGGCAAGCGGCGGCCGGATGGTGACCAATCCGGGCGGTGTTTTGATCAAAGACGGCGGCGGCACCATCGTGGGCGCCTGTGGTATTTCCGGCGACACCTCGGACAAGGACGAGATGTGCGCTATCGCGGGCATCGAGGCAGCGGGACTTAAAGCCGATCCGGGAACGGACTAACTATCCTCTCCCGCTTGCGAGGGGAGGAGGCGAGCGAAGCGATGCCAGAGGGGGCGAGTCTTCATCGCCTGCGCGAGCTTGCTGGTTAAAGGCCCCCTCCCTATCCTCTCCCGCAAGCGGGGAGGGATCACCGCGCGGAGAAAATTTTCATGAAGCTGTTCTCATTCTGGCGCTCGCTCGCGACGTATCGCGTGCGCATTGCGCTCAATCTCAAAGGTCTCGCGCCGGATGAGGTCGTGGACGTGAACCTGATGAAGGGTGCGCAGCGCGAAGCCGCGTACCGAGCGGTCAATCCGATGATGGCGTTGCCCGCATTAGTCGACGGCGACGGGCCGGCGCTGTTTGAGTCGCTGGCGATCATCGAATATCTCGACGAGACCCATCCGAACCCGCCGCTACTGCCGCGCGATCCGAAAGGCCGCGCACGCGTGCGCGGTCTAGCGCAAATCATCGCCTGCGATTTCACATCCGCTGATCGTGCCGCGGGTGCGCGAATATCTCGAGCACGAGCTCAAGATCGATGAGGCTACACGCACCAAATGGTGCCAGCATTGGCACGCCGCGGCGTTGACCGCGCTCGAAACCAATCTGAAGGACAAGGCGACCGGCCTTTACAGCCACGGCGACAGCGTCACACTCGCCGACATCTGCATCGCCAGCCAGGCCGCCGGCGCGAAATTCTTCAATGTCGATACCGCGCCGTTTCCCACCTTCACACGGATCGCCACCGCGCTTGCGGCCATCGACGCCTTCGCCCGTGCCCACCCGCTGAAGCAACCGGGGGCGCCGGCGGCACTGTGACCGTTCACGGAGTTCTTGGCGTTGAGCGACACTGATGAGTATAGCGTCGCCGTGTTTTTGACGATCATCGGCTTGGTCTTCGCCTGATAGGTTTTGTACCGATCGGTTGCCATTTCGGCTTCGAGAGCCGCAGCATTGTCATAAACCTCGAACAGCAAGACGTGATTTTTCGTGCTCGTCGCAGTCGCGACATTGAACTCGCGAACGCCGGGATCCTGCACTGCGCCCGTGGCCTCGATTTTGGCAGCAACGATAAAGTTGTTGTACTGGTCCGGATCAACGTCGAATTCTTCCACTTTCACGTAAAGCGGCCCCGTCGCCGGCGGCGCCGCGGTGCTTGAGTTCAGCACCAGCGATGTGAACGGCCGGATATTGTAATTCTTGATCATCATCATCGTCAGGCCGATAAACTTTCCGTATGTCGCGGACTTCTGATGCGCGTTCCACGCCGCTGAGTTATTATAGACTTCGAAAATGAAGACGTGATCCGAATCTGTCTGGCCGACATTGCTGTCGATCTCGTGGACGCCTTCCTCTGACAGCGTACCCTTCACATCGTCCGACAGGTCCGCCATGAATCTCGACATCAGCGACGGGCTGATTTCAAGATCGACGATGTTGACATAGAACGCCGTTGCATCCGAAACCGGCTGCGCCGCGGCCGGCGTTGCGGCGGCGGGTGGTGTGGCGGGCGCGGTCTGGGGAGGCGCAGGAGCCGGAGTGGCGGCCGGCGGAGTAGTCTGCGCCGCGGCCCCCTGACCGTGCAGGAATAACATCGATGCAACGACTGCGAGCGCGATCCCGGCCGCCTTCAT
Organism: uncultured Alphaproteobacteria bacterium; assembly: GCA_963813825.1. GTDB lineage: Bacteria > Pseudomonadota > Alphaproteobacteria > Rhizobiales > Xanthobacteraceae > BOG-931. The sequence goes on from CAWFBB010000029.1 coordinate 155,027, forward strand.
CATGGAAGATTTCAGCATTGACATCTCTCCTCGCCACTCATTGCCGCGAACGGTAACGACTTTCCGACCGCGCCGGAAGTCCCGATCCGTCTACCATTTGTCGTGGAAATGATGCAGCGGGCCGCGGCCGGAACCGACCTTGAGACGGTCCGCCGCCGCGATGGCGGCGCTGACATAGGCCTTGGCCTCGCGCACCGCATCGGCGAGCGCAAGCCCTTTGGCAAGGCCGGCGGCCACCGCCGAAGAAAGCGTGCAGCCGGTGCCGTGAGTGTTTTTAGTCGCGATTCGTGGCGCGGCATATCGCGTGCAGGCGTCGGCATCGACCAGAAAGTCGACGCTTTCCGGCCCCGTGCAGTGTCCGCCCTTGATTAAGACCGCGACGACGCCGAGCGTCAGCAGTTTTTCGCCTTGCGAGCGCATCTCGGCCTCGTCGCGCGCCGCGGGCATGCCGAGCAGCGCCGCGGCCTCTGGCAGGTTCGGAGTCAGCAGGCGTGCGCCTGAGATCAGAGCGCGCAGCGCCGCCAGCGCATCGGGGTTCAGCAGTTTTTCGCCCGAACTCGCGACCATGACCGGGTCGAGCACCACGTTGCGGGCGCGATGCCGTTCAAGCCCCGCGGCGACGGCGGCGATGACGGCTGCGCTGCCCAGCATGCCGATTTTCACCGCGGCAATGTCGAGATCGGAAAACACCGCGTCCATTTGCGCCGTCACGAAATCCGCTGGCACGCCATGAATTCCCGCCACCCCTTTAGTGTTTTGCGCAGTGAGCCCGGTGATCACGGATGCGCCATAAACGCCGAGCGCGGCAAATGTCTTCAGATCGGCCTGAATTCCGGCGCCGCCGCTCGAGTCCGAACCGGCGACGGTGAGCGCGATGGGAACGGTCATGGCCACGCTTGCAGAACCTTCAGCCGCTTCTGATACGCGGTCCGGATGCAGACGACGTCGGTTTTGCACACGGCGCGTTGCCCAAGCCAGGAATTTTCATCGGCGGCGAGGGCTTTTTGCTTGTCCTTGTCGAGCCGACCGCGCACCGCCGTGTAGACGGCATTGAGCTCACGATCCAGGACCGTCAATTCGCCGTTCTGACATATTGTCTGCTCGTCTTGCCCCGAAGAACTCGCGCAGTCGAATTTCGGCGCGATCCGATATTGGCTGTCCGGCGATTGCACCGGCGGCGCCACCGTTGGCGGCGGGCTTGGCGTCGGGACAGCTTGCGGCACCACGGCAACCGGTTGATTCGGCTGCGGTTGATACGGCTGCGGTTGAACCGCGACTGCCGGTTGTTTCGTGTCGGTGCGGAACAGGACCGCCGCCAGCACAATCACGATGACGGCGAGAGAGACAACCAATCCGTATTTTTTTAACAACGAAGGCTTGCGCACTACCGGCGGGAATATCTCTTCAGGACCACCGATCGGTGTGCCAAAAAACTGATCGAGCGAGCGGATCAAGCCTTCGATGTGATGATCGAAATCCCTCCCGCCGTCGACGTTAACCGCATGACGAAAGGCAAAATCGCGCAAGCTTCCCGGCAGCTCGCCGACCTCCGGCATTTTTACGCCGCGGACCAGAACCGGGACGATCGGGATGTCGCGCTTGAGAGCGGTCTCGACTTCGATGCGAACCGGATCGGCCTCGTTGTCCATGCGGCTTGCGGCGCCCTCGCCGCGGCCGAGCCAATGCGGTCCGACGATGACCAAAAGGACGTCGGTCGCCTTCAACGCGTCGGCAATCTGGGTGCGAAAATCAATGCCGGGCCGGATACTGTCGATATCGCGAAACACCGTGCTCTTGCCGTAATGCATAACCAGCCGGTCGAAAATCCGCCCGGTGATGTCCTGCGAATCCGATCGCCGGTATGAGATGGCAATTCTTGCCATGATCGTTACTTGCCTCGCTTGGCAAGCATGCCGTCAACGATTTCGCGCAAGGAGCGCGCGGCGCCGGCCGGGTCGGACGCAAGCGACAGCGCCGAGATCACCGCTACGCCGTCGGCCCCGGCGGCGATGACCGCGCCGGCATTGCTGGCATCGATGCCTGCAATGCCGCACACCGGCAATTTCGGCGATCGGCGGTGCAGCGCGCCGATGACGCGCGCGAGACCCTCCGGACCGATCGGCGCATTCTTCTGCTGCTTCGATCCCGTGCCATAGACGCCGCCGGATCCGACATAATCGATCAGATCGACCGGTGCCGCGTCGGCCTCCGCCACGGTCTTGATCGATAGCCCAATAATGGCGTCCCGCCCCAACAGTTTTCGCGCATCCTCCACCGTCATGTCGTCCTGTCCGACGTGGACGCCGTCGGCGCCGGCGGCGAGCGCGACATCGATCCGGTCGTTGATGACCAGCGGCACCTGAAGCGGCGCGAGCGCTTTTTTGATTGCACGCGCGGTTGCGACCATAGCGCGGGTTTCGCTGCGCTTGTCGCGCAGTTGCACGAGGGTCGCGCCGCCTTGCGCGCACAGTCTTGCCAATTCGGCGAGGTCGTGACCGCCGGAACGCTCCGGATCGACGATGGCGTTGAGACGAAGATCGACCTGCATCAACGAAACCTTTGCATCAGCGACACCTTTGCATCATGAGACTTTTGCGCGTGCGCGCAATGTCGCGCGATCGAGACTGTACAGCGCGTCGATGATCCAGCTGGCGAAGCGGCCCGGAGCGGGCGCGCTTTGAGCTGCGACCTCGCCGGCGACGCCGAGCGCGAGCAACGCCGCGCTGGTCGCGAGCCACGCGTCAGGCTCGACCGCGAGTGCGGCGGCGACCAGCGCCGAGCCGGCGCAGCCCATGGCGGTGACGAGGCCCATCAGCGCATCGCCGTTATGCACCGTCGCCGAACGTTCGCCGTCGGTCACGACGTCGTTCTTGCCAGTCAGCGCCACGATCGTGCGATGGGCGCGCGCAAACTGCGCCGCCGCTTCGCCTTCCTGATCGCCCGCAAGCGCCGCGAATTCGCGCTGGTTAAGGCGCACCACCGCCGGATTGCGCGCAACCAGATCGCGTGCGAATTGGGCACGCGCCGGCGAGCGTTCGATAAATACCGGGTCGAGCACCCAAGGCATCCCCTGCCCGGCCGCACCGAGCGCCTGCTCGATCGCGGCGCGCCGTTCGGCGTCGAAAGTGCCGAGATTGACCAGAAGAGTGTCTGCGGAGGCGACAAAAGCCGCAATCTCCTCGTGCGAAATCGTCATCGACGGAATAGCTCCGGCCGCGAGCAGGATATTTGCCGTATAGGCCTGTGCCACCGAATTGGTGATGCAATGCACCCGCGGCGCGCGGCTTTTGATCCGCGCCAGCACGTCGGCCGTGATATCGGCAAGCTCGACCGGTGCATGCATCGATTGGGGCTTCCTGATCCACTCGGGACGATACTACGCCCCGGAACGCTCTTGCAGGCCCGTCATATATGCTATCCTGCCGGTCCGGAGCCGCCCATGATCCCCTTTTTCGTGCAGATCAAATGCCAGCTCGGCAAGTCCTATCAGGTCGCAAATAAGCTTGCGGACGCCGAGATTGCCTCGGAAATCTACTCCACCGCCGGCGATTTCGATCTTTTGGTGAAATTCTACGTCGATGCCTCAACGGACATCGGCCATTTCATCGCCGAGAAGGTGCAGACCATTGCGGGCGTCGCCGACACCCGCACCATCATCACGTTCAAGGCTTTTGCAGCCTCGTGACGGCGCCGGGCGTGGCCGCGGGTGGCACCTCGACCGCCGTCCTGCGGGCCAATGCGAGCTGATGCTCGCGCCAGATCACGAACAGGCCAGCGGCGGCAATGATCGCCGAACCGATCACGATCATCAGCGTCGGCGTCTCACCGAAAAACGCGTAGCCGAGGATCAGCGCCCATACCATCGACGTATAGTCGAAAGGCGCCACCACCGAGGCGGAGGCGTAGCGGTAGCTTTCAGTCAGCAAAATATGCCCGCTGCCGCCGAGCACGCCAACGGCGACGAGCGCGGCAAACTCGGTCGTAGTCGGCGTGATCCAGCCGAATGGTAAGGTCACGAGGCCGGCGAGCGCGCAACTGAGCGAGAAATAAAACACGATCGAGGACGTCGTTTCACTGCGCGCCAGGTGGCGGGTCTGGATCACCGTGCCGGCGTTGCATACCGAGCCGGCCAGCGCATAGAGCACGCCTGCAACACTGGTCGCGCTCGCCATAGCGATGGTCAATTCGTCGCCGGTGAGATGCGGCGACAGCACGACGAGCACGCCGACAAAGCCGATAATCACCGCCGACCAGCGGTAGACGCGCACGCGCTCCTTGAGCACCAGCGCCGCCAACGCGACGCTGATCAGGGGCGAGGTGAAGCTGATGGCGTTGGCTTCGATCAAAGGCAGCCGCGCCAGCGCGCCGAAGTTGGAGAACATGCCGGCGATACTGATCGCGCCGCGGCCGGCCTGGCCGAACGGACGCTCGGTGCGCACCACGGAAGCGAGTTCGCCGCGCAAGGCATAGACGCCGAGCACTGGTATCATCGCGAAGGCCGAGCGGTAGAACACCACCTCGCCGATCGGATAGCGGGCGCCGAGATAACGGATAAGCGCCGACATCACGGCAAACAGCACCGCCGAGATCAGCTTGAGCAAGATGCCTTTGCCGGTGTTCACGCGCTCTATTTCTTCGGCGGCGGTGTTGGGCCCTGAATCGGCGGCAGCGAGGCGATGTAAGTCGCAATCGCGGAGCGATCGTCTGGACTGAGCAGCGAGGTGTTCTGGATGACTTCGGCCATTCCGCCGCCGGCATAGTCGCCGGCTGGATTCATTCCGTCGCTGAGAAAGCTGGCAATATCCTTTTCCGACCAGGCGATCTTGTCGCTGCCCCAATGACCGAGGCCGGCCGGCGTAATGTTCGGCACCCACTCTTTCCCATCGGGCGTCGGGCCGCCGGCAAAGCGTTCGCTCTCGACGATGCCACCGAGCAAATTGCGCGACGAGTGACATTCGGCGCAGTGTCCGGGCCCGTTGACCAGATAGGCGCCTCTATTCCATTGCGCCGATTTGGCTGAGTCGGGCACGAATGGCCCACCGCGCAGATACAGAAGCTTCCAGCCTCCTAGCAGGCGGCGAATGTTGAAGGGAAACGCCAAATGATGTCCGGGCGGCTTGCCCGCGACCGGCGGCAAGGTTTTCATATACGCGAGCAGATCGCGCACGTCGGCAAGTTCCATGTGCCGGTACGACGGATAAGGAAACGCCGGATAAAGGTGAGAACCGTCCGGTGCTGTGCCGTCCCACATCGCCGTGACAAAATCCGCTTCGCTCCATCCGCCGATGCCATCAGCTGCATCGGGCGAGATATTCGGCACTGTGAAACTGCCGAATGGCGAAGGCAGTTCGAGTCCGCCGCCAAGGCGCAGCCGATCGGCCTTCTGCGGGTCCTTATTGGGAACGGCGTGGCAGGCGCTGCAGCCACCGACGTTGAACATGGTTTTGCCGTTGTCGGCATTCGGCGTGTATTGCGGCAGCGCCGACGCGGGCACCGTCGCGGGAATTGTCACGATCCAGAACACGGCAAAGCCAAGCAACGTGACGGCCACGACGACGGCCGCAAGATTGCGCAGCGTCAGATGCTTTCTCATATTTGACGAAGGATGCAGGATTACGAACAAAAAACAAAGGGCGGGACATCCTCACGGACGCCCGCCCCATAACCTTTGCCGGCCGTTCAGCCCTTTTTGACGCGATAGATCTGGTGGCAGCCGCCGCAATCGTTCTTGCCGATATTGCCGAGTGCCGCCTTGAGCGTGTCCACGTCCGTAACGCTGGAGTCGGCGGCTTTTGCATCCTCTCCAAACTTCACGAACCTGGCTTTGAAATCGGCCATGTCTTCCCAAACTTTCGGACCGGCGTTGAAGTCATCCGCAGGATCGCCACCCTTGGAGCTATCCGGATAGAGAGTCGGCATATTCGCCGCCGCATTCTGGAATGACGCGAACGCTTTGTGCACTGCCGCTGCATCGAACGGCGTATCGCCTTTGGCCATATCGCCGACGATCTTGGCCTGCTGGCCGTTGGTCTTCATCAGCGCCTTGCGTGCTTTGATCGGGTCTTCCTGGGCGATGGCGGCAGTCACGCCGAGTGCAATCGCAATTGCAAGTACGGAACGGATCATACGGTTTTTCTCCCCTCGAGTGGCACAATGCGCCTGGACGGCAATGAGCTACGCCAATCGAACACCACCATTATGGCATTATTCCCCTACCGCTGCGACGGTGGTCATGCACGCCCGCACGGAAGCCATCTGCGCGGCGTTGCCACCTGACCATAGGCGCAGAAGGGGCAGCCCTTTTGCAGGCGGGGTTCGCTTACCATATGTCGGTTCGACTGGCGGGATCGCCAGCACCCGGCTGATACCGGGTTGAGCCACTGATAACCCATGAAGATCATACCTTTGCACGATGCCGACTGGGGCGGCAGCGGCGCTGCCGCAACCGCAATCCCAGAAGTCCCGATCAAGGACCAGGCACTCCTCGACGCCTATTCGCGCGCCGTCATTGACGTGGTCGACCGCGTCGGCCCGGCGGTGGTCGGCCTGACCGTGCATACGCCATCGCCTGAAGGCGTCCGCTCACGTGCAGGGACCGGCTCCGGTGTCGTGGTGGCGCCCGATGGCCTCATCCTGACCAACAGTCACGTCGCCGGCGCAGGCGGTGCGGCCGTCGCTGCCTCGCGGATCGAGGTGACGACGCCGGAGGGCCAGCACCTCACCGCGCGGCTGGTCGGTGACGATCCCGACACCGATCTCGCCCTGATCCGAATCATCGAGCCGGTGACACTGTCGGCGGCGCCGCTCGGCAATTCCAAAGAGCTCAAGCGCGGCCAGCTCGTCATCGCCATCGGCAATCCGCTTGGCTTCGAGTCAACGGTGACGACCGGCGTCGTCTCGGCGCTGGGCCGCTCGCTGCGCTCGCGCACGGGCCGGCTGATCGACGACGTGATCCAGACCGATGCCGCGCTCAATCCCGGCAATTCTGGAGGCCCGCTGGTATCGTCGCGCGGCGAAGTGGTTGGCGTGAACACTGCGGTCATCATGGGCGCGCAGGGCATCTGCTTTGCGGTGGCGGCCAATACGGCAAGCTTCGTACTCGGCGAACTGGTCCGGCACGGCCGTGTGCGCCGCGCTTATATCGGCATTGCCGCGCAGCACGCCCCGATCTCGCGGCGGCGACGGCTTTTTGCCGACGTCACCCAGGATAGCGCTGTGATGGTCGGCACTGTCGAGCCGGATTCGCCCGCGGCGTGGTCCGGCGTCAAGTTCGGCGACATTCTGCTCAGTCTTGACGGCACGACGATCACCGGCGCCGACGATCTGGTGCGTACATTGACCGGGGACACCATCGATCGCGAGGTCGCGCTCGACGTGCTGCGCGGTACCGAACGGTTGACCATCAAACTCACGCCGCAGGAGCGCAAACGGTCCTGAGAACTCAAATCGTCATGCCGTCTATGTTATTGTTCGAAGAATGATCAAGCGCATGCGGCTAGTCCAACTCTTCAGCGTGATCGCCGTACTTGCGACCCTGGCTACTGGGGCCGCCGCGCAGGATTGGCCGACCCATCCGCTGCGGCTCATCGTGCCGTTCCCGGCCGGCGGCAGCGCTGACGTGCAGTCGCGGGTCATCGCCGAAGCACTGTCAAAGGCACTGGGCCAGCCGGTTGTGGTCGAAAACAAACCGGGCGCCGGCGGCAATATCGGCGCCGCCGAGGCCGCCCGCGCCGAGCCTGACGGCTATACGCTGTTCATGGCGACGACCAGCACGCACGCAAGCAACATCAGCCTTTACAAGACACTCGACTTCGACCCGGTGAAGGATTTTGCGCCGCTGACCTTGGTTACGCTCAATCCGCAAATCATCGTCGCGGCGCCGCAATACGGAAATCTCAACTTCAGCGGTCTCGTCGCCAAGCTCAAAAACGCGGGCACGGCGGCGAGCTTCGGTTCCTCGGGAATTGGGTCGGCAACGCATATTGCCGGCGAGTTGTTCAACCGCGCGACCGGCAGCACCATGGTCCATGTCCCTTACCGGGGCCAGGGGCCGGCGCTCAACGATCTTCTGGGTAACCGCATCGATGTCATGTTCCCGCTGGTGGCCGACGTATTCTCATTCCTCCGCAGCGGACAGTTGACGGCGCTCGCCGCGATGAGCGACCGGCGCGCCAAATCCTTGCCGGACGTCCCGACCACCGCCGAGTTGGGTTATCCGCAACTTGTGCTCACTCCCATTTGGACGGCGCTTTACACCCACGCCGGAGCGCCGCAGCCGGTCGTCGACCGATTGAGCCGCGAACTCGCGGCTATCGTTTCCGCGCATGACTTCGTCGATCGGTTCGAGGCGGCAGGGTTCGAAATTCAGGCCAGCACACCGGGTGAACTCGCGGCCTTTGCCGCCGCGGAGACGACGCGCTGGGCCGGGATCAATAAGACTCTCGATATCCAGCCACAATAGCATCGCCCGCCCACTGCTGCCGCCCCTGCTCTGTCACGGCGCTGACGCGTCATCGACAAATTTGACATCGCATGACTTGCCGTACTGCTGGCAAGCCTGAAGTGCTCCCGTCCGCGCCACTTGCGGCGTCCGCTGGCCCGACCGCCAGCCAAAGCCGCCGTCGCGCGAAACGGCAAAGGCCTTGTGCGGCGGGCTCGCCAGATAGTCTTGAAAGGATTTGCTGCCGCTGGCCGATAACTGGCCCGGCGCGGCCAACGCCGGCAGCGCGGGTGGCGGCAATGGCGTCGCGCGCAGCACCAGGTTCTGCTTTTCGAGAAACGCGTCGACGTAGCGGCTCCATATCGGGACGCCGGCCTGCGAGAACAGTCCGTGTCCGTCCTGGCCAAATGCCGGTGCGCGGATGAATTCGACATTGCCGCCGGCGCCGGTGAAGGCCTGCTGTAATTGCTGGGCGAGCTGCGGCCCAAAAAAATGATCGTTCTCGGCATAGACCCAAAGCATCGGGACACGCGATCGTTTGCCCATGGCGCGATAGGCGTCGATCAGCCGATTCTGGCCGCAAACCTGGTCTGCCTTCAACGATCCGCGGCCGCCGGCAAAGTTGATCGCCGCGATCAGGCCCGGTGGCGGGTCGGCGGTCAATGCGATCGTAGCAAATCCACCCGCGGAGACGCCGGCGCTGATCATGCGCGACGCATCGACGTCCGGCCGCCGCGCCAGATATGCGGTCGCGGTATTCAGATCGGCGGCGGCGTTTGCCGCCGCGGCAAGATAATTCGGGTTGTTGCAGGCGCCGTAATCCTCGGCCCAGCCGCCGCCCGAGCCGCCGTAGCCGCGGCGCATCACAACCACGGCGGCCCAGCCGCGCCGCGCAAATTCGACCGCCTCTGGCAGCATCGAAAGAGGCGTCATGTTCGGCCGGTCGGCGCCCGAACGCGGCGAGCCGTGGTTGATCAATGCCAACGAATAACGACCCGGCGCATCTGGCCGCACCAGCAATGTCTCGAAGCTGCCCGAACCGGATGAAAACGGAATGCGGAATTCTTCTTCAACGAAGGCGCCCGCAGCGCACCGGGAAATAGATGCAACCAAAAGCGCGGCGCCCAGGATAAATTTCAGTTTCCACGTCATCACCCCGGCACCCGCTTGTCTGCCATTATTTTGCCCTGCCATCACCGGGCCGTTATGGCACAAGGTGAATTACAAATCATTCCGGCGGGGAGGATCATGTGACTGCTTACGTCTTGGCAATCGACCAGGGCACGACATCGACCCGGGCGATGCTGTTCCGCGCCGACACGTCGATTGCCGCCGTCGCGCAGCGCGAATTTCCACAACACTTTCCAGCCGACGGCGAAGTCGAACACGAGCCGGACGATTTGTGGCAGACGACGGTCGAAACCTGCCGCAGCGCCATGCAAAAGGCCGGCGCGAGCGCACACGATATCACCGCTATCGGTATCACCAATCAGCGCGAGACTACGTTGTTATGGGACCGCGCCACGGGCCGGGCGCTGCATCGCGCCATCGTCTGGCAAGACCGCCGCACGGCGGAGCACTGCGCGCGGCTGAAAGCAGATGGCCATGAAAGCAGGGTCGCGGCCAAGACCGGGCTTCTGCTCGATCCATATTTTTCCGGCACCAAGCTCGCGTGGCTGTTGAATTCCACGCCGGATATCGCCGGCCGAGCCGCGCGCGGCGAGCTCGCCTTCGGCACTGTCGACACGTACCTGCTGTGGCGCCTGACCGGCGGCAAAGTGCACGCCACCGACGCCACCAATGCCTCGCGCACATTGCTCTTCGACATTCATCGCGGCCAATGGGACGACGAACTTTTGGCGTTGCTCGGCGTACCAAAGGCAGTGCTGCCGGCGGTGATGGATTCATGCGCCGCCTTCGGCACGACCGATCCAGCCCTGTTCGGTGGCGCGATCCCGATCGGCGGCATCGCAGGCGACCAGCAGGCTGCCCTGATCGGCCAGGCTTGTTTCGCACCCGGCATGGTCAAATCGACCTACGGCACCGGATGCTTTGCGCTCATCAACACCGGCGAAACACCGGTCGCTTCCAAACACAAGCTTCTCACGACGATCGCGTATCAGCTTGGCGGCACCCGCACCTACGCCCTGGAGGGCTCGATCTTCGTCGCCGGTGCGGCCGTGCAATGGCTGCGCGACGGCCTGCATGTCGTGCAGAATGCAGCGGAGACCGACGCGCTGGCGGCTGCGGCGGACGCGACGCAGGACGTCATCATGGTGCCGGCATTCGTCGGATTGGGTGCACCCTACTGGCGGCCCGACGCGCGCGGCGCTTTGTTTGGACTGACCCGCGCCACCGGCCCGCGCGAACTGGCACGGGCCGCCCTCGAAAGCGTCTGCTTCCAGACCCACGATCTCATCGCCGCGATGAAGGCGGATTGGCCCGACGGCGAAAGCGCGCTCAAGGTCTTGCGCGTCGATGGCGGCATGGCGAATTCTGACTGGACCATGCAGCGTCTTGCCGATCTCCTCGACTGCACCGTCGACCGCCCGCAAATCCGGGAAACGACGGCCCTCGGCGCGGCCTACCTCGCCGGCCTGCATGCCGGCTTTTATCCGGAACCGGATCGCTTTTCCGAACGCTGGCAGTTGGAGCGCTGCTTCACGCCGCATATTGATGGCAACGAGCGCACGCGCAAGCTCGCGGCGTGGTCGGTTGCGGTCGGCAGGTTGCTAAGTTGACGCGCTTGGCGTCCCACGAACCGCGGCATCAATCTGCTGCGGCGTCACCGGGGTGCGGTTGAACTCGGCCTTGAACGGTCGCAGCGCATCGGAGACGGCGTTGGCAATGACGGCTGGCGGCGCAATCGGGCCGCCTTCACCCACACCCTTGACGCCAAACGGATTGAGCGGCGATGGCGAGTGCTGATGGATGAGCTGAAACTGCGGCAGCTCGCAGGCGTTCGGCAGCATATAGTCGGCGAGCGTTGTCGTCAGCGGCTGTCCCCCGGCATCGTAGGCAATTCCCTCGTACATAGCGCCGCCGATTCCTTGCACCGCACCGCCGACGATCTGACCTTCGACCAGCATCGGGTTCACCACCACACCGCAATCGTGCGCGATGGCATAATTCTCGATCCGCACGTGGCCGGTTTCGGTGTCCACTTCCACGGTGGCGGCGTGCGCAGCGTAGGACCACGTCACCGTCGGCGGCTCATAATAGAAGGTCTCTTCGAGCCCGGCATCGACACCGGGAGGACGGCCGTTATCCCAGCCCGGCCGCGCCGCCGCCGCCACCTTGCCGAGCGAGACTTCGGCGCCGGGCACGCCGAGGATGCCAACATGGCCATTGCGCAGCTCGAGGTCAGCCGCGGAACATTCCAGCAAGTTTGCAGCGATCGAAAATACTTTGGCGCGCAGCTTTTCCGTCGCGCCGTGGATCGCCGCCGACAGCGTGACAGTGGTACGGCTGGCGAGCGTGCCGAAACCTATCGCAATAGCTGCAGTATCGGCGAGCGTTACCACCACGTCGTCGGGCTTCACGTTCCAGGCGTCGGCCGCGACCTGAGAGAAGATCGTCTCCATGCCTTGCCCCTGCGGGCAACCGCCGGAGGCGACGAAAATCTTGCCGGACGGCTCGATGCGAATGAGCGCGCTTTCGAACGGCCCGACGCCGGTGCCTTCGACGTAGCAGCCGATGCCGAGCCCGAGATGACGGCCTTGTTTGAGCGCGGCACGCTGGCGCGCGCGGAAAGCCTCGACCCCGCCAAGCGCGGCCAGCACTTTTTGCAGCGCCGAGGGATAGTCGCCGCCGTCGTAGACGATCGGCTGACCGTCGCGGTACGGAATGCCCATCGCAAAGGGCATCTCGTCGGCACGGATCATGTTGCGCAACCGCACTTCGGACGGTTCCAGGCCGAGTTCGGCGGCAACAATATCCATGGTCCGTTCCATGGCGAAGGCTGCTTCCGGCCGGCCGGCGCCGCGATACGGAGCGTTGGGGACTTTATTGGTGGCGGCGATGCGGGCTTCGAACGCCATCGCACCGATCTTGTAAGGCCCCGGCACATGGACTGCGGTATTGTAGACGACGCCAGCGCCGATCGGATTCCATGCGCCGCAATCGACGATGAAGCGGTCGCGCAACGCCAGGATGCGGCCGTCGCCGTCGAAGCCGACTTCCACATCATGAGTCTGATCGCGCGAATGACAGGAGCAGATCAGGTGCTCTTTGCGATCCTCGATCCATTTCACCGGCCGGCCAATGCGGCGCGCCAAGTGCGGGATTAACAGATCTTCCGGATAGACGTGGCCCTTGACGCCAAACCCGCCGCCGACGTCGAGCGCCAAGCAGCGGATGCGCGCTTCCGGCAGCCGCAATATCACGGCGGCCTCGCGCCGGACCCAGTGCACGACCTGGGTCGACGACCAGATCGTAACTGCATCGGTGCGCGACTTCATACAGGGCGACGACACCACGGCATTCCATCGGCATGGCGGCATAGCGGTGATGGTGAAAACGCCGCCGCAGCCGGTGCGGGGAGCGCCCCAGCGCGACTTCGACGTCGCCTTTGCCGACTGCAAAGCCGCCGATCAGGTTGGTGGAAAATTTGTCGTGGACGATCGTCGCCCCCGCCCCGAGCGCCTGCTCGGGGTCGAGCACCGCGGGTAATGGCTCAAGTTCGAGCGTTACGAGTTGCGCCGCGTCTTCGGCGGCATGGCGGCTTTCGGCAACAATGACTGCTACCGCTTCGCCGACGTGTCGCACCTTGTCGTACGCCAACAGCGGCTGTTGCGGATTGATGAACTTGTGCTGCACCAGCGCCGTCCACTTGCTCGGCAGTGCAAGCTGCGTGTCCGGCACAGGCGGCAGTTCCTTGACAAGTTCGGGGCCGGTCAGGGCAAAGACGACACCGGGTGCGACGGCAGCGCGCGAAACATCGATCGTCCTGATATGCGCATGCGCCACGGGACTGCGCACGAATACCGCGTGCAGCATCGCCGGCAGTTCAAAATCGGCGATGAACTGGCCGCGGCCGGTCAAAAGCCGCTGATCTTCGCGCCGCGTCATCGAGCGGCCGATAAAGGGGGTTTGCGGAATCTGGTTCATGCCTGCCCGCAGTGTGGAACGAGGCCCGCATGCAAATCAATCCACCCCAGCTGCGCGCCGCCGAGGCCGGGAATGATGCGCTCGAAGTATCGCGCCATTGAAGCACGATAATGCTTCATCTATCATTCCAAGTAATGAGGCAAGCACTCGAGTCATGGTCAATCGATTGAAAATCTGGGTGCGCCAGCGGATCGACGACATCAAGCTCCGCATCCGCGAGATCTGCCGGCGACAGCTTCGCAAGATCATCGAACTGGCCATCACCGACATGGACTTGATGTCGCGGCTAAGCGACGCGACGCGGTCCGCAGCTTTCGAAGAGCAATATCTGCGAGACGCCGCGAGCTTCAAGCATCGTGCCGCGTTTCATCGCTTCGTGCTTCAACAGATCAAATATCACGACGGCCTGCATCTCGAATTTGGCGTCTATAAAGGGAATTCCATCAATCGTTTCGCCGGGCTCAATCCAAACGTCACGTGGTATGGCTTCGACTCGTTTGTTGGCCTCCCCGAGGATTGGACACTTGGTGCGAAGGCTGGTGCGTTCAGCGTCGGCGGCAGATTGCCGCCGGTACGCGGCAATGTTCAATTGATCGCCGGTTTTTTCGAGGACACGCTGCCGTCCTTTCTCGCTAAAAGACGAGACGAGAAAATTGCTCTGATGCATATCGATTGCGATCTCCACAGCGCGACAAGAACGATCCTAACGAATGTCGGGGATATGCTAGCGCCCGGTTCAATCATCATTTTCGACGAGCTGATCAACTATCACGGCTGGGAAGATGGCGAGTACCGCGCCTTCACGGAGTTCGCCGCCCATCGCGGTTTACGATACGAGTATCTCGCATACAATCGAACCGGCTCGCAGGTTGCGGTCCGCATACTCGATCAATCCGCATCGGCGCAGCCACCTGCGCCAAGCAGCGAGCGAACGAAGCACGCTGATGACTGTGATGTGATGATGGGGCGGCGCTGATCTCACACCAGAGCGGACGGAGCGGCGATCACTTCAACCCGGGACGTCCGATACCCACATAGCGGAATTTCGCGCGCGCCATTTCGTCGGCGCGGTAAATATTGCGCAGGTCGACCATCACCGCTTGCGCCATCACGTCTTTGAGACGCCTCAGATCGAGTGCCCGGAACTGTTCCCATTCGGTGGCAATGACGACCGCATGGGCACCCTCCGCCGCGGCATAGGCGCTGTTGCTATAGTGGATGTTTGGAAGTTGCGGCTTGGCCTGCTCCATGCCGGCCGGATCGTAAGCGCGCACCGCCGCGCCGAGGTCCTGCAGTGCCGTAATCAACGGGATCGCCGGCGAGTCCCGTGTATCGTCGGTGTTCGGCTTGAAGGTGAGCCCAAGAACCGCAATGGTTTTGCCCCGCACCGAGCCGTCGAGAGCCGCGACGACCTTGCGCGCCATGGCGCGCTTGCGCTGGTCGTTAACCGCGGCGACGGTCTCGATGATGCGCAAGGCGACGCCGTGGTCCTGCGCGGTCTTGAGCAGCGCGGCGGCGTCCTTCGGAAAACACGAACCGCCGAAACCGGGGCCGGCGTGCAAGAATTTGCCGCCGATGCGGTTATCGAGCCCCATGCCGCGCGCCACTTCCTGTACGTCGGCGCCGACCTGCTCGCACAGATCGGCGATTTCGTTGATGAAGGTAATTTTGGTGGCCAAAAACGCGTTGGCCGCATATTTGATCAGCTCGGCGGTACGGCGGCTGACATAGATGATCGGCGGCGCGTTCAGATAAAGCGGACGATATATCTCGGCCAGTAGCGTCCGCGCGCGCGCGTCGGTGCTGCCAACCACGATGCGGTCGGGATGCTTGAAGTCCTGGATGGCGGCGCCTTCGCGCAGGAATTCCGGGTTGGACACGACCTGTATTTCGGCATCCCGACGCGTCTCGCGCAGAATGCGTTCGATCTCGTCGCCGGTGCCGACCGGAACCGTCGATTTGGTGATCACCACCGCCGTGCCGGACAAAAGCGGCGCGATCTCGCGCACGGCCTCGTAGACGTAAGTGAGATCGGCGTGGCCGTCGCCGCGGCGCGAAGGTGTACCGACAGCGATGAACACGGCGTCGGCAGTGCCGACGGCCGACGTGTCGGCGGCAAACCGCAGACGCTCCTGCCGGACATTGGCCTCAACCAGTTCGGCAAGGCCCGGCTCGAAGATCGGAATTTCACCATTATTGAGGGCCGCGACTTTCTTCCCATCCTTGTCGATGCAGGTCACGTCATGACCGAAATCGGCGAGACAAGCGCCTGACACCAGCCCGACATAACCTGCGCCGATCATCGCCACGCGCATCGAAATCTCCGATCAAATCTCGTCCGGTCCCGCAGCCGGAGCCGACGTGCCTTCGAACGCAGTCAGCGGCGCCGATGGCGCATTGTGTGCCCGCTCGCGCATCAGCGAAAGCCAACGCCGTCCGAACAGGCCAATGACCAGTGCGCCGTAAACCGCGCCGCCGAGCGACGCCAGCACCAGCAATTCCGACTCGTCGCGAAACCTGGACATGGACGATAACAGATGTGTGACGATCGGCGCCGCGATCACGAGGAATATGAGAAACGCGATTCCGGCGATGGCGAGCTTGACGAGCGACGACTTCAGCGTCGCGTCCGCCGCAATCAGGCCGGCCCGTGCCGCCAGCCACAGCACCATGATGAAATTGATCCAGGCGCCGATCGAGGTCGCCAGCGCCAATCCGACCTGAGACAACGAACCCATCAGCGCGATTTTGAAGACGATGTTCACTGCGGTGCCCGTCAGCGCTGCCTTCATCGGAGTGAGCGTGTCGCCGCGCGCCAAGAACGGCGCGACGACACTGCGGATGAGCACGAACGGCACCAGACCGATCGTGTAGGCCACGAGCGTCATTGCCGCCGCATGCGCGTCCTCGGCATTGAAGGCGCCGCGCATGAACATGCCTTTCATGATGAGTTCGGGCAGCACCAGAAAGGCGATGACGCAAGGTAACGCCAGAAGCAGTGCAAATTCGATGGCGCGGTTCTGCGCCGACCGTGCCCCGACGTGGTCGCCGGACGACACCCGGCTCGTCATCTCCGGCACCAGCACGGTGCCGACCGCGATGCCAATCACCCCGATCGGCAGTTGGTCGATGCGGTCGGCGTAGTAGAGCGCGGACAGCGCACCGGCCGTAAGGAAACTTGCGATGATCGTATCGGCGAACAGCGCAAGCTGGGTGCCTGCCGAGCCGACGGTTGCGGGGATGAGTGCTTTGAAGAAGCGCCGCACGTCTTCGTCCCATGCAAGCGCATGGAAAGACGTCATGACGCCGGCGCGCCACGCGGCGCCACCGACCAGCACGGCTTGCAGCACTCCCGAGATCAGGACGCCCCACGCCGCGGCGTAGCCGGCGCCCGGGAAGAATACCGCCAGTGCCAGCGTCGCCATCATCGCAAGGTTGAGCAAGATCGGTGCCGCGGCGGCGGCGGCGAAGCGATTGAGCGCGTTGAGGATGCCGCCCCACAACGTTACCAGCGTGATCAGCAACAGATATGGAAAAGTGATCCGCGTCAGGTTGACGGCGAGCGTGAATTGCTGCGGTTCGCGCGAAAAGCCGGGCGCGAGGAGATCGATCGCCTGCGGCGTGAAAATTAGCGCTAGCGCGAGCAGAATCACCTGGGTCGCCAGAAGCAGCGTGAAAATGCGGTCGCCGAACAGCTTCGCCGCCTCCGCTCCGCCCTGGGTACGGACTCGCGCATAGGCCGGAATGAAGGCAGCGTTGAACGCGCCTTCGGCGAATATTGCGCGAAAATGATTGGGCAGACGGAAGGCGACGAAAAACGCGTCGGCGACCGGCCCGGCGCCTATGATCGCAGCCAGCATGACGTCGCGGAAAAAGCCGGTCAGACGCGAGACGAGCGTATAGCCGCCGACGGTGAGAATGCGACCGAACATTGCTGCCCGTGAGTTTGCGAGTGCCGAATGCGCGGATACTACGCGAGTCGCCCTAACCCGCGAGGGCCCGCCGCACCGCCTCGATGACGCGATCCTGGACTGGCTGCTCAAGATAGGCGTGCATCGGCAGGCTGATGACTTCATCGGCGAGCTGTTCGCTGACCGGCAGGCCGCCACCGGCCACCGGAAAACCACGATAGGCAGCCTGGCGATGCAGCGGCTTGGCGTAATAGATCGCCGTCGGAATGCCCTGCGCTTTCAACGCCGCGCCAAGCGCGTCGCGCCGCCCCGGAGCCATCCGGATGGTGTATTGCGCCCACACCGAGGTCGATTCATTACCGGCGCGCGGCGTCGTCGCGACCTCGGCAAGGCCTTCGGCATAGCGCGCTGCCACCGCCTGACGCGCAACGATCTCTTCTGGAAAGATCTTCAGCTTTTCGATCAGCACGGCGGCCTGAATGGTATCGAGCCGGCCAGTTACGCCGATAAGCTGGGCGTCGTATTTGTCGGTCGGGCTCTCGCCATGCACACGGAGGCTCTTCACGCGCGCCGCCAGCTCATCGTCATCGGTGAAAACCGCACCGCCATCGCCATAGCAGCCAAGCGGCTTTGCCGGGAAAAAACTCGTCGCCGTCGCTGTCGCCAGTGCACCGAGCTTGCGGCCCCGATAGGTCGCACCGAATGCTTGCGCGGCGTCGTCGAGTACCAGCATACCGTGCGTGGCGGCAATCGCACCTATCGCATCGTGATCGGCGGGCAGGCCGAACAAATCCACCGGTATCACGGCGCGGGGTTTCAGCCCGCGCGTCTTGGCCGTCGCGATTGCGCGCTCGAGACTCGCCGGGTCGAGATTGAACGTCTCCGCTTGGACGTCGGCCAGGACCGGTGTCGCGCCCAGAAGCGCCACTTGCTCGGCTGTGGCGTGGAACGTGAACGCCGGACAGATCACCGCATCGCCCGGTCCGATCTGCCACGCCAGCAGCACGAGCAGCAGCGCATCGGTACCGCTGGCGCAGCCGATCACGTGCTTTGCGCCGCAGAACGCCGCAAGGTCGGCTTCGAGCGCACGGACTTCCGGGCCCTGGATAAATTGACAGTGCGTGAGCACGCGGGCGACGGCAGCATCGATGGCGTTGCCAAGGCGGCGGCGTTGGGCGGCGACGTCGATGAATGGGATCGGCCTCTCATCGAGACGGTTGTTCTGATTCATGGCTTGGTCCGCGCCCGGCAAACGACTGCCTCAACCCACCACGCGGCGCGGGCCCTTACGCTGCGAAGCGCTCGATTGCGCCGTTCGCGAAGACAGGCAGCGGGTCGCGATCTCGAGGCTGGCGACGCCCTCCTCGCCGGTCACCGCCGGCGTTTCGCCGCTGCGCACCGCGCTGATGAAGGCGACAAGCTCGGCGCGCAGCGGCTCGGCATAGCCGACCGACAGGTGACGCATCGAATAGCTGCCGTCCGGCTGGAAGCCAAAACATTCGGTAACCTGAAGCGTCAACAGATCGGCGATCAAATATTTGGCGCGAGTGGCGATGTGGATGTTGCGCGCTTTGAACGGCGTGAGCCAATTGGTGTTGATGTGGGCGAGCACACCCGAGGCGGTGCGGAACTGCAACAGCGCAATGTCCTCCCGCTCGGCGACCGCACTCGAGGTCTGCGGCTGGATTTCGACGATTTCGGAATCCGTGAACCAGCGGATCAGGTCGATGTCATGCACCGCAAGATCGATGACGACGCCAACATTAGACATCCGCGGCGGGAACGGCCCAACGCGGGTGATGGCGATCGACAGGATGTCCTGGTCCTTGATGGCCCGCTTGAGCGACTGGACAGCCGGATTAAAGCGCTCGACGTGGCCGGCCATCAGGGTAACGCCGGCGCGGCGCGCCGCCGCGACAATGGCTCGGCCCTCCTCGATGGTGGAAGCGATCGGCTTTTCGACCAGGATATGAATGCCCCGCTTGGCGCATTCGAGCGCAATCTCGCGGTGAAGATGAGTCGGCGCCGCGATGGTGACGGCGTCCACGCCGCTGCCGATCATGGCTTCGAGATCGGCGAACGCGGCACAGCCAAGCGCACGCGCCACGTGTTCACGCTGCTTGGCGTCGGGGTCGACCACCCCGACCAGCTTGATGCCGGGCAATTCCGCGAGCACGCGCGCATGGTTCGAGCCCATGACACCGACGCCCACGACGCCGATCCGCAAAATGCCGTCCGCGCTCACTTTGACTACTTCAACCATACCCCGAAGGCCCCTTGCCTGCCTCAAACCCCGAACCTCAACTAGCACGGTCCGTCGCGCCCGACGACCGTCATGGTTGACGGCAATGGACACAAATTACATCAAAGCCTTACGGCCATTCTGCTGTTTTTCCGGAAAACAGGGAGATTCCCAACAAAAACAACGAACTTGTTGAGCTCAAGGCGCGAATTACCTTATAAATTCATGGCTTAAGCTCGGAAGAGGACCAGAATCTTATAGCATCTTCTCGCGCACTTGAGTTGGCGTACACTCGACGGGGACAAAATGCGTTTACTCGGGACCATTACGGTTTTTGCCATCCTCACGTCCGGGATGGCGTTGGCACAGAATCAACTCCCACAGGACTTCTCTCTGATAAATCCCGAGGGGGTGAGCAGCTACTGTTACTACGGCGGGACATTGTACTCAGTAGGAGCCCGGCTGTGCGTTCCTGGCGTGAGCAGTAGCTACGTATTGGTCTGTAAATCCAAGGACGAAGATACTGATAAAGCTAAAACGGGTCGCGCGGTTTGGCGTGTAGATGGGCCGCCAGCACCTCTTTGCAAACCGTAATAAAGGGCAGGTTTTGATGCAGCCTGTCGCTGGACGTAACCGGCAATTCTTCGTGCTGCCAGGACAGTGGCGACATTCGGGCCAACGGTGAGAATTGCCTCAAGCCGCCGGCTATCGTCACAAGAGCAGCGCCACGCATGGATGCGCTTCTCGATCGCTCTACAATCCTCCGCGGTGTTGGCCGTGCATTGGCCGCCCGTAGCCGCCGTATCCGCGCTCAGGAACCCGATGGTCGGTAATATGGTTCGCCCGCTGCATGCGAGCTGCTAGTGGCCACAAGACCGCTCGCCGCCAACTAAAGCGTCTGGCCGCCAACTGATGAATAAAATCGCGCAGAGCCGTCCCACACACGGAGTCGCGTTTCACTTTGGTCCTGGCTGGCATGGAAACAATTCTTTCAAAGCTGCACCAACTACGGTTGCAGCAGAGTACTGTCTTTTTGCTGGATGAGCGCGTAGATCATCTACAACAACGCCCACGATTTGCTTCATATTAGCACTAGCAGGGATGCAAACCAGGGACCGGCCTGTTTCCGACAACTGTGCCCCGTCCGCTATACCGGTGATGTAGCCTTCGCAGAATTCACCCCCGGCAGCGCACACGCGAAATAGAAAGTTGCCGTCAACAAAAGCCGGTAAACTGACTTGAGAATACGCGATCCCAGGCCAGAGCGCGGCAAGGACAATTATGAACTGCATGGGCTTCATTATGACCTCATCAAAACTGCTTACGAATAAATTGTATCGCCGCGGCTGATTGCTATGCGATTGCCGTCGGATTTCTGATCCTCGTTGCTGCGAACCCGGCTGTTAGCGCGGCAGTGCCGGGCCGTCATACATTCAGTGACCGGGCTGCGGCGTAAGGGCAGCACACTCGCTCGGGCGGGCGGGCGCGCCGAGCGCTGCAAAAGGAACGGGCCCCCAAGCGGTTGGCAAGGGGGCCCGTTCTTGTTGTGCTGCGTTATTCGGCGTTGAGCGCCTGGACGGTCCAATTTGTCCCGACGTTGCCGTAAATCGTAGTCGACGAGACTTTCGCGCCATTCATGAACCAGACGCCGACGTTTCCGCTGCTATCCTTCCAAAGGATATCGCTATTGCCGTCGCCGTTGAAGTCGCCCGTTACGGCGAGGGTCCAGTTGAGCGGCACGTTGCCGAGAACGGTGGACGACGTTATCTGGGTGCCGTTCATCAGCCACATCCCGACATTGCCCTGATTGTCACGCCAGAGAATATCATAGGACCCGTTGCCGTCGAAGTCACCGATACCGGCAAGCGTCCAGTTCAGCGGCACTACGCCGAAGTCCACGGTTTTCGTGATTACGGTGCCGTACATCTGCCACATCCCGACTTCGCCAGTAGCGACGTTGCGCCAGAATATGTCACCTAGGCTGTCGGCACCGGCGACGGTCCAGTTGAGCGGCACGTTGCCGATCGCTGACGACTGGGTGAGCGTGGCGCCGTTCATGAACCAGAGGGTCAAATTACCCTGGTTGTCGCGCCAGAGAATGCTGCCATAGCCACCGGTATTGAAACCCATGGTGGCGACCACCGACGAGGTGGTCGGCATGTTGCCCAGCACCGCGGTCGACTGGATGCTGGTACCATTCATCAGCCAGATGCCGACATTGCCGCTGGTGTCGCGCCAGAGAATGTCGGCATTGCCATCGCCGTTGAAGTCACGCTGACCGATGACGGACCAAGTGTTAGGCACATTGCCCAACACCGCAGTCTTTGCAATCGAGGAGCCGTTCATCAGCCACGCGCCGACATTACCGGAGTTGTCGCGGAAGAGAACGCTGCTCGCATTGCCGCCAGCGGCGCCGCTGACGCTGGGGAGGCCGCTGTTACCGCCGCTCAGGTTGTGCGTCATAGCGACGTTACAGGCTGGCAACAGGCTTTGTGCCGTGAGGCCGCCCGTTGACAGGCCAGCGCCCTGCGGCGGCGCCGCGCTATAGTCTTGGACCTGATTTGCGATGACAGTGGCGGTGTCGGTCCCGCAAAGCAGGAACCGGCTCGAGACCAGGTTGTCGGTGGCGTTGACAACCTTGTCCAGGAAGCTCGCGTAGGTCGGATAACGCTCCGCGACCGAAGGACGCGGATCGCTGGCCGCCTGACGGGCCGCAACCGTGTTGTAGAACGGGATGAACAAGCCTGAGGACTCGCATCCGTCCGGCCCATCGTTGTCAGGGGTCGGCGCGTTGATGCCACCCGAACGATAGCTCCAGCCGGCGTAGGTTCCGAGCGGCACCTGAACTTCCGGCAGCATGAGGCCGGCCGTTTCATTGCCGTCGGAGTTCACGTTCGGGACCAGGTCCGCATAGATCGGCCCGTTTGCCGGGTTGCGCTCGAATACCCCCTGGATGATCGGCGGGTTGATCGTCGGGATCATCCACGGTTGGCCCGCCTGACCGCGGCCGTTCGAGGTCGGCGAGTAGAAGTTCGGTCCAAAATTGAACCGGTAGGGAGTCGTCTCCAGCGCCGTGTACAGGACGGGGAAGGGTTGCCCGCCATTCACGCCGGTTACCGTTTGCTTATAGCCGCTCGGGAATTTCAGTGCGGTTGGCGACACAAGCTGACCGGCCGCCAGTGTCGGAACTTGCGACGCCACCAATGGGATATGCCCGTTGATGTACTGATCCATCACCGTGAACGTCGAACGCAGTGTGGTAGAAATACTAATGGGGTCGCCGTAAAACTGGCACGAGCCAGCGCTGTTCTTGGTGCTTTGCGAGCCGCCGGTATGCTGCGTGCCTGCTACATAGATGTAGCGTGCAAACGGATGCGTGGAATCCGGCAGGTCGAATGTACCGGTCGGATCGACGTGCATGAGCGCGGCGTTCTTCACCCAATACTCGTTACCCGCCCAAACATTCATGTTGATCGGACAGGTATTGTTCTTCGAGCACACCAGGTATTTGCCGTCGGTCGTGCCCGAGATCGGGTCGAACGTCGTCGCATCCGAGAACGGGAAGAAGTTCTCGACCCAGAGGTGCTGCTGGCGATTGCGTTGGGTCTCGGTGGTGTGCGACCAGCGATAGTTCTCGGCGAGGCCGGCACCGGCGCCGGACCAGTTGACCGCTCCGTCATCCACGATCTTGCCGTTGAGGTCGCCATTGAAGCCAAGGTTGACATAATCGTTAAACGTGCG
The DNA here is from genome assembly GCA_963813825.1 of uncultured Alphaproteobacteria bacterium. Taxonomy (GTDB): domain Bacteria; phylum Pseudomonadota; class Alphaproteobacteria; order Rhizobiales; family Xanthobacteraceae; genus BOG-931. Next base: position 178,470 of record CAWFBB010000029.1, read on the forward strand.
ATCCGGCTGCGATACCGACGTAATGTAGATCTGTTTGAGGGTGCCCTTGAACGGGTTCAGACCTTGAGCTGCCGAGCCGGAATTGCCCTTTAGCCACGAATACCAGTCGCGGTTGATGGCGTGCCCCAAGCCATTCACCGTCGGCTGCGCTGCAAGGTACGACAACTCGTAGATGTCGTTGTCGATGAACGGCCGGGCGGCCTAAAGGCCGCTCCGGGGCAGGGGTTGAGACCGTGCATACGGTAAAGCCAGCGGTAACCGCTGCCGCCGTCAACGATACCGAATCGCAGTTGCCGTCGACACCAAGGTTAAACTGCCAATCAGTCGATTCGGCAGGACGATCGGCGTGTCGTCCAGATGCTTCCGGTGGGTCAAATTGCTGCGTTAAGCTGCCCGAAGCCGCGGAACGGTGCTACACGGACCGCCAAGGAGTGGATGGAGCGGCCGGATAATTCGGAATGCTATTCCGCCTCCCAAGGTGAAGCTGGTCCCGCTCGAGACGATGTATTCGTAGCCCGGGCCGGTAATTGTCGCGCCGTTGTTCGTGGCGACCGGCATCTTCGGCACATAGCGCCGGTGGCCAAGGTACGAGTTTATTCCGGCAGCCCCAAATTTCCAGTTGAACGTAGTCGTAGACAACCCATTCGTCGGATCGCCGGCGCCGTCCTGTTCCCAGCCGGCGTCTGAACAAGGCCGTAACCCATCGGGTATAAGAACGGTACCCGAGCAGTTGCTGGTGGCCGTCACGGTGGTGCTCAAAACTCCCAACGAGGTAATTGCCGATTCGGCTGCTGGAACGATTGGGCCAATCGGCGACGAGCTTGCCGTTGAAGTTGGCGAGGTTGGTGGGGAGGACCATCTGGAAGTTAAAATAAACGCCGACATTGCCGTTGCTGTCTTTTGGAGCCAGCGAAATGTCGGTGATCATGGAGTTCAGTGGATTGGCCGGATCGATCGAGTCTGTCGTCGTAGCCCTGGTAGTATGTGTAAGTTCCGATACCGGGGATCGAACAGCCGCCGAATGCAAGGCCGGTCGACTGGACCACGATTGCGGTGATGCCGGTGTCGGCGGCTTGCGCCCCGGAGGCGGCGGCAAGCGCGCCAATCCCGAGAACAGCGGCGACACCCAACCGCAACAGTTTTTGTTTGGTTGTTTCAGATACCCGGACAGACGCCGCACTGCGCACGAAATCAATCATGGTCCCCTCCCGTTTTCCGCACTTCTCTCAAGCGGCTTTGCTCGATCGGCAAAGTTTATATACGGCCAGAAGGATTCGAACGCAGAAGCTCCCAAGCCCAGCCTTTAAAGCTGGCATATCAAATGCCAGCCGTCAATCGTCAAATCGTCCCCCGTCTGGGACGTAGCTGTGCGTATCTCGATTATCGTGCTATCAGTTGCTCGTTTCACCCGTATCATCGTGGCGGGTGGTTTTCTATTGCGCGAAGTTCAGCGGATTTAGCTAATTGCAACGACTTACGGCCTCCGTGCCAGCGAGTTGTCTGAAATGAACTTGGCACTAGAAAGCTTCAAGGAAGAGCCGGCATATAGGTCCAAAATCTATGATGCTCTGAAAAAGGCCATCATCGATATGGACCTCTATAGTTCGCCCGAACCGCATTGGATTGACGAACGACAGATTTCGGAACAGCTAGGCGTCAGCCGAACTCCGGTTCGCGAGGCGCTCGCCATGCTTGCACAGGAGGGCTTTGTCTCGTCCGTCCCGCGCAAGGGCACGATGGTCGTGCGCAAGACGAAGCGCGAGATTATCGAGGCGATCCAGGCATGGGCAGCGCTTGAGAGTATGGCAGCTCGCCTCATCACTGTACAAGCAAGCGACGCCAATATTGCTGAACTGCGTAATTTCTTTGTTTTTTTCGACGAGACGCACAAGCCGCGGGAACATCTGACCGAGTATTCACGCGCCAATATCGATTTCCATCAAGCTCTCATTCGGCTGAGCGGGTCCGAGCTGCTCTCTTCGATGACGGAGAATTTGATCCAACACGTGCGCGGCATTCGGCAGATTACAATCGGCTACGACGATCGCATTAACCAGTCGATGATCGACCACATCGCCATCATTGAGGCATTGGAGCGGCGTGATACGGAGAGCGCCGAGCGTCTTTCCCGTGAGCACACGCTTGGACTTGCTAGCTATGTCGAGAAGCACGCCGCGGGCATTCTCTCGTGACGGTTTAGCTGCTCTGAGCGAGTTACCGAACAGAATGAATGCGTTTCGTCGACACCGTGCCCCGTTGACGTGATGCTGCTTATCGGCGGCTGATCCGCTGATGCTGCACGGCGCGTGACCGTGGCCTCACACCGTTGCGATGTCGTTTTCGCCGCGCGATACATCGGCGGGTGTTTACCCAGCTTGCAGATGAACAGGTGGACGGTCTCATTGCCGGGAGGTCGCTTGTTCGTTCAATAACGATCAATTCCGGGGACTCAACAGCATTCGACGCGGCCGTTGCAGACGCCTCCGAACGCAGGCACAACGCCTCCCCAGCGGTTTTGCCACGTGCGGTGAGATCGGGAATGCCCGCAAAGGAGGAATCGATGATCCGGGTTGTCTGCCTCGTTCTATCGCTGGCCGTTGCCAGCACTGCCCATGCCGATGACGACTTCTTCTTGACGTTGGGCACGTCGAAATCCGTGCGGCTCGCCGGTCTTCTCGATTACATCCTGCCCATTTTCAAATCGGCATCGAACGTCAGGGTGCAGGTCATTCCTCTTGAGGCGGGGCGGGAAATTGAATCAGGCGAAAAGGGCAAAGCCAATGCGTTGCTGCTTGATGACCCGGCGGCCGTAGACAAAGTCATGACCGAGAAGTTCGGCGTCCTCCGCAACGAGGCGTTCGCCGACGACGCCGTAATTGTCGGACCGAAATCAGATCCGGCGGGAATCCGTGGACTGAAGGATGCGGGCAAGGCGCTCGCGCAAATTGCCGCCAAGGGCGCGCCGTTTGTCAGCCGCGGCGACGGCAGCGATACTAACCAGTTGGAGCTGCGGCTCTGGAAATCCGCCGGCACCCAGCCTGACAAGTCGGCGAAATGGTATCGTGAGGCGAAGCAGGACATGCTGGCGACGTTGAGCCTTGCCGCCGCGACGGACGCCTACGCCCTGACCGATCGCGCCACCTGGGCCAGCTTCAATGACCCAAAGGCGCTTGAAATCCTCAGCGAAGGCGACCCGGAGTTGTTCAATGTTTTTGTCAGCGTCATGGTCAATCCGGAAAAGGAACCGCGCGACAAATATATCTTCACACGCATCTGGTCCGACTGGATCTCGGGTAAGCACGGTCTCGCCGCGATCACGGCATACAAAATCAACGGCGAGCAGATTTTCTTCCCATGCCAGGACAGCGCAAGGGCGCTTTGTCTGAGCGCCGCTCAAAAATAATCCGACAGTAATGGAACCCGGGAACGAGGGCCGCTCGTACCGGATCGCGGTCGCACTAGTAGTACGCGCAAATCGGAACCAAAACACTCATTGGTCCAGAAGGCGTGGGCATAACTCTCTCCGTCCAGATACAGCCCGTTCCGTGATAGCCGTCATAATAATCCTGGGAGTTCTGCACCATAGGTATTCCATCGCGCAGGCGCGGATGGAAATGATAGAACCCGTGGAATGGCGTGTGGTACTCGCCCTCAACACAGACTGGTCCCTGGCAAATTAATTCTCCGGCAACTGCGAAAGACGCAGATTGCATGAGCAGGATAGTTGCGGCCACGATCCCAGAGCAGCGCGACATCAAAAAACTCCGTTCATTACCGCTAACAATTGCAGTGAAGGAAGAATTCATCTGCAATTTGGCGCTTTGTAGATTACACCGTGGTGCTCGTCTTGCGCTACACTTCTACATACTGTCTTTGGCAAATCCTAACCAGCTTGCGGCGAGCTATTACCCACGCGCAATAACTGTCTCGAACAGCCATGCGATCCATATGGCGGGCGCAAAGAACAGTCCGAACGGTATCCGCGTCGTGCGCGTGACGCTTTGTCCACGCAAAACAGCGATCAGCACGGCAGCCAGAGCCGATACTGCCGCGACATCGACAGTCACCGTCATCGCCATCCAGCCAAGCCACACCCCACCGACGCCTGCGAGTTTGACGTCGCCGAGGCCGATACCTTCGCGCCCGCGGATGTAGCGATAGGCCATTCGAAAGCCAAAAAAAAACAGCGCGAGCACCAAGCCGCGTAACGTTGCATTCGCAAGGCTGACGGTAAACCGTCCGGGTTGCACAATCGCTGCATCGAGAAGTCCCAATGCCAATCCGGCCGCGACTAACTGGTCGGGGATTATAAAACGTCGTCCGTCGATTGCTGCGATCGCCATCATCACGATCGCCAATCCGCCGCCCAGCACACCAGGCCATCCCGGACGAGTGAAAATACTGACAACGATTGCGCACAGCGTCGCCATCACCCACACCGCACTTGACCAGCGGAGGCGAGTCGCGCGCTCAAGCGTACGCTTTATTCGGTCGGTTACTTCGTTCAAAAAATGCCTATGCTCGCCGGCGGCAAAAGGCTCATTGGGGAAAACGCGGATCGCCGAAAAGCGACGGACCGGGCTGGAACGCGGTGTCGGCCGATCCTCGCAATTTTGCGCGCAGCTCTTCCGCCACTTTTGCGGCATCGACGCCGTTGCGAATGATCTGCGGCTCGATGAAGACGATAATTTCGGTGCGCGTCGACGATCGGTCGTTGGTCGAAAACAAATTGCCGATGCCGGGCAGCTCTTCGAGCACCGGGATGCCGCTGCGGGTGCGCTGCTGTGTCTCTGTGATCAAACCGCCCAACAGCACTGTCTGCCCGCTGGCAACGGCAACCGAGCTCTTGATCTGGCCTCTGCGAAACTGTCGGCGTTAACGATTGGGCCGTTGTGTTTGTTACGCCGCTGACCTCTTGCTGAATGTTGAGAATGACGGTGCCATTGACGTTGATCCGCGGCAGCACTTGCAAAATGACGCCGGTATTAATGTAGTTGATGGAATTGACGACCGTACTCGAGGTGGAGGTCGTCGCAGCGAGCACATTGGCGCTTTGCGTCTCAACCGGCACTTGGTCTCCGACCAGCAACGTCGCGGGTTGATTGTCGAGCACAACGAGCGAAGGAGAGGACAGTACCTTCACGTCGGTAATGTTGCGCAACGCATTGATGACGACGCGCGGATTCCCGCGGGCCCGACCAGCAAATTGCTGCCCGGAAGGATGGCGCCCAGCGCTTGGCCGACATTTACGCCGGACGATGAGGAGGAGCCGCTGCTTTGTGTGTTGAAGCCGAATGAGCTGGAGTTGCCCTGCAGATAGTACTCCACACCGTATTGCAGATCGTTATTGAGCGTCACCTCTGCGATTGTCGCATGGATCGCCACTTGCAATTGTGGCCGATCGAGCTGGGTAAGAGTCTGCTCGATAAGCCGATAATTTTCCTGGCTGGCATAGATCACCAGCGAGTTGTTGGTGATGTCGGCGGCAATCCTGATGCCCGGCAGGCTGATCGAGTTTGAACCCTGTGCGTTGGGACTGCCGAATGCGCCGGGAGCGATGCTGTCGCTGGAGGTGCCGGTGGCCGAAGCGGTGCCAGGGACGCCGTTGGGATTGCCGAAGCCGCTGCCCAAGATTACCGAGCTGGATGCCGCCTCCACGCCGCCGCCGCCAGCCACCACCCAGTCCGAGGACCTGATGTCGCTCCTCCTAAGCCGCTTGAATTTCCCGCGCCCGGCTGGCCACCCGATTGCAAACCGTTATTGGCTTGGCTGTTCCCGAAAGCGCCGCTGGATGTGGTCGAAACGCCGGCACCCGGCGCGAGCTGATTTACTGCGGAATTCAAGCCCCCCCCTGCTGGCGCGAACCGAACAGGTCGCCGAGCACCCTGGCAATCTGGCGGGCATCGCCGTAACGCAGCCGATAAACGTGCACCGAAGTGCCAGCATTATTGGCCTTGTCGAGCCGTTTGATCCATAACGCCGCCTGTTTCAGCAAATTCGGCTTGCGGGTAACCACCAGCACGGCATTGAGACGGGCGAGCGGCTGAAACGTGACAAGGCTTTGATTGAGCCCGCCCTCGCTCGTTCTCCATGATCTTGGTCAGTTCCTTGATCATCTCCTCTGGAGCGGCGTTTTCGAGCGGATAGATTCCGACCGACTGGCCGCGCATCCAATCGACGTCAAAACTCAAAATAGTATCGACGGCGGTTTTGCGTTCCGGGCCGGTGCCTTGCACCAAGATCAGATTGTGTCCGGTATCGGCGCGCGCCATGCTCGGTTTGATGGCGAAGCTGTCCAGCAGCTTGAGTATAGTCTGCGCCGAAGTGTAGCGCAGTGGCACGGCGGTGATGCCATAACCAGGCTCGGTATCGCCGGCCGCAGTCGTCGCACCCAATCCTTGAGCGTCGCCCGCTGGAATTAGGCGATAACCGCCGCCGCTGTCAGTCACCAGTATGACATTGCTCATCCGCAGCGCATTTTCGAGGACCAGAACAAGCTCATTTTTCGGCACCGGCCGGCCCGAAGAAATCGTGACCGTCCCTTGCACCCGCGGATCGATGATGTAACCAACGTTTAGAATATCCCCGAGAATAACCTTGGCCACCGTGGTAATGGCTGCGTTTTCGAAATTCAGATCATAACCTTCGCCGCTATTCGCCGCCTTTGAGGCTGCGGCCGCGCCTTCTGTGTCGGCGCTGCTGCCGGTCGTGGTGTCCTGACCGTAATAGCTCTCACTCGTCTTCGCTTTAGACGGCGGGCTAGACTGTTCAGTCTGTTGAGGGAAGCGAGGCGTTAAGTCGGTATTCTGTACGGTATCGAAGGGATCGGGGACGCGCGGATGCTGGTCACTCGCCGAGTGCAGATCGCAACCTGCGAGCAACGCGATCGCGAGACCGGCCGCTACGCAAGCTCCGACCTTGCCGCGATGATTGACCACGCTCGTACCACAGACCTACAATTCGCGCTCGAGATGCCCGACGTGCCAGTTCTTATATAGAGGAGTGTACGGATTCCGTGCTGCGCTCGTCAAGGACGGAATCCGCCGATAAGGACGACCTGATGGCTGAAGTGCTTACAAGCAGAATGACCACTCGCGGCGATCAAGTCGATCCGCCACGCACCGGCGATATGCTCCAAGGCTTCTACGATCACCTGATCGAGCGACATTTGCTGGGCGGTGATGCGTCCGCACGCTTCAACGTCGCCGACGCGCTTAGACTCGGCAAACCGTTACAGAAACTATGGCAACTCACCGAAATGTCGGCCAACGAATTTGCCGACGAGGTGGCCCGATACTTTGGCCTACTGCGGATGGGTCTTGCCGATTTGATGTCAGTCCCATCGCTTGCCGACAAGTTCTCGCAGCGGTTTTTGCGCGAATCGTCGGTTTTTCCCTGCACGGTCCAGAGGCGGACGCTCTAGTCTTGTCGTCGCCGACCCCACTGATAGCGCGGCGATTCGCGCTGCGGAAATCGTGCTCGGCAGCGACCTGGAGATCGCGATTGCCTCATTTGAGGACATCGCCACGGTGCTTGCTGCCCGGCTTGACGATAAGGCAAGCGCCCCGGATGCCGACAGCGCGGCGCTGGCGCGCGTCGACGATGATATCGACAGACTGCGCGATCTTGCCAGCGGTGCCCCGGTTGTGCGAGCGGTCAATGATCTGTTCGAGCGCGCGATGGAGCTGCGCGCGACCGACATTCATATCGAACCGTTCGAATCGGGCCTGGTGGTGCGCATGCGGGTCGATGGCTTGCTGCGTATCATTCCGACGCCGGCCGGCGCGCCCCCGCAAGCGATCATATCGCGCGTCAAAATTCTCGCAGGCTTAAACATCGCCGAACGGCGGTTGCCGCAGGACGGTGCGGCTCGGCAGCAGATTTCCGGCGTCGATGTCGACATCCGCGTGGCCACTGTTCCCACCCAGCACGGTGAATCAGCTGTGCTTCGCCTCCTGCCCAAGAACAGAGGACTGCTCGACATCGGCAAGCTCGGCATGATGAGCGCGGACGAAACGAAAATCACCCGCCTGCTGGCACTGCCCCACGGTATGATCATAATCACCGGCCCGACCGGCAGCGGCAAGACCACGACGCTTGCGACAATGTTGAGCATCCTCAACGATACGTCGCGCAAAATCCTGACCATCGAAGATCCCGTCGAATACGAGATCGAAGGCATCAATCAGTCACAGATCAAGCCGGCGATCGGCCTGACTTTTGCGACTGCGCTGCGGGCCTTTCTGCGCCATGACCCCGATGTCATCATGGTCGGCGAGGTGCGCGACGCCGAGACCGCGCATATCGCTATCCATGCGGCCCTGACCGGCCATCTCGTGCTCACGACGCTGCACACCGAAACTGCCGCCTCGGCCATTCCGCGACTGCTCGATCTCGGCGTCGAGGGATTCCTGCTGGCCTCCACCCTGCGCGGGGTCATCGCGCAACGGCTGGTCAGAATTCTCTGTGACCGCTGCAAGCGGTCGCGCCGGCTTGAAGAGGACGATTTTGCCGCGGATCCTCGTTACGCCGCGCTGGGCTTTCACGTCGGCGAGACGATATTCGAACCCAAGGGCTGCGAACGCTGCGGCGGCACCGGCTATCGCGGCCGCAATGGGGTATTCGAAATCATCGAATTGAATGAGGAAATTCGCGGTCTGGTGGCGCGTGGAACGATTTCAGACGATATCGAACGTGCCGCTTTGCGGGGTGGGATGACAACGATGCTGGAAGATGCCGTGGCCAAATGTCGTGCAGGCATCACCTCTCCGGCCGAGGCGCTTCGTGTCGTGGCGCTGCGGTGAAGGCTGTGCCGAACTTTCGCTATCGCGCACTGACGCAGGCCGGCGAGATCGTCAGTGGCTCGATTTCGGCGACCACCTCAGCCGAAGTCGTCCGCCAAGTCGAATATCTCGGCCTCCTTCCAGTTGAGGCCGTCATCGATGCGGGACGGGCAACCACATCGCGGTTGAATTTTGCGTTTTTCAACAAGCCTCGCAGCGAAGACATTACAATATTCACACGCGATCTTGCGCTGTTGCTCAAGGCCGGCGCGCGGCTTGACGCGGCCCTCGATTTGCTGGCAACCGATATGGATATCGGCAGGTTGCGTCCCACCGTCGGCAAAATTCGTTCCAGCATCCTGGGCGGCGAAAGCTTCGCCGAGGCGATATCGCAGCATCCGACGGTATTTCCGGCGATCTACGTGGCGCTGGTGCGCGTCGGTGAAGCTTCTGGAACGCTTGACCACCTGCTGGAGTTCTCGCGCTCGAACGGGAAAGAGCCGAAGCGGTTCGTCGCAAACTCGCGGAGGCAATGCGCTATCCGGCTTTCATCTTAGCCGCATCGAGCTGCGTGTTGGCATTCTTCTTATTGTTCGTTTTGCCGCAGTTTGCTTCGGTTTTGCGCGGGTTTCAGGCCAAGCTCGATCCTATAGTCGTGTTTTTTCTTGGTCTGTCGGATCTGGTGCGTTCACACGGCGACGCCATAGCCGTAGGCTCGGCCATTGCGCTGGCGGCGGGTTGGCTGCTGGCGCGCCGCCCGGATGTCCAGCGCGCGACCTGGAACTTGATGGCAAAAACGCCGGTCTTGAAATCGCTGTTATTGTTTCATACGACCGGATTGTTTTGCCGCAACCTTGGGCTTCTTCTTGGCAGCGGAACTGACGGTGTCGGCGGCGTTACGAATTCTTGTGGAAATGCTGGATCGCCGCGGGCGACCGCAGGCTTGGATAACGGTTGCGGATCGTGTTCGCCATGGTAGCAAGCTGTCCGATGCCTTGGCTGATGCCGAAACTCTTCCTGCGGCGGCGGTGCGCATGCTCAGATTGGGCGAGGAGACCGGACAACTTGCGACGATTAGCAGTCGGATCGCCGAGTTTTACGAGGCAAAGCTCCAGCGCAGTATGGATCGAATAGTAGGAATTGCCGGTCCGGCAGCAATTATATGTATCAGCATCGTCGTTGGCGGGCTGATTGTGTCCGTTATGACCTCGTTACTATCAGTAAGTCAGATCGTGGGTTAGTGAGGTCCGCATGACGAAGTTCAAAGCATCGGGTTCGCAGCGCCGATCTTGCCGGGTGCGCCGAGCTGCCGAAGCTGGTTTCACACTCATCGAAATGCTGGTCGTGATCACGATCATTGGCTTGATCATGGCGCTCGTTGCGCCACGGGTTTTGAATTACCTGGGGGAATCCGAAGGTGAAGGCCGCAAGAATTCAGATTGCGAGCTTAGGCAGCGCCCTTGACCTGTTTTTTCTCGACGAGGGCCGTTATCCCACGACAGGTGAAGGCCTTGCCGCTTTGGTGGAACGCAATGGCAGCGAGACGGCATGGAATGGACCCTACCTAAAGGGTACTATCGTTCCTGCCGATCCTTGGGGACACCCCTACGTCTATCGTGCGCCAGGGGAACATGGGCCGTATGACATCACCTCCTATGGTTCCGATGGTCAAGAAGGTGGAACGGGAACCGCAAGTGATATTACGAGCTGGACACGTTGACGACTGCACGCAGGCAGGCTTCACGTTATTGGAAATTGTGTGCGTCTTGGCCATCATCGCGCTGCTCGCGGCCATCGTTGTTCCCGCTATCCCGCATGCCACTTCATTGCCGCGGATCGAGGGTTATGCGCTGCAGACTGCGGCCTTGCTCAACGCCGATCATGACGCGGCGCAACGACAACACCGAGAAGTCGCAACAGTGATCGACGCACCGTCCCGGGAAATTCGATCGGGAGCAGGTGGCCGTGTCCTGCATTTTCCATCCGATGTCACAGTTCAGGCCATACTCGCCAAGCGTTGCAATGATCTCGTTGCCGGCCCAACCATTCGGTTCCTTGGCTCCGGATTGTCATGTGGAGGTGCAGTGGCGCTGACACGCGGTGGCGCTGGATTTCAAGTGCGGGTGAATTGGTTGACGGGAGGTGCGGAAGTTGTCCCGGTCAGGTAAACGCAACGACCGCGAGACCGAAGCGGGCTTCACGCTGATTGAGGCGGTTGTCGCACTGGCCGTTGTCGCGATCAGTCTTGCCGCCATCGGATCGCTCGTAGCGGCCAATGTTCGAGGCACCGAAACGGTCGGTCAGCGACTAACATTGATTTAAACGGCGCGAGCGGCAATCGCCGCCTTGCCAGATCGCGATCAGCTTTCACCGGGCGACATGCGGGGTGAATTAGGTGATGACAACTGGCGCGTCGACGTGCTGCCGTTTTCTGCCAACTTCATCGACCCAAGCCAGCCGACACCGTGGTTGCCGCAAGCGGTAGTTATCCGCGTCGAGGCGCCAAATGGCGAGATTTTGCGCCTCGATACGGTTCGACTACGGCGCAATCGAAGAAGCGAGTGATGCAACGATCCGCAGTCCGGCCGCGCAACGCGGGATTCACGTTGCTTGAGGCTATGATTGCGATGTTGCTGATGAGCATCATTCTCGCCGCCATGGCGACGGTAACCGCGCAATGGTTGCCAAACTGGAACCGTGGCTTTGCGCGGCTGCAGCGTGATCAGCTCTCCGCGCTTGGCCTCGAACGGCTCACAGACGACCTTGCCGATGCACAGTTCATCTCGGCTGATCCCAAGGACAAGACGCCGCTGTTCGACGGGTCTGAGCTCTCGGTCATTTTCGTTCGCTCGATATTGGCCCCAAACTTCGCAACCGGCCTTGAAGTGGTGCAGATTGCGGCTGTCAGCGATGACTTTGGCTCCGCTCTCGTGCGCAGTACCGCGCCAATACCAATTGGCTTGGCTCAATCAGATGGGACGGAACTTGTTTTCACAAATCCTGTCGTCGTGATGCGCGGTCCTTATCATTTTTCATTTTCCTATGCTGGCTCGGATCGGGTTTGGCGCGATAATTGGCATAACGAAGCGCAACTGCCGCGCGCGGTGCGTGTCACGTTGCGGGACAATGCGACGCCAGTGACTTTGACAACATCGACGAGCACCTCGATTTATGCCGAGATGCCAGCCCGCTGCACCTGGGCACAGGCAAGTACTGACTGCCCAGAACTGGAGGGGCAGAAAATCTGGCGCGAGAATCACGGCGTTGGTCTGGCGGGCTCAGCTGCGTCGACGGTCGCCGGTGCGCCGGGCGCTGCCGGCACGGCAGGCTCGCAGGCAAGTTCTGCTGCTTCGGCGGCACCTCCGGCACTTGGCTCCAGCGCGGTATCTACGCCGAAGGCCGGGCCGACCGTAGCGCCGACGCCAACGCCAGCCGCGAATGCGCAACCGCTAAGTCCGAGCGGAGAAAAATGACCATGGCATCGTTGCGTCCGGATGGCGACGACAGGCGCGAACAAGGTTTCATCCTTGTCGCGGTGTTATGGATTCTCGGTGCGCTGGCAACGCTCGCTGTCGTCTATTCCTTCTATCAACGTGAAGCTGCGCTCGACCTCGTGAATCACGATGAGCAGATACAAGCGCGCGCATTGGCGGTCTCGGGGGTCGAACTCGCCGCATATCGTTTGACGTCCCGGCCTGACGAGCAGCCGCTCTCAGGTCGATTTAGTTTCCAGCAGGGCAGCGCCACGATCTCGGTCGAATACCGCTGCGAAGACTCACGGATTGATCTGAATTTCGCGCCCCAGCAGGTACTAGCCGGCTTATTCATGGCCCTAGGTGTGGATTCCGACAGCGCGATCACTTACGCAAATCGCGTTGTCGCCTGGCGAACACCCCTGACCAATGGCCAAAGCGATCCCGAAGCGGCGTTTTATCAGGGGGCCGACCGGAATTATGGGCCGCGTCATGGGCCTTTTCAGGACGTCCACGAGCTCGGCTTGGTGGCCGACATTCCGCCTCAATTGATTGATCGAGTGATGCCATACTTAACCGTCTACAGTGGCCGCCCGGAGGTCAACGTGCTCGGGGCCGCGTCGCAGGTGCTTGCTGCTTTACCAGGACTGACACCGGAGCGGCTGCAGCTCCTGCTCAGCCTGCGTGCTGGCAGTCCGCAAGATGTCATGAGGGCACAGTTCGGCACCGCCACATCCTATGTCACTTTGGAGCCCAGTCCGGCCAACAGAGTAACAGTCAGTGTGCGATTTCCGAACGGCGATCAGATCCGCTCAGAAGCGGTCATATTGCTTTTAGACAGCGACAAACGACCTTATAGCGTGCTTTGGTGGGATGATGGCGAATCTTCGAGCGGGAGGCGCGTCAGCGCGGGAACTCCGTGAAGGCGCTTGATCCGATCAGGAACGCCTTTTGGCGTTGGCTGAACTTAGTCGCTGAGACAATCGTCTCCGGCCTAGATCGGATGACGGCTAAGCGCAGGATTTCTTTGGCCGAAAGCTCGGAAGACCACTTTGCGGTGACGGCTTCGGACCACGACGCAATACCGGATGTCGGTGAAATTGTCGTAGAGAATGGAAATATTTCTGTTCAGCAGTCCGCTCAACTTGAGACCATGCTGCGGGGCGGCAGCGTCGAGCTACTGCTGCGGCCCGAGCGGTTCGTATTCAAACCGCTCGAACTGCCGTCGCGCGCAGCCGAATTCCTCGATGGCGTTGTGCGGGCACAGATTGATCGGCTGACGCCGTGGACTGCCGATCAAGCGGCGTTCGGATTTCAGCAGTCCTGTTGACCTGGGCGCCGGACGTATCGCCATAACAGTCGCGGCGACGGCGAAGTCGAGACTGCTTCCGTTATTGACAGCATTCACCGGCGTCGGTGCTGCTTCAGTCACACTCCGGACTGCTGCACCGGAATCGAGACCCGACTTGGCGCCGATCATGATCATGGAGCAAAATACGGCGCGCCATCTCGATGTTCATCGCGCGCGACGGGCCTTACTGGCCGCATTGGTGGCGGCCCTACTCATTGCGTCAATAGCCAGCGTCGCCAGCGCGATAATCGCTGACAACCTTCAGGCAAGCCAGGACGATCTGGCGCGCCGCATCGCACAGCGGCGCGCCGCGGCAATGACTGCGCGCAATGATCCAGGCGACCCAAAAACCGTCGCCGAACGAGCCTTGGCGCAGCGTAAGAATGAGTTGCCTTCGGCTGTGGTCGCTTTGGAAATTCTTTCGCAAATCTTTCCCGACAACACATACGTGACGGAACTCCGTATCGAGGGAAATAAGGTGCGGGTGAGCGGCATCACCCATGACGCACCGGAACTCATTCGATTGATTGAGCAAACCAAACATTTCAGCCAAGCCGCATTTTTTGCGCCGATTACCCGATCACCATCTGACGCGGGAGAACATTTCAATATCGAGGCCCGGATGGAGCCGAACTTTTCGTTATCGCCATGACCGATAGAAAACTTGTAAATCTAAAGTCGATAACCGAGGCCGGCGCGGCAGCGGGTTATGTTGCGCTGATTGTCGCAGCTATCGTGGTGACCTGGACGTCGCTTGCCGCGGTGGCGGAGCAGTATGCTTCGCTGTCGGCGGCAGAGACGATGCTGGCGCAGCTTGAGGGACGATCGCTAACCTCCGGCAATAATATCGGTCCCATCATGACCGATGCCCCCGCGGGTTCGGCATTTCTCGAAGGCCGAGATTTGAACGTGGCTGGTGCTGCGCTGCTGCAGCGGGTCGCCTCCGCCGTCCGCGACGCAGGCGGCAGCGTGCTGTCTTCGCAGGTGGACCTCGATAATGCGCGGGCAAAGGATGGCTGGATCGGGCTGGTGGTCAGTTGTGAGATCCAGCAAGCCTCACTGCAGAAGCTCCTTTACGACGTCGAGGCTGGAATGCCGTTTCTTTACATCGATCAGCTTACAGTGGAAGGGGCGAAGGCGGGGGCCGCTAGTGAACGTATGCGAATTTTGATGGGCCTTTCGGGTCGATGGTGGAAGGACAAATGACCAATGCGCGAATGTGGACCCTCTCTGCCGCGGCGGCTTGCATGCTTGTGGTGCTTGGAGCGTGGTTTGCTCGTGCTGCAGAGGACCCAACCGGGCTTGGTCTGGATGAGGATGAGGTAGGGCGGAGTGGCAGAATTTTGCCTGGCAAAATGCCAGCCGAGCCTTTAGCGCAAGAACGTGAATCTCACGACATGCCAGAGCGGGGAAATCCACTGTGGGGCATCCCGATCGAATCGTTACAGGCCACTCGAGAGCGCCCACTCTTTTCATCGAGCCGCCGGCCCCCGGCGCCGGCCGTAATCGCAACGCCTGTCGAAGCGCCAAAGACCGTCACACCGCCGCCCGAACCGGAAGTCCCTGCATTCGACCTCGTCGGGATCGTAGAGGGTGATGGCCAAGGCTATGCGGTCTTTATTAACACTGGCACGCATGATATCATTAGATTAAAGACCGGAGAAGGTCAGGATGGTTGGATCTTACGTTCGGTGAAGGGCCGTAAAGCAGTGCTTGAGAAGAACAATAAAACGGCGGTTGTCGAACTGCCACCCCTATTAGGAGGACAAAAATGAGCAGTTGGACAATCCCTGCATGTCGGCAGTCACTGCGAACCAATGGTATCAGCGCCACCGCCTTGCTCGTTGGATTGGCGTTGGTAGCGCCGATAACAGCCTTTGCCGCACCGGAGATTAGCGGCAGCCCTGATGCCGTCAGCATCGATGCCCAGCATAGCTCGATCAAGGAGATCCTTTCGGAACTTCATCAGCGCTTCGATATTCAGTTCCAATCGACCGCAAATCTCGACGCGCCTCTCACCGGCACATACCAGGGACCACTCCGCCAAATTGTGGCGCGGCTTTTGGCGGGCTACAACTTTGTCATCATAACCAAGCAAGGCGGGATCGAGGTCACGGTGCTCGGCAACGGTCCGAGTACCTCAACAACTACAATCTCCTCCAACGCCGCCGCGATTGGGCCAGGCCAAGCCCCCGACCCAGCCGGCTCAATCTGCCCAACTTGCACCCGCAGGCCAGTCGCCCACACCGGCAATCACACAAGAACAGCAACCGGTGGCGGGCGATCAATCATCCTCGCCAATGCCCCTCATTAAAGTGGCCGAAGGTCCATCTGCTGTCCCGGCCCCTGGCCCGACCCCTGTTCTGACCCCGTCCTCCGTTGCGGGCCCAACACCTGGCCCTGCGACCACGTCGATGCCTGAGCCCAAACCGTCGGGTAACATGCCAATGCCGACGCCGAGCACGGCCTCGATGCCTTCGGGAAACACGATTGCCCCAGGCAGCTCCGGATCAACAAATCCACCTTCGATCACGCCGCCTGCACCGGCCACTCCAGCGCCGCAAAAGCCCTAGGAGTTGCTTGAGTTGGCCTGAACAATGCACCAACCATACGCAGTCTGTTGAAATAACGCGTCTTGGTTGCTGCTAACGATCGATATTTAACGGCGGCGGCTTCATAACGCGGTGGCGGCACCAGCCGAGAAATCGGTTGGCAATTTGTGGGTTCTACACTGGTCTGAGAGCCCCAAAATCGGAACACCGCTCGGCGCGAAGCCGCTCTGGAGCGCGGGGATCGGAGATATCCAACTCGCTTTGCGGTGACAGTCGTTTTTAGGCCCCACAACTGGATCGGTGATTGTCAGCTTACATTAGACAGCGTTGGTCAGGCGAAAGTGGGTTCATGATCTGCAGTGGAGCGCAATGTGGCAATTGGTGAGGGGGCCCTCGAACTGCTGATCAAGCTGCGCACGGCCGACTATCTCAGTCCGGGTGGAGCTGTCATCGAAATCGGAGCCCAGCAGCTTGGCAGCAGCTTCCTCACGGTGCCCGAGCGAATAGCGCATCTTGGCCGCCTATTCGGACGCGATCAGAAGCTGCCTATCGTCCCACCGCTGCATTCGCCCGATGAGGAGATCGATTTCAACCTCACCGCGCCCTTTGCTCGAGAGTTTTGGCATTGGCTTGGCTTCGATTATGCGGCGGTTGATATCGACGGCAGCCCTGGAAGTATTCCGCTTGATCTAAATTACGACAGCGTTCCGCCGCAAGCGAAAGGTAAATACAGTCTGGTCACGAATTTCGGAACCACCGAACACATCGTCAACCAGCTCAATGCGTTCAACGTCATTCACGACCTGACGGCGCCGAACGAAATCATGATCCATGAGGTCCCGGTCCAAGGAATGGTGAATCATGGACTGATCAACTATAATTTTAAGTTCTTTTGGATGCTCGCCAGGAGCAACGGCTATAAGATCATCCATGCCGATTTCATGCCGGAAAAGAATCAATCCGATCTTCCCGACAACATTGCGGAGTTTTTGATCAGCTCCAGATTGGCGGGCCAGCCGGCGCCGCTCGACTACAAGGTCCGCGACGCGGGAATGCTGCTGGCCATGCAGAAATCGTTCGATATCGCCTTCGTGCCTCCACTCGATGTCGATACCGGCATGTCGACCGACTTCGCGCCGTTGAAGGAACGCTATTGGACGGTATTCGATCCGGAAGCGCTCGACCTGCTGCGACCGCGTGAGGCGATGATGCGCGGCGAAAAAATACAGGATTCGTTGCGAAATTCCTCGCCACCAGTAAATTTGACGAACCACGAGCCGCGGCAAAATCCAACTGAACGCGTAAACACATCGACAAGCCAAGATTTAACGGACACCGACTTGCAGGTCTCCATCATGTCGAAATCACAGTCACCACCGATAACGTCAGCTCATGCTGAAAGGCCCAGACAAGCCGTCAGCATCCTACGAAAGCTCGGAAACCATGTGATGGGCTGGGTGCGCATGGGACACAACGTGGCCGCGACTGCGCAAGGTGTCGCCAATCAGACCGCAGTGATCGTCGATAAGACCGGCGGGCTGATGGCAGGCATTGCCAATCAATCCGATTTGATCAACGAAAAGAACAATGCGATTGCCGCGGCCATTGCCAATCAATCCGATTTGATCAGACATAAGCTCGATGCGCTGACCAGAGTAATGCACGAATTGCGGCAAATCCAAAAAGCACAGCTTGCCATGCAGCGCGAGGCGTCCGAAGCGATCCGGCAGATGGGCGGGGCAACTCCGCAGCCTGACAGCCAGCCAGGCGCAACCGGATTTCCGCCCGATGCCTCCGCCAGCAAGCCGGTTCTGAAATCCTGATTTGACATTGCGCCGACCTCGCACTCCGGCCGCAGCTCGTGAGCAACCGCGCACTGGCCGCAGCAAACGACGCGCGTCACCGGATGATATGGTCCCGACGGACAGAACTCGTAAACCGTTATCCTTGCATAATCGCCCATCCAAGGTCACAATTGCAGGTTCGTCGGAGTAAGGTTGCATGCATTCGGTGAGAGTTGCTGGGTCCGATGAGGGCAGAGGTTTGGCCATCGTCAGTGCGTCGCGCGCGGCGAGCGGAGGCAAATATCTCAGTTGCCGCTTCCTTGAACGCGCCGCGACATTCTATCCGGGCAGGGTTACGGCGTGTTGTGCCAATCCCGCGACCGGACTTACGCCGGTTGTGGCGCCGTTCACGGGCGAACTTTCCGTCGATCAATTGCTGGAAGGCCGCGCAAAAATCATCGCGCGGCACAAACGTGGAGACATCGTACCGGAGTGCCAGCGTTGCCCGCGTCTGACGGAAGCGGACTGGGCCGCGGAGAATGTCGGTCCATACGCGGTGGACGACGTCACCATCGCGCACTTCACCAGCTGCAACATTCGCTGCAATTATTGCTACACGGTCACCGAGCCGGACATGAAGGCCCCGTTATCGAAGGCGCCCCGTCTGCTCCCCGTATTTAAGCAAATGATCGAACAAAAGTTGCTGGCGCCCAATGCCACGGTCCGATTTAGCGGCGGCGAACCGACGCTGTCACCGGAATTTGAACCGCTTCTTACGCTTTTGAACAATTATGGCGTACGCAGTGTTGTTTACACCAACGCGACCAAGCGGTCAGAGGCTATCATCGAGGCGCTCGAGCGCGACCAGGTCGAATTGATTCTCGGCATCGATGCCGCGAGCGTTGCGGTCTACAAAGCCATCAAGAAAATGAACTACAATGAAAAAGTCTGGAAGGTGGTGGCAGAATATTGCGCGGCGACCCGACCCGATGCATTCAACAGAGTGTGGGCAAAATTCATATTCTGTCTTGAAAACTATCACGAGGCGAAGGATTTTGTCCGCCGTGCAGAAGCTGCAGGCGTCAGATACGTCCACTATGATTTCGACTCAAGCCGCGTCCGCCCAGGCTGGGAACGCGCCGGCATAGAACTGCCGGAAGAAGTCACCGATTATGTCGCAGTGCTGCGCCACGAGTGCATGAAGCGCGGAATCGTGGTGGAATTCGCCGAGTTTGGATTGGCTTGGCTTACTCCAGAGCGTGTCGACCGAGTCGAACGCGCGCTTGAGCGCTTAGCTGATGGTTCCGAGAATGGCTCCTTGACCAAATCGCTCGCGCCCGCCGGCAGCAAGGCGGATTTGCTCAAGTTGAGTTTGTTTGCCGCTCAAGCCGGTTTGTTTTGGCTCACCCCGGAAAGTCTAAAGAGTATCGGCTGTGAGCTTGATGCGGCAACGCCGATGAGACCGGCTGCCACCCAGGCCAACCACTGATCGGCAGGCGATAATCACTGATTTATTCGTCAATGGTCTTGATGCCACCTTAAATTAAACGGCAATCCATAGCGCTCGTTGACTTTTTCTCCGACAATAGCGGCCTCTTTCACCGCTCAAGCCTGGACAACACATGCTACGTGTCGCTATCGATGAGTCGATCGCTGCGGGAGAGCTCGACGCGACTGCCGGCCAACCCAATCGGCCAGGCCAAGCCACCGCCTCATCGACACAGTATGCACTCGCTGAGCTGGTCCGCTTGCTTGCGCCGGCCAGGGTTTTGGAAATCGGCACGTTCTTTGCGGATACTGCGCGAGTGATTGCGGCCGCAATGGCAGAGGTCGGCGACGGACACCTCACCACGATAGACCCCTTCGGCGCAGACCGGGTTCCTGACGTGATCGCTGGATGGCCTGCGAAATGTGCGTGAGCGAGTCACCTTTCGCCCCGAGAATTCCATGAGTTACTTTCTGTACCTGGATGAAGAACTGCACGTGGAACGGGGCAAGCAGGCCCCATTCGATATCATATTCGTGGATGGCCACCATTCGTTCGATTACGCTTTTTTCGATCTGATGCGCTCCACTCTGTTCCTGCGGCCCGGCGGTGTGCTGGTCGTTGACAATATCGAACAGCCGGGACCAGCAGACGCGGTCCGCCTGTTTTTGGAGCGCCACACCCATTGGCAATTGTATAAGGCGCCGGGGGCCGAACCGCCGGAGCAAGGTTTCGGATTCCACAGGACGGCTAATTCGGCAATTATATTGGCGCCAGACGGCATCGAAATCGGTTCATTGCCCTATCGGATTGATCTGTACGGTTTGCCGCTATGGGAAATCCGGGAAGCGAAAGTCAAGGTTCGACACTTCTCACCTGGCATGCTTCGCGCCCTGATAAATTTTTATGCGAGGCCTCCCGATTACAGTTCAACTGGCACTGGTGAGCAGGGCCAAATCGGCGTCGTCGAGTATAAGATCGACATTTCCGCAGATAAGACCATCGCCATCAAATACGATCCTCCGCTCAGGCTGGTGCCGCACGCGCACCATCAAGTCGCAGCGCAGATTGAGCTGTCGTTCGCTTCAGAAAACGCCAGCAATTTGTTGGTCGATCCAGACCCGATCACGCTTCGATGATTAATCTGCGATTGAAATCGTGACACGGTGAGCGCCGATTGATGTAGCAAGGGAGCGGCCCTTGGTGACCGCCAAGGACGAGCTACGGTAAGCCAAACTGGCTCAACGAATAAATGATGGCGGATCAGGGCAACTCGATCCGCCATTTATTTTGCATTTAGGGAAAGAACTCACACCCTGGGACGCCGATCAGAAGGCGCCGTACTGCGGGGTCATACGCATCATGAATGGCGTTTGGTACTCCGGTTCAAACGCAATGGATGGCGACTTCTTGAAGTACTCGACAGGATCAGATTACAAAACCTCCGCGAGCGGAACGGATTCATAACCGTTACATTATTTTTAATTTGCGGCTACCGCAACCAAACACCGACGCTCGCTTGTAGTGCCGCATCTAAAACTGAGGCATTGCCCAATCCCTTGACAGCTTGGAATGATCGCGTCTACGCTTTGGTGAATAATGGGGAGTGGGCGAAAGTGAGGCGGCGCATTTAAGGCGCTGCGCGTCATCTCAAATGATTAGGGGGTGCGCCAGTAGTCTGCGCTGCAAAAGCATACGGGAGTCTCTCGAGAAGATTCCGTATGTTTTTCCATAAAACGCCGCTTCTCATAGACCGTCTTCACTACAATGAAAGCCGCAAGCACAGCGGCTGGAGTTCATTGGCGTGTCGAGCATCGCAAGTCGAGGGAGGGAAACTGACATGACTTCGGGAACAAACAGGCTATTCCGCCATCTGCTGCCGGCTGCCGCGCTACTCGGAGCAGCGATTGGCTGGTGTTCGCCGAGTAACGCTTTTGTCAACCAGTTCGTCATCGATGGGACGGCGATCGTCAACGAGACGCCTATCCCTGTGGGAACCTCGACCCCTGGCGCCTCAACGTCGTATACGATCTACCAGGGCCGCATCTTTGGTTTGCTCGATCCAACCAACCCTCTCAACGCCGGCATTACCGACATCGGCCTTGCATCCTGGAGCGGCTTCCCGTCGGCAGCCCCCAACGGCCAAGTTCAATACATTGCCAACTTCCAGATTGTAACACCGACCAATCCGGCGCAGCGCAGTGGACTGTTGATCTACGAAGTGCCGAACCGCGGCGGCAGCGCGACCTCCTTAACCTCGCTGGTCCAGGGCGCGACTTATGTGCAAAGTGGCTGGCAAGGCGACCTTCTGAGTCAGTGCTCGGGAACCACCCCGGTACCGCTTTATCCCTGCGTTAATCTGAATTCCGGACCTTATGGCACTTTCAATACCACGACCGGCGCGCTAACTGCGCCATCCGGATTGACGGCCTATGTTATTCAAGTGCCGGTTGCGACCACGGATGGCAATCCGGCGCCCGGTTACACCGGCAATGTTTCAAATAATATTATTACCGGCCCGGTGTATGGGCACCTTCTCTCGAGCGCAACGTCGCCGAGCGGAACCACTGCACAGTCGGTTATTTACGGTTCGGCTTATACGCCTTACCAACCGGCAGGCTACAACCCGACCCTGGCATCGCCCTATGGCCTGAGCACGACGGGCGCCAATTTCTGGTTCGAAGCGTCGCAATCCACCCAGGGCGTGGACAGCGCGCAGACTACGATTCCCAATAGCAACTGGTCCTGGGCAAACTGCCCCACCGGCGGGGCCGGCACGCCCAATCCATTCTACTTTTGCTTGAACACCGGCACCTACAGTCCAAACAATCTCTACGAAGTAACTTTCACAGCGCAGAATCCGTTGGTGCTTGGGGTCGGTTTCGCCTCGATGCGCGATATTGTCTCGTTCCTTCGCTACAGCACCAGCGCTCCGGGTGGGGGCTCGAATCCGATTTCCGGAACCGTCACCAAAACGATGAACCTCGGATCGTCGCAGTCGGGCTCGTACATCCGTGGCTCGATCTTCTACGGCTTCAATCAGGACGAAAGTGGCCGCATCGTCATCGATGGCGCCAATCCGCAGATCGACGGCCGGATGATGTGGATGATGGAGCGGTGGGCTCAGCCGAACGTCATTCCCAACCTCTACATGGGCGGCGACGAATCCCCGGTCTGGTGGGCGGATTTCCCAAATCAGGCCCGCGGCCTTCCGGCAAACGGCCTCCTGCACCGCTGCAATGCGAGCACGCCCAATACATGTCCGCAGGTGCTGGAATACTGGGGTTCGAACGAGATGTATGATGAAAAGGCTGGCCCGGATATAACCGGCTTTTGCGTCACCTGCACGACCGACATTCCGCTTCCGTCGAATGTCTATCGGTACTACCTGCCAGGCACCAGCCATGGCGGCAGCATCAGCGCATCAAGCTTCAACTGGAGTGCACCACCCACCACGCTGGGAACCTCCGGCTCTGAATATCCTTCGAATACCAATGGGGAGAACTATACCACTAACGCCTTGCAGGTCGACTTCATCGGGTTGCTCGGATGTAACCCGACGTGCGGCTCGGCGAGTATCCCGATGCCGCCTAGCGTTGGGGGCGTCACCTATCCGACGCTTGCGAGCGGGCAGTTGGTGCTGAACACCCAGGCGGCCACGGGATTTCCTAACATCCCTCTCTATACCTATCCCAACAATCAGGCTTGGCCGCCCTTTACCTTTAACTTCGGGGCCGGCGTGAACTACGCGAACCAGTCGGGGATACCGAGCGTCCAACCGCCGACCATCACGCAGGTGCTGACCGAATACGTGCCGCGTGTGAACGCGGACGGCAACGAGAGCGTCGGCAGCGTCCCTTCGACGCTATTCCAGGCACCGCTTGGCACGTACTCAGGCTTTAATATTATCCCGACCGGCCCCTATGCAGGCCAGCAAGTACAGCTCTCGGGCAGCTTCTGGGCCTTTCAGCAGACAAAAGCCCTGCGCACGGCAATCGGTGATCCCCGGAAGTCGCTCGAGGAGCGGTACGGTAACCATTCCGGCTACGTCTGCGCTGTATCTCAGGCTGCCAACGGCGCGATCGGGCAGCGCTTCCTGCTCACGTCGGACGCAACAGTTCTGATCGCGGACGCGACCAACTCGAACGTGCTGACCACCGGCTTCACGCCGACGGCGGCTGATACAGGTATTGCCAACAACATTGAGTGCGGCTTGAGCCGAACTCACAACTTCAATGGCGACGTCAATAGCGACATGCTGTGGCGCGATACCAGCGGCAATGTCGGCATGTGGCTGATGAACGGCTCGTCGATTTCGACGACCAGCGTCATCGGCAACGTACCGGGTCAATGGTCGGTCGTCGGACAGCGCGACTTCAACGGCGACGGCAATGGCGACGTGCTGTGGCGCGATACTAGCGGCAATGTCGGCATGTGGCTGATGAACGGCAAGACGATCCAGTCCTCTACCGTGCTCGGCAATGTGCCGAACACCTGGTCGGTTGCCGCAACAGGTGACTTCAACGGCGACGGCATGGGCGACATTCTCTGGCGCGATACGTCCGGCAATGTCGGCGTGTGGCTGATGAATGGTACGTCGATCTTGCAGACCGCGGTTATCGGCAACGTGCCGACCAACTGGGTGATAGCCGGAGCCGACACCCATGGCGACATATTCTGGCGCAACTCCACCACCGGCGAAGTCGGAATGTGGGTCATGAACGGCACCAAAATCGCCAGTACGGCGGACTTCGGGGCAATGCCGCTGACCATGACGATTGCCGGAATTGGCGACTTTGACGGCAACGGGTCAGAGGATATTCTGTGGCGCGACACCAGCGGCAATGTAAGCATCTGGCTGATGAACGGCACCAGCATCCTGTCGACCACGGTGCTGGGCAACGTGCCCCTCACCTGGACCGTCGCCGAAACCGGCGATTACAACGGCGACGGCATGACCGATATTCTTTGGACCGACAATACGGGTAACGTCGGCGTCTGGTTCATGAATGGCACCGCGGTATCGTCCACGACAATTTACGGCAACGTCGGAACGAACTGGGCAGCCCAAGCGGTC
The DNA here is from genome assembly GCA_963813825.1 of uncultured Alphaproteobacteria bacterium. GTDB lineage: Bacteria > Pseudomonadota > Alphaproteobacteria > Rhizobiales > Xanthobacteraceae > BOG-931. The sequence continues at coordinate 202,976 of CAWFBB010000029.1, forward strand.
AACGCCGATTGATGTAGCAAGGGAGCGGTGGTTTAGGAACGCCAAGGACGAACTAACGTAACCAAGCTGACTCAAGGAACACTGATGGCGGATCGGGGCAACCCGATCCGCCATTTGTTTTTGCGATTTGGGAAAAGAACTCACACCGTGAGACGACGAATGCAGACAGCCGCTCGGCTCTCCTTCTCCTCCATGTCCTTTTACATAGCCGCATGCCGCCCGTGAGACGAAGGACGTGCACGGGCATCAGCGAATGCCATCGCTTGACAGCTTCTTGAAATTCCGGGTAGCGTTGCTTTGACGCCGACTTTGGACGCCGGCTCCAATAATAATCAAAAACATTCTTGGCGGTAGGGGAGCGAGTTGCGCCGGCCGGCTCAAATTTTACGACAAAGCACGCGAGGATGAAAAGCCGCACATTCTGCGGTTGGAACTTTATCGCGCGATGAGCATCACAAGCTACGTTGGATTGGTGGAGAAAACGAACATGTGTCCCAAGACAAGCAGGTCGATCCGGTATTTTGTGCTGGCTATTGCGATCCTCGCCACAGCCATCGGCTGGAGTTCGCCGAGCGATGCTTTCGTCAACCAGATCGTCATAGATCAGACAGCCACCGTGAATATTATTCCGCTTATCCCTGGAACCACGACTGCCGGCCCTTCAACATCCTATACGATTTACCAAGGCCGCATCTTTGGGCTGCTCGATCCAACCAATTCTCTCAACTCCATCATTACCGACCTCAGTCTTGCGTCTTGGAGCGGTTTTCCATCGGCCGGGGCTAACGGCCAGGCTCAGTACGTCGCGAATTTCCAGATTGTAACTCCGACCAATGCGGCACAGCGCAGTGGACTGATGATCCAGGAGGTGCCGAACCGCGGCGGCAATACGATCACCATACCGGCCGCCGGCACAACAAGTTCACTAGTGCAGGGCGCGACCTATGTGCAAAGCGGTTGGCAGGGCGACCTCCTGTCCCAGTGCGCCGGAACGAGTACGGTGCCGCTTTATCCCTGCGTTAATCTGACTTCTGGAGCTTATGGCACATTGAACACTAGTACCGGGGCGTTTACTGCTCCGACGGTTGGTACGTCCGCCTTGGCGGCCTATGTCGTTCAGGTGCCGGTGGCAACGACTGACGGCAATCCGGCGCCCGGTTACACCGGTAACACTTCCAGCAACATCATTACCGGTACGGTCTACAGCCACATCTGCAACGGCATAATATCTAATGCGGAGAATGGCTGCGGCCTGGCCACGACAACACCACCAACCACCTCGCTGTTGCAGGTTCAGAGCGCTGGCGGTGCAGGCTATGAACCTTATCTGCCCGCAGGTTATCTCCCGGGCGGGACGCCGAGCAACTCGGGCGCCACCTTTTGGTCCGTTGCATCGCAAACGTTCCAGGGCGTCGAAGGCACAAAGACCCCGATCTCCAATGCGAATTGGACGTGGGCAAACTGCCCTACTGGCGGGGCCGGCACACCCAATCCGTATTATGTCTGCTACAACAGCGGCCTCAATCCGAGCCTGCTCTATGAGATGACTTACACAGCGCAGAATCCGCTGGTGCTCGGGGTCGGCTGGGCGTCGTTCCGCGACCTTGCCTCGTTCCTTCGCTACGGCACGACAGCCCCGAGCGGCGGTACCAACCCGATCGCCGGAAGCATTACGACGGCATACACCGTTGGTGCCTCGCAGTCCGGCGCAATGATCCACGGCTTCATCTTTTATGGCTTCAACCAGGACGAATCGAACCGGATTGTCTTTAACGGCGCCTGGCCGCAGATCGATGGTCGAATGATGATCATGAATGAGCGTTGGGGCGCACCTAACGACCTCATGTATCTCTACCGGCAGGGCGACGAAGCCCCCGTGTGGTGGGCAGATTATCCAAATATGGCCCGTGGTCTTGCGGCCAATGGCATCCTCCATCGCTGCAACGCGACCACGCCAAACACCTGCCCGCAGATCCTGGAAACCTTTGGTTCGGGAGAAATGTATTCTGAAAAGAAATCGGTGGGACTTTGCGGCTTTACCTGCGTTGCCGACATTCCGCTGCCGGCGAACGTCTATCGATACTATACGGCCGGAGCCACCCATGGCGGCGGCACGGTCAGCTTCAACTGGACCTCGCCCGCTGCGATCACTGTCCCCGCGGGCCAGCAGTTGCCCTCCAGCATTATTCCGGAAACCTACACCAACAATGCGTTGCAATACGCTTTCATCCAGTTGCTGATGAGCGGCACCGCAATGCCGCCCAGCGCGTACCCCACGCTGGCCAGCGGACAATTGGTGACGAACACGTCCCTCAAGTTTCCCAGTATTCCCGGCTTTCCCCTCGTCGGAGGTGTCGAATACGGCGGAAATCAAGCGTGGCCGCCCTTTGTCTACAACTTCGGTCCAGGTGTGGACTACAATAACCAGTCAGGAATTCCGACCATCCAGCCACCACTAATTGCGAACCTGGTGTCAGGAGCGTGTCCTAACGGCATCTGCCCCGTCTACGTGCCGGCGATAAACGCTGACGGCAACGAAAGCGTCTCTAGCCTTCCCTCTATACTGGGTAACGCGCCGTTGGCGACCTATACGGGTTGGAACTTGGCCACGATGGGCTGGTTCGGGCCTGGCGAAAGCAACGGTCCGGGAAGCCAAGGCCAAGTATTCGCAGGCGCCGGCAATAGCGGTGGTTATTGGCCGTTCTGGGACACCAAGGCAAACCGCCTGACGAATGGTGATCCGCGCCTGTCCCTTGAGGAGCGGTATGGCACCCACAAGGGCTATGTCTGCCAGGTTGTGAAGTCTGTGGTCAGCTCGGTTCAGCAACGCTATCTGCTGTCGTCGGATGCCACGACATTAAGCAGCATGGCGTCCAGTGGAAACGTTTTGAGTTCCCTCACCCCAACCTCAAGCGATCTCAGTCTCGCCAATAACATCAACTGCGGTCTGGTACAGACGCACAACTTCAATGGCGACGGCTCCAGCGACGTTCTCTTCCGTGACAACCAGGGCAATGTCGGAATGTGGCTGATGAACGGCAGCACGATCCAGAAGGCCAGCACGCTCGGCAATGTGCCACTCACCTGGTCGATCGTCGGCCAGCGAGACTTCAACGGTGACGGCAATGGCGACATTCTCTGGCGCGACACCCAAGGCAATGTCGGCATGTGGCTGATGAACGGCACGTCGATCCAGTCGACCGCGGTGCTGGGCAATGTGCCGAACACCTGGTCGGTGGCCGCAACCGGTGATTTCAACGGCGACGGCATGGGCGACATTCTCTGGCGCGATACGTCCGGCAATGTCGGCATGTGGCTGATGAACGGCACGTCGATCTTGCAGACCGCGGTTATCGGCAACGTGCCGACCAACTGGGTGATAGCCGGAGCGGATACCCACGGCGACATATTCTGGCGCAACTCCACCACCGGCGAAGTCGGAATGTGGGTCATGAGCGGCACTAAAATCGCCAGCACAGTGGACTTCGGGCCAGCGCCGCTCACCATGACGATTGCCGGCATTGGCGACTTTGACGGCAATGGGTCAGAGGATATTCTGTTTAAAGACAACCTCGGCAATGTAACCATCTGGCTATTGCAAGGCACCAGCGTATACAAAACCGTTGCGATGGGCAGCGTTGGCACGAACTGGTCGGTCGCCCAGACTGGCGACTACGCCAATGAACTCCAGAGCGGGATTCTTTGGACCGACGCGGCCGGTGATATCGGCGCCTGGTTCTTTGCGGGATCCATCACCCAGCCTGCAACGACGTTGGTCTACGGCAACGTCGGTACCGGCTGGTCCGTCCAATCGCTAAGCGCCGATTAGCGATTCACATCAGAATAAGGCTCCCCGCATTTTGTGGGGAGCCTGTTCTCAATCCCGTGCAATTCACCGGCCACGATAAAACTCGTGAAGCGATGTAATACTCAGGGTATATTGGTTCTGTGATCTGTAAAGCCCGGCACTACTGGCGGGCAAAGAGGCGCCATCGGCTTCACCGTGATAAAAGACGCCTCAAACGCACCGGACCAATGGACTTCCTGGCCGGAATTCAGTTGCCTGTTTTCACGAAGAGCAATAGCCTGCGCATCTGGCAGCTGAGTGCGTCCATTGCGCAAGCCATAGGTGCTACTAACGGCAGCGGCCGCAATCGGTGAGGCTAGCGTGACTAAAATCGCTCGATTGAGCGCTGTGTTGCTGGCGCTGGCTTCAGTCGATACGAGCGCCAGCGGCGTAGCAGCATCCGAAGTGCACGTGTCCCACCTCGCCGCCTATGCCTCCGCCGCTATGATTATCAAGCGTGCCGAGCGCAACGACATCGCCGCGCAAGCTCTGCTGGGCGGTATGTATTCGAGTGGACAAGGCGTGCCACAGAACTTCTATGAGGCGGCAAAGTGGTACTACCGGGCTGCCGATCAGGGCAATGGCGGAGCGCAATTTTCATTAGCTATGCTTTACAACAAAGGTGTGGGAGTCCCCCGAGATTACGTGCTGGCGTATTTGTGGATTAATTTGGCAGCATCCCACGCCATCGGGAACGACATCGACTTCACCACGAGAATGCGGGATGCAATCGCCAGTAAGATGACGCCGACACAACTACAAGCGGCACAACGATTGGCTGTTGCTTGGTACAGAGCGCATTGACCGAAAATTTCGCAATCAAACTTGCCGGAGCGAAGCTTCGATCAGGATTTGCGTGATGCTCCAGTGCTCACGCGAGCTTCGCTCACTGCAATCGCCCATTTTCCTCGTCGCGGCCGATGTACACGCCTTTAATGCACTTTGAACCACCAAAAAACAAGCAAAGCTCCCACGACCGCACTTACCAACTCGACCAGTAAGCTCATAATGCCGATCGGCGCCTGGCAATGCCGGCAGCGGCCGCCGAGGCACAACCAGCTCAGAATAGGGATCAGGTCCAGAGTTGTCAGCTGCGAGCCGCAGGATGCGCAATAGCTACGTGCCGGGGAATTAAGGCTGATGCCGCGTGGCAATCGATAGCACGCACAACTAATGAAGGAGCCGAGTACGCCTCCTAGCATTGCGCCCAGCATGACGACGACGATCGAATACGCGTGACTGATCGTGATACTCCGCCGTGAGCTTTGCGCGCAGGGGCGGCAAATCGATAGCAGACAATTTTGGCCCATGCCGCCCGCACTCGCAATAGACCCAAGACCACCATAGGGGCGCGTAATTGCTATTGTCCAAGTTCAAATCCGGGCTGGGCTATGGCCCGCTCTGCGATTTGAACTTCTTGCCTACGCGTCGTTGGTAAGAAAAAAGACAATCCCTGTCGCCGCTCCTGATGGGTTCGCGGACAGATCGCTGTCCATTTCGGAACGAACCAATTTTCGCCGACCTCATTTCACACAATCGAATTGTTGGTAAGGGCCTCACTTGCGCGGAAACTTAATATTGCGCTGACAATCAGACCATAAGACCCGGAAGGACATGGCCAAAGATCTAGTGAGTTCCGCCCTTGTGTCAGCTCTTGGCCATCATGCGGGCCCGCAGCGGCTTGAGCACGAACAGCGCCAAGCCCACCACCGCGAAATTCATGATGGCGGTAACGACGAACACCATGTGCCAGCTTCCGGTGGCGTCCTTGATGATATTGGCAAGGGGGACGAGGAACGCCGAGGTGCCTTTGGCGGTGTAGAGCAGGCTGAGATTAACGGTGGCGAATTGCGTACCGAACGTATCCGTACAGGTCGACGGAAACAGGCTGAAAATTTCGCCCCAAGTCAGGAAGATCATGGCAGCGAAAATGACAAACCCGATCGGCGCATAACCAAACGAGCCGAGCAGCCAATATGAGGCGCCGCCGAGCCCAAAGGCCAGCGCCATGGTGTATTCGCGACCGATGTGGTCGGAAATCCAGCCGAACAGCGGACGCGCCCCGCCATTGCAGAGATTGTCGATGATCAGCGCCGCGCTCAGCGTGGTGGCGCCCCAGAACACGATCGTGTCGCCGACGTTGAAATCCTTGGCGATCGGCGCGATCTGCGCAGTTGCCATCAGGCCCGATGCCGACACCATGACGAACATGACGTAGAGCAGCCAGAAAACCGGGTTGGCCAGCACCTGCATGGGCGTGAAGCTGCGCGCGCTTTGCGCAACCTTCGGCGCGGCGGCGCCGGCGAGCTCGCCCGGATCGGGCGCTCGCATCAGCCAGGCGACAAGGAAAACGATTCCGCCCTGGATGATGCCAAACCAGAGGAAGGCGGCTTCATAGCCGTTCGCGGCAATCACCTCGCGAATAGGAACGACGCTGATCGCGGCGCCGGCCCCATAGCCCGCCGCGGTCAGGCCTACGGCAAGCCCGCGCCGGTCGGGAAACCATTTCACCGCCTGGCCGACACAGGTCGCATACACCGCACCGCCGCCGATGCCGCCGAGCACCGCGCCGAAATACAGCATTGCGAGGCTTTGCGCATAGGCGTTGGTCACCCATCCAAGGCCCACCATGATGCCGCCGAATGCCACCATCAACTTTGGCCCGCGCCGCGAACCCAAAGCGTCGACGATCCAGCCCTCCACCGGCGTCAGCCAGGTTTCCAGTGCAATGAAGATGCTGAAGGCGAGCTGGATCTCCGCAATTGTCCAGCCATGCGCTTTGTTGATCGGATTGACGAACAGTGTCCAGCCGTATTGCAAGTTGGCAATCAGCACCATGCAGATGATACCGACAATAAGTTGAGTCCAACGCGTCGCTAAGGATGACGATTCCACAGATTTCGCGGTTACTTCGACCGTCATTGGTTTTCCCCCACAAGTCCAAGCAACGCCGCCCGATGGCGCCAGCAGGAAAATGCTTATTCAGCGTTGTGTTTGATCGCCGCCGAAGGCACAGTGGCCACCTTAGAAATTCACGAAACGTCAGTACTTACGCTTTTTAGATCCGTTATAAGCCATTTGATAGTTCCGCACAACGATGCCACTATTTTTGGCCTTCGCGCTTCATTTGTGGTGGTGCGAAAATGGTGACTTTGTCGTTCATAACTTGGCTCCCGACATTAACATCACCGCGAAGAATTAGTCGGTCGCCGGAGGTTTGGAATAGCCCGCAAGGACCACCGAGACACGCTGTGAAGCAATGAATATCCAAAAGCAATCAGCCCAATTTGACGCCTGGAACCCAGGCCTCGAAATCGGAGCTTTCACGGGAGTATTTACCGCTCTCGACCATGTTCAGATCGGAAAACGTTTCAACCGGCGTGATAAAAGCACGCGAACTGAGCGACTACTGCGGGCTGCCGATTTACGACCTGGTAGCATTCCGTGCCGATCGTTTGGTCGTCCACGAACTGTTGATCTGGGTTACCGTCAATATTTCGGTGCCTGATGGGACTAGCTATGGAGATCTAGGCGCTAATTTTCGTGCAATCGTTTCAACCATCCACAGTAAATACATTGCGCCCAACCGCAAAGAATTGGTCCGAGTCTTCGAGCGGTTCAAGCATGATGCTGCTGCAAAGATCACACAAGAACTTTCGAACCTGTTCTCGCCAGATTCGGAGAAAGTCGCGTCCGCTAACGTCGGCCGGTGGGGCCTACCATTCAATTTGGGTAAACCAAAAAGGCAGCCAGCTTCGTCCCTATGGGTCGCTGAACAACGTGAGCGGCGAATAGTTGTAGAATGGCAGGAGAAGTCGGAAACAGCGGACAGCCGGTTCGACAAATCCTGTTTTCACGCGTTGAGCACAATTGCCACGGCAGTCCTCGGCCGGCGCGGCCGGTTGTTCGGTGATAAAGATCTGCTCACGGAACTCGCCGTCACTTTGGTCTGCAACGATTATGGCAGCGAAGTCGTCGGCGAGGCCATCGAGCCGTTATTGCAAGACGTAGCTTCGCACGAAGGCTATCGGCTTCTGTCGGCGCAGAAAAGCCCGGTCGTCATGAACGTCAAGGGCGCGTCCGCAGCTGGTAAAAGCTCAATGAGGCCGCGGCAGAAGACTTTGGCCAAAAAACTTACACTGCCCTGGGAAGAGTTTGCGCTTATCAGCCCCGACATTTGGCGAAAATTTCTTCTGGACTATAGCTCGCTGGGCGACGCGTACAAGTATGCCGGCACGATGACAGGGCATGAACTCGAAATCATCGACAAAAAGCTTGATCAACGCATGGCAACGAGAGCTGCTAAAGGAAAAATGACGCACCTGCTGATCGACCGCTTTCGTTTCGATAGCTTCGTACCCATGCTGGAAGGCAAAGGCTCGACCAGGTTGCTCACCCGGTTTGGCGATCTGGTATACATGTTTTTCATGATCACGCCGCCGGAAACGACGGTCGAACGTGCGTGGGTGCGGGGGTTGAAAGTCGGCCGCTACAAGGCCGTCGAAGATCTGCTGGCGCACAACGTGGAAGCCTACACCGGCATGCCCGAATTGTTTTTCACCTGGGCGCTCACGGCCGGAAAGCGCGTGCATTATGAATTCCTCGACAACAGTGTGGCCGAAGATAGTCCGCCGCGCACCGCAGCGTTCGGATGGAACCAAGAAATGACCATCCTTAGTATTAAGAGCATGCTCGATATCGATCGCTTCCGGAAGATAAACATTCACGCGCAGAAGCCTGAGGAGGTTTATACTGCCGACAATCTTGCGCCGGTGCGCAACGTTGAATTTCTCAAACGCTGCGCGCGCCTGATTCCAATCATCAATTTCGCCGAATATGCAACCGGCCAAGTCTATGCTCGGTTGGAACACGGCACCTGGGTTTGGCGCGACGAACAAAAGTTCGTTGAAGCCTTTGCCGACCCCGACGCGAAAGTTGGTCTCGAGGCGATCGCCAAAAATGACTACGATCCGGATGTTGGTATTAGGCCTGCCTCGATCGATCTGGAGGCCGCCAAATTACAAACCCTGGGCGCTTGGGGTGAGGCGGCAAAATTGGCGTGACCCAATGGGCATGCGCGTTGGAGCCGCCAGGTTGGCAAGCTGTACGGCCGGGTAGCGGCCTAAGCTAGTCAGCGTTGAGCGACTGAACGGCCCAAGCGGTGCCGACGTTGCCGTAGGTGAATGTCGACGTCACCGTAGTGCCATTCATGAACCAAGCGCTGACGGTGCCGCTGCCGTCGATCCAAAGAATATCTGTCTTGCCGTCACCGTCGTAGTCGCCGGTCTCGGCGATCGTCCACGTTAGTGGCATGGCACCTAAGACCGCAGTCGACAGGATACTGGTGCCGTTCATCAGCCACATGCCGACATTACCGCTGGTGTCACGCCAGAGAATATCCTCTGACCCGTTGCCGTCAAAATCGCCAATGCCGGAGATCGACCAGGTCAACGGCACTGCACCGAAGTCGACGTTTTGGGTAATTGTGGTGCCGCTGATGACCCATATTCCAACGTCGCCCGTGCTGGTATTCCGCCAGAATACGTCGCCATGGGTGTCGGCTCCGGCGACGACCCAGTTGGTCGGCATGTTGCCCACAACCGCTGTCTGCTGAATGGTCGTGCCATTCATGAACCAGATGCCGACGTTGCCGCTGGTATCGCGCCAAAGAACGTCGCCTTTGCCGTCACCGTTGAAGTCGCCGGTCGCGGCGACTGACCAATTGTTCGGCACATTGCCAATCACGTTGGACGAAGTGATGCTGGTACCGTTCATCAACCAGAAGCCGACGTCGCCGGCAGTGTCGCGCCAGAGAACGTCAGCATCCGCATTTCCGGTGAAGCTGCGCTGCCCTACGATTGCCCAGACCGCTGGGACATTGCCGAGGACGCTGGTCTGCAAAATCGACGAGCCGTTCATCAGCCACATACCGACATTGCTGGCCGTGTCGCGCCACAGAATGTCGCTCTTGCCGTCGCCGTTGAAGTCGTGAGTATCGGTGAGTGACAGCGGTGACGGTGTAGTGCTGCCGGTTGCCGCCGGAACGGCAGTTGCGGAAGCGCACGCCGAGGAAGCACTGCCGGCGCTGCTCTCCGCGAATACAATCGCCGGCAACGTCTCTCGTTGGGCAGTGGGAGCGCTCGCAAATTTGAGATTGTTTGTCTCTCCCGTAAAGCCTTCTCCAATGCAGGACGGGGCGGTGGGGACACCGGAGTTCACGCTCGTCCGGACGACTATCGCCGATCCGCTGTTGAAATCGGCCGCAGTCCCATTACCGTCGCCGACGACGTTGAACTCGGCATCCTGCCAGCCCTGTGCCAGATTGACGACATTGTCTTCACCAGTCACCGTATAGAGAGTACTGCCTACGGCCATGACGAAAGTGTCTACCCCGCCCGAATTGGCCTGACCCGTCACGCTTAAGTTGGCCAGATTTGTAATGGACTGCTGGGGGACGGACACGGCATTGCTGTTTGTATAGCAACTGCCTTGAAAAGAGGTCCAACCCGAAGGGCATTTTGATCCGTAGCTGAGCAGCCAGTACTGCATGAATGCGCTGGGGCTTGTGTTATCGCTGGCATACACGAACTGCTGCCAGCCCTGACATTGCGAGGGATTCGTGGCTCCATTGCAGGTGGAGGTGGTGAAGAAATTCGAGTTGAGCTGGAGCGTGTAAACGTTAGGGACTTTCGTGGCTCCGGTATACGGGTTAGTCCCGGTCTCGCTCGTTATGCCGGTGACGCTGTCGAAGGACCCAACGGCCTCGGACATGTGGCCCGTCACCTGGGCTGAGACATCATTGCCGTTACCCACGGTATCAGGCCGGCGCCCACGCGCCGGCGGATAAGGAACCGCCGGGGCGGTCGTGCACGGCACCTCCTGCCATTGGGTGCTCGGATACGAAGACGTAAAACACCCCCTGTGCGGTTTGGGAACATGCGCCATGCCGGCGCGCCAATCCTTCACACTCTGTTGGGTCACCGGCGGTGCGGCGGGCGCAGCCGGACCAACGGATGTTTGTGCAAATGCCGAAGGGACAAAAGCCAGCACCAGTATCAGAGTGGCCAACAATGATCCGGCGCAAGATCGGCTCAAATTGCTTATACGACCCTCACGCATAAGATTGCTCCTGCAAGAGGCGCCTTAAGCCGGAAATACCCCGATGAGCCAGAAGGGAAATAAAGATATAGCTATTCTGGAATTCTTACTAGTCGTTACGTCGCGGCCTTCTCCAGCGACGGTGCCAATTTTACGACCCGCGCCCGAAGCCGCAAATTCGCCACGTTGGTTGCGAACGCCTCGATCAAAGCCAGGCACTGTCCGACGGGAGTTGGTATTCGGCGCCGTGAAGAGATTCATCCGTCTTCCAAAGCGGACAAGAAAGCGATTTTCATCAGGCCGAATCCGGTTGATAGATGACAATCTTGCTGCCTTCCGTGTCGAAGCCGATATTCACGTGGATCAGTTTCTTGAGACGCTCGCGAACCCGGTCCCGATTCTCGGGATCGACCAGAAGAACCATGAAGCCACCGCCGCCGGCCCCGAGTAATTTTCCTCCGAGTGCACCGGCTTCACGCCCGGCTTCATAGATTTCGTCGATCTGTGAATTGGATACGCTCGAAGCAAGCTCGCGCTTGAGCAGCCATGATTGATGCATGAGTTCACCAAGTTCACGCAGCGGAGACTTCTGGTCGATCAAAATATCGGCTGCGCTGTCGACAAGACTGCGTATCATCCGCAATTGGTTCTTGCGGTTGTTCATATTCTTGATCTGATCCTGCGCAAACTCCGAGGCGAACCTGGAGAACCCTGTAAAGAACATCATCAGCGACTGCGCAAGTTCGGCACGCCGCGTGGCGGGCAAAATGAATGGCACCACCGAAAAAGTACCGTCAGGATGAAAATCTATCCGGTTAAATCCACCGTAGGCCGCCCATATCTGGTCCTGGCAGCCCACATCTTCCTTAAGCACCTCCTGTTCGATCCGGATAGCCTGACGCCCCAAGTCGCGCTTCGTGACCATTCGGCTGTCGAGGGCATGCAGTGCATTGAGTAATCCCACGGTGAAGGAACTACTCGATCCCAGACCGGAACGTGCCGGGAGATCCGCATCGTGATGGATCTCGAGACCGTCTGTGATAGCCATGTCGGTAAGGATACCGCGCACCGCTGGGTGCTCGATCTCCGAAATCTCATTGACGAGTTCGACCCTTGAATAAACTATTTTAGACTTATGCTCGAAAAATGGCGGCAATCGACGAACGCTAATATAGCAATATTTGTCGATCGCCGTGCCGATTACGGAACCGCCATGCTCTTTAAACCAAGTCGGATAATCGGTACCGCCTCCAAAAAGCGAGATGCGAAACGGCGTGCGGCTGATGATCATGCTGGCCACCTTCCGGCATCGGCTTTCATCGTAGATTCGGCTGCGGCGAGCAACTCTGGGGTACCGATATCGATAAAGCGAAATTTCCCCGTGAAACTTGCAAAAGTGCCTGCCGAGGCGCGTTCGAATACGTCGCGTTCAAGCGAAACTGCGCAGCCAGCGCTGATCTCGTCAAGGAGGACTGCAGAGAACAGATACATGCCCGCATTCACGAGACCACTGCCGTGGAATTGCTGATCTTTCTCAATAAAGCCCCGAATGCGACCATTGGCGTCGAGTTCGACACGACCGTAACGGCCCGCATCATCGACATTGGCGCAGAGCAAGGTTGCCGTTGCCATTATGCCGGCATGGTACGAAACAAAATCACACAGATCGGCATCGGCAAAACTGTCGCCGTTCATGACCAAAACTGGGTCCGTCCGAAGGCGATGACGCGCGAACCGGATTGCGCCGGCGGTTCCGAGTGGATACGGCTCGATCACCGTTTCAACTTCAGTGTGTTCTGGCATTGAACTATTAAGCTTCAGATATTCGATTATGGGCTGCGCGCGATAGCCCAGGCCAAGAACGATCCGTCTGGCGCCGAAGTACCAAAGCCAGTCCAGCAGATAACTCAAATAGGGACGTCCGGAAATCGGGGCCAATAGTTTCGGTACGTCGCCCAAAACCGGCGCGATGCGGGTCCCCAGACCTCCGGCAATCACGAAAACGTCTGTCTTTGCTAAGCAATGCGCGCGAATCGAGGCGAGCCGAGTTGCCCGACCGTCAGAACTCACGGCCCCCTCCGTTGGCACAACTCATATCTGTCCTATTAGAGACTGGTCGCTATTGCGAGGTCAACGCTTAGACGGCTTGGCAGGCTCAATCGTCGGCGGCGTCGTGAATATTGTGTGGGTTATCACGCAGTTTCGGCGTAAAGCAGCTCAAAGCCGACTGAAGCTCAGGCCGCGAGAAGGCTCTCGGTCCGGGCAATCGCTTTAGTGAGGGTATACATGGCACCAGTCAGCGCCACCGGGCCGTGGCCGGATGCGAGGCGTCGCAAATCAGTCGCCGCCGCTTCGATCTCCGCCGCACCAGCATTGTGCGCCGAACGAATCAATTCATCGGCAAGTTCTGTGACGACATCTAGGGGTTCTCTGCCCATAAGGGCGAGTAATGCGTCGGCGTTTTGAAGGATTCCCCGCAATTCTGCGGGAGCCAACGACGGAGTAATTGCTGGAGCATCGGAAACCTCGACAACGTTAGCGGACATCTCCACCTCCGGCACTTTTCCACTCGACTGGCACTTCACGATGCTCTCACGAGTCCACTTTATCAGCGACCACCATTGGTTAATGGACGGTAAAAACTGACTCACATGTATGCGTGAATCGGGCTGTTTCAAGCCATTTATTGTGCGCACAAACACGTCAACAATGTGTTTTATATTTAGTCGCTATTGTCACCGTGCAGTGCAGCATTCGGATCGTTCCAAGGCGACAATTCAATTTGTCCGTCATTTATTTTATATGTAATCGCAAACACCGAAAAAATCCCGAACATTGCGAAAATGTAATGATGAATTGTTTCCGGCGAAGTCATGATCCGCCGAGCACTCTGCCCGCTACGGCATCGAGCCTCAGCAAAAGTTGCGGATCGCGCGCGTCGGGGGCGGTGATCAATGCATTATCAAGCGCGCGATCGGAGCCGATCGGACACGGCTCATGCTCGCGCGGAAAATCGCGTGCCAAGCGGGCGACAAGTTGGGCGGCCTTCTCGGCATTAGCGACCAGCACCTTGACGATGTCCTGCACGGTGACCGCATCATGGTCCGGATGCCAGCAATCGAAGTCCGTCACCATGGCAACAGTCGCATAACACATCTCCGCCTCGCGGGCGAGCTTGGCCTCCGGCATGTTAGTCATGCCGATCACGGAATAGCCGAGATTCTTGTAGGTGAGACTTTCGGCAAGGGTAGAAAATTGCGGCCCTTCGATGCAGACATAAGTGCCGTCGCGCACGACATTAATGCCCTCGGCCATTGCGGCCGCCGCGAGATGAATCCGCAGCCGCGGCGACACCGGGTGCGCCATCGAGACATGGGCAACACAACCCTTGCCGAAGAACGAGCTCTCGCGCTTATGGGTACGGTCGACGAACTGATCGACCAGCACAAAGGTGCCGGGCGGCAGTTTCTCCTTGAAGGAACCACAGGCGGAGAGCGAAATCAGATCGGTGACCCCTGCCCGCTTGAGGACGTCGATATTGGCGCGATAGTTGATGTCCGACGGCGAGTGCCGATGCCCCTTGCTGTGGCGCGACAAGAAAACGATAGGAAGACCGGAAATCTCGCCCATCAAAAGCGGCGCAGAGGCCTCGCCCCAGGGACTGTCGATAGCCTTGGTTTGCGTTTTCTCGAGCCCTGGCAAATCGTAAACGCCGGAGCCGCCGATGATTCCCAATACGGATTTCGTCATAGCGCGTCGATTTTCTCCTTATCGCTAATCAAAAGCCATGCCTACTGTATTAGGCCATGTCAAATATCGGCATGTTTTTCACACTACGTCGCGATGACGATGACGAAACCAGTTCACGAATTTTCTCAGGCCCTCTTCGATGGGAGTCTGTGGTGCAAATCCGGTCACGCGCTCGAGCTCCGAACTGTCGGCGAATGTCTCGAGCACGTCGATTGCCCGCATTGGCATCAGTTCGCGCTGGGCACACTTGCCAATAATCTTCTCCAGCACGTCCACAAGTTCAACTACTTCGACCGGCTGGCCGTTACCGACGTTGTAGATGCGGTGGGGTGGCTGTGCCTCACGTGATGAACCATCCGGGTATGACCTGATAAGACGAACCACTGCTTCAACGACATCATCGACAAAGGTGAAATCCCGGCGCATGTGCCCGGAATTGAATAATCGCACAGGTCGGCCGTCGATGATCGCCTGCGTAAATAACCACACCGCCATGTCCGGGCGACCCCATGGTCCATAGACTGTAAAGAAGCGCAGGCCCGTCGCCGGCAGGCCGAACTGATGAGCGTAAGCATAAGCCATTAGCTCGTTTGCCCGCTTGGTGGCACCGTACAAGCTCAGTGGTTCGTCGACCCGATCGGAAACACGCAGCGGCATCTGCCGATTGGCGCCGTAGACCGATGATGACGAGGCATAGACGAGATGCCGGCAATGCGCGTACCGGCAGCCCTCGAGGACGTTGGCAAAGCCGACCAGGTTGGCGTCAATGTAAGAATTTGGATCAATGGCCGAATGTGCAACACCGGCCTGGGCCGCGAGGTGTACCACATGAGCAAAACCGTTCTTGGCAAAAAGGCCGGACATCGCCTCACGATCCGCAAGGTCGCATTTATGGAAATGGAAATTCGAGCTGCTCTGGAGCTTCACAAGCCGCGCCTGCTTCAGAAGTGGGTCGTAATAAGCATTGAGGTTGTCGAGACCGTGAACAGTCCAACCGTCGGCGAGGAGCCGCCGCGCCAGATGAAAGCCGATAAAGCCGGCCGCGCCGGTCACAAGAATGGGCTCATTCATCCGGTCATCCCAAGGCGGCCTTGTTCTATCAGCGTGGTGACAGCATCGGCCAGGTTTGCGGCCATCGCGACGGTGAACCGCGCGCTCGGGAGCACAGCAGCCTTTTGCCGCTCTGATTCCGTGGCCGCCACTAGTGTGCCACCAGCGAGGCTTGCGGCGCGCCCGGCAGCGAGATCACTGACATGGTCGCCAACGATCCACGACTGTGACAGGTCGAGGTTCATTCGCTTGGCCGCCATTACGATCATGCCGGGCTGAGGTTTGCGCCACGGGTGATCGGCGACCCGCAACGGCTCGTGCCCCTCGCCATGATAGGCACAGGCCAGTACAGCATCGAGGTGGCCTCCAGCGTGCGCCAACTCTGAGTTCAGAGCGGCCTGCACAGCCGAAAAGCCGTTCCAGTCATAATAGCCCCGCGCGATGCCCGATTGATTGGTCACCATGACAACTGGCACGCCCAGTGTGTTGCAGCGGGCGATCGCTGCAGCGGATCCGGCAATCATGCGCAGATCTTCGACCTGGCCGAGATAATTGGTATCGACGACGACAACGCCATCGCGGTCGAGAAAAAGAGCCGACCGTTTTGCGAACGAGCCGGAGCCGATCTCGCACCACAACCCAGCATCAATCAGCGACATCGGAGGGCGATTCCAGTGATTGATAAAGGCGCTGAACAGACTGCTTAACAGCCTCGGCCGTGAAACGCTCGTGAAAGCGCACCTTCGCCGCCGCGCCGAGCTTTGCGCGCAGGGCCGGATCCGTAGCAAGCGTCACCAACGCGCGCGCCGCCGCATCGCTATCACCGAGCGGCACCAGAATGCCCTCGATCCCATCACGGACGACCTCGCGACATCCGGGCACATCGGTGGTGACTATTGGCCGGCCCGCCGCCGCGGCTTCGACCAGGGATCGAGGCAGACCTTCGCGATAATAGGATAATAGCATCGCTATATGGTGATCACGCCACACTGCGGCAATGTCCGTAGCATGGCCGCGCCATGAGATCCCCGGCAGCGACGACAATTGCCGCAAGATTTCCTCGGGTATTGATCGGCGATTCGAGGGATCCGGGAGTCCGAAGAGATCGAGTTCGACCGGCGCGCCGAGCGCACGAGCCAAGCCTACGGCTTTCACGGCTTCGGTAATTCCCTTCGGCGAAATCATTCTCGCCACTACGGCAACCCGCACGGGCGGAGCAGCAGGCTCCGGCGAAGCCGGAAATTCCGCCGGATCAACGCCCGCGCCGCCTACGATCGTAATATTAGAACCATCAGGGTCGATACCGAACTCGCGCGGATCATCGTGATTCTCAAACAGGTACCGGGTGCGCGCACCCCGCAACCAGGACCCGACCACCGTTTGTACAATAGCGCGCCCAATTCTCGCGGCAGCGCCGCGTTCGATCCACAGGTGACCCAGACCGGTTAGCGCGAGAACCAGACTATCCGCACCGGCGAGCCGCGCCGCGAGACCGCCGATCACGACAGGTCGAAGTGCGATGCAGTGCACGATATCAGGCCGCTCGCTTGCAGATGATCCTGTAGGCTCGGACAAAATCACGGGCGAGCGCTGCCATGCTGAAACTGCCGCGATTGCTGCCGGTCGAAATCACGCGGAACCCCTCGGCCGCGAGTCGCTCGCCACCTTCGCGCACGCGTGTTGCGACGGCGACCTGAAATCCACAATCCCGCGCGGCCCGAGCCATCGGCAGGAAGTGCGAAATGAAGAACCAGTCTTCGGTGACGAAGTAGAGAATCTTCGGCATCGGGGTCCCTGACTTGCGCCCGGAGCGAATTAAGAACTTAGTCCAAATGGTCGCCCTTGTCCGTCAATCGCGGCCGTGGCTCGGAGCAAAGATCACTGATCGATGCTAAGTCCCCTGCTGGCGCCACACTAAATATTTATATTGCCGGCTAGGGCACTATCGTCAGTCACAGCTAACAAAAGCGCTCCGGTTGTTCGCTTCCGCCGACAAATAAGCCTGGTGCGCCGCTTGGTCCGCACCGCATCTCCAAGAGACCGTGAAGTCTTTACCGCAGCCGGGCGCCGGGTCACCGAGTTGGGCCGCATCTACTGTGAACGTGCAGCTAGCCTTTTTATTTTCGCAGTCCCCCGACACCGCAGCTGTAGCGTTTCCCGGCTTTACTAGATTTGCGTGGCCTCCGGGAGGGACAAAGTCCTTGCAGCTATTGCCGTATGTCGCCTCGGTGACGTGAATCCGGTTTGCATTTGGATCCTCAGGGGTCGACCAGTAATTCAGAATCAGCAAGGTACTCCAAAAAGACGCCGCCACAATGGCACACCCTGCCACCACTCTGATCAATATTCGACCAGATAGAGATTTCATGCCTGATGGCATTCCCAATTCGGCGATCAAAGGCAGTTGAGCGCAGCGCAATAAATGCACCAGGAAGCGCCCCGATGGCAAGTCCAGAAGCTGACTAAATAGCTTGGGCACGGCACTAGCGCGTTTAAGCATGAGCTGGCCGTCGCGCAGTCGGGCCTGATGCAAGTCCTTCTCTACGACACTATGGAACAGATTTTGCCGGGCTGAACGCCGGCCTGTCTGTGGCAGCCTTTCGGCTGCCATCGCAACAGGAGTAGGCGCCCACACCTCGAGCGACCAGAAAATGGGCGTGTATGCGGATTATCGCGGCAAGATGCGCATTTCGGCGATGGTGAGCGGCGATTTCACGCGATGGTGAGCAGTTATTTCACGCGATCATGAGCGGCCGCTTCGACCGACATGGTGATTGGTTCAGGCGTTTGAGGCGGCGTCAAGCGTTTGCTTGCGGGCGTTCTGCTTTCGCATGCTTTCTCCGGTGAGTTGAAGGCGGTGAGCGTTGTGAACGAGGCGATCCAGGATGGCGTCGCCGAGGGTGGGATCACCGATGATGTCATGCCAATGTTCGACGGGAATCTGACTGGTGACGATGGTCGAGGCGCGACCGTGGCGATCGTCAAGGATCTCCAGAAGGTCGCGCCGTTCGGACGGATTGAGTACCGACAAGCCCCAGTCATCAAGGATGAGGAGTTGAACGCGTCCGAGGTTTTTGAGCAGTCGGCCATAGCGGCCATCGCCACGAGCAAGGGCGAGCGCCTCGAACAGGCGCGGGACGCGATGATACTGGACCGAACGATTGTCGCGGCAGGCTTTGTGTCCGAGGGAGCAGGCAATCCAACTCTTGCCCAGCCCGGTTGCTCCTGTGACGAGCAGGTTCTCATTGCGATCGATCCAGTCGCCGGCGACGAGTTTGGCGAAGACGGCGCGATCGATGCCGCGCGGCGTGCGCAAATCGACGTCTTCCACGCATGCGCTTTGGCGTAGCGCGGCGAACTTGAGGCGCGTCGTGAGACGCTTGGTGTCTCGTTCGGCGGCTTCGCGATCGACGAGAAGTCCAACGCGCTCCTCGAACGATAGAGCATCGAGATTCGGTGATCGTCGCTGCTCCTCCAGGGCTTTGGCCATTCCAATCAAGCCGAGCGTGATCAGCCGCTCGTGGGTAGGATGCGTCAGCATTGAGAGCTCCATGGTTCAGTGGAAATAGCCCTGACCACGGATGTTGCCGTGGCGCAGGGGTTGGTGGTCGAGCGCCTCGTCGAGGAAAGCGCGATCCAGGCCGTTCTTGAGGATCGAACGGATCGAGGCGACGGAACGAGCCTTAATGAGGATGCCGCGTCGGCAAGCGGCATCGACGCGCGCATTGTCGTAGCTCCTGGCCAGCGAGAGGATGCCGAGGCAGGTGCGAAAGCCTTGCTCGGGATGGGGCCGTGCCGCGATGACAGCCTGGAAAAATGCCGCGGTGGAAGGACCGATCTTCTCGCCGGCAGCGATCAGTCCTCCGGGCGTCCACTGGCCGTGGCGGCGATGGGCGCTCGGCATGTGATCGGCAATCGTGGTGTGGCCGCGCCGGTTGGGCGCCCGGGCGTGGCTCGCGATCCTCTGGCCCTTGTGGAAAATCTCGACCGTCTTGTCAGCGATGCGGACATCGACCAGTTCACGGATCAGCCGATAAGGGGTGGAATACCAATGGCCGTCGATCTCGACGTGATAGTCGGGCGCGACACGGCAACGCTTCCAGCGCGCAAAGACGTATGGCTGGTCCGGCAGTGCTCCGAGCTTAAGCTTGTCGATCTCGGCGAAGAGTTCGGCGCGACTGGAGCCAAAACCGCGCATCTGGCGGGCGTTGAGTTCGACAACCAGCATGCCAATGGCGGCATTGAGTTCCGCCAGGGAAAAGAAGCGCTGATTGCGCAGACGCGCCAGGACCCAGCGCTGCGCGATCTGGACGGCGACCTCAACCTTCGCCTTGTCCTTTGGATGCCTCGGCCTCGCTGCGAGGATCGCGGTGCCGTAATGGCTCGCCATCTCGGCGTAGGTTCGGTTGAGACCGGGATCGTAGCGATCGGGGTTGGTAACGGCGGCCTTGAGATTATCGCAGACCACGAACTTCGGCACGCCGCCCAAAAATCTGAACAGATTGGTATGCACGCCGATCCAGTCGGACAGGCTCTCGCTCGGGCAAGCCTCGGCGTAGGTGTAGTTCGAGGCCCCCATCGCCGCGACGAACAGCTTCATGGCGTGCGCTTCGCCAGTGAGGGAATCGAAGATGTCGATGGTGTCGCCGGCGAAATCGACGAACACCTTCTCCCCACCGATGTGGGTCTGGCGCATCGTCGGTCGCGCACGCTTCTTCCAGGCCTCGTAGGTCGTGCAAAACCAGGTGTAGCCAAAACCGTTGGGATTGGCCGCGCGATACTCTTCCCACAGCAGCAAGCGTGTCACGCTGCGCCGGCGCAACTCCTTCTCCACGTAGATCCAGTCGGGTGCCGATCGCCGGTCGCTTTGCGATGCTGCCATCGGCGCCGGGAACAACAACAGCTCCAAGCCCTCGTCGTCCATGCCCTCCGGCAGCGGCCAGGTCAGCCCTGCAAGGCGCGCGCGCCGCACGTAACCATGCACGACGCCATTGCTCGCCCCCAACATGCGCGCGATGACGCGCTCGGTCAGGCCCTGGTGCCTCAAACGTAAAACTTCTCTGATCCGGCGCATCGACAATCTCTGGGTAGGCATCAGGCTTCCTCATTGAATGAATGAGAAATCCGTAGCCCGGTTGAGTTGTCGGCCGAAGCGTCCAGCACCACAAAAGGGTGCTCACGATCGCCTGAAATCGTTGCTCACGATCCCGCGAAATCCGTGCTCACGATGCTCTGAAATCCATGCTCACGATCCCGCGAAACGCGCAGGCAAGACCAGTTCCGTGTGTGCGCTTGTCAAAACGCCCCGAGCCCGTTAAAACATCGCGCGATCCCGAGCATGTCATTTCTCGTTCAATCGCCTGCCAAAGGCGCGATCAAGCATTGATTGTCGGTCATCGCGCGCGGGTAAACTTCTTGATGGGGACGTAGGAATGGGTCGTTTTCTTGACATTGTGACGCCGCTACATAAGGCAACGAAACGTGATTATCTCGCGCGCATGAACGACGACAAAGTTCATTGCATGGTGAAGGCAAAGGAATACGAGGCCGATTATTGGGACGGCGACCGACGCTACGGCTATGGCGGGTATAAGTTCATCGAAGGACGCTGGAAGCCTGTCGCCCAGGCCCTGATCGACATCTACGGACTTAAGAATGGATCGAGCGTGCTCGATGTCGGTTGCGGCAAGGCCTTCCTGCTCTACGAGATGAAAAAGATTCTGCCGGATCTAAAGATCGCGGGCTTCGATATCTCGCACCATGGACTTGCCGACGCGCGGGACAACATCAAGCCCTACCTTTTCCGCTATCGTGCACAGGACCGCTATCCCTACGGCGATGGATCGTTCGATCTCGTGATCTCGCTTGGCTGCCTGCATAATCTGCGCCTGTTCGAGCTCGAAACCGCCGTGCAGGAGATCGAACGGGTTGGCAAGAACAAGTACATCATGGTCGAAGGCTATCGCAACGAACTCGAACAGTTCAATCTTGAGTGTTGGGCACTCACTGCGGAGTCCATCCTGCATACGTCGGAGTGGATTTGGCTTTACAACCATTTTGGCTATCGCGGCGATTACGAGTTCATCTATTTCGAATAGGCGGAACGCATGAAGGTCAAGACAGCGAAAGCGGCAATCCTCGCGCAGTCGCGGGAGCCGCTCATTGTCGACGAGATCAACCTTCCCGAAACACTCGGTGTCGGCCAGGTGCTCGTAAAAGTGCTCTACAGCACGATCTGTGGCGCTCAGCTCAATGAAATCGCGGCCGCCAAGGGGCCCGACAAGTTTTTGCCGCATCTCCTAGGACACGAAGCCTCGGCGCGTGTCATCGACATCGGCGTGGGAGTGACTACCGTGAAGCCCGACGACACCGTTGTGCTGCACTGGCGGCCTAGCCGCGGCATCCAATGCCCACCGCCGAGCTACACGTGGCGCGGACAGAAGCTCAATGCTGGCTGGGTCACGACATTCAACGATTATGCAGTGATCTCGGAAAACCGGATGACTGCAATCCCGCCGGACTATGACCTAAAGATCGCTCCGCTGCTCGGCTGTGCGGTTACAACCGCTGCCGGCGTAATCAATAACGATGCCAACGTAAAGATTGGTGAATTGGTTGTGGTTTTCGGCGTCGGCGGCGTCGGTCTCAACGTCGTGCAGTTCGCCCATCTTGCAGGCGCGTATCCAATCGTCGCGGTTGATTTGCTTGACGGCAAGCTCGCTATGGCACGAAGCCGCGGCGCGACCCACTGTCTTAATCCCACGGCAGTCGCCGATCTCGACGCAGAAATCCGCAAAATCGTCGGCGCCGGCGGTCCCGACAAGATCATCGAGACGACCGGCGCCAAGTCAGTGATTGAAATGGCATACAACCTTACTCATGCGGACGGCACCTGCGTGCTTGTGGGCGTGCCAAGCGAGAAGGTAACGATCTATACCCTGCCGATCCACTTCAACAAGGTTCTTACCGGATCGCACGGCGGCGACGCGGTTCCGCAGGTTGACATCCCTCGGCTAGTGCGCCTGAACCAAGCTGGACGGCTTTCGTTCGACGGCATCATCACCCATGAATTTCCGCTCGAAAAGATCAACGAAGCTCTGGATCTTGTACGCAGCGGCGCGGCTGGGCGCGTCCTCCTAGAGGTCGGTGCGCCTTAAATGGCCTCGTTTGTCGAGTCCGGATCGGCGAGATGAACGGTCTAATCAGGCGCTTGAGAGCGGCAATCCTCGATCCGTGGCGACTTGGGCCTCTCATCATGTCACGCGCGGTCGCTTCGGTCGCCGAACTGCTGCGTCAAGAGAGCATTAAGATCGACAGTCGAACTGTTTAGCAGCGAGCAGATCGCGGCAGCACTCAAGAATTGGCCGCCGGAATTGCTGTGGCATGTATAGCTCCATGCGATGGACTCCATGGCTTTCGTCAAGCAGGTGGAGCGAGAGGCGATCCACTGCGGGCTGGTCTTCGTCGACGACAATCACCATTTTGAGTTCACCCTATTCGATATTGGCTGTGGTGCGCGACGATAGTTCCAAGCGGATTCATATTTGTTGACAACATCGCACAAGTCGGGCCGGTCTTTGCCGGCCGCGATTTCTTATCAGTTGGCCTATGATCGGGACCGCACCAGCATACACAACACCGACTTCATGGTGCTACGGGCGCCGTCCACCTATCAGGTGGACAATCGTCCCCGTAATTTCGGCCTGATCCGCTGGTGGCGAAATAGCGTCGACGGTATCCGGCTAAAGGTGCAACCGCCGGACCGGCCGACCCCGCTAGGTCAGTTCACCTCTAACGGCGATGACCTTTCTTAACAAACCTGTGGAAAATTCAATACGAATTATTGTAAGCAATAGAATCGGCCGCTGAACAGATCAAGCCATGTGGCTCTGCGATTTTCCTACATTGGTTTTGATTATCGCTGCTGGGGTGCAGGTCGGCCTGCAGGCTTTGTTTGGTGTCGATGCGGCTGGCGCAATCTTCGGTGAGCACGCAAGATATGTGCTCATGCTCATGGGCCTGAGTGCCATCTGGCAGATCTTTCGGCAAAGGTTTCATTAAAGCGGGATGACATTACGCTGCCTCGCTTTGGGATTCCCAAATCATTTGGTTTCTGATTCGTCGCGGCCGCGCTCAACACATTCCGTCCACACGAATGCGAAAACTTCTTCGCCCATGCCGTTTATGACCGTGATTAACGGGAATCTGCTCTAGATGCAGCCGATCGAGACGCCGCATGATCACAAGGCCGGCTTCCGGCACCGGACGCGGCAGGTAGTAGACGCCGCCGCGGCTGGTGCTCAGAACCTCCGCCTGCCTGGTGATCGGCAGATTGTGCTGACGGTTGACCATCGCTTTGCGCTCAGCAATCCCGCCTTGGTGAGCGCGTCTTCTAAAAAATCGTTCTCCAGCCTCAGTTCGCCTATCTTGGATGCAACGACTTCACGTCGATGGCGGGCTGCGACGTTCCGTTGCTGCTTCCCAGACCGAACACATTGGCACAGCCCCGCCCTCCAGCTGCGCCTTCCACGACGTAATCTGACTGGGATGAACGTCGAAAACTGCTCGGCAAGCTGTGTCAGCGTCCGAGCGCCCTCGATGGCAGCAAGCGCCACCTTCGCCTTGAAGGAAGGTGTATGGTTCCGCCGCGGTCGTCTCTGCATGGTCGCCCCTGATTCGTAGGGCACAGCGTGCCCCTCGTCAGGCAGAAACTCCACTTATCGTCATGTCCAGATTTCCGGGACCGGCTCTGTTAGGATCGCACCAATCGAACGGCCTCCGGTGCCGTTGAACATCCGTCAGTGGTGTCTGCGATGCATTGTTGCGGCGATGAACCGGTTCCTTGCGCAAGCCGCAATTGCACCATCCAGGCGAATATCCTGTTGCAGACAAAGGGCGTCGCCCCACGGCCTGTCCGTGGGGCGACGCCATTGGAACTGTGTCGTCAGTCGGCGTTGAGGATCTGGTAAGCGTACGGGTTAACTAGATTAAACTCGCAGCTCACAGGCGTCGAGCTCGCCCCGTTCATGAACCAAATCGCAGTGTCGGGGCTGGCGCTCGGATTAAAAAAGAAAATATCGCTCTTGCCGTCGCCATTGAAGTCCCCCGTTTCCTGGATCGACCACGCCGGTGACGCGCTTCCAATCCCCACCGCCGACGAGATTCCCCCATTTTGCATGAACCAGACGCCCACAGCGCCGGCGGTGTTCCGCAACAAAATGTCGGTGGTACCGTCGCCGTTGAAGTCGCCGGTGCCGACAACCGACCAGCCTGAGGGTTCGGTTCCGATAAGCGCCGCCGACAGGAATTGCGCCCCGTTCATCAGCCAGACCGCGACGTCACCGCTGGTGTCCTGAAAGACAATGTCGCGCTTGCCGTCGTGGTTGAAGTCGCCGGTGCCGACGACCGTATAGGCGCTCGATATGCTTCCGATCGTCTGTGCCGACAGGATTTGCGACCCTTTCATGAACCAGATCGCCAGGTTGCCGTTGACGTCTTCGAACAGGATGTCGCCATAGCCGTCGCCGTCGAAATCGCCGGTTCCGACCACCGACCACCTTGACCCGGTGCTGCCGATACCCGCCGCCGACTGGACCGCTCCACCGCTCATGAACCAGATCGCCATGTCGCCATTGCCGTCACGCCAGAGAATATCGGCTATGCCGTCGCCATTGAAGTCGCGCTGGCCGACGATTGACCACGTCGAAGACACCGGACCCAGAGCGTTGGTCATACGTAGACGGAACTGCCATTCATCCCTACCGTATGACGTCAAACTGACAGTGGTTTTCGTATCAGAATGTCGCTATGGCCGTCGCCGTCGAAGTCGTGGGTGTCCGCCGCCGTTATCGAAGCACACGATGTGTTGTCTACCGTGACCGGCGTGCCAGCCGACGGGATCCCGGCGCCGACGGCGTAGAGCATGTAGCCGCCCGGATAAGCCGGAGAGGCCGGCCGGCACGGTAAAGCTCGTGCTCACTGCGGCGCCGGGTGCGATCGACCTGTTGCTCATGTTGGAGGTCTTCGCATAGAAAACATGCCCGCTCACGTTATTGACCATCCGCACGATCGGGAAATCGACCGAAGAATTGTTGTCGTCGCCGTAATACGAACCTTCGGTCAGGCCGTTCAATTGCGTGCCGCTCAACGTATAGGTCCCGTTGGCGGCGAGGCATGAGGGCACCGAGGTGATGACCGGTTGCCAGCTCGACTTGTAGCTGCCTGCGGGCGTGTAGATCTGGATGGCGTTGGTGCCGTCGATGTCGGTCGCCAGAATCTGACCGGTTGGCAGCACCACGAAACTGGACTGATAAGAGTTCGTGCTCGACGCCCATGACGTGTCGGGGACTTGCGTGATCTGGTTGGTGTTCAGATCCATCTCGTAATAATGGGTCGGAGTTGGAAACTGCTCCGATGCGGTCCAGTTTCCAGGGCTGGCAGCAAACAGGATATTGCCGTTCGGCAGCACCGCGGCCGGAGCGTCCGCCAGCGTGTAACCGGTATGGAATATTGGCCCCCGCATACCAGAACGAGCCGCCGCCATAGATCGCGGTGCCGGCGGTCCCGGTCGTAAGCCCGCTGAATGACACCGCGCTGCCGTTCGGCCGTGTCACCAGCGGTCCGACTTCGTCTGACGGAAAGCTGCTGTTGCAGTCCGATTGCTGGTTCGGAACGTTGCCCGCCGAGGTCCATTTGCCGGTCGCCGGACTGTAGTCTTCGGTGCCGGTACCGCAGCCAGCGAAGACGTAGGCATCGACTGTCAGAACGGTACCGTCTTGTTGCAGCGCCATGGCTTCTTCGTCATAAACATCGAATTTGCCGGTGCCGGTCGCCGTCCATGCCAGAGTTGACGGGTTCAGCAGCGCCGCTTTGGGCGGGCTGTCGCAACAATCGGTCTGCATATAAGTGCCGTTCGGAAGCACGATACCCGCCGCATCGCCGATTTGGGCCCAGCCGCTCGGCGGCGTCACAGACGCCCAGGTGTTGGTGACCGGATTATAAATGGCGCCCAGCTTGGTCCAGTCGGCGGCACATCCGGTATTATATTCGCCGCCTTCTATGATGACGCGGCCATCAGGCAACACGCTGGAACCAAAAAATCGCGGCGTGTAGCCGCTCGGCAAACTTGCAATCTGGGTCCAGCTTCCGTTGATATAACTTCCGGTGCTGTCGGGAGTAAGCTTCCACCACGCCGCATTGCACGAGACGTGCGCAATGACCGTTCCGTCGGTCATCAATATGGGATTGCTCAAGTTAACGCCCGGCAGATTGGTCAAAGTCGTCCAGGCACCGGCAACCGGAGGCTGTCCGGGCGCCAAAGTGTTGGCTGGCGGAGCCTGGATTGTCGGCTTCGGCAGACGCTCAAGCAAAGCCTGAAATGCCGCTGGATTCTGCTGATAGTATTGAGCGCGGGACAAAGAGAGCGGCGGGTACGAGTACTGCGCCTGTTGCGATCGAGTCGGACCCGCTGCAAACACCAAACCGGCCACCGCAGCGGCTGTCACGATCGTCACCAGTCCCGGCTTCCTCAGCATCAACATGTTCGCCTCCTCTGTAACTCGCAGTTGTGTACGTTCACGTACGCTAATCCCTCACGATGACAGTCCCGAACGCCCTCGCGCAGCAGATCGCGATTATGGCGCCCAAGAAGCCTCGCATAATCTCCCGCATCACGGCGCGCCGCTCACCGTTATGGTCACTTCGTTGGCTTGCACGGCGGCGAACCGGCTCCCTCTGCGAACGCGCAGCTACACCGCTTAGCCCCGAATTTCTTGCAACAACCGAAAGAGTGACGCCCCACGGCTTTCCGTGGGGCGACGCCATTGCCACCGTGTCAGTCGGCGTTGAGGGTCTGGTAAACGAATGTCGGGTAATTTAGACCAGTTACAAAACTCACAGGCGTCGAGTTCGCCCCGTTCATGTACCAAATCGCAGTGTTGGGGTTGGCGCTCAAGTTAAACAACAAATATCGCTCTTGCCGTCGCCGTTGAAGTCTCCCGTTTCCTGGATCGACCACGCCGGTGACGCGCTTCCAATCCCCACCGCCGACGAGATTCCCCCGTTTTGCATGAACCAGACGCCCACATCGCCGCTGGTGTCGCGCAACAGAAGGTCGGTCGTGCCGTCGCCATTGAAGTCGCCGGTGCCGACAACCGACCAGCCTGCGGGTTCGGTTCCGATAAGCGCCGCCGACAGGAATTGCGCCCCGTTCATCAGCCAGACCGCGACGTCACCGCTGGTGTCCTGAAAGACAATGTCGCGCTTGCCGTCGTGGTTGAAGTCGCCGGTGCCGACGACCGTATAGGCGCTCGATATGCTTCCGATCGTCTGTGCCGACAGGATTTGCGACCCTTTCATGAACCAGATCGCCAGGTTGCCGTTGACGTCTTCGAACAGGATGTCGCCATAGCCGTCGCCGTCGAAATCGCCGGTACCGACCACCGACCACCTTGACCCGGTGCTGCCGATACCCGCCGCCGACTGGACCGCTCCACCGCTCATGAACCAGATCGCCATGTCGCCGTTGCCGTCGCGCCAGAGAATATCGGCTATGCCGTCACCGTTGAAGTCGCGCTGGCCGACGACCGACCAGGTCGTAGGCACGACACCTAAATCGACTGCATACGTCAAATTGGCATGCCATTCACTCCCCAGCATTACGACGTCACCGGCCGACACCTGCCTGATCAGGATGTCACTATAGCCGTCGCCGTCGAAGTCGTGGGTGTCCGCCGCAGTTATTGACGCACACGACGTTGAGTCCACCGTGACCGGCGTGCCAGCCGACGGGATGCCGGCGCCGACGGCGTAGAGCATGTACCCGCCGTATAAGCGCCGGTCGGCACCGTAAAGCTTGTGCTCACCGCGGCGCCGGGTGCGATCGACCTGTTGCTCATGTTGGAGGTCTTCGCATAGAAAACCTGCCCGCTCACGTTATTGACCATCCGCACGATCGGGAAATCGACCGAAGAATTGTTGTCGTCGCCGTAATACGAACCTTCGGTCAGCCCGTTCAATTGCGTGCCGCTCAACGTATAGGTTCCGTTGGCGGCGAGGCATGAGGGCACCGAGGTGATGACCGGTTGCCAGCTCGACTGGTAGCTGCCTGCGGGCGTGTAGATCTGGATGGCGTTGGTGCCGTCAATATCGGTCGCCAGAATCTGACCGGTTGGCAGCACCACGAAACTGGACTGATAAGAGTTCGTGCTCGACGCCCATGACGTGTCGGGGACTTGCGTGATCTGGTTGGTGTTCAGATCCATCTCGTAATAATGGGTCGGAGTTGGAAACTGCTCCGATGCGGTCCAGTTTCCAGGGCTGGCAGCAAACAGAATATTGCCGTTCGGCAGCACCGCGGCCGGAGCGTCCGCCAGCGTGTACCCGGATGGGATATTGGCCCCCGCATACCAAAACGAGCCGCCGCCATAGATCGCGGTGCCGGCGGTCCCGGTCGTAAGCCCGCTGAATGACACCGTGCTGCCGTTCGGCCGTGTCACCAGCGGTCCGACTTCGTCTGACGGAAAGTTGCTGTTGCAGTCCGATTGCTGGTTTGGAACGTTGCCCGCCGAGGTCCATTTGCCGGTCGCCGGACTGTAGTCTTCGGTGCCGGTACCGCAGCCAGCGAAGACGTAGGCATCGACTGTCAGAACGGTACCGTCTTGTTGCAGCGCCATGGCTTCTTCGTCATAAACATCGAATTTGCCGGTGCCGGTCGCCGTCCATGCCAGAGTTGACGGGTTCAGCAGCGCCGCTTTGGGCGGGCTGTCGCAACAATCGGTCTGCATATAAGTGCCGTTCGGAAGCACGATACCCGCCGCATCGCCGATTTGGGTCCAGCCGCTCGGCGGCGTCACAGACGCCCAGGTGTTGGTGACCGGATTATAAATGGCGCCCAGCGTGGTCCAGTCGGCGGCACATCCGGTATTATATTCGCCGCCTTCTATGATGACGCGGCCATCAGGCAACACGCTGGAACCAAAAAATCGCGGCGTGTAGCCGCTCGGCAAACTTGCAATCTGGGTCCAGGTTCCGTTGATATAACTTCCGGTGCTGTCGGGAGTAAGCTTCCACCACGCCGCATTGCACGAGACGTGCGCAATGACCGTTCCGTCGGTCATCAATATGGGATTGCTCAAGTTAACGCCCGGCAGATTGGTCAAAGTCGTCCAGGCGCCGGCAACCGGAGGCTGTCCGGGCGCCAAAGTGTTGGCTGGCGGATCCTGGGTTGTCGGCTTCGGCAGACGCTCAAGCAAAGCCTGAAATGCCGCTGGATTCTGCTGATAGTATTGAGCGCGGGACAAAGAGAGCGGCGGGTACGAATACTGCGCCTGTTGCGATTGAGTCGGACCCGCTGCAAACACCAAACCGGCCACCGCAGCGGCTGTCACGATCGTCACCAGTCCCGGCTTCCTCAGCATCAACATGTTCGCCTCCTCTGTGACTCGCAGTTGTGTACGTTCACGTACGCTAATCCCTCACGATGACAGTCCCGAACGCCCTCGCGCAGCAGATCGCGATTATGGCGCCCAAGAAGCCTCGCATAATCTCCCGCATCACGGCGCGCCGCTCACCGTTATGGTCACTTCGTTGGCTTGCACAGCCGCTTCTCCACACGCCGGGTGAAGCACAGACGACGGACAGGGAGAACCGCGCAAGTGATAAGCGCCGGGTGCCGCGTAAGTGTGTAACGCGTAAGTCGACAAGCCCGCCGGACACGCACCCGCCGGCGCTGGGCCCATGCCCCCGCTCGTTCCATCGCCGAAGTCAATTGCAATGCCCGCCGAAGCGCAGAAGGTGACGCTGAGTGGCAGCCGCCCCGAGGTAGGCACCGCGAAAAATTGCGCAGCTTGCGCGTGGCTCTCCGCCAACTGCGCCCAAAATAAACTCAATGCCGCCCCTGCAAACAACGTCATCACCCACAATACAAGCGCACCCAGGATCCGACTTCAGTAACGCTGGCACATTTTCGTGTCTCGCACAATCCTGAAAGTGCAGTGTCCATGGCGTAAACGCCGATGCCGGATCAACAGCTATCCTTACCTCCTTACCTACCGTGCGCGGCCGGAAGGTGCAGGACGACGACCTCACCTTCGGTGCATTGCGACCCCCACGCGGCCGTTCAACACGAACTTGAAGGCTGAGACACCGTCAGGCCTGTAAGCCACATCGCAACGTCGCCGCCGTTGTCAATCAGTGAATGCCGCTCGCGGCGTCGCGTCATCAGTCAGCTCCGGCGCCTTGGATCGTCCAACTGGTCGGCTGGTTGCCTAAATCGGGGTTATTCAACAGCGTCGTGCCGTTCATGAACCAAATGCCGACATCGCCGTCGGAATTGCGCCAGAGAATGTCGCTCTTGCCGTCGCCATCAAAGTCGCCGGTCTCTACGATCGACCAGTCCGTGGAAATGTTGCCCAAATACGGGTTGCTCGCAATCTGTGTCCCGTCCATCAGCCAGATCGCGACATCGCCGTCGGAATTGCGCCAGAGAATGTCGCTCTTGCCGTCGCCGTTGAAGTCGCCGGTGCCGACGATCGCCCAACTGGTGTCCACATTGCCCAAATCGGATATCTGCAAGGTCTGTGTTCCGTTCATCAACCAGATCACGACATCGCCATCGGAATTGCGCCAGAGAATGTCGGACATGCCGTCACCGTTGAAGTCGCCGGTGCCAACGATAGTCCAGCTGGTGGGCATGTTGCCTAAAATGGGTTCCCGCAAGATCTGTGTTCCGTTCATCAACCAGATCCCGACGTCGCCATTGGAATTGTGCCAGAGAAGGTCGCCCTTGCCGTCACCGTTGAAGTCGCCAGTTCCGACAATAGTCCAGCTGGTGGGCTGGTTGCCCAAATCGGGTTGCTGCAAGATCTGCGTTCCGTTCATGAACCAGATGCCGACATCACCGTTGGTATTGCGCCAGAGCAAGTCAGCATAGCCGTCGCCGTCGAAGTCGCGCTGGCCGACGATCGTCCAGCTTGTGGGTACGTTGCTCAGTACCGATTGCTGCGAGATCTGAGTTCCGTTCATCAGCCACATCCCGACATCGCCGTTGGAATTGAGCCAGGCAATGTCGCTTTTGCCGTCGCCGTTGAAGTCGTGGGCGGCGACGATGGGGCTCGGAGCCGGAACTACCTGAATCCTCGCCATCATGCCCCCGTCTTCGTGCGCGAGGATATGGCAGTGATAAACGAATGCGCCAAGTTGAGAGAACGTGATTTCGACGACAAGCGGCACCGATGTGCAACTGCCGTTACGCCATTGCGAAATCGTGCAGTAGCCGTTCTGGTAGTTTGCCACGTCGGTTGTGTTCGCAATGGCAACAGGCAGCGGCACGTTATCTTCCACGAAACTCGGTCCATCATCCGGATTGGCAGTTGACGCAATCTGCGAGCTGGGAGACGCTAAATTCTGCTTGAAGCGGAAGCGAGACTGATGAATGTGAAAGTTGTGGTTTTCGGTCGCCAGATTGACCAACTCCCAAGTCTCGCGCACAGGTGTCTGCCCCGGACCAAGCGGAAGACAAACGGTGTTGTTTGTTGGATCGAACGCGGTAATCGGGTACTGCGTGCCGTCGACCACTGCGCCGGTGGCGTCGACCTCCTCGTAACCTAGCCCGAAAATGTCGGGATTAGTCGGATCCGGAAAGCCGAAGAAAATTCGGCGATGATGTCCGGCCGCGAGCGCCTTGCAGCCTGCCGGCATTGGCGCGGCGTTGGCGTAGGGAACCGGAGCCTTGAAAATGCCGCCGGGGAGGCCGGCTGTGCGTGCTTCGCCGCGAACGTCGAGGGCGGATGCGGCGATGCCACGTGGGCCGGTCTGCGTAAACTGGACCGCAGCGAGACTTACAGCCGGCCAGGGATCGCCGACGGGGCCTGTCGTAAGCGCGAGGTTCTTCAATGTGGCGGTAGCGCCGGCGGGCGGTGGCACGACATTGCCGTTCTGGTCGCGATAGGTGACGTACACTTCCACCCGCGAACTCGGCATCATGGCAAATTGATCAACGCAGATAGGCGTCGTACTCAAGTGTCCCCCCGCAGACGACGGACACGCGACAACCGTAAAGCGCGCGCCGGCGACCTGGACCATGGCGCCCGGCGATGTGGCCGGGGGAATATTAATGCTGACACCGTCGACGGAAACGAGCTGCATCATCATCGGTGTTTGCGTGGCGTCATTCATCAATTGGAGGTCGTAAGTGAAGCTGCCGGAGGCATTGGTGAATCGCCACAGTTCGCCGTCGGCTTCCGTGATGTTAATTGTTGGATACTGCTGACCGCTGACCGTGAAGTACCAAACTCCACCCTGAAAATTCAAACCGGTATTGCCCCATGTCGGCGTTTTTTTCGCAGTCGCGACTGTGTCCACGTGTGGTCCCTGACCCAAGCAAAAGCCGAGACGCGGTGGATCTTCGCCAATGGTTTGGTTGCAGAACGGCGACGCCTCCTGATTCAACACCTCGCCATCGACGACCGGGGCAGTGCCCTGGGCGAACGGCTGGACAGGGTTCGCGGCGAGCACTTGCATGTCCTTCAGGATCAGGTGCCGGACATTGCTTTCGGGGAACGGTTTTCCGGACACGTCGCCAGAGGCGTAGTCGCCTGCCGACCCCACCGAAATAATGCCGGCCAATCCACTTGAAACCTGATTAAGCGAAATACCGTGGAGATGCGGATGGAACCAGAACGCGCCGGAAGGGTGGTTTGCCGGGATGACAAT
Organism: uncultured Alphaproteobacteria bacterium; assembly: GCA_963813825.1. GTDB lineage: Bacteria > Pseudomonadota > Alphaproteobacteria > Rhizobiales > Xanthobacteraceae > BOG-931. The sequence continues at coordinate 236,433 of CAWFBB010000029.1, forward strand.
GCTGTAGTCGGCGTAATCTTTGACGATCGAACCGTGCTGGTGCGCGCCTTGGGGCACAGGCGTTCCATTGGCGGAATTGTAGATTTCCATGAAGACATAATCGCCGAAAGTCGGGTCTTTGAATGTCGGCGCTCGCGCCTGGACAAGCATGCCGTGGGTATGCAGGTTGGTCACATTGAGTGGGAGATTGGCGCCGCCGGGGTCGACCGAATGATTGACTTTGATCGGATTGAGCGCCGGCAGCCGGTTAACCAGCCGGATCTTCAGAGTGTCACCTTTCTGCAAGGCGAGACGAACTCCGCCATAGTCGGAAACGGTGGGAGCACCCGACGGGCATTGATTGTTGGGCAGGGCCGCCGACCGCGGGCAGATTTGATAGACCCAGCCGATCGGATTTATCGGCACGCCGGTGTCTGGCGGGACGTAGGAAATGCTCGGCACCGGCTGCGGTTGCGCGATCATCAGAAGATCGAGCACTCCATTGGAACTCGCGAATACTGCGGGTTCGATGAAGTTTCCGGCACGCGCCGACGTCGATACCGATACCGATAGCAGGACCGCGACGACACCTACTGCACCAAGCCGCAGATGAGTTTGCCGTCCGTCAGATTGGTTATGCATCTTCTCGTTCCTACAAGCTTCTCACGTCACTGCGAAATCGCGCAGCAATTGAAAGACTGCGGAAGATAAAAAGCCATCATAAGCACATTATCGTATTGTGGCGTGAAATGACTGCGACATCAATCGAAGACGGTCCAATTTGGAATTCGTGATGTAACCGCGCGGCTATTTCTAGAATTGGTCTAAATTGAATACAGCCGGCTTCGGAATGATTTGAATTCGGTTCGACATCGGGGTAGAAAATTCTAAGCGCGCTTTCGCGAGCGCTGCAAATGTCCGCCGCGCAGTTGCGAGAACTTCGATGTGGCTGGTCGGCTTCCTGTTTTGGGTATGCCCCCTTGTCGGCTTGTCGTGCGGGCGCGTTCAAACGCCGGATGTGTCGATCATTCAATCCGCATACGAGCGTGAAGCCTCGAGCGGCAGTCTGCTTCACGACAAGGGCCTCAAGGTGCTCGATGCAAGTTGCGATGATCCCAAGGCTGGCCGTTATCTCTGCCAGGTCACCTTCATGTCGACTAGCGATCCGAATCAGCAACTTTATTTCGATGTCATCGCCGTCGCGAGAAGCGAACAGGGCTGGGAACTCAAGAGCGGACTGTGCAAGCGCTGAGGCATCGGGCGTAATGCGACGCTCTCATGCGCAAGCCAAGATTTTCTTTTAAATTTGTTTTTTGCCGCTGCTCAATTGCAACTACTCGAGCCGTGTTTCCGGTAGCGTAGAAACCCTGAGCGATCACGCCGCGCGCAGACGCAATTTTGCCGGCTTTCGGACGTGATCCAAGGGCCGATTGCTCCGCCAAATCAGTCGGCATTGGCGCCTTGGATCGCCCAGCCGTTGGGAACGTTGATGAAATCTGGGGCCTGTAAGATTTGTGTTCCAGCATCGTGCCGTTCATCAAAAAGATCCTGACATCCGCATCGGAATTGCGCCAGGCAATGCCGCTCTTGCCGTCGCCGTTGAAGTCGTGAGTATCGGTGAGTTTGCTGGTCGCATCCGGAATGGCTGTTGCCGAAGCGCACGCCGACGCGGCCCGATCAGACTGCTGCGTCAATCGCTCCAGCACACTTGAACAGGAATCGTCACGCCAGTGCATTGCGCTAGTCGGAGTTGAGCGACTGGACGATCTGACCGGTGCCGACGTTGCCTTACGTAACGTCCGAGGACACCGTTGTGCCGTTCATGAACCAGCCGCCCACGTCCCCGCTGCTATCGGTCCACTGGATATCGCTTGTGCTACCGCTGCAATTGCCTGTCTCGGCAATGGTCCAGGACGTCGGCATGTTGCCCACCACTCAGTCGCTAGAGAAGGTCGAATGCGCCGTTGCCACTGGTATCGCGCCAAAGAATGTCACTATCGCCTTCGCAGATAGATCGGCTTTTTGCCGCTTCGACCAACGTATCGAGTTTGTGTCGCCCGAATTGGATCTTTAGCTTAGTAGCGCGGCGGCACGCGCGATCGCCCTTCGTTATTCAGCGCAAGACAGCGTAAGCAGGCCGTTTCCCGTCGGCAGGCCCGTCGTCTTGGAACCGCCTTTCTCGCCTGTGCAGACATAATCCGCGACTACAGTTTTTCCGCAGCCCGGCGCCGGGTCCGTAATCTCCCTCACATTGATGGGCATCTGGCATTTCAATTTGCCATTGCACATCTTCGCCAATTGTTCAGTCAAGTTGCCTTGCGGCGAACCGCATCCACCGAACGTAGCCGTGTTGACTTGTATGGCCGGCTCGCCGGGTTTAGCCGGTTGGTTATTCATGTCCGACAATACGGTGTCGGGCCAGGTCGAGATTGGGCCCAATATGCCGCGTTCGAACCGGAGATCGAGAAATACGTCTGGCCGCTCCTGTTCGATGAGGCCGAGGGGGAATGTTTCTTCGACACTTCCTCGGTCGGGCCACCAATTTACAAAAACGGCCCTGCGAAAATGTTCGGCAATCGGACGCCGCAATGCATAACCAAAACTGTCCGTATAAGCCAGCAGGGTCGGAAGTGCCGGATCGTCTTTGGTGTAAATAAACTGCTCCGTTAAACCGTCCTTTACGGTGGTCTCCTCCTTCGTTGTCCACCCGCCTCGCGGACCGACGTCGAACTCGGTATCCGTCATCGTTATCCCAAGCTGCAATGCGAGATCGGGGCTGCTTGTGACTTGTGCTGGTACGACGGTGTAATTGCTGACCGAAGCGCCAGGGACGCTTGGCACTTCCTGATGAAGGTGATTGACGATCGCCACCGCCGCGTAAAGGGCGCCGAGGTTATTCCAATGCGTGTCGCCCTTATAATATAAATTTTGCCCAATCTGTTTTGCTTGCAGTAACGCCGGTGCAAGATCGAGGACATCGACGCCCGAGTCATTCATCGCGTCGGTAAATTGCTTCAGCCGGGTCTGTTGTCCGGAGCGTTGCAGCCAGCTAGGCAAAAACTCGGGATAGATCGTCTCTTTTATCGGCGCGATCGCGAAAAGAAAGTGCGTTCCGCGTTCACTCATCCAAGACGCCCGCTGGATGATCGTGGCGCGCCACGTTTCCAAAACCTTTGTATCGGTTTGAACCGTTCCGCGATCCTCATCCCAATCCCACCACGGTCCGAAGACCGCGCCGAAGCCGCCAGCGCCAGCCCAACCACCGCTGAAAAGCCAACCATCGCTGCCGATGATAACAAAGGGACTCGATGATGCATGCAGCGCCAGCTTCAACCTGCCGATAGTGTGGATCAAAATCGGCCGGAACCCAAAATGATCGTTCGCGAACGCATCAAGTTTGTTGCTGAAGCTGCGAAAGTCCAGATTCCTGAACTCCCCGGACGGGAATTTTGCAAGCGTTCGATTTTCGGTAAAGCCCGGCAGGACGTCAAATCCCAGCAGTCCGAATAGACCGGGAACAAAAAGTGCGGCGATAAATATTGAAATTATGAGCCGAGGGGTAGCGGGCACGGCTATTTTCGGAATTTCCGGCATTTACGATCGCAGTGCCCCTCATTAAAAGCGGAAATAAATGAATGCATGATGCGTCTCACCCGCGATGAATGCTCCCGAGGCGACAAGCAAGGCAGCAAGCGAGATCGCTTCGCCGTAACGTGAAAGATTCAATTGCGAAGCCGGCGACAGGCCTCCAATAACAAGCTTCCAAGGCATTGCGCAAATTATGCCGAGAGCCGCTACGGATGCGACGAAATCGTCGACGTAGAATGCCGTTGGGTAGTACAAACTGTCCCATCCGTGAATCCCGAACATTGCGCCAATCATTTGGAGTGCATAGGTCAGGTCCGGGGCCCTGAATATGACCCATCCAATCAGGACTATGACAATCAAGTAGGCGTGGCGGAGAGCCGCCGGCAGTCTGTCAAGCGCGTTGCCCAGCCAGCCGCGCTCCAGTGCCAAAAACACTCCGTTGTAAAGCCCCCAAACAACAAAGCTCCACGTCGCTCCATGCCACAAGCCGCACAGCGCAAAGACAAGGGCAAGATTCAAATAGGTGCGCAGCCGTCCCTTACGGTTCCCGCCTAGGGGAAAATATACATAATCGCGGAACCAAGTGGAAAGCGTTATATGCCACCGCCGCCAAAAATCCTGCATCGACTGCGCAACATAGGGATAATTGAAATTCTCGGGTAAATGGATGCCGAACATCCGACCCAGACCGATAGCCATGTCCGAGTAGCCGGAAAAATCGAAATAAATTTGCAGTGCAAACAATAGCGCTCCGGTCCATGCGGTCGTCATGACGAGTTCGCTAGGCGGAAGCTCGAACAGGCGGTCAACGGCCGCACCGACAGTGTCAGCGATCACGACCTTCTTGGCGAGCCCGATGGTAAACCGTCGGACGCCGCTGGCGAAGAGGTCAATGCTGGCCAGGTCGGCCGCAAAATCACGTTCTACTTGCTGGTACCGCACAATCGGTCCGGCGATCAGCTGAGGGAAGAACGACTTGAACAACGCATATCGATAGAGCGAGTGGGCCGGCGCAATTTGGCCACGATAAATATCGATCAGATACGCCAAAGCCTGAAATGTGAAAAATGAAATTCCAAGCGGGAGCGGAATGTGCGGCACGGCAACTGGCCGGAAACCCTTCAATAACAGCAATACGTTGACGTTTTCGGCGAGAAAGGCTGCATATTTGAAATTGACGAGTAACAAGATGTCAACGGCCAGCCCGAAGACGAAAATCCAATTTCGGTATTTACGCGCGTGCCCGACGAATTCGCCAATCCAATAATTGAAACCGATGACGAACAGCAGCAGGAAGACTAAGTAAGGCTCGCCCCATCCGTAGAAAATAAAACTAGCTGCCAGAAGAACGGATTTATTACGTCCCGTCGCAAACCACATTGCGAGGGTCAAAGGCAAGAATGCAAAAAGAAAGATCGGGGAACTGAAAACCACGGCAGGGCCCTAAGACGCTTCTTCAAAGCCTTGACGGCCTTGTCAGTGGTAGTGCCTACGGTGGAACTCGCCGGGCTGGCTTCCATGGGACCCGCCCGACCGAACCACCTAGCGCACCATTTTGCGATCTTCGGGACGTCTACGACCGCCCCCCGCTCCGCGCGAATGGTAAGGTTTAATCGGTCCTGTGTCCGCGGTCAAAGGCACCAAGCCGCAGACAATGGTACAGCGTGAGGGATGCATGACGGTTCATGGCAGTCGATTCCGGCTCTCCTTGGCGCGAACGCAGCTTGCGACAGGAACCTTTCCGTGCTTGAGATCACCCATTCGGAGACAGCCAATGACAGGCAATTACGTCCAAAACAAACCAGACACCTATTGGGATCGGGCCGGCGAGCAAGGCTACGGCCAGGCGATGTACCGCAGTTCCGATGTCGAGGCACACTCTCGCATCCGGCTGTGGCGAATAGCGATTGAAATTGCCGATGCGCTGGGTGTTCCGCCCGACGGCAGTGTGCTCGATGTCGGATGCGGCGATGGCGCTTTTGCTAATCAGATGCTTGCTGCTCGTTACCGCGCTGTGAATGGTATCGACAAATCTGAGCCGGCAATTCACCGGGCGCAGACTGAAGCGCGAGCAAACGCAACATATAGGGCAATCGATCTGGTGACGTTCGATTACGATTCGCTCCCACGTTATGACGCAGCTTTCCTGATTGGCATCTTGCATCACGTCAAGCAGGCTACGCCTCATCTCGTTGAGGCTTTGGCACGCCGAACCGGCAAAATGATCGTGCTGGAGCCGAATGGCAACCATCTGATGCGAAAGGCGCTCGAATTCACGCCGACATATCGGGATGCTGGCGAAGACAGTTTCCGCACCAAGCAATTGATTGCCATATTCAAAGCAGCCGGCTGGCGGACTGCAATCCAGCGGAGGTTGAACCTATTCCCCAACTTCACTCCAGGTTTTATTTACCGATCCCTCAAGCCAATCGAGCCCTGGATCGAGGCAAGCCGTTTTTGGAACGCGCTGTGCACAGTCGATATGTACGGCTTGACCGCTGCCGAACCCCACTGACCTTTATTTGCTATGCTCGTCACCGATTTCCGATTGAAGTACGTCTTATACAAAGTCGTATGCGGCATCTATCAGCTGTCGGACGTCGGACGTATTCATCCGGCCCGCGAACGTGCGTTGCGCGCGCTGCAACGAACCGTTGACTACATCGAGCGCTCCATGCCGGATGCACTCGGGCTCGATAGCCAGCGCGAACTGATCGAATACGCGCTAACGGCCACCGCCATTGAAGGACATTATCTCGAATTCGGCGTTTTCAACGGCGGCACGATTCGGTTCATAGCACGGCATATCGGCAAGCGAACTATTCACGGTTTCGACAGCTTTGAGGGATTGCCGGAGGCATGGTCCGGCTTCAATCTCGGCGGCAAGACCTTTGATCGCGGCGGACGATTGCCGCGTGTGCCGGACAATGTCCTGCTGCACCGCGGCTATTTCGACGCAAGCCTGCCGAAATGGCTTGATGATCATCCCGGCCCAGTCGCTTTCATGCATCTCGACTGCGACCTCTACAGCTCGACCAAGACCGTTTTCGAGTTGACGGCACCGCGCATCGTGCCGGGGACCATTATCCTATTCGACGAATACTTCAATTATCCGAATTGGGAGCAGCACCAATTCAAGGCGTTCCAGGAATTCATCACTGCTCACAATATAAAGTACACCTATCTCGGCTTCGCTCGCCAGCAGGCCGCAGTGCGCATCAATTCAATTGGTTGATGAACCGATGGATTATCCGCCACGATTTGCCGCGGAAATGGTGATGACTTCGGCAGCCGCAGAACTGCATACCAACCAAAGCATACTTGCGCCGGAACGCGACTGCCCACTTGATCTCACAATATTCGTGTCGTGCTACAACGAAAAGCCTTACATAATAAGAACGCTCGATACGCTTCGTGCCGCATTGGCTGAACTCAATTTTACTTATGAAATAATCGTGATTGATGACTGCTCGCAGGACGGATCTGCCGATCTCGTCGAGAAGTACCTTCGGGCTAATCCCGCCGAACGCATATTGTTTCGCCGCAACAAAGTGAATATCGGGTGGGCACAAAACTTTATCGACGGCGCTTTTATCGGAAAGGGAAAATATTATCGCATCATCTGCGGTGACGCATCCGAACCGAAGAGTACCATGATCAAGGTCTTCAAGGAGATCGGAACGGCAGATATCATTATCCCTTACTATGTAACCAACGAAGGCCGCGGCTGGCATCGCGGTTTCCTGTCAAACGCCTACACCGGGCTCGTCAATCTCATCAGCGGATTTCACTTGAATTATTACAACGGCCTCCCAGTGCATCTGCGTTACAATGTGATGCGCTGGCATTCGAACACGCGGGGGTTCGGCTTTCAGGCCGATATCATCTGCTTGCTGCTCGAACAGGGCTTTACCTTCAAGGAAGTGCCCGTCTTCGCCGTGGAGCAAAAAGGCGGCAAGTCGACGGCATTGACGTTCAAGAACGTGCTGTCGATCTGCCACACGCTACTTGACATTTGTATTCGCCGGGTTGCGAACCAAGTCTATCGCAGGCGATAGGATTGCTGGCGAGTCACGGCGCGGTGTTTTCCGGCATAGAGTATCATCAAGCCATTATTGCGAGCTGAGGCGCCGTAAGCCGCGCCACAAAAGTAGCCCTCCAACGAACGCCGCCGGTCACACGGCAAGGACGAACATCCACGACGATCGACAGCCTCTCGCCGATGAGGGCGCTCTCTCCGCGAGGCGCCTGCAGGTCCACCGCTTGCATCTTGTCCGCTTTGGATGTGTGCTAAAAATGTTGACTTCAGCACCTTCTCGTTGCATCAAATCATCGTCTCCCCCTCCGTGAACTATTCCGCCACCAACTTGGAACGACGTTTTGATTCCCTGACCAAGGCCATATACGATCATAGCCGCGCGAATGCCTGACGCATCAGAATCTTCGATCCAGTACCGTAAAAGCGCATTCACAGCTTCGCTGCTGCTCGCGCCCGTCATGCTTTTTTTTCCGAGCGGGACCACTCGCGCAGACGCCGCCAAATTGGCTATTGTCGGCGCAGTGGTTACAATATTTTTTCTGTTCACCGGTGACGCGTGGTTCCCGGGAGGCGCCGTCCAATTTATTGATTACGCGGACGCGATCGTTCACGGTACTGTGTTATATCCCGATGCAGCTCAACGAGATGCGGGATATCCCTTAATCATCATACTCAGCGGCTACCTGCTTTCGCACTCCTTTATTGGTGTTTTCTTAATTCAAGCTGCGTTTGCAATCAGCTTGCCGCTATTGATCTATCGAAGCATTACGGCGCCTTTCTCCATCGTGCGCATTTTACACGGGGCTCACGAGTATCGTCAGTCTCAATCCCATTTTTTTCATGAAGATGATTCATCACGACCAAACGTATATCTTCTTCTCGATCTTGACATTGAGCGTATTGATGCTCTTCGTGCAGACCAAGCAAATACGCTTTCTGTATTTATTCACCCTCGTGGCGATTTGCGCATCGGTCACCAGACCTGCGGGCAATGCCCTTTTTCCGATTTTTCTCGGCGTCAGCTATTTCGCAGCCCGCGGAAACCTTCGCCATTACGTCGCCTGTGTATTAATTTTCGGGCTTTTCCTTGCCGGCTATGCATGGCATCGGTACGCAATTTTCGATATGAAGGATTTACAAGCTACCCCGAGCTATACTGGCGAGCAGGTCTTTTACGATCCATATGTCAGTTCCTTTGATTACGGAATCGATCTGTCGCCGGAAAGTATCGGACCCGATTTCTCATTTGCCGTGGAAAATTTACGCAAAAAACTGCAGCCCGATCCTAGGGATTCCGAGTACATATAAGGGCAATACATAAAGCGTGATTCCAGCCGGAGAAGTCACGCAGTTTGCAGAAACAGAAATTTTTCCGTTCACAACCGACCAAGTTATTGACCGCGTACTCACACATGCCAATTGGGAATATTACTATTCTTCTTTCTGGAGCCAGTGATGATCGGGTCATATTGGGGGCGACCTTCGAAATTTGGCGAGCTTACCCGAATTTAATTTTGAAATATTTCGTCCGAAATTTTTTGCATTTTGTTTTCAATCCTGGTTACAAGCACTCGCGATACAACCTCAATCCGTTCGGCTCCGGAAGGTCTTTTTTTTATCCCGGCATCTGGTCAAGTTGTAACCGCGGATACTCTGCCAGCAAGAGCCGTTCGCGAATTGAATTTCGACTCTCTCTCTTTCCAGCCGCCGCAGGTCCGCAGGATATTCGTGGAGGTCCAGGGGATGTGGTTGCAATATTATAGGGATTCAGTTGCGACTATCGGGAGTCTGATGTCCATAGCGTGGTTAACCGCAGTTTTTGCATTTTGCTTTTTCGTCGGACGACGGTTTGGGGTTCTGCCTTCGACTGAGTTCGCGTCAAAACAGGCCATTGCAATTCCTGGCGGCTTGATGGCGAGTATCGTCATCGCGTCGCTACTATTCGGCTACAATGCTGCTGTGACATGCTTATTTGCTGAGCCGGATTTTCGTTATCGTCAAATGACCGATTTGCAAGCGATCCTAATCGCGGGCCTGGGTCTAGTGTGCATAAAGTATTGACTCGGTATCATTCTTGCCCGAAGCTTGGCATCAACGTGGTGAACCGATTGACTGATACGGCGCGCTCCCTGCGGATCTTCGATTTCTGGCGACGCCTTACCGCGCTTCCGCTTGCAATATTAAGTGTTAGCGTCGCAATCGCCGGTCTCACTTGGTGGACGGTGTTCATGCTGACTAACTCAGCCGAAGGTCGAGACGCAACATCCGTTTTGACGCGCGCCGGAGCCAACTTCGGGTCTGAACATCCGTTCGGCCACCTACGGCGGCAATTGCGGCGCCGCACAGGGCAACGTGACCAAGGATCTGGCTGTCGAGCTGCAACGGCAAGACCGACTGCGCCTATAAGGTCGATGTAAATCATCTCGGCGATCCGGCGCCCAAATGCAGCAAGGACTTTATTGCTTCGTATTCCTGCGCGCCTGATGCGACAGTCGTACGAAGCGACCTGCCGGCAGAGGCTGGGTTAGGCAGCATCCTAAATCTGAGCTGCCCGCCGAAAGGGCGCGAAGCGACGAGTCTGCGGCAACTGCGCCGGAGCCGACCTCGGGTCTGAACATCCGCTCGGCGACCTATGGCGGCAATTGCGGCGCCGCGCAGGGCAACGTGACCAAGGATCTGGTATCGAGCTGCAACGGCAAGACCGACTGCACCTATAAGGTCGACGTGAATCATCTCGGCGATCCGGCACCCAAATGCGGCAAGGACTAATTGCTTCTTATTCCTGCGAACCTGGTGCGACTGTCGTACGAAGCGACCTGCCGGCGGAGGCTGGGTTGGGCAGCATCCTAAATCTGAGCTGCTCACCGAAAGGGCGTGAAGCAACTGAGGCTGCCGCAACTGCACCGGAGGAGACCTCGGGTCTAAACATCCGTTCGGCCACCTACGGCGGCAATTGCGGCGCCGCACAGGGCAACGTGACCAAGGATCTGGCGTCAAGCTGCAATGGCAAGACCGACTGTGCCTATAAGGTCGACGTGGATCATATTGGCGACCCGGCCCCCAAATGCGGCAAGGACTACGTTGCTTCGTATTCCTGCGCACCCGACGCGACAATCCTCAACAAGGGCCTGCCGGCCGAGGCTGGGTTGGGCAGCATCCTCAATCTAAGCTGCTCACCGAAGGGGCGTGAAGCAACTGAGACTGCCGCAACTGCGCCGGAGCCGATTTCGGGTCTAAACATCCGTTCGGCCACCTACGGCGGCAATTGCGGCGCCGCACAGGGCAACGTGACCAAAGATCTGGCGTCAAGCTGCAATGGCAAGACCGACTGTGCCTATAAGGTCGACGTGGATCATATCGGCGACCCGGCCCCCAAATGCGGCAAGGACTTTATTGCTTCGTATTCCTGCGCACCTGACGCGACTGTCGTACGAAGCGACCTGCCGGCGGAAGCTGGGTTGGGCAGCATCCTAAATCTGAGCTGCCCGCCGAAAAGCGATGGACCGGCAAAACAATAAGCCAATCGGCAAACGATCTTGCTGCGATGGTCACCGGAGACGAGAAGGTTGACGGAGGGCTCGACGCTTGCCTATAGGCGTGACGTTTGGACAAACGTCTCGTCGTACAGGAACTTGATCTGGCAAGATAAGATTACGGCGACGGGCCCTGTGAACTATCCGTAATCAATCCTGCCTTGGTTGGGAAGCAATCCGCAATGCTAACCCCGCTTGGCCGAAAAATGCTGGTGCTGACTGGCGGGCTCTTCATCGCAGTCGCTTCGTTTTTGATCACTACGGTCGCACTGAATTATTGGGGCACACCGCTGGGCGCACAACGGTCACCAGACGAACAACGATTGAGCGATATGCAAAATCTTCAGAAAGCGCTTGAAGGTTACTTTAAGGACCACGCCGTTTATCCCGCAACGCCGGCAGCGATCGATTGCCAGTCACCCTATAACAACGTCGGTAATTTGTCCGACGCGCTGATCCCGAATTATATTACTGCAATACCCAAAGACCCACACCCTCAGAGCTGTGCATATAACTATCTGTACTGGTCCGATACAAAGAGTTATTCCATTATGGTGCGTTTGGACAACATTGATCCTGGTAAATATGGTGATCGTTGGTGCATTGGAGCGGCTGGTGGTTCCATTGCCGGCGATCCAGCGAGTCAAATACCTGCCCTGTCCGTAACGCCCTTACGGCACAGCTGTAGAGATTGAGTTCGAAAGTGCCTAGCCTTGGGGTAAGCGCACATTCGCTTGCTGAGCTGCCAACCTCGCCGGGAAATCTTATGAATGAGATGATTGATTATCTGACCGCCTTCGACGGCCTGACGCCCTGGAGCGGACATGTTCCGCAAGGCTATCTGGCAGATTTTCTGGGAATTCTCACCGACATCAAGTTTCGACCAATGCTAGGCCTCGATTATTCGTCGGTGGGCGGAGGACATGTGACGACCAGTCTGCCGACCCTCGGTAACGGTGAAAACGGCGAGGGATGGTTCGAGGCGATCAATTGGCTGGCTGCGGCGCAGGAAGCGCGCGAGCGTTTCGTTGTGATAAGCTTGGGCGCCCATTACGGGGCGCAACTCGTCGGTGCCCATCGCATGCTGCAGCTTGTCAATCCTATGCCCTCTACCCTCGTCGCTTTGGAAGCCGAGCCGGAAAACTATGCGTGGATTTCGGAGCACATGCGCGACAATGGAATCGATCCCAATGCGCACTGGCTCGTGCCCATGGCGATCAGCGATAGCCCCGCACCTGTCCTCTTTCCTGTCGGAGCGCCCGGCACCGGAGCCAACAATTGCATCGCAACAAACTCGCCTGAATCGCGCCGGATATATGCCGACCTCGTTATCCGCGACGGCGATCCGAATACAACGCTGCGAAAACTCCTCGCTCGACAACACAACCGGCATTACTCAGGCTGCGCTCCCGGGCCAACCCTATATGATGGAGATCAAAGTCGTCAGCGCCCTCACGCTGGAAGATCTCCTCGGGCCGTTCGACCGTGTCGATTTCATCGAAGCGGACATTCAGCAATCTGAAATCGTTGTGTTTCCACCTTTCATTGACGTCCTGCGAAAAAAAGTTCGGCGTATCCACATTGGTACACACGGCAAGGACGTGCACGCATCTCTGGAGAAATTGTTCGCCGACAGCGGATGGGATATCGTGTTCAGCTTCGAGCCCAATGCACAGCACGAATGTGCGCTAGGCCGGTTCGAGCTAAATGATGGCATCTTGACCGTCCGGAACCCCGACCTATGAGGAGTTTTTGTTTTATCCGGTTAGATTTCCCCATTGCCTGATGAGTTTCATTCCTTTGCGCCGTCTGGGCATTTTCAATTGACGCTCGTCAAGTCGGCGAGTAAGTTCCCCTGACGACGATAGTCAGTCCGAGAAGATGGATATATGAATATATTCGAGTTTATGAGGCATATAGGTACGAGGGCCGGGCGACGCTCGACTCAACCAGCGATTGTTGGAGTTGATCGAGGGTCTCAAAAATCAATCCGATCTTCTCAATGCCAAGCTCGGGAATGAGGCGCTTGACAATCAGTCTCAACTTATCAATCAGCGTCTCTTGGAGCTGATCGAAGGTACCAAAAATCAAACCAGTCTTCTCAATTCCAAGCTAGGGAGTGAGGCGTTCGACAATCTGTCTCAACTTATCAATCAGCGGCTCTTGGAGTTGATCGAAGGCACCAAGAGTCAATCGGAGCTTCTCAATGCCAAACTTGGAAATGAGGGGCTCGACAATCAGTCTCAACTTATCAATCAGCGCCTCTTGGAGCTGATCGAGGGTCATCAAAAATCAATCCGATCTTCTCAATTCCAAGCTCGGGAATGAGGCGCTTGACAATCAGTCTCAACTTATCAAGCAGCGGCTCCTGGAGATCAACGAAGGCATTAAAAATCAAACTGGCCTTCTCAATGCCAAACTCGAAAAAGTAGCTACTGGTCTTGACAACCAATCGCGGCTTCTCAGCACAAAATTCGACAAGCTTATTGAGGGGATGCAAAACCAGTCTGCTTTGATTAACCAAAAGATGACGGACCTCATCAAAGGAATCGAAGGTCTTTCCGGCAATTCTGACGGGAGTATTGCCAAGAGCGATGGTAAGATCAGTCAGATCGCCCGGAGACTTGACAGGTCCGACACATCGCGCCTCACCCTGCGCCGGCGCCGCCTGTGGATCGAAGGGGCCGCGCCACGCTCGGACCTCAAGACAACAAAATCGGTCGCTCTGCCGGAGCGGCCAAGCTCAAAACGCGCTCAGACGAACTCGAGGTGTACCAAAAAGTCTTTAAAGGTATTAAGCCCTGGAGCGGTCACGTTCCTCCGAAGTTCATCGTGGACTTTCTCGGCACGTTGATCGATATCGAGTTTCATCCAATGCTGTTTACCGATCCGCATTTCGACGCTGACGCGGTTGGCGGGGACTACAAGAAAACCATTATTCCACGCCTTGCCAATGCGAAAACCCCGGCCGATGCCGAAGCCTGGTTCGAAGCCGTCGACTGGGTGGTGTCGGCCCGTGAGGCACGCGACCGCTACGTCATGATAACACTTGGAGCCAATTACGGCGCACAGGCGGTGGGAGCCTATCGAGCGCTGCAAACTGTAAATCCGATGCCCTGCAAGCTCGTTGCGGTCGAGCCGGTCCCAGGCAATCTGGAATGGATTAGACGGCACATGCGCAATAATGAGATCGATCCAGACCGGCAATGGATCGTACCTTTGGCGATCAGCGACAAAGTTGAACCTGTGTTCTTCCCTGTTGGCGGACCCGGCGTTGGCGCGAACAATTGTTACTCTACCAATGAGAGGCCTGCGCGCTTGCAGTACGCCGAGGAATTCATCGAGCGGGGGATGGCGGCGGACGCCCTGCGCAATCTGCTGATAAAGAACACGACCGGGCTGAAGAAGGATCTCGTGGCGGATCACGACTTTCCTGCGGAAATTCAACTTCTGAGTTCCATCACGTTGAATGAGCTGTTGGGCCCCTTCCAGATGGTGGATCTCTTAAAGTCAGACATTCAACAGTCAGAGATTTTGGTCTTCCCCCCATTCATCGAGCTGCTGCGCCGAAAAGTCCGTCGAATCCATATTGGCACCCATGGCTTGGACGTCCACATGGCGCTCCACAGCCTTTTTGCCGATAATGGATGGGAAATCGTCTTCAGCTTTAAGCCAAATTCCAAGTATGAGAGCACCCTCGGCAATTTTGAAACCAATGATGGCGTGCTGACAGTCCGGAATCCCGATCTGTAGGCCATAGCCGCACTTATTGCCGTGGAAGACGCAGACAAGCCGGATCGTCGTCTTTCGGTTGTCTGGCCCCACAAGCGCTGCTAAATAAAAGCTCGTGCGCTGCTGGCGGAAGTGAATGAGGCGGGAAACGGCCATTTTGGATTTGTGACCGGGAAATGCAGAGTGAAATGGCCCGCCTTCGGCTCAGGATTGCGGTTGAGTGATCTGACTACGCGCCACATATGAGACGGGACGCCTGACGGAAATGTATCTTCTCATCGGCGGTGACTCCGGACTCGGCGCAGCGACCTGTCGCCACCTTCGCGATCGTGGCTCCGCGGTCAAAGCGACGACGCGTCGGCCCGCGATGGTATCGCCGGATCGGCCGTTCTTTGATATCTCGCGTTCGTTGGACGATTGGCAAGCAGAAGAGGCCGTAGATTCGGCTTGCATATTTGTAGCGGTTGCCCGGCTGCGCGATTGTGAGGCCGATCCTGCGGGCACTGCTTTCATAAATGTGACGCAGACGCTTCAGCTCATCGACAAGTTGATTTCGCACGGCATCTACGTTCTCTATTTGTCGTCTAATCAAGTTTTTGATGGCAACACTCCAAATGTTCCTGCAGACTCCGCCACTTGCCCAGTGAGCGAGTACGGCCGTCAGAAGGTCGCCGTCGAAACAGCCATTCGCGATCGAATGGCAAAGGGAGCAAAGATTGGTATATTGCGATTATCGAAGATTTTCGCCCCGACCAATGAATTGCTCCACAACTGGACCAACGCGTTACTGCGCGGCGAATCTATTCAAGCTTTCGCAGACATGAATGCAGCCCCCGTTCCCATCGAGTTAGCCAGCGCGGCCATTGCCGCGCTGTTAAATGATAAATTATCGGGGGTCTTTCAGCTTTCTGGTCCGCGCGACGTCACCTACGTCGAAATCGCCCACCATATCGCTAAAGAATACGGTGCACGTTCCGGCTTAATTGAGCCGATAACTGCATTCTCCGAAGGCATGCCGGAAGGATCCACTGCACGATACACGTCCCTCGACAGCACGTATCTCCGCGAACGGTTTGGCATTGTGGTACCAGACGTTTCGGAATTGGTCTCAGCCTTTATAGCATCAGCAAAGAGCAAAAACGCGGGTCAAAATGTGCCCGGATTGAAGGTTCTTGAGCTAGACGATCTCGCCGAGGTCGCCGACGGCATTTATTATTCGCGCTACTCCCTGCCCTTAGTCGATGCAAAAGTTATCGAGTTTTTAAAAGGAGCCGCACTGAAGTCTCCGCTTCGCCGCGCGCGGTTTTGCGCCCATTTATCTCCAGACTCCGAACAACACGATATGCTGATCGCTAGCCATCGCGACACATATGTCGCGCCACATCGACACTTGAACAAGTCGGAAACATTGGTTGTTCTTGAAGGATCAGCCGAGATGATCCTGTTCAACGAGAATGGAACGGTAGAGAAGACCTTAAAAATGGGGCCGCCGACCTCTGGCCGGCCCTTCTTCTACCGGATGCCACCTCGGCAGTTTCACAGCCTCGCAATCGAAAGCGACCTTTTGGTCTTCCTGGAAAACACCACGGGTCCATTCACGTTACACGATCGCGAATTCGCGAGTTGGGCCCCCGATTTCGGCGATTTGGAAAATGGCAAGGCCTACATCGCGTCCATATTGCGCGAGACAAACGCCAATCGCGGTATTCCGTAGCGCAATTGCGATACTCATTGAGCGTTCCGCTCACGGATGCTAGAAAATATTGTCGCGACGAGAAAAGGGCCACTTTATCGGCGGCCGGGTATGATCGTTGTGTGGCGAGGTAGGGAAAACGATGGCCGGCTCCGACGAAAGGACGCGGGAACCGCAATATCAGTTCCAGATATCGCACGACGCAGAGTATGGTCGCACCAAATTGGGACTGATGACGAACGCCTCCTGGCGCGAGGATCCGCGCCGCCTGCTGTTCCTGCTGTCGCGCTATAAGTTTGTTGCCAAGATTTTATCCGGCAAAAAGAGCGTGCTGGAGGTTGGTTGCGGCGACGCGTTCGGCACCCGCATGGTAATGCAGACCGTCGAATCGGTCCATGCTGTCGACTTTGATCCGGTCTTTGTCAAAGACGTGAATGAGCGGATGGACCCAGCCTGGAAATTCGTATGCCATGTTCACGACATGCTCGAAGGCCAGGTAAAAGGAGTTTTCGACGCCGCCTATTCGTTGGATGTACTGGAGCACATTCAACCCGATGTCGAAGATAAATTCATTACGAACCTTCTGAAATCGCTGACTCCGGATGCGGTGGTCATTCTGGGCATGCCGTCATTGCAGTCGCAAGCTTATGCGTCTCACGCCAGCAAGGCGGGTCACGTCAATTGCAAGGATGAACCGACATTTCGACAGTTGATGGAGCGATACTTCCGCAACGTCTTTATGTTTTCGATGAACGACGAAGTCGTTCATACCGGGTATTACCCGATGGCGCAGTACTTGTTGGCGCTTTGCGTTACGCCGCGGGAAATTCCGAAATGATCCAGGTTAAGCGCATCAATCCAGAGGTTTACTTTGCCGACCAATCCATAGTGTCCGTCGGACCCGAAGAAATAAATTTTCTCCAAAATAATGTTCAATTCTCGACACGGCAGCGCACGCGTCTATGTGCGCACAAGGGCCCGGACGACGGGCTGCATGAAATGTTCGTTGTCTACACCGATTGTACCTATATGCGCCCGAATAAGCACCCCAAAGAGGAGTCGCTTCACATTCTCGGCGGATCAGCCGACTTTGTGTTCTTCGACCAACTGGGCAAAGTCACCGATGTCCTGAAGTTAGGCGATCTCGCGTCGGGCCGACCATTCTATTGTCGCGTGCCGCGCGACACCTACCATACCGTGCTCATCCGTTCCGATCGTTTGACGATCCATGAAGGTCTTAGCGGCCCGTTTCGCAAGGACAGCACCACAATATTCGCACCGTGGGCGCCGGAAGAGACCGATGCGCCAGGCGTGAAGGCATTCAGCGAACGGCTTGAGGCTGAAGTGGCACATAAGGCCGGCGATAAACGCACGGTACTCTTGATGACGCGCCAGAGCCCAGAAGTGTACCTGTCCGACGAAACGATTGGTAGATTTGGCCGGGCGGAATTGGAATTCCTGCGAAAGGCCTTACCGGAATCGTCGCGCCGGCGCGTTCGAGTCTGCATGCACCACGGCGTCGACGATCGATTCCAGGAAATGTTCATCATGTTCTCGAAAGGCTCGTACCTTGCCGCCAGCAAGCATCTGGGCAAGGATGAATCGGTAGATGTGCTGGAAGGCAAAGCCGACTTTTTGCTGTTCGACGAAGCGGGCAAGATCACGGATGTGATTCCCGTGGGCGACCCATCGACCGGTCTTCCGTTCTACTTGCGAACGCCGCACGAGCGATACCACGCTTGGATTGTGCGTTCCGACACCTTTGTCATTCATGAGACGACCGAGGGCCCATTCCGACGCGAGGATACAGTCCTTGCTCCCTGGTCTCCGGCCGACGTGAACGATCCGGTTTCGGTGCCGCGATATCAGGCGCAGCTGGAGCGAGAGACCGAGCATTTCCAAAGGCAGTCCGCAACGGCCCCGACCGTATGAAACCCGCCCACTCGCTCATTATCGGCGGTACGCGCGGTATTGGACGGGAAGTCGTCAGGCACTTTATCTCTCAAGGCCACAAAGTTTCCGTCATCGCCCGCCGTTTGCCGGAGCGAAAAGCTGATCGCATTTCCCGAGCGCGGTATTGGTCGGCAGACGTTTGCGATCAGGATGCGCTCGCTGCTGCACTCAAGAAAACTATAAAAACAGCTAGTAAAATCAATTACTTGGTGTTTTTGCAACGGTATCGGGGAGCGGAAGATTCGTGGCAAGGCGAAATAGCCACCAGTCTGACTGCAACGAAAAGCATTGTCGAAACGCTGCAGGATCAATTTGCCGCCGGCGATAAAGCAATTGTCATCGTCAGTTCGATTAACGGGGCGCTGATCGCGGGGCATTTGACGATCGGTTATCACCTGGCAAAGGCAGCCCTTCAACAGATGGTCCGTTACTGGGCCGTAACGCTCGGTGCGCGAGGCATTCGCGTCAACAGTGTTTCGCCCGGAACGATCCTCAAGGAGGAATCGAAGCGATTTTTTCTTCGCGATCGGAAGTTATCCGAACTGTATTCCCGCATTACGCCTCTTGGCCGGTTTGGACATGCGCGGGAAGTTGCGCAAGTGATTGGGTGCCTTTGCAGCGAGCAAACCTCATTCGTCACCGGACAAGACATCGTCGTGGATGGCGGCGTATCCCTGCAATGGCAGGAATCGCTGGCGCGAGAACTGCAGAGTTTGCCCCATAAGTTGGCTCGCAAGCCGACCAGGACGAAGCGCAAATGAACGCTATGAAGCAGCGTAGCATGGGCGTTTTGGCCAACTATCCGCCGGAGAAAGCGGCGGCCCAGATACGCCGAAGCAGTCAAAGCCAGAAAAGCGCAGTGGAGACCAAATGAGCGCGACCCACTACCGGCGCCAGACCTGTCGTCTGTGTGGCAGCCGCAACCTGGAAGTTGCACTGCATTACGAGCCGACACCGCCGGCGGATGCTTACGTACCCATGGATCAGCGCGATGTAGCCCAGGAGGCTTATCCGCTCGATCTCTATCTTTGCCATGACTGCGGGTTTTCGCAGCTTTGCGACGTGATCCGTGCCGATTCGATCTACGTCGAATACATTTACGAAACCAAAAGCTCTCTCGGACTCGTGGACCACTTTCGAAGCTACGCCAACAGCGTACTCGATCGCATCAAGCCGCCGCCCGGTGCATTGGTGGTCGATCTCGGCAGCAATGACGGCACTTTATTACGTCCTTTTAAGGAGCGTGGCATGACCGTGCTCGGCGTCGATCCCGCCCGCGAGATCGCGCGAGAAGCAACCGATTCCGGGGTCGAGACGCTTCCGGAGTTTTTTACGGCGGAGCTGAGTAACAGAATTCGGCGAGAATGCGGCGCGGCGACCATCATCACTGCCAACAATATCTTCGCAAACGTGGATGAGCTCGGTGAGTTCACCGATAACATCCGATCCCTGTTAGCTCCCGATGGTGTATTTATTTTCGAGTCGTATTATCTTGGCGATTTGATCGAGAACATGGTATTCGACTTTATTTATCATGAACACTTATCGAGTTTTTCGGTCACGCCGCTGGTGAGTTTCTTCCGCCTTCACGGCATGGAGCTGATCGACGCCCACCGGGTGCCAACAAAAGGCGGGTCGCTCCGCTATACTGTGCAATTGGCCGGCGGGCCTCGCCCGGTCTCCACTGCACTAGGCAAATTGCTGGCGGAAGAAGACCGGCACGGTCTCGGCCGGATAGAGACATTCAAGGCGTTCTCAGCGAAAATCGACGATGCTAAGGAGAAACTTATCGCCCTACTCGCAAAGCTCAAACGCGAGGGCAAAACGATGGCTGGCTATGGCGCGTCGGCCACCACCACCACACTGATCTATCATTTTGGCCTGGGGAAATATCTAGACTACCTGGTCGACGAATACGCGCGGAAGCAAAATGTGCTCAGTCCTGGACTGCACTTGCCAGTATTGGCTCCTCTGGCGCTCATCGATCGCAAAACGGATTATGTGGTCGTTATGGCATGGAGATACGTTGAACCCATTCTGCAAAAAAACCGCGGGTATCGCGATCAGGGCGGCCGCTTCATCGTGCCACTGCCCACACTTCAAGTTATTTAACCTGACATGCGCGATTTGAGCGGCGCCTCGAACGTTCTTGAAATCAATCTCGCTGTGGCGGTCACCCGCTACTCGTCAATCTCATCAATGGCTACAACATCCGGCACCAATAACGGCCTGACTGTCCATCTGGGATCGAATGTGCTGCGCTGGCACTCCCGCAGATTATGTTTCTTCACCTCTGGCTGAAATTTCTTTCGTACGGCTGAACCAGCCCGAGAGCGCTGGAGTTTGCTAAGGTCCCGCGATGCCCTAAACACGGATTTGATTGATGGCTTGAGATCTCGTGTGATAATGTTATTCAACTTTCCGTTAATTGCGAAATACGCCCATAGGTCAAGTGGCGCGCCTTATTGTGGCCTTTCGATTTGGTGAGTTTCACGGTAAGAGGACGATTCGTGCGACAACAATCACCTGATGCCTGCTCCGCTCCGAAAGACCTCTGTAAAGCAATGCGATGAACATTCAGGACGTCCCAAACCAAGGTGCCCGGCCGACAGGGACACCAATGCTGATCTCTCAGACGCCTGCGGTGCCAGAAGCGGCGGCGCCGATCTATCCCATCGGTGAGACTATATCCGCCGAAGTCCTTGCCGGATTCCGGGACTGGCGGGTCTGGACCATCCTCGGATGGGACGACATCCGCCAGCGTTACCGACGCTCCATTCTTGGTCCGTTTTGGATCACCCTCAGCATGGGCGTGTTCATCTTGCTCTTGGGCGTGATCTATAGTCGCCTATTTCACACTAACATCGCGACATACATCCCGTTTCTTGCGGCGGGCATTCCTCTATGGGGCTTCATCTCACAGACCACGAATGAAAGCTGCCTTGCCTTCCAGGAAGGCGGCCGCATCATGAAGCAAATCAAATTGCCACATTCCATCTATATCCTCCGCGTCGTCTGGAGGAATTTTATCATTCTTCTGCATACGATCGTGATCTTCATCCCCGTAGCTATCGTCTTTAGAGTGACGCCGAATTTTGCGACGCTGCTCTTCTTTCCTGCGTTATTCCTGGTCTGTGTCAACGTGACTTGGCTAGCAACGGTCCTTGCCATTCTGAGCACCCGATATCGCGACATGCTTCCGATCGTAGGCACGTCTGTTCAGATCATGATGTTCGCAACGCCAATCATGTGGCCCGTCGCTTCGCTCGGTCCCGATACCTATATCGCCCAACTTAATCCGGCTTATCACCTGCTTGATCTCGTCCGCGCACCGTTGCTTGGTACGGCGCCCGAACTACTCTCCTGGTTGGTCGTTGGCGGGCTCGGAATCGTCGGATCTGCATTTGCAACCGCACTGCTCGTGAACAAATCACGACGCATCGTGTTTTGGGTATAAGTTTTGCGAGGATGAATTGATCGCAATATCATTACAAAACGTCAGCGTGGATATCCCGATTTTCGACGTCAGCCGTGCGTCGCTGAAGAAGGCATTGCTCGGCCGCGCAATTGGCGGGCGATTTGCCGAGTCCGGCTCGCACCTTGTCGTCAATGCGCTCAAGAACATCAATTTCGAGGCTCATGACGGCGACCGCGTCGCGCTTGTCGGCGATAACGGCTCAGGCAAGAGTACTCTCCTGCGCCTAGTCTCGAGGGTCTATCCTCCGACAAGCGGTACCGTGAACATCATTGGCAATATCTCTCCGATGTTTGATGCCACGCTGGGCATGAGCATGGATGCCACGGGTCTCGAAAACATCCAGATCGCCGGCACGGTCTGGGGCATGACGCGCTCCCAGATCAGGAACAGTGTCGACGACATCGCCGATTTTACTGAGCTTGGTGATTACCTTAAGGTGCCGATCCGCACTTATTCCAATGGCATGATGCTCCGGCTGGCGTTCGCCATCGCTACCGTCCGAGATCCTGAAATCTTGCTTATTGACGAGATTATTGGCGTCGGTGACAGCGTATTTTTTCAGAAGGCATATAATCGTATGCAAAATCTCGTCAAACGATCGCAAATCATGATGGTCGCCGCCCATCAGGACGACATGCTGCGCCAATTCTGCAATAAAGCCATGTGGCTCAGCCACGGCAGTCTTAAGGAATACGGCGAAATCGAAATTGTGCTTGCGGCATATCGTGGAGTCACCCCTCCTGCGTCAGAGATCGCCGCATCGTAAGCGCTCTTAAATCCTCTATTGGTCTCGCTAAAGCGGAATGCATTTGGTTTGGTGCAACGATCGCCGCGATAATGAAGGCGACCAGTTGGCGGCAGCATTCGGTGCGCGGCTTCTTTGCGGGCGTGGTGCGCAAGAAGCTCGGTCGCACTCTCGAATTCAAGAAGACCGATGGCGATCGCATCTACCGTATCGTCGCCGGCAAACCCTCCAAAGCGAAACCCAAGCATGAGGATAGCGCCTACCGGGCTGTCTAGCCTATGGCGCGATTTCCAATTGGACCTTCTGACGATCGAGGCCGAGACGGACCGCGTACGGTCGCTCGGCCTCGAGGCACTCGCACAAGTTCGAACAGCGACATCCATAACCTTAATCGGCTGTCCCGCAGCGACCTGCGTAGGGTCGTCGAGCGAACCTTCGGATGGATGACCCGCTGGCGCCGCCTCGTGCGCGACTACGAACAGCGAATCGATGTCTCTAAAGCCATGATCCATGTCGCACTCGGAAGTCTTCTCCTCAGACGGATCACCCACTAAAATGCATTCTCAAACAAACTCTGAGAACAATCCCCATCGGCCCAGAGATCTTGCGTGTCTGCTATCGAGTTCAGCGCCAAAATCGCGCTGCACCAGGCTCAAAAATTCAACCACGAAAGGCCGCCGTGGAGATTTTTGCCGTTCTTCGCGCCGGAAAAAAGCCTTCACTTCGTCTCTGCGCAAATTACGCTCAAGGGTGCGTCAAAAATACCCGCCAAATGGCGCAATATTCGGTGGCGTCGTCACGACAAAAATAACCACTATATCAATGACTTAGATAATGGCTGGGGCGCCTGGATTCGAACCAGGGAATGGCGGAATCAAAATCCGCTGCCTTACCACTTGGCTACGCCCCAATACCGTTGAAATTTAGAACATAAGCTATTACAATACCATAACTTTCTTCGTTTTTGCACATCCATAGCGACTCATAGCTTCTCACCCCTTCTCACGCGATTTGCGAGCCTAGGGCGAGCCTGAACGAGACTGAAAAGGCGCCACATGCCGATTGTAACTCTCACCGATGTCACCCTGCGGAGCCTGCGCTCCACCCCCGGCAAGCAGGTAACTTACATCGACAAGTCGCTCAAGGGTTTCGGCGTCCGCGTGAGCGGGCGGGGCATGAGTTATGTGCTCACCGTCGGACCCGAACGCCAGCGGATCAAGATCGCGGATGTAGGGGTTGTTCCGCTCAAGGATGCCCGCACAAGGGCGAAAACCATCCTTGCTGAGAAGCAACTTGGCATCGCCAAGCCCGAAGCCGCGCCCAGCTTCGACGAAGCAAAAACCCTCTTCCTCACCATCTGTGAGAGCAAGAACAAGCCTCGTACCGTGCGGGACTACACGCGTCTTCTGAATCGCCACTTCACCTTCGGCAGGAAGCCCGTCAATGAGATCACACCCCAAGAGATCAATCGCAGGATCGACCGTCTTCAGAAGACCGTCTCGGAGCAGAATCACGCGCTCGTAGCGATCAAGGTCTTTTTCCGATGGGCGCAGCGCCGGCACTATGTCGCGCATTCTCCATGCGAGGGGATGCAGACGATAAAACGTCCGTCCCGTAATCGCGTCCTATCGGACACCGAGCTTGCTGCCGCCTACAGGGCCGCAGAGAAATTCGGATATCCCTTCGGTACTATCGTGCAGCTCTGCATTCTCACCGGCCAGAGACGGAGTGAAATTGCATGGCTTCGTCGCAGCTACTTTGCAGAAGGTTGCTGCACCCTCCCCGGCTCTATCACCAAGAATAAGCGCGACCATACTTTCCCGATAGGAACGATCGCGCAGGCCGTCATCGACAACATTCCGAACGAGAGTGATTTCCTTTTCCCCGCGCAGCGTGGCGAGACCGTCTTCGGCGGATGGTCCAAGCAGAAGATGGCGCTAGACGTACTATGCCAGATTGAACCCTGGACCCTTCACGATCTACGCCGCACTTTCGCGCATCAGTGGCAGCGCATGGGCATCAAGATCGAGCACACCGAAGCGGCGCTCAATCACGTTTCAGGAACACGCGGCGGCATCGTTGGTGTCTATCAGACCTACAATTACGCGGCAGAGCTGAAAGACTGTTACGCTCAGTGGGAAACGCGCCTCCAAACCATCTTGAAGGCTGCAACCTAGATGCGCATCCTTACTGCGCGCGACTCGTCTCGTCCATCAATTCATCGATTTGCCGAACTGTCTCCGCAAGCTTATTGCGTGCGTCGATGAGTTTTTTGGTGGTCGCGATCTGTTGCCGTCCGGCCAAGAGCAGGAGAGTCTCCAGAACATCGTCGGAATGCCGGATCAGATCGACGAGGTGTTGACCACTCGGGCCGCTGATCCCTGCGAGCCAATTCTTCACCGTCCGCTCTCCCGCCCCGGTCCATCGCATGACGGTTTTGACGGCCTGATGGGTAGTGCCCAACTGGTTCCGCAAAGCATAGGCGACCGCCACATGGTACGGGCCCAAGATTTTCTCCATTCGGAAAAACTATGCCCTTTTTCGGCAACATTCTGCCGATGCTCCGCAGCTATAGTGGATCGAATACGGAGTTGACCGGAAGGTGACGATCTGTGCCCAGCCCTCGGCGTTGGGCATGACTGTCCTTCTCGTGCCGGCCGCATACTCCAAGGCAATTGGGATGGTTAGCAGTGGGGCGTGAGTTCGGTACGGACCGTGGTGGCGACGAAAATGGCAGGTCAGTGCGGGCCGCGCAGTATGTCCGGATGTCCACCGAGCATCAGAAATATTCGACGGAGAACCAGGCCGAGGCGATGCAGCAATACGCCGCCCGGCGCGGCATCGAGATCGTGTGCACTTATGCCGATGCGGGAAAGAGCGGACTGAGCCTGGACGGACGCAATGGGCTGAAGCAGCTGATCGAAGACGTCCAGCAAAAAAGAGCCGATTTCACGACCATCCTCGTCTACGACATTAGCCGCTGGGGTCGATTTCAGGATGCAGATGAGAGCGCCTATTACGAATACATCTGCAAGCGCGCTGGTATCAGCGTGCAGTATTGCGCCGAGCAATTCGAGAACGATGGGAGCCCGGTCTCCACCATCGTCAAAGGCGTTAAGCGCGCGATGGCGGGCGAATACAGCCGGGAACTCTCGGTCAAGGTCTTCACCGGCCAGTGCCGTCTGATCGAGCTCGGTTTCCGCCAGGGCGGCCCCCCAGGATATGGGCTGCGCCGCAGGCTTGTTGACCAGGCCGGCGCCACCAAAAGCGAGCTTACTCGGGGCGAGCACAAGAGCATCCAGACCGACCGCGTGGTTCTGATCCCGGGCCCTCCTGAAGAGGTGGAAACGGTCCGCTGGATGTATCGCTCGTTTGTTAAGACGGCAAGACCGAGCGCGAGATCGCCGACATCTTGAATCGAACGGGGCATCATGACTGATCTTGGGCGGCCGTGGACACGCGGCACGGTTCACCAAATCCTGATCAACGAGAAATACATCGGCAACAACGTTTGGAACCGCGGTTCTTTCAAGCTGAAGAAAAAGCGAGTTCGAACAGTACCGACATGTGGATCCGCGCCGAAGGTGCATTCGAGTCCATCGTTGACCGGTCTCTATTTGACGCAGCGCAGGCGATCATCCGTGAGCGCTCGCACAGGCTCTCCGACGAAGAAATGCTGGAGGGCCTCCAGCATCTCTTGCAAGACCGCGGATATCTTTCCGGGCTGGTGATCGACGAAACCGAACGTTTGCCTTCCAGCAGCGCCTATCAGGGTCGCTTCGGCAGTTTGCTGCGCGCCTACGAGCTGGTCGGTTTCACGCCGGATCACGACTATCGGTACATCGAAATTAATCGCGCGCTGCGCCGCATGCACCCGCAGATCGTCGCTGACACGATAGCGGGAATCGAGGAAGGTGGGAGGCTGGGTGGAGCAAGATCCGGCCACCGATCTCCTGACTATCAACGGCGAGTTCAAGGCATCAATCGTGGTAGTGCGATGCGGGGCGACGGCTGCGGGGTCGCTTCGCTGGCAAATCCGCTTCGACGTCGGCCTGTGGCCAGACATTACCGTGGCCGTTCGAATGGACCAGCAAAAGGTGCCTCTCGACTATTACCTCCTGCCTCGGATCGACATGACCAAACCCCATTTGCGGCTCGCCGAAGACAATGGGGTTTCGCTTGACGCCTATCGGTTTGAAACTCTTGACGGCCTTTTCGATTTAGCGGCGCGAGTTGAACTTTTGGAGATTGCATGAAAAAGTCGAACCAAGCTGAAGCCGGTCGAAATGATCTCAATCGAACGCATCACCGTGATCAATCCACGGGTCCGCAATAAGAAGGTTTTCAAGCAGATCACATCAGAACATCGCCGAACTCGGTCTGAAGAGGCCGATCACGGTCACCCGTCGAGAAGATGCAGACGGCCCACGCTACGACCTCGTCTGCGGCCAGGGTCGACTTGAGGCGTATCAAGTGCTCGGCCAGCGCGAGATACCCGCCCTCGTCGTCGAGGCTGACACTGAGGATTGCTTGGTGATGAGCCTGGTGGAGAACCTTGCCCGCCGCCAGCACCGCGCCATCGATTTGCTCCACGACATTGAGGGCTTGAAGCAACGGGGCTATAGCGACTCTGCAATCGCCCGTAAGACCGGTCTCACGATTGAATATGTCAGAGGCGTCATTCGTCTTCTCGAGAAGAGTGAACATCGCCTGTTGCGTGCTGTCGAGGCTGGTCAGATCCCAGTCAGCATTGCGGTCGACATCGCCGCGGCCGACGAGGCAGAAGTTCAGATCATCCTGCAACAAGCCTACGAGAAAAAGCTTTTGCGCGGCCATAAACTGATCGCCGCCAAACGCCTGATCGAACAGAGACGACGTAGAGGCAAAGGAATCCAGATAAACGGGAAAAGGACGTGAACGGGCCTTATCTCGAAGGCACTCGTACGCGCCTATCGCGAAGACGTAGATCGGAAGCGTCTGCTGATCAAAAAGGCAGACACGACGCGAGATCGATTGATCTTCGTGACCGAGGCGGTGCGAAAGCTCCTCGTCGACGAGAATTTCGTGACACTTTTGCGGGCGGAGGGGCTCGATACCCTTCCCCGCAACCTTGCCGAACGCATGAGGCCGGGACACAGGCCTGACCATGGCACGCAAAGTCACCACGTCCACGGTGAAACGGGGCTTTGAGGATGCCGCCGTGCGCATTGCCATGGCTGACATTCAACCACTCAGGCTCGTGTCCGATACCGTCAGAAAGACCCAAAAGTACGCCCAGATCGCCTCCTCTATCCCTGAGGTTGGCATTGTCGAGCCACCGATTGTAGCGAGGGACAGCGCTGACACGGGAAAATACCTACTACTCGATGGCCATTTACGGATCGATGTCCTCAAAGGCATGGGCGAGACGGATGTTGTGTGCCTGGTGTCCACGGATGATGAGGCCTACACCTACAACAAACGCGTCAATCGGCTCGCGATGATCCAAGAGCATAAAATGATCCTTAAGGCGGTTGAGCGAGGTGTCTCAGAAGAGCGCATTGCCAGAGCGCTCAATGTTGACGTCGGCCACATAAAGCGAAAGCGACGTCTCCTGGAGGGGATCTCAATGAGGCAGCCGAAATTCTTAAAGATAAACACATCGCAATGAACACTTTCACAGAACTCAAGAAGATGGTGCCCATGCGACAAATCGAGGCCGCAGAACTGATGGTTGCGATGAACAAGTATACCCTCAGTTATGCCAAGTCGTTACTCGCCGCAACACCGCAGACCCAGTTAGTCGAGTCCGATAAGCCTAAACGCGTGAAAGGCCTGACCGGCGAACAAGTGGCGCTGATGGAACGAGAATCAATTAATCTCGATCGCGAGTTTAGGATCGCCGAGCAGTCTTACGGCACCGACCACCTCGATCTCGTGCTCACAAATGGCTACCTCGGCGCGCTACTCGGCAATGCGCGGGTGGTTCGTTATCTCGCACAGCATCAGCGAGAGATCCTGGTCGAATTCCAGAAATTGGCTGAGATTAAATCAGCCGCGGCCTGAACAGCCGCCGCTAATTCTTACCTACGACTCGACGTGAAGAGTAATGGGGACCCGGACCCAAAAGCGCGGGGACCGCGGGAGAAGCCGCACTGTGAGGCGGATCAAGCGCGGTGGTGGGGATGGCGGCGACCCCGTTCGGAGCCCACCAGGTCGGCGTTCATATTGCCGACCATATGGCCCGTCGATATGCGACCGGCCATGACGTTGTTGGGCGTGTCGGTGCAAGTGACCCAGGGCACACCGACACGCCCTTGCCTGAGTGTGCATCAAAGGAAGGTCGCCGAACTGGAGCGGATATGGGGCGCGATTCCGGACAGCTACTAACGGCATTCAGTCGAGCACGGGCTATCTCACTCAGGCTGACAAGGACCGCCGTAAACGACCGCGCAACGCTACCCACAAGCCGGTAAAAGATCGGAATGGTCGGCTCTCAACTGCGTCCGATCGGTCGAGCTGAGCGAGCGACGGCTACCGCGACAGTGCGCGGGAAACAGCCTCCGCCGCTTCGGACGCAGGCATGAACAGTCTGAGCGGGCGGTTCGGAAAAGGCGCGAACCCAAAGTCGCGATAGAAGGCTGCTGCCTTTTCATCCGTCGCTTCGACAACAATAGCGAAAACCGCGAGCGAACGGGAGGCCCCAATCACCCGACGAACCGCGTCGGCGAGCAGAAGATCGCCGACGCCTTCACCGCGAACTTTCTTATCACGCGCGAGACGCCCAATGAGGGCAGCCGGGATGGCGTCATAGCGGGGCAGGCGTTTTGCATGTTCGGGCGGCAGATCGGCGATGGCGAGTGTAAAGGAACTCAAGCTGTAGAAACCGACAATCCCGCGTTGATCGTCGATGGCGACGAAAACACGCGCCACATTGCGTTTCTCGTCCTGCCCAGCGCGAAGACGGAACCAATCATCGAGTGCATCCACCCCGCACGAAAACGCCGCGCGGTCATGCTTGCCGAGCGGTTCAATCGCTTTGATCATGCACGATTAGCCGAAGAGATGGCGATGACGCTTCAAAGCCTCGACAAGACGCGGTGATGGATCAGAGCTCCGACCGACGGCCGCGAGGAAGGCGTCGCGATCCGCACCCGACAGAACCATGCGCTGATGCTCATCGAGAATCCGGCGCGCACCCTCATAGGCAAGATCACCGGCGGCAAGACCGGTGACCGACATGGCCTGCTGGATCACCTTCTTTGCCGATGGCGCTAGGCGCAATTCGAGTCGTTGGGTTTTGTATTCCCGTTTAGGCGATGCTGGCTTCTTATGCGCGGACGGCACGATCATTCTCCTGGGATTCTTGTCGGCAATTCACCGTGCTTCGCAAGAGCAACGGCGCGCGACCGCTGCCATCTCCGACCTTTCGGATTTCGGTACAATGCCCTTCTA
>CAWFBB010000030.1:0-84439 GCA_963813825.1 uncultured Alphaproteobacteria bacterium
AATAACAGCGCGCGGCGAATTTCGTAGACGTCTCTACGATCACGACGTCGAATTTTATGCGCCGAAACGAGCACCTCATTGTCCAATTATCACTTGCCCGTTCGCAAATCTCCAAACGCGTCCTCCAACCGCACAAGAGCTTCCTCGAGGACCGAACGCGGCGTCGCAAAGTTGAAACGCAACCATGTCGCACCGCCCGGCCCAAACTGATCGCCCGGACTGGCGAAGATGCGCGCCCGGTCCTTGACCCTGAAGTCGATCTCCTCGGGCGGCTGATTGGTTCCGGAAAAATCGACCCATGCGAGATAAGTGCCGTCGAGATGCATCGAGCGTGCGCCGGGCGCTGCAGCCTGGATTTGCGCATCGAATAAATCGCGGTTCTTGGCGAGATAGGGAAGCAACGCATCAAGCCACATCTCGCCCGTGCGCCAAGCCGCTTCAGTCGCGATCATGCCAAATCTGTTGTAGGAACCCAGCCCACTCGCCGCGATCCGCGCGTCAAGGCGGCGCTTCAACACAGCGTTCGCGGTAATGCATGCGCCAACATGGGCGCCAGCAAGATTGAAGGTTTTTGTCGCGGCGACGCATGTTATCAGACGATCCGCAATCTCTGGGGCGGCGGCCATTGTTGGTGTGTGCTTCGCGCCGTCGAAGATGAGATCGCAATGGATCTCGTCGGAAACCAGAAACAAATCGCGCTCGGCGCATAATAGCCCCAGCGCGCGAAGTTCGGCGGCCGACCAGACGGTTCCGCCGGGGTTGTGGGGGCTACACAGGAACACGACTTTCGTTCGTGGAGTCAGCTTCCGGCGCAGTGCATCGAGATCCATCGCGTAACGTCCGGCGGTCTCGACAAGTTGCACGTCGAGAATACACCGTTCATTGGCGACAATGATCTTCCGGAAGGCGTGATAGGCGGGCGGAAAGACGACGACTTCATCGCCCGGCGCACTCACGGCCTGAAGGATGAGGCCCAGCCCAGAAACGATCCCGGGCGTTGGGCTCACCCAACTCGGATCAATTTGCACGCCATGGCGGCGCGCCATCCAATCGGCGAGCGCGGTCGCCCAGCTGCCCGTGTCGGCGTAATAGCCATGGACTGCGCGTTGGATCTCGGCAGTAAGCGCCGACGTCACTCCGGGTGGGGCGGCGAAATCCATGTCAGCCACCCACATTGGAATCGCATCTGGCGACCCGATGCCCGAAAGACGCGCTATATTGTCCCACTTCGAGGCGTGTGTGCCGCGACGCTCGATAACGCGGTCGAAATCGAACATGAGACTTCGGCTCCCAAGGTTTGGCGTGAACACTATTTTGAGGCTGCGGAGGTGCGTCGCCTAGCCCCGTCCCAGCGGGGACCAAGAAAGCGACTCATGGACGGAAGATTCTCAATATAGACACTCAGCCTGATGCAAAATGCTGTCAACGTCACCGAAAGATTTTTTCTTCGGGGGCTACGCAGCAACTGGCCGCTCAGGACGCAATTCGGATCGCACCCCGTCTCCACCCCAAATTCTCTGCTAAGAGGGAAAATACCAGGGAAGTTCGCAATTTGGGGCGGCTTCGATGAATAAGACGGCTCATAAGCCCAATGTCTTTGAGCTCATAGCCAAATTCTCTACCGCCGGAATGATGACCGAAGGAATATGAGCCCATGTCCCTAGGAGCAGAACGATGAATCCTCTGACGCGACGGCGGTGCTTGGCGACACTCGCTTCGTTAATGGCGCCGATATGCGCCCGCGCCCAGGAAACTGAGAATTATCCCATTCGTCCAGTTACCGTTGTCGTGCCGTATGCGGCGGGCGGCGGTCTCGACCTGGTTGCGCGGCTACTGGCACAGAAACTCTCAGAACGTACTGGTCAATCCTTCTTTGTGGAAAATAGGCTCGGCGCGGGGGGCATCATTGCCGCCAACGCCGTCGCAAAGGCGATACCGGACGGCTACACGATATTGGCCGGCAGCAGCACGCAGCTCGCCATTCAGGTGACGTTGCACAAGACGCTACCCTACGATCCGGCAACCGACTTTGTACCGATCGCATTGGTAGCGAGTGTGCCTTTCGTCCTCATCGTGCATCCGTCGCTGCCGGTGCAAACGGCTGGCGACTTGGTCAAGCTCGCCAAGGAACGGCCCGGGCAATTATCATTCGGCTCAAGCGGCGTCGGTGGCCCGCCACATCTCTATATGGAACTGTTGCAGACAATGACCGGCACGCAGGTGACCCACATTCCGTACAAGGGAACATCGCAGGCCATCGTCGACGTCATTGCTGGCCGCGTACCAATCCTCATGTCCGATGTTGCTCCGGCGGCGCCGCTGATCAAGGCGGGCACCGTGCGGGCACTCGGCGTGTCATCGACGACGCGGGTCGCCATCTTGCCGGATGTCCCGCCCATCTCCGAGAATGGCGTCCCCGGGTTTGATGCGGTGGCATGGCTCATGCTGGCCGCGCCCGCCGCCACCCCGTCGGCGGTCGTTGACAAACTGCACACCGACCTCAAAGCC
Organism: uncultured Alphaproteobacteria bacterium; assembly: GCA_963813825.1. Taxonomy (GTDB): domain Bacteria; phylum Pseudomonadota; class Alphaproteobacteria; order Rhizobiales; family Xanthobacteraceae; genus BOG-931. The sequence continues at coordinate 2,509 of CAWFBB010000030.1, forward strand.
GTTGTCGCAATACCGGAAACTCAGCAAAAATTTGCCGAGCTTGGCGTCATCCCGATAGACACTCCGCCGGTGCCCGCGGTGCAGGCCTTTGTGAAGTCAGAAATCGGACGCTGGGGTAAGGTGGTGCAACATGCCGGCCTTGCCGGATCGGAGTAATCCGCGGAAGTTACGGGTCGGCGGCCCCCGACTTGGGTTAGGATGTTGACTTGCGTCGGAATGAAATGGAACATTTGCAAGCCGAACGGTCTTTGCTTAGTGGGTAATCGAACATCCAACGCCCAGGTAGTGAGCCATGATAATTGCCCAGTTTATGCTGATTTGGGTCGTCGTATGCTTTGTGGTCGGTACGGCAGCCTACGCGCGCGGTCGCAGATTTTGGGTGTGGTTTCTGTGGGCGCTTATTATTTCGCCCCTAATGGCGGGATTATTGGTGGCGCTCCTGCCCGATCTGTATCTCCGCGAAGAGTTAGAAGAACGGCGCCAGCAAGCGGCGTTTGATAAGGCAATGGTGGAGAATCCGTAGCGGGCCGGTGCATTTGCAACGTGGGCCGTGCCGCGCCCTCGCCGCCGCTCGTTTTCGGCACCGCAATAGGCCGACCTGCCCTTTGAAGGGGTCACCTCAGCCGCGGCGGCACAATGCCGAGGCTTTTTGCTGCTTTGGCGGTATGCCGCATCACTAAAATGACGTTCCTCGATCGGTCATCGCTGCGAAGGTAAGCCTGGGCTACTCGGCGGCAAGCCGCGTCCGGCGAATTTAAATGCCGCGTATAATCAGCGGATGAAACCGGCCACGCAAAAAGGCCGTGCACTGCTGCGTAAATGCGACGCGGCTACGCGGTAGGACGTCATTAACTCATCCGGCTTCAAAATCAGGCGCCCGGGGAATCATTTAGGGGTGGCCCATGTTTGAGGTTACGAAATTCGAACCTCCACAGATTTTCGTCACATGCCGCCGAACCGGCGAGACTTATGTGTTCGGCATCGGAAATGATGGTACCCTGGAGCACGAAAGCGCCCGATTTGACCAAGGCGCTGCCCGGCAGGCCGCAATAGCTTACTTAGCGTGGTTCTCGCAAGCGCGGGAACGGCTTGCCGATCGTTATTCGACCGCTGGCCGCATGTTCTTCGGGAAGTAGCCAACGCTGTGCTTGGCGCCAAAAGGCGCGCTTCTTTCCATGCGTTATTTCTGAGCTCTACGTAGAAAACGTTGGCGGCTCCACATCGGATCCGTCGATCTTTCTATGCCTTTTTGACTGCTTCCTTGAATGACTTTCTTTCGATCTTGAGCGCGGTCTTTTCGTACCGAACATCAGCGGCATTAAGGCGTTACCTTCCAATTTGGAGCGAGGACAAATTGGCCGCCGGCGGCATTATTGAGAGCGATATCCCGGCACGGCTAGACCGGTTGCCGTGGGGCCGCTTCCACACCTTGGTGGTGGCGGCGCTCGGAGTCACTTGGATCCTCGACGGGCTAGAGGTGACCCTGGCGGGTTCCCTCGCCGGCGCGCTCAAAGACAGCCCTGTGCTGCACTTCACCAATACCGATGTCGGTTTTGCGAGCAGCGCCTATCTCGCTGGCGCGGTACTAGGCGCTGTCTTCTTCGGCTGGCTCACCGATCGGCTTGGCCGCAAGAAGCTGTTTTTTATTACGCTCACCGTTTATCTCCTCGCGACCGCGGCCACTGCCACCTCTTGGAACTTAGCAAGCTTCGCTCTGTTTCGTTTCGCGACCGGCGCCGGCATCGGCGGCGAATACGCCGCGATCAATTCGGCCATCCAGGAACTGATCCCAGCGCGCGTGCGCGGCTGGAGTGATCTCATCATTAATGGCAGCTTCTGGGTCGGTGCCGCGATGGGTGCCTTCGGCTCATTGGTGCTGCTCAATCCCGCCGTGATCAATCCGGAAATCGGCTGGCGGATCGCCTTTCTAATTGGCGCCACGCTCGCACTGGTGATTTTCTTCATGCGGGTTTGGTTGCCGGAAAGTCCGCGCTGGCTGATGACCCATGGTCGTGTGCAAGAAGCACAGCGGGTGGTCGAAGGGATCGAGCACCGCTTCGCGCGGCTACGACCGGCGCACGATCTGCCACGCGTGCACCTGCGCCCACGCAAAAATACGCCGCTGTGGGAAGTAATGCAGACTCTTTTCAAACTCTACCGCCAGCGCACCTACGTCGGTCTCGTATTGATGGCAGCGCAGGCGTTTTTCTATAACGCCATCTTCTTCACCTACGCACTCATTCTCACCGACTTTTACGGCGTTCGTTCAGACCATATTGGTTATTACCTGTTACCGTTCGCAGTGAGCAACTTCTTAGGCCCGGTGCTGATCGGACGCTTGTTCGACACGCAAGGCCGCCGGCCCATGATCGCCTTCACCTATATTATTTCTGGCCTTTTACTGGCGGGCACCGGCTTTCTGTTCGCGCACAACCTGATCACGGCACAAACACAGACGCTGTGCTGGATGGCTATCTTTTTTTTCGCTTCTGCCGCCGCGAGCTCAGCTTACTTGACGGTAAGCGAGACCTTCCCGCTTGAAATTCGCGCGTTAGCCATCGCTTTCTTTTACGCGGTCGGCACCGGCACTGGCGGCATCATCGGGCCCTGGCTGTTCAGCGTGCTGATCGATACGGGCTCGCGCATGAGCGTATTCAGCGGTTACTTCCTCGGTGCGCTACTGATGGTGCTGGCTGGCGCGGTCGCCTGGCGCTTTGGCGTCGCCGCCGAGCGAAAGCCGCTAGAGAGCGTGGCGAGGCCTCTGACGTTTATTGATTAAACGCGCGTGCCAATGGATAAACGGACGTAAGGCTGCGGCACACGGCTTCAGGATTTGACCCAATGTATGGTCCGGCCGTGCGTTGCAAGAGTCTTCGTCGAGATAGCGGTAAGCGGTCTTGCATCAATGTATCCGGCCTCTGATTGGAGCGTGTCGTGCTCCTGGCCATCATGGATATCAGCGCGCGTGCGATCTCATTAGCGGACAGGCCTCGACCGGGCCATTTGGGTCACCAGTGTTCGCATGCGCCGGGAAGACCGAACCTCCATCTCTTCTCATCCTCTCGCAGACCTCGGCGGGGTAGTCGTGTCGATCTGACTACGTCATCGCGGGCTCCTCGTTTTTGCGCAGGTCCTGTGATCGTCGGCGCAGAATGTGGATCAGGCAGATTGGGCGACGGTCTCGTCGATCTTTCTCGCCTCGAAGTTCCGGCCATGAGCCAGAACGCTCCAGGCGATGCGCGCCAACTTGTTGGCGAGCGCAATTGCCAGCACGTTGCGGTGCAGTCGCTTCTTGGCGGCTTCGATCCAGGGCTTGAGGCCATGGCGCTCCCAGCTCTTAGGCTTGATCAACACGACCCATGCTGCCTGCACGAACAGGACACGCAGGTAGCGATTGCCACGTTTCGATATCTTGCCGAGGATGGTGCGGTCACCGGTCGACATTTGTTTCGGAACAAGCCCGAGCCAAGCAGCAAAGTCGCGGCCTTTGGAGAACACATCTCCAGTGCCGATCGCGGCCACCATCGCGCTGGAGATGATCGGGCCAATGCCAGGCACGCTCATCAGCCGCTCGCAACCGGCATCCTGGCGCGCAACAGCCTCGATCTCGCCCGATAGAACTCTCGACCCGCTCGTCGAGCCGGCGCCAGTCGCCAGCCAGACCCTCGATGATCCGCACCATGCGAGGCGACAGCACATCCGGTGGTGTAGCCAGGATGCGCGGCATCTCGGCACGCAAAAACCTTAACCCCTGCCGCACCGCAACGCCGCGCTCCAACAGGAAGGCGCGGATCTGATTGATGATGCCGGTGCGCTGGCTAACCAGCCGCTCCCGCACCCGGTGCAGGGCCTGCAGGTCGAGCTGATCGGCGGTCTTCGTCGCCACGAACTTCATCGTCGGACGCTGCACCGCTTCGGCGATCGCCTCCGCATCACGGAAGTCGTTCTTCTGTCCCTTCGAGTAGGGCCGCACGTACCTCGCCGGCATCAACCGGGCATCGTGACCAAGTGCCCTGAGCTTGCGACTGAGATGATGCGCGCCGACGCAGGCTTCCATTCCGATCAGGCACGGCGGCATGTTCGCCAATCGCGCGTCCATCTGGCCGCGTGACAACTTCTGCCGCAGCACGATCGCGCCGCGCTGATCCAGGCCAACAATGTGGAACGAGTTCTTGCCGATATCGATGCCGACTACTGCGATCGAAGTGTTTGGGTTCTGAGACATGGCGTGCTCCTTGTCTTTAGCGCCCCCTCCCAGCTTCCATCGCTGGCGGGGCAGGAGCACGGCCGGACCATTCCATTAGCAGGACATGGGCACACGAGCCAACGTGTGGTTCGTTGCGGCCGAGACGCCGAGCAGCAGAGCTTAACTTTCGCCAGCGCGATTGTGTATTCCGGCACCATTAGTTTTAAGGACCGTCCGCCGCCCATTTAAATGACGTGGCTTTACGTGTGTTTTTTGCACGAGCAGATGTTCTTGTCCGGGTAGCTCCGGTTTGACCCGTCCGATCGTCAGATTTCGGCAGGCTCGAACGTCGCTGTTTGCAAATTCTACGATTGCACCGTCCTGGCAAAAGCAAACCCAGAAACATTCCGATTCAAGCCCGCCATCCGAATAGATGTGAGCGACCGCCTCGCCGCGCGGGGTCAGCAACGGAATCGGAGGGTCAAGGCGTATAAGCATTGCAGTTACCGAGCACGTTCGTGTTGCTGAAACCCAGTTGCCGCTGCAAACGTGTATTCGCCAGTCACAATGCCCGCGACCAAAAGAGCGCTAAGCAGCAAAAACCAAGCAAGGGTGCGGGGCGACGGCTCCCTGATCGAAGTCCGGCATTTAGGCCTTGTGGGTCTTGTAATCTGCTGTGGCATCTCCCGCTAAGCCTTCTGAAGGATAATAGTTCCGTGCCCACGCCCAACATGCGTCCGCAATCCTGGAGCTCTGCATAATTGTCTTTGGCGGCAACCGGTCGAAGACGAGGCCGTTATCAAACAGCCCGTCCATTTGATCGCGACGTAAAAATATTGAAGGAATTGCAATGGCAAAAAAGCGCAATATTCCCGCAGTCGGGCCGCCGGCCTGCTCCAGTTACATCGCCGGCAAAATCTCGCATGTCATCGGCGGTTATTCCGGAGGTTAGCCTTCGGCGTTAGACCCGGCAATTTATTTAGTCGGTGCGCTGGGCCAGCATCCGACGTGCCTTGCCAACTTCGCTTTCACTTACCGCCGGCGCAGCATTGCCCCATGCATTGCGAATGTAAGTGACGACCGCGGCAACCTGATCGTCATTGAGCACCCAACTGAAGGCGGGCATGGCCGGCGCGGTCGGCGCTGGATCGGTACCGACACCACGCGCGCCGCGTAGCACGACGCGCAGCAGCGACGTCGGATCGGTCTGTTGCACAGCCGGGGAGCCGCGCAAGGAGGGAAAGAGGCCCGTCGCGCCTTTGCCGTTGGCAACATGACAGCCGGCGCATTCGTCGGCATAAATCTGTGCCCCCGTATTCATGGTCACCTGTTCCGGGGCGGTCGGTGCCGCCTGCTCCTTTGCGGACCGGTCCTTGAGATAAATTGCAATCGCCTTGAGATCCGGATCGCTCATATGCGACGTCGAAAGATTGAGCGTTTCCGACATCGGCCCGCTAGCAAAAGCGGTCAGCGTATGGCCGGTTTTGAGATAGGCGACAATATCATCCACCGACCACGAGCCGAGCCCGACACGCGAGTCGTTGGTGATGTTGGGTGCGAACCAACCCTGCAATGCGTAGCCATGCAATTGCTCGCTTGGTTCGTCACCGCCAAGAAGGTTCTTCGGCGTGTGGCACATACCGCAATGGCCCGGCCCTTCGACCAGAAATGCGCCGCGATTCCATTCGGCGCTCTTGTCGGCGTCTGGCTTGAACGGACCAGATGTGAAGAAAAGTTTGTCCCATACCACCATGGAGGCACGGATATCGAGCGGGAACGGCAATTGATCGGCCTGCACCGCGTGGTGCACAGCCGGCACGGTTTTGAGATAGGCCCGGATGGCGAGGACGTCGTCACGCGTGAGCTTGGTGTAATACGTGTACGGCATCGCCGGGAACAGATGAGCTCCATCACGGCCCGTCCCTTTCGTCAACGCATTGACGAATTCATCGTCGGTCCAAGCGCCGATGCCCGTGACCGGATCTGGCGTGATGTTCGGCGCGACGATTTCGCCAAACGGCGTTTCGATCGCACGTCCGCCGGCGAAGTCGTGACCGCTGCCGGGCAGCGTGTGGCACGCGGCACAATCGCCGACGATAGCAAGGTAACGACCGCGATCAATCTGACTGTAATTTTGCGCGTCGATGCCCGCGGCGAACGCCGCGCCGCTCATTGGCAACACGAGCGCCGCGCCAAGCAGAAGACAGCACGGTAATCTCCCCATTACGGATCGTTTCTCACGCATGGACGAGCGGTCCCGGATTTTTGAGATATTGCGATCGGATGGCGGCAGCAGACCAGAACGCGAGCGCGCCGACCGTGCCGGTCGGATTGTAGCCGGCGTTCTGGGGGAAAGCGGTCGCACCTTGCACAAACAGGTTCGGCACGTCCCAGCTTTGCAAATACCGGTTCAGTGCGCTGTTGCCGGGATTGTCGCCCATGATCGCGCCGCCGTTAAGATGCGACGTCTGGTATTGCGTCACATCGTAAGGCGCCTTGCGCGGCTTCTTGACGACCTGCTTCGCCCCCATGCTTTGGACGATCTCGGCATATTTGTCGGTGAGCCATGCACTCATTTTCGTTTCATTGTCGTGGAGATCGACGGTCAGGCGCATGAGCGGGCGGCCGAAGCGGTCTTTGTAGGTCGGGTCAAGATCGAGGTAATTGTCGCGATAGCTGTAGAACGACGCGTGCACGCCACCGCCTGAATTGAGTGTGCTCAAATAGTTGTCCTGCAGCGCTTTCTTCCATTGCGCTCCCCATGCCGGTGTTCCCGGCGGCAATTCCATGTTCTCGTATGGCCGGCCGTTGGTTTGCACCTGGCCGAGATAGCCGCCGCCGACAAAGCCGAGCGGACCGTGATCAAAATTATCGCCATTGAACTCGTCGATGATCATGCCGATCGCGCCGGATGCGACGAACGGGTTGAAGTTGAATTTGTCCTTGTCGAAGAAGCCGAGGGCCGTCGACATGGTCTGGTGGCTGAAATTGCGGCCGATCTGACCCTGCCCGGTGTTCGGATCGTACGGGGTACCAATCCCTGACAGCAGCAGGAGCTGGACGTTGAAAAGCTGGAAGCCGCACAGGATGACGAGATCGGCCGGCTGTTCAAACTCCTCGCCTGAAGAATCCACATAGGTGACGCCAGTCGCCACCTTGCGCGAGCCGTCGAGATTGATGCGGGTAACTTCGCACAGCGTGCGCGCCTCGAAATTCGATTTGCGCATCAGCACAGGCAGGATCGTCGTCTGCGGGCTGGCCTTGGAATAATTGGCGCAGCCGAACCATTCGCAGAAGCCGCAATAGGTGCATTGCCCGAGCGTAACGCCGAGCGGGTTTGTGTACGACTGCGACAGATTTCCGGACGGCTGAGGAAACGGCTTGTAGCCCAGCTCTGCGGCAGCCTTGGCAAACAGCATGTGGCCAAAACCTTGCTTCTGCGGCGGATTAGGATAGGGACGCGAGCGTGGCCCTTCGAACGGATTGCCACCGTCCTGGATCTTGCCGCTGAGATTGCCGGCCTGACCCGAGGTACCGCACAAATACTCGAACTGATCGTAATGCGGTTCGAGATCGCCGAAGGTGACGCCCCAATCCTGAATCGTCATATCCGCCGGCAGAAAATTTGCGCCATAGCGTTGCGTCAAATGGCTCTTCAGTACAAAATCAGACGGCAAAAAGCGCCACGTCTCGGCGTTCCAATGGACGCCGGCACCGCCCACTCCGTTGCCGAGCATGAATGCGCCCCAGGTGCGCACCGGCAGCGCAGTCTGACTGCCGTTGTTGCGGAAAGTCACAGACATCTGCGACGGCCTCAGGAACAGCTCATGCTGCAACCGGTAGCGCAGTTCGTCCTGCGCATAGGAAATCGGAAAGTCGGTCGCCGTGTCGCGCCACGGTCCGCGCTCGATGGCGACAACATCGAGCCCGGCGTCGGTCAATTCATTGGCGAGAATCGAACCGGTCCAGCCGAGGCCGATGATGGCGACGTCTCGTCGGGGCAATTTCGTCGTCATAAAAACCTTCCATTAAAAATCGCTCGCTCCGAAACGAATGCTGTGGGCGCCAATCATTGCGACCAATTCGGATGATTATTGATTCCGACTGGTGGTAATGAGACCTTCTGGTTGTGCCGGTCGATCCAGTCGCGGTAATCATAATGCGCACCCGGAAAGCCGATCATCTTCCAGGATGCCATATCCTTGTTGCCGCCGTAGATCGGGTCCGAAAGAAAACCTTTTTGTGTGTCATGGAGGATGAGTTCGAAGAACTTCTTGCCGTCCGTGCCAACGAGCTTCAACGAACCGTCTTCCAAACCCTTGATAACCTCGTCTCTTTGCTCGTCGGATAGATCGCTGAAATTCTTGCCGCCGAACTTTTCGCGGCATGCTCCGTCAAGAGCCGCCAGCGCCTTGCGATACTGCTGGGCGGGCGTAACCGATGATTGCGGACCCTGCTGCTTCGTTCCGTCCCGAAACGGACCGCTCATGTAATAGCCGTCGAAACGACCGTAGGGTCCGGCCAGCTGGCGGTCGATGAACACCGCGCAACCGCACTCCCTACCACCTGGAGATAAATCGTCGGCCGGTATCAGGCGATCGACAAATGCCTCTACCGCCGCCGCCTCTGCAGGGGTGAAATACTGCCAACCGTCCGGAGTTACGGCACTGGGTGGATCTGCCGAACCTGGCATCCACGGCAGGCCGCCCTTAATGATGGCCGCGTGTGCAACTGGAGAACTCAGCAGCAACATTGTTGCGCTGGAGCCGAGAAGCTGACGCCTGTTGATTCGCAGCACGGCTCAATCTTCTGTCGTCGCCCCCAAAGACACCCGCTCAACGCCTTCGCCCAACACCATGTTCCCTTTTAAAAAAGGATCGGAAAAAATGCCGCAGAAGCGTGGCGCAAACCGCGGAACGAAAGCCCCTCGAAGCGGTTCCACTATGGGAACTTTGCTCTCCCTTTAGGGCTGGGAGTGCGCCCGTTGTGGCGACGCGGCTTGCGCGATCACCTGAGGAGGCCGGCCGATGCCTCAGATTTTCCGGCCGTATGCCGATACGGTCGCGCGCGTCGTTTTATTGACGATTGTCGTCGCGCCGTTCGTCGGCATTGTCTTTGCCTATTGTATCGCACGCTCCGAATACGTGACCGATCAAAGCATCACGCTCGATCAGCCGATTCCGTTCAGCCACCAGCATCACGTCGGCGGTCTCGGCCTCGACTGCCGCTATTGCCACGCCGGTGTGGAGACTTCAGCGGTCGCTGGCGTGCCGCCGACCCATACCTGCATGACGTGCCACTCGCAGCTCTACACACAGACCGCCATGCTCGCCCCGGTCCGCGCCAGTCTTGCGGACGGGCAGCCGATCCATTGGAGCAAGGTCAATAAGCTGCCGGACTACGTCTATTTCGACCATTCGATCCACATCGCCAAGGGCGTCGGCTGTTCAACCTGCCACGGCGCGGTCGACCACATGCCGTTGATGCGTCAGGCGGCACCTCTGACCATGGGCTGGTGCCTCGATTGCCATCGCGACCCGGTACCCAATCTGCGACCGGCCGCCGCTGTTTTTGATCCCGATTGGACCGCGCCCGCGGATCAGGCCGAGCAGGGACGCATTTTGCTCGCTCACAATCAGATCGACGTCGACCATCTGACGGATTGCTCAGTGTGTCACCGATGACCGAACAGCAGCGCGGCGATGCAACACCGCGCCACCGACATTCATCGTCGCCCATGCTCGACCGCAGGGCTGCGCTGAAATTGTTTGCGAGCGGCGCCGCGTTGGCTCTGGCATCGTGCGGCCGCCCAGCCGAAGAAGTGGTGCCTTATGTCGAGATGCCGGAACGGTTGGTTCCGGGAGTCCCGCTGCGCTTCGCTACTGCATTGCCGCTCGCCGGCTACGGCCGCGGCGTCATAGTGACATCGATCGAAGGACGACCGATCAAGATCGACGGCAATCCGCGCCATCCGGCCAGCCTCGGTTCAACGGATGTTTTCGCCGAAGCGAGCGTGCTGTCGCTGTACGATCCCGACCGCTCCAAGGCGCCGCGCAGAGGCGCCGAAATTCCGGACTGGAGCGCGTTTGAGGCCGCGTTGCTGGCGCGTCTCGAAGAAGAGCGCGCTCGCCAGGGCGCGGGCCTCGCCATTTTCACGGCGCGGGTCACATCCCCCACCCTCGCCAGCCAGATCGGCGCACTGCAAAAGTCTTTGCCGCAAGCGAAATGGTATCGCGCCGATCCGATTGAGGACGACGCGACGCGCAACGGCGCTACGCTGGCGTTCGGCCGCAACATCTCCGCGCTGCCGCGCTTTGCGGATGCGCGGGTTGCGCTGATGCTTGATGCCGACCCGATCGGTCCCGGCCCGGCGCAAATCCGCTTCGCGCGTGACGTGACCGGTGCGCGGCAGTCACGTGCCGCAGATGATTTTCTCCGCATCTACGCCGTCGAACCGTCATGGACGCTCACCGGCGCGCTTGCCGACCATCGGATAGCGTTGCGCCCGGAATTGATACGCAATGTCGCGCTCGCTGTCGCCCGCGAACTTGGCGGCGCCGTGCCAGGCGCAGAAATGCCGGATAACGCTCTCAACTTTGTGCGTGCGGCGGTTGCCGATCTGAAATCGCGCCCCGGCCGCGCCGTGGTTTTGGCCGGCCCGCGCCAACCTGCCGAGGTGCACGCGCTCTGTCATTGGATCAACGAGACGCTCCGCGCGCCGGTTGACTTCATCGAGCCCATAGATGCGAACACGACTGGGCACATGAACTCATTGCGTGCACTCGCCGCAGATATCCATTCCGGTCTTACGCAGACGCTCATTATTGTCGACGCCAATCCGGTTTACGAGGCACCCGCCGAAACTGGGCTCGCCGAAGCGATCGCGGCGGCGCCGTTCTCGGCCCATCTCGGTCTTTACGACGACGAGACCGCAGCGCGTTGCACCTGGCATCTGCCGCTGACCCATTCGCTGGAAAGCTGGTCGGATCTGCGCGCCTTCGACGGCACCGCAGGTATCGTGCAGCCGCTGATCCGTCCGCTTTACGACACCAGGACCGCACACGAGCTTCTCGCTTTTCTTGGCGGCACGGTTGCGCCGTCATCGCACGATATCGTTCGCGCCAACTGGCAGGCCCAATCCGGTACCGCCCATTTCGCGGCGTGGTGGCGTCAAACATTGCAAGACGGCATCGTCGCCAACAGCGCCGCCGCAAAAATTTCGGCGCCTGCGGCAAAATTGCCGCAAATCGTGCCGGCCGCTACAGCGAACAATTTTACGTTGACACTTGCGCCAGATCCCTCGGTCTGGGATGGGCGCATGGCCAACAATGCCTGGCTGCAGGAATGCCCCAAGCCATTCAGCAAGGAGGTATGGGGCAATGCCCTGCACATGTCTCCGGCGGACGGCAAACGTCTCGGCCTGGTCGACGGCGATGTTGTCGGCGTACGATCCAGCCAAGCCGCAGTCGAAACACCAGTCATTCTGCTCGAGGGCCAAGCCGACGGCACGATCGCGGCGACGCTGGGCTATGGCAGGCCGCAGGCCGGCGGCATCGGTACCGGTGTCGGCGTCGATTTCTACCCGCTGCGTACGGCGGAATCACCCTGGTCAACAGCGGCGATCGAGATCACGCGCACCGGGCGCAATGAAAACATCCTGCGGACACAACATTATTTCGCGCTTGAAGGCGAAGCCAAAGACCTGCAGCCGCGCGTGCGCGCTGGCCGAGCTGGCGCAAGATCACCCGCTGTTTCCGCCGGTCGATGCCGATCCGCCGACGCTTTATCCGCCGCACGATTACGATACTTACAAATGGGCGATGGCAATCGATACGTCGGCTTGCATCGGTTGCAATGCATGCGTCGTCGCCTGCCAGGCGGAAAATAATGTTCCGGTCGTCGGCCCCGAGGAGATCGCCATGGGGCGCGACATGCATTGGCTGCGCATCGATGATTATGTCGTCGACGGCCGGCCCGGCTTCTCGCCGGTGCCGTGCATGCATTGCGAGCATGCGCCATGCGAGCCGGTTTGCCCGGTTGCGGCATCGGTTCACGACAGCGAAGGACTGAACGTGCAGGTTTACAATCGCTGCGTCGGCACGCGGTTTTGCGAATCAAATTGCCCATACAAAGTGCGCCGCTTCAATTTCTTCGGCTACGCCGACGGCCAGGAATACGGTGACCTCGGCGCCGATATCATGAAGGCGGTATTCAATCCCAACGTCACCGTGCGCGGCCGCGGCGTCATGGAAAAGTGCACCTATTGCGTCCAGCGTATCAGCGCGGCCCGGCGCGACGCCGAGAAAGAGAACCGCACCATTCGTGATGGCGAAGTCGTCACCGCCTGCCAGGCGGCGTGCCCGACCCGGGCCATCAGCTTCGGCGACCTCAACAACCGCAGCGCGAACGTAAATACGCTGCGGAGCGAACCACACGCTTACGCGCTCCTGGGCCATCTCGGCACACGTCCGCGCACCAGCTACCTCGCACGCGTTTTCAATCCAAATCCGGATCTGAACACATGACTACAGCGACCATCACGGACGAATATGGCGCACCGGCGCCCGCAGAGCACTGGACGCTGCCGTCTGGCCGCACCGCGGAGGCCGTCAATAGCCTCGTCAGCGCGCCGCTGCTCGACCCCGGACGATGGTCGTGGCGCGCCTGGTGGATCGGCGTCGCCGTGAGCTTCACACTGACCTGCGTCATGGCGGTGTGCATCGTGTGGCTGTTCATCAAAGGCATCGGAGTCTGGGGCGTCAATTCCACCGTCGTCTGGGGCTTTGCCATCGCCAATTACGTGTGGTGGATCGGTATCGGCAACGCCGGCACGTTGATTTCGTCGATGCTGCTGCTGATGCGCCAGAAATGGCGCGCCTCGATCAACCGCTTCGCCGAGGCGATGACATTGTTCGCCGCCACCATCGCCGGCATTTTCCCGATCCTGCACCTCGGCCGGCCGCTCTACTTTTACTGGCTCACGCCTTATCCGAACACCATGACGGTGTGGCCGCAGTGGCGTAGCGCCTTGATCTGGGATTTCTGGGCGATCCTGAGTTACATCCTGTTCTCGATAATCTTCTGGTATGTCGGGCTCATTCCCGATTTGGCTACCATTCGCGATCGCGCCAAAACGCCGATGCGACGGACAATCTACGGCGCGCTGGCGCTAGGCTGGCGCGGCTCGGCGCGGCATTGGCGCGCTTACGAAACATTACACGTCACGCTCGCCTGTCTCGGCGTGCCGCTCGTCGTGTCGCTGCACAGCGTCGTCGGGATGGATTTCGCCGCAAGCCTGATGCCCGGATGGCAGGAAACGATCTTTCCACCCTACTTCGTCGTCGGCGCCATGTATTCCGGCTTCGCCATGGTGGTGTGCCTCGCCGCGCTGGTGCGCTGGGGCTTTTCCATGCAGGCGTTGATCACGATCCGGCATTTCGACGTCATGGCGAAGATCATGCTTGCGGCCGCGGTCATCATGGGACTGTCGTACGCCACAGAATGGTTCACGGGCTGGTACGGCGGCGAGCGCGCCGACCGCAATTTGATCGTCTTCGAATTCACCGGCGCCTATTGGTCGATGTATGCCGGGCTGTTGCTCTGCAACGTCATCGTGCCGCAGGCGTTCTGGTTCGGCGCCGTGCGCCGCAATATCTTCGCCGTGTTCGTCATTGCCGTGCTTATCAATATCGGCATGTGGCTCGAACGCATCCTCATAATCTGGAACACGCTCTCGCACGATTATCTGCCGAGCATGTGGCGGTTGTTTTTGCCGACGATCTGGGACTGGCTCTTGTTGTTCGGCTCGCTCGGCCTGTTTGCGCTGATGTTCCTTGTCTTCGTGCGGCTCGTGCCGATCGTCTCCATGCACGAGGTTCGTCGTCTGGTCGCAGAGGAGAGTGCCGGATGACCAACGTACTGCTGGCCCAATTTTCCAATGGCGAAAGATTGACGGCGGCGGCGCGCGCGGCACGCGGCAGGAATTATCGCGTGCTTGACGCCTTCACACCGTATCCGGTCGAGGGCGTCATCGCGCTTCTCGATCTGCGTCCGAGCCGAATAAAGGTCGCCATGCTGACCGGCGGATTCGCGATAGCGGCACTGGCCTACGGCACCGAATACTACTCGGCCGTCATCGGTTATCCGTACAATTCCGGCGGACGACCACTCGATTCGTGGCTCGCGTTCATGCTGGTGCCGTTCGCAGTTGGAATTCTGGCGGCCTCGATTTGCGGCGCCATCGCGTTTCTTATCGAGACCGGGCTGCCGCGTCTGCATCATCCGCTATTCGACGCCGAAGGCTTCGAACGTGTCAGCGAAGATGCCTTTGTACTGGCATTGGTGCGGCCAGAAACCACCGAAGGCCGGCACGATGCCTTGGTGTGGCTGCGCCAAGCTGGCGCGCAATTGGTCGAGGAGCTTGAGCAATGAAGCGCACCGTCGCCCTGACGGCGCTCGCTCTGACGCTCGCCGGATGCGGATTGAGCATGACTCAACAACGCAAACTCAAGACTTACTCATCGACGACGATATGGCCGGACGGTACCTCGGCGCGACCGCTGCCTCCAGACACCGTGGCGCAGGGCGACGTCGAGCTGGCCGCCGAGGCGGCCACTCCACCGCCAGTCTCCAACGCGCTGTTGGCGCGCGGCCGTGAACGCTTCGACATTTATTGTTCACCTTGCCACGGCCTTGCCGGCGACGGCGACGGCGTCATCGTCGCCCACGGTTTTCCGGCGCCGCCGTCCTATCACATCGATCGTCTGGTTGCGGCGCCAGCGCAACATTTCTTCGACGTCATCACCCACGGCTACGGCGTCATGTATTCCTACGCAGACCGTGTCGATCCGCACGATCGCTGGGCGATCGCCGCCTATATCCGCGCTCTGCAATTGTCGCGCCGCGCGACTCTTGCACAGGCATCCCAAGCCACGGAGAACATCCGATGAATGGCGCGCGACGTATGCGTGGCCCATCGCTGATCGCCGGCGCCGCGGCTGCCTTCGCCGCACTTGCCGTGGCGGCCTTCTTCGATCCCAAAGCGGCAGCCGCGGCTTGGCTCGTCGGCTTTGCATTCTGGAGCCAGGTGCTGGTCGGAAGCCTATTGCTGATAATGATCCACCGTCTCACCTCCGGGCGCTGGGGTGAAATCATAGCGCCGGCGCTCCTGCAAAATGCCGCCGCCGTGCCGCTCCTGTCGCTGCTCGCCATTCCGCTGTTCGTAGCCATCCCCGCGCTCTATCCGTGGTGGAACCACGCCGGCGAGATCAAGCCGGATGTGCTGTCACGCTATCTCAACGCACCATTCTTCATCGTCCGTACGGTCATCGCGCTCGCCGGTTGGAGCACGCTCGCCATTCTGTTGCCGCGCACTGCGGGCGCGCGCGGTCGTCTTCTCGCGGCGGTCGGGCTCGCCTTCCATTGCGTTATCGTCAGCAGCGTCGCCATCGATTGGTACCTGTCGCTCGAAGCCCCTTTCACCTCGTCGTCGTTCGGCGCCAGCGTCGCCGTGACCCAATTGATTGCCGCCATGGCTTGCGCAGTCTTGCTGGCGCCGGAAGCCGAGGGCGATGAGAATATCCGCGATCTTGGCGCGCTACTCCTCGCGTTCGTTCTCGGCATCACTTACATCGATTTCATGGCGGTTCTCGTCATCTGGTACGGCGACCTACCGCGCGAAGAAGTCTGGTTTGTTGAACGTAACGCTTTGCCGTGGCCGCTTTTTGCCGCCGGTGCTTTCGTCCTCGTTTCCATCATCCCGACTTTCTCGCTGATGCTGGCGCGCGTGCGCAGAAGCCGCGCCGCACTGCGGCTGCTCGGAGCCGGTGTGCTGCTCGGGCTTGCCCTTTACGACATCTACCTGATCGCGCCGCCGTTTGGCGCCACGTCACTGCCGGCCGCACTGCTGGCGCTGTCCGCCATCGGGCTCTTCCTTGCAGCTTCGATGCCGGTGGTTGCCGGAGCACGACTTGGCCGCATGAGCACCGCGCATGTCAACTGAACCCGCATTTCAGACCACCCCGGTCGGACAGCATGCGCGCGGCTTGCCTGAGCCGTCGGGCGTCGACGCCCGGCACCTGGTATGGATCGCATGCGGAACGATTGTTTTCCTTGGCGTGGCGGTGGCGACGCTGGCCGCAATCTTCAACCACGAGGTCCCGGTCAGAACGGTACCTGCGCCGCAAACCTTTCCCCAGCCGCGCGTACAGGTCGGTGAGACAGCGGAGCTTCGACGGTTGCTGCAAAAGCAGCGAGAGAACCTTGCCGGCTATCATTGGGCGAACGCGGATCACACGCTGGTGCAAATCCCGATCGAGCGCGCTATGGCGCTCATCGCCGGCAGAGGCGCTCAGGGTTACGCGCCGATCGCACCGATTCCCGGCGCCTTGTCGTCGCCCGATGCCGGCGCCGAGCGCACGATCACACCAACAAACTCGTCCCCTGGCGGACCCGCGGAGAAATCACCGTGAGGATTATTGCCGCCACCATCGTGGCGCTGTTCCTGCTTCCCGGGCCGGCTCAGGCTGCATTCAACGCGACCGAGCTCGGCGCAATCTCGGCCGACCCGGCGCCGGGCGCAAACCTGCCGATGTCGCTCGGCTTTGTTGACGAAAACGGACATCCGGCCACGCTGGCGCAGGCACTCGGCGGCGTGCCAGGCATCGTGATTTTCGCCGACTATACCTGCCGCACACTATGCGGCCCCATTTTGGAATTCGCAGCCTCCGGTCTCGCCAAATCGGGGCTGCGCCCAGGCGCCGACTACCGTGTCGTCGTCATCGGTCTCGATCCGAAAGACGGACTAGATACAGCGCGCGCGATGCGGGCCACGCATTTCGGCGGGAACGATCCCGTCGCGCAGGCATCGGTATTTCTGACCGGAACTCCGGCGGCCATTACCACCGCAACCGCCGCGCTCGGCTACCACTTTCGCTACGACGCCGAGCACGATCAGTTTGCCCATCCGGCGGCGGTCTATGTCACCGACGCGAAAGGCGAAGTCACCCGTGTGCTCTCGGGCCTCGGGCTCGATGGTGCCGACTTGCGCCTTGCGCTGGTCGATGCCGGCCGCGGTACCGTCGGCACGTTTGCCGACCACATCCGGCTCCTCTGTTATGGCTACGATCCGACGCGCGGCATCTACACCGAGCGAATCACTTTTTTCCTCGCGCTTGCGGCGGGCGCGACGGTTCTGATCGTTGTCAGCGGCATTCTGGCGTTGCTCGCCATGGAACGCGGCAGGGCGGCCTCATGAGCCTCGATGAATTCACCACCGCCGCATCCGATTACGCCCACAGCGTTGATCGGCTATTCTGGCTCTTGGTCATCATCTCCAGCTTCATCGTTGGCCTCGTCAGTGTGCTGATCGTCATCTTCCTGGCGAAATACCGCCGAGGAAATGAAGCCAAGCGCCGCGAGGTTCCCCAATGGCTCAGCCATGAAATCGAGATTGGCTGGACCGTCGCGACGCTTTTCCTATTTTTGTTCATATTCTGGTGGGCTGGAACGCGCGAGCTTTCTGCACTGGCACCGCCGAGCAATGCGCTCGAAATCCACGTCGTCGCCAAGCAATGGATGTGGCGTTTCCAGCATCCAAGCGGTGCACGCGAAATCGATGAGTTGCATGTGCCGTCCGACACGCCGGTGCGGCTTGCCATGACGTCGGAGGATGTCATCCACGACCTTTATCTGCCGGCGCTTCGGCTCAAGCAGGACATCCTGCCGGACCGCTACACATATTTGTGGTTCACGGCGACCAAGACCGGCACCTTTCACCTGACTTGTGCGGAATATTGCGGCACCGATCATTCCACCATGGCCGGGAAATTGGTGATCGTCGCGCCACAGGATTACTCGCGATGGACGGCGGCGCAGCCGCAGGGTGACAATCTCGCGCATCAAGGCGAGGCCGTATTCCGCTCGCTCGGTTGCTCCGGCTGCCACACGCCTGGATCGACCGTGCACGCGCCGGATCTGCACGGTGTCTACGGCCATCTCGTCCAACTCTCCGATGGCCGTACTGTAACCGCCGACGAAGCCTATCTGCGCGATTCCATTCTCCTTCCGGGCAAGGACATCGTTGCCGGCTTTGCCCCCGTCATGCCGAGTTTCACCGGTGTTGCCAGCGAAGACCAAATCGTCGAACTGCTAGCCTATCTTAAGTCGCTTTCGTCCGACGCCACCCGAGGAGCGCAGCAATGACCGACGTCACACTGCCATTCGCGCCGGTCGAGGACATCGGCGCCGAAAGCTATCTGGACGAAGGCCACACTGTGCTGTCGTGGCTCGGTACGACGGATCACAAGCGCATCGCGATCCTCTATGCGCTATCGATCACCGTGTTCTTTTTCATCGGTGGCGCCGCGGCGGCGCTGGTCCGGCTCGAACTGATCAGTCCGACTGGCCTGTTCCTGACTTCCGACGAATACAATCGACTCTTCACCATGCATGGCATCATCATGGTGTGGTTCTTCCTGGTGCCGTCAATTCCGGCGACCATGGGAAACTTCCTGCTCCCACTGATGATCGGCGCCGAAGATGTCGCCTTTCCGCGCCTGAATCTATTTTCCTGGTATCTCTACGTGGTCGGCGCGGCATTCACCGTATATGTGCTGATTGCAGGCGGCGTCGACACCGGATGGACGTTCTATCCGCCGTTCTCGTCGAATTATTCGCACAGCAATGTGGTCGCCGCCGCCGCCGGCGTGTTCGTCGTCGGCTTTTCCTCAATCGCAACAGGCGTGAATTTCCTCACCACGATCCACATGTTGCGCGCACCCGGCATGACCTGGTTCCGGCTGCCGCTATTCGTCTGGTCGATGTACACGGTGAGCGCCGTCATGGTGCTGGCGACGCCGGTCCTGGCGATGTCGCTTCTACTCCTCACCGCCGAGCGCGTGTTCGGTCTGCCGATCTTTGATGCCGCAGCCGGCGGTGACCCGATCCTGTTTCAGCACCTGTTTTGGTTCTATAGTCATCCCGCCGTTTACATCATGATTTTGCCGGCAATGGGCGTCGTGTCGGAAGTATTCGCCTGCTTTTCGCGTAAGCGGGTGTTCGGCTATGCCTTCATGGTCTACGCGCTGTTCAGTATCGCGGTGGTCGGCTTCATGGTCTGGGGCCACCACATGTTCGTCGCCGGTCAGTCCCCGTTCGCCAACCTTGTCTTCTCATTTCTGTCTTTCATCGTCGCGGTGCCGTCAGCAATCAAGGTGTTCAACTGGCTTGCCACGATGTATCGCGGCCACATCGGATTCGAGGCGCCGATGGTTTATGCGCTCGGCTTCCTCGGCCTGTTCACCATTGGGGGCCTGACTGGACTGTTTCTCGCTTCGGTGCCGATCGATATCGCGAGCACCGACAGCTATTTCGTCGTCGCGCATTTCCACACCATCATGGTTGGCGGCACCGTGTCGGCTTACATGGCCGGCATCCACTATTGGTGGCCGAAGGTGACCGGCCGGCTCTACAACGAATTCTGGGCGCAGTTCGCCGCCATCACCATGTTCCTCGGCTTCAACGTGACTTTTCTGCCGCAGTTCGTCATGGGCTGGGAAGGCATGCCACGCCGTTATCACATCTACCCCGATGTCTTTCAGGCCTATCACGTCATATCGAGCTTCGGCGCGCTGATTCTCGCCGTCGCCTATCTCATGCCGTTCACCTATCTCAGCCTGTCCCTGATCAACGGCGAGCGCGCCGGTGATAATCCGTGGCATGCGCGCGGCCTCGAATGGCAAACCTCGTCACCGCCGCCGAAAAGGAATTTTCGCACTCCGCCGCGCATCGACCGCGAACCTTACGACTACGATGTGAGCGAAGAGCCTCCGGAACCGAAGATCGGCCGCGCGCAATGACGGACGCCGCCTCAGAAATACACGAAGCCGGCTTGCATGAGCCTTGGCCGACGCGCGCGTTACAGCGCGAAGGTGTCGGCGTTGGCATGTGGATCTTTCTGGCCAGCGAAGTTTTGTTTTTCGGCGGGCTGTTCATCACCTATGCAATCTACCGCAGCTTCAACACCGAAGCATTCCGCATTGCAGCAGTCCAAACCGATATCAGCTACGGCGCGACCAATACGGTAATTCTGCTGACATCGAGCCTGACTATGACCGTCGCGCTGCGCGCCGCCGCCGCGCAATTGCGGCGTCTTACGATTTGGTGCCTGGTCGCGACCGCGGCGCTTGGCTTCGCGTTCCTCTTGGTCAAGGGCCTCGAATATCACGACGACTACACCAAAGGATTGCTCCCAGGCGCCCATTTCGCGCTGTCACCGCCGCAGACGCAGTTGTTCTGGATGCTTTACTGGGTGATGACCAGCATTCACGCCATTCATTTGACGGCCGGTATCCTGATCGTACTCACTGTTGCATTGCTGTTCGAGCGCGGCATTCTGCCAGTGCAGGCTTCGACCTCGGAAGGCGTCGCGATCTATTGGCACTTCGTCGACTGCGTCTGGCTGGTGCTGTTTCCCTTGCTCTATCTCGTGGGCCGCTGATGAATGACGCTAATTCAAAGCGGCTGTGGAAAGAGCCGGCGGCGGTCTGGCTGGCGCTGATTGTGTTGTTCGCCATCACTACCGCATCAGCTTACGCGCCACTTGGCGCCCTCAATACCGCGCTGAATCTCGTCATCGCGGTGGTAATGATCGCGCTACTCGTCACATTCCTCATGGACCTGCGCCGATCGAGCGTGCTCATCCACATTCTGGCTGGCGCCGGATTGTTCTGGACTGTTTTTCTGTTTGCACTGACTTTCGCCGACTATGCGACACGGCAATACTGAAGTTTTAAACCTTGATCGTCGATGGCCATGGAACTCCAAGGGCTGGCGCCCCGTTGAGCCGACAACGGTAGCGGTATCTTCATTACCCGATGTGGGATTTGATCAAACAATCTGCGGCGAACTGGGTCGACCACAAGGATTCTCGGGCCGGTGCGGCGCTGGCCTATTATTCCGTGTTTTCGCTCGGCCCGCTGTTGGTGATCGCCGTGGCGATCGCGGGTTTGGTTTTTGGCGAAGAAGCCGCCCGTGGCGAAGTGGAAGCGCAACTGCGCGGACTTCTCGGTGATGCCAGCGCCAAGGCCATCGATGCCATGCTGGCCGGCGCCGACCAGCCGCAGCAAGGCATCATTGCAACCGTCCTGGGAACGTCAATTCTGCTGTTTACTGCCTTGGGGGTCGTCGTCCAGCTCAAGGATGCCTTCAACACGGTGTGGGAGGTGGATGCGAAGAAGATCAGTGGCATCCGCCAATTCATCCGCACCTATCTCGTCTCCTTGGCGGCCGTCATCTCGCTTGGTTTCCTGCTCTTGATATCGCTCGTGTTCACGGCCGGACTTTCCGCAGCGGGCAAGCATTTCAGCGCGCAGTTGCCTGAAGCGACGATGCAGGTCGTTGGCTCGCTGGTCTCCTTCGCCGTGATCACGATGATGTTCGCCATGATGTTCAAGTGGTTGCCGGATACCCCGGTGCTGTGGCGCGACGTCTGGCTTGGCGCCGCCATCACCGCGGCACTGTTCGAGATCGGCAAACTTATGATCGGCATCTACATCGGCAAGGAATCGCTCGATTCCACTTTTGGCGCCGCGGCTTCGCTCGTTGTGTTATTGATCTGGGTGTATTACTCGTCGCAGATCGTGCTGTTGGGCGCGGAATTTACCCACGCATACGCAACGCGGCAGCATTTCGTCGCGTCGAAAGCTCGCCCAAAGTCGCCAAGTTCCTGAAAAGACATGCTGGTCCGGCTGTGATTCTTTGAACAATGGAACCCAAACCACACCTGCATGGTTTCCACAATTCGATGAGCCCAATCACGCACCAATTCGATTAATAAACGATGGCTGCGCGCAAACTGAAGGTTTTGGCATTTAACTGTAGTCTGAAGAGCGTTCACGGGCGCGAGAAATCGTCGACCGACGCCTTGTTGCATCAATTTCTCGAAGCGCTTGAAGAACACGGCGCGACCGGGGAAATCGTTCGGGCGGTCGACCACAATATCAAGCCCGGCGTAAAGTCGGATCAGGGTGACGGTGACGACTGGCCGGCACTGCGCAAGCGCGTCCTGGACGCCGACATCCTGGTCATCGCCACGCCGATTTGGCTCGGCCAGCCGTCAAGCGTCGCCAAGCGAGTGCTTGAGCGTATGGATGCTTTCCTCGAGGAGACGGACGACAAAGGTCGAATGCCATCCTACGGCAAAGTCGGCTGTGCGGTAATTGTCGGCAATGAGGACGGCGCGCATCATACGTCTGCTGAAATATGCCAGGCACTTTTCGAAGTCGGTTTCACCATTCCTCCCGGCGGAGCGACCTATTGGGTCGGCGAGGCCATGACCGGCAAAGAATACAAAAATCTCTTCAAGACTCCGAAGGCCGTCGCCGAGTGGAACCCCCTGTTTGCGTCAAACGTCGTACATCTTGCGCGCCTTCTCAAGCGGAAGAATTATCCCGGCGTCTGAGGTCGCCCTGAGGAATTACGTATGCCCGGCAAACGCATCCAGATCGATGACGAGAGTTGGACGGCATTGCGGCTCCTCGCGCGCGACCGCATGATGACGTTTCAGGAGCTCGCCGACGAGGCATTTGCCGATCTATTGAAGAAACACGGTGTCCCGGTCGATCTGCGCGCCGCTTTGCGCAAGAGCGCTACCAAGGGGGCTGACGTAGTGGCGCTGCGGCGCAAGGCAAGACCGCGGCGACGCGTGTCTTAGTTGCGCGCCGTCGTCCAACGACATTCTCGTCTAAGAGAATGCCGACAAGCAAGTATTCGGAGGATGACATGGCTCGGAGCGCGGCAAAACCAAAGCGCAAGCTGTTTTACGCGACGATCCAGGCAACCCGCGTGGAAGAGTGGTTCGTCGAGGCTGAGAACGCCGAAGAGGCGCGCGCTCTGCTCGAGAGCGGCGGCGGCCATCGCGCGCAAGTCGGTCAATGTGTTCACTTTGAAATCGACAAATTGAGCGATTAAACGTCGATTGGCGCATCTTTATTTCTGCCTTGGCGATTCGGTGGAGCAACGCGCGAGCGCGCCTGATTGGCAGGTGACCTCGCGTGGGAAACAATAAATCCAGATCTCATTCAAAATTCCGACGCTTCAGGCACTCTCTGGCTTGGAACTTCCGTCGGGGCCGCCCGTTCGCAATACGTCCTTTGCCGAACTTGGACCGGTCGGGAACTTTGTTGCCGGTCCGCGCGATGGGGTTTGACGATGAGCCAGACTGTCGGTGATTTCCTCGTTGAGCGGTTGCACGCCTGGGGAGTCCGTAAAATATTCGGCTACCCCGGCGACGGCATCAACGGCGTGTTCGGCGCCCTTAATCGCGCTGGGGGCAAAATCCAGTTCATTCAGGCGCGCCATGAGGAAATGGCGGCTTTCATGGCATCGGCCTACGCCAAATTCACCGGCGAGCTTGGTGTCTGCATCACGACGTCAGGCCCGGGAGCGTCGCATCTCATCACCGGACTCTATGACGCACGGCTCGATCATATGCCGGTCCTCGCGATCGCCGGCCAACAGTCGCGCAACGCGATCGGCGGGCACTACCAGCAAGAAGTCGATTTGCCATCCCTGTTCAAGGACGTTGCCGGCGCCTTCGCCGTGCAGGCCTCTACGCCGGCCCAGGTCCGCCATCTTGTCGACCGCGCGGTCCGCATTGCCTTGGGCGAGCGCCGAGTCACTGCCATCATGCTGCCCAACGATCTGCAAGAGATGGAATATGAGGACCCACCGCGCGCTCACGGCACGATCCATTCCGGGATCGGTTTCTCGAAGCCCAAGACAATGCCTTATGACGCTGACTTGCGGCGCGCTGCTGAGATCCTCAACAGCGGCAAGAAAGTTGCGATGCTGGTTGGTGCCGGCGCACTTGGTGCGACCGATGCAGTCATCGCGGTCGCCGACCGCCTCGAAGCCGGCGCTGCCAAGGCGTTGCTGGGCAAGGCCGCGCTGCCAGACGATCTGCCCTGGGTCACCGGTTCGATTGGCATGCTCGGCACCAAGCCGAGTTACGATTTGATGATGGAATGCGACACGCTGCTGATGATCGGCTCCGGATTTCCTTATTCGGAGTTCTTGCCAAAGGAAGGCCAGGCGCGCGGCGTGCAGATCGATATCGCGCCGGGAATGCTGTCGCTGCGTTATCCGATGGAAGTCAATCTGGTCGGCGACGCAGCGGAAACTCTCAATGCGCTGCTGCCGTTGCTGACGCCAAAGAAAGACCGAGCTTGGCGCAAGAGCATCGCCAAAAATCTCGAGGTCTGGTGGAAGACCCTTGAAGCGCGCGCGATGGAGCCGGCCAATCCGGTCAATCCGCAGCGCGTTACCTGGGAGCTGTCACCGCGCCTGCCCGACCGGACCATCCTGACAAGCGATTCGGGCTCGTGCGCCAATTGGTATGCGCGTGACCTCAAAATTCGCCGCGGCATGATGGCCTCACTGTCCGGCGGCTTGGCGTCGATGGGCGCCGCCGTACCTTATGCCATCGCGGCCAAGTTCGCGCATCCCGACCGGCCGGTCATCGCGCTGGTCGGCGATGGCGCCATGCAAATGAACAACATGGCCGAGTTGATCACTGTCGCCAAATATTGGCGGCAGTGGTCCGATCACCGCTGGATCGTCTGCGTGTTCAACAATGAAGATCTCAACCAAGTGACGTGGGAGCAGCGCGTCATGGAAGGCGATCCTAAATTCGACGCTTCTCAGCAGATTCCCAACGTGCCCTATCACAGCTTCGCCGAGCTAATCGGGCTCAAAGGCATCTACGTCGATCGGCCCGACGCCATGGGCGCTGCGTGGGACGAAGCGCTCGCCGCCGACCGGCCGGTGGTGCTTGAGGTGAAGACCGATCCGGAAGTGCCGCCGCTGCCGCCCCACATCACATTTGAAGAAGCCAAACATCTCACGGAGTCGCTGGTCAAAGGCGACCCGCATGAGGAGGGCGTCCTCATGGGAGCCGCACGACAGATCCTGGCTTCAATTGTGCCCGCCAAGTGAAGTGAACAGCAACAATTCATTTTTCAGGCGAGCGTCGCGTGCATCGAACTGAATCTGCGGCCTAATTTCTCGACAAGAAGCGCCCCAAACCTCGCGTGACCTCGAGCGGAGGCGAACTCGTCGATCTGCTCCGACATGTTCGTGGACAGTGACGCGGCGTCTCAGGTCCTCTATATCGACGGCCGCTGGATCAGTGCGAAAGATCCCGTCGATCTGGACGAAGCGCGCAACTTCATTTAACACGGCTCCCGGTTTAGACATGATTTCCGCAAAAATATTTGTCGACGATGCTGCGCGCCGGGGCTTCAATTTTTATACCGGCGTGCCGTGCTCTTTCCTCACACCGCTAATCCATGCGGTCACCGTTAGCGAGGCCACCGACCACGTCGGTGCGGCGAGCGAAGGCGAAGCCGTTGCGATTGCCTCCGGTGCCTGGCTCGCTGGCCGTCAGACGGTCGTCATGTGCCAGAATTCAGGACTTGGCAACGCCGTCAATCCGCTGACGTCGCTCAACGTTCCCTTTCGGATTCCAACGTTACTGCTCGTGACTTGGCGTGGCCAGCCGGGCTTGAAGGATGAGCCGCAGCACGTC
This sequence comes from uncultured Alphaproteobacteria bacterium, assembly GCA_963813825.1. GTDB lineage: Bacteria > Pseudomonadota > Alphaproteobacteria > Rhizobiales > Xanthobacteraceae > BOG-931. The sequence goes on from CAWFBB010000030.1 coordinate 28,281, forward strand.
CTCATGGGCCAGATCACACACAAGCTGCTGGAGACGATCCGTGTCCCCTGGCGCGACTTTCCCGACGAACTGCCGGGCCTGTCACCTCTGCTCGATCTCGCTGAAGCGGCGATCAGCGAGACCTCACTGCCCTTTGCCCTCGTCATAAAGGGAAACGCGATCAGTGGCACTGAAGGCGAATCCGCTAAGACCCTGCACGCACCGATGCGCGGCCAGTGGACGGATCTCGCCACTGGCGGAGTGCAACCGAGCCGAGTTGCTGCGCTGGAGCGATTCTTGGCCCTGGTGCCCGGCCACGCAGCAGTCATCGCCACGACTGGAAAATGCGGCCGCGAGCTGTTTACGCTGGCTGACAGGCCTCAGCACCTCTATCAGGTTGGATCCATGGGGGGAGCGAGCGCGATGGCATTGGGAGTCGCGCTGAACACCGCGCGTCCGGTGGTCGTGCTGGACGGCGATGGCGCGGCTCTGATGAAACTCGGGAATCTGGCAACGATCGGCGCACAGGCGCCGCAGAACCTTATTCACGTTCTGCTCGACAACAGGGTGTACGATTCGACTGGCGGCCAGGCTACTGCATCACCGAATGTCGACTTCGCCGCTGTAGCGATCGGCTGCGGCTATCGCCGTGCTTTCAGTGCCGATGATCTCGGCGGCTTCGAGGTGGCACTCACCTCGGCCTTTGCCGACTCCGGTCCCACGCTCATCTACCTAAAAATCAGTGCCGGATCGATGGCAAAACTCGGACGTCCAACAATAACGCCTCCGGAAGTCGCCCGTCGTTTCCAAGCATTCCTGCAAAAGTGCTGAGACCGCCGCTACGCAGCGCCGCGTGTTGCTGGAAAAAACTCGGCCGGCGCAGCCGACACTAAGCTGGGGGCTATTGTTTAAAGCTGCCGCAAGCCCGGCGAGCCACCACCGACAATCGCTATCCTGCCGCTCGAAGACATTTATCTGTCCATCCCTCACCCGCCAATTTTTAGCGCGCGTGTGGTGTCATCGAACAATTCATCGACCGAAAAGCGGCGCGGGATGAGCTTCTGCTGGTGACAGAAGTCGATGATGATTTCCAATATCGGCCGGCAGGCCTCAACGCCGTAACGATAAGGATCGAGCTCGCCGCCGTCAGGCAAGCCCGCGGCCAGCTTGCTTTCGTGCAACTGCCGGAAAATATCCTTGACTACATCTGGCCGCGAGCGAGACAGCTCTTCCCTGACCACAAGCATATGGTTGATCGGGATGCCATGGTGGCGCTCGGCCCATTTCTGAGCAGCCGCCTCGGCATCGGGAATGAGATGCTTGAACTTCGCGTCGGGCAACTTGTCGCCGACAATGCCGGCGGCGACTTCGCCGTCGAGCAGCATTTGCGTCAGGTCCTTGCCCGCCGGCGCGCGCTTGACGATGGCAGGATCGTGATACTCGGCGACATGAGGATCCTCGAACGTGATCCATTCCACCTTGTTTATGTCGATCCCGTAATCGCTGGCGAGTATACCCCGCACCCACGTCCCGGTCGTCACGGTGTAGGCGCGCACGCCGACCTTCTTGCCGTTGAGTTCGGAGGGCTTGAGCGGGCCGCGCTCGGGATTATAGGCGATGGTGTGATGCTGGCCGCGGCTTACCACTACGGCGGGCACCAACACGTAGGGTTTGCCGTAGGCCTTGGCCTGCAGATAGGTGACGATGGCGAGTTCGGCGACGTCGTATTTAGCGTCACGTACGACAGCCTTGAACAAGTTGTTGGCCACCTTGACCTCGGCAAAATCGAAATCGACCAGATCCGACTTGATCGCACCGCTCTTGATAGCCTTGGTGTTCGGATAGTTGCCCAGCATCGTGTGGAGCTTGAGCTTGGTGGCAGTTGCCATGAGCGTAATTCCCTTATTCCTTAGTTACTTCGCCAGCGAAGGATAGAGGGTGAGCGCAGTCTTGCCGAAAATCCAGTCCTGATCAGAGGCCTTGGCAAACGAGAACGTCTTCCGCGCGGCGCCAAGGATTTCCGCCAGAGTGCCGGGCGAATTCGGGAAATTCGAGCCCCACGCCACCCGCGAGAGCACCGAACGTATCGACCACTTTGCCGAAGAACGTTTCCGGCGTTCCCTTGCCCCATTTCTTGGTCCCCCAGTTCGACGGCGTGATCTTGAGGAAGACCTGCTTGTATTTGGCCAGTTCGAAGAACGGCTCAGCCGCACCATAGGGCGGCCCGTCCTCGAAGGGCGCGCGCGCCAGGTGATCGAGAATGATCGTGACGTTGGGGAAGCGGTCCATGATCTGGCGCAGGAGCGGCAGGCCTTCCTGCTTCATCTGCATGCAGACCGGAATGTTCTTCGCCGCCGCATGTTCCCAGAACGGATAGCTCTTCGGATCGGCAAAAAAAGTCGCTTGGTCCGGCAGCGTCGAGCCCGTTGTGAACAGCCGCATGCCAGTGCAGCCGCGGCCGAGCCAATAATCGAATGTTTTGACTGCATCGGATGCCAGCACATCGATGGAGCAGACGCCGGTGAAGCGCGACGGCACGGCAGCGACCGCGTCCGCCACGTAGCTGTTATCGTAGCCATAGGCGGTGGAGGAATGTACGAGCGCCGACTTGTCGACGCCGGCTTCGTCCATGGACTTGATCATGTCCTGGTATGTGGTCGGCCGCTCGCTCGACCAGGTCGATTGCGTGCCGCCTAGCGGGTCGAGCGGATATTTCTTTGTGTCAGGCGAAACGATGTGCGGATGGATATCTATGACGGGCATGGTGCGTTCACTCGCATTCAGATTTACAGAAAATATTCATGGGTCGATATCGACAAAGACCTGATCGAGCTGCGGCCGCGACGGTATCAGCTCCTGCTGCAGGCTGTAGGTGACCAGAGCTTCGATGCTGGGACGGTTCGCCGCCATGCCGTAGGGCAGCGGATCGCTCATCAAGGACAGGAAGCCGCGATAGCGCTTGTCCTCCGGGCTATCGCCCTGACCGCTCTTGAGCTCTTCGAGATATGGGTTCTTCGCCGCCACGAACGCATTCATCAGCGAGCGCGCGAGCCACGGATAGCGCTTGATGTGTTCGTCTTTCACAACGACGAGACCGTGGATCGGGTAAATTCCGCTGCGGCGGAACCAATCGGCTTCAACCTGCCCGACGTTGGCAATCAATTCCGGGTAAGTGTCCGCGGCGGCAGCCGCCTCGCTGGCATTATCCCAACCGCTGATCGGAGGCCCGGCGCGGCCGACGCCCGCTGGCCCGGTAAATCCAGCCTGAATCTCGCCGGACTTCATCATGCTTTGCAGCGATTTACCTTCAGGCGCGTGCACCACGTTCGGCGGCAGCTTCAACGTCGAGACATGCTCTTCGTCGTCGACCACCCACGTCACCTTGGACGAATCGAGATCGTATTCATTCACGAAGATGCCGCGTGTCCAAACGCCGGTCGTGACCGAATAGGCACGGACACCCACTTTCTTGCCCTCAAGATCCTTTGGCTTCCTGATTCCGGCGTCCGGACGTACGACAAAGCCGCCATGATGGAAGCGGCGCATCAGGAAGATGGGCAACGCAATGTAAGGGGCGCCGCGGGCACGAGCGATCATGTAGGTCGTCGGCGCCATCTCGCAGATATCGAATTCGAGATCGCGCACCATGCGCCGGAAGGCGCCGATGATCGGAACAACCTGAACGAAGTCCGGCTCGATGCCTTCAATCGCTACCTGTTTCGATCTCACGGCTCGCGTATGACCATAGTCTGCTATCGCGATTTTCAGCCGCGGTTGGCTCGCCATGTATCCTCCTGTTTACTGGGGCAATCCGTTTGTCATTGGTTGGCCGGAGCGACGATGCGGCCTAGTGAACTCCCAACGCTCCTGGATTCCTACTCCTTCGGAATATGGGCCTTCTCGATAACATCCCGCCATTTCGCAATGTCCTGCGCCATGCGATCGTGCATTTCCTGCGGAGTGGTGCCGTGGGCATCAATACCGAGAGCGCGTGACTTTTCCTGGATTTCCGGCGCGGCAAGTGCGCGCTTGGTGGCGTCGCTGAGAAGATTCACGATATCGGGCGGCGTGCCAACGCGTGCGGCGACACCATTCCAGCTGTGTAACGACGTAGCCCGGGAAGCCGCTTTCCTTGGCGGTCGGCACATCCTTGAGCAGGGGATCGCGCTCAGCTCCCGAGGTCGCGATGATCCTCACTTTGCCGGGAGCGATCACGGGTTGTAGCGCAGCGAAAAAATCAAAGCCGAGATCGACATCGCCACGCAGCAGCGCCGTCACCAAGTCGGGCGTGGTGCGATAAGGTATGATCGTATAATCGGCGCCGGTCACCTGCTCAAACAGATACGCTGAAAGGTTTTGTGTGCTGCCAGGATTAATGGCCCCGACATTGAGCTTGCCCGGATTTTTCTGAGCTGCGGCGACAAGCTCCTTGAGGGTCTTGTATGGCGAGCTATCAGGAACCGCGAGCAACATCTCGAAGCTCGCTGCGACCGATATCTGGGTGAAATCATTCAGGACGTCGTAAGGCAGGCTGTTGAACAATGACATGCTGATCGCCTGTCCGTTGCCCATTTCACCGAGCGTATAGCCGTCCGCGGGCGCCTTCCGCACCTCGGTCATGGCGACGATGCCGCCCGCACCCGGCCGGTTTTCAATGACGAATTGCTGCTTGAGCTCCCGGCTGAGCTGATCCGCAAGCAACCGCATTGTGAGATCACCGACACCGCCAGGGCCATAAGGCACAAAAACGCGGACCGGTTTGGTCGGATAGTCGCTCGCGGCCTGGCTTGGAGTCGAACGCGCCACGGCCAGCACCACCGCGCATGCTAATGCCCCCGCAAGGGAACGCCTCAGAACTCGAACGACAAAATTGCGACTTTCAGGGTGCTCGGAATGCATCTGCTTCTCCCTATGAACGCCCTTCTTGGCATCGCCGGTTCTTTTTGACTGCCGGCCGTCAAAGGCTTCGCCGATCCTGAACGACAAAGTACGGCGAGCATCCGCGTGACGGCGGTCGATTGCCAATTGAATTGCTGCGGACTGCCATAAGTTTTTGCTATACTTAGCGCGTAAATTAGGCCCCCAACCGAACTGGTACGGCCGGCGAGCGCAACCGGAAAATCTCATGATTCCACTTGATGTTCCGCCGCTTCGACAGCTTCGCGGCTTCGAGGCAGTGGCGAGATTGAAAAGCTTCAGCAGCGCGGCCCGAGAAGTCAATCTGTCGCAGCCGGCGTTGACCCAATCGGTCCACGCACTTGAGGTGCGGTTTGCGACGCAACTATTCGAACGCCGGCACTCGGGATGTTTCGTAACTGAGCCAGGGGCAATTCTCTTTCCCCGTGTACAGCGATTCTTTGACCATATCCGCGCCGCTTTATCTGAGCTGACGCTTGCGAGCGCGTCGACCGGGCGGCAAAATGTAGATGTAATCCTCAATAAGCTCACCAGGCCGCAATTTCGCGGCCTTATTGCAATATCCGAGAACCCTTCCATGGTCGCCGCAGCACGTTGGCTGGGAATCTCCGAGCCCTCCTTGCATAGATCGGCACGGCAACTCGAGCGTGAACTGCGGCGCAGCTTGCTACAGCGGACGGCCCGCGGCGTAACGACCACGCTACAAGGGTCGGAACTCGCCAGACGATTTCAAGTTGCCCGGCGCGAGATCGAATACGGTCTAGAGGAAATTGAGGCGGCGCGAGGCGTCATCGTCTCCCGTATCGCAGTCGGAAATATCCCGCATTCGGCAACAGGCATCTTGTCGAACGCCATCCAGAAGTTGCTTGCGACCTACCCGGACACCCGGGTCCAGGTGGTTGACGACCATTATGATGCACTTCTCAGTGACCTGCGTGCGGGAAAACTCGACGTCCTATTTGGCGTGCTGCGGCGTCCGGCATGGGCGATCGACACCAACGAAGAGTATCTGTTTGCTAATCCTTACACAGTGGTGGCGCGCCGCGACCACCCACTCGCAAAATATCGCCGCCTCACATTGCGCGATCTTGCTGGCTACGATTGGGTGTTGCCCGACCGCGGCACGCCGCGGCGAGAGGCTTTCGAGCAACTGTTCGCCAAGTCGAGATTTTCGCCGCGAGTCAGCATCGAGACCACCTCACCTGCGCTTTACCGTTCCATTCTGGCGTCAAGCGACCGAATATCGCTATTTTCGCAGCTTGAAACCGAACAAGCCGATCTTCAAATCCATCCCCTAACAAAATTACTCTATAATTCGAACGTCTTGTCACGGGCTGACGGCGTGGCCACCCGGACGGATTGGCAGCCGACACGTGTCCATCGCGAGTTTTTGGAAGTGCTACGAGAGGAAACTCGCGTGCTGCGGACGGGTAAGTCGATGCGGCAGTGGCGACATCGAAGGCGAGCGGGACTGCACACGAGTACAACGAATTGATGCGCGCAGTGACCCGGTACTCAGCCCCGACTGTCTCTCGGTCTTGCTCAGTTTCTGGCTGTGACTTTCCAGTATTTAGCCTAGTCTTGCAAAGGAAAGTCGGCCCTTTAGGACGCGTGGGAATTCATTGATGGGGCTAAACAAGCCGGTTTTGGTCGTCGAAGATGATGCATGGACTCGTTTGATAGCTGTGGTCCTCGATCCGACCACCAGCCGGGAACGTTGGGCAGCATTTGCCGATTTTATGTCGCCTGATTTAGCGGATTTTCGTGGCTGGTGCGACAAGGTGAGACAGACGGCCCGATTGCTGTTCCCAAGTGATGTTAAGCTGGTCTCTTCAAGACGGGAATTGCAGAGCAATCTCGAAACGGCAGAAGCGATAGTCACTGAGTCACTGAGCATAGGAGAGGAAGAGCTCGCTTTAGCACCACGTCTGAAAGTCGTTCACAAATATGGAATGCTCCTTCGAAATATTGACGTGGCTGCATGTGATGCACGCGGAGTAAGGGTGCTAGGCGTACGCCGCCGCGCTAACATTTCTTGCGCCGAACATGCGTTTGCAATGATGCTCATGCTGGCGAGGCGAACAGGCGATTTGAACGGGCTAATCAGCATCGAGCAACTTGCCGGTATTGGGCGTGAATACCTGCCTTTTGACACGCGCCACGCCCCCGGGGCCAATTGGGGCCGCTTCACGGGCATGCGAACGCTGAACGGGAGTACGGTTGGCATCATTGGCCTCGGGGAGATTGGCCGCGAAATTGCCCTACGTGCTGCCGCGTTCGGAATGAGAACCTTGTACTTTCAACGAACCAGGCTTCCCGGATCGACGAGGAAAGGCTCGGCGTTTCGTATAGAGACTTGGATTCATTGCTCGCGATTAGCGATTGGATTATCCCGCAGCTCCCACTTGACGCTTCGACCCTAGGTCTTCTCAATCGTGAGCAATTCGCGCTGATGAAGCCCGATGCCTGCATTGTAAATGTCTCGCGGGCGGAAATTATCGAACGCCGCGCACTTCTAGAGGCGCTTCGATCAGGGCGCTTGGGCGGACTGGGGCTTGATTCACTTTATGAAGAGCCCGGTCGATCTGATGACGAGTTACTGTCGTTCGAGAATGTCATATTGACACCTCACATGGCAGGTTCTCCACGGACAAATGGGCTCAAGGATATTGAAGAGCTGATCGAGGGAATCGCGCGCGTCCTAGTCATGTGAATCTAAAATTCGCTGCATAATGCTCGTTCGGCTTTCCGACAGAAGCGTTTGACGGAGGCGAGGATTTGATCTGCGGATTTGGTCCATCGGTACGGCTTGGGATTTTCGTTGTGATGCGCGATGAATCGGCGGATGTCTGCTTCCAATTGCCTCATAGAAGTGTGGACACGCGTCGCAGCTGCTTTCGGGTGAGTTCGGCGAACCATCGTTCAACCTGATTGATCCAGGACGCCGATGTTGGCGTGAAATGCACATGGTAGTGCGGGCGCCTCGCCAACCAGCTTTTGATCACAGCAGTTTTATGGGTGGCATAATTGTCCATGATGATGTGGACATCGAGACCGTATTGCTCTGCGGCTCAAACAATGTCCGCGAAAGACCTTGGGCTTCGAAACGCCAGCCGATAGATTACAAGCCGTGTTGCACTGATCGGTTGAACGCTCAGAGGTAATGCGTACAGCCATCAGCCCGGCGGATGGCTATTGACCCAGCCTGTTCTCTAATTCCGGGCTTGGGGTCAAGCTCTCCGTGAACATCCTTGCCGGGCTCAGGGTTCTCTCCGCGGTAGGGCGTGCCCTCCGCATGATGGCGTAAGATGACGCTGGTGGATCAATGTGTAAAACGCGTTTTGCTCTTTCGAGCATCGCAAAGCCTGGGACGATCGCACCAACGCCAGCGTCCCGGCAGGGACGTGCGTTTCCCGCTTGTTAGCGGGAGCTCGGTTGTCCTGCTATGCAGGCTGAGTAGCAGCCTCCTTTGATGACCATTTGAATTCGGTGCCTTCGATCCACATTCGATGCAGAATGACGGCAAGCTTTCGAGCGACGGCAACTTTGGCTTTGCGGAGCCCGCTTCGCTTCGCAAGGCGGATGCCCCAGGCTTTAAGCGTCGACCATTTTGCTACGCGGGTGAGAAGGACATTGGCTGCCTCATAGAGGTAACTTCGCAGCATCTTGTCGCCCCATTTCGATATTCGGCCCGTCCAATCGGTCTCTCCGGAGGCGTACCGTCGCGTTGTTAGTCCGACATAGGCTCCGACGCTTCTCGATCTCTTGAAGCGAGTGGGGTCGTCGATTGTCGCAAGGAAGCAAAGAGCTGTGACTGGATCGAGGAGAGCGTCGCGCGCTATCTGCAGCAGCTCGACACTGCCGACCGGCAGGAGCCATCAGAGGTCCTCCAAACCAAGACGAACCGCCTCAAAGAGAAGATCGAGACGCTGAAGCAGCAGATGCGGCGTCTCGAGGGTCTCAAGGTGGAGATGCTTGCGACCCCGGACCAGCAGATCTCGCTGACCGATCCCGATGCCCGCTCGATGGCGACCAGCGGCCGCGGCTCCGGCGTCGTCGGCTACAATGTCCAGATTGCCGTCGAGGCCAACCATCATCTGATCGTCATGCATGAGGTAACCAACGACGGGACTGACCGATCGCAGCTCTCCCATGTGGCCAATGAGACCAAGGCGATACTGGGCGTGGACAAGCTCGATGCCGTGGCCGACCGCGGTTACTTCAACAGCGAAGAGATCCTGGCGTGCGAGGAAGCTGGCATCACAGTCACACTGCCAAAACCGATGACCTCGAATTCAAAGGCAGAGGGGCGCTACGGCAAGCAGGACTTCCGCTACGTGGCTGCAGAAGATGTTTACGTTTGTCCTGCCGGTGAGAAGCTCACCTACCGCTACACGACCGAGGAAAACGGTCTGGTCCTGCGCCGCTACTGGACCAATGCTTGCCAGGGCTGTGTCATCAAGCAAAGTTGCACTACCGGCAAGGAGCGGCGGGTCACCCGATGGGAGCATGAGCATATTCTCGAAGCCGTGCAGCGCCGGCTCGATGAGCACCCAGAGAAGATGCGGCAGCGGCGCGAAACGGTCGAGCATCCCTTCGGCAGGGACTGTCAGTATTTCTGTGTGAGACCGGTTATCCGTCATGAGTTCACGAACCGCTCGTTGAACATGACGGCGAATTGAGTCTTCGCCTCGGCCCACTCACGCGGCGGTCGTTTCCATTCCGCAGCGGCATGGTTCAAAACCAAATATAGCAGCTTCGTCGCGGCGTCGTCAGAGGGAAAATGTCCTCTGGTTCTGACGGCGCGGCGCAGCTTCGAGTTAAGCGCCTCGATGGCATTTGTGGTGTAGATAATTCGTCGCACGCCTTCGGGGAAAGCGAAGAATGGTATCACGAGCTCCCAATTGCGGCGCCAGCTCTGCGCGATTGCCGGATACTTTGCGCCCCAGGGACCTTGCGCAAAGGCGTCGAGCGCGGCCTGGCCAGCAGCAGCATCGGCAGCACGATAGACAGTCCGCAACGCCTGCACCAAGCTCTTGCGATCCTTCCAGGAGGCAAAATCCATGGAATGGCGGATCAGGTGGACGATGCAGGTTTGAACGATTGTCTGTGGGAAAACGGCATTAATGGCCTCGGGAAAACCCTTCAGGCCGTCGACCACGGCGATGAGAATGTCCTGAACCCCGCGGCTCTTCAACTCGTTGACGACGCGTAGCCAGAATTTGGCGCCCTCGGTCTGTTCGATCCAGATGCCAAGAATCTCCTTAGTGCCGTCCGGTAGAACACCCAGCGCGATGTAGATCGCCTTATTGCGCACGAAGCCTTCATCGCGGACCTTGACCCGAATGGCATCGAAGAACACTAGCGGGTAGCAGATATCGAGGGGCCGGTTCTGCCATTCCGCAACCTCGTCCAGCACCGCGTCGGTAACCGCCGAGATCAGGTCGGGTGAAACGTCGATGCCGTAGAGTTCCTCGAGATGGCCACGGATCTCGCGGACCGTCATCCCCCGCGCATACATCGAGATGATCTTGTTGTCGAAATCCGGAAACCGACGTTGGTATTTGGCAATCAGCTTCGGATCGAATGTTCCGGCCCGATCACGCGGCACCGATAGCGTCATCTTCGAAGTGCCGGTCAGAACCGACTTCTTAGAATAGCCGTTGCGGTGATTGGACTTGCCCTCAACGCTGTCATCGTCCAGATGCTCGTCGAGCTCGGTATTCAAAATCCGCTCAGAGAGCGCCTTCTCCAGCTCGTCGACCAACCCGTCTTTATTGAATACATCCTTCGGATCGCGGCCATCCAGAAGCCGATCCAGTAGGTCTTTCTCGATTGCCATATGATGCTCCCTTGCCTTCCATCACTATGGCCTCACACACAACATTCCTGACAGTCCCCTTCGGCACCATCAAGGCCAGGATGGGCGCCACCCACTTCCTGATGAAGACGCTGCCAAAGGTCGCCACCGAGATGGCGCTGCACGTGCTGGCCTACAACCTCACCCGCGTCATGAACATAATGGGTGTCCGGCCGCTCCTGGCGGCAATGCGGGCGTAGCATCAATCCGAATAATCAATGCGCCTGACCAACCGCGACGTCCTTACGTCGCCTCTTCTCAGGCGTTTCTACACAACCAAGACCCTGAGCGAACATCTCGACGGAAATGCTCCTTGCAAATTGGCTGTTAGGAGCGCTACGTGAAAGCGGCCAGTTACCGGACAACTCTTTACCCGATTGAGATGAACTCGCCTTACGCCGGGTCACCAGGCCGCAATTCATGTCCACATATGAACCGACGTTTCCCCTTTCCGATACCTTTGGACATGCCTAGTGACCGACGCGCGGCACAGCCCGAGAATGTCATTGAAAGGAATCAGAGGATTCGCAAAGTGCTTTGGGCGCTCCATTGACAGGGTAAATGTCGCTTCATGTCTTGGCATGAAGCGGATGACGACGGTGCTGGTGAAAACCAACAGCTGACCTTCGGCTCCCTCTGAACAGATTGCGGTCTTTTTGCTACGGGGGATTGCAATTGAGACGAAAAGCGCGGCGAGATTATTGCAAACTCTGCGACGGTACGCCTCCATTTGCTCCGCTTCATAGGTGCGCCGAGGGCGCCACTCGCGCGTGACTTGCACCATCGAGCCGATCTCTTGACAATGTCGGCCAAGCAAAGCGCATTCTGAACACCCCAATTTGCCGTGAGATCCGCGTGTCCCAGCTTCCGAAAAAATACGGCCTCAAAATCCTCGATATGGCAGACCAGTTGGCGCGGTGGTCGGAGACGCCGCAGGGGCTGACCTGTACCTATTTTTCGCCGGCACACAAAGCAGTAGCGCAACAACTATACTCGTGGATGAGGTCGGCTGGGCTTGATGCGGAGATAGACGCCGTAGGAAACGTTGTCGGCCGTTACGCCAGCGCTTCCACTTCGGCACAGACTGTGATTCTCGGTTCACATTACGACACTGTGGTGAATGCGGGCCGCTATGACGGACGCCTCGGAATCCTGACTGCGCTTGTGGTCGCCGAGCATCTTGTTCTCACGGGAGAGCAACTACCATTTCATCTCGACGTGATTGCGTTCTCCGAGGAGGAGGGAGTGCGATTTTCGGTTCCCTATCTGGGCAGCAGCGCGATAGCCGGCCGCTTCGATGCCGCGATCTTGCAGCGGAGCGATCATGATGGCCTGAGTGTTGGCGAGGTGCTCCTCAAGCACGGCGTCAACCTCTCCGCGATCCAGACGCTAGCGCGGCCGCCAAAAACACTGCGCGGTTATCTCGAGGTCCACATCGAACAGGGACCACTCCTGCTGCAACACAATTTACCGGTCGGGATTGTCACCTCAATTGCCGGAACGGCACGTTTCCGTATCACAATCGACGGTGTTGCAGGGCACGCGGGCACTGTCCCCATGATGCTGCGCCATGATGCGGTCACCGCGGCAGCAGAGATTGTTCTTGCCGTCGAACGTCGCTGCGCCGCGGACGCAATGCTTGTCGGCACTGTCGGTCAGCTTGTGGTGCCGAATGGATTAGTCAATGTCATCCCCGGCCGCTGTGAATTATCGCTCGACGTGCGCGCCGCGGACGACGCGACCCGCGATGCCGCACTAGCCGACATTCGTAAGGAAATCGCGCAAATTGCGGGGCGTCGCGGCGTGACGATAGAAGTGACGGAAATCGCACGCCATCGCTCGGTTCATTGCGCCTCCGAAATGCAGTCTGCCTTAGCACAGGCCATTTCGAGGGCGGGCCTCGAACCATTTTATCTGGCGAGCGGCGCCGGTCACGATGCCGAACAGTTCGCCGGCATTACGGATATTGGCATGTTGTTCGTTCGTTGCGGCAATGGCGGCATCAGTCACAGCCCGCTGGAAACCGTGACGGCGGAGGACGCGGATATCGCGGCCCGCGTCTTGCTCGATGTTCTCGTTAACTTGAATTGACCCGTTCGCAGGAGCAGAAGATGGATCGTGTCCGCATCAAAGCAGCTGGATTTGAATTCATTTCGCGATTTGAATCCCAACGCGCGCCGGACACCTGCGCGAAGTTCTTCACCATGCTGCCCTACAAGCAACGCATCATTCATGTACGGTGGAGCGGCGAAGGATGCTGGATTCCGCTCGGCTCCCTCGACCTCGGATTGAAATACGAGAACCACACCAGCTATCCCGCGCCGGGAGAAATCATTCTCTACCCGGGAGGCATCAGCGAAACCGAAATCCTACTCGCCTACGGCAATGTGCAGTTCGCCAGCAAAGTCGGCCAGCTTGCCGGGAATCATTTCTTGACGATCGTCGAGGGTCGAGATCAATTGCGGCGGCTTGGTGAGTTCGTCCTTTGGCACGGTGCCCAGGATATTTTGTTCGAAGCAATTTGAGCGCCGGGTGGCTAGAACCCCTGTGCCCCGTTGCTAGGAGCTCCCCCCTTGCGACAGGGCCATTTCTTCAAGACAAACTGTTTTTGATTTGTGAATCTACGAGTATCCGTCGCAGTGGTGGGAAATCGCGCAGATCGGATGGGTGACTGCCCATTTTCTTATCGTGGGTCAGATGACGCCGGCCGGCCGCCAAGCCACTGGCCTTGGCTTTATATCGGACCCGCGTCCGTCACATGCGATTAGCCTCGTACCGAAGTCGAAATCGTTGCCGGCGCGCTATCGATCTGGCGCTCACCGGAGAAGCGCATGGCGGCAAGGTACAGCAGCCCACCGAGGGTAGCGCCGATCAGCCAGCCCCAGTCGCCGACATTGAGGATGATCCCATTGGCGCCGAGGAGAGCGAGTCCGATCGATACCAGGCCAGCCGCGGCAAGCGCTACCAGCGCGGCGGGATTCCAGCCATCCTGATAGTGCAGCGAACCGGAAGACGACATCGTGTACAGGTCGTCGAGGACGATCTGTTGGCGCTTCACCAGATAGTAATCTGCGATGATAATGCCGAACATCGGTCCGAGTACCGCGCCGAAGATCGAAACGAAAATCGTGATCGCCTGCGAACTCGACACGAAGAGCCAAGGGCAGACTAGGACCGAGAGGATCGAGGTGATGAGTCCTCCGATCCGGAAACTGATCCGCTGCGGATTGAGATTGGCGATATCGTAGGCCGGTGACACAAAGTTTGCGACGATGTTGATACCCATGGTCGCAACGATGAAGGTCATCGATCCGACGATCACGATAAATGGATTGCCGATGCGCTCGACGATGCGGACTGGATCCATGATCGCCTCGCCGAAAACCTTCACGGTGCCCGAGGTGACGATCACGGTGATGATGGCGAAGGCCATGAAATTGAGCGGCAGACCGAGCAGATTGCCAAGGGTCATCGCCCGCTTGTCCTTGGCAAAGCGTGAGAAGTCGCCGAAGTTGAGCAGAAGCGCGGCGAAATAGGCGACGATTAGCATCGCGGCGTTCGCCATATGGCCTAGGGTCGCGCCCGCCGCGGGCGGCGCCAGTTGCAGCGAGAGGCTCGACAATCCGGTCTGCGAGACCATCCAGATTGCCAGCGCAAACATCACCACATAGACCGCCGGTCCGCAGAAATCGATGAATTTGCGGATCGTCTCCATGCCGTTGAGAAAGATGAGAAGCTGAAACAGCCACATGAACAGAAAGCTCGCCCAGCCTAGCGGCGAGAGGCCGAGCATGCCGCCGTCGCGCAATACTGCAGCACTAGGTGCGAGCGTGATGACGAGCACCTCGACGGCCTTGGACGCAAAGTAAGTCTGAACGCCGTACCAAACAATGCCGACAACGCCGCGAACGACGGCTGCGAGCTTTGCGCCGACGACGCCGAACGACATGCGCGCGACGACCGGATAAGGAACCCCGTATTTGAGCGACGGCCGCCCGATGAGATTCATCAAGACATAGACCGCCGTGATCCCAGCCGCCATCGCCAGCAGCACCTGCCAACCCGTCAGGCCGAGAAAAAACAGGCTGGCGGCAAAGGTATAGCCGCCCACCGAGTGCACGTCGGACATCCACATAGCGAAAATATCGAAATAGCCCCAGTGCCGCCCGGCCAGCGCAACAGGCGCGAGATCCTCATTATAAAGATTGGGGTGTGCCCCCGGGATCGGAACCACCGCCGGGGTAGAATGGGAATGGCCAGACATCCGTCGTCCTAATCAATCAAGAAGCGTGATCTTCGCGTATCGACTAAGCAGCTAGCAAAAGATAGGCCACGGATGAGACGGCACGGACACCTGCAGCCTCTGGCAGCGATTTTTGCTGACAAATTCTTGACTTCCCCGCTAGGCCACTGGCCAGTTACACAAGGGGCGCCATCAACAGCCCTGTTCAGTGCTACAGTCCAACAGTCGATCGCAGCCAGGCATCGACCGGTTCGATCGTGAAGGTATTCTTGCAATGTCGTCGCTTCCATTTTCGAAGTATCCGCGAGACCTCGCGGGCTACGGGCGCAACCCGCCCGACCCGCGTTGGCCCGGCAAGGCAAGGGTGGCTGTCCAGTTCGTATTGAACTTCGAAGAAGGGGCAGAGCGCTCTCTTTTGCACGGCGACAGCACGTCGGAAGCATTCCTTACGGAGATTCTCGGCACCAGACCCTGGCCTGACAAACGTCACATGAACGTGGAATCGATGTTCGAGTACGGCTCGCGCGCCGGCTTTTGGCGGCTATGGCGATTATTCACGACGCGGAAGCTTCCCGTGACAGTATTCGGCGTCGCCGATGCACTCGCTCGCAATCCGCAAGTGGTCGCCGGGATGCGTGAAGCCGGTTGGGATCTTGCAAGTCATGGCTTGAAGTGGATCGACTACAAGGATTTTTCCTACGCCGAGGAAAGCGCTCATCTGCACGACGCTATCCGGATTCACACCGAAGCGACGGGAGAACGGCCGTTGGGGTGGTACACGGGTCGCACCTCAGAACATTCACTCAAGCTCGTACTCGAAGATGGCGGCTTTCTCTATTCGTCGGATTCTTATTCCGACGACCTGCCCTATTGGGTCAATGGCCCGAGGGGACCTCACCTCATTATCCCCTACTCGCTCGACGCCAACGACATGCGGTTCATCAACGCACAAGGCTTTCCGGACGCCGAATCTTTTTCATCTATCTGCGGGATACATTCGACTATCTCTATGCCGAAGGCGCCGATGCACCGAAGATGATGTCGGTCGGCCTCCATTGCAGATTAGCAGGCCGCCCCGGCCGTGCGGCGGGGCTGGCCCGGTTCCTGGATCACATCGGCAAGTTCGATCGAGTTTGGATTGCCTCGCGCCTCGATATTGCGCGACATTGGCACCGTGAACATCTCGCCCTTGCGGCGAATGCACCTGTGATTGCTTGAGGCCGCACGGTCGCCATGGCGCAAATTACGCTCGACGAACTCAACCGAATGGACAATCGCACTTTCGTTGCCGCTCTCGGCGACATTTTCGAGCACACGCCCTGGGTCGCCGAGGCCGTCCATCCGGCACTGCCGTTTCCGAGTTTGAACGCGCTTTACGAGGCCATGACCACCGCGGTGCGCAACGCCGGCGAGGCCCGGCAGATGGCGCTCATCAAGGGGCATCCCGACCTCGCCGGCAAAGCGGCGCGCGAAGGAACGATCACGGCAAACTCCAAACTCGAACAGGCAAGCGCCGGGCTCGATCAGCTCTCGGCAGAAGAATTTGCGGCTTTTCACCGGCTCAATGACGCTTATCACGCGAAGTTCGAAATCCCGTTCATCGTTTGCGTACGCCGGCACGGCAAGGAATCGATATTGCGCCAATTTGAACACCGCTTGCGCAACGACAGCGCAAGCGAGCGTAATGCAGCGCTGACTGAGATTTTCAGAATTGGCGCGCTCCGGCTCGATCAACGCGTCGCAGCGCCGGACCGGCTCAAGGTACATGGCCAGCTTTCCACTCACGTGCTCGACACTCAGCGCGGCAGTCCGGCCGCTGGTGTCGCAATCGAATTTTATGAAGTCGCATCGGCGGGGGGCGCGCGTCTAATATCGCGAAACGTCACCAACGCCGATGGCCGCACCGACCGTCCACTTATCGCGGCGCAGCCAATTCCGATTGCCCAGTACGAATTGAGGTTCGGCATCGGCGATTATTTTGCACGACAGGCAGCATCAGCCGTTGATCCACCATTTCTCGGCGTCATTCCAATCCGGTTTTCAGTCGCAGACCCCGAAGCTCATTACCATGTACCGCTCCTTGCCACGCCGTGGAGCTACGCCACATACCGGGGAAGTTGATGGCTTGGTCTCACGTCTGACCGAGAACCCGTGCTACAAATGGGCCGGTCGTGGGCGGCAGTAGAGCTTTGACCCAGGAGCTTGAATAATGATGATGAAACCCATGCTCGCCGCGGCGTTTATTTTGACTGCATCATCGGCTGCTTTGGCCGGGGCTGCCGGTGCCAACCCCGGAATGGTCGTCGGCAACGTCTACGAAAGCCTATACGCCACCTACGGCTACCAGTTCAGCTTTGGCTATTCCCCGCCACCCGACGGCTATGTTCGTGCCGCGCCGGCCCGTCACCACACCAGCCGAGAACGAGAAAGAATCGGCGCCGCTCCCCGAACAGGAAATGGCACGAGCGTCGAACGCTAGTTCCGATGTGGCCTGCTTCTTGAATGAATGTCCGCTCTGGCCGTTGACCGAATGACGCCGAGAGCGAGGTGGGAGCGGATGAATAGCGCAGGCGGGAGGGCTCTCTGGATCAAGGATCCTCTTGCAATTCTGGCAGATACCGCCGAGCGCGGCATCGTCGTGCGCGACGGCCGGATCATCGAACTGGTGCCAACTGGACGCAATCCGGCAACGCGCGATGTCGAAACATTCGATGCCGGGCAGCATGTCGTCCTGCCGGGCCTGATCAATACCCATCATCATTTCTACCAAACCCTCACTCGGACCGTGCCTGCGGCGCTCGACCGGGAATTATTTCCCTGGCTGCAGGCGCTTTATCCAATTTGGGCGCGCCTGACACCCGAGGCGCTCGATCTGGGCATGACGCTCGCGATGGCTGAACTGCTGATCTCGGGATGCACCACGACGACGGATCACCACTATGTTTTCCCGGCCGGGCTCGAAGATTCCATCGATATCGAAGTGGCAGCCGCGAAACGTCTCGGCTTGCGCGTGTTGCTGACGCGCGGATCGATGAACCTGTCGCAACGCGATGGCGGGCTGCCTCCCGACAGTGTTGTACAGGACGAGGATACCATCCTCGCCGACAGCGAGCGTGTGGTGGCGCGCTATCATGATGCCGGCGAAGGCGCATCAGTCCAGATCGCGCTCGCGCCATGCTCGCCGTTCTCGGTGACGACCTCGCTGATGCGGTCGACGGCGGACTTGGCAGCCCGGCTGAATGTGCGCATGCATACTCATCTTGCCGAAACAGAGGATGAAAACCGCTTCTGCCAGCAGCTCTACAATTGCCGTCCGCTCGATTATCTGGAGGATTGCGGCTGGCTCAACGATCGGGTGTGGCTCGCGCATGGCATCCATTTCAACGGCGATGAGATCAAGCGGCTCGCCCAAGCCGGAACGAGCGTCTCCCATTGCGCCTGCAGCAACCAGACGCTCGCCTCCGGGACTTGTCCGGTCTGCGCAATGGAAGAGGCCGGCATGCAGATCGGACTCGGCGTTGACGGCTCGGCGTCGAACGACAGCTCGAACTTGATGCAGGAGGTCCGAGCCGCCTTCCTTCTTCAGCGCAGCCGTTACGGGGTGACCAAAGTCAGCCACAAGGATGCGCTACGTTGGGCGACAAAAGGATCAGCGGCTTGCACCGGACGAACGGACATCGGTGAGATCGCCGCCGGCAAGATGGCCGACTTCGCCTTGTTCAAGCTCGACGAACTGCGCTTCTCCGGCAGCGGCGATCCGCTCGCCGCGCTCGTACTGTGCGGGGCGCATCATGCCGATCGCGTCATGGTCGGCGGCCGCTGGATCGTCGAGAACGGCGCAATTCCCGGCCTCGATCTGGGCGACCTCATGACGCGGCACTCGGCAGCAGCCCGCAGGCTGCAATCTGCGGACTGACCTCGTTCGCAGCGATTGATTGTGCTGATCAGTTTTGGGACAACCTGAGAGTCAGCGCTTCGCGCGTTCGCACCGGGAGATTCGCAATGTGGCGCCGCCTTGCCTTGGCAATAGCTCTGCACTTCTTCGCAATAGTCCTCCAAAGCTCCATTGCCAGCGCTCAGGCCCAAGACAAGCTTCCCTGCGAGGCTTTCGCGAAAACCGCGGACGGCTCATGGACAGCGCTGAAAACGACACTTGTTCCGAGCCGAAATTTCAGTATCCGGGAAGGCAGTGTGTGGCGACCCGGTGCAACGGTTCTCGGCCTCGACATTGCGAGCGCCCTCGATGCCCAGTGTCCAAATGCGCCGGTAGCGACACCGGCTTCGGGTGATGACGCGTCGTCACCGCCGCCTGCGCCGCAGCCGCCGACAGTATCGCTGGCGAAATATGCCGACGCCAACGGAAACCTCGACGTCCGCCAACTCACCTGCGGTCATCTTGCCGATACGTCCGCCGATGACGCCGAGGAGCTGCTCGCCTGGTACAGCGGCTGGTACAACGGCTCGACAAAAAAGCGCGTCGTTAATCTGCCTCGCGTGAAATACAACATCCGAAGCGTTATCGACTATTGCAAAGCGAACCGTGAGAAACGACTAAGCGATGTCATGGAACTGATGTTGAAATAGTGCAGACGGCCGAGTGACGTTCCACGCAACTCAATTTAATCGCGTCACATGACGATCCTGAAAGAGCAAAATTTGGGCGCGACTTTCGGTGAGGCTATTTTCTGAGCAGAAATTTTCGTTGTTTCAATTTGTGGTGATTTCAGAACGCAAAAGCGGGTTTCGTTCAATAGCCGCCGATCATTTTTCGTAGCGGCTCTGGCATTCTCGTCACGCAGCCATAACTAGCGATGACGGCCGGGGCAAAGGGCGCGTGCGCATACCGCGGCGCTCCCGCAACGAATATGGAGTACGACCATGCGAAAGCTTCTCCTCGCGGCACTGATGGCTGGCGGCAGTCTTGCGGGTATGCAGGTATCGGCATACGCGCAGGCCACGTCGGCATTTCCGCAGACTTTGTCTCCCTCGTATGACCAAACGGCGCCGGGTTGGGATTATTACAGCACGCAAGGATCGCCGCGATATTACAATGAAGTCCCGGCGCGGCAGTTTAACGCCAACCGGACTCATCATCGCGCCGGCACCGAGCATTAGTCGAGCGAATGGTAACCTGAATTATCCGTCACATTGGCATTGCGGGCAGCCGGAGCGAGCCGTGGACGAACCACGGCCCCTCCGGCTGCAGCAGCTTGACATCGAATACTCAATTCAGATTCGCTTCCCCGGAATTTTCTCGTCGATACCCTTGATGTAGAAGTGCGTGCCCCACAGCAGCGGCGCCTTGCTCGTGAAGCATTCGCGTACCGGAATTGATCGCAGTCAAACGCGAACGCCCGAAAACATGCGGCACCGAATCGACGCCATGGTCGCCGTCGCCGGCTAAACTCGACACCCTGGTTCGGCAATCGCGCTTTCCCACAGCCGAGTGTGCTCGCGAACCGACAAAGCGTCTCCTTTTTGTCACATTGGCGGGAATTCAAATGGGAGCGCAAAGTGGATCGTCAAAAATTAGGCAGCAACAGCAGGATGATGGGAGCGAGTCCGCGACAAGCATCTGCCGCTATCTGGCGCCGTGTTCGAACAGTCATCAAGGCCTGATTTTTCAGAGACTTTTGAAGATTTCTAGCATCTAAACGGCCGACTAACGCTGCGTTATGGCACGCTTGGATTTGTTGCGCGATCCGTCCGTGTGATGCGCTTCTATCAAAAAAACGGCAATTCAGTGCACAAAGTACGGGCTTTCAGTGCGGGAACGCCTGCGTAATCTCAACTCGAAGATAAATGGCCTCACACGCGAGGTCGTTGGGACTTCGCGGGGCCACAGGACTTTAATCGACGATGACATGGCAGGGGGCCATCATGACCGACAAGAGACTTAAATCATACGCAAAAGCAGCTGCATTCTCCGTACTGATTGCGGGAGCAGCGAGTGGATACGCTTTCGCGGCGGATATGCCGGTCAAGGCGCCGCCTGCGGCGAAGCCGGTACCGTTCTTCTTCGTGAACGATACTTCGGTAAGCGCTACCTGGTTTTTCAACGCGACCGACCCGGGCGTGTCCGGCGGCAGCGATGTCGTTCCGGGCGGCACCTTCGGGGCGCGCAATACGTTCTTCAGGGCATCGGGCGAAATTGATCACTTCGACGTTTGGGAATACGGCACGAACCTGATCCACGTCGAGGCTGACCAGTACAGCAAAAAAGACCCGGTTCAGGGGCAACCTGGTGCGACAGGCTCGCGAGAATTCTTTGCATTTTCGCGCAGTACGATCGGCTGGAATGAGATCACCCACAGCACGATGTTCAAAAACTTCCTGATCAACGACATCGGCTTCGAGGTCGGCGGCAACTACGGCTCGCAAAGCGACTTCCTTGCAGAGGAAACCACGGTCGGCGTGTTCGGATTGAATTTCGACATAGCCATCCCGAAACCTCTCGGAACCCTGCTCCTCGGTGTTATGGCCGACAAGGAATTTACCTTTAATACGTTCAACGCGTGCGGAAATGCGGGCTTCGGTGTTGCTGTCAATGGTCCCTGTATCGGTGGCGGCGCGTTCAGCGGCAACCGCGACTTTGATTGGACTTGGCGGCTGGAATCTTTTTATAACCTGCCACTCGGCGGCATTCTAGGTTCGTGGGCGGATGCGGCTCATATCGTCAATATCGCCAACGTCATCGGCCCTAAGGGCACCGGCATTTCTACAGCGAACTGTATCGCTCTCGGCTGCTTCGGTGCCGGCGGCGCCTTTAATACCAACGAAACCAAGACCGAAGTCTTCGAAGACGTTCGCCTGAGCATAGATACGTCAAAGATTTTCTGGGGCAAGCCGGGCATCTGGGACAGCTACGTCGGCTATCGCTACTGGTACAATAAGTTCGGCACCAATCACAATGCGTTCCTGTTCGCGTCCATCGCGCCCGGAACGTCGGTCGAAAGCACCGCCTACGTAGGCACGACCTATCACTTCAAGTGATGCCGATCTGAACTTTATCCGATCGACAACATGCCCGGCCTCGTGCCGGGCATGTTCGTTTTTAGCGACGGTTTGACACTCGTTTGCCGCGCGGCGGAGAAAATGAGTGGACGAAGTGCTTGATAAGATCGCCGCGCGTCTGGCATGCTGATAAAGCCGGTCCAATACGAAGGAGCCCAACACCGTGGAGCTTGTGCTCACCGAATGGGTGAGTGCCATCCTCCGCTGGCTGCACGTTGTCGCCGGCATAGCATGGATCGGCAGCTCATTTTATTTCATCCACCTTGATCTCAGCCTCAAGCCGCGACCTGGACTGCCGAACGGCGTCAAGGGCGACGAATGGCAGGTTCACGGCGGCGGCTTCTATCACATGATGAAATACCTGGTCGCGCCGGCGCAGATGCCGGACAGCCTGACCTGGTTCAAGTGGGAAGCCTACACGACCTGGCTGTCGGGGTTTTCGCTGCTCGTCCTCGTCTACTATCTCGGGGCGGATATTTTCCTGATCGACAAGTCGGTTCTCGACATGACTGCGGTGCAGGCGGCAGGCATTGCGTTTGCGAGCCTGGCCGTTTCGTGGCTTGTCTACGAGGGTCTTTGCCGCTCACCGCTCGGCCGCCACGAGATCCCGCTTGCCTTGGTCGGTTATGTCTATCTCGTCGCGCTGACTTACGCCTTCACACACGTCTTCAGCGGTCTCGGCGCCTTTACCCAGATTGGTGCACTGATCGGCACGATCATGGTGGCGAATGTTTTCGTCATCATCATTCCCTATCAAAGGAAAACCGTCGACGCGATGCTCGCCGGCAAGGAGCCCGACCCGGCTTGGGGCCAACTCGGCAAACAGCGCTCCGTGCATAACAACTATTTGACGCTGCCCGTCGTCTTTCTAATGCTGAGCAATCACTACCCGCTGATGTTCGCGACCCGGTTCAATTGGCTCATCGTCGCTATCGTGCTGCTCATTGGACCTGTCATCCGCCATTTCTTCAATTCACGTCACGAGGGCAAGGGCAGTCCGTGGTGGACCTGGGGCGTCGCAGCGGCAGGCATGGCTCTGATCGCGTGGCTGTCCGCCGCCGGACCGCGCGTGTTGACCACCGGCGCGCTGCCACCGCCGCCCAAGTTCAAGCAGGTGTCGAATATCATTCTTTCCCGATGCAGCATGTGCCATGCGGCCGAACCGGTATGGGACGGAATTCCGGCGGCGCCGAAAGGCATCATGCTCGACAGCGACGAGCAAATTCGCGTTCATGCGCGCCTCATTGAGTTGTTCGCCGTACGCTCGCAGGCGATGCCGCCGGGCAACATCACGGACATGACTCCGAAGGAGCGTCTAACCCTCGCCTCTTGGATCGCAGCCGGCGAGCCCGCCAACTGACACTCTTGGTTCCAGTCATTGGCGTCGATTTTGCATCCCATTGTTCAGCGCATAACACGCTGAATAGCCTAAGATTTTACAATGGACCTCAACACCGTCACTGAAATTGCAAGGCCGCGTCAGCGCGCGGAATTGCCCGCTTGGCGGACAGGCGATGCATGGCTTGCCGGCGGAACGTGGCTGTTTTCCGAGCCGCAGCTTGCGGTGAACCGACTCATCGACATCGTCGATTTTGCCTGGCCGGCACTCGAAATTACCGATCAGGGCCTGCGGATCGCGGCGACCTGCAAAATCGCCGAGCTGGATGCCATGACATTTCCGTCCGCCTGGGCTGCTGCACCGCTGTTCAATCAGTGCTGCCGATCTTTTCTGGCATCATTCAAAATCTGGAACGTGGCGACCGTCGGCGGCAACCTTTGCATGGCTTTGCCTGCCGGGCCGATGATTTCGCTCACGGCAGCGCTGGCCGGAACCTGCACAATTTGGGCGCCAGACGGGACGGCGCGTCGTGTTTCGGTCAGGGATTTCGTATTGGGCCCGCAACGCAACGCACTCGCATCCGGAGAATTGCTTCGTCTCATCGACTTGCCGCTGGCGTCGCTAAGCCAGTGCACTGCGTTTCGGCAAATTTCCCTAAGTCCATTCGGCCGCTCAGCGGCCTTGCTGATCGGCACGCTCGCCCCGAATACCGGGGCCTTCACGCTGACCGTAACGGCGTCAACGCCGCGCCCGATCCAGTTTTCATTTCCCAACGTACCATCGAAGGCGGATTTGTTTGAGAAACTGGGAGACGCGATACCCGAAGCGCACTATTACGACGACATTCATGGCTCCCCGGCGTGGCGCCGCCACATGACGCAGCAATATGCCGAGGAAATTCGCCAAGAGCTTGCCGGCCAAGGCTCACCATGACGTTCGTGGTGAATGGAAAGAGCCATTCCGCCAAGCCGCAATCCGGACAATGCCTGCGAACTTTTTTGCGCGAGCTGAATTTCTTCGGCGTCAAGAAGGGATGCGACGCGGGCGATTGCGGCGCTTGCACCGTGCTCGTCGACGGAGAACCGGTGCACTCGTGCATCTTTCCCGCTTATCGCGCCGAAAACCGCGCGGTCACGACCATTGAAGGCCTGGCGCAGAATGGCGAATTGCATCCGATGCAGCAGGCCTTTCTGCAGGCCCAAGGATTCCAATGCGGCTTCTGCACGCCGGGCATGATTATCACCGCGGCGAGCCTAAACCAGTCGCAGCGCCAAGATCTGCCCTGGGCCCTGAAAGGCAACATTTGCCGCTGCACCGGCTATGGCGCGATCGAAAGCGCCATTCGCGGCGTGTCTGCGATAGAAGAGGCCGAAGCAGGTGCCGCCTGCGGGAGGAGCGTGCCGGCACCTGCGGCGCGTGCCATCATCAGCGGCGCCGCGCGCTATACGCTCGACTACGTGCCGCCTGTGCTGCTGCATCTCAAACTTTTGCGCTCGCCGCACGCGCATGCGCGCATCGTATCGATCAAAAAGGATGACGCGCTGGCGGTGCCGGGCGTGCGCGTGGTGCTGACGTTTGAAGATTCGCCGGCAAAGCTCTATTCGAGCGCCAGACATGAAATCGAACTCGCCGACCCCGACGACACCGCACTCCTCGACCGGGTTGTCCGCTTCGTCGGCCAGCGTGTCGCTGCTGTGGTTGCAGAGAGCGAAGCGGCAGCCGAAGCCGGCTGCCGCAAACTCGTTGTCGATTATGACGTGCTGCCGCCGGTGTTCGATCCCGAAGAAGCGATGCGCCCGGGCGCTCCTATCCTGCATGACAAAGGCCCGGAGTCTCGCATCGGCAATCCGCAACGCAACACTCTCGCCGAGGTTCATAGCCACATCGGCAATGTCGATGACGGCTACGCGCAAGCTGACGCAGTCTATGAGGGTACTTTCGTCACCCAGCGCGTGCAGCACGCGCACCTCGAAACGCATTGTGCGATCGGCTGGATCGACGACAAAGAGCGCCTCACGATCCGAACGAGCTCACAGACGCCGTTTTTAACGCGGCGCGCTTTGTGCCGCCTATTCGAACTCGAACCGGAAAAAGTACGCGTGTTCTGCGAGCGCATGGGCGGCGGCTTCGGTGCTAAGCAGGAAATGCTGGTCGAGGACATCGTCACGCTCGCCGTGCTCAAGACCGGACAACCGGTCAAGCTCGAATTCACCCGCGAGGAACAATTCATCGGCGCGACGACGCGTCATCCAATGCGGGTGCGCGTCAAGGCGGCGGCGCAGCGCGACGGCCGTTTGACCGCCCTGGAAATGCATATCGTCTCCAATACCGGAGCCTATGGCAATCACGGTGCGGCAGTCCTTTATCACGCCTGCGGTGAATGCTTCGGCGTCTATAACTGCGACAACAAGAAGATCGACGCGGCAGTGGCTTATACCAATACTGTTCCGGCCGGCGCCTTTCGCGGTTACGGGCTGCCGCAAACCAACTTTGCCGTCGAATCGGCGATGGACGAACTGGCCCGCAAGATCGGCATGGACCCGATCGAATTTCGCGAACGCAATATTGTCCATCCCGGCGATCCGATGATTTCGACCGGTTCCGATGAAGGCCATGACGTGCATTTCGGCAGCTATGGCCTCGATCAATGCCTGACTTTGATCAAGCAAGCCCTTGATCGCGGCGGCGGCCTTGTAGCGCCGCCGTCGGATGATTGGCTGGTCGGACAGGGAATTGCGCTCGGCATGATCGATACCATTCCGCCGTTCGGCCACTTTGCCGATGTCAGCGCGACCTTGCGCGAAGACGGCACCTACCAGCTTGTGGTCGGCACCGCTGAATTTGGCAACGGCACCAGCACGGTACACCTGCAAATTGCCGCCACCGCGCTCGGCACCACGATCGATAAAGTCACTGTGCGCAACTCCGACACCGACAATGGCCTCCATGACACCGGCGCCTTCGGCAGCACTGGTACTGTCGTCGCCGGCCGTGCAACACAGCTTGCATGCGAAGCATTGCGCGAGCAGATTTTGCGTTTCGCAGCAGAGCACACAGGCGGCACGCAAGCCGAGTGGTCGCTCGGGACGGATGCAGCGTTCCGCACGGGACACAGCATAAACCTTGCCGAACTCGCCGCAGCGGCACGCGCCAAGGGAGCATGCCTCAGCGCGACCGGACGGTCGAACGGGACGCCGCGCTCGGTCGCATTCAACGTCCAGGCCTTCCGCATCGCCGTTAATAAGCATAGCGGCGCGATCAAAATTTTGCGTAGCGTGCATGTCGCGGATGCCGGCCGCGTCATCAATCCGATGCAGTGCCGCGGCCAGGTCGAAGGCGGCGTCGCCCAGTCGCTCGGCGCCACGCTTTACGAGGAAATGGTGATCGACGCGACCGGTCGCGTGACCAATCCGACGTTCCGCAATTATCACCTGCCGCAATTCGGCGACGTGCCGCGGACCGAGGTTCTGTTCGCCGATACGACGGATTCCACCGGCCCATTCGGCGCCAAATCGATGAGCGAGAGCCCGTACAATCCGATCAATGCCGCCATGGGGAACGCGCTGGCCGACGCGACCGGAATCCGGTTTTGCAAGACACCCTTCAAACCCGATCGAATTTTCCGCGCGATCGTAGAAAAATTCGGCACGGCTTGAAGATGCGCGGACCCGACTTTGACGCCAATTGACGACGAGACGTCGAAAATCCCGGCGAGTGCACGGCGCTGTCGCCCAGAAGTTTATCTCAGCAGCGTAAAGCCGTCGCGCTGAAAATCGAAGCTGTAGGGCTACATGCAATCATGCGAACTGCCTACACTTTAGCCACACGGCAACAATTTAGGCGTTCCCAAGAAACTAAGGCGTGCCGAAAGGGACAAATCCGCCCATTTGGCTTTGTGCCCGCCAAGTGGCGTGCGGTTTGCTTGTGGACTCGCGTACGGCGGCCAGCGCTAGATTTGTACGAAATCTTGGTGCCGCCGAGACTTTGGAGCCCATGAAAAATTCTGAGACCGAAACGTATCCTAAGCCTCGCCTGGTGCTCACCGGCATAACCAAACGTTATCCGAGCGTTGTGGCTAACGACGACGTCTCTCTGAGCGTCAGGCCGGGCGAAATCCATGCAGTGCTAGGCGAGAACGGCGCCGGCAAAAGCACCTTGATGAAGATCATTTACGGCATCACCAAACCCGATGCCGGAAACATTTTGTGGAACGGCCAATACGAAACAATCACCACGCCATCGCAAGCGCGACGCTTGGGCATCGGTATGGTGTTCCAGCACTTTTCGTTGTTCGAAACTTTGACTGTCTGGGAAAATATCGCGCTGGCACTAGACGAGCGGGTCGCGCCGGCCAAGCTCGCCGCCAAGATCAAGGAAGTGTCGGAGAAATACGGCTTGCCAATCGACCCGTATCGTCTCGTTCACAGCATGTCCGTTGGAGAAAGGCAGCGTGTAGAAATTGTGCGTTGCCTGCTTCAGGAGCCCAAGCTTCTGATCATGGACGAGCCGACCTCTGTGCTGACGCCGCAAGCTGTTTTGGTGTTGTTCGAGACACTGCGGCGCCTGGCATCGGAAGGCTGCAGCATCCTCTACATCAGCCACAAGCTCGATGAAATTCGCGCCCTCTGCGACAGTGCGACCGTGCTGCGTGG
Organism: uncultured Alphaproteobacteria bacterium; assembly: GCA_963813825.1. GTDB lineage: Bacteria > Pseudomonadota > Alphaproteobacteria > Rhizobiales > Xanthobacteraceae > BOG-931. Next base: position 56,285 of record CAWFBB010000030.1, read on the forward strand.
CGGGCGTGTCAGCGGTTCGGCGATTCCGAAGAACGAAACCAACGAAAGTCTGGCCCGCCTGATGATCGGCGGCGAGTTGGCGGAGTGCCGTCTCACCCCTCGCCAGCCGGAGGAAATACGGCTCGAACTCGATCACCTGTCGCTGCCGACGTCGGACCCTTTCGGCACGACCCTCAAGGAGATCAGCTTGACGGTGCGAAGCGGCGAAATTTTGGGTATCGCCGGCGTTTCCGGAAATGGTCAGAAGGAACTAATGGCGGCGCTCTCGGGCGAACGGTTGAGCCCGAGCGGACCAATGATCAAGCTGCTCGGCCAGCCGGTCGGCAATCTCAATCCGGCACAACGCCGCGAGCTTGGCCTCACTTTCGTCCCCGAAGAGCGCCTCGGGCGCGGGGCGGTGCCGCCCATGAGCCTCGCCTACAACGCGCTCCTCACCGGCGCGCGAAAGGGCATGGTGTCGAATGGCATGATCCATCCAACCGTCATGCGCGGCTTCGCCAAGAGCGTGATCGAACGCTTCAAGGTCAAATGCGGTGACGAGCAATCGGTGGCATCGAGCCTGTCGGGCGGCAATCTGCAGAAATACATCGTTGGGCGGGAGACGATGCTGGGGCCCAAAATGATGATCGTCGGGCAGCCGACGTGGGGCGTCGATGTCGGCGCAGCTCAGTTAATCCGCCAAGCCCTGATCGATCTGCGCGACCAAGGCGTAGCGCTGTTGGTGATATCCGAAGAACTCGACGAGCTTTTCATCATCAGTGACCGGCTCGCGGTGCTGGCCGAGGGCCGGCTCTCGCCGTCCGTTCGGCCCGCCGAAACGTCGATCGGACAAATCGGCACCTGGATGAGTGGCAAGTTCGGCGAGCCGGCAAGTCAAGTTGCCGCTGGCGTCGGTCCCCTCATGGAGGTTGCATAATGTTCGTCCTTGAGCGACGCGCCAATCCCTCTTTTACGATGGCAGTCGCGTCACCGCTATTGGCCGCCGCGGGAATGATTGCGACCGGATTTTTCCTGTTCACCGCGTTGGGCAAGGATCCGGTCGAAGTTTTCTATTTGTTTTTCATAAAACCGCTGTCGACCACCTACGACATCGGCGAGCTACTTTTAAAGACAACGCCGCTTCTGCTCTGCGGACTCGGTCTGGCCATGGGATTTCGCGCCAATGTTTGGAACATCGGTGCGGAGGGACAGCTCACCATGGGCGCGATCGCTGGCGGCGGCGTCGCGCTGTGGTTCGGCGACAGCAACTCCGTTTTCGCGATGCCGCTGATGCTGCTGGCCGGCGTGCTTGGCGGCATGGTCTGGGCAGCTATTCCAGCCTTTCTGCGGACCCGATTCAATACCAACGAAATTCTTGTCACGCTGATGCTCGTGTATATCGCGCAACTTGTACTGTCATGGCTGGTGCACGGCCCGTGGCGCGATCCTGAGGGACAAAACTATCCGCAATCGCGTGGTTTCGGCGACGCTGAAACCATGTCGGTTCTCATCGACGGGACTCGCGTGACCTGGGGCATCGTCTACGCTGTGGGACTGGCCCTGATCTCCTGGGTGGTCTCGCAGAAGACGATCGCTGGGTTCCGCATGCAGGTTGCCGGATTGGCGCCCGCGGCCGCCGCATATGCAGGATTTTCCGAGAAGCGGAATATCTGGATTGCACTCTTGGTCTGCGGCGCCACCGCAGGCCTCGCAGGAATTTGCGAAGTGGCCGGACCGATCGGGCGGCTGCAGCAGACGATTTCGCCGGGTTATGGCTTTGCCGCGATTATCGTCGCCTGGATCGGCAGACTGAATCCAATAGGAGTGATCTTTGGTTCGCTGTTGATGGCGTTGCTCTATCTCGGCGGCGAGGCGGCGCAGATGGGAATGAGCTTGCCGTCCGCCATCACCGGATTGTTCCAGGGGCTGTTGCTGTTCTACCTGCTGGCCGCAGATTTGTTCATCACCTTCAGGCTGAAACGAGTCCGCCCCGTTGAGCGCATCGAACCGAAGCCTGCGATCAGGTTGGAGAGCGCGGCATGAATCCGATCGTCCCCATGATCACCGCCACTGTTGTGGCGGCCACTCCGTTGATCTACGCCGCGCTCGGCGAAACCATCGTCGAGAAAGCCGGAGTCCTCAATCTCGGCATTGAAGGGATGATGCTGATCGGGGCAGTTTCCGGCTTTGCCGCAACACTCGCCACAGGCAGCGATACCGTCGGTTTTGCCGCGGCGGCGGCTGCCGGCGTCGCGCTATCGCTCGCTTTCGGCTTTCTCACGCTCAACCTGCAAACCAACCAAGTTGCGACCGGTCTTGCGCTGACGTTGTTTGGACTTGGTCTATCGGCCTTCGTCGGACACAATCTCGCTGGGACTCCGCTGCCTCCGCTGCCGTCGATCGTGATTCCGGGGGTGACCAATATTCCGGTTATCGGGGAACTTTTCTTCCATTACGACATCATGGTCTATCTCTCGCTGGTGCTGCTCGCCGGCGTACAATGGTTCCTCACCAGATCCCACGCCGGCCTGACGCTACGGGCCATCGGGGAATCGCCGAGTGTCGCCCACGCCATCGGAAAGTCCGTTCTGACGACCCGCTATCTGGCGGTGATGTTCGGCGGCGCCTGCGCCGGCATTGCCGGCGCTTATCTGTCGCTCGTCCAGACGCCGATGTGGGTCGAAGGCATGTCCGCGGGCAAAGGCTGGATCGCGCTCGCGCTGGTGGTTTTCGGCACTTGGAAGCCGACGCGTGTTGTGCTTGGCGCGTATTTGTTCGGCGGCGTCACGCAGTTCCAGCTTTTCGCTCAAGGGTTCGGTCTGCCGATCCCGACCGAATTTCTGTCGATGTTGCCGTACGCGGCGACGGTTATCGTTCTGGTGATCATCTGTCGCGATCCCAAGACGATTTTGCTGAACCAGCCTGCCTCTCTCGGCATCAGCTTTCATGCGGCCGCGTGAAATCGCATGGAAAAGTTTCGCAGTCCAATCCGCCACACCAGTTCCATCTCCAACCAGAAAGTATAGTCATGACGCTAAGCAGAAAATGGAAATCTCTCTCTCTGAGCATTGCCACAGGTTTGATCGTGACATGGTCGGCGGCAGCATCCGCCGAACCGCTCAAGGTCGCTTTCGTCTATCTCGGCCCGGTCAAAGACGGCGGCTGGACGCAAATGCACGATGAGGCCCGCCTGAAGCTCGAAAAGGCGATGGGCGACAAAATCAAGACCACATATGTCGAAAATGTCCCGGAGACTGCCAATTCCGAGCGGGTGTTCCGTCAACTCGCCGCCGATGGCAATAAGCTGATCTTTGCGTGCTCGTTCGGCTACATGGAGCCTCTGCAAAAGGTCGCCAAGGTATTTCCGAACGTCAAATTCGAGCACGTGAACGGCTTTAAGACGGCGCCGAACATCGTGGTCTACGAACCGCGCTTCGAAGAGGGTTTTTATCTGATCGGCACCATCGCGGGCCAGATGACGAAAACCAATACGCTCGGTTTTATTGGCTCGTTCCCGATCCCGAGCGTCATGCGCAACATTGACTCCATGACCCTCGGCGCGCTGGCGGTCAATCCCAACGTCAAGATGAAGCCGATCTGGGTCAACACCTGGTACGATCCCGGCAAGGAACGGCAAGCGGCGGAAACCCTGGTTGCACAGGGCGCCGATAACGTGGCGCAGAACACCAACTCGCCTGCGTCCATTCAGGTTGCGCAGGAGAAAGGCACTTACGCGTTCAGTATCGATGCCGATATGTCGAGCTTCGGTCCTAAGGGACAGTTGACGGGCACTACCGAAGACTGGAGTGGCTATTACATCGCCGAGACCCAGAAGGTGTTGGACGGCACCTGGACCGGGCAACGGCACACCCGGTGGGGACTCAAAGAGGGCATGGTGGTGATGGCTCCGCTTAATCCCGCGATCCCGCCCGCCGCCGTCAAGGTCTTCGAAGAAAAGAAAGCCGCGCTGACCTCCGGCGCACTCATGCCCTTCGCTGGACCGGTTGACGACAACACCGGGGCGATAAAGGTTGCGGCCGGCTCGGCGATGACCGACAAGGATCCGGCCTTCAACTCGGTGAATTGGTACGTCCAGGGCATCGACGGCAGCGTGCCTAAGTAAGCCACGTCGGCGAACATGCTTGCGGTCCGGAAAGTGTGTCTCAATTAAATCTTGAGCCGGCATGACCGCGATGCGGGAGTGCCGGCTCACAGGAATTTTGACCATTCCCGAAGGACGATCCGGTGTCGCCGGTCCGCAAATGAAGAGCGCGGATGCCAAACGCGTTTGAGGCCGCAAAAATTTCTGCGGCCTCGTCGCCGATCATCGATATTTCAAATTTTCAAGCAGAAACGTGATCGATCGTGGGGCATGCCGATAGCGATCGGCCTGGCCGGCACCATCGTATAGCACCCCGCGGTTACCGCGGATTGCGCCGATAATTTTGCGCAATTGCGGTGATCCGCGGCCGGCGGCCGGGCGTAGCTCGTACGGCATGGCGGGAGCGTGACCGCCACGGAGGACGTGCAATGCCGTACATAGTCGCCTATATCGCCGTTTTGATCGTGTTCGGCGCGATCGATGCGGCGTGGCTGTCCACCATGGGGCCGATCGTGTACCGGCCGGCGCTCGGCGACATATTGTTGCCGTCTCTGCGCATTGCGCCGGCTATTGTGTTCTATCTGACGTATCCAATCGGCGTCGTGGTCTTTGCCGTGCTGCCGGCGCTGCGCGCACAATCGCTGTCGACTGCGTTCACGCTCGCGTTGCTGTTCGGTGCACTTGCCTATGCGACTTACGACCTGACCAATTATGCGACACTGCGCAACTGGAATCTCCTGATCACCGTGCTCGACATTGTTTACGGCGCGCTTGCATCCGGCGTCGCCGCCACGCTGGCGTGTGCTGTGGTGCGCGTGATGACGCGCGCTTGACCGTCACTTCACCGGCGTTAGGCGATAGTGACTGATGCCCCACTCCGCGCCGGCGGCATGACCGAACAGCCCCATGGTCGCCAGGAAGAACAGCCGCCAGCGACGCTGCCATAGCGGGGCATCGCCGCCATAGACGCGCTTGAGCACGGCGAACACCGCATCGGCATTGCAGTCGAAATTCTCCAGCCATTGTTGCGCCGTGCGCTGGTAGTGCCGGCCGTTCCACCACCATTCGGCGTCGACCGCAAAGCAGTCGGGGAACTGCCGGATCAGGCCGCGGCTCGGCATGATGCCGCCGGTGAAATAATGCTGCGCGATCCAGTCGTCCTTGTCGTCGGCGTCGAACCGATACGATGCATGCTGGTTACTGAACACATGCATAAACATGCGGCCATCGGCTTCGAGGCAATCGCGCATGCGCCGCAGCAAGGGCTGCCAATTGGCCATGTGTTCGAACATCTCGATGGACACCACGCGATCGTAGCGTCCGGTCGGCGTAAACTCGTTCATGTCGGCCGTGACGACGGTGAGGTTGGACAGTCCTTCGGCTCTCGCCTGCGCCGTGATAAACTCGCGCTGCGAATGCGAATTCGATACCGACGTGACACACGCCGCCGGAAACTGCCGCGCCATCCACAGCGACAGCGAACCCCAGCCGCAGCCGAGCTCCAGGATGCGTTGGCCGTCTGCGAGCGTGGCGTGTTCGGCGCTCGCCCACAGCGCGCATTCCTCCGCGGCGGCGAGCGTCTCGATGCCGTCGTCGTACAGGCAGGATGAGTATTTGCGCTGCGGCCCGAGCACGAGATTGAAGAATTCTGCCGGGATTTCGTAATGCTGGCTGTTCGCATCCGCCACATTCAGCGCGACCGGATAGGACGCCATGGCCTTGGCAAAGCGCTGGTCTGCATCGCCCGGCGCGCGCGACACTAGCCGCTGGGTCCGGCCGACTAGAAGCTTGATCGCCGCCTGCGTCACCAGGTCGGGCAACGACACGCTCTCGCCGAAGCCGGTCAGGGTCTGCACGAGATTCATGGGCAGCTCCTTTTAGATGCCCTCGGCGGCGCGGGAAAGAACGCGTTGGTGCGTGCCTGGTAGGCGCGAAATTCATCGCGGCGGTACTCCAGCATGTGGGCCTCAAGCGGCGGGATGCCGGAGACATGCACCAGCAGCCAGTACATGCAGGCCGGACCGGCCAGCGCCGCCCAGCCCCACGGATAGCCACCGCCGGAATCGATCGCCAGCAGCGGATAGGCGACCCAGCCGAACCATTCGAAGAAATAGTTCGGGTGCCGCGACCAGCCCCACAGGCCGACATCGCAAATGCGATTACGGTTTCCCGGATCGCGGCGGAATCGCCGCAACTGCGCATCGGCAACGGCCTCGCCGACAATGCCGACAAATAGAACCAGTGCGCCGAGCAAATCCTGCGCACGCAACCCCGGCAGCGGATTCCACGCCGCCACAACCATCGACAGCGCCAGCGGTATACTTACCAGCGCCTGCTTTTGCGCCAGCCAGAACATTTGCCGCGTGGCATCGGCACCCCAATCCTGGATCAGTATGCCGTAGCGCGGATCGTCCTTGATGCCGGCCGTGCGCCGCGCAATGTGCAAGCCGAGGCGCAGCGCCCAGACGACGATCAGCAAAGCCACCAGCACTTGCCGCGTCGTCACGGCACTCGTCAACACGGTCGGCGTCAAGGCGCCGACGCACCCGACGGCGCCTAGTCCAAAAGTCCAGACTGTGTCGATCCAGCCGGAATTGCGGGTGAGGCGCCAAACCAGCCACGCACCGGCCATGATCGCGGACAGCGCCGCCGTGACGGCGACAACGGCTTCGATGAATTGAATGCCGGTCAAGGGACCGTCTCCGCGTGATTGGCGCGCCGCGGCGCCGCCTCAGTTTTGGCGATAAATCCATCGACATCGCGCAACACAGGCGCGAGGAAGCGCAGCGGCAGCGCGAAGGCGCCGATGATGCTGATATGGCCGACCCACGGATATTGTAGAACCGTTACGTCGTTGCCCGCGGCGCGCAGCCGCGCGGCGAGCCGGGCCGTGTTGCTCGGCTCGACGACGATGTCGCGCTCGCCGGTCACCAGCAGCGCCGGCGGCGCGCCGGACGTCACATGATTGATCGGCTGAGTCGTCGGATCGTTCGCGCCGCCGAAAATGATCTTCAGGTTGCCGTCGCGCAGCGGCAGGAAATCGTATGGTCCGGAAATGCCAATCAGGCCCGCAATATCGCGATCGGGCGCGAGATCGACTTTCCCCAGCCAGCAATCGTCGAGCGCTAGCATCGCGGCGTTGTAGGCGCCAGCCGAGTGGCCCATGATGAAGAGCTTACCGGGATCGCCGCCGAAGCGCGCGACGTTGTCCTTTGTCCAGCGCACCGCGCGGGCGCCGTCGTCAAGAAAAGCCGGGTAGCGCACCTCGGGATAGACACGATAGTCGGGCGCCACGGTAACGTAACCCGACCGCGCCAGCGCGCTGGCGACGAATTGATAGACTTGCTTACTGCCGTCTTGCCACGAGCCGCCATAGAAGAAGACCACGACTGGCGCTCCCTTCACGGCGCGTGGCCGATAAACATCGAGCGTTCGCCGTGATCCTTCGCCATAGGCGATGGAGCGGGCGATCTCGACGCCGTGACGCCATGCCAGAAAATTCAGGACTGTCGCCGGTGAACAACCGGTCAAGAGCATGCTCGTCTGAACGCCGATCGAGCAGCGGCCAGCCCGTCCGGCACGCGCGCCGCGCGAGGGCGAGGCCGCGACTCCCCCGCAGGCCGGTAGCTCGGGTGGTGCGCGCATGATCGCCTAGATTCGCACGAGCGGTTGGAGCAGCCGCCCCATCCAGCCTTGAAGCTGAATATCGCCCTGTAATGCCACCAGGCAAATGCAGGCCACCCCCTCCTCCACGGAAGGATTGTGCTCGACGCTTTCATCGGCTTCGTCGAAATCGCCGGGGCCGTAGCGGCCGAGATCATGACGGAACGCACCCTCAAACACGCAAGTCCATTCCGTGCCGGTATGCCGATGCCGTGGCAATTTGATTCCTGGCGCGGCCTTCAGCATAAAGACGCGCACGCCCTCATCCGAAGCAACGTCCACCGCGCACCATTGCACGCCGCGTCCGATCCAGTGCCATGGCCCGACCGCATAGCGGTCGAGCGGCGCGGGCAGATGGTGCGCCGCGCTTTCGCCCGCTTCGCGGTGTGCGGACGACACTGCTTCAGGCGCGCCGAGTTTCGCCACGGCGCGCTGCAACGCGCCGGCCGTCATGGCCACAGGCTCCTGGTCGTTCAGCATGATGCCGCCGACATGCTCGAAGGCCTCCACGGCAGCACGGCATTGCGCGCACAGCGACAAATGCGTGGCAACGACTACGCCGCGCGCCTCGTCGAGAGCACCCGACGCGAAACCCGCCAGAGTGGCGTCACTTGGATGGTGCTTTATCGTCATTTCAAATCACCCAGCAGGTTGCGCAGCCGTGTAATGGCAAGGCGTACGCGCGATTTGACGGTTCCGAGCGGCAGGTTGAGGAGCGCCGCAATGTCACCATGGGCGCGGCCTTCGAAGAACGAAAGTTGTAACACCCGAACTTGTTCCTCCGGCAGCTGGCCGAGCGCGGCGCGCACGCGCTCGTCGCGTTCGGCCGCATCGAGCGCACTGTCGGGACGCGCCGGCTGCTCCGGCTCGACCATGTCGTAGGGCTCGTAGAGCTTCGCTCTTTTGTCGCCGCGCAGCCGGTCAATCCGCAGATTGCGCGCGATGGTGTAAATCCAGGCCGACGCACTGGCACGGGTTGGATCGTAGTATGCGGCCTTGCGCCACACCGTAATCAGAGCGTCCTGCGCAACGTCCTCGGCGGTGTCGGCAGACGCTCCGGTTCGCATCAGCATGGCCTTGATCCGCGGCGCGTAGAAATCGAACAGCGCGGCGAACGCCGCTCGGTCCCGCCGTGTCGCGATCCCTTTGATCCACTCCACCGCATCGCCCACGGGCGCGGTTCCGCCATTATTCGCCATGGCCGCTCCGGAGCGGACAGATCCGAAGCAGGGCCAAGCTGGGTGCCAATGTGCTGCGACCTCGAATTGCATGCCCTCGGATACGCCCGGCGCGGGCCGTTGGATCATTCGCCATTGAAATCATCCGGCCAGCGTCGGTGATCCAAACCCGCGGCCCGAGCGTAACCGACCGGACAGACGGCGTGAGGAACTTGAAACGTGGCCGGATGGCCCGGCCGAAGGGCGACCTATGCACGGCAATTTTTCAATCCAAAAAAACATAGCGGTCATCGGCACCGGCATTTCCGGCATGTCGGCGGCGTGGCTTCTCAGTCAACGCCACAACGTGACAGTCTATGAATGCGACAATCGGGTCGGCGGCCACTCTAACACCGTTACTGTGGAAAGCACGAAAGGACCGATCCCGGTCGATACCGGCTTCATCGTCTACAACGAAGCGACATATCCGAACCTCACCGCCCTATTCGATCATCTCCAGGTACCGACCCAGCTTTCAGATATGTCGTTTGCCGTATCGATCGCCGACGGCGATTTGGAATATTCCGGCAGCAACCTCTCTGGCTTGTTTGCTGGAACACGCAATCTGTTGCGGCCGCGGTTCTGGTCGATGCTGCACGATCTGCAACGTTTCTATCGCGAAGCGCCACGCGACCTCGCGATCCTCGAAGAGTCCCATACCACGCTCGGCGATTATCTCGACGCCGGCGCCTACGGCACCGCGTTCCGCCGTGATCATTTGCTGCCGATGGCGGCATCAATCTGGTCCGCTCCCGGCGCAACCATTCTCAATTATCCAGCGGCGGCCTTCATCCGCTTCCAGGACAGCCACGGCTTGTTGCGCCTGCGCAGCCGGCCGCCCTGGCGCACCGTGCTCGGCGGCAGTCGCGCTTATGTCAAGCGCCTGACACGGTCCTACGCCGACCGTATCCGGCTGTCCGCGGGCGTCACGGCCGTGGACCGGACCGCCGACGGCGTCAGCGTCCGCGACCGCAACGGCCGCGTCGAAAAATTCGACGACGTCGTGATCGCAACCCACGCCGACCAAGCCCTGGCGCTGCTCGACGATCCGACGCCGGAAGAACGGCGGCTTCTCGGCGCCTTCGGCTACAGTCACAATGTCGCGGTTCTGCATTCCGATCCGCGCCTGATGCCGAAGCGGCGCGCCGTGTGGTCGAGCTGGAATCACATCGGCCGCGACGGCGACGACGACGCCAAAGAGTGCCCCACAGTGACCTATTGGATGAACACGCTGCAACACATCCCGCACGACACGCAGTTGTTCGTCACGCTCAATCCGCAGTGCGCGCCGCACGATGAGTGGCACCGCGAGCTCTACGACCATCCGCTGTTCAACTCGGCGGCCATTAAGGCGCAGCGCCAGCTCTGGTCATTGCAGGGCAGGCGCAACACCTGGTTCGCCGGCGCTTATTTCGGCGCGGGCTTTCACGAGGACGGGCTGCAAGCCGGCCTCGCGGTCGCGGAGGCCCTGGGCCAGGTGCGGCGGCCATGGACTGTCGCCAACGAATCCGGCCGGATCGGGATCGACCGGCCGTTGCCGCAGCCGGAGTTCGCCGCGTGAGCCTGCGCTCGACATTATATGTCGGCTCGGTCATGCACCGGCGCTTGCGGCCCCGCCCGCACCGGTTGCGTTACCGCGTGTTCTGGATGCTGCTCGATCTCGACGAGATCGCGAGCCTGCCGGAGAGTCTGCCTCTGTTCTCGCACAATCGTTTCAACGCCGTGAGTTTCTTCGACAGCGATCATGGCGACGGCAGTGCCCGGCCACTGCGCGCGCAAGTCGAGAGCCACCTGACGGCTGCCGGCATCGTGCCCGATGGCGGCGCGATCCGGCTCCTTTGCATGCCGCGGGTTTTCGGCTACGGCTTCAACCCGATCAGCGTCTATTTCTCTTATCAACGCGATGGTTCGCTTGCGGCCATATTGTACGAAGTTCACAATACATTCGGAGAACGACATTCATATTTAATTCCCGTCAACAACGCCGCCGGCGCTGTCATCGATCAGAGTTGCCGCAAAGTCCTTTACGTCTCACCCTTCATGGACATGGACATGAGCTACACGTTCCGTGTTGCACCACCTGACCAGCATGTCGCGGTCGCGATCCGCACCGCCGACCGCGATGGGCCGCTGCTGATCGCAGCGCTTACCGGCAATCGAATCGCGCTGACAAACCGCACGTTGCTCCGCGTGCTGGCGACGCATCCACTGCTTACTCTCAAGGTGGTCGGCGCCATTCACTGGCACGCACTGCGCATGCTGCTCAAAGGATTCCGCCTGCGGCCGCGGCCAAACCCACCGGGCATTCCGGTCACCGTCGGGAACGCCGAAGGCCACAAGTCATGACCTTCGCCAGTCCATCGTTGGCGAGGCGAAGGGACTGCTCACGCCTGAGCGTCCTTGGTCGATTGGTGGATCGTGCGCTGCCCGCGCTGCCGTCAGGACGATTGCAGCTCACTTTGCCGAACGGCGAACTCATCGAACGCCGTGGCGACGCTCCTGGACCGGACGCCCCGATGGTGGTGCATCGTTGGCGCGGTTTGCTACGCGTGCTGCTCGACGGCGACCATGGTTTTGCCGAAGGCTATCTTGACGGCGACTGGTCGAGCCCCGAGCTTAGTCACTTGTTCGACTTCTGTATGCACAACGAGACCGCTTTGACCACGCAGGTTGCGAGCGGCCGGCTCAGCCGAGCGCGCAACCGGCTTCTGCATTGGCTGCGCGACAATACACGGCATGGCAGCCGCCGCAACATTGCTGCGCACTACGATCTCGGCAACGATTTCTTCCGTCACTGGCTCGACGCTGGGATGAACTACTCAGCGGCGCTCTATGCCGGTGACGATACGCTGGACGAAGCGCAGGCGAGGAAGCTCGATCGCGCCGCGACATTGCTTGAGCTTGGCGGCGGCGAAAGCGTGCTTGAGATCGGCTGCGGCTGGGGCGCGCTCGCTGAACGGCTCATCCGCCGTTATGGCGCAAGCGTCTCCGGCATCACGCTGTCGACCGAGCAGTTGGCCTATGCGCAGGCGCGCCTGGCGGGCGAAATGGTGCAGGGATACGCCGATTTGCGCTTGCTCGACTACCGGGATGTCACCGGACAGTTCGACCGCATCGCTTCGATCGAAATGATGGAAGCGGTCGGCGAGCGCCATTGGCCGGCTTACTTTGCCAAGTTGCGGGCCTCGCTGGCCAGAGGCGGTGTGGCGGTGCTCCAGGCCATCACCATCAGCGAGGGACGCTTCGCTGCCTACCGCACATCACCCGACTTCATCCAGCGCTATATCTTTCCGGGCGGCGCGTTGCCGACATGTTCGATCATCGAGCGCGAAGCGGCGCGCGCCGGGCTGAAACTTCTGCATCACCAGTCGTTTGGCGACAGCTACGTGCGTACGCTAAGCGAATGGCGCGCCCGATTTAGCAATGCATGGCCGAAAATCGAACCGCTCGGCTTCAATGAGCGCTTCCGGCGCATGTGGGAATATTATCTCGCCTATTGCGAAGCGGGCTTCCGCGCCGGCGCGATCGACGTCGGCTTCTTCAAGCTGGCCGGCTAAAAGCCGGATCGGTAAATCTCGAACAATTTGTGAACGTTCCAGCGAAACGACCTGGATCTCGAACGGCGATGAGTGGCGTCTTCCATTTTGGCTTCGATCGCCTTGCGCGCCTCAAGCAACGGCCTGACCGCAGCCACCAGATCAGGACGGTTCTCGATCAACTCCTCGGCTCGTCCCTGAACCAGCCGGTCTGCAAGATACGGGCGATGCCGGTAGCGTCGTTGGCCGTGCCGTCCGCCAAGTTTGCGTCCGGTTTATTGCGCTGTGCCGTATGATGGGTTTGCTGATGCAAGCCAGCAATGTGTGGCCAATTCCTCTAAGCGCGTTCCACCGCACAGAATTGCTCCGGAAGGCTAGCCCGTCCCGTATGTCGCCACGAGCCGTTGCGTCAGGTAATCCGCTGCGAGAATGGGTGGGTACTTGGGCGCATGTCCCGGCGCGCTGCACCCCGGCAGACATTCGATCAGGGCATCTGGATTGGGATCGAGAAAGAACGCGATCGAATAACGGTCGCGTCCGGGCGGACTGCTGACACGATGCGGCGTAGACACGTAAACATCGTTGCTCCAGCGCATCAGACAGTCGCCGATATTGCAGACGAAAGTCCCGGGCACATGCGGAGCCTTGATCCAGGTGCCGTCGCGCCGCCGCACTTCGAGGCCGGCGACGGCGTCTGTGAGCAGAATGGTCAGGCTACCGTAATCGGTGTGTTCGCCGGCACCGGGAGCTTCGCCTTGATCGTTGGCCCGCGGTGGATAGTGCAACAGCCGCAGCGTCGCCATCGGACGATCGAACTTGTCGGCGAAGAACCTGATAGGGAGCCCGAGATCAGCCGCGACCGCCAGATGAAGGTCGATCCCAAGCCGCCATACGGCATCGAAATAGGCCAGCGCCGTTTCACGAAAACCTGGAGTCCGCGGCCATAAGTTTACGCCGCGAAACGGTTTACCGGCGACGACTTCAGGGTCGGAAGCCGACAAATCGAGGCCGATATTGAAGGCCTCCTTAAGGTCGGCATGGACGAGATTGAGGCTTTCGGTAGCGATGCCGACATAGCCGCGATTGTGCCTCGACCGCTTGATCGAAAGTGCTTCCTTGTCGGCGTCCGGTACTGCAAAGAACGTTTGCGAGCAGTCGAATATGCCGGAAAGCAGATCTTCCGGCACCCCATGATTGCGAACGTAGAAGAATCCGACGTCGCGGCAGGCGCGCCCTATTTCAGCGGCGACCCTCCGCACCGCGCTCTGCTCGCCCGATGCGAGGCCTGCGAGATCTATAATATCCAACATTATTCAAAGGTCCTCGTACGTTTCCTCATGCTTTGAACAATGCAAAGATCACGCCGTCAGAATCAGGGCGCTGGCATGATGTTTGCTAATCCTCTGGGCTTGGCCCAACGGCAAGAATAGAGGCGGAGGAGATAAGATGTCCCAGTTCACATTCGACCGGCGCACGTTTCTCAAGGCGACCGCGGCTTCTTTGGTGACAACGGGTTCGACGGCGCGGATTGCGCAGGCCGCCGGTGCCACAATCGGTATCGTCTACGTCGGCCCACGGGACGATTTCGGCTGGAATCAAGCCCATGCCATGGCCGCCAAGGCGCTCAAGACTATCCCCGGCGTAACTGTGGTCGAGGAAGAAAACGTTCCTGAAACCGATGCCTGCTCCAAAGCCATGGAATCCATGGTCAACCTGGACGGCGCCAATATCATCCTGGGGACGTCCTTCGGTTACTTTGCCCCGTTTATGATCGACCTGTCCAAGAAGTATGCAAAAGTCCAATTCCGCCACGCCGCGCCGCTATGGACGCCCGCCTTGCCGATGAATCTCGGCAGCTATTTCGGCTATCTCAATCAGGCACACTATGTCGATGGCGTCGCGGCCGGCCTCTCCACAACGTCCAACAAGCTCGGCTTCGTGGCGGCAAAGCCCATCGCCTCGGTGCTCAGCAACATCAATTCGTTCATGCTCGGCGCCAAATCGACCAACCCGAATGCGACTGTCCAGGTTATCTTTACCGGTGATTGGTCGCTTCCGGTGCGCGAGGCCGAAGCCACCAATGCACTGGTAGACGCCGGCAATGACGTGATCACCTGCCACGTGGATAGTCCCAAGGTCGTGATCTCGACTGCCGAAAAACGCGGCGTGAAGACCTGCGGCCATAATGCCTCACAGGCACCGCTCGCACCGAAAGGCTTCATCACCGGCGCCGAATACAAGTGGATCACGATCTATAAAGGTTACGCGACGGACCTCACCGCGGGTAAGACGCTGCCGAATATGGTCAGCGGCGGCTACGAAGCCGATATGGTGCAAAACACGCCGTTCGGCGCAGGCGCCAGCGACGCGGCGCAAAAGGCTGCAACAGCTGCGATCGCCGACCTCAAAAACAAAAAGCCGATCTATGTCGGCCCGCTGAAGGACAACAAGGGCAATGTCGTCATCAGCAAGACCTACGACAATCTCGATCCTTTCCTGGACAAGATGGACTATCTCCTCGCCGGCGTCCAAGGCTCGATCACCTGATCGCGATCTGTCTCACGCACCTTGCCATTCCCGCATGTGGGAAGGGCAAGGTGGCACCGGCTGGCAGAGTGTTCGCCGCACGCGGCCGGATCGCATCCCCGCAACCTCAATCCAAAAGTTCGGGAGTTGGTAGCAGAGCATGGCTGACATCGCAGAGCCGCTGCCACCAGCGGCGATCGCCTCCGGCCATTGGAGCGATTTTTCCATTCGCGTTCGTCGTAGTGCGGAATACGTCGTCATCCCGCTGTTGGCGCTCGGTATCACGGCGGTGTTGTTCTCACTGCTTTTGCTCGCGCTCGGAAAGTCCCCAATCGAATTTTTCGAGCTCGTCGACCGTGGCGGTTTCGGCACATCGTTCTCGCTACAGAACACCCTGCAACGCTCATCGCCTTTGATCCTGACTGCGCTCTGCGTGGCGCTGCCGGCGCGCATTGGCCTTGTGGTTATCGGTGGCGAGGGCGCGCTTGTGCTCGGCGGATTTGCGTCCGCTGTTGTCGCCATCCCGCTGGTGCTCGGCCATGTGTATCCCCTGCTGACTCTCTGCATCATGGCTTCGACTGCCATGCTTGTCGGCGGCTTCTGGATCGGCATCGTCGGTTATCTTCGCTACGCCCGCGGCGTCAACGAGACCATCTCGTCGCTGCTGATGACCTATATCGGCATCGCCATCATGAATTTTTTTGTGGAGGGATCGCTGCGCGATCTCTCCAACCCCAACAAGCCTTCGACGATGCCGATCGGAGACGATTATATGGTCGGTAATATTCCGGGCACCGATGTACATTGGGGTCTGGTTGCCGGTGTGGTGCTCTCGATCGCGCTGTACATCCTGCTGACGCGAACTACATTCGGATTCGCCGTTCGGGTCGCCGGCGGCAACCCTCGCGCCGCACTGGCGCAAGGCCTTCCCGTCGGCAAGCTGATCGTTATCTGCTGCGCGATCGCCGGCGCCTGCGCCGGCCTCGCCGGCTTTTTCGAGGTCGCGGCAATCCAGGGCCGCGCCAATGCGTCACTGGCAGCCGGCTACGGCTATACCGGCATCCTGGTGTCATTCCTCGCCCGCCATAATCCACTTGCGATCATTCCGGTTGCGATCCTGTTTGGCGGCATTGTCGCCTCTGGCGGACTGATCGAGCGCCGCATGGGTCTTCCCGACGCGACGGTCCTGGTCTTGCAGGGCATGACATTTGTCGTCTTGCTGATGTCGGAAACGCTCTACGGGCGTTTCAAGATTTTCCAGGTGCGCGGAGCCGCAGACCGCACATGAGCCAGAGCGCATACCTGATCGTGCTAGTGGCGCTGATCGGCGGCGCGTTGCGCGTTTCGACGCCCTTCATGTTCGTTGCGCTCGGCGAATGCCTCACCGAAAAATCTGGACGCGTCAATCTCGGCCTTGAAGGCACGCTGGTGCTTGGTGCCATGACGGGTTACGCGATCTCCTACCAAACCGGATCGCCGTGGTTGGGCGTTCTCGCAGCCGGCTGTTCCGGATCGGTGCTGGGCGCGATGCACGGCTATATCTGCAAACTGCCACGGGTGAACGACATCGCGGTCGGGATTGCCATGATGCTGTTCGGTACCGGAGTTGCGTTCTTTTTCGGCAAACCGTACATTCAGCCCTCTGCGCCCCAACTCAGCTCGTTCTCGCTCGGCGCATGGACCGGCAACGCCGAAGTCGCCTCCGCGCTGCAGATCAATCCGCTGTTGCTCGTAGGTATCGCCGTCGGCCTGATTATGGCCTGGGGCTTTGCCAATACCAGATGGGGTCTGATCATACGGATGACTGGCGACAGCGCGCCGTCTGCGAAGGCGATGGGTGTGTCTGTGGACCTGGTGCGATTTTTGTGCACCACCGTTGGCGGTTTCCTGGCCGGCGTCGGCGGTGCGTTCCTGTCACTATTCTATCCGGGCTCCTGGAATCAGGGATTGTCGTCGGGCCAAGGCCTCATGGCCGTGGCGCTGGTGATCTTCGCCCGCTGGAGCCCGATCCGCTGCATCATTGCCGCATTGCTGTTCGGCGCCGCTGGCGCCATTGGCCCTGCCCTGCAATCCGTCGGCATCACGCAAGGCTATTACTTTTTCAACGCGGCGCCTTACATCCTCACGCTGTTCATCATGATCGCGTCGGCCGGCTCGAAGCGTGCAGCACGCGACGTACCGGGCGAGCTCAGCATCACCAAGTGACGTCGTGAGTGCATATCCATGAATGGACTTGGCGGGCTGAACAAGACTCCGAACGGTGTGGTGCTGGGGCTGGTTCAGCTCCAGCTTCCGGTCGTTAAAACGCCTGACGATCTTGCGGCCCAAACCCGGCGCATTGTCGCAATGGTCGGCAAGGCGCGGCGCACTATGCCCACCATGGATCTCGTGGTGTTTCCGGAATATGCGCTGCACGGGCTATCGATGGACACCAATCCGGCCATAATGTGCTCGCTCGACGGGCCCGAAGTGGCGGCTTTCAAACAGGCATGCGCTGATAATCGCATCTGGGGCTGCTTCTCCATCATGGAATGCAATCCCGGCGCCCATCCGTTCAACTCCGGCATCATCATCGACGAAACCGGCACGCTGCGGCTTTACTACCGCAAAATGCACCCTTGGGTTCCTGTCGAGCCTTGGGAGCCGGGTGATATCGGCATCCCGGTGATCGAGGGACCGAAGGGCGCAAAGATTGCACTCATCATCTGCCACGACGGCATGTTCCCGGAGATGGCCCGCGAATGTGCCTACAAGGGCGCGGAGATCATGATTCGAACCGCGGGATATACCGCCCCGGTTCGCGACGCGTGGCGCTTTACCAACCAGTCCAATGCGTTCTGCAATCTCATGGTCACCGCCAATGTCTGCATGTGCGGTTCAGACGGTACGTTCGACTCTATGGGAGAAGGCATGATCGTCAATTTCGACGGCACCATCATGGCGCATGGCACAAGCGGCCGGCCCGACGAGATCATCACTGCCGAAGTTAGGCCGGACTTAGTACGCGAAGCGCGCCGGCACTGGTCGGTCGAGAACAACATCTACCAGTTCGGCCACCGCGGCTTCACTGCGGTTCGCGGCGGCGCGCAGGATTGCCCTTACACCTACATGCAGGATTTGATCGCCGGGCGATACCAGTTGCCGTGGGAAGCCGACGTTCAGCATGTTGACGGTACGTCATGCGGCTTCCCGGCGCCAGCGCGGCGCTATGGCGAACGCCTCGATCGGGCAGCGGAGTAAGCCATGCCGACCATTCCCGGCGATCCCTATGCGTGGCCGTTCGACGGCAACATCACGCCACAGAACACAACGCTGATTATCATCGACATGCAGACCGATTTCTGCGGCAAGGGCGGCTACGTCGATGCCATGGGCTACGACTTGTCGCTGACGCAGGCGCCGATCAAACCCATTCGCTCCGTGCTCAATGCGATGCGCGAAAAAGGTTACGGCGTCATTCATACCCGCGAAGGTCACCGCCCCGATCTTGCGGACCTGCCCGACAATAAGCGATGGCGGTCGCGCCAGATCGGCGCCGGCATCGGCGATCCCGGTCCTTGCGGCCGCATCCTCGTGCGCGGCGAACCGGGCTGGGACATCATCCCTGAACTCAAGCCAGAGCCCGGGGAGCCGATCATCGACAAGCCCGGCAAGGGCTCGTTTTGTGCAACCGACCTTGAATTGCTGCTGCGGACCAAGGGCTGGCGCAATATCGTCCTGAGCGGGATCACCACCGACGTCTGCGTACACACTACCATGCGCGAAGCCAATGATCGCGGTTTCGAGTGTCTGTTGCTTGAAGACTGCTGCGCCGCAACTGATCCCGGCAATCACCTCGCGGCGATCAAGATGGTCAAGATGCAGGGCGGCGTATTCGGATCTGTATCCAATTCCAAGGCCTTCATGGAGAATCTGCCATGAGCGCTGCTCCCGTCACGGGCACGAACGGCCCGGCGGCCCCGATGCGCGCACCCTCGCTCGAGACAATTGGCATGACCAAGGTGTTCGGTCCGCTGGTCGCGCTCGGCGATGTGTCGATCAAGGTCGAGCCCGGAACGGTCCACGCGTTGCTCGGTGAAAATGGCGCCGGAAAATCGACGCTCGTCAAATGCATCATGGGCTTTTATTCGCCGGACAAAGGCCAGGTCCTGCTTGACGGCGCGGAAGTGCCTATCCGCAATCCGCGCGACGCTCGCGCGCTGGGTATCGGTATGGTCTATCAGCACTTCACGCTGGTGCCCTCGTTGACCGGCGCTGAAAATCTCGTCATCAGCCGGGCGGACGCCCCTGCCGTTATCGACTGGAAAAAGGAGATGCGCTCACTCGAAGCGTTTCTCGACCGGATGCCGTTTCGCGTTCCGCTCGACGTCCCGGTCTCGGCCATGGCGGCGGGCGAAAAACAGAAGCTGGAAATCCTGAAGCTGCTCTATCTCGATCAGCGGCTGCTTATACTTGACGAGCCGACGTCCGTCCTCACCCCGGACGAGGCCGATGAAATGCTCGGCCTGCTGCGCGGCATGACGCAGCGAAAAGAGATCACCGTCATCATGATCACGCACAAGTTTCGCGAAGTCTTGAGCTTCTGCGACAGCGTGACGGTACTGCGCCGCGGCCAAAAGGTCGGCGGCGGCGATGTCAAGGATCTCACCACCGACGCCATGGCGCGCATGATGATCGGCGACACGCAAATCCGTGACCGCGCCGTGCGTAACAATAAAGCGCCCGGCGATACGGTACTCGAACTTGCCGCGCTGTATGCGGACGATGACGAGGGACTCCGCGCGCTCGATCAAGTTAATTTGAAAGTCCACTCCGGAGAGATCGTCGGTATTGCCGGGGTTTCCGGAAACGGCCAATCGGAACTTGTCGAAGTGCTTGCCGGACAGCGCCCACTGAGCGATGGCCGGATCATCATCAAACAGCATCCGTTCGAGCCCAATCGCGACAGCTTTTATCGCCTGAAGATTTTCGGATTGCCCGAAGAGCCGCTCAAGAATGCGACCGTGCCCAAGATGACGGTGGCCGAGAACATGGCCTTCCGCACCTTCGATCGCCCGCCGGCAGCCAAGCTCGGCTGGTGGCTATCGCCCGGCCCAATGCGCGAAAAGGCTCGTGAATTGATAGCGCGCTACCGGGTAAAAACGCCGTCGCCGGAAACCGCGATATCGGATTTGTCCGGCGGCAACGTGCAACGCGCAGTGCTGGCGCGCGAACTCTCAAGCGACGTCGACGTGTTAATCGTCGCAAACCCCTGCTTCGGCCTCGATTTCGCGTCTGTGGCGGAAATCCGCTCGCAGATCATGGAGCAGCGCAATCACGGCGCGGCCGTCCTGCTGGTGTCGGAAGACCTCGACGAGGTATTAGAACTTGCCGACCGGGTTGCCGTAATGTCCGGCGGAACCATTAATTATGTGGCGCCAGTCGGTGAGACCGACCGGTCCACCATCGGCAAGCACATGGCGGGACACTGACGGCGATACGCCGTCGCGAATGAGCACTTTTAAGGCCATTGTCTTCGATTACGACGGCACGCTGTTCGATACTCGTCCGGCAATCGTTTATTGCATTCAGCGCGCCTTCGAGCAGCAACGCCGGCCAGTCCCGGCCCGCGAGCCGGTGCTCGAAACCGTGAAGACCGGCCTCACATTGCAGGACACGTTTCTCATCCTGGATGACGAGTTGCGAACCAATCGTGCTGCGCTCAACGAGATCGTGCGAACCTACAGGACGCTGTACCTCGGTGAAGCCGCGCCGCTCTTGAAGCCCTTTGCCGGCGCGAGCGAAGCCCTGCAGCAACTTTACTCCAGCGGCGCAAAATGTCTCGTCGTCAGCAACAAGGGTATTGCCGCGATTCGCCAGTCGCTCGATGACAGCGGATTGAGCGGTTTCATGGACCTGATATTCGGCGATGAGCCGGGACTTCCGAAGAAACCAGATCCCGCCATTGTGTTGGATTACATCTTGCCCAGATATGCCGATCTGAAAAGAACACAGATCCTGATCGTTGGTGACACCGAAGTCGATATTCGATTTGCCAAAGGCGCGGGCTTGGCGTCGTGCTGGGTGTCTTACGGCTATGGCGCTGCGGAGCGCTGCCGGGCGCTCGGACCGGAGCACGAGATCGCCGACATCAGCGAATTGCCGTCACTCGTTCACCGCCACTGAAATGGGAACGGCCGCGCCAACCCCTTATGACGTACCGAATGCGTGAGTTGCCGCGCCGGCAACGTCGCGCGTGGTGTCACGTGCCGACGCTGGCATCAGGCTGACGTGGGCTGCCGCGATGCGCCAGCCATCGTCGGTCCGAACCCAAACGTGACTTTGCCGCCCAATGACGCTCGATCCCACGCGCTGAAACTCGGTATTGACGGTCGCAAAAGTCCGCCCGTAGGTGATGATCACCGTGTTCTTCAACTGTCGCGTCAGATCAATGGGAGCGCGGTTGCTGCGGAACGAAGCGATCGCCTCATAACCGTAGAGATTTTCGGCGATGCCGTAGCGCAGCGTGTTTGGATTGTTCCAGAACAGTGCATCAAGTGCCTCGACATCATTGGCAACAAGGGCCCGTTCGTAGCTCTGGAAGGTTGCAGTCACTTCGGCAACCACTTCGGGAATATTGATCTCCAGCATTGGCATCTCCTCAGCGATATTTCCACACGCACCGGCACTCGCGACATGCGAGCGCCGGCGTTACTCCGCCTTTCGTTGGCTAACGCACTCGCGGTGTCGGCGAAGTTATTTTGCTTTGCCGATCACGCCCTCGACGTACCAGTCGAAATTGCCCATCTTGTCGCCGCCCCAGGACTCGCCGGCGGGAATCTTGACGGCGCCGGTGTTGTCAGTGACCGGGCCGGCAAACGGATTGAAGCCCTTCTCGACCTGATCGGCCGAGGCGGCGACGAGTTTTTGCACGTCGTCCGGCACCGAAGGTCCGAACGGAGCGATTGCCATCATCTCCCCGAGGCCCTCACGAACCATCGCGGGCTTGAAGGTTCCCGCAATCACGCTCTTGGCGGTGTCGGTCATGAACGGACCCCACGTGAAGCCAAGTCCGGTGAGCCAGCCTTTGGGTGCGAGCTGCCGGGCCTCGATCGACTGGAACCCAATCGAATATTTACCGTGGCTTTCGGCCGCCTGGATGATGGTTGCAGGCGAATTGACGTGCATCGTCACAACGTCGGCGCCCTGATCGATCAACGCGTTCGCCGCCGCGGCCTCTTTGGCCTTGTCTGACCAACCGCCGGTCACGACGACGCGTGTCTCCGCTTTTGGATTGACCGAACGCGCACCCATCTCGAAGGCGTTAACGTTGCCGATCGCATAACCGATCGGCACCCCGACGACAAAACCGAGGGTGTTCGTCTTCGTCATCTTGCCAGCCGCCACGCCCATCGGATACCAGGCGGACTGGGTCGCTCCGAAGAAGTTGCCAAAATTCGGCGCCTGCATCCAGCCGCCGGCGTGCTCGAAGTAGACGTCCGGATGAGCCTTGGCGAGATTGAAGGCGAACTGCTGGTGACCGAAGCTGGTGGCGAAAATCAACTTCGCGCCCTGCTGGATCATCCCTTCCATGACACGCTCGGACTCGGCGGTCTCCGGCACGTTCTCGGCCTCGATGAGTTTAAGACCCGGGATGTTTTTCTTCATCTCCTCGAGCCCGTCCTTCATGGACCGGTTGTAGCCATAGTCATTGACGCTGCCGACGTAGATGGCCCCGACGATAAGCGGTGGCTTATCTTGCGCGGCGGCCGGGCCGGCTGACAGCAGTGCCAGGAGCATCGCTCCCGCAACCGCCGCAATCACGCTTCGTATCATCGTTCTCTCCTCTGATTGTGCAACGGCCCGGCACCGCCGCGAATACATCGATGCTGCTACTCCACCCCGACAAAGTTGCGACCCAACGACGCCGGAGCCGCCGATTGGCGGCTCCATCCCCACACAATGAGCACCAACAAGGTGAGCAGATACGGCGTCATGCTCATTATGAACGGCGAGACGTCGGCACCCGCTGCTTGCAATTGTAATTGCAAGCCTTCAGCGCCGCCGAACAAAAGCGCGCCGACGATGGCCCAAAGCGGATTCCATTTGGCGAAGATCACCAGCGCGATGGCGATAAAGCCGCGGCCAGCCGTCATCTCCTCGGCCCAGGTCAGCGTGAGCGCGACCGAAATGTGTGCTCCGGCAATCCCGCCGAGCGCGCCGGCAAGCGTCAAGGCTTGGTATTGCAGTCGTTGCGGGTTTAGCCCGGCCGCGAAGGCCACTGCCGGACTTTCGCCGACTGTGCGCAGGCCAAGGCCCCAGCGGGTGCGAAACACAAGCCACCAGACAAACACCGCCGCCGGAACGCTGAGATAGACCAAAGCGTCGTAGCCCAGGAGCCTAGCGCCGATTCCGTCCGGATCGAGTCCGGGAACGGACAGGCGTGGCAGGCCCGTAATCAAAGTACCGACGAAGGGCCGGCCGATCAGCGCGCTTACTCCGATGCCGAAGAACATCAGACTGAGGCCCGCCGCAAGTTGATTGGCGTGACGGGTAATGACGACATAGGCGAAGATCAGGTTGACGGTGGCGCCGGCGAACGCGGCTGCCGCGATACCGAGATAGGGCGAGCCGGTCAGCGCGGTAGCAGCAAATCCGCTTGCCGCGCCGATCAGCATGATCCCTTCGAGGCCCAAATTGACGATGCCGGCACGCTCGCCGACGATCTCGCCGAGAGTTGCATAAAGCAACGACGTCCCCGACATGATCGAGCTCGCGATGACACCTACGATCAGGGCTGAATTCATCGCGAGCCGCTCCCGGCGGATTGACGGCCTAGAACGATGAAAAGGATGACGGCCATCAGGATGTTGACGACCGCATAGGGCACGCCCTGAGTGATCTGAAGGATGTCCCCGACCGAACTGATTAGCGCGAACAGAAACGACATCGTTACGATGCCGCTTGCGCTGGTTCCCGCAAGCCACGCGACGAGGAAGCCGATGAAGCCGTATCCGGGTGAAAGCTCGGAAACCAAACGGCCTTGTATTGCCGTAACTTCCGCCATTCCGGCAAGTCCGGCAACACCGCCCGCGGCGAACATTACGATCAACATGTAACGGATGGTCGGTATGCCCAACCGCCGTGCTGCCTCGGGATTACCGCCAATCGCCCGCATCTCGAGGCCGAAGCGGGTACGCGTCAGAACCAGCCAATAGAGAATGAGACAAGCCAGCGCGTAGACCAGTCCGAGATGCACCCGCGAATGAAAAAAGGTCGGCAGTCGTGCAGCTTCGACAAAAGCCGCCGACTCCGGATACGACGAACTCTCCGGGCTACGCCACGGGCCGAATATGGAATAGCTGACGATCAGTGGAGCGACATAGTTGAGAAGGAGCGTAGAGATGGTCTCGTTGACGAGCCGCAGCGCACGCAACACACCTGCGATGAGCGCCCACAAGCCACCGCCGACGAAGCCGAGCACCGTCAATACCGGCAACAGCACGAATGCCGGTTGATTGGACAGCGCGAGCGCGCCCGCGGTGGCGAGCCATGCTCCCATATAGAGCTGGCCCTCGGCGCCGACATTAATCAGCCCAATGCGGGCCGGTACCGCCGCCGCAACGGCAGTGAGCATCAGCGGAATCATCCGCACGAGAAGTTCCGAGAACCCGTAAGCATTGCCGAACACATAGGTCAGCGTATCGACATAGGCTTTGAGCGGATCCTTGCCGGCGGCGACGAGCAATGTCGCGAAGACGCCGAGCGCAATCGCTGCGACCAAAGCAAAGGCCCTGACGCGCGCCGAGGCACAGTCCCATAATGCAGCGCCGTCACGCGGCATCGGATTGCTCCGTCATCCCGACCATCAGCGGCCCCACCACATCGGCGCGATAATCTTCCGGGCCGAACTCCGCCGCGACGGCGCCGTGAAACAACACCACAAGGCGATCGCTCACTTCGAACAGTTCGTCGAGATCCTCCGAGATTAACAGCACGGCGGCGCCGCGGTCGCGCAAGTCGCGCAACAGCGTCCGCACGGCGATCGTGCTGCGAGCATCCAGGCCGCGAGTGGGATAAAGTGCGACGATTATTTTCGGCTCGTGGGCCAATTCGCGGGCCAGAACGATGCGCTGCAGATTGCCGCCCGACAATGTCGCCGCACGCGCCTCGAAGTTCGGGCGGGGAAACCCAAGCCGAGCGAAACTCCGTTGCATGTCGGCGTCAAGCCGCTGCCAATCGATGCCAAACCCCGCATCGTACAGTTCGCCGGTGCCCAGCGCGAGATTTTCACGGACCGTCATTCCTGGCACGCAGGCAAGTGCAAGTGGATCGTCAGGAATTGCCGCAACGCCCTTTTCCCGAACTTTGGCGACGGACCACCGCGACGCAACTTCACCCCACAGCAGCTTCGTTCCCACTTGTGGGTGTTGCAGTCCGAGGACGAGGTCGCAGAATTCCCGCTGGCCATTGCCGGAAACACCGGCGACGCCGACGATCTCGCCGGACCGAAGCTTCATGGAAATGTTGCGGAGCGGGGTTTCCCCTCCGCCGCCGAAGGTCGATACGCCCGCCAATTCAAGCGCGCAGATGCCTCTGTCGTGGCGACCCGCGGCACCCAGCAGCGGCTGTGTCGGCTGGACGGGTGAATCGCCGAACATGAGGGAAAGCAGGTTTTCCTCTTTGGCGTCGCTCCGCATGACGACACCTGCGACACGGCCTTGTCGCAGCACCGCGATCCGATCCGCACAGGCAAGAACCTCACGCAGCTTGTGGGTGATCAAAATGATACCCAGCCCCTCGCTCCGCAATTCGGTAAGCGTCTTGAACAAGCCCTCGCTTTCCTGCGGCGCCAAGACCTTGGTGGGCTCATCGAGAATGAGGACACGCGCGCCGGCGAGAAGCTGCTTGAGGATTTCGACCTTCTGTTGATCCCCAACCGCAAGCTGGCGCGCCGGCATCCACGGGTCGACCGCAAGACGGAAACGGTCGGCATAATGGCGCATGCGATCGAGAATTTCAGTGCGTGGTACCACGGCCGGCAGATTTTTCTGAAACAGCGCCACATTGTCGAACACGCTCAATGCCGGAACGAGCGTGAAATTTTGAAAAACCATGCCGATGCCGAGAGCACGAGCGTCACGCGGCGACCTGATCTCAACCGGCTTGCCATTCACCCTGATCTCGCCGCCGTCGGGCGCATAATAGCCGTAGAGGATTTTGGCCAGCGTGCTCTTGCCGGCACCGTTCTCGCCGAGCAGCGCCAGGACCTCGCCACTGCGGACGGTGAAATTGTCGATTTCGTTAGCGAGAAGCGAACCGAACCGCTTGACGATACCGCGCGCTTCGATGAGAGGCGTTTCGCCGTCGCCTGTCATGGTCAAACCGGCCTCGTTTTGAGGCGCCTCGGTATCGGGTTAAATTCTTTTGACGGCATATATTTTGCTTCGTGATAGTAGGCACGGCCGCCATGCCTCGCGGTCATGATCGGAAGGCGGATTTCGGCTAGAACTCCAAGGTTAGGAGGTAAGCTATTGATCGAACTCATAAAATTTTGCGGCCTCTTTGCCACCGAAGGGACACGAGCCGACGAACCGGCACGTGCATCAAGCTCGAGAACTCCGGTTCGCAAACCTGGTCCCGCAAAATCGCCTCGACGTACGGCGCAATGATGCCGAAACAAGCGCCGCCAGGGAAATGACAAAGCAATATGGATGTCATAGCCGAACGGAATTTACGCACAGTCGACCTCAATCTTCTGGTCGTATTCGACGCGATAATGGCGGAACGCAATGTCACCCGGGCCGCCGAGCGCAATGGTCTCAGTCAACCGGCCGTAAGCAAGGCGCTTAATCGCCTTCGCCATATGTTCGATGATCCGCTGTTCGTGCGGCACGATCGGAGCATGGAGCCGACCGCTCGGGCGTTGGAGCTGGCCGGTCCGATCCACGGGGCCTTGACCGACATCTCCCGCACATTGACGCAACCTGCCGCGTTCGAGCCGTCGATCGCCAAGGCGACGATCAAAATCGCCACCATCGATCTCTACCATACCAGGCTTTTGCCATCGCTGGTCCAGTACTTGCGGCAGCAGGCGCCTGGGGTCGATCTGCAAGTGCGCGCCAACGACTGTTCCCATCTCCACGATCAGCTTGCAGCCGGCGAGATCGACATTGCCTTTGCACCGCTCGGCACCAAAACCGCCGAGCTCCGCGCCGAACCGCTGTGGAACGACCGGCTGGTGACACTGGTCGGTAGCGACAATCCGCTTCGCGAACCGATGTCTATCGAAGACTATGCGGCCGCCGCCCATCTTGTCGATGCCGGACATGTGCAAGTGTCACCGGAGGGCGTCGGCACGAGCGTCGTCGACGCTATCTTGTCCGCACGCGGATTGCGCCGGCGCATTGCGCTAGTGCTGCCGAACTCGGCCGGAATTCCATTCGTTGTCGCAGCGACCGATCTAATCGCAACCCTCCCAAGCCGTATCGTGAAAGGCCTGCTGCCGATGTCGAACGTGCGCATGCTGACGCCGCCGCTGCCCGACGTCCAAGTGTCCCCTCACATGTTCTGGCACCGCCGCACCCATACCGACCCATTGCAGGTGTGGTTGCGCGCGGCAATCCGGGAGATCGCCGCGGGCATTTAGTGACCGTGCTCCATCCAGTGAACCGAAGACGTCGATGTGGCCGATATGCCATGACCTAGTAAGTAACCACGAACGACAAAGTCCCAACGTTTTCGGTTCGGATTCCAAAAACGATGAAGAGTTATGATGAAATTCAGCTTTGAAAACGCGGCGACCGCGAAAGCCTTCCGTATCAGTCCGGGGATACGAACTATTTCGTTCTGCTTTTCGATCGGGAAAAAGACGATATTGACAATATTTTCGTGGTCGAGATCTTCGCCAAAGGCGGCGCGACGCCACCGAACGAGCACGCCCATGCCCACGAGTTTTTCTATGTGCTCGAGGGTTTGGGCAATGCGCGCTGCGACGGTAAGACGATGCCGATCAAGCGCGGCGATGCGCTCCTGCTAAGGCCGGGCAGTGAGCACATGATCGAGAATACCGGCCCCGGCAAGCTTTACACCCTTACGGTGATGACGCCGAACGAGGGCTTTGCCGAACTGATCCGGGGCGGTCAGCCGGTCG
>CAWFBB010000031.1:0-17368 GCA_963813825.1 uncultured Alphaproteobacteria bacterium
AACAGCGGCAAGCTGACGAGCGCGGCGACGGCGATGATCACATAGGCGATGCGGCGGTAGAGCAGGTCCGAAGTGCCGTGGAACATGGTCGCGCCGGTCCAGGTCGCAGCGAAAAACGGCAGCGCGAGCAGGAGCGCCAGCGCCACCAGTTCCGGCGTGAACACGCCTTGCACGAAGTAGCTGACGCACAGCGTCAGATCGAGCAGCAGAAAATAGACCAGCAGGTTGGCGCGCACCGTATGGAAGTGGTTGCTGGTGCTGAGCCAATAAATAATGACGGCGGGCCCGGCGATCTGCGCTGCGCCACCGCCAAATCCGGAGAACAGGCCGACACCGACTGTCGCCGGCAGGCTTGGATGGCCGTGATAGCGCCAGCCCGACATCAGGACACCGAGCAGCAACAGGACCAGCACTGACATGGACCAGCGGAGCACGATCGGATCGACGATGAGCAGCGCCATGGTGCCGAACGGCACCGCAATAGCGGCGGCGACATAGATCGGCAGCACTTCGCGCCACGTGCACTGTGTAAGAGCGCGGACCGAGAACGGCGCCGCGCCGATCGTGTCGATCAACAGCAGCGTCACGGCGGCAACCCGCGGGCCATACACCGCCGCCACCAGTGGAATGTAAATCATGGCCGAGCCGAATCCGGAAAAGCCGCGCACTAAGCCGGCGACCACGGTGATGGCGAGGGCCCCCCAGAAGCGGGGATTTTCGACCGCCGCTGTAAACAGTGCGTTGTCAGGAAAGGTCACGGCGTATGGCTCTGGCCGATGATGAGGGTCGCATTATCGAACGTATCTTTATGGCATGCGTTTAAATTTTTAACAGCTTTGGGTTGTGCGCTAGGCGCGGCCCCGCCCCGGCGCTATCACGGCAGTTGAGATGACGCGACCAATTCGCATCCTCGGCATCGATCCCGGCCTCCGCCGCACCGGCTGGGGCGTTATCGAGATTGCCGGAAACCGGCTCAGTTTCATCGGCTGCGGCTCGGTGACAACCGATGACCGCGCCATGCTGGCGTTGCGGCTTCTGGCCATTCACGACGGACTGACGTGCATCCTCGACGACTATCGAACAGCGGCAAGCTGACGAATGCGGCGATGGCAATGATCAGATAAGCAATGCGGCGGTAGAGCAGATCCGAAGTGCCGTGGAACATGGTTGCGCCGGTCCACGTGGCGGCGAAAAACGGCAACCCGAGCAGCAACGCCAGCGCCATCAGTTCCGGGGTGAACAAGCCTTGCACGAAGTAGCTGACGCAAAGCGTGACATCGAGCAGCAGGAAATAGACCAGCAGGTTGGCGCGCACCGTATGGAAGTGGTTGCTGGTGCTGAGCCAATAAATAATGACGGCGGGCCCGGCGATCTGCGCTGCGCCGCCGCCGAATCCGGAGAATAGACCGACCCCGACTGTCGCCGGCAGGCTCGGCCGGCCGTGATAGCGCCAGCCCGACATCAGGACACCGAGCAGCGAAAGGACCAGTATCGAAACGCACCAGCGCAGCGCGATCGGATCGACGATGAGCAGTGCCATGGTGCCGATCGGCACCGCGATGGCGGCGGCGACATAGATCGGCAGCACTTCGCGCCAGGTACATTGCGTAAGAGCGCGGACCGAGAACGGCGCTGCGCCGATCGTGTCGATCAACAGCAGCGTGACGGCGGCGACACGCGGACTATAGACCGCCGACACCAGCGGAATGTAGATCATCGCCGAACCGAATCCGGAAAAGCCGCGCACCAAACCGGCGACCACGGTGATGGCGAGTGCCACCCAGAAGCGGGGATTTTCGACCGCTGCTGCAAACAGCGCGTTGTCAGGAAAGGTCACGGCGGATAGCTCTGGCCGGTGATGATGGCCGCATTATCGAACATATCCTTATGGCATGCGTTTAAATATTTAACAACTTTAGGTTGTGCGCTAGGCGCGGCCCCGCCTCGGCGCTATCACGGCAGTTGAGATGACGCGACCGATTCGCATCCTCGGCATCGATCCCGGCCTCCGCCGCACCGGCTGGGGTATCATCGAGATTGACGGAAACCGGCTCAGTTTCATCGGCTGCGGTTCGGTGACAACCGATGATCGCGCCGTGCTGGCGTTGCGGCTTCTGGCCATCCACGACGGACTGACGCGCATCCTCGGCGACTACCGCCCCGATGAGGCCGCTGTCGAAGCGACGTTCGTCAACAAGGATGCGACCGCGACGCTCAAGCTCGGCCAGGCCCGGGGCATTGCCATGGTGGTACCGGCGCGGGCCGGTGTGCCGGTTGCCGAATACGCGCCGAATCTGGTGAAGAAAAGCATCGTCGGCGCCGGCCATGGCGACAAGACGCAGGTGCGCATGATGATCGGCGTGCTGTTGCCCAAGGCCGATCCGAGTTCGCACGACGCCGCCGATGCGCTCGCCATCGCCGTGACGCACGCACACCACCGGCAAAGCGTGATTCTGAAGGTCGCTGCGCAATGATCGGCAAGCTCAAAGGCGTGATCGACAGCTACGGTGAGGATGCCGTCATCGTCGACGTTCACGGCGTCGGTTATCTGGTGCATTGCTCCGGTCGGACCTTGCAGGAGTTGCCGCGCGCTGGCGAAGCGGTGACGCTGTCGATCGAAACCCATGTGCGCGAGGATCAGATAAAGCTGTTCGGCTTTCTAAGCGACATCGAGCGCGAATGGTTTCGGCTGTTGCAAACCGTGCAGGGCGTCGGCACCAAAGTCGCGCTCGCGGTGCTCGGCACGCTCAAGCCCGCCGATCTCGCCTCCGCCATCGCCATGCGCGACAAGGCGATGGTGGCGCGCACGCCTGGCGTCGGACCGAAAGTCGCCGAACGCATCGTCACGGAACTCAAGGACAAGGCGCCGGCTTATACCCATATCGATCCGGCGCTGGTGCGGCTCTCCGGTGCGCTTGACGAGAAACGCGCGCCGCAACCGATTACCGACGCGGTCTCGGCGCTGGTCAATCTCGGCTACGGCCAGCCGCAAGCCGCGGCCGCCATTGCCGCAGCAGTGCGCAGCGCCGGCGAGGATGCCGAGGTCAGGACGCTGATCCGGCTCGGCTTGAAGGAACTGGCGAAGTGAAACGGCCAGCGGCGCTCGAGTAAAGCCGACAAGGAACTGATCGCGGCGGCGACGGCGGCGATCAAGCAGCGCTATCGCGACGATTGGCAGGAAGTCGGCGCCGCATTGCGCACCCGCTCGGGTAAAATCTTCACCGGTGTCAATCTTGACGCCTATCTCGGCCGCATGGCGGTTTGCGCCGAGGCGGTTGCGCTCGGCCGCGCCTTCGTCGAAGTCGGCGATGATGGGATCGAAAAAATCGTCGCGGTCCGGCATCCGCCGCCGTACGAGAAGGATCAGGCTATTGCCGTAGTGTCGCCATGCGGGGCCTGCCGCGAGCTGATCTTCGATTACGATCCGAAGGCACGCGTCATCGTGCCGAACGGCAAGACGCCGGCTGTGGTTCCGATCGCCGAATTGTTGCCCAACAAATACCGCCGAGGACCGGAACGGTGAGTTCGAGCCCGAAACCGAGCGCAAACCCCAAGCTGGTGGCGCCGGAGCGGCGCGAGGAGGACGCCGCCGAAGGCTCGCTGCGCCCGCAACGGCTTTCGGAATTCATCGGCCAGGAACAGGCGCGCAAAAATCTCGGCGTGTTCATCGAAGCGGCGCGCGGGCGGCGCGAGGCGCTCGATCATGTGCTGTTCGTCGGCCCGCCCGGGCTCGGCAAAACCACGCTGGCGCAGATCCTGGCGCGCGAGCTTGGCGTCAGTTTCCGCGGCACGGCAGGCCCGGTCATCGCCAAGGCCGGCGATCTTGCAGCGCTCCTGACCAATCTCGAAGATCGCGACGTACTGTTCATCGACGAGATCCACCGTCTCAGTCCCGCGGTCGAGGAAATCCTCTATCCGGCGATGGAGGATTTTCAGCTCGATCTCATCATCGGCGAAGGGCCGGCGGCGCGCTCGGTGAAGATCGACCTCGCCAAGTTCACGCTGGTCGGCGCGACGACGCGCGCCGGCCTGCTCACCAATCCGCTGCGCGACCGCTTCGGCATTCCGATTCGCCTCAACTTTTATTCCGAGGCCGAGCTGGAACTCATCGTCAATCGCGGCGCGCGTGTGCTCGGCATCGGCGTGACCGCGGATGGCTCAAACGAGATCGCACGGCGCGCGCGCGGCACGCCGCGCATCGCCGGACGGCTGCTGCGCCGCGTCCGCGATTTTGCCACTGTCGCCGGCGCCGCCGCGATCGACCGCGCCGTGGCTGACAAGGCGCTGGCGGCGCTCGAAGTCGACAGTGCCGGTCTCGACGCCATGGACCGCCGTTATCTTTCGACCATCGCGATGAACTATGGCGGCGGCCCGGTCGGCGTCGAGACGCTGGCGGCGGCGCTGTCGGAGCCGCGCGACGCCATCGAGGACATTATCGAGCCCTATCTGATCCAGTGCGGACTTTTGCAACGCACGCCGCGCGGCCGGCTCATGACCGGTCACGGCTTCCGCCATCTCGGCCTGCCCGAACCGGCGCGCGATCCGGCGCAGTTCGGCCTGTTCGCGGCGGACGACGGTGACTGAGCCCAAAGGGCAAATGTATGAAGGCGGCTGCCATTGCGGCCGGGTGCGGTTCCGCGTCACGGCCGATCTGTCGCGCGTCACCTATTGCAACTGCTCGATCTGCGCCAAGAAGGGCTTTCTGCATCTCATCGTGCCGCCCGATTGCTTCGAGCTTGTCAGCGGCGCCGATGCACTGACGACCTATCGGTTCAATACCGGCACGGCCGCGCACACCTTCTGCGCGACATGCGGCATCCACGCGTTCTACCGTCCGCGCTCCGATCCGGACAAGATCGACGTTAACGTGCGCTGTCTCGACGGCGTCGACTTCGCCGCGCTCGACGTCAAGGAATTCGACGGTCGGAACTGGGAGCACGCTATGGCTGGAAGGGTGCCGTGGAGGTGAGGCGATGACGTCCATTCCCGCTCGACGGCGAAATCCGCGATGGCCGGCATGTGCAAGTCGTGCGCGTCTATTACGAGGACACCGACTTCACCGGCATCGTCTATCACGCCAATTATCTGCGTTTCATGGAACGCGGGCGCACCAATTATCTGCGTCTGATCGGCGCCGACCATCGCGCCTTGTTCGAGGCCACCGAGAAGGAGGCGCCGGGTTTTGCTTTTGTCGTGCGCTCGATGAACCTCGAGTTCCTCAAACCCGCGCGAATGGATGACCTGCTCGACATCGTCACTGAGCCTGCGGAAGTGAAGGGCGCGTCCGTGACGCTGCGCCAGCGCGTCATGCGGGGCGACGAGGTTATCGTTGAGGCCCACGTCCGCGTCGCTTTCATCAGCGGCGGCCGGGCGCGGCCGATCCCGAACCCGCTTCGCATTGCCATGAGAGCCGATTTCGACACGGTGAACTCCTAGACAATGTTGCCGCAGGAATCGGGCTGTGTTTGACGCCGGCGCGGTCTATATAACCGGCATCATGGCAAAGCTTGAATTTGCATTATTCGATACGCCGATCGGTTGCTGCGGCATCGTATGGAGCGGCCGCGGCGTTGTCGGTGTGCAACTGCCGGAAGGGAGCGAACGCGCGACTCGGGCCCGTATTCAACGCCGCTATCCGGCGGCGCTTGAATCCGCGCCGTCTACCGAGGTCTGTCGCGTCATCAAAGACATTGCGGATTTGCTGAGCGGCGAGCCGCGCGACTTGAACTACGTCACGATCGACGCCGCCGACGTGGCCGACTTCAATCGCCGCGTTTATGCCGTGGCGCGCACCATCCCCGCAGGCTCGACGTTGTCCTACGGCGAAGTCGCCGCGCGCCTGGGTGACCGCATGCTGGCGCGCGATGTCGGACAGGCTCTCGGTGAGAATCCAACCCCGATCATCGTGCCGTGTCATCGCGTGCTTGGAGCCGGCGGCAAGCCTGGCGGCTTTTCCGCACCGGGCGGCATCGACACGAAACTGCGATTGCTGACGATTGAGGGCGCGCACCTTGGCGAGCCGATACTGTTCGACCGCCTGCCGTGGGCGACGAAAAACGCGCCGTAAAGCCTAAAGTCCAATGGTCGCGGTGCCAAAGGTCTATTCGTTCGACGGCTTGCCCGAATTGATGTAAATGCCTTTTACATGAGCTGGTCGAAGGACAGCAGGGGCGGTGGACCGCGCGGCTATCACCACGGCGATCTGCGGGAAACGCTCATTCGCGCGGCGCTCGAACTGATTGCGCAGAAAGGGTCTGCAGGATTCACCTTTGCCGATGCGGCGCGCTGGGCCGGCGTCAGTCCGGCGGCGCCATATCGCCACTTCCGCGACCGCGACGATCTTTTGGCCAATGTCGCGCTGCGCGGATTTGAGCAGTTCGAGGCCGCGCTGGAGCGCGCCTGGGATGACGGCCGTCCCGATGCGCTCACCGCACTCGACCGCATGGGCAAGGCCTATCTCGCCTTCGCGCGCGCCGAGCCGGCGTATTACTCCGCGATGTTCGAATCCGGAATTGCGCCGGACACCAGTTCCGAATTGCGCGCCGCGAGCGATCGCGCCTTCGGTGTCTTGCGTTTGGCTGCGGAAAAAGTCTGCGCCCAGGCGCCGCCGCGCGATCGTCCGCCGGCGCTGATGCTGGCGCTTCATATATGGGCGATATCGCATGGCATCGCGTCGCTGTTCGGGCGCGGCGATGCCGCGCGCCGCACCGTGCCGATGGCGCCGGAAGATCTGTTGGAGGCGGCGGTTCTCATTTATCTCAGAGGGCTTGGCGTTGGAGCGGGTCGCGACGTTGCAGGCGCCGCAGCGAAACGGCCGCCCAGCTAAGCTTTTATCGCGAGGCCCCAGGTGCCGGCACATTTAATAAGTTTGCTCTTGACAAACGGGGCAGGAATGTAAATGTTATTTACATTCACAATCGAGGTCGTGCCATGGCTGTTATTCTCCTGATCCTGGGCTTCATGTGGTGGTGGCCCTTGGGGCTCGTCATTCTCGCCATCCTGATCGCCGGCGGACGGATCGGCTGCTGGCATCGCCCGACATTTGCAGGGAGCGGACCGATGGGCTGCTGGAATCACGGCGCGAGCCGGTGGGAAAACAAAATGCAGCGCATGCAGGAAAAGATGGAGCGCGTGCGCGCCAAGATGGACATGCGTGCGCGGCGGGAATATGTGGGGAACACAGCCGTCGAGCGGCAATCGCGCGTTCGACGACTATCGCACCGAAACTCTCAAGCGCCTCGAAGATGAGCAGCGCGAGTTCCACGACTTTCTCGACCGGTTGCGCTTCGCCAAGGACAAGACCGAATTCGATCAGTTCATGGCGGACCGCCGCAGCCGCGGCAATGACGCCGGTCCGCAACCGCAGAGCCCATAGTCACACAAGCCGATCGATCGGCCACGGTATCGGCCGTCCGCTACAGCGGGCGGCCGATTTCGTTTGTGAGGGCGCGGTTTCGGCATTCTCGGCGCACTTTAACTACCCATTAAGCAAGCTCGGGCTTCGTTAGGTGCGAACGATCGAGGTTGCGCCCTAGTTTGGACAAGTTTCGCGATGATTTCGGTCGGGCCGGTGGCGGGTCCGGTGCGGGTCCTAGCGAAATTTCGGGTTGGTCGGCACGCTTGAGCGGCTGCCTTTTTGCCCTTTGGTCCCGGCCCCTGGGCACCGCTCCGGTCATGGCCAAGGTTTCGGCCGTTATCGGCCGGACCGCTGAAAGGACGCCCCATGAATCCTGTCGACGCAGTGCAGTCGGTGGCACCGTTGACGTCCGGCAATCTGTCGCTGTTCCACCTGTTTTGGCACGCCCACTGGATTGTCGAGTCGGTAATGGTCGGGCTGTTGGTGTGTTCGGTCTGGGTCTGGGCCATCGCTATCGACAAGACATTTCTGTTCGCGCGCATTCGCAAGGCCGGTGAACACTTCGAACAGGCATTCTGGTCCGGCCAGTCGCTGGAGGAACTCTACAAGTCGCTTTCGGCCAAGCCGGAACATTCAACCGGCGTGCTGTTCGTCGCCGCCATGCGCGAATGGAAACGCAGCCTCGAAGGCCACGCCAAATCCTTCGCCGGTTTGCAGATGCGCATCGAGAAGGTGATGTCGGTGGCCATCGCGCGGGAAATCGAACACATGGAGCACCGGCTTCTGGTACTGGCGACCGTGGGTTCGGCGGGTCCGTTCATCGGCCTGTTCGGCACGGTCGCGGGCATCATGACCAGCTTCCAGTCGATTGCGGCCTCGCAGAACACCTCGCTGGCGGTGGTCGCGCCGGGCATCGCGGAATCGCTGTTTGCGACAGCGATTGGCCTCGTTGCCGCCATCCCGGCGACCATTTTCTATAATAAGTTCACGGCCGAGGTGAACCGGCAGGCCCAGCGGCTGGAGGGTTTCGCCGACGAATTTACGGCGATCCTGTCGCGGCAGATCGACGAGCGCGGGTGAGGGGCCGGCCATGGGGATGAGTGTCGGAGAGGTTGCCTCAAGCGGCAAACGCGGCCGCCGCCGGCGCTCGGTTATGAGCGAGATCAACGTAACGCCGTTCGTCGACGTCATGCTGGTGTTGCTGATCGTGTTCATGGTTTCGGCGCCCTTGCTCACGGTCGGCGTGCCGATCGAATTGCCGCAGAGCCAGGCCAAGGCGCTCAGCCAGGATAACGAGCCGCTCACGGTTTCGGTCAATGTCGACGGCAAGGTCTTCCTGCAAGATCAGGAAATCCAGATCGACGATCTGGTGCCCAAACTCAAGGCGATCGTCGACGCCCGTCATGGCACCTTGAACGACCAGATCTATGTGCGCGGCGATAAGAAAGTCGACTACGGTACGATGATGCGCGTGATGGGGCGCCTATCGTCGGCGGGCTATCACCGCGTGGCGCTGGTAACGGAGGTCGAGCAGGGCGGGGGATGAGACCTGGTCTTACCATATCGTGTCATCGCGCACTGCGTTGCATTGGGGCTCGGGCTCGTTGCGATCTCGGCGCAGCCAATGGAGTCGCCGCCGGTCAATTCGCTGCCGGTACAATTCATTTCCGACAAGGACTTCTCCCAGCTTACACAAGGCGTGAAGAACGCGCCGAAGCTGAAAGTCGACGATCCGAAGCCACTCGCCGACAAGGTCGATGCGCCGAAGCCGATCGATCAAACTGCCGACAAGGTCGGCAAACAGGAAATCAAGACCGAGACGGCCGCAGCCAAGCCGCAGCCCGATCCGAAGCCGGCCGACAAACCGGCCAAGCCCAAGCCGCCCGACTACAAGCCCGATCAGATCGCGCAGTTGCTGAAGAAAGACGCCAACAAGCAGCCGCCGAAGCCGGACGACAAGCCGACGCCGGAAAAGACCACACAGGACGCTCCCAAATTCAATGCCGATCAGGTCGCGGCCTTGCTCGACCATCGCGAGCCGCAGCGCGAGGTCGCGACAGCCGACGCGATCAATCCGACGGCCAATATCGGGTCGGCGACTGGAATGGCGGCGCAATTGTCGCAGAGCGAAATCGACGCATTGCGCGCGCGCATCTCGAGCTGCTGGAGTCCGCCGCCAGGCATCGATGCGAAGTCGAAGCTCTATATCGTGCTCGACGTCTTGTTCAAACCAGACGCGACGATGTCGCGTGAACCGACCGTAGTCGAAGGCTCGGCATCCGCGCTCGGTCCGGCGCTGGCCGAAAGCGCCAGGCGCGCGCTCCTGTTGTGTCAGCCGTTCACCATGCTCAAGCCCGAGCATTACGACCAGTGGAAAGATCTCCAGCTCAAATTCGATCCGCAAGAATTGCTCGGCGGCTAATCAGGCAAATTCAATCATCATGACAATATTGCAAGTGTCGCAATTTTTTGGTGACGCGACGGCAAGCTCTCGTATCGGGCGCGGCCGCCGGTGGAGTGGCGCTGTCGGCGCGTTATGCCGACGCGGTCACGCGCCTCGACATCACCGAAGGCAATTTCCAGCCGATGCCGATCGCCATTCCCACTTTCTTCGGCGGGGCGGACAGCGACAACGATACCGCGGCCGGGGTGACGCAGATCATCACGGCAAACCTCAAGGGCAGCGGCCTGTTCCTGCCGGTCGATCCCGCCGCCTTCATCGAGCACCTTGCCAGCGTCGACAACGTGCCGAACTTTCCCAACTGGCGCACCATCAATGCGCAGTTTCTGGTGGCCGGCCGCGTTTCGCGGCAGACCGACGGCCGGCTGAAAGCCGAATTCCGGCTTTGGGACGTCCTCTCGGGCCAGCAGCTCGACGGCAAGCAATATTTCACCACGCCCGACAACTGGCGCCGCATCGCTCACATCATCTCGGACGCCATCTACGAACGGCTCACGGGCGAGAAGGGCTATTTCGATACGCGCATCGTCTTCGTCGACGAGACCGGACCGAAGGAACGCCGCATCAAGCGTCTCACCATCATGGATCAGGACGGCGCCAACGTGCGGTATCTGACCCGCGGCGACGAGCTCGTCCTCACCCCGCGTTTCTCGCCGTCGACGCAGGAGATCACCTACATGGCCTACGGCCAGGGCGATCCTCGCGTGTACCTGTTCAACATCGAAACCGGACAGCGTGAAATCGTCGGCAATTTTCCCGGCATGAGCTTTGCGCCGCGGTTCTCGCCCGATGGCCAGAGCGTCATCATGAGTTTGCAAGAGGGCTCGAACGCCAACCTCTTCGTCATGGATTTGCGGTCGAAGACGACGACGCGGCTGACCAACACTCCGGCCATCGATACCGGGCCATCCTATTCGCCGGACGGCCAGCAAATCTGTTTCGAATCCGACCGCGGCGGCCACCCGCAGATTTACGTCATGCCGGCGACGGGCGGCACGGCGCAGCGCATCAGCTTCGGCGACGGCATCTATTCGACGCCGGTCTGGTCGCCGAAGGGCGACTACATCGCCTTCACGAAACAAGGCGCAGATCCAAGTTCGCGATCGGCGTGATGAAGCCGGACGGTTCGGGCGAACGCATCCTCACCGAGGGCTTCCACAATGAGGGGCCGACTTTCGCGCCGAACGGGCGGGTCATCATGTATTTCAGCGACAATGTCGGCAGTCCCGGGCCGTCGCTGTTCACGATCGACATCGCCGGACGTAACCAGCAGCGGGTTCCGACGCCGAGTTTTGCCTCCGATCCCGCCTGGTCGCCGCTTTTGTCATAGCGGGATCGGCATCATCACATGCTTGCCGCATTGAGGCCCCATTAACCATTGCCAAAGCTTTCAGCGGATTTCACGGGGTTGAGGCATTCTTGCAACGCTGCATCAAGGTTGACGGAACCTTCGCTTAACCAAGGCGCTGCTAGACCCGGTAGCAGAGCAACCATGTCCGGTCAAAACGGAACTAATGGAGGCACCGGAATGAATATCGTCAGTATCGTCCGCGGCGCCAAATTCGCAGCCGTTATCGCAGCAGCGTTCCTGATCGCGGGCTGCGCCAAGAACCCGACCGATCAGTCGGCGATGGGCGCCGCCGCAACGCCCGGCAGCCAGCAGGACTTCGTCGTCAATGTCGGCGACCGCGTGTTCTTCGAGACCGACTCGTCGGAGCTCACCGAGCAGGCGCGCGCCACGCTCGACAAGCAGGCGCAGTGGCTGGGCAACTACAATCGCTACAATTTTACCATCGAGGGCCACGCCGACGAGCGCGGTACGCGCGAATACAACATCGCGCTCGGCGCCCGCCGTGCGCAGACGGTGCGCGAATATCTGGTCTCGCGCGGCGTCTCTGGCGCAACGCATGCGCACGATCTCATACGGCAAGGAACGGCCAGTCGCGGTTTGCGACGATATTTCCTGCTGGTCGCAAAATCGCCGTGCGGTGACAGTGCTCGATCAGAGTTCGTAACGGCTCGCCGTATCAAATAGCGGATCGGGACCTCGGCGCCGCTAATGGCGCCGATCGTCTTTTCGGCTTGCCAAACCACGCCTGAAATCGGATCGTAGCGGCGCATCCGCGATATTGATTGCGGCCACGATCCGGCATTTGTGAAAATTTGACGAGGTTTTGCGCATGACTGCCGTCGCACGTATCCGTGCAATGCCGATTCTTGCCGTCGCAGCGACTCTCGCGGCCTGCGGCCAGAATAATCAGTACGCCGCGCCGCCGCCGCCGAAGGTTACCGTGGCTGCGCCGGTCGAGCAGCAGGTCACACGCTATTTCGATGCGACCGGCAATACCGCGTCGGTCAACTCGGTCGACTCTGGTGGCCCGGGTGCAGGGCTTCGTCCAGGCCATCAGCTACAAGGACGGCGATTACGTGAAAAAAGGCACGTCGCTGTTCACCATCGAGCCGGAGCCATACAAGCTCAAAGTGGACTCCGCGAAGGCGTCTGTCGTCAGCGCCCAGGCGACGCTGACGCAGAACCAAGCGGAGTACCAGCGCCAGGCCGATCTGATCCAGAAGCAGGTCTCGACCCAGGCCAATTACGACAAGGCGCTTGCGGCGCGCGACTCCTCTCAGGCCGACCTGCAATCGGCGCAAGCCAGCGAGCAGCAGGCCGAGATCAATCTCGGCTATACCGATGTCACCGCGCCATTCGACGGCGTGGTGACGGCGCGCCAGGTGTCGATCGGGGAGCTTGTGGGCGCGAGTCTCGCCGACGGTGCTCGCCACCATCGTGCAACTCGATCCGATCTGGGTGAATTTCAACGCCAGCGAGAGCGACGTGCTGCAGGTGCGGGCCAACCTGGCGCAGACCGGCCGCACCACCGCCGATCTCCTCGGCATGCCCGTCGAAGTCGGATTGCAGAACGAAGACGGTTATCCGCACCACGGCAAGCTCGACTACGTTGCGCCGACCGTCAATGCATCGACCGGAACGCTCGCCGGACGCGCCAGCCTGGATAATGCCGATCATAGCCTGCTGCCGGGATATTTCGTCCGTATCCGCATCCCGGGGAAGCCGCAGCCGGGATTGCTGGTGCCCGATGCCGCGCTCGGCAGCGATCAGGGCGGGCGCTATGTGCTCGTCGTCAATAAGGACAATGTCGTCGAGCAGCGCAAAGTGGAGCCCGGCCAACTCGAGGGCGAGCTGCGTGTCATCGAGAAAGGTCTCACCAAGGACGACCGCGTGGTGGTCGCCGGCATCATGCGGGCTATTCCGGGCCAGAAGGTCGATGCCGAGTCGGGCACGCCCGCGGCGGCGAAGTAGCGCGGCGGTCGCACAATGATTTCCAAATTCTTCATCGAGCGTCCGGTTCTCGCGAACGTTCTCGCCATCCTGATGATTTTGATCGGCGCGGTTGCTGTCTACGATCTGCCGATTGCGCAGTATCCCGACGTCGTGCCGCCGACCGTGCAGGTGACGACGCGTTACCCGGGCGCGAGCGCGCGTACGCTTATGGACACCGTGGCGCTGCCGATCGAGCAGCAGGTCAACGGCGTCGAGAAGATGATCTACATGCAATCGATGAGCGCCAGCGACGGCAGCTATACGCTCACGGTGACATTCCAGATCGGCACCGATCTCGATACGGCGCAAGTCCTGGTGCAGAACCGCGTTGCGATTGCACTCTCATCGTTGCCGCAGGCGGTCCAGGCGCAGGGCGTCACCGTGCAGAAGCGATCGACCGCGATCCTGCTCTTCGTCACCCTGACCTCGCCTGACGGCCGCTATGACAGCCTCTATCTCGCCAACTACGCCACGATCAATCTCAAGGACGAACTGGCGCGGTTGCCCGGGGTCGGCAACGTCAATGTGTTCGGCGCCGGCCAATATTCGATGCGGATCTGGCTCGATCCGGAAAAGCTGAAGGCGCGCAGCCTCAATGCCCAGGACGTCGTTATCTCGTTGCAGCAGCAGAGCCAGGAGGTCACCGCCGGTCAGGTCGGCATTCCGCCGACGCCGCCCGGCGTCAACTTCCAGTACACGATCGATCTTCAGGGCCGGCTCACCGACCCCGACCAATTTGCCAATGTGATCGTCAAGACCGGCGATAACGGCCAGATCACCCGCTTACGCGATGTCGGCCGGGTCGAGCTCGGCGCGCAAACCTACAGCCAGAATTTCACGCTCGACGGCAAGCAAGCCGCCGGCATCGCCATTTACCAGTCTCCGGGCGCGAATGCGCTCGATGTGGAGCACGCCATCAAGGCGAGGATGGAGGTGCTGGCGAAGGATTTTCCGCAAGGGCTCGTTTATTCGGTGCCATTCGACACGACAGTGTTTGTGAACGCGTCGATTCACGAGGTCTACAAAACGCTCATCGAGGCGGGCGTGCTGGTGCTGGTCGTCATCATGGTGTTTCTCCAGGATTGGCGCGCCATGCTGATCCCGGCGACCACGGTGCCGGTGACCATCATCGGCGCGTTCGCCATGATGTGGGCGCTCGGGTTCTACAGTGAACTTTTCCACGTTGTTTGCGATCGTGCTGTCGATCGGCATCGTGGTCGACGATGCCATCGTCGTCGTCGAAGGCGCCGCTCACAATATCGAGCAGGGCATGAGCGGCCATGACGCGGCTGTCAAAGCCATGGACGAGTTGTTGGGGCCGATCATCGGCATTACGCTGGTGCTGATGTCGGTGTTCCTGCCGGCGGCATTCCTGCCCGGCCTGACCGGACGAATGTATGCGCAATTCGCGCTGGTGATCGCGGCGACTGCGCTGCTGTCCGCCGTTAACGCAGCGACGCTCAAACCCACCCAAGCGGCGATGTGGCTGCGCACGCCGGTGCCGCCGGAGCAGCGCAACGCTTTCTATCGCGGCTTCAACAATGTCTACGGCCGGATCGAGCACCGCTACGCCGGCTTGATCCATCACATGGTCGAGCATGCCGGGCTGATGACCATCGTTGCCTTTGCAATCATGGGTGTTGCGTTCTGGGGCTTGTCGCGTGTGCCCACAGGCTTCCTGCCGATCGAGGATCAGGGTTACGTGCTGGCCAGCGTCCAGCTTCCCGATGGCGCGTCGCTTGCCCGCACGCGCGCGGCGCTCGATCAGGTTTCGGCAATCGCCGCCAAGGACGACAGCGTCGCGCAGGTGATCGCGATTTCCGGCATTTCCGTCCTCGATAACAGCGCACCGCTGGCCAATGCGGGCGTCGCCTATATCGTGCTCAAGGACTGGAGCAAACGCGCCGACCTGCGCACCATATTCGGCCGGTTGGCGCCGGCACTCGACGCCGTCGATGCGCGCGTCATCGTGCTGCCGCCGCCGCCGATCCAGGGCATCGGCAATGCCGGCGGCT
Source organism: uncultured Alphaproteobacteria bacterium (assembly GCA_963813825.1). Classification (GTDB taxonomy): domain Bacteria; phylum Pseudomonadota; class Alphaproteobacteria; order Rhizobiales; family Xanthobacteraceae; genus BOG-931. Next base: position 15,177 of record CAWFBB010000031.1, read on the forward strand.
TCACCATGCAACTTGAACTGCGCGATGGCAGCACGGATTTTGCCAAGCTCCAGCAGCATCACCGACACCGTCGTCGCCAATGCGCAATCGCAGAGCGCGCTGCAACGGGTTTCGACCTCGTTCCGCGCCATCGCGCCACAACTGCGTATCGATGTCGATCGCGTCAAGGCGCAGACGTTGCACGTTTCGATCGATCAGGTGTTTTCGACGCTGGCGACCTATCTCGGGTCCGACTATGTGGCGCAGTTCAACAAGTTCGGCCGGGTGTTTCAGGTCTATGCGCAAGCGGATGCGCAATTTCGGCTGCGGCCTCGCGACATCGAGAACCTTTCGGTGCGCAATCAGCAGGGCGACATGGTTCCGCTCGGTACGATCATAAGCATTGAGCCGGCGGTCGGGGCGCCGCTGATCAGCCTTTACAATCTTTATCCGTCGTCGAGCGTCATCGGATTGCCGGCCGCGGGATTCAGCTCTGGCGAAGCGATCCGCTTGATGGAGCAAAATGCGGCGAAAACGTTGCCGCCCGGAGCCGGCAGCGATTGGACCGCTATGTCCTATCAGGAAAAGGTCGTCGGCAATCAGATGTACTTCGTGTTCGCAATGGCGATGCTGCTCGTTTATCTGGTGCTCGCCGGTCAATATGAGAGCTGGTACACGCCGCTCGCGGTCATCCTTTCAGTGCCGCTGTCGCTGGTCGGGCCGGTTGCGGTGCTCAAGGGCCTTCGCATCGACAACAATCTGTACACACAGATCGGCATCATTCTGCTCATCGCGCTGTCGGCCAAGAACGCGATTCTTATCGTCGAAGTTGCGCGCGAACACCGCGTGCGCGACGGCAAACCCGTTTTCGAAGCTGCGGTCGATGCAGCCCGGGCACGCTTTCGGCCAATCCTGATGACGTCGTTCGCGTTCATTCTCGGCGTCGCGCCGCTTGTGGTCGCCAGCGGCGCCGGCGCCAGCGCGCGAAAGTCGATCGGCATTACGGTATTCAGCGGCATGATCGCCTCGACCTGCCTCGCCGTTCTTTTCGTGCCGTCGCTGTTCGTGGTGGTCCAGCGTTTCGAGGAATGGCGCGCCGCCCGCAAGCATCCACGCATCCAGCCTGCGGAATAGACGCGACAGTCACAATTTGGACGCAGGACGCGCTATGTTAGGTTTCACCACTCCACCGAAAATGCTGCCGGCAATGCTCCGCCCCATTTCCTTCCTGGTCGTTGCGCTTGCCTATGGGTTTTGCGCCAGCCCTGCTGCGGCGCAGATGTCGCAATCCGATCTCCTGACCCGGCTCGACCGCCTCGAGGCGACGATCCGCGATCTCACCGGCTCGATCGAACAGTTGCAGTACCGCAATCAGCAGCTCGATCAGCAAGTGCAGCGATTGCAGGCGCAGATTCAGGGCGGGGCGGCATCATCGGCCTCAGCTGCACCACCGCCGCCACAGCCACAGCGTCCGGTCGCGCCGTACTCGCCGCCACCAGTCGCGCCGAACACGCAGGTCATCGCCGCCGAACCGCCGCCTGCACCTGTCGTCGCGCCAGGGCCTGCTTCGAGCGGGCGCGGCGACGCCTTCAACCCGGCGCTCGATCCGGCCGCTCCTGGCGCGCCGCGGCCGCTTGGCACCAGCACCGCCGCCACGGAACCGCCGCCGCCTGTTCCAGATACGCCTGCCGGCCCGCGCCAGCCCGGCGCGCCGCTCGATCTCTCGACTTTGTCGGCACCGCCTGCCGCTCCGGCGCCGAGCGGCAACCTGCCGCCACCGCCGCCAGCCAATCCGAGCGCAACTGGTGCCATGCAGGCGGCCTTGCCGCCGGCGAGCACGCCGAAGGACGAATACGATCAGGCCTACGGATATTTGGTGCACAAGGACTACGCGCAGGCGACAGACGCATTCCGGTCCTTTCTGAAAGAGCATCCAAGCGATCGCTTGACGCCGGAAGCGCAGTACTGGCTCGGCGAGAGCTTGTTCCAGAGCCAGCAATATCGCGACGCTGCGGAATCCTTCCTCACCGTTTCGACCAAATACGACACGAACGCGCGCGCCCCTGACGCCTTGTTGAAACTCGGCATGTCGCTAGCCGCGCTCGGCGAAAAGGAAGCAGCTTGTGCCTCGCTCGGCGAGGTGCTGCGTAAATATCCCCGCGCCTCGCTCGGCGTGAAGCAAGGCGTCGACCGGGAACAGAAGCGTGCGCACT
>CAWFBB010000032.1:0-42073 GCA_963813825.1 uncultured Alphaproteobacteria bacterium
GCGCTAGGTTCCGAACATAGCGTCGACGTCGGCCTGCGTGACATGGCCATTATCACTGTCGAGCCGGGGGCCATGCAGATATTGCGTTCCATCGCGCTTCGCCGTCCCGGTTTCGCGCGCAATATCCTCGAGCACACGCGCGACATGATCCTCGACAAAATCGAGGATTGACAGCACCTTGGCGACGCGCTGGCCGGCGAGATCCTGGAAATTGCACGCTTCGAAAATTTTGATGACGTGATCCTGAATGTCCTGGGCAAGGCCTTGCTCGAATTTTCCGGTCATTGCCGCCGACAGGTTCTTCGCCACCTGATCGATGTCTTCGGCCGCCGCCAAGACCTTCTGGGTTGCTTGCTCGGTGCTTTTGACGACTTCGGCGAGCTCGTAGGCGATGCGATTTATTGGCGGTGCATCGCTTGGCAAGCCAGCGGCGCCGTTAGCCTTGATGACATTGCCGCCGATCGCGCCGACCAGGAGATTGAGCTCCGAGGTCAGGCGTTCGGTGTCGGCGCCGGTCGCCGCTTCCGGCTTGCCCGGTTTCCGCATTGCTGCTGCCGTGATCATGGCGCGCAACGCGGAGAGTTCGTTGAGCAGCTCGGTGTGGCGCAACGCCGCCTGCGGATCGGCAACGTTTTCCGTGCGCCGCGACGCAGCCGACTCCTCAATCCGGAAGATTTTGCGCGGCTCGGCCATACTTGGCTCGCCTCTGTCTCGTCCGACAGGTGAAGCCCAAAGAGTAGCGGCTGTCCGCTTAATACGGCGTTCACGGCTTGCCGTAACACGGTCCATTAACCATGTGCGACCGCTCTTTACCCGAAATAAACTGTGACTTGATGAACAATATACGAAGAACGCCGCGACGGCTCGCCCGCGCGCGAAATTTACCAAACAGTCGAGGTTTAAGCTTCAACTCGTTCGCGTGAGCGAGCGGCAATTGGGCGGGTAACACCTGGACGCCGTTTGCGCATGTGAAGTTGTGTCAGCGTCAGCGTACAGAGTGGAAACATGCGGCGTGCCTTTGTGTCCGTGCTCCTCGTGAGCGCGCTCTACATTCCCGGTTCATATGGTTCGGCGTTCGCACAGGCGAGCGCACCACCCGCAGAGAGCGGCAATTTCATCGAGAGGCTGTTCGCCGGCGCGGCTCCGGAGCCTGCGGTCGAGCGGCCCTTTCAACCCGCTCCGCAATACCCCGCTTATCCGTCGAATTTCCCGCCGTCGCTGCCGAAGTCAAGCTCGCAAGCCGCATCGTTGCAGCGGGTCCACGACCAGGCCGCCGTGCCGAAGCCCGCCGGCCACCGGCCTGCGGCCGCATCGCAAGCGAGCCGCCAGGCGGCCATGCCCGATTACGACTACGAAAAAATCATCCCGATGCCGCAGCTCGGCTATGAGCCGCTGCCGCCGGTGGCGCCGCAGCCGCCTGCGACCCAGAGCGCGAGCGCCGAACCGGCGCCGGGCTTTGCCCCCTCGAGCCAGGGTGACATGGCGCATCCGCCGGTCGATCCGAAATACGACCGCCAGTTGGTCGATTACAACAGTTCGGACTCGGCCGGTACCATCGTCATCGATACCCCGAACCACTTTCTCTATCTGGTGCAGGAGCACGGCAAGGCGATGCGCTACGGCATCGGCGTCGGCCGTCCTGGATTCACCTGGGCCGGGGTCAAGACGATCACGGCCAAGAAAGAATGGCCGGACTGGTATCCGCCGAGCGACATGCTGCAACGCCGGCCCGACCTGCCGCGCTACATGGCCGGCGGCCCCGAAAATCCGCTCGGCGCGCGCGCGATGTATCTCGGCTCCACGCTCTATCGCATCCATGGTTCCAATGAGCCGTGGACCATCGGCGGCGACGTGTCGTCGGGCTGTATCCGCTTGCGCAATGCCGACGTGATCGATCTCTTCAATCGCGTGCAGGTCGGCGCCAAAGTCGTGGTGATGTAGCCCGACTGCTGTCCGTTCGTCCCCGCGAAAGCGAGGACCAGCGTATCACGCCGACGTCATTTCGCTCCCGGATTGCAGATTTCGCGCGAGCGAGCTGTCGAGGACGGCGCAAGCGACACGCCATGCGCCGCGAGCAGCCGCGGAAAAGTGTCGTTGCTGAAGAAGGCATATTCGCGCTCGCGCAGATCAGTCAGCGTGTCGAGGCGCGAAAGCTCAGCGTCGGCCTTTCCCGGGTGGCACATAATGACGCCGCCTTCGGGCATGCCATCGAGGAAATTTTCGAACAGCCGCGTGTAATCGGCGCTGGACCGGAACGGATAGGTGCCGGCAAATGCCGGATTGACGCGCAGGCCGTTTTTGTCGGCAAGACCTCGGAAGCGGCGGCTCAAGCCATCGAGCAAGAGCGCCTTGTGATCGGTGAGGCGCTTGCGCGCCGACAGCTGGCCGCACTGGCGCACCCAGGCCTTTGGAGCCGCCTTTTTGATTGCACGCAGAAAGGCTTCGCGAATTTGCGGGAACAGATGCACGTGCTGGTGACCGTCGACGAAATCCGGCGGCCGGCCGAATGCGGCATCGAAGGCCTCGAATTGACGCAATATCTCGATGGTCAATAGCTCAGGCTGTAATGAGCGCAGAAGCGCGCGGCGCAAAATGACTGCAAGCGACAGGAAAGCACCACGGCCCAGCGGTGCAAATCCGTGAGACAGCGGTGCAAAAGGCGCGGTCAACGTTACATGCAATCCGATTTCGCCGTGCGTTGCAGCGGCCGCGAGCAACGCGTCCGCTTCGCTCCGGCTGAAGCTTGGCGCCACGACCATCACTGATGTGGCGTTGATGCGCCCCCGCGCAATAAGATCGCGGATCGCGGCGCTGACGCCGGGCGAAATGCCGTAATCGTCGGCACAGAGAATAATGCGGCGCCCGCTCATTCGGCCGCGGTGCGGGCGTCGGGCCGGGTTGCTTCCTCGCGCAGCTTGATGTCGTGCTCGGCGACGAAATAGACCGGGCGGGCTTTGATCTCGTAGAGGATCTTGCCGATATATTCGCCGACCACGCCGAGCATGACGAGTTGCATGGCACCCAATACCATGATGCTGACGAACAGCGACGGATAGCCGGGAACGCTGGCGCCATGGACCAGCGTTTCCCAGATGATCTCGCCGCCATAGACCAGCGCGATCGCGGCGAGGATGAGACCGAGCAGGGTGGCAACGCGCAGCGGCGCCACCGAGAAACCGGTCAAGCCGTTGAGCGACAGCCCGATCAGCGCGCGCAGCCCCCAGGTGCTCTTGCCCTCGGCGCGCCGCTCGGGCTCATAGTCGATGCGTTTTTGGCGAAAACCGATCCAGGTCGCCAGCCCCTTGAAGAAGCGATTGCGTTCCGGAAGTTGGCGCAGCGCATTGGCTGCACGCGGCGACAACAGCCGGAAGTCACCGGCATTCTCCGGGATGTGGACGCGGCTGTCGGAATTGAGCAGCGCATAGAACATTCTGATCGCGGCGCGGCGGACAGCCGATTCGCCGGCGCGGTTTGCCTTTGCGGTGTACACCACGTCGAAATCGTCATCGAGCCAGTAATCTACCAGCGTTTCAATCAGTGCCGGCGGATGCTGACCGTCACCGTCCATGAACAATACGGCGCCGCGTCGTGCATGATCGAGACCGGCGAGCAAGGCCGCCTCTTTGCCGAAATTGCGCGACAGCGAAACCACCTGAATGTCGAGCGCGGCCGCCGGCAGCGTACGTGCGATGGCCAAAGTATCGTCGTCGCTGCCATCATCGACATAGACGACTTCGCAGGCCAGCGAGCGCTCCGAGGCGAGTTTTTGCGCGACTTCGACGATGCGCGCGTGTAGGCGCGGGAGCGATGCCGCTTCGTTGAACAACGGCACCACGATCGATAGTCCGGACGCCGCCGCGGGCTGCGCGCCGCTGCGTGCTCGTGCCACTGTCTGGTCGCCGATTAGGCTCATTCGACCGGTCCTGGGACCGCTCCTGTACTGACCGTTCTATAGCGCAATCGATTTCTCTTGTGTATGCGATTGCCGCGATGAACCGCAAATCCCGCATCGATTCGGCGCGCATTTGGCTTTTGGACGCCTCGCGCAGCCGTGGACTCAGCGCCAAAGCGATCAGCTTTGCCGCGATCGGCGTCATCAACACGCTGGTCGATTACGGGGTGTTTCTGCTGGCACGGGCGGTCCTGAGCGGATCGGCGGGAGGTCTTGCGGCGATCGGCTCGCTGTCGGATTTCTGCCAGTGCGGCAATGCCACAAGCACGACACTGGTCGTCGCCAACATCATGTCCTGGTCGGTCGCCGTCACCGGTTCCTATGTGATGAATTCCTTGATCACGTTCGCGGCCGAATCAGGACGTAAGCTGGGCTGGCGTCGATATTTGACATTCGCCGCGTCCGGGATTGTGGGGCTGTTCACCAATACGGCGACGTTGTTGTTTGCCGCCGAAATTCTGCTGCTACCGGTATGGCTGGCGAAGGGCATCGCCATTCTGACCAGCTTCGTCGTGAACTTCTCGTTGTCGCACTTCGTCGTGTTTCGTCCGCGCCATTGAGTAGCGCGGCCACGAACTCAGCCGGTGTGCCGCTTCAAGCTTCGCTCAAGATTGTCGGCTTGCTCACGCACGTTGGCTTTGAACAAATCCCAGCGGGTGCCGACGACGTCCCAGTTGACCAGCGGCGCCTGACCACCGGCCGCAGTTGAAGCGAGTCCGTTTCCCGCACGTCCGGTCGATGAATCATAGGCGTAAGCCGCGGCGATGGTCAAAAGTGCTCCGAGAATGATGCCAAGCAACAGGCGCACAGCTGTCCTCCGTCATGACGGTGAGAGTTTTAGCCAAAACACAACGTATTGCCGTGGCGATCGTTCCGCCGGTCAATACGGCTTTCCGCAAGCCTTGGAAAAGGTGGCGGGGACTATTTGATCGAAAGCCCTAGCGCGTTGACCATCTTGCCCCACTTTTCCACTTCGGCATTGAACATAGTGTCGGCGTCCGCCGCCGCGCCCGTAATCGGATCGAAGCCCATGTCAGTCAGCTTCTTGGTAACGTCCGGCGATTTCACGATATCGTTGATCGCGCCGTTGAGTGCGGACACGATTTTTGGATCGGTTTTGACCGGCGCGAAGAAGCCGACCCAGGATGCGGCGGTGAATCCGGGAAAACCCTGCTCGGCATAGGTCGGCACATTCGGCGTCACCACAGCGCGCTTGTCGGCGGCGATGCCGAGACCCTTGAGCTTGCCGCCCTGGATTTGCGCCGCCGCACCGCCGCCGAGTGTCGTCGCCATCAGATCAACCTGATTGCCGATCGTGGCGTTGATCGCCGGCGCCCCGCCCTGGAACGGAATCATCTGAGCTGGCGCCTTGGCTAAAAATTTCAAGAAATATTCGGCCTCGATGTCCGAGCCGGTGCCGACACCCGGCACGGCGAAGTTGATGGTCTTGCCCTTCATGGCGTTGAGAAATTCGACAAGATTATTGGCGGGATTGCTCGCGGCGGTCACCAGCGCTTCGGGGCTGATTGCGGCGATGGCGACCGTTTTGAAGTCGCTTGTCGAGAAATCCTTGTTTGCGAACAAAGTCTCGTTGATGGCGAGTGCGGTCGTGGTGGCGAGCAGTGTGTAGCCATCGGGTTGCGCGCGCGCGACGAAGGACGCCGCGATGTTGCCACCGGCGCCGCCCCGGTTTTCGACCACGACGGCCTGGTGCAGGCGGTCGCTCAAGCCCTGACCGATCAGGCGCGCCAGCGTGTCGGCGATGCCGCCCGGTGCAAAGGCGACGATCACGGTTATTTTGTTCGCCGGATATGTTTGCGCACCAGCTTGTGCGCCGCCAAGGAGAAACGTCACGGCGGCGATGGCAAGCACGCGCCCGACGGTGCTCAAATACTTCATTTCGTTGATCTCCTCAGCGTGCGCCCGGGAATTTACTGCGCATCCAGGCTGGCGGTCCATGCCGCAAATACCAAGCCAAAGAAAGCGATCAAGAGAGATAAGGCGCCGGCAATTAAATTGCGCATGCCCCCGGATTCGGAAGTCTGAAGCACGGCGATCGAAGGCTCGGCGGGATTATAATGCACCGGCACGGCGGCGCCGGATTTGTACAGTTCGATCTGCGCCTGCGCCGCCGCCAAATAGCCGTAGCCGAATTGCTCAATGCCGGGCCTGATGACGGTACCTTCATAACGATCGCCAGCCACCGTGTAGGAATAACGTGCCTCCGGTATGTAAATTTTCACACGGGCTCCTTGTGCGTCATGGCGCATCTCTTCTTTGATCGTTGCAGTCTGGATTTGGCCGTCTGTCACCGGCCATTGCAGGCTGTCAGCCGCCAATTTCCGGCTTCTCATTCCGCGCCGGAGGAAAAAAATGCCGAGACCGGAAAATCCCATCCCTGCCACAAGGCCACTGAGGATCAGGTAAGGCTTTGCTTGGGCATCGACTGTATCAGCGAACGCGGCGTCCGTTTGCATCACGACAGCAATCACGCAAATAGCGAAAAATACTCTGGTCATGCTTTCTCCCTTCGAGCCGGCGAATAAGCCTGCACTAAAGGTTGGAGGAAGTCACATTTTCGCCGCGCAGAGGATTGGCACGCGGACATGAGCCTTAGTCGGCGGCTGAGGTATGTTTCCCGCCCATTTTAAGTACAAGCTGCCCCCGAGAGTGGTTGGCCGCAAAAACGCCGTCATCCCTGCTGACTGATTGTCGTTAATTCGTTATCCTGCAATTTGGCCCTGACTGCGGGGACGAAATGCAGTTCGATCGTGCTCCAGGAAGGGGACTTGATTTGCTTTTAGCGCACCGGTTTTCCGCTGCTGCGACAGCCTCGCTGCTGGTGGCAGGTTCATTTATTGTTGCCGTTTTCTCAGCTACGGACTCGCGGGCCCAAGGCGCATCAGGCGGCTGCGAGGATGCGGCCGAGCTCGCGGTGCTGCCTTCGCCGCTAACGCCCTGGAAGGGGGCGCCGTTGCGTGTCCTCGTCGCTGCGGAGAAGCCGCTCAACGGTCAACTTTCGCTGGTCGCGCCCGATGGCAGTGTCGCGGCCACATCGAGCAACCGCAGCGACGGGCCACCGTATTCCTGGTACGCCGAGGTTTCGGCGCCGGTCGCGGGCGCGTGGCGCGCGACGCTCACATCATCCGGCTGCGGCACGATCACGCGCAACATAACCGTGCGCGCCGATACGCCGCCAGCGCCAACCGCGACGGCGGGAAGCCTGTGGCCGCTGCACAACGCGTGGAACCGAACGACCGAAGACCTGTATTCGGCATGGATCGCGAAACTCTTTGACGCGCCGCCCGACCAAGAGCTGTCGTGGCAGACACTTTATAACGTGTTGCATGATCGCTCGCGCAACATGCTGTTCAATTATCTGGGCCTCAGCGAAGACGGAACAGCGGTCTCCTTCCGGCCCGACTGTGCCGACGCCGTTTATTTTTTGCGCGCCTATTTCGCGTTCAAGATGGGGCTGCCTTTCGGCTACTCGCAGTGCTCGCGCGGCGGAAATGGGAAACCGCCGAAATGCTACGGCTGGTTCAATACCGTCACTGCCGACGCGAAGCAGCAGGGGTTGGCTTCTGCGTTCGCTAACTATTTGCCTGTCGTCGGCAACGCCGTTCAGTCCGGCAACGGCCGAACCGCGGCGAATGACGACAATACCGATCTCTATACCGTGCCGTTGACGGAAACGGCGCTGCGCCCAGGTACAGTTTACGCCGATCCGTACGGACACATTTTGATGTTGGTGCGGCGCGTGCCGGAAGCCGCCGGCGTGCCGGGTGTCTTTCTCGCCGTGGATGCGGAGCCCGACGGCTCGGTGACGCGCAAACGCTTTTGGCGCGGCAATTTCCTATTTGTGCACGATCCTTCGCTCGGCAGCCCGGGTTTCAAGCGCTTCCGGCCGATCGTACGCGAGCAAAACGGCAGCTTGCGGCGGCTGACCAACGCTGAGATCGCGAAAGATCCGGACTACGGCGATTTTTCGCTGGAGCAGTCGCAGCTTTCCGCCGAAGATTTCTACGATCGCATGGATGACGTGATGTCGCCGCAGCCGCTCGATCCTGCGCGCGCCATGGAAGACGCGATCACCTCGCTCGAAGAGCAGGTGCAGACACGCGTAACGTCTGTCGAAAACGGGAGGAAGTATCAGAACGCCGGGAAAGGCGACGCGGCCATGCCGAATGGTCCGTCGATCTTCGAGACTACCGGCGCCTGGGAAGATTACTCGACGCCAGCGCGCGATTTTCGCTTGCTGGTCGCGATTGACGTGGTGCGCGGCTATCCCGATCATGTCGCGCGGCGGTCCGACCGCTACGCCATGCCTGGCGGCCAGAGCATCGCCGAAGTGACGGCCGCACTGAAAAGTAAACTCGCCTCCGAGCTGGCGACACGCAAGTTTACCTATACGCGCAGCGACGGCTCGCCGTGGACGCTCACGCTCAAAGAGGTGATTGACCGCATGGCGGATTTCGAGATGGCGTATAATCCGAACGACTGCGTCGAGTTGCGATGGGCCGCGCCGGCGGGCAGCGACGAGGCATCGACCTGCAAGCGCCATGCGCCAGCGGCGCAGCGCGCGAAGATGACGGAGTATCGCAACTGGTTCCGCGAGCGGCACTGGCCGACGCCGCAGGCTTCTTAGCGACTGCTTGCTTTGTCGCCGGGCTCGCAATGTTTGCGGGCGGGACTTCGCTTCTGGCGCAGGACGATGGGCTCCGGCTGTCGCTCGACGATCTGATCGCTGCCTATCCCGGATGCACTTGCCGGACATGATGACAAAACGCTGCGCTGGCGTGACGGCACGGTCATGCCGGTATCCGACGGCGCCGACAGCAAGACCTTTCCGGAGCTACTTCGGCACGCTTCCATCGTCGATCAGTTTCGCACACCGTATCCGCGCGGCCCGCTGCAACAGCCGCCGGCCGTCGATGCCGACCCGGGCCGGTTTCGCAATACTGCGTTCTTCGCGAAAATGTACGGCGACTGCCAAAAGGGCGAAGTGTTGCCGCACCTCGTTCCCGTCGCTTGGCTTCCGAAGACGTGGGGCAGACCGATCCGCGCCACTTCGGTCAACGGGGTCGACGAGCATCTGCGTGCGGTCTCGGCCGAGATCGATGCACTACCCGAAAAGATCAAACGTGCGGCATACCCGATCGCCGGTACTTACAATTGCCGGGCCGTGGCCGATACCGGCCAGCCGAGCCCGCACAGCTACGGTATTGCGATCGATCTCAATACCGCGTTCTCGGATTATTGGTACTGGCGTCCGCATGGCGGCCCGATCATCTATCGCAACCGCATGCCCGATCAGATCGTCGCCATCTTCGAAAAGCACGGCTTCATCTGGGGTGGCAAGTGGTATCATTACGATACGATGCACTTCGAATTTCGGCCAGAACTTCTTATCACGCGTTGACTTCATCATAGCAAATCATGGTCTTCATTCGTCTCACCAAAGTGATGTTGATCGCCGCGCTCGCGGCTTACGCGCTGATCGTGACCTACGACAATATTGTCGACTATGAGTCGAACTACGAGTTCGTGAAGCACGTATTGAGCATGGACACGACATTTACCGGCAACGCGCTGATGGGCCGCGCGATCACCAACCCGCGTGTGTGGACCGTGGTGTACGGCTCGATCATCGCCGTGGAGGGATTGACGGCGTTGCTTCTGGCGATCGGTGCGGTGCTGTTGTTCATTCGCACTCAAAGCCCCGGCCGTGCTCTTCAACAGTGCCAAAGTTTGGGCGATGGCCGGATTGGCTGCCGGATTCGGACTCTGGTTTTTTGGCTTCCTGGTGGTCGCCGGGGAATATTTCGCGATGTGGCAATCGACTGCCTGGAACGGCCAGGAGGCCGCATTCCGCATAGCCATGGTGATACTTGGGGTGCTGATATTTGTCAGCCTCCCCGACCACGATCCGGCGTGACGGTGCCTAATGCCGTGCGCCAGAGCCGGGTGTGCCCATGGCGTCCTGCTGCCTGAATTCGGCGTCGTATTCCATGACCTCGCGCATGAGCTGTTCGATCAGGTTCTGCCGGCCGGCGGTGTCCTGGCCGCAGGTCAATTCCGCCACCGTCTTGGCAACCGCAGTCACGACTTCGCCAGTGTCCACGGCGTCCGGGTCTTCTTCGGATACCGGGTATTCGGCAAAAAAAGCGTCGATGGTCTCGACGATAACGCAATGCAGGCACGGCCGCTCGTCGTCCTCGTTTTCGATCTGCTCGTCCGCCATGGCCGTTCCCCTGTTTCGATCATTATTTAACAACGAAAAGCCCATGCTCAAGGCGGGTTAAACGGGCTTATCAAGCTCAGCGGCGAGCTTTGAATAGAGCGCATTGTCGCGCGTATAGACATAGTCGAGCGCGCCGACGGAGACGGCCTCGGCGCCGTTGTCGCGCAGGAAACTTGCCAGCGCGTGCACGTTCGCCGGCGGACAGTGCAGGGTCAGCATACCCGAAGATGTCGGGCCGCCGAACGGCGAGGCGATGCCGAATTTCTCGCACGCAGCGGTCAGCAGTGTTTCATTCAACCCGGCAAAGCGGGTGCGCACCTCGCAGTACGACGCGGCGCGCTTTTGCGCGGCGACGCGGTCGAGGAGGAGGCGGGCTATTTCACGCTGCGCACTGCCCCAGGCCGCCGTTCGCGCGGCGACGAGGTTGGCCTGCGAGCGCAGGATGACGCCGTCGTCGATCACCTTCAAACCGTTGGCAGCAAGCGTCGCGCCCGGTCGTGGTGATGTCGACGATCATTTCGGCGGTGCCGGCGGCTGGCGCGCCCTCGGTAGCGCCTGTCGATTCGACGATGCGGTAATCGACGATGCCGTGCTCGGCGAAATATCCGCGCGTCAGGTTGGCGTATTTTGTGGCGAGCCGCATCTTGCGTTCGTGCTTGAGCCGGAACGCGGTCGCAACGTCGTCGAGATCGGCCATGCTGCCGACGTCGATCCAGGCTTGCGGCACAGCGACGACGACGTTGGCGAAGCCGAAGCCCAGCCCGGTCACCAGCACGACGCGGCGTTCGGATTGCGGAATCATTTCCCGCACCAGATCCTCGCCAGTGATGCCGAGATGCACCATGCCTTGGCCGAGCTGCTGGGTGATCTCGGCGGCGGACAGATAGGCGATCTCGACGCCATCCAGGCCCGAGATGGTGCCGCGATAGTCGCGGGCGCCGCGCGGCTTGACCAGCGGTATGCCGGCGCGGGCGAAAAAGCTCTCGGCATTCTGTTGCAGCCGGCCTTTCGACGGCACGGCAAGGATCAGCGGAGCTGCTCGCGCTCATGATGCGCCTCCACAGGCGGAGAGCGCGTCGATGGATGCGGCAAAACCGACCGCCGGGATCGGGGACGGCGCGCCGAGCCGCGTCAGCAAGCCGTCATAGCGTCCGCCGGCGACCAGCGCGCCATTGGCATGCGCGGAACTGTCACTCGCGTTATGCAGCTCGAACACGACGCCGGTGTAATAGTCGAAGCCGCGGCCGAAGCTCGTTGAAAACTTGATCGCGCGCACATCGATGCCGCGCGCCGCCAGAAATCCGGTGCGGGTTTCAAGAAGCGCGAGCGCGTCTTCGAGCGGGATCTTGGCGTCGCTCGCGAGTGTGCGAAGCTCACCGGCCGCTTCGTCCGGATCGCCGCGGACCGAAAGGAAGCGCTCGATCAAGCTGCGCGTTTCGCGCGGCAGCCGCGTCGGCGCGTTCATCGCCGCCTGTTCGAGAAAACGGTCGGCAATTTCCGCGACTGAGCGGCCGCCAACGGCGGCGATGCCGGCAATCGATAGCAGATCGGTGACGAGCTGGTGCGCGCCCTTGGGATCGGAATTGGCGAGCGCTGCAAGCACGCCCTGATATTCCGGGCGGCCGTTGGCGGTGGCCAGCGTGAGCTGATCCAGATCGTGCGTCAGCGAGGACTTGCGGTTGAAATCTTTGATCAAGCGGCGCTTCCAGGCCGGCGCGAGATCGAGCGCGGCGACAAAGGCAGCGAACAGTCCGACATCGCCCATGCGGATTTCGGGCGCTGCTACGCCGTACTGCGCGGTCGCCTCGAGGCCGAGCGCGAGCATCTCGGCGTCGGCCGCGGCCTTGTCCTGGCGGCCGAAGGATTCGATGCCGGCCTGGACGAATTCCGCCGCACCGTTTTCGCGGTGGCGGAACACCGCGCCGAGATAGCAAAATCCCGCCGGCTTGCCGGCGGACGGCGATGCCAGATAGTCACGCGACACCGGGATCGTCAGATCGGGCCGCAGGCACAGTTCGCGGCCGTCTGGGTCGCTGGTGAGAAACATCCGGCGGCGGATGTCTTCGCCGGACAGATCGAGGAAAGGCTCGGCCGGCTGCAACACCGGCGGATCAATCAGCGCATAGCCGGCGCGCGCGTACGAGGCGACAAGGCCTTGCGCGCGGTTGTCCGGTCCGTTGGCGGTTTCGCTCGACATGGTCTTCATGCTTAACGGCCGGTATGCGGCCGGCTTGTGCTTAAACGGCTCTGCCCTGTAGTGGCGGCCGTTTAGCACGGCAACCCCTACGATTCGACGAAGATTGACGCCGGCCGTTAACGCGCGGGCCGTAGTGTGTGTCTAAAGCTTTCAGACAAGAGGGCGTATTCCATCGTTAAATCAACATATTATGCACGGTGCAGAAGGCCGCGAGCGGATATCACCTCCATAGCCATGTCGTCTCATTTTTCTTCGGATTTGCGCAGTAGATAGGTGTCCATGATCCAGCCCTTTTCGCGCCTTGCCGTCGCGCGGATTGCTTCAATGTCGCTTGCGACATCCGACAGCCGCCCTGACACGAGAATCTCGTCTTTCGTACCGACGTAGGCGCCCCAATAAATGTCGATATCTTTGCTTTCGATCTTCTTGAAGGATTGTTCTCCGTCGAGGAGGACGACCACGCTGTCGGCGTTGCTGGGAAATCCTTCCGCCAGCTTCCGGCCCGTCGTGATATGCACAGATTCGCCGATCCGATTGAGTGCGATCCGGTGCCTGGCTGCCAGCGCCTGGACGCTGCTGATGCCAGGGATAACCTCGTATTCAAATGCGAAGTTTCCTTTGGCTTGAATCGTCTCGACGATCCGTAAGGTGCTGTCATAGAGCGCCGGATCCCCCCAGACGAGGAATGCGCCGCATTCTCCTTCGCCGAGCTCTTCCATGAGCAGCTTCTCGTAGTTCTGCTCGATCCGGGAATGCCAGTTCCGGACATTCCTTCTGTAGTCGGTCGCGTCCTTGGATCGCTCCGGCACGTTGAAAGTGGCGAGGCGATACTTCCTGTCTTTGATATAGCGCTCGCATATATCCAGCCGGAGCCGCGCAAGCGCTTCCTTCTCCGTGCCTTTGTCCGGGATGAAGAACACATCCGCCTGATTGAGCGCGTTGATCGCCTGTACCGTCACATGCTCGGGATTGCCCGCGCCAATGCCGATGATCAGGATTTTTTTTGATGACATAGCTTTCGTATCGCCTCGACGTGAGCATGACGTATGAGCCAGCATAACGACCTCCCGAAGCCTTGGCGAAAAAGCCGCTTTTGGAGTCCCTTCGCAATGACGAGTTTATTCGCTCTCGCGATGCGACTGCATCCGAGTGGGGGTCACGCCAGCAATGAGTAAGCCACGAACGCTTTCGCTCTCCGCACCGATCTTCGTCAGAGCATGCCGGCGGTGGTCACTGGCATCCTCACGATCAATGCTTTGAGCCACGAAATGTAAGCGTAAGAAGAAAAGGAAAGCGGAACGCCGACAAACGCTGATCCGTATCCACTGTACCTTGCGGTACAGCTCGCGCCTTGCAAGGCGCGCTCGCCTATCGGCGTTCCACCACGGCTCTTACCTAAGGGAGTCATCGTCCCAAAGGCTCACCCCGGGCCAGGCTTCGTGCGGAGAGCGCCACGAGGCGGGTTCGCCGCCGACGCGTCACCGCACTCCCAGCGAGCACCTCGCGCGCCGGTCATAGTGCCGGCAGGCTTGATACCCGAGACGCCCGGGAGCGGAAGTGACGAGCCGCCGCCCGCGGGCACCGCATCCCGTTCCGATCAGCCAGGGTCACCGGCTGATGTCCTTCACGGCGAACGGGATTGGGTGCCATCAATCTTTTGCAGCAACAATTGTCAAACAAATTTCCAGACGAGCGCGCGCGCTTCGTCCAAGTCTTTGCTGAATAATCGATAATTTTAAAATCAAAAACGCTTCATCGCAATCCATAAACATCAGCAGCCACCAAAAAAACACCGTCACTCTCGGGAAAAGATTCGCAAAAAATGCAAGTGTGCCCGCCAACATCCCTACGCCAAAACCGGCGCGTGCATGCGACGGCTGCTTGCGCGTCGATGCTCCACGCCATGATGACCGTCTAATTGAGCACCTTGATGGTGATTTCCTTGACCCACCAAAAGCAATTTGACGAGCACGTGTGTTCCCGCATAGCCTAGGCGTGACGGTTCCCCCCATCGGGGATCAAAAGGGAACGCAGTGCGGGCGGCTCTTGCCCAACGCTGCGGCTGCCCCCGCAACTGTAAGCGGCGAGCTTTCTGTCAAATATCCACTGGGATATCGGGTCCCGGGAAGGCGACAGAAGGTGGTGACCCGCGAGCCAGGAGACCTGCCGTCAGCCGTGGTCATACGCGAGCGCTGTCGGTCGGGGAGTACTGACGGTGGGCGAACCAATCATCCGCTTCGGATGTGCGGGACACCTTAATCGCGGTGACGTGCCACAAGGCGTGTTACCCGAGGTGTCTCCATGTTTTCCAGTATCGCCACCATGCGGCGCAGCACAGGCTGCGATCGCATCTGCGTGTCTGCGTTCCGATCTCTAGTCTCATCATCGGCGCTAGCGACAATCGCAGTGCTCGCGGCGGGTCCCGGCGCGGCGCAAACGCCGCCGCAACCCGGCGGACAGGCTGCGGACTAGTCCGGCCCTGCCGCCGATCAGAATATCAGGGTCAGCGCCCGAAGTCGCCGGCGCGAGGCAAGAAGTCCGGCGTCACAGAGGCGGCGCCGCAGCAGCAAAGCCAACAGAGCGCCGCGCCGCCGCTGCAATGGCTTCAAGGGATTCCCATGACGCCGCTCGACGGCGTTGCTTCGAGCGCGAGCCGGCTTGGACTTCCGGTGTTGGAAACGCCGGCATCGGTCGATGTCGTCACGCAGCAAACGATGCAGGATCAGGGTTATCGGACTACGACCGAAATCGCCAAGGGGGCGGTCGGCGTATTGGACATCAACTCGGCCGGCGCGCCGGCCAACTTTTCCATGCGGGGTTTCACGTTTGGCGACGTCAACGTTCTCTACAATGGAATTTCGGTCGGCGTGGCAAGTGACACGACGCGCGTGATGGACACGGCCAATCTCGATCAGGTCGAGTTCCTCAAAGGTCCGTCGGCGCTGATGTCGGGAATGAATGCGATCGGCGGCGCGGTCAACTACGTCAGCAGGCAGCCGACGACGGGGCCGATTCAGAACGAGTTGGACCTTTCGGTGGATTCGCTCGGAACGTTCCGCTCGCATTTCGGCTCGGGCGGCAGCACCGGAGTTCAAGGTCTCGACTATCGTTTCGACGCGGTCGGATCGAGCATCAATAGCTTCATCGACGGTGATTACCGGGATCTGACGGACCTCTCCACGCAATTCAACTATCACGTCAACAGTACATTCATGACCTTCGTGGCCGTCGACTATAGTAAGGACTCCGGCCACGCCTACTGGGGCACTCCGCTGGTGCCGACCTCATTTGCCGGTCCTTTCGCTACAAGCGGCGTTGTCTCAGGCAACATGGTCAGCACCTTTAGCGGAACGACCATCGGCCCGGTGACAGTCGATTCCCGCACGCTCACGACCAACTATAACGTCGCCGACAACGCCACCGGCGCTCAGGAGCTGTGGCTACGCAGCGGATTCGAATGGACGCCGCTCAATAACGTCACCGTCAAGGACCAGGTTTATTACTTTCAGGCCACGCGTAACTGGCTCGACAGCGAGACCTATGCCTACGACGACGGATCGGTATTCGCAGCCGGCACAATCGACCGGGATCGGTTTTTCGTGGATCACAATCAGCACGTCGTCGGCAACAACATCGACTTCTTGTGGGATTCGCGGCTGTTCGGCATGGACAATCGTCTCGCAACCCAGCTCCAGGTGAGCGGAGACCGGATCACGTTCACGGAAGAGGGCGATCCCAACGATTATCCTTACGACAATGTTGCCGTCGTCGACCCGGTCCAGGGACTTTACGGCCCGGAGTTTCCGGATATCCGCAACAAGGAGCTCGATGACGTCGCCGTAGCAGCCGAGGATCGTCTGAAGGTTACTCCGCAGTTCGCGCTGATCGGCGGCGTTCGCGTCGACGATTGGACGCTGAAGAGCAACGGCATCGACTTCGATGGCACGATTCCCGGCGGCGAGCCGTTCACGCAAACGTGGAAGCCTGTATCCTATCGCGCGGCTGCGACCTATGAACCGATCAAGGACTTGGTGTTCTACGGCATGTACGCCACGTCGTACGATCCGGCGGTCGCTGACGTCTTCTCCGTCAACGCTTCCACACCGTTGGCCTTAACGAGCGCGGCCATCTACGAGACTGGCGTCAAGCAACTGTTATGGGACGGCAGGGCGGAATGGACGTTCGCCGCCTACGACATCACCCGACGCAATGTCTACGTGCAGATCGATCCTACGACATCCGCTCTCGCTGGCGAGATTGCTACCAAGGGCTACGAACTGGCTGGAGCCGTACGCCCGATCGAAGGCTTGAAGTTGTGGGGCAATGTCGCGTTGACTCACGCACGCTATGAAAACTTCGATTTCGAAGGGTTCACCGGGAATACCCCTTCGAATGTTGCGCCACTCATCGTCAACGCCGGTGCGTCCTACCAATTCCAGCATTGGCGCTGGCCGGTCGAGATCGGCGCATCGGTGCGCCACGTCGGCAACCGCTACCTTTACGAGGACGACGCCACGACCATGCTGGCCTACACTACGGCGGATGTGTATGCATTCGTCGACATTCCGGGCCGCGATTTGCAGCATCCGGAAGTCGAAAAAGTGCGCGTCACGTTTCGTGTGCGCAATCTGACCAACACCACATACGCCGCGTTCTCCGATCCGGGCTATCCGGACCAGGTTTATCTCGGCGATCCACGCACCTATGAGGTTGCCACCTCGTTCAAATGGTGAAACATCGACAGGATGCGCGCGCTCACTCTGCTTCACCACTGGCTGGGCGTTGCGTTCTGCTTACTGTTCGCGATGTGGTTTGCCACCGGCATCGTCATGCATTTTGTGCCGTTTCCGGCGTTGACGGAAACGGAACGTGCCGGCGGGTTGGCCGCGATCAATGTGGCGGCCGTCGTGCATGGGCCGGCCGATGCGGTTGCGGCGGGCAAAATCAAGGATGCGACGCGCGTCCGCTTGCTGCAACGTCCCGACGGGCCGGTTTATCTGGTATCGGGCCTCTCCGGCGTGGTTGCGCTACGCGCCGCCGATCTTGCGGACGCCGCCGTACGTGCACCGCCATTGGCGCTGGCGATAGCAACGGATTATGCCCGCCGCCGCGGGTTGGATTTCACCGATGCAACCGTCGCCGGCTTGGCGTCGTACGATCAATGGACCGTGTCGGGCGGGTTCGATCCCCATCGGCCGCTATATCGGATTGCGCTCGATGATGGCCCGGGCACTGAGCTTTATGTTTCGTCGAGGACGGGCGAGGTCTTACTCGACACGACACGCTGGCAGCGCGCCTGGAATTATCTCGGCAGCGTCGCGCACTGGATTTATCCGACGGCGTTGCGCAGCCGCCCGGCAGTGTGGAGCTGGCTGGTATGGTGGCTCTCGCTCCTTGCTTTGATCGGAGCGAGCGCGGGCGGCATTGTCGGCACACTGCGGATGGGCGCCGACGGCGTGCGCCTGATGTCGCCCTATACCGGCATTCAGGCCTGGCATCATTGGCTCGGGCTGTGTTGCATGCTATTCGTTTTGACCTGGATATTCAGCGGCTGGCTGTCGATAGACAACGGTTTGATATTTTCAACCGGCGAGCCCACTGACGCAGACGTAAGGGCAATATCCGGCACGCAGGACTGGCAGGCACTTCCGCGCGACGAGATAAAGCATATTTCCACCGGGGCAGTGGAGGTCGAGTGGTTCGCATTCGGCGGTCAGCTTTATCGCCGCGACCGTATCTCCGCGGGCGTGCAGCGGCTGTTTCACGCCGGCTCGCATCAGCCAGAATCCGAATTTTTACCGCCCGCGGATGTTGACGCGGCTGCGCGCCATCTCGCGCGCGGCTGCGATAGTGCAGTCGTGGTTGGGCCGGGCGATCACTACCCTGCCGCCGCGATCATGCCGGACGCGCCGGTATTCCGCGTGGTGTGCGGTGCGGATTGGTTCCATATCGACGGCGCGAGCGGCGCGCTGCTGGAAAAACTCGATCCTTCGCGGCGTGTCTATCGCTGGCTCTACGGCGCCCTGCACACCCTCAATTTCCCAATTTTAACCGCCCGTCCGGCGCTGCGCACATTCATCATCGTGCTTCTGTGCGGGTGCGGCTTTGCCTTCAGTCTGACCGGCGTGGTCATCGCCTGGCGCCGGCTGCGATCGTGCTTTCGGCCGTCAGGCTGATATGCACTTTTCTTGACATCGTCATACTGACTGTCACACTCTCCGGAGGTCCGGGGGTGAGGAAGTCAATGGCGTGGCGTGCGGTTGCGTCGGTGGCGTTTGTGCTGGCGTGCCTTTGCACGCGTGGCCGGGCGCAAACGCCGGCCGCGGCAGCACAGCCCCCTCACGCGGCGCTGCCGACCATTCAGGTCACGGCTAGTCACGCCAAGCGGCGTGCGGCACGGGCCAGGCCGGCTGCCACGGCGCGTGCGGCATCTCCGGCAGCCTCGCCGCCGCAGCCTTATGTCACCGGCGCGCGCAATGTTGCCGGTGGCGCCGCAATCGTCCCGACTCTGGCGAGCCAAATGACGGTCGACCGGGCAGGATCTCAATGCGCGTCCGGTGAGCCGGCCCGGTGAAATCCTCGAGGCGGCGCCCGGATTAGCCGTGGTCATGCATGCCGATGGTGGCAAAGCCAATCAATATTACCTGCGCGGTTACAATCTCGATCACGGCACCGATCTCGCGATCTTCGTCGACGATATGCCCGTCAATCTGCCGACACATGCGCACGGGCAGGGCTACGCCGATCTCAACTGGCTGATGCCGGAGACCGTCAACAGTCTGAATATCCGCAAGGGGCCGTACTTCGCCGACGTCGGCGACTTCGCCACCGCCGGTTCGCTGTTCATCGATCTGCGCGACAGCGTCGACAAAAAAATCGTCGAGGCGACGACCGGCAGCTTCGATTACGAACGGCTTTTCACCATGGGCTCTACCAAGCTCGGCGGTGGCTCGCTCCTCTATGCCGGCGAGGTGAATACCTATAACGGGCCATGGGCAACGCCGGACGACATGGTCAAGTTGAGCGGCTTGTTGCGCTACAGCCAGGGTACAGCGACCGACGGGTTATCCGTCTCGGCGATGGCCTATTCCAATAAGTGGAATACCACCGAGCAAAATGCCCTGCGTGCAATTACCTCCGGACAGATTGGGCTATACGGTGAGATCGATCCGACCGACGGCGGCGACACAAACCGCTTCTCGCTTTCGGCCAGAGTGGCGCAATCCGACAGCGACGGATCGTGGAAGGCCAACGCCTACGTCGTCAAATACGAACTGGATTTGTACAACGACTTCACCTGGTTTCTGACCGATCCGGTCAATGGCGATCAATTCCACCAGCACGATGACCGTATCTTTGGAGGCGGAGGCGCCTCGCGCACGGTCAACGGCACGCTTTTCAACCTGCCGACAGAAACAGTGTACGGCGTCCAGTCGCGCTACGACGATATCGATCTCGAACTCAGCAACACGGTTGCGCAGCAGTTTCTGTCGAACACTCTCGTCGATCATGTCAATGAGGGTAACGCCGGCATCTATGCCGAAAATACCGTGCATTGGACCGATTGGTTCAAAACAACCGTCGGCTGGCGCGGCGACTATTATGCCGCGTCGATAAATTCAACGCTGCAACAGGCCAATTCCGGGAACACCCAGGCTGCGATCGGCAGTCCGAAACTCAGAATGGTTTTCGGTCCGTTTTACAAAACGGAATTCTTTGTCGGCGCCGGCATGGGTTATCACAGCAACGACGCGCGTAGCACGACCGTTACCGAGGCGCCCGGCGATCCGGCGACGCCCGAAGCTGCATCGCCGTTCCTGGTGCGCTCGCGCGGCGCGGAAGTCGGCGTTCGCACCAGGATCGTAGCCGGGCTCGACAGTTCGGTTAGCCTTTTCTACTTGCATCAGGCCTCAGAACTTTTCTTCGACGGCGACACCGGTGAAACGATGGCGGGATTGCCCAGTCAGCGCACCGGCATCGAATTCACCAACGATTACCGGCCGGCGTCGTGGATTCACGTCGACGCCGATCTTGCGCTTACACGCGCCCGCTTTCTCGGTTTTGACGAGGCGCAAGCGCAGCTCTATCAATCGCTTGCCGGTTTTCCGCAGTCGCAGATCGGCAATGCGCCGGGAAATTTCGTCTACAACGCACCGTGGATGGTGGCGTCGGCCGGCATTACACTCGGCGAACAGACCGGCTGGTTCGGAGATCTGCGCTGGCGCTATATCAGTTCGCGGCCGCTGACCGAAGACGGCGTGTTCCAATCGCCGCCGCTTAGTATTTTTAATGCTCAGATCGGCTATCAATTCGACGACGGCTGGAGTGTGCGTCTCGACGGTCTCAATCTCTTGAATTCGCAGGCTCCGCAAGCCGAATATGCTTACGGCTCGCTGCTCAAAACCGACAACCTGTTCGCCATGTGCTTTCCCGCGCATGGAGCGCCGACTGCGCCCGCCGCGGTCTGCCAGAACGGCGTAATGGATTATTCCCTGCATCCGATCGAGCCGCTCGCCGTACGGCTGACGGTCGCCAAAACGTTTTGAGCGAAAGACGTTCCGAGCCAAAGACCTTCCGAGCCAAAATGTTCTGAACCAGGGCGTTAAGCACGCCGCGCCGCTGTAACGCGTGCGCCAGCGGTGCGGCGACCCTCTTGCTATTATAAATGTTATAACATTACAATCGGCATACGGGTGAAGCCTCGCGACGGGTATTGGTCTGCCGGGGCGGGTGAGGGGAGATGCGAATACGGCTCGCTAGCATTTCGCGTGCGTCAGACGAATGGCCCGGCCATCACGCATCGCGTTGCGCCCTAAGACCGTCGCTTCTGTGCCACAGCGCGTGGCAAATGCGGCGCGCGGCACGCTGCAAGGTTGTCGTCGCCGGAAATGCAGCATGAAACCTGAGTTCGTGTGATGCGCTGGTCTCGAACGAACAGAATATTCGGCGGCCGGCTGGCGCTGTTCGCGCTCGCGGTGCAGTTCATTCTTTCGTTCGGCCACGTGCATGTCCACAGCGTTGGCCACGGCGCGCCAAGTTGTGGTCGTGAGCGTGTGACGGCAGTGCCGGCGCGCCGATTCCTGCGCAAAACAAGCCGGACGCCGACGATTATTGCGCGATCTGCGCCACGATCTCGCTGTTGAGCGGATCGGTCGCGGCAGTGCCGCCGCAACTGGCGCTGCCGCTTCTTTCCTATGCCGTCGAACACGTCGACCGCGTCGCAATTGCGGTCGTCATGCCCCGCCGCGGCCCGTTCCAGTCGCGCGCCCCGCCGTCCGCGTGACCACCGGTCGATGCTGAGCTTCTCGTCGCCGCCGCCTTCAGTTTTGTGTCGGCGATGTCTGCAAGCTTGAACGCGGCATTCCGCTTCTGAACTTACGTGCCGCGACAGCGCGACCGCCAATGAGCCGGCCGTTTGGCCAATCCATGCAGCATTCGGGGTCGGAGTATCATGTCAGCTCGTACCTATCGTAGTATCTCGCGCCGTTTTGGTGTGTTGCTTGGCGTTGTTGACGCTCCTTGGCTGCTATGACGCGGCGAACGCGCAGGTCAGCCACTTCCGCAGATTGAGGTGACCGGTGCAAAAACGAAGCCGAAACCGCGCGCTGTCGCGCACCGGGCCACGGCGCCGGCGCTGACGACGGTGGCGCCGATTACGCCGGCCGAGCAGCTTGCGACCAAGAACAACAGCTTCGATCAGGCGCGCGGTACAATCTCTACACGACCGTCGGCACGACATCGGACACCATCAGCCACGGATACCATCGACGCGATGCCGCAAGGCACCAACGCCACAGTCGAGAAGGTGCTGTTGCAGGCACCGGGCGTATCGCAGGATTTTGCGGCAAGCGGCTCGCTCCATGTCCGCAACGATCATGCCAACGTGCAATACCGCATCAACGGCGTCATGCTGCCCGACGGCGTTACCGGTTTCAGCAGCGTTTTCGACACCGGCCTGATCGGCAGCATGTCGCTGGTCACCGGCGCACTGCCGGCCGAGTTCGGCTTACGCACCGTAGGCCTCGTCGATATGACGACGCGCGCCGATGCATTCAACAACTCCGGCAGTGTCAGTATGTATGGCGGCAGCCGCGGAACCATCGAGCCGAGCTTCGAGTACGGTGGCACCTTCGGCAACGAGTGTCCCGCGACAACGGCAACCACTGTCACCAAGGCGCCATCGTCGTCGAACTGGTGCTTCCCCGGCGTGCAATATTTCTTCAGCGGCCGCTATCTGCAAACGACCGAAGGCATCGAAAATCCGCTGCCGACGCTCAATGCCATCCACGATTTTTCGCAGCAGGAAAAAGGCTTCGGCTACATGTCGGCTTTCGTCGACCCGTCGACGCGGCTGAGCCTTATCACGGGCACTTCGTACAGTACCTTTCAGATACCCAATGTGCCCGGCGCGGCCCTCTATCCGGCATTCCCGGCGGCCACGTTCAATTCAACCATGCTCAACGAGAACCAGACCGAATTCACCCAATATAGCGTGCTGGCGCTGCAACGTTCGACTCCCGGTTTCGATGGGCAGCTGTCCTATTTCACGCGCTACGACAACCTGCATTTCATCCCGGACCCGACCGGCGATCTGTTGCTCAACGGCATCGCCTCGGACATCAGCCGCCAAGCCTATACCAACGGATTCCAGGGTGACGGCTCCTACGTCATCAACGCAGCTCACACTCTGCGTGCCGGTTTCACCGTCAGCGCCGAGCAAGCCTGGGTCGACAATTCATCGATCGTCGTGCCGTGCATGGCTTGCGACGGTACCGACACCGGAGCGCCGGAAACGATCACGGACGATGTCGCAAAGCTCGGCTGGACTCGCCGGCGTGTACGCACAGGACGAATGGAAGATCACCAATCAGTTGACGATGAATGCCGGGCTGAGATTCGACCAGATGTGGGAATTTACTGACGCAAACCAGCTCAGCCCGCGCCTGAGCTTCACCTACAAGCCGTTCGAAAATACGACGTTTCACGCCGGTTATGCGCGCTACTTCACGCCGCCCGTAATGGTCGAGGCGGCCCCGGCCAACATTGCACTGTTTACTGGCACCAGCGGCGCGCCGGCGAGCGGCGGCACCAGCCCGGTGCTGCCGGAGCGCTCGCATAATTTCGATGCTGGCGTCGACCAGAAGATTCAAGCTTCGACTGCTATTCTCAGTCCGACGCGGCGAAAGATGTGCGCGACGCTCGATCTCGGCGTCGATGCCTACTACAAGATCGCGACGGACCTCATCGACAACGGCACTTTCGGCCAGGCGCTGGTGTTCAGCGCCTTCAATTACGCCAAAGGCATCATCGAGGGCATCGAGTTCAGCGGCGAAATACACGAACGGAATTTCCAGGCTTATGGCAACCTTGCGCTGTGGGCCAGGAGAAGGCGACGAAGGTCGTGTCGAACCAATATCTGTTCGACAACGTCACGCCGCTCGCCGATCTCGGCGGCTTGACCGAGCTCCAGTACATCAACACGCACTGGATCTATACCGATCACACCCAGCTCGTGACCGGCTCGGCGGGCGCCGCTTATCAATTTTGCGGCCGCGCTTCGACCCCTAACGAGATGTGGTGGTCCTCGCTATGCGGAACAAAGCTGTCGGCCGACATGATTTGCGGCTCTGGGCTTGCGCACCGGTGACGCCAATATCGGCACAGAATCTCCCTACGCGCAGTTCAACACCGGGCATCTCGCACGAATTCGCAATGGCCGACGGCAAGCCGGTGACCGTGCGCTTCGACGTCGTCAACCTGTTCGACACGATCTATCAAATCAGAAGCGGCACAGGCATCGGCGTGTTCGCATCGCAATACGGGCCGCGCCGCGGCTTCTACTTCGGCATTTCCAAGAAAATCTGAAGCGCGGCGCTAATCCTTGTGAGTGTTGCATAAAGGATGATCGACATGAGCACGAACGTCGCCAACGTGAATACGCCGCTGCGGCAGGTTAAGTCGATTGCACGTTTGCTCCTGGCAATCATCGGCCTGCTGGCCATCACCCGGCTTGGCTGGGCGGCCGACTTGTCGCCGCCTGTGGCCGCACCGCCCGCGCCGTACAGTTGGATGGGCCTCTACGTCGGTCTCAACGTTGGCTACGCATCCGCCAATCTCAGCGAGTCGGTGTCCGGCGGCGGTGGTTCGGGCAGCGCAAATATACCCGGCGGTATCGGTGGAGCCCAGATCGGTTATAACTATCAAACAGGTCCTCTGGTCCTCGGCTTTGAAGCCGATTTCGACGGCAGCATGGCGACAAAATCGATGACCGCGGGTATCGCCACCGGCACGGCACAAATCCCGTGGATCGGAACGCTGCGCGGCAGGATCGGATATGCTTTCGACCGGTTCATGATTTACGCAACCGCGGGAGGTGCCGCGACGCAGCTTGTTTCCACGGTGAACATCGCCGCCTTTGGACCCGCCAGCACGACATTCACACACGGCGCGTGGACGGCCGGCGCGGGCCTGGAAGCTGCCATAACCGACAATCTCAGCGCCCGTGTCGAATATCTTTATGTTGACACCGGCAATTTCGACGTTGCGCAATTCGGCCCGCCGTTCACGTCAGTCACCGGGCGGCTGCAGGACAATCTGGTAAGGGCCGGTTTGAACTATCGCTTGCCAGTCGCATGGTAGAACGCGTCAGACGCGCCATGCCATGCAGGAATGATGCATCAACGTGCAGCGCTGCAATCGTCGCATTGCAATTGCTCAATTTCACGAACGCAGCAGCGGCGCAGGCGGTCGACGCGCCATTTGGCTTTACATGGTCGCAAAGCAAAAAGTCGTTGCCCGATCCGTCTTCCGTCATTGTGGACGCTAATATTACGCGGCTGACCTACCGCGATTCGAAGCTGCCGCAGCAAATCGCTGATGCCGACGCTGCGGTTCTTCGGCTCTGCGACGGACGTGGCCTGCAGCAGGTACGATGGCTTGACCGCGCTTATCCGCTTTCCGACGCGACCACCAGGTTTCTCGATTTCTACGAGCAAATCGTGGAGCGGAGCGGTCAAGCCGATCTGTATGATCCGGATCACGCCATGGCCGCCTGGAGCGGCCAGCAAAGCCGCATGCGTTTGGAAGGCGACGAAGAGCGTAATTACCACCTCGTCGTCATCTATGACGGCCCGCAATATGCCAATTGTCGCGCCGAGCACGCCAAAATCACCGGTCGTCAGTAATGCGCTCGGTCACCGCATTTCGATTTCGACCGTAACGTGCGAGAGGGAGCGAAATCGTTCTAGCAGTCGCCGATAATAATTTGAGTCCCTTTGTCTGGCCGTGCTGACCGAGACGATGGCGCCCAAATGCCCGGGGCCGAGGCGCCAGAGGTGCAGGTCGGTCAGGCGATCGCCATCGGCCTCTATCGCGTCGCGCATGCGCTTTTCCATCGCGGGGTCAGGGGTCATGTCGAGGAGGATTGCGCTGGTATCCCGGATCAGGCCGTAAGACCAACTGGCGATGACGATGGCCCCCATAATGCCAGCCAGCGGGTCCATCCAGAGCCAGCCAAAGGTGCGGGCGAGCACTAAGCCCGTGATCACGAGCACGGACACTGCGGCATCGGCCATGACATGGATAATGGCGGCGCGCATGTTGTTGTCGCGGTTCGCCGATTCGTGTGCATGGTCGTGCTCTTCGAAAACAATCGAATATTCCTGATGACCTATCCGCACGTGCACCGTGAATGAATGCGGCTCCGGAATCTCATCGATCGATTCCAGATAGCCGGCTTGATATTTCATCGCGAAAAGCTGCCGCGTGCCATCAGGATGTTCGGTTTCAACCGATGTTTCTTCTGCCGTTAAAGCCGGGCCGGATTCAGCGCGGAGGCGGAAACGCGGCGGCACCCCGTCCTCGAATACTTCGAGGACGACGATTCCGGCATTGGTTGAAATGTGGCGCGCCTCATCATGATCATGCTTCTCGTGCGTGTGGCCGTGATTGTGGCCGTGATGATGCCCACCACCGCTCAGGAGCCAGGCACTGGCAATGTTTACAGCCAGACCGAGACAGGCAATCGGGATCGCCTCGGCAAAATGGATCGTGACCGGTGCAAAAATGCGGCTGACGGATTTGTATGCAATGAGCAGTGCGGTCATCGCGAGGATAATGGCGCTGCTGAAGCCGGCGAGATCGCCGAACTTGCCGGTGCCAAACGTGAAATTCGGATCGTCGGCGCGCTTGCGGGCATAGCTGTAAGCGAGTGCCGCCAGGAGCAGCGCGCCGGCATGCGTACTCATATGCAAACCATCGGCGATCAGTGCGATCGAGCCGAACAACATTCCGCCGACGATCTCCGTGACCATCATGAAGCCGCACAGCCAAATCACCAACCATGTGCGCCGTTCGTTCTTCTCGTGGCCTTCGCTGAGGAACTTCTCGTGGCCTTCGCTGAGGAAGATGTGTGTATGGGTGGCAGAGTTGGTCATACGCATGGCTCACTTGAGGTAGGACTGCACGGCCTCGATCAACTCCTCGGCACCGCGTTTCCGCTCGGCGTCTTTGGCTGGGTCGACGACATGCAGCCGGATATGGTCTTCGATCACTTCGGTCATCAGGCTGTTCATGGCGCCGCGCGCGGCGACGATCAGATGCAGCACGCTGGCGCAGTCTTTCTCGTCTTCGAGTGCTCGCTCGACCGCCTCGATCTGGCCGCGCACGCGGCGGACCCGGTTAAGCAGCTTGGTCTTCTCGGTTTTGGTATGCGACACGGTTGACGCCTCGCGCTTATAGGGTAGGGGGTATGGTATTAACGTGATCGCGAAATGTCGAGCGCCGCGGCTATTTCCTCGGCATATCGAAAAAGCTCTAAGGCTTCCTGGCTGCCCCGTCCGGGGCGCGGCGCACTGGCCGCCATGGGGCGGCTTATCGGCGATAGTGTAGTCTATATTGCAAAATGTAGCCAAGGGTGTAATCCGATGAGTGGCTGCATTCGGTCGCGGGTGAGCATTGTTCAGGAATAATGTTCAGGAGTGACGATGCTGGATTTATGGGGCAAGTCTTCCCGCTTGGCACTTATGGACAGCTGTTGTCATGGTTTTGTCGTGACCGCGATGGCAGCAAAGTCCCTCTAATGCTGTGGGTTCGAGGATCTGGTCGTGTTGCGGGGTGGGTTGTTAGCGGGAATGGCGCTTGCGGGGCTGGTGGGCAGGGCTGAGGCCGGTGATCTTCCGGTCAAGACGCCGCCGGCCGCGGCCGCCTATGACTGGAGCGGGTACTATGTCGGCGGGCACGTCGGCTACGCCGCCGGAACTTCGGACTGGTCGGCATCTTCGACCGGCGCGACCGCGCCGCTACTCGACGGCACGGTCAATTTTTTCAACAGCTTTGATGCCTTCAAGGGAACCGGAAGCTATTTCGAAGGCTTTCAGGCCGGCTACGATTATTATGTCGCCGTCGCGGTTCTTGTTCGGCGTCGAAGCCGACGCCTCATTTCCGAATACGGTCGGCGGGACCGCTACGCTTGCCTCGCCGGTGGCGGGGCTCGCCAGCTATTCCGAGCAGGTCGAATATTCCACCACGCTGCGCGGCCGCATCGGCTACGCGCCAAATCTCGGCGTAAGCAGCCATTGGCTGTTTTACGCCACCGGCGGACTCGCCTGGACCTTCGACCAATTCACCCGCACGCAACTCGCCGGCGGCGCGGCTGCGGCGGGTACGGTTGAGAACCTGTACATGGTGCCGCGGCTCGGCGGCACGGCTGGCGCCGGCATCGAATACGCCTTGCCGTCGAACTGGACGGCGCGGCTCGAATATCTGTTCTTCGACTACGGCAATCGCAGCGTCACCTTTCCGGCCGGCGCGCAACGTTTCGATTCCAGGCTCTCGCTCAGCGAATTGCGCTTCGGGCTGAACTACCGGCTCAACGGCGACGGCGCGAAGTCGGCCGGCAATACGGACGCCCCGCCGGCGCTTGAAACCGATAATTTCGCGATCCACGGCCAGACGACTTTCCTCGAACAATACGTCTTTCCGTTTCGCAGTCCTTATCTCGGTCCAAACAGCCTCGATCCCAACCAGGGCCGCGAGACCTGGGACGCCACGCTTTTTCTCGGCATGCGGCTGTGGCGGGGCGCCGAGTTCTGGGTCGACCCGGAAATCGATCAGGGTTTCGGCCTGAGCGGGACGCTCGGGGTCGCGGGTTTCACCAGCGGCGAGGCCTATAAGGTCGGCGCCTCGGTGCCCTATGCCCGAATACCGCGCGCATTCATCCGGCAGACCATCGATCTTGGCGGCGACAGCCAGAAGGTCGAGAGCGATGTCGACAAATTCAGCGGCTCGCAAACCGCGAACCGCGTGGTGATCACGGTCGGCAAGTTCGGCGTGACCGACATATTCGACAACAACAAATACGCGCACGATCCGCGCAACGACTTCATGAACTGGGCGCTCATCGATACCGGCACGTTCGATTATGCCGCTGACGCCTGGGGCTTTACCTACGGTGCGGCCGCCGAATGGTATTGGGGCGACTGGACCGTTCGCGGCGGCATATTCGATCTTTCTATCGTTCCCAACAGCACCGACCTCGATCCAAGCTTCGATCAATTCCAATGGGTCGGAGAAATCGAGCGGCGCTACCAACTGTGGGGCCAGCCGGGAAAGATCGCGGTCACGGGTTTCCTCAGCCGCGGCCGCATGGGCAGTTTCGCCGATGCAATCGCGCTCGCCGCGGCGACCGGAGGCACGCCGAGCACGGCGCTGGTGCGCCAATACACCAGCCGCGGCGGAGTCAGCCTCAATATCGAGCAGCAGATCACCGAACAGCTCGGTGCATTTGCGCGCGCCGGTTTCGCCAACGGCAATATCGAGCCTTATGAGTTCGCCGACATCGATCGCACGGTTGCTGCCGGTCTTTCACTGAACGGCAAGTCGTGGGGGCGGTCCGACGACACGGTTGGTTTGGCCGGGGTGGTCAACCACATTTCCAGCGTGCACCAGGCTTATTTCAACGCTGGCGGGCTCGGCATCCTGGTCGGCGACGGCACGCTGCCGCATCCGGGTCTCGAGCAGATCCTGGAAACTTATTACCAGCTGCCGGTGTCATTCTTTAAGCTGACGCTCGATTACCAGCTTATCGTCAACCCGGGCTACAATGAGGACCGCGGCCCGGCCTCGGTTATTTCGGCGCGCCTGCATGCGCAGTTCTGATGCGGGGTCTCGCGGATCTGCGCACAAAGCCTCAAACTACGATCGCTGGCATTATTGGAAAACGTCGCTGATCGTGAGCGGAGGTTCCGGGTCGACGTCGGATCGGTTCCACCAGCCGCCGCCGAGCGACTGGAATAGGGCGACGGTGTCGGCGTAGCGGGCCGCTTTGGCCTGGGCGAGGCTCAGCAATGCCTGTTGATAGGTCTGCTGCGCGTTGAGAAGGCCGAGATAGTTGATATCGCCGAGCTGCATGCGGTTACGGGTGATATCGAGGCTCTTGGCTGCCGCCGCCTCGGAGGCGACCGCTTTCTGTAACGCGACCGCGTCGGTTTGGATGGCGCGCAGTGAATCGGCAACGTTTTGAAATGCGGTGATCACCGTGCTGCGATATTGCGCCGCCGCCTGTTTGAACGCCGCCTTTGCCGCAAGCTCGCGGTGTAGCAACGTGCCGCCATCGAAGATCGTCTGTGTAACGCTGCCGGCAATATTCCAGAACTCGGTTCCCGGCGTGAACAGCTGGCCGGCTGCCAGGGCCGTGCTGCCGGCCGCACCCGTAAAGTGTGACATTGGGCAACCGATTGGCAATGGCGACGCCGATCAGGGCGCTGGCGGATTGCAGGTTGGCTTCCGCGGCGCGCACGTCCGGGCGCTGTTCGACCAACTGCGCCGGCAGACTGAGTGGCAGATCGCGCGGCAGGCGCAGCGAGGCAAGCACGAATTGCTGCGGCACACGATCACTCGGAAAGCCGCCGATCAGGGCCGCGATCAGATCGCGCTGCTGCGCTAACTGCTTTTGCAGCGGCGGCAGGGTCTGCTCCACCTGCGCCAGCGCCGCTTCCTGCGCCACCACGTCACCCTCGGCGATGTCGCCAAGATCATGCTGATGCTGCATCACGTTGAGCACGTCGGTCTCGATCTTGATGATGCTGAGCGTCGCCGCGATCTGGCCGCGGATCGAGGCCTCCTGCACGGCCGCGCCGGCCAGATTTGAGGTCAGGGTCAGGTAGGTCGCCTCGAGCGCAAAGCGCTGGGAATCTGCCTGCGCCGCCAGCGACTTCGATCGACGCCGCGTGCCGCCGAACACGTCGGGCGTATAGGACACGTTCAATTGCGTGGTGAACAGATTGTAGGTGCGGCGATGGCGCGCTGACGTCGGAGGGCTCGCCGATCGGTTCGATCTGCCGGCTGGCGCTGAAGTTTCCGGCGACGGTTGGAAACAGCGCTCCCTGCTGGGCGTAAACGTTCTCCTTTGCCACGGTCAACGCGGCTTGGGCCGCCTGGAGATCGGGATTGGCCGCGAGCGCCTTTTCGACAAGGTTGTTGAGGCCGGTGGAATGAAACAAGGTCCACCATTGCCCCGGCAAGTCGAGATCGCGGACGAAGTGCTGCGGCGCGCCGCCCGCGGTGGCCGCCGACACGGTCGCCGTCGTGAGCGGCTCCGGCGTATAGCCATCGACATCTGGGCGCCGGCGGCGTCGCGAAATCCGGGCCGACCGCGCAACCGGTCAGCAGGACGGCGGCGACGAGCGAGACAGTGGTCCCGTGCGATACTCCGCTGGCCATTGCCTGACGCCTTGGTGATCCTACGCCGTACCGGTTACGGGCCTTGTTTGCGGTTCGCGCCGCTGCCGCCCAGCGTTCCAACGCGAAGTAGAACGTCGGGATGATGAAGAGGGTGAGCAGAGTAGCCGGAATAAGCCCGCCGGCAACCACGGTCGCAAGATTGCGCTGCACGTCGCTGCCGACTCCGGTGGCGAGCGCCGCCGGCAACATGCCGACGGTCGCGACCGCGGCGGTCATCAGCACCGGGCGCAGCCGCTCGCCGGCCCCGGTCAGCACCGCTTCGAACAGCGGCCCGCCTTGCTCGCGGACGCGATTGAGATTGGCCACCATGATGACGCCATTGAGCACGGCGACGCCGAACAGCGCGATGAAGCCGACGCCAGACGCGACATTGAGCGTGGTCCCGGTGGCGTGAAGCGCGATCAGCCCGCCGAGCGTCGCCAGCGGGACGACGCCGATGATCAGAAAGACCTGGCGGAGCGTGCCGAACTCGGCATAGAGCAGCACCATCATCGCCGCCAAGGCCAGGCCGACGATCAGCTTGAAGCGTTGCTCCGCCCGCTCTTGTCCTTCGAGCTGGCCGCCCCATTCGATGCGATATTTTTCCCGGTCGAACGAGACCTTTTGATCGATGGCTTTCGAGACTTCCGCCACCACGGACAGCGGATCGCGATCGTGATAGTTGAGCTTCACCAGAAGATAGCGGTGATTCATCTCGCGATTGATCATGCTTTCGCCGGTCTGCAGCTTGACCTCGGCGACCTGGGACAGCGGAATGAGCGCGTCCGTCGCTCGAGTCAGGACGAGATTCTTGATCGCCTCGGGATTATTGCGGTCTTCCGCCGGGAAGCGGACCGTTATGTCGTAGTGGCGCTCGCCGATGAACAGTTGGCTGACCGCGCTGCCGCCTATGCCGGTGCTGATCAGATTGACCACATCGGCGACGTTGATGCCGTAGCGTGCCGTCGCCGCGCGATCGACCTTGATCGAAATCTGCGGCAGCGGCGTATATTGATCGATCGCCGCATCGGTGACGCCTGGAACGGCGTTCGCGGCGCCGATGATGGCGTTGCCGATGCGCCGCAATTCGTTGAAGTCGTCGCCGAACACCTTGACGGCGAGCGCGCTGTGCGGATCGAACACGTAGTCGAGCACGCTGTCCATGATCG
The DNA here is from genome assembly GCA_963813825.1 of uncultured Alphaproteobacteria bacterium. Taxonomy (GTDB): domain Bacteria; phylum Pseudomonadota; class Alphaproteobacteria; order Rhizobiales; family Xanthobacteraceae; genus BOG-931. Next base: position 32,283 of record CAWFBB010000032.1, read on the forward strand.
GCTGGCTGAACGCGATCTCGAAGCCCGGCAACTTGTCGAGCCGCGCCGACATGCGCGTCACCAGATCCTGCTTGGTCTCGCCGGCCGGCCAGGTGCTGTACGGAGTGCAGCATGACGGCCGCTTCCATGTGCGAGGGCGTCCACGGATCGGTGCCGTCGTCGTTGCGGCCGATATGGCTCACGACCGATGACACTTCCGGGAATTCGTCGAGCGCATGGCGCAGCTCGGCGACCATGTCGGTCGCCTTCTGCAGCGAAATTCCCGGCGGCATTTCGGCGTGAAGCCAGATCGAGCCTTCGTCGAGATCCGGCAGGAATTCGCGCCAGACCGTGGCGCCGAGGACGACCACGGCGATTGCGGCGCCGGCGCTCAGAGCGTAGGCGATGCTCGGCCGGCCGCAGCGAGCGTTGCAAGGCTTGCCGGTAACGTGCCTCGAGCCAAGCCAAGGACCGGATTGTGAAAGACGCGGCGCGGCCTGCGATACGCCACATAGGCCAGGCCCGGGATGACCAGCAAAGCGAACAGCCAACGCGCCGAACTGCGCGAAACCGACCGCATAGGCCATCGGATAGAACAGCTTCGCCTCGATCCGCTGGAAGGCAAACAGCGGCAGATAGGTCGTGATGATGATCACGGTGGCGAAGAAGATCGGCCGCGCCACCTGCCGGGCGGCGTCGCCGGCGTCGGCTTCGGTGAGCGGCTCGTCCGGCTTGGCCTCGCGGCGGCGCAAGATCGCTTCCGTCATCACGATGGCGCCGTCGACGATGATGCCGAAATCGATGGCGCCGAGCGACAGCAGGTTGGCGGAAATTCCGCTGTGGTACATCAGGATGAAGGCCACCACCATCGCAAACGGAACGGTGATGCCGACGATCAACGCGCTGCGCGGGCTGCCGAGGAAGAGAATGAGAACGATGAGCACCAGGCCGATGCCCGACGAACACCGTGCGCTCGACCTTGTCGATCGTTGCGTCGACCAGGTTCGTGCGGTCGAGATAGGGCACGATCTGAACGTTGTCGGCCTTCAGCTGCGCGTTGAGTTCGGCGATCTTGGCATGCACGCCTTCCAGAACGCGCGAAGGATTTTCGTGGCGCAACAGCAGCACGGTTCCCTCGACGACGTCGTTCTTGTCGTCCTTGCCGACGATGCCATGGCGCTCCTGGTTGCTGAGCTTGAGCTTGCCGAGATCGCGCACCAGGATCGGCGTGCCGTTGTGCTGGGTGACGACGATGTTGCCGAGATCGTCGAGCGTCTGCACGAGGCCGATGCCGCGGATCACGTAGCCGAGCTCGCCGCGATTGAGCACGCTGCCGCCGGCATTGGCGTTGTTGGCGCTGATCGCATCGGTGATGTCGCTGCAGCGATATATTGAAGCGCATGAGCTGCTGCGGATCGAGCTCGAGCTCGAATTGCGTCGTCAGTCCGCCGAAGTTCGAGACGTCGGCGACGCCCGGCACCTGTTTGAGCGTCGGGATCACCGTCCATTGCTCGATTTCCGACAGTTCGCGCAGGTTCTTCGTGTCTGGACTCGAGAATGTAATAGAGGATTTGGCCGGTCGGCGAAGACAGCGGGTCGAGGCCGGGCGTCAGGTTCGGCGGCAGCGTGGCGTTCTGCGATCCGCTCCACGATGCGCTGGCGCGACCAGTAGTCTTCGATGCCGTCGCGGAATAGGAGCGTGATCAGCGACAGCCCGAAGGTGCTGCGCGAGCGCATCATCGACATGCCCGGCGTGCCGTTGAGCTCGCGCTCGAGCGGAATGGTGACTTGCTGCTCGACCTCTTCGGCCGCGAGTCCCGGCGCGGTGCGTAACCACCTGGGACTCGGTATCGGCAACGTCGGGGTAGGCTTCGACCGCGAGCCTGGTCCAGGAATAGTAGCCATAGACTGCTGCCGAATATGCAGATCATCGCCACGACCAGGCGTTTGCGAAGGGTGAAGCTGACCAGCCAATCAATCACCGAGCAGCACTCCGCCCCTGACCACGACACGATCGCCGGCCTTGACGCCCTTGGTCAGAACCGCCTGATCGCCCTGCTGAAATCCGATATCGACGTTGCGCGCCTCGAACGTCCACGGCGCTGTTTCGACGAATACCTGATTGAGGTCGTCCTTGAGCACCAGCGCGCTGGTCGGCACCACCGGCACGCTTTGCGTCGGCGCGTAGAAGCTGACATTGGCGAACATTCCCGGCCGCAACCGCGTATCCGGATTATCGAAGGCGATGCGGACCTTGGTGCGCCGGGTGTCGGGGTCGAGCACATCGCTGACGAACAGAACTTGCCCCTTGAACACTTCGCCGGGATAAGCGGCGAAAACGACGTCGGCCGATTGTCCCTTCGCAGACCAGCGATGTGTCTTTTTCCGGAACGCTGGCCGTGACCCAGATGGTGCTGAGGTCGGCGACTGTCATCAGCGCGGCCGTCGGATCGTTCCAGTACTCGCCAGGCGCGACTCGAAGATCGATCACGCTGCCGTCCATCGGCGCGACGACCGTCACCGTTTGCGATTTGTCTGGCGCATCGGGATCGGACGCCGATCTGCTTCAGATGCGCGGTGGCCCGCTGCGTATTCCACCTCGGCGGTGACATAATCCGTTTCGGCCTGCTGCAGGTCCTTGTCGGCGGCGCCGCCGATTTTCTGCAGCCCGCGCTCGCGATCGCGGCTCTTCAGCGCCAGCGCCAGCAAGCACCTTGGCGCGGTCGTAGTCGGAATAGGCGCTGCCAAGATCGGGTGAATCGATGACGACGAGCGGCTGGCGCCGCCTTCACCCGCTCGCCGAGCTGGACCTTGAGCTGCGTCACGAGACCGGACAGCGGCGGCGCTACCTTGATGAGATGGGCGGGATCGGCCTCCACGACCGCCGGCAGACACGAGATCGCGCTTGATGTCTTTAGCGGTGACGGGCTCGATCGCGAGCTTGGTTCGCACCGGCGAGCCTTCGGGCACCGTCACGCTGTCTCCCGAGCGGAGGACCGGTGCTGCCTTCTCGACGACTTCTCCGCCACGGTAATGCGGATGAGGCAAAGAACAGCCAATACGCCGCAACGCCAACCGCGGTGGCGACGAGAATGCGCACGATAGTTTTGGCGTATCGGCGACGGCCCGAGCAGTGGCTCGGTCGCGCCGTGACTATCCTTATCAGGATGCGTCAACGAATTGTCCTCGTGGTATCGGACTTCGGATCGGCCAGCATGCAAGGCCGCGTCCGAATGAATTTTCATGGGAAGGCGCGCGCAAACGAACTCGTTCGACGCGTGCCGACGTGCAGTTTCAGGATCGCGTCACGTGGCGGGAGCGCCACGGGCGATCGCTTCAAATGGAAGGGGGGGCGCGCGCCTGAAACGAAAAATACGGCAAGGCAACCCGTTGCGATGCGGCGGGTGTTTCCGGCCTGGTGACGACAAAACTCGTGGGAACCGGCAACATCGGCGCCACGGAAGGCGCCGCCGTGCTGGCCAACTGAATCAGCGCACAGATGGGGCAGTCGATAGTCTGCCGATCCGCTGCCTTTGTGGGACGGATCTGGTGCGTTCGGCGAGGCCGGGTTGGACTGGCCGGCCAAGACCGATGACGCCGTCCCGGCGGTAGCCTCGGTGAGGCCGTCGACATGGACATGACCGAACGTCAGCACAAGCTGCACCGCCATGGCGGCAAGCGCCAATCGGGAACCCATGCTTACGTGCGATCGAAACCAGCGCATTCCGCCGCGCTTACCCTCGATTCCAAGCCGGCGTAACACCGCGTGCACCGCCCAACCTGAACAATGTAACAAAACAGGACGGCCAGGGGGTGTCAATTGTATGACGGTTAACGGCGGCAACCCTCTCCACTAAGCGCGTGATCAATCCCGCCTGTTACCGCGACCACGGGATGGTTTCGGTCTCGGCACCGGGGCCGGAACCGATTTCCGAAAACTTATCCGCAATACGTCATTGGCTAATCGACACGGCGGCCAAACCAACGCAGTCTGCACGCCGGTGGCGGCGTGGGGTCGTGATGCGGGGGCTATTGGTTGTCGGGATAATGCTGACCGCGCTCGGGCAGCGCGCCAGCGCGGCCGATCAATCCCTGCCGGTGAAAGCGCCGCCGAAGAAATCTTATGATTGGTCCGGTTTCTATGCCGGCGCGCATTTCGGCTACGCCGCCGGTTCGTCGCATTGGACGGCCCATGCGACGGGCGCGGGTGTGCCGCCGCTTAGCGGCTCGATCGATGCCTTTAATTCGTTCGATGTGTTCAAAGGCACCGGCAGCTATTTCGATGGTTTGCAGGGCGGCTACAATTATCTGCTGCCGTCGCGGCAGTTGTTTGGCATTGAAGCCGACGTATCATTTCCTAACACCGTCGGTGGCATGGCAACATTCGCGTCGCCGGCAACCGGCACGGCGAACTATGCCGAACAGGTGGAAATGTCGGGCACATTGCGCGGCCGTGTCGGTTACGCGCCCAATCTAGCGACTGGAACCGGCAACTGGTTGTTCTATGCAACCGGCGGCTTTGCCTGGAGTTACGATCAGTTCACACGCACGCAGATTTTTGGCGTGCCGGCGGGTGGAACGGCCATCCCCGGCACCGTGGAAAACGCCTATATGGTGCCGCGCGTTGGTGGCGTGGTCGGCGTCGGTGTCGAGGTCGGCCTGACGCCACAATGGGCAGCGCGGATCGAATATCTCTATACCGATTACGCCTCGCGCGGCGTGACCTTTCCCGCAGGCGCGCAAACCTTCAGTTCAGCGCTGGCACTGCAGTCTGTGCGTGTCGGTGTCGATTATCAGCTTGGCCATGACGGCATCGATCCCGACTTTTTCACCAAGGGACCGGACGCGCTCACCCTCGACCGGTTCGCGGTGCACGGCCAGATGACGTTCATCGAGCAATACGATCCGCCGTTTCATTCGCCTTATCTCGGCCCCCATAGCCTCGATCCAAACCAGGGTCGCGAAAGCTGGGACGTGATGTATTTCGTCGGCGCCAAGCTGTGGGAGGGTGCGGAGTTCTGGGTCGATCCAGAAATCGATCAGGGCTTCGGCTTGAGCAACACCGAAGGCATCGCCGGGTTTTCGAGCGGTGCGTCGTTCAAGGTCGGTTCTTCGGTGCCTTACGCGCGGGTGCAACGCTATTTCATCCGTCAGACCATCGATCTCGGCGGCGACACCGAGAAAGTGGCGGCCGATCAGAACCAGTTCGAAGGAACGAACACCATCGACCGTCTCGTCGTCACGGTCGGCAAATATTCCGTCTCCGACGTTTTCGATCAGAACAAATATGCGCAAAATCCTCGCAAGGATTTCATGAACTGGGCGCTGATCGATGCCGGCACGTTCGATTATGCCGCCGATGCCTGGGGTTACACTTTGGGCGCCAGTGCTGAATGGTACGAGGGCCAATGGACGTTGCGCGGCGGCATTTTCGATCTCACCACGGTGCCCAACAGTACCGACCTCGATTCGAATTTCGGCCAGTTTCAATGGATCGGCGAGATCGAGCGCCGCTACGATTTGTGGAGCCATCCCGGTAAGCTCGCGTTCACGGGCTTTCTCACCCGCGCCCGTCTTGGCACCTATCAAGACGCCATTGCGCTCGCCATGACGGTCGGCGGACCGGCCGATATCGCCGCCGTCCGCCAGTACCGCAGCCGCACCGGACTGAGTGCCAACCTCGAACAGGAGATCACATCCGATCTTGGCCTGTTTGCGCGCGCCGGTTTCGCCAGCGGCGATATCGAACCGGATTCCTACACGGACGTCGATCGCACCGCTGCGGTGGGCTTGTCGCTGAAGGGGACGCAGTGGGGACGCCCCGACGACACATTCGCCATTGCCGGTATTGTCAACGGCATTACCAAGATCCACGAGCAATTTCTCAACGACGGCGGCTTAGGCATTCTGGTAGGCGATGGACAATTGCCGCATCCCGGCCCAGAGCAGATCATCGAGACCTATTATTTGTTTCCGGTGTACGACTGGAAGGCCACGATCGATTATCAATTCGTGGTCAACCCCGCCTATAACCGCGACCGCGGCCCGGTTTCGATCATCGGCATTCGCGCCGAAACTGACTTCTGAGAACGCACCTTCGCTGGTTCAAGTCGCACCTGGATTCAATTCGCACCCGACTCAATGCACATGGGCGTGCAGATGCAATCCGGGATGCAGCGTGCCTAGCACCGCGACGATCACGATGACGCACGCTCCCGCCGCTATCTCGATCGCGACGTGGTAACGCAGTTGAAACAGCGCGCCGCGGATTAGGTCGGTGCTGTCTTTTTGCAGGAGTTGCGGGATCAGCCACTGGCGATTGGTGGCCGCGAGCATGACCATGCCAAGGAACACCGCGATTTTCTCCAGAAGAAGACGGCCGTAATCCGTTTCGGTCAGTGCAGGCAGCGTGCCCGCGAGATACCAGGTGTTGATCGCGCCGGTGACGACGAGCGTGGCGACGCTGACGATACCGAGACTGGAAAAGCGCAAAGCGGTCGTGCGCGCGATTGCGACCGAGGTTTCGTCGCCGCCTGCAGCGGCTAGCAGCACGAGGAGCGGTGGCAGACCCCCCACCCATGCCGCCGCGGCAAGGAGGTGCAACACATCGGCGGTGGGATGCACGAAGGCTTCGCTGCCCAATCCACCAGCCGCATGCCCGGCCCAAGCCAGCGTGCCCGCCAGCGAAGCCGCAATCATCGCCACAAAACCGTCGAGCCATGACGGCGCGGCTTTGTGTTCCGAAAAAAACGGCGCGAGCGTCGCGGCAAGACTGCAAGCCAGGACCAGCCGGACAAGCCAGTCGTGTCCGAATGTGGTTTGCGTCAGCACCGTCCATAGCACGCCGTCTGAAATGACGTCGGTTGGCGACTGATCGCTCATCGCTGCGGCGGTCAGAACGAGCCACGCCGCTCCGGAGATCGTCACAAATGCCAGGCCAGCCCATGCCATCCAGCAATTCCAGCACCGCGCGACGGCGGCAATACGCGGGTCGGTGTTGACTTGCCGAAAAGCCGGATCGGAAACGAATACCATCGAGAACACGACGCCGGTCACAAGGAGTGTTGCGGCGTAATGAATGGCCCGCATGTAGATCAGGGGATCATGCACGCCGCTCTCCCTGCTGGACGCGCCCGAGGTTTGCGCTCACGGACTGCCGACGTGGAAGGTGAAGCTGCCCTCGGTCGTGTGCGTATCGACCGACAGCGCGTGCCAGTGCACCTTGTAGCTGCCCGGGCTCAGAGCTTTCAGTCCGATGCGCATGGTGTTGGCGCTGATCGCCGGTTTGCCCTGATCGACCCTGGCGCCGCTGCTGTCAGTGACCTGAACCGTGCTGAAGGCCGGCTCCAGGTTCTGCGTGAACGACAGCGCGACCTCGTGCGGCGCGGCCGGCACCGTGCTGCCGACCAGCGGAGTTGCGTGATCGAGGAAGGCGTGGGCGCGCGCCGCGGGGGCCCCGAGCGCAGCGCTGATGAAGAACGACAGAATAACGATGAGCGTTCGCATGACATGGCCTTCAGAAGTTGAGTTTTTGCGGAGAGGCAGATTTGCCAATGAGCGGTTGCCCGATGGTCTGCGGAAACATGTCGTCGAGATAAAGATGCAGTTGGCCGAGGACGCCGATGCCATGGCCGCTTTGGCCATTCACGGGGATCGGCGCTTCGAGCCCGACCTGGAAGTAGCTGCCGACCCAGATCACGCCCGGATTGATGGTGCCGGTGGTGACGAAGCTGTTGCCGTAGTTGTTGGCGACCGGCGTTTGCATGTCGACTTCCACAATCGGGATCAGGTGATTGATGAAGTCGGGGAGCTGTAAGTCCTGAATTTCGGACTTCAGATAGGGCATGCTGTATTGGATCGAGCCGCCCCAATCGAGTGTCTGCGGAATTGGCGCACCCGCCACCAGGTCGAACGAACGGCTCGGAATCTCGTAGCCGATCTGACCGGTTACCGCGAAGGCGCGCAGCCAGCCGGCAGAGTCGGGCAGGTCGCCGAAGCCCTTGCCGAAGTAATAGGTCGGCGTGAGCACGCTATAGGGCGTGCCGATGCCGGAATTGCTGGCGCCTGTGCCGCCCCAATCGACGATCAGGCCGAGCAGCATCGCCAGTTCGTGATCGCTGTCCTTGAGCAGCTGGTATTGCAGCGTTGTTTCGAGATCGGCGAAACCCGCCATGGTGAAACCGCCGGGCTGGTGAATCTGCGTCCAGGTTTCACCGATCGAAATCCCGAGGTCGTCGGTAATGCGCTTGGAAATTTCCGCCGACACGTCCCATTCCGTTGCCGGCGGCATATCGGCGGTTCTCGACCACTGGATCGTGGGCAGCGACAGCTCATCGGCAACGCAGGGATCGTCGACGGCGAGCGTTGCGGGAAAAAAGCGCGCGCCGACAAAGCAATGGGCAAACGCTTCCGAGCAGGGCAGGGCGATAAACGACAGCGCGAGCGCGAATGCGCGCAAATACCACGGATTATCGGGCATGAACTTTCTCCAACGGAGCATGAGTGACATCACGGCCGCTCTTGCGGCCGCGTGGCATCAGGCTGTCAGTGGAGGTGCTCGCGAGCCGTGGGATTTTGTGTCAGGACCGGCGGCGGCGAGGGCAACCGCGGGCACCGATGGTGGCCGGCCGGCCGCTTGCGGCGCGCCGGTGACTGTGACCGGAGGCGGCGGTAGTGCCGTCATCAGCATCAGGCAGCCGACGCAGCAGTTAGTGGCGCAATGATCGCCGTTGGTGTGATCGCCGGCCGGGGAGGGCGCTTCGCCGGGGACAAGCGTGTGGCAGATGACGCCGATCGGAGCGCCTGCGGCTCCCGCTGCCGCCTGAGCCGTGATGAAGCCCGCCAGCAGGCTCGAAAGCGCAATCGCATAAGCGGCAGCCAGCGCGATAAGGCGCCGACTTAATGACCGCTTGGCGAGAAATTTGCCCACAGCCCTCAATCCCCAATCCACAGGGTACTTCAGTCAATAGATTAGTCCAGTGTCGATTGAAGATGAACCGCCGGCGGTGCCGTTTATTCCAGGCTATGCAAGCCCGTGGCGCTTGAGCACCGCGCGCACCGCCTCGACCAGATCGGATTCCGGCACCGCGCGCTGCGCCTCGGCCTGCTTCTGCAAATATTCCTCGCGGCCCTTTTCCAGCTTGGCGAGCTCGGCGCCGACGATCAGGTCTTTGATGGTGACTTCGCCCTTGGCCTTTTCATCGGAGCCCTGAATGACGACGCACGGTGAATTGCGCTTGTCGGCATATTTCATCTGCGGTCCAAATTTTCCGGAGCCGAGATAAAGCTCGGCGCGGATATCTGCGGCGCGCAGTTTTGCGACCATCTGCTGATAATCGGCAATGCGGTCCTGATCGAACACCGTGACGACGACCGGGCCGCGTTCGGTCTTAAGATCGATCTTGCCGAGATGCTCCAGCGCGGCGAGGAGCCGCGACACGCCGATGGAAAATCCGGTCGCCGGTACTGGCTCGCCGCGAAAGCGCGACACCAAGCCATCGTAGCGCCCGCCGCCGCCGACCGAGCCGAAGCGTGGCGAGCCGTCTTTGCTGTCGGTGGAGAATGTCAATTCAACCTCGAAGACCGGGCCGGTGTAATATTCGAGGCCACGGACGACCGAGGGATCGATTTTTATTCGGTCTGAATAGCCGCAGCTTTGGATAAGTGCGTTTATTTCGCGCAGTTCCTCAAGTCCTATTTTAGAGGCATCTGGAAGTGGTTCATTTTTGAGGTATGCACATAACTTACTCTCATGATCGGCAAAATCGAAAGGCGGCTTCTTGCTGTCGATTTCCTCCATTTCGTCTACGACT
>CAWFBB010000033.1:0-383437 GCA_963813825.1 uncultured Alphaproteobacteria bacterium
CTCGGCCCCCATAGCCTCGATCCAAACCAAGGTCGCGAAAGCTGGGATGTGATGTATTTCGTCGGCGCCAAGCTGTGGGAGGGTGCGGAGTTCTGGGTCGATCCAGAAATCGATCAGGGTTTCGGCTTGAGCAACACCGAAGGCATCGCCGGGTTTTCGAGCGGTGCGTCGTTCAAGGTCGGTTCTTCGGTGCCTTACGCGCGGGTGCAACGCTATTTCATCCGTCAGACCATCGATCTCGGCGGCGACACCGAGAAAGTGGCGGCCGATCAGAACCAGTTCGAAGGAACGAACACCATCGACCGTCTCGTCGTCACGGTCGGCAAATATTCCGTCTCCGACGTTTTCGATCAGAACAAATATGCGCAAAATCCTCGCAAGGATTTCATGAACTGGGCGCTGATCGATGCCGGCTCGTTCGATTATGCCGCCGATGCCTGGGGTTACACTTTGGGCGCCAGTGCTGAATGGTACGAGGGCCAATGGACGTTGCGCGGCGGCATTTTCGATCTCACCACGGTGCCCAACAGTACCGACCTCGATTCGAATTTCGGCCAGTTTCAATGGATCGGCGAGATCGAGCGCCGCTACGATTTGTGGAGCCATCCCGGTAAGCTCGCGTTCACGGGCTTTCTCACCCGCGCCCGTCTTGGCACCTATCAAGACGCCATTGCGCTCGCCATGACGGTCGGCGGACCGGCCGATATCGCCGCCGTCCGCCAGTACCGCAGCCGCACCGGACTGAGTGCCAACCTCGAACAGGAGATCACATCCGATCTTGGCCTGTTTGCGCGCGCCGGTTTCGCCAGCGGCGATATCGAACCGGATTCCTACACGGACGTCGATCGCACCGCTGCGGTGGGCTTGTCGCTGAAGGGGACGCAGTGGGGACGCCCCGACGACACATTCGCCATTGCCGGTATTGTCAACGGCATTACCAAGATCCACGAGCAATTTCTCAACGACGGCGGCTTAGGCATTCTGGTAGGCGATGGACAATTGCCGCATCCCGGCCCAGAGCAGATCATCGAGACCTATTATTTGTTTCCGGTGTACGACTGGAAGGCCACGATCGATTATCAATTCGTGGTCAACCCCGCCTATAACCGCGACCGCGGCCCGGTTTCGATCATCGGCATTCGCGCCGAAACTGACTTCTGAGAACGCACCTTCGCTGGTTCAAGTCGCACCTGGATTCAATTCGCACCCAACTCAATGCACATGGGCGTGCAGATGCAATCCGGGATGCAGCGTGCCTAGCACCGCGACGATCACGATGACGCACGCTCCCGCCGCTATCTCGATCGCGACGTGGTAACGCAGTTGAAACAGCGCGCCGCGGATTAGGTCGGTGCTGTCTTTTTGCAGGAGTTGCGGGATCAGCCACTGGCGATTGGTGGCCGCGAGCATGACCATGCCAAGGAACACCGCGATTTTCTCCAGAAGAAGACGGCCGTAATCCGTTTCGGTCAGTGCAGGCAGCGTGCCCGCGAGATACCAGGTGTTGATCGCGCCGGTGACGACGAGCGTGGCGACGCTGACGATACCGAGACTGGAAAAGCGCAAAGCGGTCGTGCGCGCGATTGCGACCGAGGTTTCGTCGCCGCCTGCAGCGGCTAGCAGCACGAGGAGCGGTGGCAGACCCCCCACCCATGCCGCCGCGGCAAGGAGGTGCAACACATCGGCGGTGGGATGCACGAAGGCTTCGCTGCCCAATCCACCAGCCGCATGCCCGGCCCAAGCCAGCGTGCCCGCCAGCGAAGCCGCAATCATCGCCACAAAACCGTCGAGCCATGACGGCGCGGCTTTGTGTTCCGAAAAAAACGGCGCGAGCGTCGCGGCAAGACTGCAAGCCAGGACCAGCCGGACAAGCCAGTCGTGTCCGAATGTGGTTTGCGTCAGCACCGTCCATAGCACGCCGTCTGAAATGACGTCGGTTGGCGACTGATCGCTCATCGCTGCGGCGGTCAGAACGAGCCACGCCGCTCCGGAGATCGTCACAAATGCCAGGCCAGCCCATGCCATCCAGCGATTCCAGCACCGCGCGACGGCGGCAATACGCGGGTCGGTGTTGACTTGCCGAAAAGCCGGATCGGAAACGAATACCATCGAGAACACGACGCCGGTCACAAGGAGTGTTGCGGCGTAATGAATGGCCCGCATGTAGATCAGGGGATCATGCACGCCGCTCTCCCTGCTGGACGCGCCCGAGGTTTGCGCTCACGGACTGCCGACGTGGAAGGTGAAGCTGCCCTCGGTCGTGTGCGTATCGACCGACAGCGCGTGCCAGTGCACCTTGTAGCTGCCCGGGCTCAGAGCTTTCAGTCCGATGCGCATGGTGTTGGCGCTGATCGCCGGTTTGCCCTGATCGACCCTGGCGCCGCTGCTGTCAGTGACCTGAACCGTGCTGAAGGCCGGCTCCAGGTTCTGCGTGAACGACAGCGCGACCTCGTGCGGCGCGGCCGGCACCGTGCTGCCGACCAGCGGAGTTGCGTGATCGAGGAAGGCGTGGGCGCGCGCCGCGGGGGCCCCGAGCGCAGCGCTGATGAAGAACGACAGAATAACGATGAGCGTTCGCATGACATGGCCTTCAGAAGTTGAGTTTTTGCGGAGAGGCAGATTTGCCAATGAGCGGTTGCCCGATGGTCTGCGGAAACATGTCGTCGAGATAAAGATGCAGTTGGCCGAGGACGCCGATGCCATGGCCGCTTTGGCCATTCACGGGGATCGGCGCTTCGAGCCCGACCTGGAAGTAGCTGCCGACCCAGATCACGCCCGGATTGATGGTGCCGGTGGTGACGAAGCTGTTGCCGTAGTTGTTGGCGACCGGCGTTTGCATGTCGACTTCCACAATCGGGATCAGGTGATTGATGAAGTCGGGGAGCTGTAAGTCCTGAATTTCGGACTTCAGATAGGGCATGCTGTATTGGATCGAGCCGCCCCAATCGAGTGTCTGCGGAATTGGCGCACCCGCCACCAGGTCGAACGAACGGCTCGGAATCTCGTAGCCGATCTGACCGGTTACCGCGAAGGCGCGCAGCCAGCCGGCAGAGTCGGGCAGGTCGCCGAAGCCCTTGCCGAAGTAATAGGTCGGCGTGAGCACGCTATAGGGCGTGCCGATGCCGGAATTGCTGGCGCCTGTGCCGCCCCAATCGACGATCAGGCCGAGCAGCATCGCCAGTTCGTGATCGCTGTCCTTGAGCAGCTGGTATTGCAGCGTTGTTTCGAGATCGGCGAAACCCGCCATGGTGAAACCGCCGGGCTGGTGAATCTGCGTCCAGGTTTCACCGATCGAAATCCCGAGGTCGTCGGTAATGCGCTTGGAAATTTCCGCCGACACGTCCCATTCCGTTGCCGGCGGCATATCGGCGGTTCTCGACCACTGGATCGTGGGCAGCGACAGCTCATCGGCAACGCAGGGATCGTCGACGGCGAGCGTTGCGGGAAAAAAGCGCGCGCCGACAAAGCAATGGGCAAACGCTTCCGAGCAGGGCAGGGCGATAAACGACAGCGCGAGCGCGAATGCGCGCAAATACCACGGATTATCGGGCATGAACTTTCTCCAACGGAGCATGAGTGACATCACGGCCGCTCTTGCGGCCGCGTGGCATCAGGCTGTCAGTGGAGGTGCTCGCGAGCCGTGGGATTTTGTGTCAGGACCGGCGGCGGCGAGGGCAACCGCGGGCACCGATGGTGGCCGGCCGGCCGCTTGCGGCGCGCCGGTGACTGTGACCGGAGGCGGCGGTAGTGCCGTCATCAGCATCAGGCAGCCGACGCAGCAGTTAGTGGCGCAATGATCGCCGTTGGTGTGATCGCCGGCCGGGGAGGGCGCTTCGCCGGGGACAAGCGTGTGGCAGATGACGCCGATCGGAGCGCCTGCGGCTCCCGCTGCCGCCTGAGCCGTGATGAAGCCCGCCAGCAGGCTCGAAAGCGCAATCGCATAAGCGGCAGCCAGCGCGATAAGGCGCCGACTTAATGACCGCTTGGCGAGAAATTTGCCCACAGCCCTCAATCCCCAATCCACAGGGTACTTCAGTCAATAGATTAGTCCAGTGTCGATTGAAGATGAACCGCCGGCGGTGCCGTTTATTCCAGGCTATGCAAGCCCGTGGCGCTTGAGCACCGCGCGCACCGCCTCGACCAGATCGGATTCCGGCACCGCGCGCTGCGCCTCGGCCTGCTTCTGCAAATATTCCTCGCGGCCCTTTTCCAGCTTGGCGAGCTCGGCGCCGACGATCAGGTCTTTGATGGTGACTTCGCCCTTGGCCTTTTCATCGGAGCCCTGAATGACGACGCACGGTGAATTGCGCTTGTCGGCATATTTCATCTGCGGTCCAAATTTTCCGGAGCCGAGATAAAGCTCGGCGCGGATATCTGCGGCGCGCAGTTTTGCGACCATCTGCTGATAATCGGCAATGCGGTCCTGATCGAACACCGTGACGACGACCGGGCCGCGTTCGGTCTTAAGATCGATCTTGCCGAGATGCTCCAGCGCGGCGAGGAGCCGCGACACGCCGATGGAAAATCCGGTCGCCGGCACTGGCTCGCCGCGAAAGCGCGACACCAAGCCATCGTAGCGCCCGCCGCCGCCGACCGAGCCGAAGCGTGGCGAGCCGTCTTTGCTGTCGGTGGAGAATGTCAATTCAACCTCGAAGACCGGGCCGGTGTAATATTCGAGGCCACGGACGACCGAGGGATCAATGCGTATCTGATCGGCCTCGTATTTAGCGTGACTCAGCTAATTCCACAATATTCTGCAATTCGTCCAAACCTTCTTGGTAGATCGCGCTCGACGGAAAACGATTTCTGGCGGTCTCTAACGATGTCGCAGATTGTCGAATGCCTGTCACCGGAACCTGGCGGTGGCTGCAAACATGTAACATCACCTGACCAATGGCGTCAGACGAAAGACCCGCACCCTTTGTAAAGTCGCCGCTTTCATCCTTTCGTCCCGGACCAAGCAGTGACGTGACTCCGCCTGCGCCAAGTCGTTCATACTTGTCGATGGCGCGTAGTACCGTGAGGCGCTTAATCCGGCGATTTTCTTCGCCGCCGATCCCGATTGCCTCCATCACGCCATCAAGTAGTTTCCGATTATTCACTTTTACTACATAACTGCCACGTGGAATGCCCAGCGCTTCCATCGTATCCGCCGCCATCATGCACATCTCCGCGTCGGCGGCGGGCGAGGCGCTGCCAACCGTGTCGGCATCGAATTGCATGAATTGCCGGAAGCGTCCGGGGCCGGGCTTCTCGTTGCGATAGACATAGCCATAGCGATAGGAGCGGTACGGCTTCGGCAGCGCGTCGAAATTCTCCGCGACGTAGCGCGCCAGCGGCGCGGTGAGGTCGTAGCGCAACGACAGCCACTGCTCGTCGTCGTCCTGGAACGAGAACACGCCTTCGTTCGGCCGGTCCTGGTCGGGCAGGAATTTGCCGAGCGCGTCGGTGTATTCGATGGCCGGCGTCTCCACCGGCTCAAAGCCGTAAAGCTCATAGACCGCACGGATTTTTTCGATCATCGCGCGCGTCGCCGCGAGTTCGCCCGGCGTGCGGTCGGCGAGCCCGCGCGGCAATCGCGCCTTGAGCTTGTTGGATTTGTCCGCCATTTTTCCGGTCTTGCAGCGTATTGCTTCGGAACGGCGCGGTGGTAGCAGCCGCGCGTCGGAGCGGCAAGCACAGTACGAGATTCCGTCCCGAAAGGGACAAGATTCGCGGCCTATTGCGTCAGGTCGGCGGTTGCGGCCGCGAAGTCAGTGACAAAGAGCGGCGGGGCCTGGCGGGACCCACGGCGGAATACCTCAATCGCCGGAGAGAGTAAATTATCTCAATCGGCGGAGAGAATGTCGCGAAGCGAGGGGTGCACAATCAGTTTATCGTCCGAATTTCCCGTGTACTCAATCATGCCGAGACGCCTGAATTTATTCATGAAGAAATTCACTCGTGCACGCTCGGCACCGATCATGCTAGCCAGCGTCTCTTGGCTAAGACGAGCAAGCGCAACCGCCGACTCGTTGTTGTTCGTCTTCACCAAGCGCAACAAGGTGCGCGCCAGACGCTTTTCGATGGAATGAAAATGCTGGTCCCTGAGATCCCTTATGTACTGCCGATTTCGCCTCACCAGAAAAGCCATGAACTTTTTCAGGAATGTCGGGTCGTTGTGGAGCCTCCGTTTGGCCTCCCCAGCATCGATGCGCTCGACCGTGCATTCGGTCATTGTGGTCACGGTTGCCACGCGTGGCACATTCTCCAGCACGAATCCCTCGCCGAAGAAATCGCCCGGAGCCAATATGACGACGACGGCTTCCTGTCCCGATTTCGACGTGACCAAGACTTTGGCAATCCCGGTACGGAGATAGTAAAGGGCGTCACACGGCTCGCCTTGCACGAATATACTTTGAAGCGCGGCAAAATTTACAATCGAAGCGCCTCTGCCGTCGATTTGCGGCATAGCGATCAGACTTCCGACTAAAGCCGAGTCCGTTCGACTCAAATTTGTTCTCGCTAGCGCAGGGGCCATCGGACAGAACTCCCATAAAGAGGCGCACCATTAAGTTCATGGGCGCTATCGGGAATTTCCCGCAATTTGGCGCTAATCTGGACTAACCTGCTGCTCAACATCGGGTCCCCTGTAGGCGGTTCGCGTGGGTATCCCGGTAATTGTGGCGCAAGCGCCATAAACGGTCTGTACAAAACAGTACACTTTATGGCGGCCGATATATCCGCTGAGCGGTATTAGGCCGAATCACCGCGCCTGCTAGGAACGAGCGGTATCAGGATGAGGCACCGCGCCCGCCAGGCTTGGGGCGCGCGCCATAATACCGGGCTATCTCGCTGAAACACTGACTGACGATCCTTTTCATGCAAACACATCAAAAGAAAGTAACGACTGCTCCTAACGATCTGGACGCGCTCTGGATTCCCTTTACCCCGAACCGGGATTTCAAACGCGCCCCTCGTTTCATCGCGCGCGCCAAGGACATGCACTACTACACGCCGGAGGGCCGTGCCGTTCTCGACGGCACCGCGGGACTTTGGTGCTGCAATACCGGGCATAATCGCGATCCGATTGTTGCTGCCATCCAGCAGCAGGCGGCGGAACTCGACTATTCGCCGGCATTTCAGTTTGCCCATCCGAAAAGCTTTGAACTGGCGAGCCGGGTCGCGGCGTTGGCGCCGCGCGATCTCGATCGCGTGTTCTTCTGCAATTCAGGCTCGGAGGCGGTCGATACCGCGCTGAAGATCGCGCTCGCCTACCACAATGTGCGCGGCGAGGCGGCACGCACGCGGCTCATTGGCCGCGAGCGCGGCTATCACGGCGTCGGCTTCGGCGGCATTTCGGTCGGCGGCATCGTCGCCAATCGCAAGCACTTCGGTACGCTTCTGGCCGGTGTCGACCATCTGCCGGCGACCTATAGCCGCGAGCATCAGGCCTTCACCAAGGGCGAGCCGGACTGGGGCGCGCATCTCGCCGACGATCTCGAACGCATCGTCGCGCTGCACGACGCTTCGACCATCGCCGCCGTCATCGTCGAGCCGATGTCGGGTTCGACTGGCGTGCTGCCGCCGCCGAAGGGCTATCTGGAAAAACTGCGCGCGATCTGCGACCGCCACGGCATTCTTCTGATCTTCGACGAGGTGATCACCGGCTTCGGCCGGCTCGGCTATGCCTTTGCGGCCGAACGCTATGGCGTCATTCCCGACATGATCGTCTTTGCTAAAGGCATAACCTCCGGCAGCGTGCCGATGGGTGGCGTGATCGTGCGCGAAGGCATTTACGACGCTTTCATGCGCGGGCCGGAGCACGTCATTGAGCTGTTCCACGGCTACACTTATTCGGCGCATCCACTCGCCTGCGCCGCCGGCCTCGCGACGCTCGACCTTTATCGCGATGAAAATCTGTTCGCCCGCGCCAAGGCGCTCGAACCGATTTTTGCCGACGCCGCGATGACGCTCAAGTCGCTGCCCGGCGTGCTCGACATCCGCACCGTCGGCCTTGCCGCCGGCATCGATCTCGCTTCGCGCCCCGGCGCCTACGGCAAGCGCGCCTACGAGGTGATGGAGCGTGCTTTCCACGACATCGGCGTCATGGTCCGCGTTGCCGGTGACACGCTGGCGCTGTCGCCGCCCTTGATCGTCAGCGAAGCGCAGATCGGCGAGATTTTCGAGAAGGTCGGGCAGGCGATCAAAGCGGTGATGTGAGTCGGCCGTTCACTGTGGCAGTGCAGGCGCGTCAAATGCGGCATCGTGCTGGACGAGGCAAGGCGCCAGCGATCGCGTCCTACCGTGCTTGCGGCTTCAGGATCGCCCAGCCGACATGGATTTCACCGGAGCCGCGGCGCATCGGTAAATCGAACGAAGGTTCCACTTCGGCATTGCCGGCGATCGCGGTAAATTCTGCCGGCAGCTGCGCGGTGTCGCTTTCAGTCCACACCACGATCGCGCCCTTCTTGTGCAAGTCGTCGAGGTCGATCCATGGCGCGCGGGCTGGCAGGCCGTCGATCAGCACCTGCGGCTGGTCGGCCGAATAGTGCGCGAGATTGCCGCCATCCCACATCGATCCGACGACATAATCGAGCTTGTTTCCGGTCGCTGCGTGAAAGCGCGCCGTCAGCTCGGCGCCGAGCTTGTCGCCCGGGAAGAATACGGCGCGGTAGCGGTGGTCGATCAGCGGCAGCACCGTGTAGTTGACGGCGAAGATGATCGCGAAGATCACGAACACGGCGCTCCAGGCGGCGACGATGCGGGCGAGGCGGCTGCGGTCGATGAGCGCCGGAGCGTTCAGCACGAGCCACAGCCCGACATAGAGCCACAGCGGATAACCCCACATTGCGAATGCGCCGCGGCCGCTCACTGCGGTTAGCAGGATCATGGTCACGCCCGGTCCGAACGCCAGCAGCGTCACGATGCGGCGGTCAAAGGCGTCGGCCGAATATTCTCTCCTGGGAATGGCAGTTGTTTTTTGCCGCGGCCAGAACAGCGCCGATGCGATAAAGAACGACGGCAACAGGAAAAAAATCTGGCTGCCGGCAAACGCCGAGGGATGCAAAACGTGGTCGAACCAGCCACGCACCGCCGATGCGCGATGCTCGGCATAGGCCAGCGGCAGGAAATCGGTCTGGAATAGCCAGATGACGTGCGGCGCCGCAACCGCGAGCGCGACGATCAGCGCAAGCCACGGCCCGGGCGTTGCCAGCGCACGGCGGCGCGTCGCGATCGAACAGCAGAAACAGCGCGTAGGGCGCCGCCAGCACGACGACAAAATATTTGGCCCAAAGCGTGGCGCCGAAGCAGAAGCCGAGCAGTAGCCAGTGTCCGGTGCGGCCGCGTTTGAGCGCGGCATGAAAGGCGTAGCCGGCCAAGCCCCAGAACGGCAGTTGAATGACGTCGTGATTGAACTTCACCGCGGTGTACTGGAGATAGTGCATGCCGTCGATGATCAGCACCGCAACCAGCGCGCCGATCGCGCCGACAAGCGGCCGCGCCGTCGCCCAGACCGCCACGAGTGCGACGATCACGGCCAGTTGCGCCAGCGCGTAGTAGGCGGCGTCGACGCCGAAAGTGCGGTGCATGATCTCGACCAGCCACCACGGCAGCGGCGGCAGCTTGTCGTAGCCGAGTTGCCATTCCCGGCCGTAGGTCAGCGCCTCGATCAGATCGAGCGGCAGGTTGGCGTAAAGTAGCGCCGGCAGCGCGGTCCAGACGGCAAAATGCAGGGCCAGGAACGCTGCAAAGGCCTGCCTCGGCTGGCTCTCGATCCAGCCGATCAGGCCGGCGCTTCGGGCGATGGCGGCGGGCGCGGGGGTCGCAGACATGGTTGCCGTTATAAAAGCCCGTCAAAAGCTTAGCTATGGATGCCGGCATACTTGCGGCGTCACGGCGCTTGTGGACACTGTCAGGGTCCGGACGCGAATCAAGCCGGGTGGGCCATAAAGAGGCCTTTGGGGCTGGATAGTTCGGCGTGAGGCATTGCGGGGTCAGCGCATGGTGCGCATCAGCGCCATCTTCATCGCTGTCTGCATGGTGCTGATCGCGGCCTCGGTCGGCTTTGTAGTCTATCTCCGCTTCGGGCTGACCGGCGCCGAATCGTTTCTCATAGGCCTCGGCGTGCTCACCGCGCTTGCGGTTTATAACGCTATCGCCGCGCGCAGCCGCGACCGCTCGGAGGTGAGCGATCAGATCGCCACGCTGTCGCGCGGTTCGGCCGATCTGGCGCGTCAGCTTGCCGAATTCGGCCTGAAGCTTTCGACCATGGAGACCAAGGTCGATACCGTGCTCGACAAAGCGCTGGCGACGGCGCAGCCGCTCGCCGCTGAAATCGAGGAACTCTCCACGCTGGTCAAGCGGCTCGCCGATCGGGTCGCCGCCCATGAGGCTACGCTCGCTAACGTTCCCAGCGCGCCGCGCGCTGTGCCAGCATCGCCAGTTGCTGTGACTATGCCGGCCTCCGCGGCAGCGACCGTAGCGGCGACCGCCGCCGCTATTACCCCCGTCGGCGAAGCGCCGTCCGCCGCGCCGGCGGAGCAGATGATTCCCGCTTTTGCCGGGCTCGATCAGGCCGGCATCGCGGCGTTGATCGCCAGCGCCATCGACGGCATGAAGATTGAACTCTACCTGCAACCGATCGTAACTCTGCCGCAGCGCAAGGTGCGCTACTACGAAGCGCTGTCGCGGCTTAAGACCGCCGGTGGCGAAATGGTCGAGGCCGGCGATTTTTTGCCATTTGCTGCCGCGGGCGGCTTGCTGCCGAAGCTCGACAAGCTTTCGGTGCTGCGTTGCGTGCAGGTGGTCCGGCGGCTATTGCTCAAGAATCGCGAGATCGGACTGTTCTGCAATCTCACGGCGGCGTCGTTGACGGACGCGGGCTTTCCGCAGCTTCTTGAATTCATCGAGGCGAACCGCGCTATTGCGCCAGCGCTGGTATTCGAGTTCACCCAAAGCGCAATCCGCGCCATGGGGCCGATGGAGCACGAGGCGCTCGCCGCGATTGCCGAGCGCGGCTTTCGGTTCTCCATGGACAATCTTACCGATCTGCGCGTCGAGCCCCGCGAACTGAACGAGCGCGGCTTCCGCTTCATCAAGGTGCCGGCGACGCTGTTGCTCAACCGGGTCGGCGCTGCCTCGAGCGACATCCATCCGGCGGACATGTCCGATCTGCTCGGCCGCTTCGGCATCGATCTGATCGCCGAAAAAATCGAAGCCGAAGGCGCGGTGGTCGACCTGCTCGATTACGATGTTCGCTTCGGCCAGGGGTTTTTGTTCTCGCCGCCGCGCCCGGTTCGTGCCGAAGCGTTGCAAGGCGGCGATGCGCCGAATGGCAATGCGGGCAACGCCGAAACGGCGGAAACCGGCAAACGCAACACGAGCGCCGGCGGTCTCCTCGCAAAGCTGGCGCGCGCTTCAGGGCGTACCTGACGCTTATTGCTGACTGATCTTCACTGGGACGAACTGCGTCGTGAACATGTCCTTGTCAGCGGGGATGTCCTTGAGCACTCCGGTGTCGATGAAGGATTTCTTGAGCACGGCCACGCCTTGCGGATCGAAAGTCCCGTCGGTGGAGAACGCGCCCATCTGCTCGTCATAGACGCGAGAGACGACCGTCTCGCTCATATTGAGCACTTTGGCCGTAATCGTGACCGATTCCGCCTTGTGCGCCTTCATATAGGCGATGGTCTCGAACCAGCCTTGCAGGAAGGCGCGCACCTGATCCGGGTGTTTATCGATCTGGTCGTTGGTCGCGAAGATGACGTGGGTGATGAAATGATCGACGAACGGCGTCGCGTCGGTAATGACGCGCCATTCCTTTGCTTCCTCGAGCGCGTAGCCGGTTTCCAGTGCGCCGACATAGCCATCGATCTGGTTCGTTTTGATCGCGGCGCGCGCCGGCGGCATGCCGCCAATGGGCACCATGACGATGCCGTCGCTGCCCCAGTCTTCTTTCTGGTTGATCCGGGTGCCAATCCAGTCGGTGAGGGAGCCAACGGTGGTGCAACCGAGTTTCTTGCCCTTGAGGTCCGCAACGGTTTTGACCGGGGAGTTGTAACCCACCATCACGGCCATATTGCGTGGTGCGCCGTACATTTCCGCGACTGCCTTGGCCGGCACGCCTTTGACGATGAACGCCATGCCGGGCCCGGAGCCGATGCCGATATCGATGCTGCCGGAGGTCAGAAGCTGCTGCAGCTTGGCGTCGCCGGCCGAGGACGATTCCTCGATATCGAGGCCATGCTTGGCAAAAATGCCGGTCTGGATGCCGACATCGAGCGGGGTGAAGGTCCAGGCAAACGGCACTACCTTGGCGACGCGAAGGGTTTCATTGGCCTGCGCCGGTGCCATCATTGCCGCGACCATGAGCGCGGCCGCGCATGTCACACGTGACGTCAGCACGGTACGAAGATTTTGCCTCATCGCTTCCTCCAAACATCCGCCGTCTCGCGGACGGTCGTTGTTAAAATCATTGCAGAAGTCGCCGTGCTTTGCCATGCGGCAGATGCTCCGGCACTGGCAATCGGGAATTCGGTGTCGGACTATTGTTTGTGTGTCACGGTGGTCGGGATGTGATTGAGCTCCTCGCACCCGGTGGCGGTTACGATCACCGTACCGCCGATATTGACCCGGTGGCTGCCGATGCAGGCATTGGGTTCGAGCGCGAACACCATGCCGGACTGCAATATCGCCTGGCGCTGGCGGGCAGCGTTGGCGCCTGCATAGCGCACGTCGAGATCGACCTGATCCATATTGACCAGAGTGCGGCCGGCGAGGAAATGCGGTCCGACTGAATGCAACAGCGGCGTATAGCCCCAACAGCCCGCCTTTTTGTGTGGCTCTTCCATCACCGCGAGCATGTCGGCGAACGTTATTCCGGGCTTGAGCGCCTTGATGGCGGCTGCATAGGACTCCAGCGCGACGCGCTCGCATCTGCGGTTGGTTTCGTCGAGCGGATCGAGCGCCACCGTCATCTGCACCTGGATTTCCTGATTGCCGCAAAGCGGCATCAATTCCATCTGCAATAAATCCCCTCGCTCCAACACGCGGGGCGCTTCGCCGCTCGTGGTCCAGCGTGGCGGGCCCCACGACAAAGTGTGCGGGCCGGAATTCATCACGATCACCGGGTAACGCACGCCTATGCCGTGACGCAGCATCTCGGCTGTCGCTTCGGCGAACACCACTTCTTCGCCGACGCCGGGAGCCGCGACCTCGGCGATGACTTTGCACGCGGCTTCCGCGGCGCGGGCGGCGTAGCGGACCTGCGCCAGTTCCTCTTCGCTTTTTACCAGCATCAGATGGCTGAACTCTTCGGAAATGTCCTGCCACCGCGCTTTGGGCAGCGCCGCTGTGACCTCGCTCCAGAAATTGGCGGGAATCGCACCGTATATTTCAGTCGGCGCTTGCGAACTCAGGCCAACGACGCCGAGGTTCGATTCCACAAGCCCCTTTTCTCGCAGAACGTCGGCGACACCCGTGCCGCTGGTTGCGACACGATAGTCGTCGACCCAAAGCACGGTGCCGCGCTCGCGTGACCAGCGCGCTCGCATCACCCGCAGGTAGGCCCAGGTGATGACAACCGGGTCGCCTTCGAGCGGAAAGATCACGCAGCCTTCATTGTAATCGTCGCTGATATAGGTTTCGTACATTTCACGGGAGCGGAAACCAGCGACCAGAAGCCCCTCGAAGCCGCGCTCGCGCATCAAACGCCGGACATTTGCCCAGCGCCGATCGCGCTCGGCCAGCGACAGGACAGGCGGCTTTACGTTCTGGCTAGCCATGACGTGACTCCCGGACCGGGCTTTGCCGCTCTCGCAAGGGCGGGAGGGCTTTGGAAGTGGCCGCAGAACATACTGCCTCAAACGGACTGGTAACAGGCAGGTGATGGTGCAAAGCACCGCCTGCCTACACCGCAGCCATGCGCGAATCTCGCGTACGGTTGCGTTGACCGGGAACGCTCGGCTCACTAGAATCGTTGTATTCTCAGGCCGTTTAGCGGGAGCCCGCCGTGCACATCATCGATTCACACTTCCATTGGTGGCCCAGGTCGATCTTCGACAAGCTGTGCAAGCGTCAAGAATTCCCCAAGGCCCGCGTCAACAACCGCGGCGGCTACAACTACATGCGCCGCTCCGAGGCCGGCCAGCATCTCAACAGCTGGGCCGAATGGTTCGACCTCGACAAGCAGTTCGAATACATGGACAGCCTTGGCCACCAGGTCGACGTCGTCTGCTCGATCGGCCCGTTCTCCGTCGCATTCTCCGATATGCCGCTGTCCGAAGGGCGCGATTTCGCGCTGATGTGGAATGAGGAGATGGCCGGCGCGCAGAAGAAATATCCCGGCCGTTTGTGGGCGAGCGCGGCGGTGCCGCTGCAAGACACCCGCGCCGCGATCGAAGTGGTCGACGACGCGGTCAACCGTCTTGGCTTGATGGGCGTCAATCTTCCGGGCAGCGTCGGCGCCGATGCGCGCATCGATGCCGAGCGGCTCGAGCCATTCTATGCTCATGTCGAGAAGCTCGGCCTGCCGCTGTTCCTGCATCCGACCGATGTCGTTTTCCAGGACATGCTCGACGGCTATGACGGCGCGCTGCATCTGAGCCTCGGCCGAGTCATCGAGGTCAGCGTCGCGGCTATGCGGCTCATCCTTTCCGGATTGATGGAGCGGCATCCAAAGCTGAAGATCGTGATGTCGCACACCGGTGGATCGCTGCCGTACCAGGCCGGCCGCATGGACAAGAATTCCAAGGCGGCGAAACTGCCGCGGCCGGTGCAGGACTACATGCGGCGGATGTACACCGATACGGTGTCGCCACACTCCGCCGGTATCAAATTCGCGATCGATTATTACGGCATCGATCACGTCATGTACGGCACCGACTATCCGTGCTGGGACCCGGCGCCGTGTCTGAAGCTGATCGACGACATCAATCTGCCGGCGGCCGACAAGCAGAAGCTGTTCTACGACAACGCGCGGCGGATTCTCGGGCTGAAGGATCCGGCGCTGGCAACGAAGCGCGAGCCGGCGCTGGTGTAAGTGCCATGCCCGGCCTTGTACCGGGCATCTCGCTTAGGCGGGCAATAGTGCACCGATAATCAAGATGGCCGGGACAAGCCCGGCCATGACGGCTTCTCGGACCGCTACTGCTTCGGTGCGAAGCGCTCGTCGATACTTTCCCATTTGTCGTAGCCGACGAGCGTCTTGTATTCCTCGAATTCCATGCCGTCGTTGCGATGGGCGAATTTGCCCGTCTTCATGTCGACCAGCACCGCTTCGATCGCCTTCGCCGCGTGCATGACAGTGTCCAGCCCGAGCACGGCGCAGTTGAAGCCGAGCTGCCCTAGCTCTTCCATCGATAGGATCGGCGTTTTGCCGCCCATCAGTGGATTGCAGATCTGCGGCACGTCGAACGCTTTGCCGATCTGCTCAAGCTCCTTTACGCTGCGCGGCGCCTCGATGAAGATGCCATCGGCGCCGGCGCGGATGAAACGCTCGGCACGGCGCATTGCCTCGTCGAGGTCATAGACGGCGCGCGCGTCGGTGCGGCCGAGGATCCAGGTTTCCGGATTGATCCGCTCGGCGCATGCCGCCTTGATCTTGGCTTCGGCAAGCTCGATCGGCACCACCTTCTTGCCCACCATATGGCCGCAGCGCTTCGGCCATTGCTGGTCTTCGATCAGGATGGCGCTGACGCCCATCCGCTCGTAGCTTTGTACTGTGCGCACCACGTTCTTGACGTCGCCATAACCGTCGTCGCCGTCGACAAAGACCGGCAGATCGCAGGCCGACATGATGTCGCGCACGCAGGCGGAGATTTCGCCGAAACCCATCAAGCCGACGTCGGGCACGCCATAGCGCGCGCCAACGGCCGGAAAGCCGCCGATGAAGTAGGTTTCGAAGCCAAGCTTCTGAATAATCCGCGCGCTGAGCGCGTCGTGCGCGCCGGGAACGACAAGAAACTGCTTGTCCTTGACAGCTTTATCGATGATCTGGCGAAAACTTGTCGGCATTGCATGGGCTCAATCGTTCGCGGTATGGACTAAATCCCATACATGCCCCGGCTATTGCGATCAACTCGCGGGGTTACATCGCCGCCTCAGCGGGCTATGATTCTTGCAAAGAACCGGCGCGGCCGGGAGGGAAGACACCATGAATGCCGAGCAGTCCAAATCTCCAGTCGTGCATTTCGTCGGCAGTATTCCGCTGCCCGATTCGGAGACGGTTTTTCGAACGCTCTCCAGCGCTGTCGGCGGTCACGTTCAGCGACTGCCGGACGGCGAGACCGGCATCCGCAAAAGCTGGATCAAGTTCCTTCAGGATGTGCTGGCGGAAAATCCGGCGATCGAACTCGCGACTGATGTGCCGCCATTCAAATTCGTGCAATGGGACGGCAAGGTGGTGCGCGAAATCCCGCGGCTTCGCATCAAGCCGGGCATGACGCCCAATCGCAAAGAATTCAAGACCGGCTACGCCAACATGGCGATCGCCTCGTTTGCCGTGTTTGATCGCATGCAAAAGGACGGCGTTATTCCCGAGGGCGTGAAA
The DNA here is from genome assembly GCA_963813825.1 of uncultured Alphaproteobacteria bacterium. GTDB lineage: Bacteria > Pseudomonadota > Alphaproteobacteria > Rhizobiales > Xanthobacteraceae > BOG-931. Next base: position 16,532 of record CAWFBB010000033.1, read on the forward strand.
TTCCAGATCAGCATCCCGACGCCGATCGCGCCGACGTACAACAACATGGTGCCGGCCGACCGGCCTAAATTGCTGCCGGCGCTTACGCAGCACTTCGTCGGCGAGGTCCACGCCATCGCTGCCGCCTTGCCGAACGATCGCATCGCCGTCCAGTGGGACGTCTGCCAGGAGGTTTTGGCCTGGGAGGGCTATTACGAGCCCGGTCCGGTCGATTTCCGCACCGAGTGTATCAACGTACTGGCGCAGATCGGCGACGCGGTGCCGAGCAAGATCGATCTCGGATATCACTTGTGCTACGGCAGCCCCGCCGACGAGCACATGGTACAGCCGAAAGATGCCGGCCTCATGGTGGAGATGGTCAATGCCGTGGTGGCGCGGGTCCGCCGCCAGATTCAGTTCTTCCATTTGCCGGTGCCGAAGGGCCGCACCGATGATGCGTTTTTCGCACCGTTGGAAAAGCTGAAGCTGCGCCCCGGCACCGAACTTTATCTCGGCCTCATCCATCACAATGACGCTGAGGGCGACAAACTGCGTCTTGCCGCGGCACGCCGGCACACTCGCGTCGACGGTATCGGCACCGAGTGCGGCATGGCGCGCGGCGACCCGGCACGGCTGCCGGCCTTGCTTGCCGCCCACGCGAGCGCCGCCGAGCTTGCCGGTTGATGGTTCGGCGCGAATAATCTAAGCACCTCGCGTGCCCCCGGCGCGCCAAGGTGTCAACACGTTGCCTGATTTTCTCGAACATTTCGAGCCGTTGGCGAAGGCCTACGACGTGCTGTTGTCCGACGTCTGGGGCGTCGTGCATAACGGTATTGCTGCCTACGCACCGGCCTGCGAGGCGCTGACGCGATTTCGCGCCCGCGGCGGCACCGTCATCCTCCTTACCAACGCGCCGCGGCCTGGCATTGCCGTGCAGCGCATTCTCGACCGGCTCGGCGTGCCGCACGATGCTTATGATGCGATCACGAGTTCAGGCGACGTCACCCGCGGCATTGTCGAAAGCCGGCTCGGCGACAACGTCTTTCATCTTGGCCCAGAACGTGACCATTCGATCTTTACCGGCCTCGACGTGAAATTCACCCCGTTCGAATCCGCGGACTACGTGGTCTGCTCGGGTCTGTTCGACGACACCATCGAGACCCCGGACAGTTATCGCGACATGTTGGCGGCGATGCGTGCTCGCTCGCTGTTCATGGTCTGCGCCAATCCCGACATTGTGGTCGAGCGCGGTGACACGCTGGTCTATTGTGCCGGCGCGCTGGCCGACGCCTATGCGGGGCTTGGCGGCGAGGTACTTTATTGCGGCAAGCCGCACGCGCCGATCTATCAGGCGGCAATGGCGACGGCGTTGGCGGCGCGCGGCCGCATCGCGGTGCCCCTCGAACGGGTGCTCGCGATCGGCGACTCTGTCCGCACCGATCTCAAGGGCGCCGCCGCCTTCGGCCTCGACAGCCTATTCGTCACGTCCGGCATCCACGCCGAGGAATACGGCGGCCGCGACACGCCCGACCTCGACGCACTCAATGCGGTCTTCGCGGCTGGCGGCGTCACGCCGAAGGCGGTGATGCGCGGGCTGAGATGGTGAAGGAAGGGAAGCGCGTCAGCCTGCGGCGGTCTGGGGCTCGATCTTCTAGGCGAAAACCGCTTCGATTTTGGCCTTGAGCGTCTGCGCGTTGAACGGCTTGACGATGTAATTGTTCACGCCGGCCTTTTTCGCCGCAATCACATTCTCGGTCTTGGATTCGGCCGTGACCATAATGAAGGGAATCTCGCCCAGACCTGGATCGGCACGAACTTGCCGCAACAGGTCGAAGCCGCTCATCGGCTCCATGTTCCAGTCCGAGATCACGAGGCCGTACCGTTTGACGTGCATTTTTACGAGTGCACTCGCGCCATCCTTGGCGTCGTCCACGTCGGCAAATCCAAGCTGCTTCAACAGATTGCGGATGATGCGAACCATGGTGCTGTAGTCGTCGACCACCAGCACTGGCATTGACGGATCGAGAGCCATGGCACTGCTGTGCTCCTGGGCGCTATCTGCGCGGATGGAAGAGCCAGGACCGCCCGATGGCTTACCCCCTGTCCCCCACAGGCGGAAAAGCTACCCTTTTGTGTTTGATAACGGGTTAATCGCGCTGATCGGCGCCGTTCAGCGCATGCAACCCCCGATAGTCGGCGTGCTTGACTTTGGCAGTCCGGCCACGGCACCTACCAAACAGGATTTCTTAACCATTGAAGGCAGATGCCGGCGAAAAGCTTCCTCGTCGTGCGTGACGGCACGCCTGCTGACGCTTTGCGCGGCGCGGTCGTCGCCATCGGTAATTTCGACGGCGTCCACCGCGGTCACCGTGCGGTGATCTCGGCGGCGCTCAAATATGCCTCGGCGCTAGACCGGCCGGCGGCCGCATTGACCTTCGAACCGCACCCGCGCGCGTTCTTCAATCCCGCCGAGCCGTTGTTCCGCCTGACCGACGAGGCCGGAAAGCTGCGGCTGCTCGCCTCGACCGGCCTCGACGGCGCCATCGTGCTGACCTTCGACGCTGCACTGGCAAAGCTTACCGCCGACGAATTCGTGACGCGGATCCTGGTCGACCGCTTTGCCGTCAGCGCCGCGGTGATCGGCTTTAATTTCCACTTCGGTAAGAAGCGCGCGGGCTCGCCGGATTATCTGGTTGCCGAAGGGCGCAAGCGCGGCTTTGCCGTCGAAGTGGTGCCGCGTTTCGAGGACAATGGCCGGCCGGTATCATCGGGACCGATCAGGGAAGCGCTCGCCGCGGGAAGGGTCCGCGAAGCCGACGAGTTTCTCGGCTATCCGTGGTTCGTGACGGGCAAGGTGATCGACGGCGACAAGCGCGGCCGTGAGCTCGGTTTTCCCACCGCCAATATCCGTCTCGACGCTGGTTGCCAGCTTCGCCACGGTATTTACGCGGTGCGCGCAAGCGTCGGCGGTCACCACTACGACGGCGTTGCCAATTTCGGCCGAAGGCCGATGTACGACACCGGCGCGATTTTGCTGGAAGTGTTTCTTTTCGATTTTTCGGGTGATCTTTATGGGCAGACCATCGATGTCGCCTTCATCGACTGGATCCGCGAAGAGCAGATGTTTGACGGCGCCGGCGCGCTCATTGCGCAGATGAAGGAAGATAGCCGGCTCGCGCGCGAGGCGCTGGCTCGCTCAGGCGGCGCATTCCCGCCCATCTAGAAGCGCTATTCGGCCGGTTCGTGCCAGTGCTGACGATGTTCCCGCGCCCATTGCGTTGCCATGAAACCGAGCAGCGCCACAGGGATAATGCGCTGCCAGCCGAATTCGCGGCCGATCTGCATCGCGGTGGCAAGAATTTTTGGATCAAGGAGCCACGACGGCGCGTGCGCGCGAGCGGCACGTGCGAGGATGGCGCGTTCCCGGGCACGGCGGCGGGCCCTTGCACTCACTACCATGCCGAACACCGCAACCAGCACAAAAATGCCGGCCATGATGAGTCCCGCATAGACGCTGCCCACCTGCAGCGTCAGGCAGTCGTAGCCGGCGACACAAAGAAACGCGAATGCTGTGATGGCAGCGAGCGCAACAATGCACAACCACGCAATGGATGCCGTGGTGATCCCAGTTTTGGATTGAACCGAGAGCACCACGTCGCGCATCAAGCTTTTGAACATAGGGCTCTCGTTCTCTACTTATCGCCGCCTGATCATCAGCGCTTCCAGGTCGCGCCGAACAGGAAGCCGAGAGCCGCGACGATTGCGAGTGTTGTGTAGGGGCGGCTTGAGATCGATTCGTCGATGGCCTCGACGAAATTGTCGGATACGTCGCGCACCGCTCCGGCCGCCTCGCGGCCCTTGTCCTGCGCGCCGGCCATGACGTCATCGACGCTTGACCGCGCCCGCTTCCACGCCGCGCTGCCTTTGTCGCTGAGGATTTCGGTCACCTGCTCGGCAAGCCGCGCGAAGTCGTCGCGCAAAGCTTGCAGATCGCTTTGGATGTCGCCGGAGGCCTCGTTCGCGGCCTTCTTGACCTCGCGCAGTCCATCGCGGGTATCTTTGGCTGTTTCGCGAACGTTATTGGATGCCGTGGAGGCGGTATTCATTACTCTTCTCCGTGCACTGGATGAGCGGGGGCTGCCCGGATAATGGGCCAGGCCCGCGGAAGTTCCATTGATAACTGTCAAAGGTCCGAAAAGCCTATTCAATCAGGGAGTTTGACGTCTTCGGCGGGGAAAAGATGGTGGACCACGACGAGCCCGACGATGGATAGCGGCACGGCGAGGAATGCGCCGAACGGGCCCCACATCCACGTCCAGAACGCCAACGCGACAAGGACGAGAAGAGGATTGAGCGTCAGGCGGCGGCCGACGATGGTTGGGGTGATGAAGTGTCCTTCCGCTGTGGTCAGGGCGATCAGTCCCAAGGGCGCGATGACGGCGTGGCTGATGGAGGGAAATGTCACCAAACCCACGCCGAACAAGACGACCACCATGATGCCGGGACCGACATAGGGCACGTAATTCAACAGTGCCGCCAGCAAGCCAAGGATGAGAGGACTCGGGTAGCCGATGAGGTATGCGCCGACCGCGACAATGATCCCGAGCGCGACGTTGATGAACGTGACCACGGTCAGGTAGCCGGCAAGATTGCGCTCGATATCGCGCATAATCTTCAGGAAGCGGAGCTTGGCGTCGCGGTCACCGAACATCGAAACAAGATTGGCGCGCAGCTCGATTTGTCCGCCCAAGAAGAACAGCAGCGTGCCGAAGAATAACAGCAACCCTCCCGCCGCGGGCGTGACAAAAGCAACAACTGGCAGGACGATGCTTGAGGTCGGCGTATTGATGTCGACTGCGCCGTCGTTGCTGCCCAACATCGCAATCGATAACTGATGAAGTGATGCCAGCGGCTCGTTGAACACGGAGAGCTTGTCTTTGATAGTGGCGCCGATCTCTGGCGCGCGCCGGATCCATTCGCTCACCGGGCCGGCGAGCGCAGTGGCTACGAGCCCCATGGCGCCAAAGCCCGCTACGACAATGAATAGGGCGGTGATCCACGGCGAAACACCATGGCGCTTAACCTCCTTAACCAGCGGGGCCAGCGTCAGTGCGACTATGGCGGCGGCGAGGATCGGAAGCAAAATAGCGCGGCCGATATAAAGAAAGGCGCCGAACAGTAGCAGAAACATGCCGATGATTGCGGCTTGCGCGGCCGAGGCCCACACATTCGTGACATTCTCGACCGGCTGCGCGTCGCTAATTACTAACGCATGACGGACTTCTTGCTTAGCCCGGATATATTCCACAAAACCCTCCGTCGCCCTGGGTTCGGTTCCCACCTTCCCCTAGGGCTAACGCCGGATCGCCATCACCGTTCCCCCGGTGTTCTGGTCTCGCGGTGCACGGAGAGGCTTTTTCCTTTGAATCTATTGGAATCGCAACGGGCGGGTCTTCGCTACAAACGATGCTCTGGTGCGGCAGGTGAGAGACAACGGCCGTCCCGCGCGGCACACCTTGGTACCGGCCGTCGATGTTCCCCAGGATCTGACGAAACCAGTTACTCGGCGCCGTCGCGCCTTGGTTCGCGCCGATCCCGGGCCCATTGCGCAGCCAAAATGCCGAGCAGCGCGATCGGCATAATGCGCTCGAAGCCCATCGAGCGGCCGATCTGCACGGCGGTTGCAAGATTTTTCGGGTCGAGCAGCCACGATGACGCTTGTGCCCGCGCCGCGCGTTCGACATTGGCGCGTTCCCGGGCGCGGCGGCGCATCAAGGCACACACGATCGCGCCGAATACCGCGATTGCCACGAGCACGCCGGTCATGATCAATGCGGCGTCGAGTGCGCTGAATTGCGGCGCCAGCCAATCATAGCCGGCGACGCAGAGGAACGCGAACGCACCGAGCGCCGCAAGCGCGACAAAGGCCATGCAGCAGAGAACAGCGGGGGTCAATCCGTTCTTCGCCTGGACCGCTAGTCTGATGTCGTGCATTACGCTTTTGAGCATGAAGCCCTCGTGATCAAGCCGTTTCGCAGCGACGTCTCGCCGCCGGCGTCGATCTTACCGGCGCCAAGCGCCGAACAGGAACGCGACACCAGCGATTAGCGCTACGGTGGCGTAAGGGTGAGACTTAAGCAACTCGTCGAGGGCATTGGCAAAATTGTCGGAAACCTCGCGCACCGCATCAATGGCCTCGCGCCCATGTGCCTCGGCACCGGCCGCCGCACCCTCGAGGCTCGATCGGGCGTGTTGCCAGGCTGCATCGCCCCGTTTGGCAAAAATGTCGCTGACTTGATCTGCGAGCTTGGCGAAATCCTCGCGCAAGGTCTTGAGGTCGCTCTCGATGTTGCTGGACGCCTCGTGCGCCGCCTTGCGGAATTCACGCACACTTTCGCTCGCGTCGTTGGCTGTTTCACGAGCGCGCTGCGATTCCGTTGACGTCGTGTGCATGTCTATTCTCCTTACCTACAAAACCTTGGGGCGGCGCAATTCCTCGGCGGTCTCTCTGGCACGTTCCATAGTCAGGATCGCCGCTTTACTCGGGGAGTTTCACTGCCTCATGCGGAAATAAATGTTGGATTATGACCAGGATAATGATCGCCAACGGCACCGCCAGGAACGTTCCAACCGGGCCCCATATCCAGGTCCAGAAAGCTAGCGAAATAATGACAATCATCGGGTTAAGCGTAAGGCGGTGACCGACGATGGTTGGCGTAATAAAATTGCCCTCAGTGGTGGTGAGCGCAACGAACGCGATTGGGCCGATAAGGGCGTGTCCGAGCGACGGAAATGAGACAAGTCCGATGCCGAACAAGGTCACGACCATTGTTGCCGGCCCAATATATGGCACGTAATTCAACAGTGTCGCGAGAATGCCAAACATTTCCGGACTCGGATATCCGATCAACCAAGCCCCGAGGCCGACAATTATTCCGATGGTGACATTGATGCAGGTCACTACCGTCAGATAACCGGCAAGATTTCTCTCGATGTCTTTGATGATTTTCAGGAAGCGCAGCTTGGAGTTGTGATCGCTGAACATCGCGACGATGCTGTTGCGCACTTCAGTCTGGACGACGAGGCAGAAGATCAGCGTAATGAAGAACAACAGTAGCTCGCCGGCGGCGGGCGTGATGAAGTCGACAAAGGGCATCACGACATCTGGCGGGGACGAATTAGCCGCTACGCTGCCGCTACTTCCGAACAAAGACGTTTCCAGTTGCTGCAGGGACGATAGAAACTGATCGAATACCGCAAGCTTCGTCTTGACGGTTGTGCCGATTTCCGGAGCGCGGCCGATCCACTTGCTAAGCGGGCTGGCAAGCTCGATCGCAGCGACCGCAAATGCTCCGATGAATGCCGCAACCAGCACGATGGCGGAGATCGGCAGCGGAACGCCGTGCCGCTCCGCTGCCTTGGAAGCTGGCGCCAGCGTCACCGAGACGATGGTTGCAAATACCATCGGCATCAGGATTGGGCGGGCGATGGATAGAAATCCGATGAATAGCAGCAGGAAGATGCCGATGGTCGCACCCGATCCGGCCGACGCCCACATAGTCTTGAGGCTGTCTACGGGCTGCGGGTCGCTGATCTTCAGCGAGCGGCGGCTCTCAACCTTGGAACGCGTATACTTGACGGGCCGCACAGTTGCCACCTGGGCCGTTCTGAATAGGCCTTTGATTGATCTAGCTACACCCCAGCGCGGCCGTTCCCCTTCCGGTGCCGGCGGAGCTCAGCAGCGGAAGGCTTTTGCCGACCGAAGTCGGTTGTTCGGAAGGCACACCCGCAAAGACAGTATATTCCCTTCTGCGGCCGCCGTAACCGGCCCGGACCAGTCCGAAGCAGCATTTTTGTAATTATGCTTTAAATGGCGGGCGCCGGCCCGCCAGCACATCCGAAGTAGCATTCCCCGCGCACCATTCGCGTGCCGCAACCGACACCCTTTCCGCCCTGCAATCGGCTTGTTAGAAGGCGCAGCATGACCGAGATGCCGGCAAAAGCGCGCGATTACAGTGAGACGCTGTTCCTGCCCAAGACCGGTTTTCCGATGCGCGCCGGCTTGCCGCAGAAGGAGCCGGCTATCCTGCAGCGCTGGCACGAGCTCGGCCTGTACCAGCGACTGCGCGCCGACGCCGCGGGCCGGCCGCGCTTCATCCTCCACGACGGTCCGCCCTACGCCAACGGCAACATCCATATTGGGCATGCGCTCAATAAGATCCTCAAAGACGTAGTGACGAGGAGCCAGCAAATGCTTGGCTTCGATTCGGACTACGTACCCGGTTGGGACTGCCATGGTCTGCCGATCGAATGGAAGATCGAGGAGGACAATTACCGGGCCAAGGGCAAGTCGAAGCCGGATCTGTCGAACCCGGCAGCGCTCGTCGCTTTCCGCAAAGAATGCCGCCATTTCGCCCAACACTGGATCGACGTGCAGCGCGGCGAATTCGAGCGGCTCGGCGTCGTCGGCGACTGGGCGCATCCCTACACGACGATGGATTTCGCCGCCGAGACGCAGATCGCGCGCGAACTGATGAAATTCGCTGCGAACGGCACGCTTTATCGTGGTTCGAAACCGGTGATGTGGTCGGTGGTGGAAAAGACCGCGCTCGCCGAGGCCGAGGTCGAGTACGAGGATTATACCAGCGATACGGTGTGGGTGAAGTTTCCGGTCATTTCGGGAACGGGGCACGCGCTGACCGGCGCATCCGTCGTGATCTGGACGACAACCCCGTGGACGATTCCCGGCAATCGCGCGATCAGCTATTCGCCGAAGATAGAATACGGACTTTACCGGGTCGTCGATGCACCGAGCGACAATTGGGCGAAGCCCGGGGACCTCCTCGTACTCGCCGATAAATTGGCCATGGATGTGTTCCGCCAAGCGCGCGTGACGGCGTTCAAAAGGGTTCAGGATGTCAGAGAATCGCTCAACGGATTAACGTGCTCGCATCCGTTGAAAGGCCTTGCTGGCAATTATGCGTTTAAAGTTCCGCTTCTCGCGGGCGACCACGTCACTGACGATGCCGGCACCGGCTTCGTGCATACCGCGCCCGGACACGGCCGCGACGACTTCGATATCTGGACCGCGAATGCGGCTAAGCTCGCGTCGCAGGGGATCAACGTCAATATTCCCTACACCGTCGATGCCGACGGCCGCTTCACCGAGCAGGCACCCGGCTTTACTGGCAAACGCGTTCTCACCGAGAAAGGCGAGAAGGGCGATGCCAACGATGCGGTGATCAAGGCGCTGGCCGACGCCGGAATGCTGATCGCGCGCAGCCGGCTGAAGCATCAATACCCTCATTCGTGGCGCTCAAAAAAACCCGTCATCTACCGCAATACGCCGCAATGGTTCATTGCGATGGATAAGGACATCGAAAAACACGGCGACACGTTGCGCCATCGCGCGCTCGCGGCGATCAAGGCGACGCGCTGGGTTCCTGCGCCGGGCGAGAACCGTATCAACGGCATGATCGAAGGCCGGCCCGATTGGGTGATCTCGCGGCAGCGCGCCTGGGGCGTGCCGATCGCGGTCTTCATCAAGGAGAAACCGGACGGTTCGGTCGAGATTCTCGGCGATCCCGAGGTGAACGTCCGCATCATAGAGGCGTTCGAAGCAGAAGGCGCCGATGCCTGGTATGCACAGGGCGCGCGCGAGCGCTTCCTCGGCAAGCTCGCTAACCAGGGATGGCAGAAAGTCGACGACATTCTCGATGTCTGGTTCGATTCCGGCTCGACGCACGCTTTCGTGCTCGAGGACCAGAAGCACTTTCCCGCGCTCGCTGGCATCAAGCGCAAAGCCGACGGCGGCCCTGAGACCGTGATGTATCTTGAAGGCTCCGACCAGCATCGCGGCTGGTTTCAATCGTCGCTTTTGGAAAGCTGCGGCACCCGCGGCCGCGCGCCATTCGACACTGTGCTGACTCACGGTTTCGTGCTCGACGAGGCCGGTTACAAAATGTCGAAGTCGCTCGGCAACGTCACCGCGCCGCAAAACGTGATCAAGGATTCCGGCGCCGACATCCTGCGCATGTGGGTATGCGCGTCGGATTACGCCGACGATCTGCGCATCGGTCCGGAAATCCTCAAGACTACGGTGGATACCTATCGGCGGCTGCGCAACACGCTGCGCTGGATGCTCGGCAACCTCGCTCATTTCCAGCCGTCGGACAGGGTCGCAGCGGAAAAAATGCCGGAGCTCGAGCGTCTGATGCTGCATCGGCTCGCTGAGCTCGATCCGCAAATTCGCGCCGCCTATGCCGAGTTCGACTACAAGCGCATTTTTGCGGCGCTCAACGCTTTCATGACGGTCGATCTTTCGGCGTTCTATTTCGATATCCGCAAAGACTCGCTGTATTGCGATCCGTATTCTTCGGTCACGCGCAAAGCCTGCCTCACGGTGCTCGACCATCTGTTCCGCGCGACCGTGATCTGGCTTGCGCCGATGCTGTGCTTTACCGCCGAAGAAGCGTGGCTCGAGCGCGATCCGGCGGCGCTGTCGGTGCATCTCGAGCAGTTTCCGAGCGTGCCGCAATCCTGGCGCGACGACGCGCTGGCGGAGAAATGGCGCAAGCTGCGCGCTGTCCGCCGCGTCGTTACTGGCGCGCTCGAACTCGAACGCGCGGCCAAACGCATCGGCTCCTCACTGGAGGCGTCGCCCGTCGTCTATGTCGCGGATGCGGATCTGTTCGCGGCCGCGGTCGATTGCGATCTCGCCGAACTATGCATCACGTCCGCGGCGACGCTGGTTGAAGGCGAGGGGCCGCCCGAGGCGTTTCGGCTCGACGATGTGCGCTCTGTTGCGGTCGAATCGCGCCGCGCTGCGGGCAAGAAATGCGCGCGCTCGTGGAAAATCTCGCCGTCTGTCGGGACCGATCCGCAATACCCCGACGTCACGCCGCGTGATGCGCGGGCGCTGCGCGAATGGCAAGCCATGCACCAGGCGGCGGCGGGGTAGGGGCCGCGCACGAACATGGCGGATGCAGCCCGGAGCGGAACGGCGCGCGCCTATGTTTGGGGGGGGCTGAGCGCGTTGGGCCTGACCATTGCCGCGCTCGCCTTCGTCATCGACCAGGCATCGAAATTTTGGCTGCTATACGGGTTCGATCTGCCGAGCCGCGGCCCTGTGGCAGTGACGCCGTTTATCGAATTCTTGCTGACCTGGAATACCGGCATCAGCTATGGGCTGTTCCCGCAGCAAGGTCAGCTTGGTCAATGGGGCTTGCTCGCCTTCAAAGTAGCCGCTGTGATCTTCCTTTGGGCTTGGCTGGCGCGCGCCCCGTCGCGGCTGACCGCCATGGCCTTGGGCCTGATCATTGGCGGCGCCGTGGGTAACGCAGTCGATCGTCTGCACTGGCCCGGCGTGCTCGATTTTGTGCTGTTCCACATCGAGACCGCCTCCTGGAGCTTTCGCTGGTACGTCTTCAATCTCGCCGATGTGGCCATAGTTGCAGGGGTTTTTGGACTCCTGTATGAATCGCTGTGGGGCGATAGCGCCGTAAAAGCGCCCTGATCTCGTATAAAAACAGCGTCGACGAGGAATCAGGTTTGTTTCGTACGGCTGCCGCCGGCCAACGGATTCCGGTTCCTCGGGGTGAGGGTATGCCGCAGGATCATAGCTACAACCGCGAGCTGGACCGCAGGTTATTTGCTCGGTCTGCGCTGGGCGTCGCATTGGCCGCCGCTATGGTATGTGCCGCCACGGCCGCGCGAGCCCAAGAGGGCCCTTCGGTGATCAGTTCCATCATGCATACGTTCGGCTTCAAGAGCGCGAACGATACTTATGGCGGCATCGATTACAACGAGCGCTCCCCTTTGGTCGTGCCGCCGACACGCGATTTACCACCGCCAGCTAGTAACAATACGCCGCCGGCCCCGAATTGGCCCAAAGATGCCGATGTCGAGCGGCAGAAGCAGGCCAAGAAAGACGATACGCCGCACTATCAGAAGGACAATGTCATCGAGTTCCTCTCGTGTGTTGCGGCCCGATGAACTTGATAAAGTAGGCAGATCGAGCGCAAGCGCCTCGGGCGACGGCGATTCGACCGCGAATTCGATGATGGCCAATCCGCGCGATCAGGGCGGAAAAGGCCTATGGAACTCGATGTTCCAGAAGAAAGAGCAATACGCGACATTCACCGGGGAACCGTCGCGAGAAGCGCTGACCGATCCGCCCCCCGGATATTTGACGCCGTCGCCCGATCAGCCTTACGGCGTCGGGCCGGCGGAATCGAAATATAAAGTCCAGTCGGTTGGCGAGCGGATGGAACCGACGCGGTAGGCACAAGTATGAGGCGGTAATCGCCCTCTCGAAACTGCTTCCGATTTAGCTTGAGAAACGGGCATTCCGTCGCGACTGGGAACGCCCGGCGGGGCGTTTTGTCGAATCCGCGGAGGTCAGACTGTTGTCTCATATCCCGTCGTCAAAAATGCCTTTGCTAAAAATGATGGTATCGAAAAAACTGATGCTCGCGCTCACGCTGGCCGGCACGCTGGCTTGCGCCGCGCCCGCAAGCGCCGAGCCGGACGTCGCCGATTTCACGCTGCCGAACGGTCTTGAAGTCGTTGTGATCCCCGATCATCGCGCGCCGGTCGTCACCCACATGATCTGGTACAAGGTCGGCGGCGCCGACGAAACTGCCGGCAAGTCGGGCATCGCGCATTTCCTCGAACACTTGATGTTCAAAGGTACCGAGAAAAATCCCGGCGACTCTTTCTCGGCGGATGTTGCCGAAATCGGCGGCCAGGAGAATGCCTTCACCGCCAGCGACTATACCGGCTTCTATCAGCGGGTGCCGCGGGAGCACCTCAAGGAGATGATGGCGCTCGAGGCCGATCGGATGACCGGCCTCGTGCTGACCGACGACGTCGTTCGCCCCGAACTCAATGTTGTGCTCGAAGAGCAGAACATGCGGGTCGCGAATAATCCGGCGTCCCGGCTCGGCGAGCAGGTGGATGCTGCGTTATATCTCAATCATCCCTACGGTCGGCCGGTCATCGGCTGGCGCCACGAAATCGAACAGCTCACGCGCGACGACGCGCTGGCGTTCTACCGACGCTTCTATACCCCCAACAATGCCGTCGTGATCGTTGCCGGCGATGTCACCGCCGACGAGGTCAAGACCGACGCCGAGGCGACTTACGGCAAAGTTGCCGTGCGCTCCGAGATCGCTCAGCGCAACCGGCCCAAGGAGCCGGTGCAAGAGGCGCCACGCACCGTCACGCTCGCCGATTCGCGGGTCGAGCAGCCGACCGTCACGCGCGATTATCTGGTGCCTTCGGAAACCACAGCAAAGTCTGGCGAGAGCGAGGCGCTCGACGTGCTTGCCCATGTTATCGGCAGCGGACCGAACAGTCGCGTGTATCGTACGCTGGTCATCGATAAGGGCATCGCGCTCAATGCAGGCGCGTATTATTCCGGCACCGCGCTCGACTACGGCAAGTTCGGCGTCTATGGCGCGCCGAAACCTGGCATCTCGCTGCATCAGGTCGAGGACGGCATCGACGCTGTTCTTGCCGACGTGATCGCGCACGGTATCACCGCCGAGGAACTCGATCGTGCCAAAACGCGATTGATCGCTGACGCGGTCTACGCCCAGGACAACCAGGCCACCTTGGCGCGCTGGTACGGAGCCGCCATTGCTTGCGGCCAGACGGTGGCAATGGTGCGCGCCTGGCCCGATCAGATTCGCGCGGTGACCGCTGAAGCCGTGCAGAACGCCGCCAAGCAATGGCTCGACCGCCGCCATTCGGTGACCGGTTATCTTGTCAACAGTCTGCAGTCCGAGGAGAAGCATTCGTGAAGGTTGCATTGTGCCCTGACGCGCCCGCGGGTGCCGGACCTCTGCTGCGGCGTGGCGTCGTTGCGATTGCGCTGCCGTTAATGGCGCTCACCGCATCCGTGGCGCCGGCGCTGGCGACAACGATCGAACGCATCGTGTCGCCCGGTGGCATCGAGGCTTGGCTGGTGCGTGAGCCGGCCGTTCCGCTCATTGCCGTCGATTTTTCGTTTTCAGGCGGCGCGGTGCAGGACCCTGCCGGCAAGGCTGGAACCGCCGAGCTTGTTGCCTCGCTGCTCGACGATGGCGTCGGCGATTTCGATTCCAAGACGTTTCACGATCGGCTCGAACGCAAGGCGATCGAATTGAATTTCAGCGCTGACCGCGAGAACATTCACGGCTCGCTACGCACGCTCACGGAAAACCGCGACGAAGCGTTCGAGGATTTGCGGCTCGGACTGAACGCGCCGCGTTTCGATCCCGACGACGTCGAACTTAATCGCGCGCAAATCCTGTCAGGGCTGCGACGGGCATCAACGAGCCCCGGCGACATCGCGAACCGGCGTTGGTGGGAGACCGCGTTTGCCGGTCATCCTTACGGCCGGCCGGTGAGCGGGACACTGGAATCAGTTCCGGCCGTCACTATCGACGATCTCCGGGCCTATACGAAGCGGGTTCTGGCGCGCGCCAATCTCAAGGTTGCCATTGTCGGCGATATCGACACAGAGACGGCAAAGACCATGCTCGACCGCGTGTTCGGCGGCTTGCCGGCGAAGCCGGACCTCGTTCCGATCGAGGCTGTGTCGCCACACGGTCTCGGCAGCCGCGTCGTCGTCAATCTCGATGTGCCACAGGCGGTGGTCGAGTTTGGCGGCGCCGGGATCGCGCGCAAGGACCCGGATTTCATGGCCGCCTATGTGGTCAACCACATCCTCGGCGGCGGCTCTTTTTCCTCGCGCCTTTATCAGGAAGTGCGCGAGAAACGGGGGCTGGCCTATTCTGTCTACGACAGCCTGTTGTGGCTCGAACACACCGCGCTGTTCCTCGGCTCGACCGCGACACGCGACGATCATGCCAGCGAATCATTGGATCTGATCCAAAAGGAAATCCATCGCCTCGCTACCGATGGCCCCACCGCCGACGAGCTTGCCAAGGCCAAGTCGTACCTCAACAGCTCGTTCGCGCTCAATCTCGATACGTCGAGCAAAGTCGCCGCATTGCTCGTGCAGTTGCAGCGCGACGATCTCGGCATTGACTATATTTCGCGGCGGCAGGCGATGATCAATGCGGTGACCCTCGACGATGCCAAGCGCGTCGCTAAGCGCCTGTTCGACGGTGGACTTTTGGTCACCGTGGTCGGCAAGCCGGAGGGACTCGCTTCAACGGGCGCGACCGCAAACTAAGTACCTTCCTGTCATCATCCGCCAACGGGTCCGCCCGATGACAAGCTCCATCGGATGATCCAGTAATCCCGGATTTTCATGTATAATCCAAAATCCGGGGATTACTGGATGCTCCGCCTCTACGGAGCATGACAATGACGCGGCCATGATTCATGTCACCCCCCACATTGCCATCGACGAGCGCGAGATCGAAGAAAGCTTCGTGCGCGCCTCAGGACCGGGCGGCCAGAATGTCAACAAACTCTCCACCGCGGTACAGCTTCGCTTCGACGTGCGGCACTCGCCGTCGATGCCGTATGACGTCCGCGAGCGCCTCGAGCGGCTCGCCGGTTCGCGACTGACCAACGATGGCGTGCTGGTCATTATTGCGCAACGCCATCGCACTCAGGCACGCAATCGCGCCGATGCGCTCAATCGGCTCATCGATCTGATCCGGCAGGCAGCAATCGTCCCGGTCAAGCGGCGGCCGACCAGGCCGACGAGGGCCTCGCGCGAGCGCCGCATCGAAGGCAAGAAGCGCCGCGCCGGCGTCAAGCATTTGCGCCACGCCAAACCGTCGTTCGACTAGCGAATAGCGGGTACGGAATCGGCGCGGACCCTCCCGTTAGGGCATGGGCGTCGCTAGAACTCCGGCGTATCACTCATCGAGTCGCTCATGCCCGTCCGCCAGCTTTCCGAAGCCACCGTCAACCGCATTGCCGCGGGCGAGGTCGTCGAGCGCCCGGCGAGCGTCGTCAAGGAACTTTTGGAAAATGCACTCGACGCCGGCGCGAGCCGCATCGATGTCCTCACCGACGGCGGTGGCCGCCGTCTTATCCGCGTGACCGATGATGGCGAGGGCATGCCGCGCGCCGACTTGGTACTTTCGGTCGAGCGCCACGCCACCTCGAAACTTGCCGATGACGATCTGGTCTCGATCCGTACGCTCGGGTTCCGTGGCGAGGCTTTGCCGTCGATCGGCGCCGTGGCGCGGCTGTCGATCGCGACGAGACACGCCGCCGAGCCTCACGCCTGGAGCATCGAAGTTGATGCGGGGGCGAAGTCGGACGTCAAACCGGCCGCACTCGGCGCCGGTACGCGCGTCGAGGTCCGAGATCTGTTTTATGCCACGCCGGCGCGGCTGAAGTTCCTCAAGCTCGACCGGACCGAGGCCGAAGCCGTGCGCGAGGTAGTGCGTCGGCTCGCCATGAGCCGGCCCGATGTCGCCTTTACGCTTGCCGGCGAGGAGCGCTCGCCAGTGAGCTTTGCTGCGGCGCTGCCAGGCACCACCGGCCGGCTGACGCGGCTCGGCGATATCCTCGGCCCGGATTTCCGCGCCAACGCCGTCGAAGTCGCCGCCGAACGCGAGGGAGTGAGCATCGAAGGCTTTGCGGCGCTGCCGACGCTGACCCGCGCCAATGCGCTCGGCCAATATCTCTTCGTCAATGGCCGCCCGGTGCGCGACAAGCTCCTGCTCGGCGCGGTGCGCGGCGCCTATGCCGATTATCTGCCGCGCGACCGCCATCCGCTTGTCGCACTGTTCGTCACGCTCGACGCCCGCGAAGTCGACGTCAATGTGCATCCAAGCAAGGCCGAGGTGCGTTTCCGCAATGCCGGCCTGGTACGCGCGTTGATCGTCAGTGCGCTGAAGAACGCGTTGGCGCGCGAAGGCACCCGCGCGGCGAGCACTGGAGGTTCAGCGACGATTTCGGCATTTCGGCCAGCGCCCGCACCCTTTCCCTCCCGCGCGAGTGGAGCAAGGCCGGGACCCGGCCGCGGTTGGGATTGGCGCGCCTCGGCATCACGCCCCTATGCGACTTCGCACGGCGCCGGCTTGGCGGAAGCCGAACAAGCTGCGTTCGACGTCGGGGCTCCCGTGGCCGATCTGCGCGCCGAGGCGGTAGCCGCCGCATTCGCCGCACCGGAGTCAGAAGTCCCCGATCATCCGCTCGGCGCAGCCCGCGGCCAGGTGCACGAGACCTATATCGTCGCGCAGACCCGCGATGGCCTGGTGATCGTCGACCAGCACGCCGCCCACGAACGCATCGTGTACGAGAGGCTCAAGGCCGCCATCGACAAAACTGGTGTTGCGCGCCAGATATTGCTCATCCCGGAGATCGTCGAACTTGATGAGGCCGATGTCGAACGCCTTGCAGCGCGCGCCGACGAACTGGCGCAGTTCGGCCTCGTCCTTGAAGGATTCGGCCCCGGCGCAGTGGCGTTGCGCGAGACGCCGTCGCTGCTCGGCGAGATCGACGGCGCGGGCCTGGTCCGCGATCTGGCCGAACACATGAGCGAATGGGACGAAAGCCTGCCGCTCGAACGCCGGCTCATGCAGGTGGCATCGTCGATGGCGTGTCACGGTTCGGTGCGCGCCGGCCGCCGCCTCAAGCCGGAGGAGATGAATGCGCTGTTGCGCGAAATGGAAACAACGCCGAATTCCGGCCAGTGCAATCACGGTCGGCCGACCTACGTCGAGCTGAAACTCACCGATATCGAGCGGCTGTTCGGGCGGCGCTAAGTCGCAATCGAATCACGAAAACAGCCGCGGCAAAAGCGGTTATCGTCTCGACGATGAGGAAACACATGGATCGAAGAATAATTTTCATGGCGATGGCGTTGGTCATGGCCGCAGGCATGCCGGCACGGGCACAGGATTGGCCGACACGGCCGGTGACCATGGTGGTGCCGTTCGCGCCAGGTGGTGTGTACGACACACTGGGGCGCGTCTATGCCGCAAGCCTCTCACAAATTTTGGGCCAACAAGTCATCGTCGAAAACGTACCCGGCGCTGGCGGCATGACCGGCGGTACGCGCATCGCCAGGGCCGATCCGGACGGTTATCAGCTTCTGTTCGGCGGTGAATCGCCGAGCGCGCAAGTGCAGCTTCTGCACAAGACGCCGCCCTACGACGGCGCTACCGATTTCGCGCCGGTGGCGCTGGTTGCGCAACAGCCGCTCATCCTGACGGCGCGCGCCGGTATAGCTGCGGCCAATTTGCCGGATTTCATCGCCTACGCGAAGGCAAACCAGGCCAAGATGCAATATGGCTCGCCCGGTACCGGCTCCGGATCGCATCTCGCCTGCGCTTTGCTGAATGTAGCCATCGGCGTCGAGATAACGCATGTGCCCTATCGCGGCCTTGGGCCGGCAATGCAGGATTTGCTGGCTGGCCGCATCGACTACATGTGTCCGACCATCACGACTGCCATGGCGCAGCTTCAAGGCCACCTGGTGCAGGCGCCCGCGGTGCTCGGCAGCGCTCGCTCGCCGGCGTTTCCCGACATCCCGACCGCTCAAGAGCAGGGCCTCAAGGGCGTGGACGCCATGAGCTGGAACGCGGTGTTCCTGCCCAAGGGCACGCCCGCGCCGATCGTAGCCAAGCTCAACGCAGCATTGCTTGCAGCCATGGATACGCAAGCCGTGCAGCTGCGATTGCGCGAGCTCGGCGCCAGCCTGCCGCCGCCGGAGCATCGCACGCCGCAATACCTCCAGAGCTTCGTCGAGAGCGAGATCAAAACCTGGGGCGCCGCGATCAAGGCCGCCGGCATCACGCCGGATTAGCGAAGCGCAGAAACACGAACTCCGTGTCGTCGTAGCGGCGCCGTTCAAGCTCCGTGAAACCTTCAGGGGCCGCGAAGGCGGACTTTACCGCTTCCTCCACCACGATTAGTGCGCCGGGTGGGAACCATGCGCCTGCACGCGCCGAGGCGAGAGATTTTTCGGCGAGCTGTTGGCCGTAGGGCGGATCGAGAAATGCGAGCGAGAACGGTTCGACGGGATGCGCCGGTCCGAGTTTGGTGGCATCGCGGCGGAAAATGCGCGAAGTGCCGCCGAGCCCGAGCGATGCGGTGTTTTCACGCAAGAGCGCACGCGCTTCGGCGCCGTCGTCGATGAACAGCGTGAAGGCCGCGCCGCGTGACAGCGCTTCGATGCCGAGCGCACCGGTGCCGGCAAAGAGGTCGAGCACCCGTGCGCCGCCAATCGGATCGTCATAGGCATGAACAAGGATATTGAACAGGGCTTCGCGCAACCGGTCCGCGGTCGGCCGGATACTTTGCGACTTCGGCGCGGCCAGCGCGCGCCCGCGCAAGCTGCCGCCGATGACGCGCATCAGCGCCGCCCGCGCGGCCGCGGTCCGGACGAGCGATCGGCGGACGCACGCCGCCGACCAAAGCGGCCGCGCTTGTCGGTTTCCTTGAGCGGCGGTTCGCGCACCGGCGCCTGGCCAAACCGCTCGACGGCAATAAAGTGGCCCTTGCGATCGGTGACCGCATCGCTGCGCTTGTCGGCTGCCCCCGGCACGGCTGGCTGTTTGCCGCCGCGGCGCGCCCCATGATATTTGCGCTGCAGTTTTTTGCCCGGCCGCTGTTCCTCGTGCGCACGCCAGGCGTGATGGACGGGCTTTTGTGGAGTTTTGGCGGCCGGGGCATCGCGTTTCGGGGCGTCGCGCGCGATCGTCGGCGCGGAAAAGTCGGCACGAGAAAGCCCGATGAGCTTGGTCCCGAGTTGCTCCCGCAACACCCGCGTGCGCACCTCTTCGACCGCGCCCTCCGCGAGTTCGGCAAGCTGGAACGGGCCGAACGAGACGCGAATGAGCCGCGTGACGTCAAGGCCGAGATGACCGAGTACATTGCGCACCTCGCGGTTTTTGCCCTCGCGGATGGCAAAACTTAGCCAAAGGTTCGAGCCCTGCGTGCGCTCGATCGCGGCATCGATACCGCCGTAATGGATTCCCGAGACTGTCACGCCCTCGCGCAGCGCTTCGAGCTGGGCTGGAGTAACTACGCCATGGGCGCGCACGCGGTAACGCCGCAGCCAGCCGGTCGCCGGCAGCTCCAGCACGCGCGCCAGTGCGCCATCGTTGGTGAGAAGAAGAAGGCCCTCGGTGTTGAAGTCGAGCCGGCCGACGCTGATCAGGCGCGGCAGGTTGACCGGCAGGCGGTGGAAGATGGTAGGGCGCCCTTGCGGATCGGCGCGCGTGGTCAATAACCCGCGCGGCTTGTGATAGAGGAACAGTCGCGTGCGCTCGCGTTCGGGAAGCGGCTCGCCGTCCACAGTGACGCGATCCTGCTCGCCGACATTGAGCGCAGGCGAGGCGATCGCCTTGCCGTTGATGGCGACACGTCCGGCCGCGATCCAAAGCTCCGCCTCGCGACGCGAGGCGAGTCCGGCGCGGGCGATTACCTTGGCGATGCGTTCGCCGGATTTGTGTTCGTTCTCGCTGACCACGGGTTTTCGTTTCGGCGATGGCCGGACTTTTCCCGGCCATCCATGTTTTCGCTCGTTGAGGTGTATAAAGACGTGGATGGCTGGCACAAGGCCGGGCATGACGGTGAAGATTCCAAACCATGCCGAGTTTCATGGATATGGCGCTGGAAGAGGCCCGCGCCGCGGGCCGCCGCGGCGAGGTGCCGGTCGGCTGCGTCGTCGTGCGCGGCAGCGAGGTTCTGGCGCGTGCCGGCAACGGCACGCTCAGCGGCCGCGATCCAACGGCGCATGCTGAAATCATTGCCATCCGTCAAGCGGCGGCGTTGCTCGGCTCCGAACGGCTCGACGGTTGCGACCTCTATGTCACGCTGGAGCCGTGCGCAATGTGCGCAGGCGCCGTCGCCTTCGCCCGCATTCGAAGGCTCTATTACGGTGCCGCCGATCCCAAGGGCGGCGCGGTGGACAACGGCGTGAGGCTTTTTGCCTCTCCCACCTGTCATCACCGGCCGGAAGTCTACGGTGGCATCGCCGAGGCGGAAGGCGCCACGCTGCTCAAGGAGTTCTTCCGCAAGCGCCGTTGACGCAAGCCAGCAGCGCGACGAGCTTTTCCTTCACTTCATCCTTCACCATGTCGGCGGTGCGCAGGATGGCGCTCGCCTGATAGAAATCGAGCATGCGGAAAATCGCGATGTTGGGCCGGATCACGAGATCGGGCGCGGCGTTCTTGTGCTTGGCGGCGACGATCGTCGAACCCATGATGAGCAAGGCCGTGAACATGCTATCCCAGGCGCCCGGCAAATCATTTCGTGTCGTATCCGGGCTACCGAATACATCGACGGCCAGAGTGACGTCGGCGGCGCCGTGCAGCCGGTCGAACGGCAGCGGATTAGTGGCACCGCCGTCCACCAGAATAGTGTCGCCGATCGCTACCGGGCGAAACAGACCGGGAATGGCCATTGATGCAGCCAGTGCGGGATAAAGCGGGCCCGATGTCAGGGCCGCTTCCTGACGGCGATGTAGATCGGTCGCGATGACGGTGAGCGGGATCTTAAGCGCAGAAAAATCCGCGGGTATTTCTTGCGGCAAGAATTGCGCGCAGAATTTTTCGGCATCCATTTGCGTTGCCTGGCTCCAGCCCTTGGAGAACACGCTGGCGAGCGTGCCGGCGCGCGCCGCCATCAGGCGGCCCATCGTCTCCGTCCTGTTGTGCGCGGCGGCAATGACGTGACGGCGGATATGTTTGCCGTCCATGCCGGCTGCGTAGGCCGCGCCGATCAGCGCGCCGATCGAAGTGCCCGCGATCGCGGTTGGCTTAAGGCCCATGTCGTCGAGCGCCTCAAGCACCGGAATATGGGCCAGCCCCCGCGCGCCGCCGCCGCCGAGCGCGAGCGCAAACGTCTTCATGCCAAAAAAACTCTCATGAATCTGCCTGTACGGCGAAGTCCCAGGCTCTCGCGGCCAATGCTGGCACTAGCGCGCCCTTTGCCGCGGCGAAGGCGCTGGTCGCGGTGCCGTCGCGCACGCGCCCGGCGATGCCCTGCAAGATCGCGGCGATACGGAAGAAATTGTAGGCGAAATAGACCGCCAGGTGCGGTCGCGGGTCGAGCCCGGTGCGCGCCACATAGCTCTCCACATATGCGTCGCGCGCCGGGATGCCGAGCGCGGCAAGATCGAAGCCGATCAGCGAGCCGGTGCCGGCATCGGACGGCGGCATGTGCCACTGCATCAGGTGGTAGGAAAAATCCGCCAGCGGATCGCCGAGCGTCGATAATTCCCAATCGAGCACGGCTGCGACCGTCGGTTCGTCCGGCGCGAGGATGACATTGTCGAGCCGGTAATCGCCGTGCACGACGCGGGGCGGCTGCGGCGGCGGCAAATGCGCCGGCAGCCAGTCGATCAGCCGGTTCATGTCCTCGATTATTTGCGTTTCCGAGGCGCGATACTGCTTCGACCAGCGTTCAACCTGGCGCGCCACGTAATTTTCGCCGCGGCCGTAATCGGCAAGTCCGATCGCCGCCGGTTCGAATGTATGCAGTCGCGCAATGGTCGCGTTCATCGCGTCATAGACCTGTGCCCGCTCGGCGGGATTTGACGCCGGCATCTGCGGCTCCCAAAACACGCGGCCCTCGACGTGAGCCATCACGAAAAATGCCGTGCCGACGACGCTTTCATCGGCGCAAAAGACCACTGGCTCGGGAACGGGAAAATTCTGTCCATGCAGCGCGCTAATGATACGGTACTCGCGATCCACCGCGTGCGCGGACGGCAAGAGTTTGCCGGGCGGCTTGCGCCGCAACACGTAGCGCCGCAATGGCGTTTCCAAGAGATAGGTGGGATTGGATTGACCGCCCTTGAACTGGCTCACAACGATCGGGCCGGCGAAGCCGGGCACGTGCTCGCCCAAGTAGTGCTCAAGCCGCGTTGCATCGAACCGCAGCCGCTCAGCGACCTCGCGTGTCCCGGAAAAGGCGCTCTGGCGATCGATTGTCGTCATAACGCCGAATTTTAGCGCCCGCCGAAGAATTCCAGCAATGCCCCCGCGGTAGCATGCGGGTTCTCCTCGGGCAGGTAATGTCCGCTTTCGATTGCAAAACCGCGCAAGTCGGCGGTCCAGTCGCGCCAGCAAGCGAGCACATCGATACCGGCATTACCCGGCAGGCCGCCGGTGCCCCACAGCGCCAGCACAGGACTGCCGATCTTCTTTCCCGCGGCGTGATCGGCATCGTCATGGACAAGATCGGTGGTGCGGCCGGCGCGGTAATCCTCACACATGGCATGAATGTGCAGCGGGTCTTCATAGGCGGCGTGATAATGCGCCAGCGCGCGCGGATCGAAGATCGATACCTGCTTTGCCTTGGCGCCGGCGGCGGCGCGGGAGTCGAAGAAGAACTTCGGATCGTGGCCGATCAGCGTTTCAGGAAAAGGCGCCGGCAGCGCCAAAAACATCCAATGCCACGCGCGCGAGGCAAGTCTGACATCGATGCGATGCCACATGTCCCAGGTGGTGATGATGTCAAGCGTGGCGAGCTGTTCGAGGCGGCCCGGATGATCGAGGGCCAGCCGATAGCCAACCCTTCCGCCGCGGTCGTGGCCAGCGAGGCGGAAACGGGCGAAGCCGAGCCTATCCATAACTTCAATCATGGTCGCCGCCATCGCGCGCTTTGTATAGGGCGCGTGATCGGCGTCGGCGTTGGGTACCGCAGACCAGCCGTAGCCGGGCAGGTCGGCGATCACCAGCGTGAAATGCGGTGCGAGCATCGGCGCCACGCGGTGCCACATCACATTCGATTGCGGATGGCCGTGCAGCAGCAGGAGCGGCGGTCCACTGCCGCCGGTGCGGGCAAAAATTTTGCCGGCAGACGTGTCGATCCAGCGTGAGGCATAACCGGGATAGAGGTCGGCGAGGTCGGGCATTAGTGCGGCTCGCGCTCGATGGCGCGCCAGCCGATGTCGTGACGGTAGAAGCCTTCGGGCCAGCGGATGCGGGAGATTGCCTCGTAGGTCCTTGCCTGGGCCTGTTTCACCGTCTTGCCGATGGCCGACACGTTGAGCACGCGGCCCCCATTGGCGAGGATTTTTGTGCCGTCCGCCATGGTGCCGGCGTGGAAGATCTGCACGCCTTCTACCTTGGCCGCATCTTCGAGCCCTTCGATCACCGAGCCTCGCGCATAAACGCCGGGATAGCCTTTGGCTGCCATCACAACGGTCAATGCCGGGTCGGGATACCATCGGAGGTCGAAGGATTTGAGCTGACCATCGCGACTCGCGAGCAGCGCGGGCACAAGGTCCGACATCAGGCGCAGCATCAGCACCTGCGTTTCCGGATCGCCGAAGCGCGCATTGTATTCGATCAGCTTTGGGCCATCGCGTGTGATCATCAGTCCCGCATAAAGCACGCCTTTGTACGGTGCACCCATCGCCCGCATTGCGCGTAATGTGGGCTCGATGATTTCAGCCATCACCCGTGCCGACAAGGCGGCATCGATATTTGGTGCCGGTGAATAGGCGCCCATGCCGCCGGTGTTAGGTCCTTGATCACCGTCGAAGGCACGCTTGTGATCTTGAGCGGTAGTGAGTGGGATCGCGGTCGTGCCGTCGCACAGCGCGAAGAAGGATGCTTCCTCGCCGTCGAGAAATTCCTCGATTACCACTTCGCCACCGGCCTCGCCCAGGCTGCTACTGAACATCATGTCGACGGCGGCTTGCGCCTCCGCAACGCTCTGCGCCACGACGACGCCCTTGCCGGCGGCAAGACCGTCGGCTTTGACCACGATCGGCGCACCGTGTGCGGCGATATAGGCTTTGGCCGGTTCGGCAGCGCGAAAACGCTCGTAGGCTGCGGTCGGAATATGATTCGCCCGGCACAGATCCTTGGTGAAGCCCTTGGAGCCCTCAAGCTGTGCCGCGGCCTTGCTGGGACCGAACGCCTTGATGCCAGCGGCTTCCAGATCGTCGACGATGCCGGCGCAGAGCGGCGCCTCCGGGCCGACCACGACCAGATCGATGCCGTTGGCGCGGCAAAAGGCGATCACCGCGGCATGGTCGGCGAAATCGAGTGCCACGCACTCGATCTCGCGCGCGATGCCGGCATTGCCCGGCGCGCAGATAAGCCGGTCAGTCAGCGGGCTTGCCGCCATTTTCCAGGCCAGTGCATGCTCGCGGCCGCCGGAGCCAAGAAGCAATATATTCATGTGCCGGAATGCCTTGGCGCAATTGCAGGAGGAGGGGGCTTGACCCACGCCCGCGACAGACAACACTAATCGGGTAGCCTGGAAAAGCCCATGGAATCTCCCGCGCCGTCCACCACCCGTGTTGTCGCCGGCATCGCCTGCTCGCTGCTGCTGAGTGCGATCGGATCGCCGTGCGCCAAAGCGCAAACCATCGCGGTTTTGACCAAGAACCAAAACAGCCCGATCTTCGCCGCGCTTCGCGCTGGCGCCGCGATCGCGGCCAGGAATCTCGGCGGGCAGGTGATCAATTACGTGCCGTCGACCGCCGATAGCGTGGCGGAACAGAACAAGCTGGTCGACGACGCTATCAAAGACAAGCCCGACGCCATCGTCTTTATCCCGGTCGATTTTACCCAGGCCGGCGCCGCCGTGGCGAAAATCAACGCTGCGAATATTCCACTGATCAACGTCAACGAGCGCCTCAGCGGCGGCACGGTTGCGGGCTATGTCGGCACCGACGACGCCGCGCTGGCGGCCGCCACCGGGCGCTATCTGATCAAAGCCATGGGCGGCAAAGGCAACGTCGTAATCCTCGATGGGCCTGACAACAACCTCACCGCGCGCGGCCGTGCCCAGGGCTTTCGCGACATCATCAAGGAATTTCCTGACGTGAAGCTTCTCGGCGGCAAGTCCGCCAATTACGCGCGCCCGCAGGGCAAGCAGGTAGCAGGCGAATTCCTGCGCAGCGTTGCGCAATTGGACGGCATTCTTGCCGCCAACGATCCGATGGCGATCGGTGCCGTTGACGCGCTGAAGGCGGCAGGACGCAAGTCTCTAGTCGTCGGTATCAATGCCAGCCGCGAAGCGATGGATTTGATCAAAGCCGGCGACATCATCGGCAGCGGCGACTACGATACCTTCATACAGGGCTGCATTGGCGTTGAAATGGCGGTACGAACTGTCCGCAAGGAATCGATTCCGGGCGAAGTGATGCTCAAGCCCGTGGTGGTCGATAAGACGAATTTTGCGCCATTCGATCAATCGTATGACAAGCGCGAATGCCCGGCGCTGGAGAGCGTCGCAGGACACTAGGAAACGACAGCCTTGAACGAGCCGCGCCTGAACTTGCCGGAGCTGACGGTCTCCGAACTATCGACGCAGCTCAAGCGGACCATCGAGGACGCATACGGTTATGTCCGCGTCCGCGGCGAACTCGGCAAGGTCAGTTACCACGGCAACGGCCATGTCTATTTCGATCTCAAGGACGACCGCGCCTGCATCGCCGGCGTGATTTGGCGCAGCACGGCAACGCGCATCAAGATCAGGCTCGAAGCCGGCCTTGAAGTGGTGACGACTGGCCGTCTCACCACCTATCCCGGACGCTCGCAATATCAACTCATCGTCGAGACCGTGGAGCCTGCCGGCCTCGGAGCGTTGATGGCGCTGCTCGAGGAGCGTCGCAAGAAATTCATCGCCGAAGGACTATTCGACGAGGCGCGCAAGCAGCTGCTGCCGTATCTGCCGAATGTGATCGGCGTCATTACCTCGCCGACAGGCGCCGTCATCCGCGACATCTTGCATCGGCTCGCCGACCGCTTCCCGCGCCACGTATTGCTGTGGCCGGTGAAGGTACAGGGCGAAGGCTCGGCTGCGGAAGTCGCGGCCGCCATCGAGGGCTTTAATTTACTGCTGGAGGGTGGACCGCTGCCTCGTCCCGATCTCCTTATTGTCGCCCGCGGCGGCGGCTCGCTCGAGGATCTGTGGTCGTTCAACGAGGAGATCGTGGTTCGCGCCGCTGCGGCAAGCATGATCCCGCTCATTTCCGCCGTCGGCCATGAGACCGACGTCACCCTGATCGACTTTGCCGCTGACCGGCGCGCGCCGACGCCGACTGCGGCGGCCGAGATGGCGGTGCCGGTGCGTGCGGAATTGCTGGCCGATATCGATTCATTGGCACGGCGCGCATTCTCGTCGTGGCGGCGCAATCAGGAGGCGCGGCGCAGCGAATTGCGCTCTGCGGCTCGTGCGCTGCCCGGCGCCGACGAGGTTCTGGCGCTGCCGCGGCAGCGCCTCGATCATGCCGCGGCGGCGCTGGCGCGGGCGCTGCGCGCCAATGCGCAAATCCATCGCGTCAGCTATTCGCGGATCGGCGGCCGGCTCAGTCCGCATCTGTTGCGCGGCGGTGTCGAGCGCCGCCGCGAGCGCATCGGCGTTTATCGGCAAGCGTGCCGAGCGCGCGATCGTCAATTTCGTCGCCGCGCGCCGGGCGCGGTTCGAACGTGACGGCCAATTGCTGGCGGCATTTTCCTATCGCGGCGTGCTTGCGCGCGGCTTTGCGCTGGTGCGCGACGGGGCAGGGCAGCCGCTGCGCACCGCGGCAGCCGTCGCGGCAGGGATGCCGCTCGAGATCGAATTTTCCGACGGCCGCGTCGGTGCGCGCGCTGACGGTGCGGTGTCGAGCGACAAATCCGAGACCGATTCGGGCAAGCCGCGTACCCGTCGCAGCGGCGGTCCGGGGCAGGGAACGCTGTTCTAGTTAAGGGAGTGCGCCGCCGATGCAGGGCAAGATCGCGGTCGAAGAGCATTTTCGCATCGAGGAAACGGCCGGGAGCGAGAGCCGCTATCCCGGCAGCTATTGGTCGGGGCTGTCGGCAAAGCTTCTGGACATCCACAATGTGCGACTTGTCGAGATGGACAAGACCGGCATCGAGATTGAGGTCATTTCGCTTAACTCGAATGCCGTCCAGGGCATTCCTGACACCGCGAAGGCAATCGAGATTGCGCGGCGCGCGAACGACGCCTTGGCGCGAGCGATCACCAAACGGCCGGATCGCTTCGCGGGATTGGCCGCACTGCCGATGCAGGATCCGCAAGCTGCCGCAGCCGAACTCATCCGCTGCGTGCGCGACTTGAAATTCAAGGGCGCGCTGGTCAACGGCTTCTCGCAACTCGGCTCAGCCGATACGGCGGTTTATTACGACCTGCCGCAATACCGGCCTTTCTGGGCCGAGGTCGAACGGCTCGGCGTGCCGTTCTATCTGCATCCGCGAGACCAGCTGCCGAGCCGGCGGCAGGCTTACGAGGGTCATCCCTGGCTGATCGGCTCGCCGTGGGGCTTCGCCGACGAGACGGCGCTCCATGCATTGCGATTGATGGGTTGCGGTTTGTTCGATGAATTCCCCACGCTGCAAATCGTTATTGGGCATCTCGGCGAGCGCATCCCGTTCGACCTGTGGCGGCTCGATCACCGTCTCAACAAGGTCCCTAACCGTCCCGCCAAGCGGACCATGACCGAATATTTCCGCAACAATTTCCATATCACCACCAGCGGCAATTTCTGCACGCAGTCTTTGGTCCACGCGATCCTCACGATCGGCGCCGATCGCGTGCTGTTTGCGGTCGACTATCCGTTCGAGGATCACGCTCACGGCTGCGCATGGTTTGATGCCACAGAAATCGCCGAGGCCGACCGAATCAAAATTGGTCGGACAAATTCGCGCACGCTTTTCGATCTCGGCTAAATGGTAATCCTGTCTGTCCATTCATTTCAGCGTCGTGGAACCGCCATTTTGTTCGTGCGTTGTGCGCTCGGCGGACAATGTTCGTCCAAGGAGAACTGAAAATGATACGGACTTTCTTTGCGATGGCGGTTGCGGGCTTGATCTTCGCGGCCGTTTCTGGGACTTCGCAAGCCGCACC
The DNA here is from genome assembly GCA_963813825.1 of uncultured Alphaproteobacteria bacterium. Lineage (GTDB taxonomy): Bacteria > Pseudomonadota > Alphaproteobacteria > Rhizobiales > Xanthobacteraceae > BOG-931. The sequence continues at coordinate 45,254 of CAWFBB010000033.1, forward strand.
GATAGCACCGCTTACGGCGGCTGCAGCAAGCGAGCAAGGCAATCTGACACAGGTCTACTGGCGCCACGGCTACGGCTGGCATCACCACTGCTGGCGCGGCTGGCATGGTTACGTCCATTGCCGCTGACGGCAGTCTGAGCCTGGCGCGGGAGTTGCGCCCGGCATCGGCAGGATCGCCGCCTGCGGTGTGGCTTTTCTGGTAAAAACGCGTCAATCTTGGCGCCGCGCTGACGAAAGTCGGCGCGGCGCTTGTCTTTTTGGAAGAACTGACTTGTTGGGAGCTACGCCATGGATCTTCTTGCCGATCGCGGCCGCCGGGTTCCGATCGAGGAGCTCAATACCAAACGGCTGCTCGCGCATGCCCGCAAGCAGGCCCATGAGCGCAATCTCGACGACATGCTGATCGCCGACGTCAATTCGCATCATTACGAAAATGAGTGCTACGACGAGTTTCTCCCCTTCATCGAAAACGACGTGTTGCGGCAACTCGTGCTTTCCGGCCGCGCCAAGGGGCGGCAGACGCTGATGCCGAGCCAGGTCAGTTTCCAGGACATGGGCGGGCGCATCACACGCTACCCGCTGCGCTCGTCGGAGAAGACCCAAGCCGGCAAAATGCGCGACGTCGAGCTCGGCCAGCGCTGGATGGACGCGATGAGCGTCGATTATTCCTGCCTGTTCCCGACCATGCTGCTCGCGGTCGGCTTGCATCCTTCGACCGAAATGGAGATCGAGCTGTGCTTTGCCTATAACCGCTGGCTCACCGAGAAGGCGCTGCCCGAAGGCGATGGCCGACTCTATTCGATGCTGTCGCTTCCGATCAACGATCCCGATGAGGCGTTGCGCCAGGTCGAAAAGTTTGGCGGCTGCAAGAATGTGACTGGCTTTCTGGTCACCTCGGCGCGTCACCAGCCGATTCATCACAACAGCAACATGAAGGTATTTCGTGCCGTTGAGGAGCGCGGGCTGGCGCTTGCCTTCCACTCTGCCGTCAATATCGGCGAGCCCGTGTTCAAGGGGCTCAACCGTTTCGCATCCGTGCACGCGCTCGGCTTTCCGTTCTACAACATCCTGCACATGACGAACTGGATTACCAACGGGCTCGGCGAACGTTTCCCCAAACTGCCGGTGATCTGGATCGAGGGCGGGCTCGCCTGGGTGCCGTTCCTGATGCAGCGGCTCGACCATGAATTCTTGCTGCGCTCTTCGGAATATCCGCTCTTGAAGAAAAAGCCGTCGGACTACATGCGCGACATGTATTTCGCCTCGCAGCCGATGGAGCGCGTCGACATGATCGCGCTGGAATGCACGTTCCGCATGATCAACGCCGAGACGCAGCTCATGTACGCATCCGATTATCCGCATTGGGATTTCGATTTACCGTCGACGGTGTGGGACCTGCCGTTTCTGTCCGAGAGAGCCAAGCACAACGTGCTCGGCGGCACGGCGGCACGGCTGTTCAAACTGGCGCCGCGCAACGCCAAGCAGAAAGAAAATCTCATCCGCTTCGGCAATCTTGCAGCGTGATGGGGATGATCCGGAAAAGTGCCCGCCGGTTTTTCGACAAGGTCACACTTCGGCGTAGTTCGTAGCCGCGAGAGCGTTGCCGCGTGACAGCATCCCCCGCAATCCGGGTCGGCGTCGATATCGGCGGCACCTTCACTGATGTCGCGCTGGAAGTCGGCAACCGGCGCTACACGGCTAAAGGCCTGACGACGCAGCGCGCGCCGGAGGGGGGCGTTCTTGCAATCCTGGCCGCTGTCATCGCCGAAGCGGGCATCGCTCCCGGTGCGATAAAACTGATCATCCACGGCACTACGCTTGCCACTAATGCGCTGATCGAGCGCAAGGGCGCCAAGACCGCGCTTCTGACCACCGAAGGTTTCCGCGACGTCGTCGAAATTCGCCACGAAAATCGATTCGAACAGTATGACGTCAATATCGATCTGCCGCCGCCATTGGTGCCGCGGCGGCTGCGATTGCCGATCCGCGAGCGGATCGATGCCCAGGGTGATGTGTTGGTGCCGCTCGATGCGGACAGCATCGCCCGCGCTATCGACACGCTATCCGGACAGGATATCGAAGCCGTGGCGGTCGGCTTGCTGCACAGCTTCACCAATCCGGATCATGAGCGCCGGGTCGGGGAAGCGGTGGCGCACCGGCTGCCGAACGTCGCCGTGACATTGTCATCCGACGTCTCGCCGGAGATGCGCGAATACGAGCGCTTCTCCACGGCTTGCGCCAACGCCTACCTTCAGCCACTGATGGGCAGTTACATCACCAAGCTCGAACGCGAACTGACGCGCGCCGGCTTTCGCTGCCCGATATTGCTGATGACCTCCGGCGGCGGTATCACGACGACCGACACGGCGATCCGCTTTCCGGTGCGACTCGTGGAATCCGGCCCGGCTGGAGGCGCGATATTCGCTGCCTGCATCGCGCGGCAGCACGGACTAGACCAAGTGGTGTCCTTCGACATGGGCGGCACCACCGCGAAGATATGCTTCATCGACAAGGCTCGGCCGCAGACGGCGCGCGCTTTCGAAGTGGCGCGCATTTATCGTTTTGCGAAGGGTTCGGGCCTGCCGCTGCGCATACCCGTCATCGAGATGGTCGAGATCGGCGCCGGTGGCGGTTCGATCGCCAGCGTCGATGCGCTCGGCCGCATCGCCGTCGGCCCGCGCAGTGCCGGTTCGGAACCGGGGCCGGTGTGCTACCGCCGCGGCGGCTCCGAACCGACTGTGACCGACGCAGACGTCGCGCTTGGTCGCATCGATCCGGCGACGTTTTCTGGCGGGAAGATCGCGCTCGACAAAGCCGGTGCCGAAAATGCCATCGCTGCTCAGCTCGGCGCCAAGCTTGGTTTGTCTGGCGAGCACGCAGCACTCGGCATCAGCGAAGTCGTCGACGAGAACATGGCGAATGCCGCGCGCGTTCACGCCATCGAAAGCGGCAAGGATTTGCGGCCGCGGACCCTGATCGCGTTCGGCGGCGCGGCGCCGCTGCATGCCGCGCGCGTCGCAGAAAAGATCGGCATCACCCGCATTCTCATTCCGGCCAATGCCAGCGTGGGCTCCGCAGTCGGGCTGTTGCGCGCGCCGGTCGCCTACGAGATCGTGCGCGGTCGCTTGATGCGGCTGTCGAGCTTCGATCCCGCGGCCGCAAACCGCCTGCTGGCGGAAATGCGTGCTGAGGCAGAAGTGATCGTGCGGCGGGGCGCTCCTGATGCCGAACTTACCGAACAGCGTTCGGCGTTCATGCGCTATCGCGGCCAGGGCCATGAGATCGCGGTGCGGCTTCCGGTACGCACCTTCACAGCGGCGGATCGCACGACCATCACGGATATGTTCGAGGAGGCCTACCGGCGGCTCTATAGCCGGCCTATTCCTGGCGTTGAGATCGAAATCTTGAGTTGGGTGATTTCGGTTGACGCGTCGGCGGAAGGCGAGCTGGCGATCGCAATTGAAACCAAATCGACCATGCCGAAGCCAAAATCGCGCCGGCCGGTATTTGATCCGGTGAGCGGCGAATTCCAGGACGTGCCGATCTATTGGCGGAACGATCTCGCGCCGGGTGCGCGCATCAGCGGTCCGGCCGTGATCGCCGAGAACGACACATCAACCGTGGTGAGCCCGGTGTTCGACGCGCATATCGACAAGTTCGGCTATATTGAACTCGTTCGCCGCGAAGGATGATTCATGGTCGCCCGCCCCAACGCCGCGCTCGCGCAAATCCATACCCAGATCATGTGGAACCGCCTGATTGCAGTGGTCGAAGAGCAGGCGCAAACCATGATCCGCACGGCATTCTCGACATCGGTGCGTGAGGCCGGCGACCTGTCCGCCGGTGTGTTCGACCGCCACGGGCGGATGCTGGCCCAGGCCGTCACCGGCACGCCGGGTCACGTCAATTCGATGGCCAATGGCGTAAAGCATTTCCTCGCGGTGTTTCCGATCGACGGCATGAAGCCCGGCGATCACTACATCACCAACGATCCCTGGCTCACCGCCGGTCACCTCCACGACATCACGGTGGTGACGCCGAGCTTTTATCGCGGCCGGGCCATTGGGCTGTTCGCCAATACGATTCATGTCGTCGATATCGGCGGCCTTGGCATGGGGCCGGACGGCCGGCAGGTGTTCGAGGAGGGCGTCGCCATTCCGATCATGCATCTCGCCCGCGAAGGCTGCATGAACGAGGATTTGCTGCGGCTCGTTCGCGCCAATGTGCGCGAGCCGCTGCAAGTCGAGGGCGATATCTATGCCTGTGCGGCCTGCAACGACGAGGGCAGCCGCCGCCTTGTCGAGATGATGGACGAGTTCGAGATCGCCAATCTCGACCGGCTCGGCGACACCATACTCGAAGCCTCGCGTGAAGCGACGCTTACGCGCATCCGCAGCCTTCCCAAAGGCACTTATCGCAACAGCATGATGATTGACGGTTATGAGAAGCCGCTTCTTCTGAATGCCGCGCTCACAGTGTCCGATGACGGCATCCATATTGATTTCGACGGTACATCGTCGGCGTCGTCTTACGGTATCAACGTGGTCTACAACTATTGCCTCGCGTACACGGCGTTTGGCGTGAAATGCCTGGTGGCGCCGGATGTGCCGAACAATGCCGGCTCGCTTGAGCCGATCGCCGTCAGCGCGCCGGAAGGCTGCCTGCTCAATGTGAAGCGCCCGTGGCCGGTGGCGGCGCGGCACACCGTCGGCCAGATGCTGCCTGACGTGGTGTTCGGCTGCCTGCATCAGGTCATCCCCGGCGGCGTTCCAGCCGAGGGCGCATCCGCCTTGTGGAATCCACAAATTTTTGGCGGCGGTTCGCTGGTCGACGAAGTGGAAGACGGCACTGATGCCAGCACACTGCCGGAATTCTCGTCGGTGATTTTCCACTGCGGCGGCGCCGGCGCCCGGCCGGAGAAAGATGGGTTAAGCGCGACGTCGTTTCCGTCGGGCGTGCGCACTATTCCGGTGGAGGCGACCGAGAGCGTGGTGCCGGTGGTGTTTCATCGCCGCGAATTCCGCGAGGGCTCGGGCGGCGCCGGCAAGCGCCGCGGCGGACTCGGCCAGGTCATCGAGCTTGGCGGCGCAGGCGCCAATCCGGTCGCACTGTTGTGCAATTTCGAACGGGTCAAGAACCCGGCGCGAGGCCGCGATGGCGGCAAGAACGGCGCGGCGGGGACGGTGGCGCTGCGATCGGGCCGTCCGATCCGGCCGAAGGGCCGGCAGACGGTGCCGCCGCGCGACGCCATCCAGTTGCATCTGCCAGGTGGTGGTGGTTTCGGTGACCCGCGCAGCCGCGATCCGCAAAGCGTGCGCGACGATGTGCTCGACGGCCTGATCACCGCCGAGGAAGCGCGGCGCGATTACGGCGTCGCGATCGATGCCCTCGGAGGAGTTGATCGGGACGAGACGGTAAGACTCAGGTCGTCCTAACGCTGCCGCCGTCGCGGCTGCCGGCCTCCGGAGCCGATCAAACGAAAGTTGGGATAAATCCTCGGTCCAGGCGCGTTGGATCGTTTCAGGCCGCGTCGCTTCGATTCTACGGTGAGAAACGCGATCAGCGCCTGAAGCGGTCCGCTGAGTTGTCTGCGGCTCGAATAATAAAGATAGAAACCAGATAGCGGCGGCGCCCAATCCTCAAGCAGCGGCACTAGCCGGCCCGCTACGATGTCACGATCGACATAGTCTTGCAGCAAATAGGCCAGTCCCATTCCGTCGAGGACGGCGCGGATTGACAGGTCAATGTCGTCGACGATGAGACGGCCATCGACCTTGGCTTGCACAGCTCTGCCATTTTTCTCGAACTGCCAGCCGAAAATCGTCCCGTTCGGCAGCCGATTGCGGATGCAATCGTGATCCTGAAGATCGCGCGGCGTCTTGGGCGCGGCATGTCGAGTCAGATATTCGGGTGATGCCACGACTAGAAATTTCGGAGGATCCATCACGCGCAATGCGATCATGTCGCGTTCGATCTGTTCACCAAGGCGGATGCCGGCATCGAAACCTTGGCTTATGATGTCGGCGGGCATCTTGACGACGGCAACGTCTAGTCGAACGCCCGGATATTCGGCAAGAAAGCGCGCCATCATTGGGCCGATAAAAAAGTTGGCCACCGGCGGCTGAACGACGAGACGCAGTGTTCCCGCGAGTTGGTGCTGCAAATCGCGGACTTGATCGACCGCGGATGCAAGCTCGCCGAGCGCCGGTCGAACTCGGAACAATAATCGCGCGCCGGCTTCGGTGAGCGAGATGCTGCGCGTCGTCCGGTTCATCAAGCGGGTGCCGAGGCGTTCTTCGAGGGCGCGGAGATTTTGGCTCAGCGTTGAGCGCGTCACGCCAAGCCGCATCGCCGCTTTAGCGAAGCTTTCGTGTTCGGCGATCGCCGCAAAGGCCGCCAGTTCGGCAAACTCAGTCCCACGCATTGTTCAGTCCCGCTAAACAAGCTGTTCGAATAGTAACGGATTATCAAACGGCCGCAACCCGGCAAAAGTTGTATGGCGTCGAAGACGGAGACATCAATGCTCACGTTGAACACAAAAGCGATCTGCGCCATCGGCTGCGCCGCGGTTCTTGCTGCGGGCCTGATGGCAGCGCCAAGGCTTGACGCCCAGGATCAACCGCCAGGGGGATTTACTGGTAACAAAGTCACACCGCTAATTCGGATGGATCTCGCCGGCGTGCCGAATCGGCAAGTTATCGCCAATCTCTACGAGGTTCCTGCCGGAGCCATGGTGCCGCTGCATTTCCATCACGGCGACGAGTTTCACTTCGTGATTTCCGGCGAATGGGCGGCGGAGGTCCAAGGCAAGTCAATGCACGTCATGAAGGCCGGCGACGCCCAATATGTGGAGCGCGAGAAATGGCATGGCGGCCGCGTGCTCGGCGCCGAACCGATGCGCCTTCTCGGCGTGATGATCGTCGAGAAGGACAAACCCATTATTGAGGTGAAGCGCTGACCACCGTCCGGCCGGAACGGCGCCTCTTCACGCCGACATGGCGACCGGCGCGCTCGCGGCAGCGTCCTTCAACACCATGTCCGAGCCTTTTTCGCCGATCATCACGGCGGCGGCGTTAGTATTGCCGGACACCAACGCCGGCATGATCGAGGCATCAATGACGCGCAGCCGTTCGAAACCGCGCACCCGCAATCGCTCGTCGACCACGGCCGACGGATCGGGGCCCATGCGGCAGGTCGACGTCGGGTGATAAACCGTGGTTCCGGTGTTGCGCGCGTATTCCAGAAGGTCAGCATCACTTACGATCTTCTCGCCCGGCGCACGTTCTTCGGCGATCAGCTTGCGCATCACTGGCTGGTTCATGATCTGGCGAAGTTGTTTCAACCCCGCGATGATGGTGTCGACATCGTTTCGCGCCGTGAGATAGCGCGGCTGGATTGCCGGCGGCGTGGCGGGATCGGCAGACTTGATCCGGACATAGCCACGGCTGTCGGGCCGCAACTGGCATACCGATGCCATGAAGCCGGAAAACGGGTGCACGTTGGCGCCGGCGGACTCGGTCGAAAAGATCAGGAAGTGAATCTGCACATCCGGTGTCTCTAGATCGGGACGGGTCTTAAAGAATGCACCGCCATAGCCCGCCCCAATACCCAATAATCCCTTGCGCGTGAGCACATAGCGCAAGCCCGCGGTGTAACGATGACGCCAGTTGTTGAGGACATCATTCGCCGTGATTGGCTGGCTGCAGCGAAATTGCATGCGGACCTGCAGATGATCCTGCAGGTCGGAGCCGACGCCCGGCATGTCGGCGATCACGTCGATGCCGTGTGAGCGCAGCAAATCCGAGGGTCCGACGCCGGAGAGTTGCATCAGTTGCGGCGAATTGAACGCTCCGCCGGAAAGAATGACTTCGCCGTCGGCATAGGCAGTTCGCAGGTTCTCACCTTGGCGGTACTCAATTCCAATGGCGCGGCGTCCGGAAAATAAAATTCGCGTCGCCAGCGCGTTGAGCTCGACTTTAAGATTGTGGCGGTGCCGAGCCTGCTTGAGATAGCCGGCTGCCGTTGACCAGCGCCGCCCGTTCTTTGCGGTGAGCTGAAAGTATCCAGCGCCCTCCTGCTTTGGACCGTTGAAATCGTCGGTGCGCGGAATGCCGGATTGTTCGGCCGCTTCGAGAAAGGCTTCACAAAGCGGATGCGGCTCCCCGACATTGGAAACAGAAAGCGGGCCGCCGACGCCATGCAAATCGTCGGCGCCGCGCTCCTGATCTTCGGCGCGCTTGAAATAGGGAAGAACGTCCTGGAACGACCACCCGGCGTTGCCGAGTTGCCGCCAATGATCATAGTCCTCGTGCTGGCCACGGATGTAGAGAAGCCCGTTGATCGAGCTTGATCCTCCAACCACCTTACCGCGCGGTTGAATGATCTGCCGGTTGTTTAACTCCGGTTCCGGTTCAGACTTATAAAGCCAGTTGACCGCGGCATTGTTGAACAGTTTGGCGAAACCGAGCGGGACGTGAATCCAGAAATGGCGGTCGTGTCCGCCGGCTTCGAGCAGCAGCACGCGATGGCGGCCCGACGCGGTGAGCCGGTTGGCGAGAACGCAGCCCGCCGAGCCGGCACCGACGACGATGTAATCGAAATGATCTGAATTTTTATCTGTTGCCATGGTGCGTTCACTCCCCATGCCGATCATAACGCGATTGTCCAGATCATGGCACCTCGATGCGCCTTAGCCGGCGCCGGATCATGCAATGCCGTCGCTGCCACAACTGTGCCTAAAGGGTTAGAATTGCGCGGCAAAATCGCCCTTGCCGGCCAAAAGCGATGCGATAGAGTGGCCACCAGCCGTCGTCTGCATGACAGATGAGCGGACTAATAAGGGAGGAATTTCAATGAGTAAGCTTGGATGTCGCGCTGTGTCTGCGGCGTTCGGCGCCAGCGCTATCGCGCTTGCACTGGCGACGCCCGCATTCGCGCAAGACAATGGACCGATCAAGATCGGTGTCATCGCCGAGGCGCAGGCTGTCGCTGGCTCGTCGATCCCGCAGGCCGCCCAACTCGCCGCCGATGAGATCAACGCTGCGGGAGGCATTAACGGCCGCAAGATCGAAATCGTCTCTTACGACAATCACTCTTCCGCGGCAGAATCGGTGCGTGCCTTCCAGCGCGCCGCGAACGAAGACCACGTCAACGCGGTCATTGCGAGTTACATCAGCGAGGTCGTACTCGCGCTCGAACCGTGGACCGGACGGTTGAAGACAGTGATGGTGACGCCCGGAGCTGCGTCCGATGTCATCACACAGAATATCGCCAAGGATTACGACAATCTGAAATACACCTTCCACGGCTATCTGACATCGACGAGCCTCGCTGACTCCACTTGTGCCGCGGCGAAGGATCTTCTGGTCGGCCAGCTCCACATGAAATCCGCCGTTGTGATGAGCGAGGACGCGGCCTGGACGACGCCGCTCGACGCCGAATATGTCAAATGCCTGCCGGACATCGGATTGAAGGTGGTCGACCATATCCGCTTTTCGCCGGATACGACGGACTTCACGCCGATCTTCAACAAGATCGAGGGTGAAAAGCCCGACGTGATACTTACCGGCATCTCGCATGTCGGCGTGCAGCCGACGGTGCAGTGGAAGCAGCAGGAAGTGCCGATTCCGATGTTCGGCATTTCCTCGCAAGCGACCAATTCGAGCTTCTGGAACGATACGAACGGTGCGACCGAAGGTGTGTTGTACCAAGCCGTCTCTGGACCCGATGTCGCGGTGACGCCGAAGACGCTGCCCTTCGTCAAAGCGTTCAAGGCGAAGTACGGCAACTTTCCGTCCTACTGCGGCTACACCGCCTATGACGAGGTCTATTATCTTGCCGATGCGTTCAAGCGCGCCGGATCGACCGACGCCGACAAGCTCGTGACTGCGCTCGAAGCAACCGACTATGTCGGCACCATCGGGCGCATCCAGTTCAAGGGCAAGGATTCGCCCAATCCGCATGCTCTCAAAGTCGGTCCCGACACCATCACCGGCCTGATGCTGCAATGGCAAGACGGCAAGCAGACCAACCTGTGGCCGGCGAACGTCGCCAACGGCAAGCTGAGGTTCCCCAAGTTTATAAAGATCGGTTCGGCCAACTAACAAGGGGGGCCGATCTGCACGACGTTTATTCTCCCCGCCCGCGCTCGCGAGCGGGGAGAATTTTTGATCGGGGACTTGTTGCGTGAGCGTGGTTTTCTGGCAGATCCTGGTCGACGGCTTCGCGATCAGCTCGCTCTATGCGCTGGGCGCTATGGGCTTTGCGTTGATTTTCGGCGTCTCCGGCGTCCTTAATCTGTCGCACGGCGCATTGATGGTCGCAGCCGTCGTCGCGGCCTGGGCCGCCGGTAACGATCTGCACGCCGGGCCCTATGCCGGGGCCATGATCGGCGTAGCCGTCGGCTTTGCCGCAACGCTTCTCACCTATTTCGTCATTGTCAGCCCGCTGCAACGCTCGCGTAAAATCCGCGAGGAGGAAAAAGAGATTTTCATCCTTACCGCGACGCTGCTCTGGGGCATCATGATCCAGGAATTGATCGCCTACTTCTACACCAACAATGCCAAAACCGTGGCGCCGATCGTCGAAGGCGTGATGTCGATCGTTGGCGTTCGCACACCCAAGAATGAGCTTTTCACCGCGGTCGTATGCTGGCTGGTCATCGGCGTGCTGTGGCTTCTGGTGAACCGCACGCGCGCCGGCAAGGCAGTCCTTGCGGCCTCTATGAATCCGCGCGGTGTGACGCTGCTCGGCATCGAGTTGTCGCAAATCTACATCGCGGTCTGGGCGGTCTATGGTCTGCTGGTCGGCATTGCCGGCGTGTTGCTCGGCATGTTCCTTGGCGTTTCGTCCTATAGCGTCGGGCCGCTGACGGCGAGTGCGTTCTCGATCGTGGTGCTGGGCGGGCTGGGCAGCGTCTCCGGCGCGCTAATTGCCGCCTATGTCGTCGGCTATCTCGAAACCATCACCGCCTACCTCATTTCGCCGGCGTACCGTACTATTCCGGCGCTGCTGCTTCTTATCGCCGTGATGTACGTTCGCCCGCGCGGCTTGCTGGGGCGGCGCTAGATGCACCTCTCTTCCACCACGCGTATTCTTCTCGTCGTCCTGGCGATGGTCGTTGTGGCGTCATTTCTGCCGCTCGGCGTCTCCGGCTACATTCTCGGCCTGCTGACGATCGCATTCTATTTCAGCGTCTTCGCGATGGCATGGGATTTGCTGTTTGGCTTCGCCGGAGAAGTGAACTTTGGCCCGACGTTTCTAATTGGGACCGGCGCATATACCGCAGGCATCCTCGACAATCTCTATCAACCGCCGATCTGGATTTGCGTTGCCGCCGGCACGTTCGCTGCCGTCGCCGGCGGCGTGGTTCTTGCGCTCCCGGCGCTGCGGTTGCGCGGGCCTTATTTCGGTCTCACCACGCTTGTCGCGGTGCTGATGTTGCAAAACTACGTTGTTGTCGATGCCAGCCTGACCGGCGGTGAGATCGGACTGACGGTGCCCGACGTCATCACCATAAGCGACACCAAGAACTACGAGATCGCGCTCTGGTTCATGGCAATCAGTGCCGCGATCCTGTTCTCGCTGGCGCGCTCGCCGGTCGGCCTTATTTTGCAGGCGAGCGGGCAGGACGCCGTGCAAGCCGGCGCGCTTGGCTTCAATGTGACCAAACACAAACTGACGGCGTTCATCATCAGCGCGTTTTTCTCCGGTCTCGCCGGTGCGCTGCTTGTGTTCTATCTGGGTTCGGCCTCGGTCGGCACGTTCGTTGATATTACGGTCGGCGTGCAGGTTATCATCGCCGCGGTGCTCGGCGGCCGGCGCACCATCCTCGGGGCGGTGCTTGGGGCGGTTTTCATTATCGCCATGAGTGAGGCGTTGCGCCCGATCGGCGACTTGGCGAACTTCGTCGTATTCGCCATGGCGCTTGTCGTGGTGCTGCTGTTCCCGGGCGGATTTTTCGGCCTACTTACCCGTAGCAGGGAAAATAGCTGAGCATGGCCGAGACCGCTCATCTCGAGGTTTCCGGCCTCACCAAACGTTTTGGCGGCCTCGTCGCCGTGAAAGGAATGTCGCTCAGTGTGCGGGGCGGCCAAATCCTTGGCCTGATCGGCCCGAACGGCTCGGGTAAATCGACCGTCATGAAGCTCATCATGGGCATCGAGCGGCCTGATGCCGGTTCCGTTCGCATCGGCGGTATCGAGGTCGCCGGCTGGCCGTCGCATCGGATCGCACGACTTGGCGCCGGCATGGTGTTCCAGCACTCGCGGCCGCTGCATCGTCAGACCGTGCTGGAAAACATCAAGCTCGCGCTGTTGCCCGATAAGCTGACACGACTCTTCGCCGACCCGGCCGTCGATCAGCACGCCCGCGCCATCGCTGAGCGCGTCGGCTTGAGCGGCGTGCTCGACAGGCGGCCGGCGACATTGCCGTTCGCCGACCTGCGCAAGATCGAGATCGCCAAGGCAATCGCCCGCAATCCGAAGGTGGTGTTGATCGACGAGCCGTTTGCCGGACTGACGTCGAAGGAAACCGAGGCATTTTCCGCCCTGATCTGCGAACTGCGCGACTCCGGGCACGCCATCCTTCTCGTCGATCACAATGTGAAGAGTGTCGCGCGGCTCGTCGACCGCGTGATTGCAATGTATGTCGGTGAGCGCATCGCCGAAGGTACCGCCGATGAGGTGATGCGCAATGAAACCGTGCGGCGCGTTTATCTCGGTGGCAGCCTCGAGACCGCGGCCCGCCCGGAAGCCTCGTTCCGCGATACCGACAGGCCGTTCCTCGAGGTCAAGGACGTCAGTGTCTTTTATGGCAAGGCGCAGGCGCTTGAGAGCGTGTCGATGCACGTCCATGCCGGCGAATTCGTCTCGGTGGTCGGACTGAATGGCGCCGGCAAGACGACGCTGTTCAATACCATATCGGGCCTGTTGCCCTATTCGGGCGAGATCCGGCGCGAGGGTGCGCCGCTGCGCGGCAACACAGCGGCCACCATCGCGCGCAACGGCATCGTGCAATCTCCCGAAGGCCGCGAACTGTTCGTCGATATGACGGTGCGGGAAAATCTCGATCTCGGCGGCCAGCATCTGCCGCCGGCCGAAAGCGCCGCGCAAATGGCCTCGCTGTTCGACTTGTTCCCGATCCTGCGCGAGCGTCAGAAACAGGCGGCTGGCACGCTGTCGGGCGGCGAGCAGCAGATGCTGACTATCGCGCGCGCGCTGATGATGAAGCCGAAACTCCTCATTCTCGACGAGCCGACGCTCGGTCTGGCGCCAGTTATCCTTGAGCAGATTTCAAAGGCGCTGGAACGGCTGCGTGAGACCAAGCAAATCACGCTCCTGCTCGGCGAGCAGAACGTCACTTTCGCGCTGCCACATGCCGACCGCGTCTATGTGCTCGAACATGCGCGCATCGTCTGGGAAGGCGAGCCGGCGCGTTTCGCCGCAGAAATGGGAACAGGTTATCTGTAGACGCGGGTGGCTGGCGCGGCGGCTCGCCGGCGCATAGCGGGTATTCGCAAAATGTCGATTCTTGCCACGCCGTGGGCTGCGTCTGGCCTGGCTCGGGCGCCAAGGCGCGCGGGCGATTGCCGCGGTCGTGTTTCTGGCCATCGTGGTGCCGCCGCTCGACGCGGTGTTGCGGCCGTTCGTCACCGAGGCGATATTCGCATTGCTGTGCATTGCCTTCGTCCGTGTCGACACGTTCGATCTGCGCACCCACTTCAAAAAGCCCGGTCTGGTACTGGCGGCGACGGCGTGGACCTCGCTTGTGCTGCCGAGCTTGATTGGTGTGGGCTGCCTTTTGGCAAGGCTCGACGTCCGTTCACCTGATCTGTTTCTGGCGATCATGCTGCAAGCGATTGCGTCGCCGATGATGGCTGCGCCGGCATTTGCAGCCGTCATGGGGCTCGATGCCACGCTTGTTCTGACGACATTAGTGGCCAGCACGGCAATCATGCCGCTGACGGCGCCACTGTTCGCCTACGTCTTCGTCGGCCCGGCGCTGACATTGTCGCCGCTCGCTCTCGGCCTCAAGCTGTTCGCAATCCTCGTCGGCTCTCTGCTGGTTGCCGTCGCGACCCGTCGCTTCGTCGGCTTGCCGACGCTTTTGCGTTATAGCGACCAGATCAATGGCTTGAATATTCTGCTCGTCTTCATCTTCGTCGCCGCCGTGATGGAAGATGTGGCGGCCCGCTTTGCGGCCGAGCCTGCGACGATGATCGGCCTGACAGTCTTTACGTTCGCATTGTCTTTCGCCGTGCTGGGCCTGACCGCTCTGCTTTTCGCCAGGGCCGGCCGTGAGCGAGCTTTCGTGCTGGGGCTGATGGCGTCGCAGCGGAATATGGGATTGATGCTGGCGGCGACCGGCGGGGCATTGCCCGATCTGACCTGGCTCTATTTCGCGCTGGCGCAATTCCCCATCTACCTATCGCCACTTCTCCTGAGTTCGTTGGCGCGGCGGGTCAGGGCGGGCGGCAGCAATAAGGGCTAACGCGCCAGCCATTGGCTGACTCGCTTGAGCGCGTCGCTGCGCGCGGTGGGATTGGTGCCGCCGTGCACATTGCCCGACGGATCGGGGGTGTTGGCCAATCCGGTGCGCACCCGGATCGGCGTATTGGCGCGGTCAAACTCGTGGTATGCGCCGGGATAGACGATGATCTCGGCGTGGGCGGTGCGGCCACGGGCGCCGGCAACCATCTGCTGACAGACCGAGGCCGGGGTCCAGTCGTCGGCACTGCCAATCAGGATCAATGTCGGCACCCGCGCGCTCCACGCCGTCTCGCGCAGGCGTCGGCAGCTCGGATAGAGCGCGACAGCCGAGCGGAAATCCGCGCTGCCGTCTTGCGGCATGGTGGTCGGCCGCACCGTCCAAAGCGCGGCGGCGCCGCCGTTTGACCAGCCGAGCACCGAAATTCGATCGGGTTTGACATAACCTTGGCTTTGCAACCAACGGCGCGCCGCATTGGCGTCGGCAACACGCTCGCGTCGGGCCCGCACTTTGCGTTCGGTCTCGCGACATTGCGAGCCGAGCCCGCGCGAGCCAAAAGAGTCCGGAAATAGTACGACAAAACCCTTGGCGACAAGGAGATTGGCCCATTCGCCGTAAAGCTGTGATTGGGTGGCGGGGCGATGTGTCAGGCCGCCACAGTCGTGCAGCGCCACTACCGCGGGGAATGGGCCGTCGCCGTCGGGCCGGTAGAGCGCGGCGTGCAGTGTCACGCCTTCGGCGGGGATATCGACCTGTGCCGGCGCGGCATGGGCGCCGGTGCAACAGGCGATCCCGGCAAGCGCAACAAGAGTTTTCCAAAAACCCATATTTGCCAAGGCGAAGCTGCCGATGGTGGCCGACAACCCCAATCTATCACGAGCGTGCCGCCGGCGCAGCTTTACGGTGATCAAAAGTCAGAGGGTTTCGTCCCGCCAGGGGAATGACTATGTTGCGACGATTGCGGGCCGCCCGGCGAATCGGACACGGCCCGCCCCGGAGGCGCTGCTTGCTCAATCGTACCGACCGTTCGAGCCCCGTGCCCGGAGAGGCCGACGTCAAATATCTCGACGGCGATTTTCGCGTCGTGCGGCCTGGCACGTTCGTTCGCTGCGCAGTGACGGGTGTGCAAATTCCGCTCGAGGAGTTGCGCTATTGGAGCGTCGATTTGCAGGAGGCCTATGCCACGCCTGAAGCCGTCATGCAGCGGCAGGCGAACGGCTACCCACGAAACGTCTAGCTACCGCCGCTTCATCGTATCGAGCACGATCTGCCGGAAATGATCCTGCTCTTCGACGACAAGCCGTACCGGTAATGCGTTGGCCCGCGCGGCAAGCGCGGCAAGAACCGGGTCGCCGCTGAGGCGGATGTGATCCTTTTCGGTTGTCATGAGCACAAGACCGGCCGCGCTGGCGCGTGCGAGCAGTTCGCTCGCCTCGCTCGCTGTGTAGCGATGGTGATCGGGAAAACTCATTCGCTCAGCCACCGCAATGCCAGCTCCGGCAAGCGTGGCAAAGAACTTATCCGGATTACCGATGCCGGCGAAGGCGAGCACTTTTCGTCCGCCCAGCGCGGCCGCGCTGCCGTGATCGGGTTCGAGCCGCGCGTGGAAAATGGCGATGCCGCGGCGGCGGGCCGCATTCGTGACGCTTGCCGCGTTGTCGGCCGGGCCAACGACGACGATGGCGTGTGTGCGGGCAAGCTGGGCCTGGAGCGGGGCGCGCAAGGGGCCGGCGGGAATGACCCGGCCGTTGCCGACGCTGCGCGTGCCGTCGACCAGGACAATTGCGAGGTCCTTTTTAAGCGAGGGATTTTGGAACCCGTCATCCATGACGATGACGCCAGCGCCACCGATCCGCGCGGTGCGGGCGCCTGCGACGCGGTCACGCGCGACGATGGTGGGTGCGAGGCCGGCCAGCAACAGCGGCTCATCGCCGACGTCGGCAGCGTGATGAAACGACAAATCGACGCGCACCGGACCGGCGGTCTGGCCGCCGTAACCGCGGCTCAGGAAGAACGGCCGCGCGTGCTCGGCGAGCAGGAGATGAGCGACGGTGAGCGCCGCCGGGGTCTTGCCGGCGCCGCCGACGGTGAGGTTGCCGAGGCAGATTACCGGAACGCCGGCGCTCGCGCCTGGCGCTGCCATGCGCGCCGAGGCCACCGCGCCGTAGAGTACGCCAAGTGGCGCGAGCAATCTTCCGCCACCCGGTTGCCACCAGAAGGCGGGCTCGCGCATGCCCATCTAAGAGGCTCGCTGTTCGAGGTGAAGTTGCATGAAGTACGGATCGAGCGCAGCGAGGGTCCGCTCGAGCGCGCCGCCGAGTTGCTGAACTGTCTTATTCGCCGCCTCTGCGACTGCCTTGCGCGCCGCCGGATTGCCAAGCCAGTCGCCCAATGCCGCCAGAAGCGTCTCTTCGTCGGTCACCAGCCTGGCGCCGTCCGCCTGGTCGAGCGTGGCGTAGATTTCGGCAAAATTCCAGACATGCGGACCGTGCATCACCGCGGCATCGAGCCGGATGGCCTCGATCGGATTCTGGCCGCCATGACTGGCGAGCGACCCGCCCATAAAGACAATCGGCGCGACCCGGTAGATCAGCCCGAGTTCGCCAAGCGTATCGGCAATGTAGATGTCGATGCCGTTATTCGGCAATTCGCCGCGTGAGCGAAGCCCGACCGACAAGCCCGCGACCTTGGCGATTTCCGCGATGCTCTCGCCGCGCGCCGGATGTCGCGGCGCGATCACGGTCAGTAGCAACGGAACTTTCGCCCGCAGCCGCCGATGTACCGCAATGACGGTGGTTTCTTCATCAGCATGTGTCGAAGCCGCGGCAATGACCGGGCGCGAACCGATGACCGATTTCAGCGTGCGCAAGGCCGCGTCATCGACCGGTGGTGGCGGCACATCGAGCTTGAGATTTCCGGTCGAACTGACGCGGGGCGCGCCCAGTTGTCCGTAACGTTTGGCGTCGGCGGCCGATTGGGTGAGGCAAAGATCGAACCGCGACAGCAGCGCGGCGATAACGCCCGGCGCCAGCCGCCAGCGGCGGAACGAGCGTTCCGACAGCCGGCCATTGACCATGATCATCGGGATTTTGCGCCGGGCCGAGGCCAGGATCAGATTGGGCCAAAGATCAAATTCGACGAACAGCGCCAGATTCGGCTGCCAGTGATCGAGAAAGCGCCCGACATAGCGCGGCACATCGAGCGGAATGAACTGGTGCAGCGCGCCCGAAGGCAGGCGATGTTCGGCGAGCGCCGCCGACGTGACCGTGCCAGAGGTGACGAGCACGGCAAATCCTTGCGCACGGATGCGCTCGATAAGCGGAATCACGGCGAGCATTTCGCCGACGCTCGCGCTGTGCAGCCAGATCAGCGGCCCGTTCGGGCGCGGTTCACTTGCTTCGCCGCGGCGCTCGCCAAGCCGTGCCGGATCTTCCTTGCCGCGATTGAGTCGCCGCGCCAGAAATCGCTGAGCCGCCAGGGGTGCCGCGGCGAACGAAGCGAATTGGTAAAGCCGCAATGCAAGAGGCAAGCGATCCGGCACGCTCACTCTCCCTAGTGTCGCGTTGACTGCGGCTTGTCGACAAGCTCATAGGCGCGCTGCGTCGCGGTATTGTGCCGTTTCTCAAACCACGAACCACAGATATCCGCGGCCGCGACGCTAATCGCCACTTTAGCCCATCGCTGTCTGCTGATGCGCCGCCAAATCTGCATGCCTTGTCTCAGCGTGGCGGAGCGGTCGTTGTAGGATCGAGCAGCCGATGCAGATGGACGATGAAATAGCGCATCTCGGCGTTGTCGACGCTGCCCTGCGCCTTGGCTCTCCAGGCCCCATAAGCGGCGGCGTAGTTCGGATAGAGACCAACGATGTCGATGTTGTCGAGATTTTTGAATTGCACGTCCGCCACGTTCGACAGTTCGCCGCCGAGAACCAGATGAAGGAGTTGCTTGGGTTGTTGTACCGGGGTATCCGCCATGACACTTAAATCCGCGCGCTCGGGTCCGCGATTTCAGGTTGATGCGAGGCGTTCTTCCCTGATGATATCGAGGAGCGCCGCGTGGCGATCCCTGCCGGCCGCGACGAGCATCCCGTGCCGCGGCACGGGACAATTATAGGTCACAGTGCCGCCCCCGAAAGGCGTCAACGCGCCGCCCGCTTCGTGCACCAAAAGATCAGCCGCTGCAAGGTCCCAATCGTGGCTGTTGCCGCCGGCAAATGCCGCTTCGAAGGTTCCGTCGGCAACACGGGCGATTCGTAGCGCCAGCGAATGCGTGCGCGGCATGACGGTGAACGGCGGCGAAACCGACTGCAGCCGTTCGAGAAGACTTTTCGGTCCGGCGATGCGCGCTTGCGCGAGTCCGGTTCCCTTCGCGGTGGCGATCGAAGCGCCGTTGCGGGTCGCGCCCGCGCCGGTGACTGCTGTGTAAAATTCCGCGCTTACCGGAGCGAACAGGCACGCTACGACCGGCCGGCCACTCTCGACCAGCGCGGCCGACACCGACCAATCGGGTAGCCCGGCGATATAGGCGCGCGTGCCGTCGATCGGATCGACGACCCAGACATATCGCGCATTGAGCCGCACCGGATCGTCGACGCTTTCCTCCGACAGCCAGGCGATGCCGCCGACGCTCATCAACCGCTCGCGCAGCAGATTATCGACAGCGATGTCGGCGTCGGAGACCGGCGAGGAGGCGGCGCCCTTGGTCCAGTTTTTCAATGGCCTCTGGAACATCGACAGCGCAAGCGCGCCGGCTTCGCGCACGCACGTTTCGAGGTGCGCGGCTTGCTGTTGCAGGCTGATCTCATTGACCGGCAACAGTGAGGCCCTCCAGGCGGACGGTAGGGGCGTTAGTGCCGTAGCGGAACACGAGATCGTTGGCGGGCGTAAGGCTTTTGAATATATCGGACAGATGTCCGGCAATCGTCACCTCACTTACCGGAAATGTCTTCTTGCCGTTCTCGATCCAGAAACCCGAAGCGCCGCGGCTGTAATCGCCGGTCACGAGGTTCACGCCCATGCCGATAAGGCTGGTGACGAAAAAGCCGTCTTCGATCTCGGCGATCAATTCGTCGGGGCTCTTATCTCCCGCGACCAGATGCAGGTTGGTCGGGCCGGGCGAGGGCGTCGACGATACGCCACGGTTGGCATGACCGGTGGTTTGCATATTCAGCTCGCGCGCGGTCGCGCTGTCGAGAAACCACGTCTTGAGAACCCCGCCCTCGACCAGTTTGCGGGCACTGGTGGCGACGCCTTCGGCGTCGAACGGCCGCGAGCGCAAGCCCCGCACCCGCAACGGGTCATCGATGATCTCGATGGTCCTGCCGAAAATCTGCTGGCCGAGCTTCTCGCGCAAAAAACTCGATTTGCGTGCGACCGAGGCGCCGTTGGCGGCGCTCGCGACGTGTCCGATAAGCGAATTCGCAACGCGCTGGTCGAAAACGACCGGCACCCGCCGCGTCGACACCTTGCGTGGATTGAGACGCTCGACCGTCCGCTCGCCGGCGCTGCGGCCGATCTCTGCGGCGCTGTCGAGGTCGGAGGCATGCACCGTCGAGGTGAAGTCGTAGTCGGTTTCCATGCCGGTGCCGTCGCCGGCGATGGCCGACATCGCGATCGAATGACGCGAGCCGATGCTGGCGCCGTGAAAGCCGTGGCTCGTCACCAGCACCGTGCCGCCGATGCCGGCCGACGCCGAGGCGCCGCCTGATTTACTGACGCCCGGGACCGCGAGCGCCGCCGCTTCTGCTTCGCGTGCGTGCGCTTCGAGCGCGCCGACCGTGGGCATGTCGGGGTCGAGCAGGTCGAGCGCAGGAAATGTCCTGGCGAGCAGCGCTGGGTCGGCGAGACCGGCAAAGCGATCGTCCGGCGCCACGCGCGCCATGGCTACCGCGCGTTCGGCGAGCGCATCGAAGTCCGCGCCGATGAGATCGTTGGTCGACACCACGGCCTGCTTGTGGCCGACAAGAACGCGAAGCCCCAGATCGTCGCCTTCGGAGCGTTGCGATTCCTCGACGGCGCCGTCGCGCACTTCGACCGACAGCGATACGCCGCGCACGGCGATGGCGTCGGCGGCATCGGCGCCGGCGCGCTTTGCAGCACCGACGAGACGCTCGGCGAGATCGGCAAGGGCGGATTGGTCGAGGAGGGAGGTCATTGTCAGGGTTGCCGATTGGTTTAAGTGGCGCTGGGTCTCAGCGCAAGATGTGCTTGAAAGACAGCGGATTCAACCCGAGCGCCGACAATTTGCCGTAGCGCGAAACTACTCATCAATCATGCGGTGCGGTAGCGCCGCTGCTACCGCGCCTTAACCAGCGATCTTAAGCCGATTGCGACCGCCATTTGGCAAGGTGACGGCAACCGGGCGGCAACAGCCCGGCGGGAGTTTTCGAGGCGTCAAATGGAAGCCGGCAGTCTTGCTGCCGGGCCGGGCCATGCCGGGGTCCCCCATCGCGCAAACGCGATGGGGGCCTCGTTGCGGCTCGACCCCTTCTCCTTGCCTGTGCGATTCGAAGCCGCCGACGATGCGGCCGACGAGCGCCTGCGCATCGTCGATCTGCACCGCGAGCGCGTGGTGGTCCGCCGCTCGGTGCGCGGCATCCGCATGGCGTTGAATATGCCGGTCGCATCGTATCGCGGCGTGGCGATCCGTCTGAACGGCGAAACCGGCCAAAGGCCGACGTCGATCGCTGTCGTGCTCGAACACGCCGATCCCGCGCTGTCGCTGCCGCTTTACCGTTCCGCAGAGCGCGATGACATCGTGGCGGAATGGCAGTCCTGGGGCCGCGTGCTCGGGCTGCCGCTCCTGGTCGCCGAGAATGACGGCTCGCTGCGTGAACCGTTTGCCAGGCTCGGCGCCTTGCGCGTCGAAAAGCCGACCGGGCGCCGCCGGCGCCGTTCCGCCATTGCGCGCCGGCGCCCCTCGCGCCTGATGCGCCGCCGTCCGGGCAAACTGCCCGCGATCCCGGTCGTGCACAGCGGCGAGCGCGAGATTATCGCGCGGAATTAATCGGTCTCCAGACATCGTATTGCTCCGTCGCAAGCTTCATCGCTCTCGCGACGCGCTTTCGCGCGCGAGTGTGGTCACGCCAGCAATGAGAAGCCACGAAACGCTTCGCTCTCCGCACCGATCTTCGTCAGAGCATGCCGGCGGTGGTCACTGGCATCCTCACGATCAATGCTTGGAGCCACGACATGTAAGCGTAAGAAGAAAAGGAAAGCGGAACGCCGAAGAACGCTGTTCCGAATCCTCTGTACCTTGCGGTGCGGCTCGCGCCTTGCAAGGCGCGCTCGCCCATCGGCGTTCCACCACGGCTCTTGCCAGAGGGACGCCAGTCCCCAAGGCTCAGCTTCAGGCCAGGCTTCCTGGGACGTGGTTTCAACGGGCGTTATCCGTTGTCTCCTGTCCCAGTCCAGTGACAGCACCTCACGCACCGGTCGTAATGCCGGCGAGCATGATGCCCGAAGCCGCCCGGGAGTGGCAGTGACGAGCCGCCGCCCGCGGGCACCGCATCCCGTTCCGATCAGCCAGGGTCACCGGCTGATGTCCTTCACGGCGAACAGGATTGAGTGCCGTTATTCAAATCGCTGAGGCAATGTCAAAGCGAATCATTTTCCTTCGCAATTGTCCTGAGAGATCGCGGGTTTACGCGAGACGAATTTTTGCTTCGCGCGAGCCAAATGCAGTTCACTCGCGTGTAAAGATTCGCAAAAACGCGGATGTGTCTGCAAAGTGGGAGTTTCTACGATTTCCAGCCGACATGACCATCCGCTACACCAACAAGCACGGATTGAATTGCACGCGCACCGGCGCGATGGCGATCTGCTCGAACCTGTAAGTCCGGAACGCATCACACGGGCGGCAGAGTCCGCCGCCTCTTACGCCATCGCTGCGCGCAGCAGTTCGACAAAAGCTGCGGCGGCGATCGGCAGCACGCGGCCGCGGCGGGTGGCGAGGATGAGTTTCGCCTCCGACAACGCGGGATCGCTGAGCGGCAACGCCACCATGTTGCCAGGCGGGACAGACGACTTGCCCGGCTTGCGAAATTGAAAACATACGCCGCGGTTCATGTGGGCAAATGCCTTCATGGTCTCGACCGAATTCGACACCAGCCGCGGATCGAGGTCGAACGAGGCTCCCGACAGCACTTGCTCTATCAAGGACCGCCCAGCCAGCGACGTGTCACCGAGCGCCAGCGGAAAGGCAAGACAGTCGCGCAGCCGCAAACTATCGCGGCCGGCGAGCGGATGATCGGCGATCATGAGCGCGCAAAGAGCCTGCGCTGCGGTGGCGACGACGGCGACATGTTTTTTTGGCGGCGGATAATGCGTGAGGATGAGATCGACCTGGTCGGCGAGCAGGACGGCGACAAGATCCTCGGGCGCGCCGATGCGGACATTGAAGCGCACGTTGGGGTGCGTCGCCTGAAACTGCGTGATCGCTGACGGCAGCAATTCGCCCGCCACCAACTCGACGGCGGCGACGCCGACTTGGCCGCGCACAAGGCCGCGTAGCTGTTCGACCTGCAATTCGACAGCCTTGAGTTCGGAAATGGCTTGCCGCGCGTAGGCGAGAAAAACCTCGCCGGCGGCGGTGAGGCGCACGCCACGCGGCAGGCGCTCGAATAGCGCCGCGCCCAAATCTGCTTCGAGATCGAGGATTTGGCGATTAAGCGCCGAGGACGCGACATTGAGCGCGTCGGCCGCCTTGCGGATCGAGCCATGGCGGGCGACGGCATCGACATAGGTCAAAAGCCGCGGCGGACGCAGCTTATGCGGCGCCGCGGCGGTGCGGACCCTTGCAGCTTCGAGCGTTGGTTTCGGCATCGTTTGCGGTGCGTCGCGCCTCTCAGGCGCGTATCGTATGCGATTTTTCGGACAAGCGAGCGCTTTTTTAGAGCGCTGTGATCATAATTCGGTTCTAGTCGCGCTCGCTTAAATTCCCCCATAGTTCAACCTGCCGGGTCCTTCCAGAAGGACAGCAACCATGCGCTTTCGAGCTTTAGCGTTCATCTTGTCGTTGATGTCGAGCGGGCTGTGCGGAACCGCGCATGCGGCAGACTCGGTCACCGTCCGATTGAAATGGTTCAATCAGGCGCAGTTCGCGGGATTTTACGTGGCCCAGGACAAGGGCATCTACAAAGCCGCGGGTCTTGATGTGAACATTCAACCCGGCGGTCCCGATTTTCCGGCTATCCAGATGATCGCAGGCGGCAACGAGCAATTCGGTGTCACCGGTGCCGACCAAATTTTGATCGCGCGAAGCAAGGGCGTTCCGGTGGTCGCTCTCGCGGTGATCTATCGCCGCAATCCGTTCGTGCTGTTTTCGCTCGCCAAGTCCGGCATCAAGACACCGGCCGATTTCGTCGGCAAAAAAGTCGGCTTGAAGATCGGCGGCAATGAAGAGCTTATTTACCGCGCCGTACTCGCCAAGGCGGGCATTGATAAATCCCAGCTCACGGAAATTCCGGTCAAGTTCGATATTACGCCCTTGCTCACCGGCGATATCGATGTCTGGCCGGGTTATCTCATCAACGAAGTGTTGGCGGCCGAGGAGAAGGGCTTTGACGTCAATATTATCGACCCTGCCAAGTACGGCATCGACCTCTACGCCGATACGCTTTTTACCACCGAGAAGATGCTCAAAGAGAAGCCCGACGTGGTGCAAAAATTCGTCGCCGCCACGCTGCAAGGCTGGAACGCGGCCATGGCCGCGCCTGAGGAAGCAGCAAAGATCACCGTCAAACATGGCGACAAGCTTACCTACGACCACGAGCTGGCGATGATGAAGGCGAGCATTCCACTGCTCAAGCCTGACGACAAGCCGGTCGGCTACATGGACGAGGCTGGCTGGAGCTCCGTGCAGAAACTTCTGCTCGGCGCCGGGTTTCAAAAAAATCCGGTCAATGTAGCCGAGGCGTTCAACGCCAAGCCGACGCAATGAACGCGATTGTCTTGGCCGAGCGGCTTGGTGGCGCGCCCATCGTGCGGGCCAAGCCCATTCTCTCGATCGAGGACCTCACTGTCCGTTTCGGCAGCGTAGTCGCGGTCGAGAGTTTGAGTCTCGCGGTGCGGCGCGGCGAATTCGTCTCGTTGCTCGGGCCGAGCGGCTGCGGCAAGTCGACATTGCTCAAGGCAGTCGCCCGCCTGGTCGAGCCGGCCGCCGGGCAGATCGTCCGCCCATACTCGGAATTGCGCACCGGCTTCATGTTCCAGAAGCCGCTGTTGTTGCCGTGGCGGACGACATTCGACAACGTGCTGCTGCCGATCGAGATTCAGCGCGGCGGCGATACCGTCGATGCAGCCGACCGGCGTACTGCCGAACGCATGCTGGATCTGGTCCGGCTTGGCGATTTCGCCGCGGCCTATCCGCACCAGCTCTCGGGCGGCATGCAGCAGCGCGCCGCTCTGGCGCGCGCGCTCATGTGCGATCCCGACGTGCTTTTGCTCGATGAGCCGTTCGGCGCGCTGGATGAGCTCACGCGCGACGTGCTCAACGAGGAACTGATCCGCATCTGGCAGAGTAAGGAGACCCGGCTCTCGACCGTGCTCATGGTCACCCACTCGATCCCGGAAGCTGTCACGATGTCCGATCGCGTCATCGTGCTGTCGAGCCGGCCGGCCCGACTGGTCGAGGACGTCGCGGTGCGGTGTCTGCACCCGCGCACGCCCGAGGACCCCGATTGTGCGGCAATCATTCGCCGCCTTCGCGCGATGGTGAGGGGCGGCCAATGATCGCGCGCGTCTTGCCGCCATTGGCGTTCGGGTTGCTTCTGCTCGCGGCATGGCAGGGCATCGTCATGCTCCTCCACGTTCCGGAATATCTGCTGCCGGCGCCGACGGCGATCCTGGCAACGTTCGACCGCTCGCTCGCGGTGCAATTCGGCGTGACTTTCACCGAGGCGCTAGCGGGCTTCCTCATTGCAAGCGTGCTCGCCTTCGCTATCGCCACTCTGTTCGCGCGGTTTCACACTTTGGAAGAAGGGCTATTCCCCATCGCCATCGCCGTGAAGACGACGCCGATCGTGGCGATTGCGCCGCTCCTTGTGATCTGGCTCGGCACCGGCTGGTGGTCCAAGATCGTGGCGGCGATATTGATCTGCTTTTTCCCGGTGCTGGTGAATACCGTGAAGGGGCTCAAGGCCGCCGACCTCGAATACCGCGAGCTGTTCGAAACGATGGGCGCGACCCGGGCCCAGGAATTCCGCAAGCTGCGGGTGCCGTATTGCCTGCCGTATCTGTTCTCGGCGCTGAAAATTTCCTCGTCGCTTGCGGTGGTCGGCGCCATCGTCGGCGAATTCGTCGGCGCCACAAAGGGCCTCGGCTATCTGATCATCATATCCTCGGCGCATCTCGAAACCGCGACGCTGTTCTCTGCAATTATCGCGGCGGCTTTTGCCGGCATCGCCATGTTCTATGTCATCGGTTTTGCGGAGCGGCGGCTGATCTTCTGGTCGAGCGGGGACGCAGAATGAATGCGCCGATGTCCGTCGATGTCATCCGCATTGCGACCAGCGGACCCGGCGATGTTTCGGGACTGATGCAGCTCATCGATACCGGCCGGATCGCCGCATCATCGATCCTCGCCGTGCTCGGCAAGACCGAGGGCAATGGCGGCGTCAACGACTTCACCCGCGAATATGCGGTGGCGGCGCTGTGCGAGGCGTTGTCGCCGCGCCTCGATCTCGCGCCGCGCAAGGTCGAGGAGAAGATTGCCTTCGTCATGTCGGGCGGCACCGAGGGCGTGCTGAGCCCGCACCTCACCGTGTTCGCGCGCGACACCGCGGCCCATGCCGGCGGCAACGGCGGCGCCAAAAGGTTGAGCGTCGGCATCGCCCACAGCCGCGACTTTCTGCCCGAGGAGATCGGCCGCAAAGCGCAGATCGAAGAGACCGTCAGCGCGGTGCATCTCGCGATGCGCCACGCCGGCATCGACGATCCGGGCGACGTCCATTTCGTGCAGATCAAATGCCCGCTCTTGACCAGCGAGCGCGTCGAATCCGCGTTGCGCCGCGGCTGCAAGACGGTCACCACCAGCGGCTATACGTCGATGGGCTATTCGCGCGGCGCCTCCGCGCTCGGTGTGGCCATGGCGCTCGGCGAACTGGACGCCGTCGACGAAGACTGTGTGTTGAAGGATTGGGACTTGTTCTCTTCGGTCGCTTCGTCGTCGGCCGGCATCGAATTGATGCACAATGTCGTCATTGCGATGGGCAATTCCGCTCGGTCATGCAGCCCGTTCGTGATTGGACACGCGGTCATGCGCGACTCGATCGATCTTTCGGCGGTCCTGGCGGCGCTCAAGAGCGTCGGTCTCGGGCTTGCCGATGCGCAGATCGGAGAACGGCTGGTCAATATCTTTGCCAAGGCCGAGGCTTCGCCGAACGGCGCCGTACGCGGCTTCCGCCACACCATGCTCGACAATTCCGACGTCGGTTCGACACGGCATGCCCGTGCCGCGGTCGGTGGTTTGATCGGCGGCCTGTCGGGCACCGGCGCCGTTTACGTCTCTGGCGGTGCTGAGCACCAGGGGCCGCCCGGCGGCGGCCCGGTCGCTGTGATTGCGCGAGCATAAAAAAACTCTCCCTTCCGAATAGGGAAGGGAGAGCTTTCGGTCTTCTCGTCGTAAAATACGCCGTCCTTCGAGGCTCGGCGCGTCGCGCCGAGCACCTCAGGATGACGGCCCGTTTAATCCAGCGGCTCAACCTTCACGATGCGATGATCGTGATTGCTGCCGACCCAGAAGGTCACCGGCGTCGTCGAGTTGTCGATGGCCACGGTGCGCATGTTGGTGTCGGACGGCATCAGATACTGCTCGGTCTGGCCGGTTTTGGGATCCATCCGCACCACGCGGTCGGTGCTCATGGTGGAGGCCCAGATCTCGCCGTTCTTGTCGAAGTCGGCCCGGTACGGATAGGTGTATTCGGGCAGCGCATACTCGGTGAACTGCTCGGTCTTCGGATCGAACAGCGCGACCTTGCTGGTGCGGTATTCGGTCACCAGCACGCGGTCCTGACTGTCGATCTCCATACGGCGATCGCGGGCGTGCGGGGTCGGGGTTGCGTACCACGTCACCTCGCCGCTCTTGGCGTCGATCTTGCCGAGATGGCCTTCGGTGAATTCAGCCATCCAGAGATTGTTCTTGGAATCGGCCATCACCTGATAGATGCCGGCATTCTTCACGCCGGGCAGTTGATCGGTCGGATGGAATTTGTCCCATTCGCCGGTCTTCAGATCGACGCGGAAGATGTCCTGGGTGCCGACGCTCTTGGTCCACACCTTGTTGTCGACCTCGGGGTGCAGGCCGGTGAAGTTGAGCTGCACGCGGTCGTCGTTCCATTTCGCCGGCACCGGATAGTAGGCGATCTCGCCGGTCTTCGGATCGAGACAGCCGAGCGAGCCCTGGTACATGGTGTCGAACCAGATCTTGCCGGTGTGGTCGAAGTCGATGCTCAACAGACCTTCCGGCGCGTTGGGCTTGAACTTCTTGATGGGATAAGACGTGAACTGGAGCGTCTTCGGATCGAACTTGCCGATCTCCATCTCGCCGAAGTTGGTGTACCAGACCATGCCGTCCTTATCGACGAGGATGTCGTGCGGCTCGGATGTCTTGCGCCCCACATCGTATTCGGTGGTGATGACGTGGGTGTCACGACCGGTCGGGCGCGGCAGGGTCTTGAGATCGTAAGTCCAGTGATCGGTCGCGCTGAGATTGATGGTGGCGAGATACTCGGCCATCTTGCGGTATTGCTCGGGCGTGCCGGCGCGCGAGCGGTCGAGCATCGGCTGCGGCTTGATCGGCTGGCTGACGGCGCCATAACCCATCATGCGGGTGATGACGTGGGTCCACTCGTCGGCGTCGTGCGTCGACTTCACGACGCGTTCCAGGGTGTGGCAGCTCGTGCAGTTGAGCAGCGCAGCCTTCTGATCTTCGGTCCCGGGCATGCTCATCACCCATTCGGCATTGGTGAGCTGATCGGGCAGGTTCTTGGTCTTGTCGAGCTTGAGATCGACATTCGTTGTCTTCTCGCCGACGACATCGGTTGCGGCCGGCGAGGCGAGGTCGTAGCCGACGGCGCGGATGGCGAGCGTGTAGTGGCCCGGCTCGAGGCGGCTTTCGGGAAACGCGTAATGACCCTGTGCATCGGTGATGACGCTGGTCGAGACGATTGAGCCGTCCTTGTGCGCGGTGACGACGACGCCCTCCATGGCGCCTTCGGCTGCCGAGGTGACGGTCCCGGTCAGCGCGGATGCGGCGTCGGCGCGTGCCGCCGACGGAATGGCCGGCGCCAGAACGAGCGCAAGCGCAGTAGTCATCCCCAGAAGGTGTATGGATTTCATCATTCGCTCCCTGACGATAAATTTGTTTTTATTGGTTAGCCCGCGCGGCCTCTGCGGACCGTGAGTTTCGGATACGCGTCGATTCCGCCGCTATCGTGCCCCGGTTTGGCCGTCTCGGCAAGCCACTTGCCGACGGTCCAGATATGCGTCCTCAAGCGCACTCAGGTGGCATTCCGCAGCACCGCATCGAGGACAAGCCCGGCAAACAGGATCAAACCGGCATCGCGGTCGGATTTGAACACCTTGAGGCAGTTGTCCGGGTCGCGAATATCGAGGCGTGCGATTTGCCAGCCGAGGTGGGCGGCAAATGCCACCAGGCCGAGCGCAAAGACGAGGCCGGCGCCGGCGGCCGCGCCGGCTCCGCCGATAAGGATGACGGCCAGCCCGTAGAACAGCGCCAGCATCGGCTTGGTTCTCGCCCCGAACAAAAGCGCGGTCGATTTAATCCCGATCAGCGCGTCGTCGTCGCGATCCTGGTGGGCATAGATCGTATCGTAGCCGATCACCCAGGAGATCGAGCCGGCGTAAAGCAGCAGCGGCGCCAGATCGAGCCGGCCGAACGCGCCGGCCCAGCCCATCAGCGCGCCCCACGAGAACGCCAGGCCGAGCCCGATCTGCGGCCAGTAGGTAATGCGTTTC
This sequence comes from uncultured Alphaproteobacteria bacterium, assembly GCA_963813825.1. Taxonomy (GTDB): domain Bacteria; phylum Pseudomonadota; class Alphaproteobacteria; order Rhizobiales; family Xanthobacteraceae; genus BOG-931. Next base: position 74,716 of record CAWFBB010000033.1, read on the forward strand.
ATGAACGGATACACCGCGACGATCAGAAGCGAGGCGATGCCGAGCGCGACCGTGAAGCCGTTGAACGAGAGCAGGACGGCGAGCCCGACCAGCGATTGCAGGAGGAGGAACGCCGCGGCTTGACGGACGCTCACCTGTCCGGACGGGATCGGCCGGGACCGCGTCCGCTCGACGCTGCCGTCGAGATCGCGATCGACAATATCGTTCCAGGTGCAACCGGCGCCGCGCATGGCGAACGCGCCGACGAAGAACAGAACGATGTGGAGAAGACTGGGCCCCCTTGTGTGGGCGGCAACCGCCGCAAGCGCCGATGACCACCAGCACGGTAGCAGCAGGAGCCACGAGCCGATCGGGCGGTCGAGCCGGGCGAGGCGAAGAAAGGGACGCGACCAGCCGGGCGCCAGCGTATCGACCCAATTACCGGTCGCGTCTGCGACCGAACCGGGCGACATGTTCATTTTGCCAGCGGATTGCCGGTGAGCGTGTCGAACGTGCCTTTGCCGGTCTTGGTGTTTTTCGCCGTATCGAGCGTTGGCGTGCCGAGTGCGTCGCTCAACGACGGCGGTTTTGCCTGCGGGGCTTCGGCGCAGACCGTATCGCGGAATTTCAGCGTGCGCTCGTGATTGGATTTGGAAGTGGTGACGGCCTGATCGGGAACACCGCACGTCGTCTTGTTGTCTTCGAGGAATTTTACCACCAGCGTTTCAGTGGCGGCAAAGCGCGTCACCGCTCCGCACATCGCCTTTCGATCGCCGTGGGTTTGGCCAATCTTCTGCATGACCTGCGCATTCTTCTCGGCATCGTCCTTGAGCTTGACGAAATTATTGCACACCGTCGGCATTTGCCCTTGCATCGGACCGCGCGGAGCGGACGCGAAACCACTCTGTCCCGGCGCAGGCGATGCCGGAAATACATTAGCTTGCCCCGGCGGCGGCGGCGCTGGAAACGTGCCGCTTTGCCCGGGAGGCGGTGGCGCGGGAAATATGCCGGTCTGCCCGGGAGGCGGGGGCGCGGGAAATACGCCGGTCTGTCCCGGCGGGGGCGGCGGCGGAAAGACACCTTGGGCCAGCACGCTACCCGGCAGTGCCCCGGCGGCGGCGATCGCCAGCACCGCGGCAAGGCTCCGATTCATGCGACTTTTCCCTGTTCCCTGAATAATCCCACCGTCCCAACCGCTTATGGCGCGTCGAATTCGGCGACATGGGGGCAGACCACCTCGAATCCGGGGGGGTGCAACTCTGGTACTCATTTCACAACAAAGGTAAAGCCAAGGCCAGCACGAGTTTCGCTGAGGATTGCCAGGATCCCGCCATGCCCGGCTATGATTTCCGCAGTCCCCGGCTTTACGTTGAGGCGCCGCTCGGGACCGGCGCCGTGGTCACGCTCAATCCCGCCCAGGCTCACTATCTCACGACGGTGCTGCGGCTCAAATCCGGCTCCGGCGTCCTTGTATTCAATGGCCGCGACGGAGAATGGAACGCCGCCATCGATGTGCAACGGCGCACAATTTCACTTCGCGTCGGCGCGAATATCCGCGCCCAAACGGCGCCCGCCGATTTGCACTACGTGTTTGCGCCGCTCAAGGCGGCGCGGCTCGATTATATGGTGCAGAAGGCAGTCGAGATGGGGGCGGCGCGTTTGCAGCCGGTGTTGACCCGGCACAGCCAGGCGGCCAGAATCAATAGCGCCCGCATGCGTGCCAACGCCATCGAGGCGGCGGAGCAATGCGGCATTCTTTCAGTGCCCGACGTCTCCGAACCGGCCGCGCTGATGCGGTTCTTCGAAGCGCGCGATCCGGCACGCTGGATTGTTTTCTGCGATGAGGATGCCGAGGTCGCAAATCCAATCGCGGCGCTCGAAGCGGTCGCACCGGGCTCGCCGCTGGCGGTATTGATCGGACCGGAAGGCGGCTTCGCCGAGGACGAGCGCAAGTTTCTTCTCAATCTGCCAAAGGTGCTGCGCATCTGCCTTGGCCCGAGAATCCTGCGCGCCGATACCGCGGCGGTAGCGGCGTTGACGATCGTTCAGGCAGTGGCCGGAGATTGGCGGTGAGCGCGCGGGCTCAGTGGATCATCCAAGGCTTGTCGATACAGACGAAGCTGATGTAATCGCCATAGACGCGATGCACGCTGGTAATGTGCGACAGCCTGTGCCATCGCGCGCAATAATCTTGCGCCATCTCCTTGTAGGTCGCGTCCACCTTCGGCGAATAGGGAATGATGCCGCCAGTATCATTTCCCGTGATCCAGGGACCGGGCCCGGCAAATTCACCGCCCAACGCGAGCGCGCCGGCGCTGGTGGCCAAGACGACGCCGAGCGCAATCAACAGTCTTCGATGCATCGCCCAACCTCCCGCAAGATGACGGCGAAAGCTTAGAGCTTCGCTCAAGCGAAGGGAAGCTGGCTCGAGCATGATCCGGAAAAGTGGAAACCGGTTTTCCGAAAAGATCATGCTCCAATGTAAATCCTCGACCGTGATCCGATTAAACCTGATCGGATCATGGTCTAGGGAACGGAAATCGCCGGTCACGACATGGAGTAGGCCGTTGCCACCATGCCAACCGGCCGCTTGTCGTGGGCACCGAGCAGCATGACGCGGCCGAAGCTGGTGTTGCGGCCGATGCGCACGACGCGGGCGTCGGCGACGACATCGTAACCGACCGGCCGCAGGAAATGCGTGGTCTGGTCGATCGTGCTCATCGGACGATAGCCGTTCCACGCCGCCGAGCAGGCGATCACCATGGCGGTGTCGGCCAGCGCCATCAGTGCCTGGCTGCACACCATGTCATCCTCGCCGCAAATCTTTTTATTGAACGGCAGCCGCACGACGGTCCCGGGTTGCCAGTCCGGTAACGCGCCGGTGGGGCGAACAGATTCTACGCTCTCTACCAGGAGAGCGAGGTCCTGTACCCATGCAGGAAAAACCTTGATCATCAGGCGCCCGGCCGCCTGCAGGCCGAACGCCGGCTCTGGCGTCAAGAGACGATGCACCTCACCCATGGCAATTCTCCCCCCGGGGCCGCCCCGTAGTCTCCAATGGTCGCGCCGAAAAACCGCTGACTGACATCGCCGCCGGCCACCACTCGGCGGCGTACGCACGTACCGATCGCCACATGGCTGCTCGTAGAAGGGCAGCGGACGAACTACGCAATTGGGTGAACAGAGAGCCGGGTCGCGGCTCGTTACGCCTCACAACCCAGACACATCTCGAATCAGATACGCCACTTTAAAATAGGTATCACAGCGCCAGAATTTTGCCGCGCGCGATTATTGTTACAAAGCTGTGGCAAACGGCCGAAGCCGCAAAAGTCTTCCATGGACACGCCGATACTGAATCAGTCCCGCGCCTCACCGTGGCCGCATTACCACGTCGGCTATCCAATGCAGGCGGGGCGGCTATGCGCTCTTGACCGGCGGGCACTGTCGCGGCACGGTTGCAGCAAGTTTTAGCTATGGTGGGAGAGGGGCCAATGCGTCGTGTGTACGGTCGATTTGCCTGTGCCGCGCTGACCTTAGCGCTCAGCGTGACGGCTGGCTCACAACTTCGCGCTGCGAGCTTTCTCGAGAAGAATTTCTGGCTGTCGGGACCACGATACGAGCGGAATATCCCGGCCTGTGACTACTCTGCCGCGCTCGACAGCATCATCGCCGATTTCCGTACCAAGGAATTCCGCTTCTGGAACTCCGGGTTGCGTATCGTCGGCGTCGAGAACATCCATGAAACCGCGGTGCTGCCTTGGGCGGCGCAGTCCATCCCACGACGCTTTTGCAGCGGGACTGCGTTGATCAATGACGGCTCGCGGCACCTGATCAATTATTCGATCGCCGAAGACACCGGCATGATCGGCGCTGGCTGGGGCGTCAATTTTTGCGTCGCCGACCTCGATCGCAATTGGGCCTATCGGCCCGAATGCCGGGCGGCGGGGCCGTAGGGCTGTTTCGCTTCAGCGGACCCCGTGCCAAGGGTCGTGCGGTTTGTCGGGCAAGCTGGCGAGGGCAGCCGCGTAGGCCTTTTCATCGGCCTTCGGCTTCTGCGTGTCGCTTTTGGCCGTGGTGTCCTGACGCTGCTTGTGGCCGCCGCCACCCGGCATTTGCGCGTGAGCCGCCGACACCATAAGCGCAAGCGCAAAGCTTGCGGCGAACATGCCTTTGCCAATAGCTTTCATGGACTGATCCTGTGCTGGATGCCGCTCCAACAGGAAAGCATTTAGCCGGTCGATTTGGGCGATTGTTCGCCAGAAAATCAGGCAAACTTGGGCCGCAACGAAACGGCTTGTGCCACGGTTTACAAAGAGTTGCCGTCCGAGTCCGGCGAGCTAATTTTGCAGCGCCTGCAAGACGCGGTCGCGAAGCCGGGCCGGATCGCGCACACCGCGCTGGGCGTATTCGATGACAGTTCTGGCCACCACATCGATGTCCGGATTATCACGCTCGCTCAAGCCCAAAGTGCGGCACACCTCGGCATAGGCGCTTGTCATCACGCTGATCGCGTCGGGCTCGAATGCCTTGTTTCTATAGAGGCGATATACGGTCATTTTCCATGCCCTCATCACCCAAGTAGAATTAATGGCCCGATTTCATCGGGTACGGCGGTTACGTCAATTGCAAACCCCCATGTAGGTACGCCACAGGTTACCGGCGATACGTCAATTGCCCGTATTTTGTTCTCGCTCCGTTCGCGGCGTGCTAGATTCCTGTGATCTCACGGCGGCACTGTGGAGGCCTTCATGAACAGGTTTATTGCGCGGGCGGCGGTCGCCGCCGGTTTGCTTTGTGCCGCACTGTTCCCAAGCCGGGCCCAGGACGCACGACAGAACGAGCCCGGTCAGTTCGACTTCTATGTGCTGTCGCTGTCGTGGTCGCCGTCGTTCTGCGCGGCTGCTGCCGAGCGTTACAACGGTCAACCCTCCGGCATGCAATGCGGCGCGCGGCCTTATTCGTTCGTCGTGCACGGCTTGTGGCCACAGTACGAAAAGGGCTTTCCAGAAAATTGCCTACAGCCGTCGCCGCGGCTCTACCGTGGCATCGTCTCGTCGATGCTCGATCTGATGCCGGCGCCGCATCTGATCTACAACGAGTGGGACAAGCACGGCACTTGCTCGGGGCTTTCGCCAAGCGCCTATTTTGCGACCGTGCGCAAGGCGCGAGCCGCGGTGAAAATTCCGCCCGAATATGGCGATCTGCAACAGCCGCTGAACATCGCCCCCGGTGCTGTGCGAGATGCATTCATCAAGGCCAATTCCGGGCTCACGCCAGCCGCCATCGCGGTCGACTGCGACAAGAAGCGGCTGACGGAGATACGCGTCTGTCTGTCCAAGGATCTGACGTTCCGTGACTGCCCCGAGGTCGCTAAACGTGCCTGCCGGCGCGATCAGGTGATCATGCCGCCGGTGCGCGGCGGAGCATGATTCAAGTGGGCAAGTCTTCAGACAAGTCTTCAGGCAAATTTTCAGAACAAGTCTTCGGAAACAGTCATGCCCAAATCCAATGCGCGATGAATTACCAGCACGCCTTCCACGCCGGGAATTTTGCCGACGTGCACAAGCACGCCGTGCTGACGCGCATCCTCGTTCACCTCCGCGCTAAGCCTGCCGCCTTTCGCGTCATCGACACCCATGCCGGAGCCGGCCGCTACGATCTGCTCGCGCCAGAAGCGATCCGCGGCGGGGAATGGCAGAACGGTATCAAGCGGCTCTGGGAGGCGTCGCCCGGTCCGGAGCTGCGGGCTTTTTTGGCGCCGTACCTGGACGCCGTCGCCGCCGTCAATCGCAATGGGTCGCTCCACACTTATCCCGGCTCGCCCGCCATCGCGCAGACGCTGTTGCGGGCGCACGACCGCCTCATCGCTTGTGAATTGGAGCCGCGGGCGGCCGGTGCACTCAAGGCTGCACTGCGCGCCGACCGCCGCGCCAAGGCGCTCGCCATCGATGGCTGGACTGCGCTGCGCGCCTATGTGCCGCCGAAGGAGCGCCGCGGTCTCGTCCTGGTCGACCCGCCATACGAAGAAGACGCCGATTTCAGCCGATTATCCAATGAATTAGCGGTCGCGCACAGCAAATGGCCGAGCGGCATTTTTCTGCTCTGGTACCCGATCAAAGAACGTGCCGCGCCGGACGCGCTGGCGCGGCGCTTGCGCAAGCTGGCGCTGCCGAATGTCTTGCGCTGCGAGCTCATGTTAAGCCCGGCACGAGCCGATGCCGGCCTCGCCGGCTCCGGTCTGATCCTGCTCAATCCGCCGTTCAGGCTCGATGCGCAGTTACGCGCTCTGTTGCCCGAACTGGGACGCATACTTTCCCCGGGGGCGGCCTGCCGGGTCGAGTGGCTGGCCCGCGAAAGCTAGCCGAACGGTAACCGACCACTTTTCCACAGACAAAATATGGTCTAGCCTTCGCTCGCTGGCTTAGACGTTCCGCCTCCTGTGGGGGGCCGGCGGATGGTTGAAGCCGTCAGCGGCTTAAGCTCTTTGCCCGTGTGGATGTCCAGCCGACCTGTCGTGCCGTGGGGGCCGATGGCGAAGCAACCACGGGGAAGGAGTTGCCCGATGGCAATGGGTGGTACCGTCAAGTTTTTCAACGGCGAGCGCGGTTACGGGTTCATCAAGCCCGATGACGGCGGTCGCGATGTGTTCGTGCACATCACAGCCGTTGAACGTGCAGGGCTGAAATCGTTGACCGAGGGACAACGGATCAACTTTGACGTCGAACCTGACAAGAAGGGTAAGGGTCCGAAGGCGGTAAATCTCGTTATTACCGGCTAGGACGGCGCTGCGACGCCGCGTGGGAGCGCGGCGTCAATCAAACATAACGTGCGGCTGCTCGGCCGACCGGTGATCTGTTGCGTTTCACCGGCAACGTATCTTCAACAAATCAATCCTGTCATGGTGCCGCGATGATGATTTTGCGTTCCTCGCCCGCTTCGCCGTTCGGCCGCAAGGTGCGGATTGCGATCGCCGTGCTTGGCTTCGATAAAGACGTGAAGATCGAGGCTGCCGACACCACCGATGCCAACGACAGCGTGCGGCGGCAAAATCCGCTGGGCAAAATACCGGTGCTGCTCGCCGAAGACGGCAATGCGTATTACGATTCCCGCGTCATCCTCGACTATCTCGATACCCTGGCCGGCGGCGGCAAGATCGTGCCGCGCGATGCTGCGTCGCGGCTCGCGGCATTGCGATTGCAGGCGCTGTGCGATGGCATCCTCGATGCCTCGATCCTGACCATCTATGAATCACGCTGGCGCAAGCCGGAAACGCACGATGCAAAATGGCTTGAGCACCAGGCCGGCAAGGTGACACGCGGGTTAGCCACGCTCGAGGCCGCGCCGCCCCGGCTCGATGCTACGCCTGATGTCGGGCAGATCACGCTCGCTTGCGCGCTCGGCTATCGCGACTTCCGTTTCGCCGGCGATTGGCGAACCGCCCACCCGAAGCTCGTCGCGTGGCTGGATGATTTTGCTTCGCGTGTGCCGGCATTCGCGGCGACCAAGCCGGGGTGATTACGGGCGATCCTTCCCAACAGTGAGCGAACCCGCCGCGTATCTGGCCTAAGAAATGCTTGCTGTGGAGAGGACGGCGGTCGCACTGCATGTTGCCGGCGCATCCAGTACCATGGGACGACAATGCCGATTCTCAGCATCAAGCACGTCACGACATACCACTACAATCAGCCGGTCGCATTCGGTGAACACCGGATGATGCTGCGTCCACGCGACGACGATGATCAAAAGGTCATTGAAACGGAACTCGAAATTACGCCCAGGCCAACGCAACTTGCCTGGACGCGGGATAGCCTCGGCAATCATGTCGCGACCGCTGACTTTGCCGACCGGGCCTGCGAGCTTCGCTTTGTCAGCAGTGTTCGTCTCGACCATGCGCCTGTCGAGTTTCGCGCAACCGATATAACGGATTTTGCCCGCACTTACCCGTTTGCCTACGCGCTGGAAGATCGGTCCGGCCTCGAACGTTTCATCCAGCCGCTGTCCCCGCATCCTGCGATTGATCGCTGGAGCGCTGCGTTCTTCTGCGAAGACGGCTCTGCCGACACTCACGATCTGCTGGCCGACATGACGCGGACCATCAGGCGGACTTTCAAGCACGTATCGCGGCACGAGAAAGGTATCCAGGCTCCCGTCTGCACGCTCAATCTCGGCAGCGGTAGTTGTCGTGACCTCGCCGTACTTATGATAACGGCGCTTCGCGCACGCGGAATTGCCGCGCGATTTGTGTCCGGATATCTGCATTTGACCGACGACGATGATGACGACGACTGTACCGCCGGCGGCAACACCCACGCTTGGGTCCAGGTCTATGTTCCCGGTCCGGGCTGGGTCGATTTCGATCCATCAGGCGGCGGCGTGGGAAATGAAAACCTCATCCGCGTCGCGGTCGCGCATCACCCGGGCGAGGCTGTTCCTCTGCAAGGCACGTGGTACGGGACCGCGGCGGATCATCTGGCCATGAAAGTCGCAGTGAAGGTCACTACGGCGACGGCAGAAACTGACGTCCAGGATTGTAGAGGGAGCTAAGGGGAGCCCACGTTAAGGGCGGGTTTTGATTCGCGGGATAATATCGGGACCGATCGTGCTGGCGTTTCCTTGGAAGACAGAGCCGGCACTTCATCTGCCCAGACGCGAAATTCCGACAAGAGTCCTGGCCCGAAGGTATGGCTTAGCGGCACGTCGGCGGCATCACGGCCCTGTGCGATGAGAATGCGCCCGATCCTGGCGGTATTGTTGCGCGGGTCGAATGTGTGCCAGCGGCCGCCGAGATAAACTTCGATCCAGGCCGCAAAATCATTGGGCGGGTAGGGCGGCGGAAGACCGACGTCAGTCAGGTAACCGGTGCAATAGCGTGCCGGGATGTTCAAGCAGCGACAAAAAGTGACGGCCAGATGAGCGTAGTCACGACATACCCCGTGGCGCTCTGCGTATGCTTCAGATGCCGTTCTGGTTGAGCGAGAATGCTCGTAACCAAAGGTTATGTGATTATGGACGAAGTCGCAGATCGCCTGCACCCGCGGCCAACCGAGCGGCGTATGGCCGAACAGGCGCCAAGCCTCGTCGGATAGACGATCGGTCTCACAGTAGCGGCTGCCCAGCAAAAACAGGATAACCTCCGCCGGCAAGTGCTGAACTTGGTGCTGCACGGCGTACAGATCGATCGGGTCCGGCATGCCGGAGTCACCAATCACGGCGTCCGTGCCAAGTCTGAAATGACCGGCAGGTGCTACGAGGCGATTGCACCAATTTCCGAAGCTGTCGCGGTAGCTTGCGACCGGAACCGCAGGAGTCGTTATCAGATAATCCGGGCGCTCCAGTTCGGAGATGCGCGAGAAATGCACGTTCAACGTTAGAATCATCGGCGTTGTTTGCGTAAACTCGAAGTTGAGCTCGCAACCGACATGGATACGCATGATATCTCCCATTGATTAAGCAGCGCTTCGTAGCCGCACGTGATTTATTGAATTGACGATGCGCCAACCAAGGCACCCTCACGCCGCGGCATGCCTTCCTTGGTATCGACAGCTTTGCAGGAGGGGCAGAGGAACATGAACTTTTCCGGGCGTACTCCGTCTTTTGCGATCGTGCGGAAATGTTTCATCGTGTCGCCGCAAGCGGGACACAGCAAGGTCGGCGTCGTGTCGAATATTAGCGGCAGGCGTTCGACGACTGGCATTGATTGCGCGTAGTCCGGCATGTGCAACTCCACTAAACAGGCGGGAGCGCTACCGAACTCTCAGCCACCGACGCCTGGCACGGGCCGCTGTCGACGATAGAGAGTATGTAAGACTGATTAGGACAATTGCGAGGTTAAGTTTTAGACAGAAGGCTCGGAATTTGGACAGTGCCCACGGGTAACATCCAAAAAGAAGAGTCGGTGACCTCTGCAAGTTGGTGAAAACACCAATCGGTCGTAAGGATGCTCAAAAATCTCGATTTATGAGCCCGCGCCCTAAAACAAAAACCCCGGAGCTCACGCTCCGGGATTTTGCATTACGCAGTCGCGATAGCGATCAGAAGCGATAGTTGACGCCGGCGCGAACGATGTTGGTCGTGAACGATACGTTGTCGGTCGGCAGCGCACTGCACGACAGACCGCAATTGAACTTGCCGAGGTCGACGTAGAGATACTCGGCCTTCACGGTCCAGTTCTGCACCAGCGCGAATTCAAGGCCAGCGCCGAGAGTCCAGCCGGCCTTGTCGTTGTCGGCGCCGACGAAGCCCGGTGTTGTCGCTTTGATGTCGCCGAATGCGACGCCGCCGGTGATGTAGGGCATGAAGCGGTCCGCCGCGTAGCCGAGCCGGCCGCGAACTGTCGACAGCCAGTTGTCGCTGGTTTTACAGCCCGCTGGGCAGCCGGTATTGGTAGTGCCGTTGATGTTGGCCCAGTCGATGTCACCTTCGATGCCGACGACTGCCTGGCCGACTTGATAATTGTACCCGACGGTGCCGCCGACCAGACCGCCGGACGTGTTGAAGCCGGTGGTGGTGTCCCACACCGAACGGCCGAAGCCGCCGCCGCCGTTCACACCGATGTAGAACCCGGTCCAGTTATAGGCCGGCGCCATCATGGGCGCTTTATAATAGGGCTGCGGGGCAGGACGCCCCAAATCCGCTGCCGCTGCAGTTGCGGTCAGAGCAACAAGGCCGACTAACGCGAAAAGCGCACGCTTCATTTCCGAAACCTCCGTTGAATTAGGTGTCGGGATAATATTCGCGGAGCGTGACGCGTCTAGTGCAGGGAAGCCACAGTTGTTTTGTCTATGTGGACCATAATGTGGCAGGAAACAATCAAGTAGAGCCACGATTAAAGTAAACTTTGTCTTAAGGCAGGCGACAAGATGGTAAAAAAATAGCTAACTGAACTGGAACTCGGCTAACGACGACATTGGTTCGCCCGCTCCCATGTGGCGAGATGGACGATGAAGGCTGGCTAGCGCTTTTAGAAGCGATAGTTCAGGCCGAGCCGCATCAGATTGGCGATAAAGCCACTCGACCTTAGCCGACCAATGCGGCGAGAACCCGACTTCAAGTCCGCCGCCCGCGATCAGGCCCAAGCTGGTCTGGCTCTCGGACAGGTTTCCCCGGTGTTTGCACAGTGAGCTCGCCGTAGGCGAGGCCCGCAGTGCCATAAACAAGCGTATTGCCGATCGCGACGCCGGCGCGGCCGCGCAGCGTGCCGTACCAGGGATTGGAGAATTGCCAGGGCGCGAACGTGTCCTCGGCGCCCGACACATCGAGATCGGCTTCGGTGCCGGCGACGAACCATCGCCAGCGAAAAAGCTGCGCTAAGAACGGCTCTCATACTGACCTCTCCGAAAGCCTCGGGCATTAAAGGCGAGGGCACACAGCGCTTGGGATGCCCATATGAAGATCGAAGTAAGGCTCGAAGACCGATGTCGCCGCCTGTAGAATTTATCGCGACGTTGAAGTTAGCGGTCCTAAACCGGTAAGCATTCCGCGATGGCGCTGTTAAGAGACTCTCAACGAGAACTCGGCAACGCCGAACGTGCGAACCGATGAGCGTGCCGAAAAAAGACATCGAACCCGAGGCCGAACTCGCCGAGGAGGATGATGAGCAGTCGCTGCCGCTGGCCGAGGAATCCGGTCAGGTGCAACTGCGCCTCGATGAGGACGAGAACTCGCTCGCCGCCGGCCGCGATGCCATTTTGCATTACGTCAAACTGGCGCCGCCGCGGCCCGGCGTCTATCGCATGATCGATGCGCGCGGCGACGTGCTCTATGTCGGCAAGGCGAAGAACATCAAGAAGCGCGTGGCCGCTTACGCCCGGCCTACCGGATTGGACACCCGCATCGAGCGTATGATCGCAGCGACGCGGAAGCTTGAATTCGTCGTCACCCGGACCGAGACCGAGGCGCTGCTGCTCGAGGCGAACCTGATCAAGCGGCTGCGGCCGCGCTTCAATGTCACGCTGCGCGATGACAAATCGTTCCCTTACATCATCATCACGTCCGACCACTGGGCGCCGCAAATTCTCAAACACCGCGGCGCGCGTTCACGGCCGGGGTATTATTACGGGCCCTTTGCTTCGGTGTGGGCTGTCAATCGCACCATCAATGCCTTGCAGCGAGCATTCCTGCTGCGCTCGTGCAGCGATCCGTTCTTCGAAAGCCGCACGCGGCCGTGCCTGCTCTATCAGATCAAGCGCTGCTCCGGTCCCTGCACCAAGGAGATCGACTTTCCCGATTATTCCGAACTGGTGCGCGAGGCCAACGCGTTCCTGTCCGGCCGCTCGAAGGCGGTCAAGGACGAACTTGCCGCGGAAATGGAAAAAGCTTCATCGGCCACCGATTTCGAGCGCGCCGCGATCTATCGCGACCGTCTGGCCGCGCTCTCGGCGGTTCAATCGCATCAGGGCGTCAATCCGCGCGGTGTCGAGGAAGCCGACGTCTTTGCCGTACATCAGCAGGGCGGCTTTTCCTGCGTCGAGGTGTTCTTTTTCCGCACCGGGCAGAACTGGGGCAACCGCGCCTATTTTCCGCGGGCCGACCGCTCGCTGGCGCCGGGAGAAATCTTCTCCGCGTTCCTGGCGCAGTTCTACGACGACAAGCCGCCGCCGCGCCTGATCCTGATCTCGCATCAGATCGCGGACCGGGCGCTGCTTGCGGAGGCACTTTCCACCAAAAGCGGCCACAAGATCGAAATTTCGGTGCCGCAGCGCGGTGAGAAGAAAGACCTGATCGCGCACGCGCTCGCCAACGCCCGCGAGGCTCTGGGCCGCAAGCTGGCCGAGACCTCATCGCAACAGAAATTGCTGCGGGCGCTGGCCGAAACATTTGCCCTGCCGCGCCCGCCGCGCCGCATCGAAGTTTATGACAACAGCCATATCCAGGGCACGAACGCAGTCGGTGCCATGATTGTTGCCGGGCCCGAAGGCTTCCGCAAAAAGGACTACCGTAAATTCAACATCCGCTCCGCGGACCTTATCCCCGGCGACGATTTTGGCATGATGCGCGAAGTATTGCAGCGCCGCTTCAAACGGCTCATCGCCGAAGCGCCGCGGCCCTCTGCCGCCGACCTTGCGCTGGCCGCCGCTGCCGTCGCGCCTGACGTTGCCATTCCGCCGGAGGAGGCTGCAATCCTCCAGGCGGAAGGAGAGGGCAGCGAGTCGCCGTGGCCCGATCTCGTGCTGATTGACGGCGGCTTGGGCCAGCTTAATGCGGCGCGCGAGGTAATCGCGGGTCTTGGTATCGAAGTTCCGCTTATCGCCATCGCCAAGGGGCCCGATCGCGACGCCGGCCGTGAAACCTTCTTTGCCCCGGGCCGCGACTCGTTCAAGCTGCCGCCGCGCGATCCGGTGCTCTACTTCGTGCAGCGGCTGCGCGATGAGGCCCATCGCTTCGCCATCGGCTCGCATCGGGCACGGCGAACCAAGGATTTGCGCGAGGCCGGGTTGCAGGAGATCGCCGGCATCGGCCCAACGCGCAAGCGGGCCCTGCTTTTGCATTTCGGCACGCTTAAGGCGATCGAGCGCGCCTCGGTCACGGACCTGATGCAGGTCGATGGCGTCAGCGCCGAGACGGCACGGCGCATATATGAATTTTTCCATGAGGGAGCGGCGTAGGGCACCGGAATAAGGCAACGGCAATGAAATCGGTTCCCGAGATGGCGTTCGTTACGGGCGTCGACGCGCTGGCAGGCGCGGAAGCCCTGACATGCAAGGTTTGGGTCTCGCGGTCGTCATGCCGTGGCGCTATGGTGCCGCCATGAACTCGACGGCCACGACGACTCCGGGCCGGCCGCGCGCTCGCCCGTTCGCGCTACCCAATCTGTTGACCTATGGCCGCATCGCCGCGGTGCCGGTCGTGGTCGGCTGCATGTTCTGGCAGAACATTCTGCACGGCGGACTCTGGCTGCGCTGGGTCGCGCTCATCGTCTTCATCATTGCCGGCGTGTCGGATTTTCTCGACGGTTATTTTGCGCGCATCCTGGGGCAGCAATCATCCCTTGGCCGGATGCTCGACCCGATCGCCGACAAGCTCCTGGTCTCGTCGTGCCTGTTGATGCTCGCCGCTGAGAATACCATCCACGGTTGGGCGCTGTTCGCCGCCGTGGTTATCCTATGCCGCGAAATTCTGGTGTCGGGTTTGCGCGAATATCTGGCGGAGTTGCGCGTCAGCGTGCCGGTAAGCCGGCTTGCCAAGTGGAAGACCACGCTGCAACTCATCGCCGTCGGATTTCTGATCTGCGGTGAAGCCGGCGATGCCATCGTTCCGGTGATCACTCGCGTCGGCATCACGCTGCTTTGGCTTTCGGCGCTGCTGACGCTCTATACCGGATGGGACTATTTGCAGGCCGGGGTGCATCACCTGACCCGGGAGGATGCGTGAAGGTCCGCTATTTTGCCTGGGTGCGCGAACGCATCGGCAAGGCGGAGGAGGAGATCGAGATTCCTGCCGCTATTGCCACCGTCGGCGAACTCGTGACTTGGCTCGCGCAAAGAGGCGAGGGTTACGCCTACGCTTTTGAGAATCCCAAAGTGATCCGTACGGCGATCGATAAGAACCATGTTCGCGCCGATGCGCGGATCGAAGGCGCAAGCGAAATCGCATTCTTTCCGCCCATGACCGGGGGCTGAACCCTTTTCTCCGTTCATTCCCGCGACAGCGGGAATCCATTACAAACGACTGGGTCCCCGCTTTCGCGGGGACGAGCGGATTTCGAGAAGTCATGACCACGACCCTACGTCTGCAACGCGAGGCCTTCGACAGTGCCGCCGAGGTGGCAAATCTGACGCGCGGCCGCACCGATATCGGCGCGGTCGTCACTTTCACCGGCATTTGCCGCGCCGATGAGAACGGCGAACCGATCGCGGCGCTGACGCTGGAACATTATCCCGGCATGGCCGAAGCCGAGATCGTCCGCCACGTCGAGGAAGCGCAGGCGCGCTGGCCGCTCCTTGGCGTCACCGTGATCCACCGCTATGGCCGGATCGTGCCGGGCGAGGTCATCGTGCTGGTGGTCACGGCATCGAGCCATCGTGAGGCCGCTTTCGCCGCGGCGTCGTTTCTTATGGATTATCTGAAAACACGCGCGCCGTTCTGGAAACAGGTCGAGAAGGGTTCGAACAAAACCATGATCGAGAAGACCTGGGTCGACGCCAAGGCCGCCGACGATGCCGCTGCCGCGCGCTGGTCGGCACCGCCGTCGCGACGCTAAGCCGCCGCCGCTTTGCCCTTCGGCTGTACCGTGGCGGTGTAGCCAGCCATCAGTTGCTGGGTGATGCGGCCGGGTGTGAATTTCCAGTCGACGATCTCGGAAACCGCGGTCACTTCGGCCGCGGTTCCGGTAATGAAGCACTCGGAAAAGTCGGACAATTCCTCAGGCATGATGCGCCTCTCGATCACCTCGATGCCGCTTTGCTTGGCCAGATCGAGCACGGTCGCCCGGGTGATGCCGGCGAGGAAGCAATCGGCGATAGGCGTGTGGATCTTGCCGTCCTTGATGAAGAAAATATTGGCCCCGGTGCATTCGGCAACGCGGCCTTGCCAGTCGAGCATCATGGCGTCGGCATAGCCGCGCTGTTCGGCACGGTGTTTCGAGATCGTGCAGATCATGTAGAGGCCGGCGGCCTTGGCAAGGCACGGCGCCGTCTTCGGGTCAGGGCGCCGATAGTCCGCGAGATCGAGCCTGATGCCTTTCAATCGTTGCGCGGGGTCGAAGTAGCTCGGCCATTCCCAGGTGGCGATGGCGAGATGGATTTTATTCATCTGCGCCGAGACGCCGAGCGCTTCGGAGCCGCGCCAGGCGATCGGGCGGACGTAGGCGTCTTTTTGATGGTTGGTGTCGAGAACGAGTTGCTTGGCGGCATCGATCTCCGCCACGGAGTAAGGAATTTCGAAATCCAGGACTTGCGCCGAGCGCTTGAGCCGTTCGGTGTGCTTCGTGCCTTCGAAAATCACGCCGCCATACGCGCGCTCGCCCTCGAACACGGCGCTCGCGTAATGAAGACCATGCGTGAGCACGCTGATCTTGCAGTCAGCCGTGGGGACGAGTTTGCCATCGAACCAGATGGCGTCCGGCCGCTCATCGAAGGGCACTGCCATGGCATTGCCTCCCTTACATAATTTCTTTCCCGACCTGAAACCGGCCTCCGCGGGGAAGGCTTCGGCTTTTGCGTCGGGGCGGGACTCTCGATATGGTCGCAACCGCTCCATAAGAGCGATTTTCCCGGCCCATGCAATGTAAAGCCGGAGAGGCGCAACGGCGATGCGACCCTTGCGCCACCGGCTAACAAGCAATCATGGGTTAACAAGCAAATGGAAATATGTCAATACTACTGACCTAAATGGTTGACGTCGGCATCACCAGCACCAGAAATTCCAGAAACGCCACCGCGGCGGACGACGTGCCAACTGTGGCCGAGCCGTGCTGGGACATTATCGAGCTCCTGTTTTTTGCCTACCGCGACTTTGTCGGCGACGCCGACGAGGTGCTGGCGCGGCTCCGCTTCGGCCGCGCCCATCATCGCGTATTGCACTTCGTCAACCGAAGTCCCGGCATCAAGGTTGCCGACCTGCTGGTTATCTTGAAAATCACAAAGCAGTCGCTCGGGCGCGTGCTCAAGCAACTCATCGACGAAGGTTATGTCGTGCAACGCGAGGGCGCCCATGATCGCCGTCAGCGGCTGCTTTTTGCCAGCCCTGCGGGTGAAGCGCTGGCGTTGCAGCTTGCCGGCCTGCAAACCGCGCGCATCACATGCGTGCTCGGCGAACTCGGCCCCGGCGCGCACGACGCGGCGCGGCGTTTTCTTGCCGGCATGATCAATGCCGAGGATCGCGATCACGTGTTGCGCTTGATCGCCGATGCCGACCGGGCGCGGCCGCGTAGCCGCGACAACGGCTCATGACGGGGCCTTCCACTACGCCCTCCGACGACGCGCCGCACCTGCTCGTCGTCGACGACGACCGCCGCATCCGCGCGCTGCTGCTGCGTTTTCTGGTCGCCGCGGGCTATCGCGTCTCGACCGCCGAGTCGGCGCGGGAAGCCAGGGCCAAGCTCGAAGGCCTGAAATTCGATTTGTTGATCCTCGACGTCATGATGCCGGGCGAGAACGGCTTCGACCTGGTACGCGCGATTCGCTCGAGCTCGACGGTGCCGATCCTGATGCTGACTGCGCGCGACGAGAAGGAAAGCCGGATCATGGGGCTTGAGATCGGGGCGGACGATTATCTGGCAAAGCCTTTCGAACCGCGGGAGCTGTCGCTGCGCATCGCCAATATCCTCAAGCGCGCCCGGCCGCCGGTCGACGCGCCCGTGGAATCGGTGCGCTTCGGCCAATTCGTATTTCATCTTGCCAGCGGCGAGTTGCGACGCGGCGAGGAGGCGATCCGCCTGACCGACCGCGAGCGTGAGATGCTGCGGGTGCTTACCAGCAGTGTGGGCGAGACCGTGCCGCGCCATGCGCTTGCCGGCAACGGCGACGTGGTCGGCGAGCGCACCGTGGACGTCCAGGTCAACAGGCTGCGCCGCAAAATCGAGCGCGACCCGGGCAATCCGCTTATCGTTCAGACTGTGCGCGGCGTAGGATACCGGCTCGTCCCGGCGCTTTAGAGCATGATCCCGAAAAGTGGAGGCCGGTTTTCGGACGAGATCATGCTCAAACGAAAAATCTAAAGCGGCGCCATGGCCAGTTTCGACGACGGCATCGGACGATTGCGTGTCGCGGCAGGACACGTGGTGACGGCTGTAAACGCGGTCGCCCGTACCGCCGCATACATCACCAGCCCGTGGGATCGTTTCGCGCGCTGGCTGCGATCGGTGATGCCAACTGGCCTTTATGCCCGCGCTCTGCTGATCGTCATCATCCCAATGGTGCTGCTGCAATCGGTTGTCGCGTTTCTGTTCATTGAGCGGCAATCGAGCGTCGTCAATTATTATCTGTCTTCGGCGGTTACGCAGGAGATCGCCGCGCTGATCGATGTTTACAAGACCTATCCGCAAGGAGCCAACCCGGCGCAATTGCGCCGCATCGCCCAGGAGCGGCTCGGTCTCGTGGTCGATTTCCTTCCGGGCACGGACCTGCCGCCGCCCGGCCCGAAGCCGTTTTTCTCACAGCTCGACGGGACACTGTCGGACGAAATCCGCAAGGAGGTCGGCCTGCCGTTCTGGATCGACACCGTCGGTCGCTCTTCCATCGTCGAAATTCGTATCAAGCTCAATGACACGATCATGCGCGTCTTTGCGCCGCGCGCCGACGCCTATAATTACAACGCTTGGGTGTTCCTGTTGTGGATGGTGCTGATCTCGCTGGTCGTGCTGACCATTGCGATCTTGTTCCTCCGCAATCAGATCAGACCGATCGTCCGGCTTGCAGATGCCGCGGAAGCATTCGGCAAAGGCCGCGACGCGCCGAACTTCCGGCCGCGGGGCGCGCGCGAGGTGCGCCGTGCGGCGGCGGCGTTCATGGAAATGAAGGGCCGCATCGAGCGCGCGATCGAGCAGCGCACGACAATGCTGGCCGGGGTGTCGCATGACCTTCGCACGATACTCACCCGCTTCAAGCTCGAGCTCGTTCTGCTCGGCGATAGCCAGGAGGTCGATGCGATCAAGAAGGATGTCGACGAAATGGCGGCGATGCTGGAAGCCTATCTGGCATTCGCTCGCGGCGACACTGGCGAGCAATCGGCGCCGACCGATATCGGCATGCTGCTCGAGGACCTCACGCTTGACGCCGAGCGCCATGGCCATCATGCCACGGTCGCTTTCCACGGTCCGCCCGAGGTGACGGTGCGGCCGGCCGCGTTCAAGCGCTGCATCTACAATCTGGTTTCCAATGCCGCGCGGTTCGCCGCCAACGTGGCGATTACCGGCCATCGCGATCATCGCTGGCTTACCGTCACGGTCGATGACGATGGCCCCGGCATCCCGCAGCAGTTGCGCGAAGACGTCTTCAAGCCGTTCCTGCGGCTCGACGACGCGCGCAATCAGGATGAGGGCGGCACCGGGCTCGGCTTGGCAATCGCGCGCGATATTGCCCGCTCCCACGGCGGCGAGATCACGCTTGGCAACAGCCCGATGGGCGGGTTGCGGGCGACAGTAAAGGTGCCGGTCTGAACGACGCGCCATGTCGGACTGTCGACGAGCGTCGCAGCCGAGAGATTTGCCTATGAGCGCGCGCCGCGGCCTTGATTTTGTGGATCTTTCTCGCCATTTCCGCTCCAACAAAAATCCACGATCAGGGAGCCGTCATGACGATGACTGAGGACAGTAATCCGGCCAGCCAGCCGTTTCAGGCCGACGTCGCAAAACTCCTGCACCTGATGGTGCACTCGGTTTATTCGGACAAGACGGTATTTCTGCGCGAACTGATCGCCAACGCCGCCGACGCCTGCGAGCGGCTCCGTTACGAAGCAATCGCCGAGCCGAAATTGCTGGGAGACGACGTCAAACCGCGCATTACGCTGATCGCCGACGGCGAGGGCCGCCGCCTGACAGTCGAGGACAACGGCATCGGCATGAGCCGTGACGAAATGGCCGAGGCGCTCGGCACCATCGCGCGCTCGGGCACCAAAGCTTTTATCGACCGCATCGAGGCGGCGCAGGCCGGCAAGGACGCAGACGAGACCGCGTTGATCGGGCGGTTCGGCGTCGGTTTCTATTCGGCATTCATGGTTGCGGACCGGGTCGATGTGATGTCGCGCCGCGCTGGGGCGGACGAGGCCTGGCTTTGGTCCTCCGAGGGCAAAGGCACCTTCTCGATTTCACCGCTGGCGCCCGCTGAAGCCCCGGCGCGTGGTACCCGCGTCGTGCTGCACCTGATGGACGACGCCAAGACCTATACCGAACGATCCACGATCGAGCGGCTTGTTAAGGCGCAATCCGGCCACGTGCCGGTACCGATTTTGATCGTCGAGAAGCCGGGCGCAGCGGCGGCCGAGATCAGCGATGGCGCGGCGCTATGGGCCAAGCCGAAGTCCGAGATAACGGCCGCCGATTACACGGATTTCTATCGCAGCATCTCCGGCCAGTTCGACGAACCGGCGGCGACTATCCATTATCGCGCCGAGGGTCGGCAGGATTACACCACGCTGTTGTTCATTCCCGGTGCGCGGCCATTCGACCTATTCGATCCCGATCGCAAGGGACGCATCAAGCTTTACGTCAAGCGCGTGTTCATCACCGACGATGCGGATATCCTGCCGCGCTATCTGCGCTTCGTGCGCGGCCTCGTCGACAGTGCCGATCTGCCGCTCAATGTATCGCGTGAAAAAATTCAGGAGAGCCCGCTGCTTGCCGCGATCAGAAAGGGCACGACCAGCCGCGTCCTGTCCGAACTGGAACGGATAGCCGAAAAGGAGCCGCAGACCTTCACCAAAATCTGGGAGACCTTCGGGGCCGTTCTCAAGGAAGGCATCTACGAGGATTTCGAGCGCCGCGACGCGCTGCTCGCGCTGGCCCGGTTCAAGACGACCGCCTCCAGCTGGCGACTCTTCGGATTCCTGGCGCGCGCTGAAAGACTATGTCGGCGCGAATGAAGACCAACCAGACAGCGATCTACTACCTTGCCGGCGACGACCTGGCGCGGCTCGAAACCTCGCCGCATCTCGAGGGTTTTCGCGCCCGGGGAGTTGAAGTTCTGCTGCTGCCCGATCCGGTCGACAGCTTTTGGGTCATGCCCGGCGTCGGCTTCGAGGGCAAGCCGTTCAAATCGGTAACGCAGGGTGCGGCCGATCTCGCGCTCATTGCGCGCACCGATGCCAAGGACGAGGCCACCGCAGTCGTTTCGGATGCAGTCAAAGATTTTCTCGCGTTCGTTAAAACGACGCTCGGTGAGGCGGTGGCGGACGTGCGTGCCTCCGATCGGCTCACCGACAGTGCGGTGTGCCTGGTCGCGCCGGATTTCGGCCCCGACCGTGCGCTGGAACGCATTCTCGCCGGCTCCGGCCGGCTGAGTTCGGCTTCGAAGCCGATCCTCGAGGTCAATCCGCGACACGAGACCGTGGCCGCGCTCGCGGCGCTAGGCGACGGCGAACAGGCGTTCAAGCAGGACGCCGTGCATTTGTTGCTCGACGAGGCGAGGGTGCTCGACGGCGAGCGGCCGGCAGATGCGCGATTGTTTTCAGACCGGCTTGGCCGGGTGCTGGAGCGAAGTCTCGGGAAGGGCGCCGGCTAGCGTCCAATTATTCAGCCGGCGTCGCGGGAACCTGATGCGGCCGCAAATCCGCGGGTATGTCTACCGGCGCGTTTTCGTCGGCGGGCTCGAGATCTGCCTTGGCGCCCTTGAGCCGGAAGTAGATTTGCGAGCCGATCAGGATCGCGCACAGCGCGACGAAGACAGCGCTGATCGGCCGTTCGACGAAGACCCCGATATCGCCGCGCGAAATCAGCATGGCACGGCGGAAGTTTTCTTCGAAGCGCGGCCCAAGCACGAAGCCGAGCAGAATCGGCGCAGGGTGGAAGCCAAGCCTCAGCAGCACGTAACCCATCAGGCCGATGACCACGACCTCACCGACCTGGAAGAAGTCGTTGTTGGCGGCATAGACGCCGATGCAAACGAAGAACATCGCGCTCGGATAGAGGTACTTGTACGGGATCGCCAGCATCTTCACCCAGATGCCGATCAGCGGCACGTTGAGCAGCACCAGCATGATGTTGCCGATCCAGAAACTGGCGACCAGTCCCCAGAAGATATCGGGATGCTGCGAGATCAGCTGCGGCCCGGGCACGATGCCCTGGATCATCAAGGCGCCAAGTAGGAGCGCCATCACCGCGTCACCGGGAATGCCGAGGCTCATGGTCGGAATGAAGTCGCCCTGGACGGACGAATGGGTCGCGGCCTCCGGGCAAACAACGCCTTCGATCAGGCCGGTACCGAACAGTTCCGGATGCTTGGAGATTTTCTTTTCCGTCGCATAGGCAACGAAAGACGCGATGGTCGGGCCGGTGCCTGGGAATGAGCGAGCACAGGCTGCCGATGATGGTGCCGCGCCACATCGGGAAGAACGCCCTTCTTCATGTCGGCCTTGGTCGGCCGCATGTCCTTGAACGTAACGTGGGTGTATTTGGTGTTGATCGGAGCGACCTGATTGACGCTGCTCATGAACTCGGCGAGTCCGAACAGGCCGAGCGCCAGCGCAATCAACTCGACGCCGTCGTCGAGCTCGGTCATGCCGAACGTGTAGCGTTCCGAACCGGTCTCAAGATCGGTGCCTACCGAGCCGAGGAACAGCCCCAGCACCGTCATCGCCACGCCCTTGATCGGCGAGCCGCGCGCCAGCGTCGAGCCTGCTAACAGGCCGAGCAGCATTAGCGAGCAGACTTCCGCTGGACCGAATTGCAATGCCGCCCTCACCAACAGCGGTGAAAGGAAAACCATTTCGGTGATGCCCCAGGACGCGCCGACAAACGAGGCAAACACAGTAAGACCGAGCGCGACGCCGCCACGGCCCTGCTTGGTCATCGGAAAACCGTCAAGACAGGTCACCGCGTGCGGTGGATGGCACGGCAAGTTCAACAGGATCGAGCAGATCGCACCACCGTATTGCGCGCCGTACATGACGCCGCCCAGCATCAGGATGGCGGCAACCGGTTTCATGCCGAATGTCAGCGGCAGAAGGATCGAGATGGTGGCCAGCGGGCCCATGCCCGGCAGCACGCCGACCATGTTGCCGACCAGCACGCCGACAAAGCACCACATCAAGTTGTGCGGCTCGAGCGCAACACCGAAGCCGTACCAAAGGCTCTCAAGTGAGGTCGCAATCACAGGCTACCCCTCCAAGTGAAAACGGGCATTGGAACCTGCAGAAAATACGAAAACAGCGCGACGCCGAAAACGGTCACGAATGCCGCAAGAACGATCGTACCCTTCCAGGTCGCAGTTTTGTCGCCGAGGGCTGCGATGAAGACGCAGGAGAAGGTCGCAGGCGCCATCCCGAAGTAGTGCCCGAAAGTAATGAAAAACACTGGGCTCATCAGGATGCAGAACCAAGCCCACCATTGCGGGTTTGCGGGCAGGATACTTTGATCGCCGTCGCCTTCTGCCGGCGCCAGCGCAACGGCGGCGATGGCAATGCCAAGCAGGACCAAAAGTATCCCAAGCGCTGTCGGCAGGAAGCCCGGGCCCATGTGCATGAGAGTGCCGGCCCGGTAGGTCGCGCCTTTGAGCGCGATCGCAAGGCCGAGCAGAATCATCAAGCCGCCGGCGTAAAAGTCGCGCTTGTGCACGATGTCGCGGAGGTGGCTGGTCGATGGCTGCAACGCATTCCTCCCGGCCGTCTTCGCGGCCATTATGGGTTCTCACCTTGGCTCTCGCCCAAACTTCTTGAGGATAACGAACTACAGTAAAAGCCGGAAATTCCCGCAGCGACGCGGTGTCGCGGCTTCTCTGGTCGTCCCCATTTCCGCGCGGACCTCGCGCTTTGAGCCTGCCGTCGTCTAACGCTCGACGATATATGGGGGCAGCCTCACGCGCAACTGCCATGTCGAATGGCATGGCTCAGTGAAAATGCGCCTTGCGGTTGTAAAACGGCGATTAACTGGCTCCGGTCAGTGGCGCGGACAGGTTCAGGGGTGCGGAAGGCGGGGCGCTGCGCGACGATCCAGAACGACGCGGTTTAATGGAAGTCGCGGCTCTTGATTGGCATCCAGGAGCCTTCCGCATGCGACGGACATGCCGGCGCCGGTAAAAAAAGATCGCCGTCGCGCAGTGCCGGTAGTTCCGCGGAAAGATCGAAGAAACTCTCCGCGACCACATGGATGACGAGACCGGCGCGTTGCAGCCGTCCGCGCACGGCGAGGAAGCGCGCCGTCATCACGGTGCGGCGGTTGTTTGCGAAAACGTTCGGCCAGACAATGACGTTGGCGATGTCGGTTTCGTCCTCGATCGTCATGAACACGACGCCCTTCGATGTGCCCGGCCGCTGCCGCACCAGAACGAGGCCGGATACGGTGACGGCGGAGTCCTGTGTCAGATCGTCGCCGCGAAGCTGCGTGTTGCGAACGGCGCCGAGTGCGATGAGGCGGTCGCGGAAAAACCGCACCGGATGGTCTTTCAGCGACAGGCCGGTCGCGACGTAATCCTCGACGACGTGTTCGGACAACGGCATCTCGGGCAGGGCAACAGGTTCTTCCGCAAACAGTTCATCGCCAAGATGCGGCGCCAATAGCGGCAGCGCAGTTTCGATCTTCACGTTGGCGCCGCGCCGCGTGGAGCTGATCCCGATGACGTCGAGCCGGCGCGCGGCCCATAACGCAGCGCGGCGATCGAGGCTCAGGGAACGGAAAGCATCGGCCTCGGCGAGCCGTTCGATGGTGAAGCGCGACATGCCGGCAATTGCGGCGAGCCGCTCGATCGAGGCAAAACCATTGCCGCGTGCAGCAATCAGTTTTTCCAGTTCCTTTTCGGCAAGGCCGCCGATCAGGCGGAAACCGAGCCGCACCGCGTGCTTGCCGTTTTTGGCGGGCTCAAGCGTGCAATCCCAGCCGCTGTAGTTCACATCGGCGGGGTAAACCTCGACCCCATGCGCGCGCGCATCGCGCACGAGCTGCGCCGGCTGGTAAAAGCCCATCGGCTGGCTGTTGAGGATCGCGGCGCAGAACACTTCCGGGTAGTGGCATTTGATCCACGCCGAGGCATAAACAAGAAGCGCGAAGCTCGCCGCGTGGCTTTCTGGAAAACCGTACTCGCCGAAGCCCTTGATCTGGTCAAAGCAGCGTTCGGCAAAGGCGCGTTCATAACCGCGGCGCACCATGCCGTCGATAAATTTGCCCTCAAAGAGATGAACGGTGCCGTTGTGACGAAAGGTCGCCATGGCGCGGCGGAGACCGTCGGCTTCATCCGAAGTGAATTTCGCTGCATCGATGGCGATTTGCATCGCTTGTTCCTGAAACAGCGGTACGCCCAACGTTCTTTTCAGGACGTTTTCGAGCTCATCGGCGGGGCCTTCCGCGGGATCGGGCGACGGATAGCTTTCGGGATCGATCCCGTCGCGCCGGCGCAGATAGGGATGTACCATGTCGCCCTGGATCGGCCCCGGCCGCACGATCGCAACTTCGATGACGAGATCGTAAAAACGTTGTGGCTTGAGCCGCGGCAGCATCGACATCTGCGCGCGGCTCTCGACCTGGAAAACGCCGATGGAGTCGGCGCGCGATAGCATCTCGTAAACCGCGGGCGCATCGTCAGTCCCGTCTTTGGGAATGCTCGCGAGCGAATAGTCTTTGCCATAATGAGTTTTTAGAAGATCAAGGCCGCGCCGCAGGCAGCTCAGCATGCCGAGCGCAAGCACGTCGACCTTCATCAAGCCGAGCGTATCGATGTCGTCCTTATCCCACTCGATGAAGGTTCGCTTTTCCATGGCGGCGTGGCCGATCGGCACCGTTTCGTCGAGCCGTCCACGTGTGAGTACGAAGCCGCCGACATGCTGGGACAGATGGCGCGGAAAACCGGTCAGCGCATTGGCCAGCGCCGCGGCCTGCCGGATTGCCGGGTTGGCGGGATCGAGCCCGGCCTGGCGGATATATTCGTCCGGCAATTCGTCCCCGTGCCCCCAGATCGTCCTGGCCAGCGCCGCGGTGACATCTGCCGTCAGGCCCATCACCTTGCCGACTTCACGGATGGCGCGGCGGGAGCGATAATGGATGACGGTGGCGCAGATCGCCGCGCGATGGTGGCCGTAACGTTTATAAATGTACTGGATTACGTCTTCGCGGCGCTCGTGCTCGAAATCGACATCGATATCGGGCGGTTCGTTACGATTTCTCGAGATAAAACGGGCAAACAGAAGTTTGCTCTCGTTTGGATTGACCTCGGTGATGCCGAGGCAATAGCAAACAGCGCTGTTTGCGGCTGATCCGCGGCCCTGGCAAAGAATCTTTAGTTCTTTGCGGGCGTGCGCGACAACGTCGTGAACGGTGAGGAAGTAGCGGGCATATTCGAGCGAGGCGATGAGCGCCAATTCCTCTTTCAGCCGTTTTGTAACATCCTCCGGAATGCCGTTCGGAAACTGATCTTGCGGATAGCGATCGGCGGCGCCGGCCCAGGTCAGATCCTCGAGATGCTGTTGCGCGGTCTTACCGGGCGGCACCGGCTCGTCGGGATATTCATATTTCAGATCGCCGAGTGAAAAGGTGCAGGCTTTTGCGATCTCGACCGTACGGGCGATGGCGTCGGGAAACCTTTTGAACAGGCGCGCCATTTCCTCCGGCGGCTTGACATGCCGCTCGGCATTGATGTTGAGCCGGTATCCGGCCTCGGCGATGGTGCACTTCTCGCGGATGCAGGTGACGACGTCGGCAAGTATCCGGCGCTCGGGTGCGTGATAGAGCACATCGTTGATGGCGACGAGTGGTGCGCCAAGCCGTTCTCCGAGTTCATTCAACAACGCCAGCCGTCGCGGCTCGTCACCGCAGTGGTAGTGCACGCCGGCAAGATAGGTGCGGCCGGGTGCGACGCGAACGAGAGCGGAAAGGCGGCAGGTGAATTCGATATTTCGTTCATTCACGCTTTCGCGGGGACGAGCGAACAAATCAGGCGGCGGCAGGACGATAAAAATCTGTCCTTCGCTTGCGGAAAGAATGTCATCGAGGGTCAGGTGACATTCGCCTTTGCCGAATTTATTGACCTTGTGGTTGCTGGCGGTGAGCAAGCGGCAAAGGCAGCCGTAAGCTTTGCGATCCGTTGGATAAGTCAGAATCTCAAGGCCGTCGATGGTGACAAGCCGCGTGCCGACAAGAAATTTGATGTTGCGATCTTTAGCCTCGGCATAAGCGCGCACTACACCGGCAAAGCTGTTGCGGTCGGCGATGCCGATGGCGGCAAGGCCGAGTTCATCTGCAGTCTCGACCATCTCCTCCGGGTGCGAGGCGCCGCGCAGGAAGGAAAAATTGGTGGTCACGGCAAGTTCGGCATAGGCGATCATTGATGTTGCTCACGCGAACAGGCCGTGGACGAACCAACGTGCGTCGGTTGTTTCGCGGCCGTAGATGCCTTCACGGTAAAGCCAGAAGCGTTGCCCCTCCTTGTCTTCCACAAGGTAGTAATCGCGTGTGGAGCCCCCTCCCTTTCCCTCCTCCGCTTGCCGGGGAGGGAAGGATGGGGGCATCCGCCACCATTCGCTGGCAATTCTTTCCGGGCCTTCCGCGCCGGATACCTCATGGGTCACGCCGCGCCAGAAAAATTGCCGCGGCGGGCCGTCAGGCACGAGCGCTGTGACCTTGGCCGGCTCGGCCTTGGGCAACAACAAAAGCGGACGCGGTTTGTCCGGCTCCGGCCAGACGGATGCTGCCGCCTCGATCGACGACAGCATTTCGGCGCGCTCGGGGATGTGACTGGCGACTGGCGCGAAGCGGCGCACGCTCGCTGTGCCAAGCCGTTGGCGCAACGCATCAATAAGAATGGCACAGCGTTCAGGCTGGTCTTGATACCCCCATCCTGACTTTTCTCCGGGGGAGGGGGCGGCTAACTCCGTCTGCCGCGCCGGCAGCGGTTCGGCGCGGGTGACAGCAAGGCCGATGGTTTCGAAGCCGAAGCCTGCGTCGCGCGTTGCATTAAGCGCATCGAGCTTCAGATCGATAAGACGTGCCACGTGCGCGACGCTGCGTGTCGGTAGCGTCAGCGCGATGTCGACGGTTTCGACTGCGCCATCGACATTGTAGAGGCCAAGCCTTAAGCGCCGTGCCCCGGCATCGTCGCGGGCGAGTACATGTGTCAGCGTCTGCATGAGGCGGCTGGCATGGGCAACGACCGCCTCCTGGGTGAAGATCGGCTCGAGCAGATAACGCAGGCAATGATAGATCGGTGGCGCGACGATGGGGACGAGCGGTTCGTCGGTGCGGCCGAGCGCCTGATCGATGCGTCGCAACAGCTCGCTCGGAAATCGCGCGGCGAAAGGCGCGCGCGGCTTATCGAGCAGTGCGCCGACGGTTTTGAAGCCGAGCCGGCGCAAAGCGCTGCGGGTTTCTGGTGCGAGCCGCAGTGCGGCGATGGGCAAAGGCGACAGCGCGGCCGCTTCCTGGCCCGAGGGCAAAACAAACAAAGGTGCGCGATGAAAACGCGATAACGCCCAGGCGGCGCCTGCGGTGTCGGCAACCGCGATCCGCGTGGGGAGCGCGAAATTTTTCTCAAGCCGTCCAGCAAGGTCGGCAATGAGCTTTTCCTCGCCGCCGAACAGATGGCTGGCGCCTTCGATATCGAGGAAAAAGCCATCGGCGCCATTGTCATCATTCCATGGCGAAACGGTCGGCGTGTAGCGCGTCGCCCACAGCGCAAGCTTGCGCAAGGCTGCATCGTCGGCGGCGGGATCGGCGTCGCGTACTTGCAGGAAGTCCGCTTTCGCGCGCGCGTCGGCGAGCGGTTCGCCTGGCGTGAGACCTGCGGCTTCCGCCGCCTCGTTCAGCGCCGTGATGCGCGGGCCGCCGCTTGCCGCAACGACAAGGACGAATGGCCGATCAGGCGCAATGGATTTCTCGGTAGCCTGTTTCGTCTGCGCCGCAAGCGCGCGCAGGACCGGCCAGCGCGGCAGCCAAACTGAAACGATGCGCGACATGATCGTACTCCACTACCCATTGACCAGGCCGTCCGTTGCGACAGCGTTCGAGATGCAGATGCCAGCGTGGGCGCGTGACGAGCCCGAAGCGGTCGCGTGCGGCTTCCGCCGTGCCGATGCGCCAGCGCGTTGCGGCTGCGCTCGATTCAAGGCTCGGCGCCGGCCGCAGCAGGAACAGCGGCAGGCCGGCATCGGTAGCGGCGAGATGCAGCCGCTGGCTTAATTTCAGATCGAGGATGTCGATAAAGGCCGCGACCGCGGCCGGCGCCGCCGAGCGCAACGCCTCCTCGATCGCCCACAGAGTTGCTTTGCGGTGCGCGGTCTCGACCAGGATCAGACAGGCCGGATCGAGACCGAGTGCGTTGAGGCCATGACCATGAAGACGGCCATGCGGATGACGGCCGTAGGCTGGCATCACCACGATGAGCGGGTCAGCGCGCGGCAGCCGGGCCAGAATCGCCGCAATGAAACCGAAGGCGGCCGCGGTGGCGCCTTCGGCTTCGGGTACGATCTCGTGCAGGGCGCCACAGGCGAGGCCCCCTTCTGGAAGGTGGGAATCAAGAGCGGTAAGGCCGAGCGGCAGGGTCTTGTGCAAACGCTCGATCCGCGGCAGCAGCCGGCGCAATTCATCAAGCACGACGGTGCGTTGACGCACCATTGAAAGATCAGGAGTTTTTAACATTTATCCGTCTTTTGGCGGTGTATAAGTACATCTATGTTCTCTGTATGTTCTTAATCCCTACACTAGAACAAAATAGGAACATTGCCAAGCCGAATTGTCCGGGCGTTGCTATTGGGGATCGGCCATGGCCCAGACCATGGCCGGGACCTTTGCCACACCAAGCATGCTGAAATCGGGATTCGCGGCAACCGCGACGGCTGTGGCGCTCAAGCGTTTCCACCAGCCCGTGCCGAAACACGGCGTTTATAGGAGACGGCGCCCGGTCATCGACTATGAAGCCGGACATGACACGCGACTGCGGCGCCCTTGCATTGCGCGCGGGCGATGACGCATAGCTCTAGCGACGCGCGAAACGAGGTGCACCATGCCGGAAGCCGACAAGGAAGGCGAACGCTACTCGCTCGATCAGCCACAACAGACGCCAGGATTCTTTCTCAAAGGCAGCCATCAACTCGATTGGGGCATGAAGAACCGCATGGCGCGGGTGTTCGACCCGACGTCGGGCCGCACCGTGATGCTGGCCATCGACCACGGCTATTTCCAGGGTCCCACCACCGGGCTCGAGCGCATCGACCTTTCCATCGTGCCGCTATTGCCGAATTGCGACGCGCTGTTCTGCACGCGCGGCATTTTGCGCAGCGTCATTCCGGCGGAATGCCAAAAGCCGATGGTGCTGCGTGCCAGCGGCGGCCCGAGCATCTTGCGCGAGGAACTGTCCGACGAGCAGATCGCCATGGACATGGATGACGCGATGCGGCTCAACGCCGCCGGCGTCGGCATCCAGGTGTTCATCGGCGGTGAATTCGAGACCCGCTCTGTGCACAATATGACCAAGCTCGTCGATGCCGGCTTGCGCCTGGGCATCCCGGTGATGGGCATCACCGCCGTCGGCAAGGCCATGGTGCGCGATGCCAAATATTTCCGGCTCGCCTGCCGCATCATCGCCGAGCTCGGCGCGCAATACGTCAAGACCTATTACGTCGAGGAAGGCTTCGAGACCATCACCGCGTCGTGTCCGGTGCCCATCGTGATGGCCGGCGGCAAGAAGCTGCCCGAACTTGAAGCGCTCACCATGGCTTACAATGCCGTGCAGCAGGGCGCCTCGGGCGTCGACATGGGCCGCAATATTTTTCAGTCCGACGCGCCGAAGGCGATGATCGCCGCCGTCGCCGCCGTCGTGCACAAGAACATGAAGCCCAAGGACGCCTTCGATCTGTTCAATACGCTGAAGGCAAAGGGTGCAATGCGCGCTGCCTGATCAACGAGCAGCGTCGCGTCCGGATCGGCGGTGCAAGCCGAAACGATCGCGCGCCGCAACTCAGACGGTTTCAAGCAGTTCGGCATTGAATGTGTT
The DNA here is from genome assembly GCA_963813825.1 of uncultured Alphaproteobacteria bacterium. Classification (GTDB taxonomy): domain Bacteria; phylum Pseudomonadota; class Alphaproteobacteria; order Rhizobiales; family Xanthobacteraceae; genus BOG-931. The sequence continues at coordinate 105,258 of CAWFBB010000033.1, forward strand.
TCGCGCCGCATAGGCGGAAAATCCTTGCGCCGGAGTCCAACCGGATGACGGCTCGTCGCGCTCAACAGGCATGTCGTCCTGCTCGGTCTGTATCGGCGGGGCTGAGCCGATCATGAACCATGCCACCGATGCCGCGGCGAATGCACCGCCGAGGATTGCCAGCAGTTTCTCATACCAGGCATCGCGGCTGTTCTGGCCGTCGTCTTGCCGCGCCAGCGCGACAACGGCTGGCGTGGCTGGATGCGACGCGTCCGCGGCGAGGTCGATAGCGTTGGCCTCGTCGGGCGAGGAAACTTGCACGGCGCTGCTGTCGACGGCCATTGCGCTTGTGGACGATTGTGCCGGCGAAGGCTGCCCATCGGATGCCGCATCGGCTACCCGAGAGGCAGCAGGAAGTGAAGTTGCGGTGTCTGCCGGCCAGACGCTTGCCGCCGTAGTTTCAGCCGTGGTTTCAGCTGTGGATGCAGCTTCGGCGGCCGGCGTCGTTTGAGCCACTACCGGGAAAGCCGAAGCGGCTGACGCCGAATCGTCACTCGGGGCCACGAGGTGGTTCTTCCTGCTCGCGAAATGTTTGGCGGATTTTGCCGTGTGCCGGTGCGCGAATTTCGTATGGCTCCTCGACTTTTCCTTGGCCGGATGCAACAGGCCTTGCAGCAGCGAGATCGGCTTGCCTGCCGTCGCGCTGTCGTTGCTTTGCGCCGCCGCGACGCCTGCCATCATGACCAACATTGCGCCCGCAGTGATGATGCGAATATTCAACATTACGTCCTCCCTCGCTGGGTCATGCCGGCCCCATACGGCACAAGCCGCGTGACCTTAAGGTGACGCGATTGCGGATTTTTTCGCGCAAAGCTTGGACGAAAAGCGGCGGAGTTAACTAAGGCGAGGCATATTCGCCACACGCCCGTTGGGCGCGTCATCCCTTCCGCTGCAAGGGCGGCTGACGTAGTTTGACGCCGGGCGCACCACGCGCGCCGACCCGGTGGCACGCACTTGAAGACATTTCCGCGCAGACAATTCTTACATTTGGCCGCAGGCACCGCCGCTCTGCCCGCGATGACGCGCATCGCACGGGCGGAAAGTTATCCGTCGCGGCCGATACGAGTCATCGTCGGTTTTCCGGCTGGCGGTACGCCCGACACGCTTGCACGCATCACGGGGCAATGGCTGCAGGATCGCCTCGGTCAGCCGGTCGTGGTTGAGGACAAGCCCGGCGCGAGCAGCAATATCGCTACGGAAGCTGTCGTGCGGGCGCCCGCCGACGGCTATACGCTTCTTTCCGCCGGCTCGCCGAACGCCATCAACGCGAGCCTCTACGTGAATCTCAATTTCAATTTCACGCGCGACATCGCGCCAGTCGCGAGTATCGTCCGTCTGCCCGACGTCATGGTGGTGAACCCGGAATTTCCGGCCAAGACAGTCCCCGAATTCATTGCTTACGCGAAGGCCAATCCAGGCAAACTCGCCATGGCATCGGCGGGCAATGGGACGTCGGGCCATGTTGCCGGCGAGTTGTTCAAGATGCAGGCCGGCGTCGACCTTCTGCACGTGCCGTATCGCGGTGGTCCGCCCGCTGTGACGGATTTGCTCGGCGGCCGGGTGCAGGTTCTGTTCGACGTCCTGACCAATTCACTGGAACTCGTCAGATCCGGCAAGCTGCGGGCATTGGCGGTGACAACGACGGAACGCTGCGTGGCGCTGCCGGATATTCCGGCCGCGGCCGAGTTCGTGCCGGGTTACGAAGCGAGCTACTGGAGCGGATTGTGCGCGCCGGCCGCTACGCCCGCTGAAATCGTCGAAAAGCTGAACAAGGAAATCAACGCGGGTCTCGCTGATCCCAAGATCAAGGCGCGGATTGCCGATCTGGGCGGTACTGTGCTGGCGCTGTCGGCGCCGGCATTCGGCAAGCTGATTGCCGACGAAACCGACAAGTGGGCGAAAGTTATTCGTTCGGCTAATATCAAGGCGGACTAGCTAATCTCTGGGTAACTCGGAGAACGAAGAGGGACGCAGATGAACATCAATCTCGCTGCCGAAGACTTGAAAGGCCGACAATCGGCGTCCGCGCCATTTACGGTCGAGCGCCTTGGCGCAAGTCTCGGCGCGGAGATACACGGTCTCGACCTGAAAAACAGTATGGATCCCGAGACGTTCGAGGCGTTTGAAGCGGCTCTGGTCGAGCACAAGGTTCTGGTGGTGCGTGATCAGCATCTGACGACGGCGCAACATGTCGCGATGAGCCGGCTGTTCGGCGAACTCGAAGTCCACCCCATGCGTCCGCAAGGGGAGTTTCCGGAAATCCTGGTGCTCGACAACAACAAGGATAATCCCGTCCTCTCGACCGATGTCTGGCACAGCGACACGACCTTCCGAAAGAATCCGACCAAATATACGATCCTGCGCTGCCAGATCATGCCGAAAGTGGGCGGCGATACGTTGTGGGCGAACATGGAGGCTGCTTACGACGGTCTCAGCAGCGTTTTCAAAAAGATGATCGAAAATACCAGGGCCGTTCACGATTTCCAGAATTTCCGCGTGCTGTTCAAGAAGACGGAAGAAGATCAGGTCAAGCTGCGCAGGATGGAGGAGTTGTTTCCCAATCCGTCGCATCCTGTGGTGCGCACGCATCCGGTCAACGGCCGGAAATCGATCTATGTGAATCCGCAATTCACGCTTCGGATTGAAGACCTGGCGCAGGACGAAAGCCGGGCAATTCTTGAGGTGCTCTTCGCACAGGCGCAGATCCCGGAATATCAGTTCCGGCTGCGTTGGGCTCCCGGCACGATCGTATTCTGGGACAACCGCTCAACCCAGCACTACGCCGCCAACGATTATTATCCCGAACGCCGGCGCATGGAGCGCACGGCTGTCGTCGGCGACATTCCGATGTGATCCGGCAGGACGGTCGCGCGCAACCGTTTTTCGCGATCGGCGCGCTCGTTGCGGGCTCAGGTCATTCGACGCTGACGCCGGCCGCCTTGATCGGCACAGCCCACTTCTCGATCTCGCTCTTGGTGAATTTTGCGAGATAGTCCGGCGTTGCCTGGTCGTCGGGCGCGATCTCGGCGCCGAGTCCGCTGAGCCGCTCGCGCACCGCCGGCGTGTGCATGGCCGCAAGCGCCGCGTCATGCAGTTTGTTGACGATTGGTGCCGGCGCGCCCTTCGGCAGATAGATGGCGTTCCACGTATAGGCAATGAGGTTCGGCATGCCTTGCTCCGCCGATGAAGGCACATCGGGCAACGCCGGCGAGCGCTTGCTGTCGAACACCGCGAGACCTTTGACCGCGCCGCTTTCGATCGGAGGTTTCGCCGTGGTCATCACGTCGCACAGAAAGTCGATGCGGCCGCCTTCGAGATCCTGTAACGCCGGTCCCGTGCCGCGGTAGGGAACGTGGGTGATGTTGACGCCGAGCAGATAGTTCATCAGCACGCAACCGAGATGGGTTGCCGAGCCGGTGCCGGCGGAGCCAAATTGCATCTTTGCCTGGTTCTCTTTGGCGTAGGCGACGAATTCCTTGAAATTGCTGACCGGCAAATCCTTTCGGGTCTCAAGCACCAGCGGAATTTGCGCAATCAGGATGACCGGCGTGAAGTCCGCCACGGCGTCGTAGAGCGGATGCTTGTAGAGCGTCTGTCCTTGGGCGTGGGTGCCGACCGTCGCCAGCACGAAATTGTAACCGTCGGGAGCTGCATTGGCGACGCGCTCCGAACCCGTCATGCCACCGGCGCCGTTGACGTTTTCGACGATGACGGTCTGGCCTAACACTTCGCTCATGCGTCCGGCGACGAGGCGGCCGAGGATATCGGTTGGGCCTCCGGCGGCGAACGGAATAATCATCGTCATCGCCCGGTTGGGAAAGTCTTGCGCCTTTGCCGGACATGAAAACGCAAACGCGGTCGCGGCTAGCGCCGCGAGTATTCTCATCATCATGGGAGTTTCCTCGAGTTTTCTTAGCCGAGTTCAGTGATCTCTTCGGGGAAGTGATGCAGCCGTTCACCCGGCCCATCGGCTCCGATCAGCCAGTTGTCGCAGTACCACGTCAGCATGCCGCCCTGGATATAGGTCGGGTGCACGACGATGTTCATGTCTTTTTCGATCTTCATCGGTTCGTCGCTGCGGATGAGCGGCCGCTCGACGAGGTCGTAGCCTTGGCCGTGGCAATGCAGGCGCTTCTCTTCGGGCCGGCCGTTCTTTCGCATGAAAGCATTGTAGGCCTCGAACACATCCTTGCAGGCCGCGCCCGGCTTGAGCAGGCTGAGATTGTATTTTCGTGCCTCAAGCGCGAAGCCATATTCGTCCTTCATCTGCTGCGATGCCTTGCCGGCAACGCAAGTGCGGCCGAGCTCGGTATACATGCCGCCGGGGCCGGCATCCTCCACCAGGAGCGCGACTGCGTCGCCCTCTTGGATCACGCGGTTCTGATAATGGCGCTGCGCGAACTGCGCCGGCTTGCCCGGGGGCATTGAGGCACACAGGTAAATGCCGTGCTCGCTGCCATGGCGCTGGCTATAGCATTGCGCGATCGCGGCAATGTCGCGGTCGCGCATGCCGGGCTCGACGGCGGCAAACGCGGCGCGCATGGCGCCGTCCTGCATCGCCGCGGCGCGTTTCACCAGATCCTGTTCCTCGGGGCTCTTGATGACCTTGATGCGGTCGACGAGGTCGGAGGCATCGACAAATTTGGTATTGGAGAAACGTCCTTTCTGCATGTAGTCGACCATCGCAAACGACATCTGATAGGTGCCGACGAGGCCGATTGTGCCGCCCGCATAAGGCTCGAGCGCCTTGGCGGCGAGTTCGGGATCGTATGGCGCGGTATAATAACAAGACGAGTAGCTCGGCGTGGTGAACCACCTTTTGACGCCGCGCCGCACACCGTCGCTCTTGCCGTCGAGTTCATTGACGCCGCCGAACGGGCCTTGGCTGACCCCCGTCATCAGGTCGTCGCGCGGAAACACCACGGTCATCGGGTAGCCGTTGGTGGCCGGCAGATCGGTAAAATATTTGACGTAGCCGCCCATCTGGTCGCTGTTGTTCTGCATCAGCAACACGTCGATCTTCTCGCGCTCCATGGCGGCGCGCACCGCGGCCCAGCGCCGTTCGAGCTCGGCCGTCGAGATCGGTGTTTGCAGGCGTTCGGAAAGTTGGTCCATTTTTAGTTCCTTTATTTGCGCGTGATCTTATCCGAAAACCGGTCACCACTTGTCGGAATCACGCGCTAATGCGGCACGACGTTTATCATGCCGCCGATGTCGCCGTTGAGGAAGCAACGCATGTTTGTTTCGACCGTCGGCAATGCATGGTCGATATAGACGTCGCAGAAGCCGCCCTGGTGGGTGGTGATGATGACGTTTTCCATGCTCCAGAACGGATGATCGGCCGGCAGCGGCTCCTCGTTAAAAACGTCCAGGGCGGCTCCGCCGATCCGGCCGGATTTTAGCGCCCCGAGCAGGGCCGCCTCGTCGACAACGCCGCCGCGCGCAAGATTGACCAGGAAGCTTTTCGGCTTCATCGCCGCGAGCACTGTCGCGTCGACGCTGTTGCGGGTCTTGTCGGTAAGCGGAGTGAGTAGCACAAGGAAGTCGAATTCACCGGCGACCTCGGCAAGCTCGCTGCTCGCATGCATGCGGTCGAAACCCGCAACCGTCCGCGGCGAGGAAGTTATGCCGACGGTGCGCATGCCAAACGCCTTGCATTTCGGCGCGAGTTCTTCGGCGATCGCGCCGATGCCGAAAATCCCGACGGTCTTGTTGTGCAGAAGCCGCGCTGGAAACCGCGACCACTCCCGCCGGTCTTGCGCACGCACTGCCCGGGGAATATCGCGGGCCAGTGCCAGCATCGAACCGATGGCGGCTTCCGAGACCGGCGGCCCGTGAATGCCGTGGACGTTGGTGACGATAATGTCTTTGCGCAGCACCGGCCGGTCGATGAGATTGTCTACGCCAGTACCCAGCGCTTGCACCCATTTCAGCCTGGTGCCGGCGCGCAGCACGTCATCGGTCAGCCGTGGCGCAAAGGTGAGAAGAACGTCCGCAGAGGCGATATAGGGCCCGACCTTGGAATGGTGATCCACCAGGTCGACATGGAGCTCGGGAAATTTCGTCTTGAGACGGTCGCGGTACTGGTCGTTGAGTTCCGGCGTCAGCGTGAGAAGAATCAGCAAATTGGTCATGCTTGAGGATACCGGACCCGCACATCGGCTACGCCGCCGGACCGCGTTATATCGTCTTGTCTTGCGCCCCGCCACGGTGGTGTCGCGCAAGCCCCCGGGTTGCGCTACAATGTGCTAATGGACGCATAAGCGGCGACCCAGGAGCGAGTGATGCCTATCGATCTGTCCGCGGTGAATTGGCTGTACGTAGCGATATTGTCGGCGTTTGTCTTTATAGCGGCACTACTCGGAAGTCTGATCTCCTTCCGCAACAAATTTTATGCCTCGATCCTGGCGGCGATCCTGTTTGCCGCGGCCTTTGTGTTCTGGACCTACTATCCGCACGACAATCTTCCGGGGCCGCTCAGTTCGATGCCGACCAGCGCGAAATAGGCCGCATCGGGGCCTGATTGCGCACCGGGTTGACCTTTCCGCCGGTGCGGTTATGCGTAATTCAAGTCAGCCGGGTGAAATGGAGCGGTCATGAACAAGGTCTATGCGGACGGCAAGTCCGCGTTGGCCGGGTTGCTTAAGGATGGCATGACCATCATGGCAGGCGGCTTCGGCCTGTGCGGCATTCCCAAATCTTTGATTTTTGCGATCCGCAATTCCGGGGTCAAAAACCTGACCGTCGTGTCCAACAATTGCGGGACCGACGGTAAGGGGCTCGGCCTGCTGCTCGATACCCGCCAGATCAAGAAAATGATCTCCTCCTACGTCGGAGAGAACAAAACCTTCATGCAGCAATACCTCGCCGGCGAGCTCGAGATCGAGTTCAACCCGCAGGGTACGCTCGCCGAGCGCATCCGCGCCGGCGGCGCCGGTATTCCGGCGTTCTTCACCAAGACCGGCGTCGGCACCAAGATCGCTGAGGGCAAGGACGTCCGCGAGTTCGAAGGCGAACGCTATGTCATGGAGCGTGGCCTCGTCGCCGACCTGTCGATCGTCCACGCCTATCTCGCCGATACCGAAGGCAATCTTGTTTACCGCAAGACGGCGCGCAATTTTAATCCGCCGATGGCGACCGCCGGGAAAGTGACGGTGGCGGAGGTCGAGAATCTGGTCGAGCCGGGAAAGATCAATCCCGACCACATCATCACGCCGGGTATCTATGTGCAGCGTATCGTCCATACGCCGAACGCAACCAAACACATCGAGCAGCGCACCGTGCGCAAGCGAGCTTGAGAGGAACTCATTATGCCCTGGACCCGCGATCAAATGGCGGCGCGCGCCGCGAAAGAATTGCAAGACGGTTACTACGTCAATCTCGGCATCGGCATTCCGACACTGGTGTCGAACTACATTCCCGAAGGCATGAGCGTGCAGTTGCAATCCGAGAACGGCATGCTCGGCACCGGCCCGTTCCCGTTCGAGGGCGATGAGGATCCCGATCTGATCAATGCCGGCAAGCAGACCGTCACCGAGCTGCCGACGACGAGCTATTTCAATTCGGCGGATTCCTTCGCCATGATCCGCGGCGGCCACATCAATCTTGCCATCCTCGGCGCCATGGAGGTTGCGGAAAACGGCGATCTCGCCAACTGGATGATCCCCGGAAAAATGGTCAAGGGCATGGGCGGCGCCATGGACCTTGTCGGCGGCGTCAAGAAGGTCGTCGTGGTCATGGAGCACTCGGCCAAAGGCAACTCCAAGCTCAAGAAGCGCTGTACGCTGCCGCTCACCGGCGCCGGCGTCGTCGATATGGTCATCACCGATCTCGGCGTCTTCACCGTCGATCGGACCGGCAGCGGTTTGACGCTGATCGAGCTTGCACCTGACGTCACGCTCGATCACATCAAGGCGAACACCCAGGCAAGCTTCAAGGTCGCCAATACGCTGACGACACACTAGGGCGCAGCGAACGCGAGCCGAGGACGGCTGGCGCGAAGCGCTTGCTCAAACCATATTTGCCGAATGGCCAACCGTCCCTGCAGACCCGACGCGGACCTGAAGCACATCTGGCAAATGCTGTTGCCCGGGATGCAGTTCCCCGCGTGCGGCGTCGCGGAAAAACACGACGCTTTGCCCGAAGAACTCGCAGGGTCAGAGGATTTAAGCAGAATTGCGAGTATCAATCTCCCGAAACCGCAATCTTGATCACGCTGGCCGCAACGCTACTGAGCTCGATCGTGAACGGCGCCGCGGTCAAAGCGAATTTCACGCTTTTCCGCACACCGTCGCAGCCGGTGGCGCCGCTGAACGCGCTTGATTTCACGGATTGACCGTTCTGCACGACGTCAATCCACGCCGCGTCCGACACGGTGATCCTGTAAGTGGCGGACCGCGGCGCCGCCGCGTGGAGGAAGCCAGCGAATGTATCTGTGGACTTCGGCGCGCGCTCCGGCGGCGCCGGCAGCTTGGCGTTGTCGAAAGGCACAAGAGCGAGGCTCGTCGCCCAAGGAATTGACCATGGCACGCGATCACCCGATGCGACCTTCGGCAGATCAGTGCCGGTCAGTGTTGCGCGTTCCTTGTCGAGCGGCCATTTGAATTTGTCGCAGCCGATCGGCTCCTGCGCCACGCAGGGTCCGGCAATCGCGCAAGCGGCGAGAAAGACGATCGCGGTTTTCATGGCTCGGCCCTAGTCGATGGCGATCATGACGTCGGACGCCTTGATGACAACGGTCGCCGCGCCGCCGGTTTCCAGTCCAAGTTCATCCACCGCTTCATTGGTGATCGACGAGGTGATGACCTGGCCCGGCCCGATCTCGACGCGGACATGCGAGGTGGTCGCCCCCTTTTTGACTTCCAAAATCTTTCCTTTGATCTGATTGCGCGCGCTGATCCTCATGGTGTTCCTTCAATAGGATGTGCCGCACGGCCGCGCCGCGCGAGCGGGTGGATGATCGTTAAAAAAACCGACCGTGCCGGAAACACATTCCAGGCGCCATGATGCGCTTACGGAGCATCGGCGGTCGAAGACCTGACCGTAATCTACCTGCTTGCTGGATGGCAATAACGATGCAACAACCTGCGGCCTAGATTGATGGAGCGTGATCGTTTCGGAAGATCAGATCCATTCCGAATTACGCTCGAATGGAGAGAAAAGCCCTATGCGTACCGTCATACTTGAGGAGCACTTTTCGTTGCCGTCCGCGTCCGCCCGCGTTGACAAAGAAACCATCGCACGCCGCGGCTACAAAGCGAGAGCCCTGCGCAAGGACGTGCCGAATCCACTCGCAATGCTGCCTGACCTTGGCGAGCAGCGTTTGAAGTCGATGGACGAGGCTGGCATCGACGTCGAAGTGCTCTCGACCAGCGGCCCCGGTCCCGATCTCGTGCCTGGACCCGACGGCATCGCGATGGCCCGCGAGATCAACGATCATCTGGCTGCAGCATGCGTGAAATATCCCGATCGCTTCGCAGGCTTCGCCTCGCTGCCGATGCAGAGCCCCGACGCCGCCGCGACCGAGCTGACGCGCGCGGTGAAGGAACTCGGATTCGTCGGCGCGATGGTCAACGGCACGACCGACGGCCGGTTTCTCGACCATCCGAGCTACGACGGCATTCTCGCAACAGCCGCTCAGCTCGACGTCCCGATTTACATTCATCCGCATATTCCCCCGGCGGCAGTACGCCAGGCCTATTTCTCCGATCTGCCCGAAGGCGCGGGCCGCGTGCTGGAAACGGCCGGATGGGGCTGGCATTCGGAAGTCGCCGTTCACGTGCTGCGCATGGTCGTCGCCGGAACCCTCGACAAGCATCCGAAGCTAAAACTCATCATCGGCCATATGGGCGAAATGCTGCCGATGATGCTTGATCGCGCCTCGCAGGTTTTTTCGGCGGATATCGAGCACCTCAAACGGACGGTGCCGCAGACTATCCTCGACCAGGTCTGGATCACCACCAGCGGCATCTTCAACGAGCCTCCGCTCTATGTGGCGCTGACGACCTTCGGCATCGACCGCATCATGTTCTCCGTCGACTATCCATATTCGACCCACATGATGGGACGCGAGTTCCTCGACAAAATCTGGCTTGCCCCGGCCGACATGGCGAAGCTTTGCCACGGCAACGCCGATGCACTGCTGAAGCTCAAGGTCAAAAGCCGCTGAGGTAGCGTCCTCGTCAATTGCCAGCCGCCCGGCAGGTCTGCCATGCGGCTGGCTGTAAATGACAGCACGCTGGATTGCCGCTATTGAAGCAGTTGTTGCCGGGGACGCTGCGCGGTGAGCGCGCAGCGGTTTGAGCTTGATGGACGCTAAAGTCAGCGAAGGCTTGCCGTCGCCGCGTATCGCGGCGGCTGTGGCGCCAAGCACACCCGCGCCGCTCAGCCACCGCGAAAAGCGCATCATTGCCGTCAGCATGATGGTTCCGGTGTTCCTGGGCTCCGTCGATCAGTCGATACTGGCGACGTCGCTGCCCACCATCGGCCGCGCCCTCAACGATACGCATAACCTGCCGTGGTTGATCACGGCCTACCTAATCGCCTCGACCGCGCTGACGCCGCTCTACGGCAAGTTCGCCGATATCCACGGCCGGCGCGCCGCACTCTTGATTGCGCTCGGCATCTATATTGCGGCGTCGCTGTTTGCAGCATCGTCGACCAGCATGGTGATGCTGATCTTCGGCCGCGTCGCGCAAGGCTGCGGTGGCGGCGGTCTGACTGCGATCGCCCAAATGGTCCTGGGCGACATCGCCTCGCCCAAGGATCGCGCCAAGTATTACGCCTATTTTTCCATCGCCTTCACAACCGCCGGCGGCTGTGGTCCAGCGCTTGGCGGTTGGATCTGTGACCACCTGTCGTGGCGGGTGATCTTCTTGTGGAACTTCCCGCTTTGCATTGCTGCCGTCGTCATCGCGCTGACCGTGCTGCGCCGGCTGCCGCGTTACGACCGGCCCCACCAGCTCGATTTCCTGGGTGCGTTGCTGATCATGGCGGCGAGTTCGACCTTCATGCTGGCGCTTAATCTCGGCGGCGTGCACTATCCGTGGTTCTCGTCACCTGTTCTGGCGCTGATGGCATCCGCGCTGGTGCTGGGGGGTGGGTTTATCCTGAGGCTCCTCACCGCCCGCGAGCCGCTCATCCCCGTCGCCGTGCTGGCCGATCCCACCGCGCGATTGGCGATGGCGGGACATTCGTTTGGCTGGGGCTCGATCCTGTCGCTCAATATTTTCCTGCCGATGTATTTGCAGAGCGCGCTCGGTTGGTCGGCGACGGAGTCGGGGCTAAGCTTGATGATCCTGATGGTCACGCTCAACGCCGCCGCCGGTTTCTCCAGCCAGCTCATCGGCAGGGTCAAGCACTACAAGCTGCTGCCGAACATCTTCCTGGTTCTTGCCATCGTCTCAATCCTCGCGCTCGCGTATTCGGCGAGCGCCATGACGCCGCTGCGCCTCGAAGCAATTCTGTTTCTGATCGGCTTCGGTTTCGGCCCGACTGCGCCGCTCACCCAGGTCGCGTTGCAGAATACGGTCGCGGTCCATCATTTGGGATCAGCAATCGGCACCATGAATTTTATGCGCACACTAATGAGCACGATCCTGGTCGCCGTGTTCGGCGTCATCGTGCTGGCGAACGTACCGGTCGGCGGGCCAGCCGACACGCTTGCGCAGCGCGCACTCGCGGGGACATCGGTGACGACTTTCGCCCACGTATTCCTGGGGATCGCGTGCACCTTGGTGATCGCTTTCGTCGCCATGCTGGCGATCCAAGAGAAACCGCTCGAGACGACCATGCCGCCGCCGCGGCAATAGCACGCTGCCCCGGGGCGCGCCGCGCCGCCTTTCGCGCGTTTTGGACAACGGCGAGGTGCCCGGTCACGGCACCGGACACTGAGATGCAATGCATAAGCCGCTGAAATGGAACGGTTTCCCCTAATAATTCGCCGGGGCGTGCCGACCACTGCTTAGGCCGGCGAGGGGGCATAACACCCCCTTCACATCGCAAATGAACCTTTACGGCACCGGCCGTGACCAATTCATGGCGACAGTACCAACGTCGCCATCGGCGCGCTTCCCCCGACGATGACGCCGATGTTCTTGACCCGCCCGGCTCCGTCCCCACCGGGCGGGTCACCATTTTCTGGTTTCTGACCGCCCTTACCGTGCGATGCGCCGCCGCAGTGTCGCGTCTGCCGTTTTCCCTTTACGCCTTCCGTGAAACATGCCGACAATGGCCGGCGCTTGGGGGGACGTTGTGAGTGCTGAGATCGTCCTCGAAACCGAGGACCTTACGAAGGAGTTTGCAGGCTTCGTTGCGGTGCGCTCCGTCAACCTGCGCGTCGCGCGCGGCGGCATCCATGCCTTGATCGGTCCGAACGGCGCCGGCAAGACCACGGTCTTCAATCTTCTCAGTAAATTCCTGCACCCGACGCGCGGGCGCATCGTGTTCGACGGCCACGACGTCACCGCGCTCAGTGCTGCCGATGTGGCGCGTCTTGGCCTGGTGCGTTCGTTTCAAATATCGGCGGTTTTTCCCCATCTTTCGGTGCTCGAAAACGTACGCATTGCCTTGCAACGTCGGCGAGGTGGCTCGTTCGACTTCTGGCGTTCCAAGCGGGTACTGCGGGTGCTCAATGATCGCGCCATGGGATTGATCGCCGACGTCGGCCTCTCATCCGACACCGATACGCTGGCTGTGGAACTCCCTTATGGCCGCAAGCGCGTTCTGGAAATCGCGACGACGCTCGCGCTCGATCCTGAAATGCTGCTGCTCGACGAACCGATGGCAGGCATGGGACATGACGATATCGCCCGCATCAGCGCTTTGATCAAGACGCTTGCCGAAAAGCGCACGGTGCTGATGGTCGAACACAATCTCAGCGTTGTCGCCAATCTGTGCGACCGCATCACCGTGCTGACGCGCGGCCAGGTTCTTGCCGAAGGCGACTACAAGACGGTGTCGGCTGACCCGGCGGTGCGTGAAGCCTATCTTGGGACCGGTCATGCCTGAGACGCGTCCGTTGCTCGCTGTAAACAATCTCGAAGCCTGGTACGGCGAATCCCACATTCTGCATGGCGTTACCTTCGACGTGCAGCCGGGCGAAGTGGTGACGCTGCTTGGCCGCAACGGCGTCGGCAAGACCACGACGCTCAAGGCCATCATGGGCATCGTCGAAACCCGCACCGGATCGGTGCGGCTCGAAGGTCGCGAGCTGACCGCACTCTCTTCCAATTCCATCGCGCGCGCTGGCATTGCCTTCTGCCCCGAGGAACGTGCGATCTTTTCCAGTCTCGATGTGAAGGAAAATCTGCTGCTGCCGCCGCAGGTGCGGCCGGGCGGACTCGATCTCGATCGCATATTCAGCGCTGTTTCCGAACCTGCGCGAACGCCTCAATAGCCAGGGCACCAAGTTGTCCGGCGGCGAGCAGCAGATGCTGGCAATCGCTCGCATCCTGCGCACCGGGGCCCGGTTGTTGCTGCTCGACGAGCCGACCGAAGGCTTGGCCCCGGTGATCATCCAGCAGATCCGGCACACGATCGGCACGCTGAAGCAACAGGGCTTTACGATCTTGCTGGTCGAGCAGAATTTTAACTTTGCCGCGACCATTGCCGATCGTTTCTATGTCATGGAACACGGGCGTATCGTCGACCACTTCTCGAATGCCCAACTAAAGAACAACATGGATAAGCTGCACGACTATCTCGGAGTTTGATACGATAAGGATGAAAAAAGCCCGTACGGAGGAGGTTCGCCATGAGACTCGCAGGCAGTTTGGCATTCGCGCTCACCGCGTTGGTCGGCACGGCGGCGCAGGCCCAGACCACTAACGTCAAGATCGGTGTGCTTACCGACATGTCGAGCCTTTATTCCGGAATTGGCGGGCCGGGCTCGGTTGCCGCGGCCAAACTGGCGATCGAGGACTTCAACCCGGCCGCGCACAACATGAAAGTCGATCTCGTCGCCGGCGACCATCAAAACAAGCCGGACGTCGGCTCCGGCATCGCGCGGCAATGGTACGACGTGGAAAATGTCGACGCGATCGTTGACGTGCCGAACTCCGGCGTCGCTCTCGCGGTAAACGAGGTCACACGAGAGAAGAACAAGGTCTTTTTGGTCTCCAACGCGGCAACTTCGGACCTGACCGGGCCGAAATGCTCACCCAACACTGTGCACTGGACCTACGACACCTGGATGCTCGCGCATGGCACCGGCGGCGCGCTCGTGAAAACCGGCGGTGATACCTGGTTCTTCCTCACGGCCGATTATGCATTCGGCCATGCGCTCGAACGCGATACCACGGCGGTTGTGACGGCCGCTGGCGGCAAGGTGCTCGGCAGCGTCAACGTTCCGCTCAACAATCAGGATTTCTCCTCGTTCCTACTCCAGGCCCAGGCCTCGAAGGCGAAGATCATCGGACTCGCCAATGCCGGCGGCGACACCGACAATTCGATCAAGCAGGGCGCCGAATTCGGTATCGCGGCAGGCGGCCAGCACTTCGCCGGTCTTCTCGTCTTTATCACCGACGTCGAAGCACTCGGACTGAAGGTGGCGCAGGGGCTGGTGCTGACCGAGACTTGGTACTGGGACATGACGGACGCCAACCGCGCGTGGACCAAGCGCTGGCAGGCTCAAGTACCAGGAAAATTTCCGAACATGAGCCAGGCCGGCGTTTATTCGGCGATCACGCATTACCTTAAGGCTGTGGCCGCGCTCAAAAGCGCCGCCGACGGCAAGGCCGTCGTTGCCAAGATGAAGGAAATGCCGACGGACGATCCGCTGTTCGGCAAAGGCATGATCCGCGCCGATGGCCGCAAAATCCACCCCGCCTATGTGTTTGACGTGAAGACACCGGCGGAATCCAAATACCCGGGCGACGATTACAAGCTGCGCGCGACGATCCCGGCAGATCAAGCGTTCCGCCCGATGAAAGATGACAACTGTCCGATGTTGACCAGCAACTAAAACATCGCATTCTGCCTCCACCTCTCCTCAAGGAGAGGTGGAGAAAGAAAAAAATCGTTAAGGCCCACGGCCACAGAGAGGGAGACTGGCAATGAAACTCGCAGTTGCATTGGCGATTGCCGGCGCCGCGCTGGCGCTATTCGTGGCCCCGGCGCGGGCTCAGGACGTCACCGTCAAGATCGGTGTGCTCACCGATATGTCGAGCCTGTATGCCGACGCCACCGGGCCCGGTTCGGTCGCCGCTGCAAAACTGGCGATCGAGGATTTCAATCCGGCGGCCCACGGCCTCAAGGTTGATCTGGTGAGCGCCGATCATCAGAATAAGCCCGACGTCGGGTCCAACATCGCCCGCCAGTGGTACGACGTCGACCATGTCGATGCCATTGTCGACGTACCTAATTCCGGCGTGGCGCTCGCGGTCAGCGAAGTGACGCGCCAGAAGAACAAGGTCTTTCTCGTCTCCGGCGCGGCGATCTCCGATCTGACAGGGCCAAAGTGCTCGCCCAACACCATCCACTGGACCTACGACACCTGGATGCTGGCCAACTCGACCGGCAAGTCTGTGGTGAAGACCGGCGGCGATAGCTGGTTCTTCCTCACATCCGACTATGCGTTCGGCCATGCGCTCGAGCGCGACACCGCGGCGGTGGTGACCGCCAATGGCGGTAAGGTGCTGGGCGAGGTCGCCCATCCGTTGAACACGCAGGACTTCTCCTCATACCTGCTGCAGGCGCAGTCGTCGAAAGCGAAGATTATCGGGCTCGCCAATGCCGGTGGCGACACCGTCAACGCCATTAAACAGGGTGCCGAATTCGGCATCACCGCAGGCGGCCAGCACTTCGCCGGCCTCCTTGTTTTCATCGCCGACGTCGAAGCGCTCGGCCTGAAGACCGCGCAAGGCCTGGTTCTGACCGAGACCTTTTATTGGGACATGAACGATGCCACCCGCGCCTGGACCAAACGCTGGCAGGTCGACCGGCCGGGCAAATTCCCAACCATGAACCAGGCTGGCGTCTATTCGGCGGTCTTGCATTACCTGAAGGCGGTCGCCGCGCTCAAGAGCGCGGCCGATGGCAAGGCCGTGGTCGCCAAGATGAAAGAAATGCCAACCGACGATCCGTTGTTCGGCAAAGGCTATGTCCGCGCCGACGGCCGCAAGATCCATCCGGCCTATCTCTTTCAAGTGAAGTCACCCGCGGAGTCCAAATATCCCGGCGACGATTACATCTTGAAGGCCACCGTTCCGGCGGAAGAAGCGTTCCGCCCGATGAAGGACGACAATTGCCCCATGGTCACCAATTGAACGCGTATCGCCTCTCCCTATTCACAGGGAGAGGCGAACCCTGGCGGCTCTGATGTTCGAAATTTTCGGTGTCCCGTCACAGGCGCTGTTTGGGCAATTGCTGCTTGGCCTGATCAACGGCTCGTTCTACGCGCTCCTCAGTCTCGGGCTCGCCGTGATCTTCGGCATGCTCAACATTATCAATTTCGCCCACGGCGCACTGTACATGATGGGCGCCTTCACCGCCTATCTGCTGCTGCAATATCTCGGCATCAATTACTGGGCGGCGCTCGTCATCACGCCGATCCTGATCGGCGCGCTTGGCATCGTGATCGAGCGACTGTTCCTGCAACACATACGCAAGCTGGACCATCTTTACGGTCTGATCCTGACCTTTGGTCTTGCCCTGATTATCGAAGGCCTGTTTCGCAATACTTATGGCTCGTCGGGCGAGCCCTACGCGGTGCCGGATGCACTGCAAGGCGGACACAATCTGGGCTTCATGTTCCTTCCCAACTACCGGGCCTGGGTGATCGCCGTGTCACTCGTGGTCTGCTTCGCGACTTGGTTCGGGATCGAGCGGACCCGGCTTGGCTCGTATCTCCGCGCTGCGACCGAAAATCCGACCATGGTCCGCGCATTCGGCATCAACGTGCCGCGCATGATCACGCTGACGTATGGCTTCGGCGTCGGTCTCGCGGCGCTGGCGGGCGTGATGGCGGCACCGATCTACAATGTTTCGCCGCAGATGGGCTCCGATCTCATCATCGTGGTGTTCGCCGTCGTCGTCATCGGCGGCATGGGCTCGATCATGGGCGCGATCATCACCGGCTTCGTCCTCGGCATCGTCGAAGGCCTTACCAAGGTGTTTTTTCCGGAAGCCTCCAACACCGTGATCTTCGCCATCATGATCATCGTTCTGCTGGTGCGCCCGGCCGGGTTGTTCGGGCGCTCCGCATGACCGAGCCGGTTGCCGATCCGCAGAAAGCGCAGCAGCGTCGCGAGACTGCCTGGAGCTTCGTCGCCGCTTTCACCGTTATGCTGGCTTTTTTCGCAATCGCGCCATTCGTCATATATCCGGTCTTTCTCATGGAGGTGTTGTGCTTCGCGTTGTTCGCGTGCGCGTTCAACCTCCTGATCGGTTATGTCGGACTTGTGTCGTTCGGGCATGCGCTGTACTTCGGCTGGGCCAGCTATTTTGCCGCCTATGCCGCCAAGTCGTGGGGCTTGCAGCCGGAGTTCGCGGTGTTGATCGGAACCGCGGCCGCCGCGGTGCTCGGGGCGATTGCCGGAAGCGTCGCCATCCGCCGTCAGGGCATCTACTTCGCCATGATCACGCTCGCGCTGGCGCAAATGATGTATCTGGTGGCATTGCGCGTGAAGATGACGGGCGGCGAAGACGGCATCCAGGCGGTGCCGCGCGGCCGCCTGTTCGGCACGTTCAATCTCGGCAACGATATGACGATGTACATCTTCGTTGTTGTCGTGGTGCTGGCAGCGATTCTCATGATCTACCGCATCATCAATTCGCCGTTCGGCGAAGTGCTCAAGGCGATCCGCGAGAACGAACAGCGCGCCATATCGCTTGGCTACAAGACCGATCGCTATAAACTGGTCGCTTTCATTCTGTCGGCGACGCTGGCTGGCGTTGCTGGCTCGCTCAAGGCGCTGGTGTTTCAGCTCGCTTCGCTCACCGACGTGCACTGGAATATGTCTGGCGAGGTGGTGCTGATGACTCTTGTCGGCGGCCTTGGCACGGTATTCGGCCCCGTGGTCGGCGCCTTTGCCATTGTCGCGATGGAAAACTATTTTTCGGCGTTCGGCCAATGGGTGCTGGTCATCCAGGGCGTGATCTTCGTGATCTGCGTGCTGATGTTCAGGCGCGGTATCGTCGGCGAATTGGGAAACGCGCTGCGCATCAAGCTGTGAGCGCGGTGCCGGATTTCGCGATCAACTTCAAGAGGAGGATTTGATGAGTGCCGCAGAGCGTTTGAAGGAACTGGGCATCGTACTGCCTTCGGTGCCGAAGCCGGTCGCCAATTATCTGCCGTACCGGCTGGCCGGTAATATTCTATATCTGGCGGGGCAAGGTCCGCGCGACGAAAGCGGCAAGCAGCTGACCGGCAAGGTCGGCGCCGAGATCAGCATCGAGGAGGGCTACCGCCGCGCCCGCTATGTCGGGCTAGGTCTACTAGCTTGCATGCGCGATGCGTTGGGTTCGCTCGACCGCGTCGACTACATCGTCAAGCTTTTGGGCATGGTCAACGCCACGCCGGAGTTCAACGACTTCCCGAAAGTCATCAATGGCTGCTCCGACCTGTTTGTCGAGGTATTCGGCGAGGCCGGCAAGCACGCCCGCTCCGCCGTCGGCAACGTCATGCTGCCGAACCAGATTTCGGTCGAGATCGAGGGCATCGTCGCCGTGAGGGCGTGACGCGCCGAATCGGGTTTACACGGAGTTATCCCCAAACGGGAAGTCAACAAAAACGTCCTAACAAACACCAAATCTATTTCGTTGCTCGAATCAAACACACACATGATTATGCGGAACCGTCGAATTAACCGGCGCTTCTGGCTCTTTCATGTCGGAACGGCAAACAGGACCGTACGACAGTGTCGCGCGCAAATGGCTCGCCTTGGCGGAGCGTCGCTACGCGCACTTCATAGAGTTGTCGGATAGTGGCCGCTGGCGGCACTATTTCACACGGCCCGAGTTCGACCTCGAATTACGCCGGGCCGAGTTGTTGCGGGATCAGTGGGCGAGA
Source organism: uncultured Alphaproteobacteria bacterium (assembly GCA_963813825.1). Classification (GTDB taxonomy): domain Bacteria; phylum Pseudomonadota; class Alphaproteobacteria; order Rhizobiales; family Xanthobacteraceae; genus BOG-931. The sequence continues at coordinate 124,306 of CAWFBB010000033.1, forward strand.
ATTGCGGGCGTGCTGCCCGAGTTCGATGAGGCCGCCGAAGAACTGTCCGTCGATCGCGGCGCTGCCGCTTGAATCCATACTGACGGGCCTTTATTTGTTGGACTTGACTCGGCGCGCTGCGCTGAGGCATCGCTTTTGCAGCGCTGCTTGGCGCTTATCCACAGGTTTGCTCCGCGCGCGCAGATTGCGTCGAGTGGACTATCCGCAACCTTCTTGCCGCTGCCTCAAACCCCAAAGTGTGATCAGCCATGACGAGTGCTTTGTTCTCGCCGATCCGGCTTGCCGGTCTTGAACTGCCTAATCGCATTGTCGTTGCGCCGATGTGCCAGTACAGCGCCGATGACGGCGTTGGTAACGACTGGCACATGACCCACCTCGGTATGCTGTCGAATTCCGGCGCCGGCATGCTGGTTATCGAAGCTACCCATGTCGAGCGCCGCGGCCGCATCACCCATGGCTGTCTGGGACTGTATTCCAACGAGTGTGAGGCAGCGCTGGAACGGATCGTCTATCACTGCCGCCGCATCGGCACGGCGAAAATGGCCATTCAGCTTGCGCACGCGGGACGCAAGGCGTCCTCGCAGCGGCCCTGGGAGGGCGCCAAGGCACTCGCTGACGACCAGGACCCGTGGCCGACCATTGCGCCTTCGGCGCTCCCTTTCGGCCCCGGCTGGCATACGCCGCGCGCCATGAACGAGGACGACATGGCGCGGGTCACCACGGCGTTCACCGATGCAGCCAAGCGCGCGCTACGTGTAGGCTTCGACGCCATCGAGTTGCATTTTGCCCACGGTTATCTCCTGCACAGCTTCGTCTCGCCGCTGTCGAATAAGCGCAACGACGCTTATGGCGGATCGTTCGAGGGCCGCATGCGCTTTCCGCTCGAAGTGGTGCGCTCGGTCCGCGCCGCGGTGCCACGCGAAATTCCGCTCGGCGCCCGCATCACCGGCACCGATTGGGTCGATGGCGGCCTCACCGCCAACGACGGTGTAGCGACCGCCAAAGCGCTCAAGCAGGCCGGCCTCGACTATGTCGATGTCTCGTCCGCCAACATCACGCCGGACAGCCGGTGGCCCGGCGAACCCGGCTTCAACGTCCCGATTGCCGAGCGCGTTCGCCGCGAGACCGGTATTGCGACGCGCGCAGTCGGCATGATCGCCAACGCCAAGCAGGCCGAAGACATCGTCGCGCAGGGCAAGGCCGACATGATCGCGATGGCGCGCGCTTTCCTGGACGATCCGCATTGGGGCTGGCACGCCGCGCAGACGCTCGGCGCGGAGGTGGCGCGGCCGCCGCAATACGCGCGCACAGCCCCGAAACTATGGCCCGGTGCGGCCTTGCGCGGGTGATGTGACCTCGTCGTAGCGCGCCGCGAGCGAGGCCGGCGCAACGCCCAAGTAGTAGGCGAGCCGCAGCCGCCACATCAGCAGGATCGTGCGCCAGACGCCGTTGTTTTCCCAGCGGCGGCCCGATGTCACAACCGGAGTGCCGATACAGAACGGCCGGCATTGCCGTTTGAGCCGTTGGGAGATCGCAATGTCTTCCATCAGCGGCAGGTCGGGAAATCCTCCGACTGCCAGGAATGCCTCGCGAGTGACGAAGATCGCCTGGTCGCCGGTGGCGATGCCGGTCAGTCGCGAACGCCAATTGATCATGCGGGCGATGACCGCGAGTAGCGGATGGCTGCCGGCGATCCGCAGATCGAAGCGGCCCCAGGCGCGACGGGACAGCGCATCAGCGATCAGGCCGTCGGCATTTTCAGGAAGCGCAGTATCGGCATGCAGAAACAACAGCGCCGCTCCGCTGCCGAGCGCAGCGCCTGCGTTCAGCGGTGCACCCCGGCCCCGCGCAAAGCCGACGACGCGGTCGGCGAGCGGCTCCGCTAATTGCACCGTGCCATCCCGGCTACCGCCGTCGACGACGATGACCTCGGCGCCGCGGGCGCGCAACGGCTCAAGCTGCCGTAGCGCGCCTGTAATGATTGCCGCCTCGTTGAGGACCGGCATAACGATGGTCAGCCGACTCATGAGGCCTAAGATGCTAATGAGTTGTGACGACATGCGCATGGCAATTTTGCAGACGTAACGACCATGAGCGATCCGGTTCTTGTCGAAGTCTTGCGCGGTTCGCGGCTCGAGAGTCGCCACCGTGGCGCCGTGGCTGTGGCCGACGCCGAGGGCAGGGTGGTGTTAGCCCTTGGCGATGTCGAATGCCCGGTTTTTCCGCGCTCCGCCGTCAAGGCGCTGCAAGCGATGGTGTTGATCGAGATTGGCGCGGCGGATGCTTACGGCTTCGGCGACGAGGAGTTGGCGTTGGCCTGCGCCTCGCACTCAGGCGAGCCGGGACATGTTGCAGGCGTCACGCGCATGCTGTCGAAAGCCGGTCTCGACGCCTCGGCGCTCGCTTGCGGCGCACATTGGCCGCTGTCGCAGCCGGCGATGGTAGCCTTGGCGCGAAGCGGCGAGCCGTCGGCACTGCATAACAATTGCTCGGGCAAGCACGCCGGCTTTATCTGCGCCGCCTGCGCTATGGGGATCGACCACACGAGCTATTGGAAGCCCGATCATCAGGTGCAGCGGCACGTGCATGCGGTGCTGGAAGACTTGAGCGGCGAAGTGCTGGGCGAAGACCGCCGCGCCATCGACGGTTGCTCGGTGCCGACCTGGGCGGTACCGCTGCGAAATCTGGCGCTGGCCTTCGCCAGGTTCGGAACCGGCCACAAGATGGCGCCCGAGCGTGCGCGGGCCGCCGCACGCTTGCGCGCCGCTTGCACAAGCAAGCCTTGGCACGTCGCCGGCACCGGCCGGTTCTGCACCGAGATCATGCGGCTTTTCGGCTCGCGTGTGTTCGTCAAGACCGGCGCCGAGGGTGTTTATTGCGGTGCGCTCCCTGAACTCGGCCTTGGCATCTCCATCAAATGCGACGATGGTGCCGGCCGCGCCGCGCAGGCAATCATGGCCGCACTAATCGCGCGTTTTCTGCCGCTCAGCGACAAAGAGCGCGCGTCGCTCAGACCTCTTGCTGGCCCAACGCTGCGAAACTGGAATGGTTTTGAGGTCGGTGCGCTGCGGGTTACCGATGCGCTAAGATAGGGCGCCGGGAGGCTCATATGCTCAAGACATCCTTCGCAGCGATGATTTTCATTGCTGCTGTCGTCACGGCATTCGCACAATCTTCGCCGCCGCCCGATGCCGTCAAGGACCTCGCGCCGAGCGGCCACCTGCGCGCCGCGATCAACGCCGGCAATGTCGTTCTGGTGCAGAAAGATCAAAGCGGCACGCCGACCGGCATTACCGTCGATTTGGCGCGCGAGCTTGGCAGGCGTCTTGGCGTTCCGGTCGAGCCGGTCGTTTTCGAAGCGGCCGGAAGGGTCACCGATGCAGTAAAGTCAGGAACGTGGGACATTGCGTTCGTCGCGATTGAACCGAAGCGCGCGGAGGTCATCGGCTTCACCGCGCCTTACGTGGTTATCGAAGGCACCTACATGGCGGCGGTGGGTTCGTCGCTGAAAAATCTTGCCGACGTCGACCACGACGGCATCCGTATCGCGGTTGCCCGCGGATCGGCGTACGACCTCTTTCTGACGCGCACACTGCATCACGCAACGCTGGTGCGCTACCCAAGCCCTCCACAAGCGCTGGAAGGTTATTTGGCGGATAAACTTGAAGTAGCCGCCGGCGTCAAACAACAGCTTATCCAGTTTGCCAAGAGCCATCCGGGGTACCGCGTGATGGACGGCTACTTTCAGGAGATCAGGGAAGCGATGGGTGTGCCGCTCGGCCACGATGCCGGCTTGCAATACCTGCGCACCTTCGTCGAGGAGTTGAAAGCGAACGGCTTTGTGCGCAAGGGCCTTGATCGCGCCGGACAGCAGGACGCGGTGGTCGCGCCGCCGGCGAGCGAGTGACACGTCCTACCGCACGCGATTGCCGCCGATCGATAGTTGCGCGTATTGCGCCGCGCCGTCCTGGCTAAGGTCGCCGGTTACCGGCTTGTTCCATTCCGTGCCGATGATAGCCGCGATTCGGGCGTCGGAAATCATGTTGTCGGCAATCACGGCGGCGCCGGCACCCGGCGCGACCGATACGGCGATGCCGTAATTGGCGCCGCGCACGACATTGGCGTTGACAGTGACATCGCGCAGATATTGGCCCCAGCCGGCGTCGATGCCGATATTCGGCGCATTCTCTACGACGTTGCCGCTGACCACGGTGTCGGCCTCGACGCCGATGCCGATACCGGCGCCGTCATGCGGATCGGTACCGGCGGGGCGCCGGGCGACGAGATTGCGGATCAGGTTGCCCTGCACGACGGCAAGCCGGCCGCCTTGATCGAAATTCGTCACCGAGATTCCGAGTGCGGCGCCATCCACGATGTTGTTGGCAATCATGACGCCCTGGAAACCGAACTCCGCGTAGAGCGCGACTTCCCCGATCTGTGTGCAGGTATTGCCGACGATTTGCAGATTGGACGCCGCATTGCCGCGCACAGCCGAGAATGCCGCGTTGCTGATGCGGTTGCCGCGTACCTGCACATTGTCGGCGCGGAATACGTTGACGGCGTTGCCGTACTGTCCGGAGCCGCCGGACTTGTTGGCGATGTTGTCGATGCGGTTGTCGACCACAAACGTGGAGTCGTCACCGGATGCCGAGCGCCAGACCAGGATGCCGCCGTTGCCGGCGCCGTGCACGGTATTTCCGGCAATGCGCAGGCCGCGGGCATCGAGCGAGAAAATCGCGACATCGGCGGCGCTGATGGTGTTGCCCGTCACTTCGCCATCGACTGCCTCAAGTGAAATGCCGTTCCTGCCGGCGCCGACGATCTCGCAGTCGGCAATACGCAGCGTACGGCCTTGCGCCAAGTGAATGAGGCCGCGGCCCTCGGGCAGCGGGATATTGGCGCCGTCTAAAACGAGATTGCGGAGCGCTATATTGTCGCTCCCGGTTGCCGAGAGCAGCGACGAGCCACCCGACATGACAATGCGCGTCGCGCCGGCAACGCCCGAAATCGCCGCGTTCGGCGGCAATTGCAGCGCGCTCGCGCGATACGTTCCGGCCCGCAGTTGCAACACGGCGCCTTCGGCTGCGGCGCGGTCGATGGCGCGCTGCAGGGCCTTCGACTGATCGTTGACCGTGTCGGGGTGCAGCCCGAGCGGGGCGGCATCGATGCTCGAACGCCGGGCGTTTTCTGCCTCGCCGCGCGCAAACGCCGGAGTTGCCGCGCCGGCCGTGGCGGCGCCGGCGAGGGCGGCAATCAGGCGGCGGCGATCGAAGCTCATCGAGATTCCTCACGACACGGGTCACGCATCATGTGGCATTGGCACTAGACCGTTTCGCGACAGTAGGCGTGCCGATTTCACGTTAACGATTAATGCCGGCTTGCGGCGAGTAGCGCGATGAGCACCGCTTCGGCGCCATTAACAAGTTGTGCCAATGAAGGGGTACGGCGTTTGCCGCGGCGGCGCGGCTTGTTGCTCACGGGTGGAATATGAACGAATTGAACGAGCGGCTCCCCGCCGTCCGTTCGCTCCAGCGTACGCCAGTAGACGTAATTGCACAGATAACGGCCAGCGTCGCGTGACAAACGTGAGGCGGCGGTGCTTGTCCGTGCCGCGCCGGCGAGCCGGGCGAACGGCGCATTCCCGTTCAACATGGCCGGGGCGCCGAGCTTGATGACAGGCCGTTGCGGGCGAAATCCGCTGGCGTCGGGGAGCAGCACCGAGATCGCATTACGTGCCCGCGTCTCGATGCAAAGCTGGCGCCGCCGGCCCGCAACCCCAAACATCAGGACGATGTCCGGCTTTTTCGCTAACAATTTCGGCAGATCGCGATCAACGGCGGCGTATGTGGTCGCGAAGGTATGGGTGATGCGCTGCATGGCCGCAAAAGCCGGCCGCCGCCGCCGCGAAAGCGTTTTTGCCACAGCCGCGCTCGGGTTGAACGGCGCGCCGGGAAATGGACCGAAGCCGGTGATGAGGACAAGCATGGCATTACAGCCCAAGCATTCCGGCAATGTTCTCCACAGCTGCGGCGGGCGCCACCCGGCCGGCCGCAACGTCGGCCTCGAGTTGCGGCAACGCGGCTTTGACCGCGCGATCGGAGCGAAGCGGCGCATAGAGCCGCTCCTCCAGCATCGACCGCATCCACTTCACCTGCTGCTCGCCGCGCCGCGCCGCAATCTCGCCAGAAGCTGTTAGACGCTGGCGATGGTCGAGGACGTGATTCCACAATGCCTCGACGCCGTCGTCCTTAAGCGCCGAGTAGGTGACGACCGGCGGCGACCAATTTGCCGAGGCCGGTGCCAGGATGTGCAGCGCCGCGCCATATTCGGCCGCCGTCAATCTAGCGCGGGTGAGGTTGTCGCCGTCAGCCTTGTTGATGGCGATCATGTCGGCAAGCTCGACGACGCCCTTCTTCAATCCTTGCAGTTCGTCGCCGCCGCCCGGCAGAACCAGCACCAGGAAAAAATCAGTCATATCCGAGACCGCGATCTCGGATTGGCCGACGCCGACGGTTTCGACCAGCACCGCGTCATAGCCGGCGGCCTCGCACAGCAGCATGGTCTCGCGCGTTTTAGCCGCCACGCCGCCCAGTGTTCCGGAGGACGGCGAGGGGCGGATGAAAGCGTTGGGGTCGATAGAAAGCCGCGCCATGCGCGTTTTGTCGGCAAGGATCGAGCCGCCGGTACGGCGCGACGACGGATCCACCGCCAGCACCGCGACCTTGTGGCCCTGCCGCGTCAGCATCGAGCCGAGTGAGTCGATGGTGGTCGATTTGCCGACACCCGGGGAGCCGGTGATGCCGACACGCACGGCCTTGCCGGTCGCCTGCAACAGAGCTTGCGTCAACGCTGCGGCGGTGGCGCGATGGTCGGCGCGCTTGCTCTCGATCAGCGTGATCGCCCGCGACAGCACCGTGCGGTCGCCGGAGCGAACTCCTTGGGCGAGGCGCTCGACGTCAGGGGAGGAGGATGGCGCGGCCATTGGGTATCATTGGCGAGGTGTACACGATCTTAACCGAACCTGCGGCGCTGACCTACCGGGATCATCCGCTATTGCCCCATCAAGATAGCAAGCCCGCCGCTCGTGTGGGGCTTGGCCGCGGTGGCGCGGGCAAACGCAAGCACAGCCTCTTGCGTCGTGACGCTGCATTCGCTGGCGGGGTCTTTACTGCAATACTTGACGCGCGTTGCCTCGTCGGCATCGGCCTCGTCAATGACGAACAAAAGGTAGGTGCCGTCGGCAAGCTTGCGGGCAATCGCATATTCGGCCGGATGGCCGGGACGGTTGCTTTGCGCGATCAGGTCGCCGCCGTCGAAGGCATGGAGCGTGAACGGGCCGATATCCTTGCGCGTACCGCTTAACGGCACGTAGCGGCCGTCAGTAAAACGGAATGTTTCCGTGGCAGGCTCGCGCGCTGCGCCGTCGCGCAGTGTGTAGAATTGCAGGCGAGGATGCTCGCCGAGTAGCGGCTGTCCATCGGTCAGAATCGGCGCTGTCGAGGAAATGCAGCCTGTCAGGAACGCAGAGCTCGCAATGGCAAGAAGCCGCGCCGCCGGACACGCGCGCCGCGATAAACATTTGTTCATGGCACCTGCTTGATGGCTCGCGCTTTGGCAACGAGTCTCATCCTATACACGCTCCAATGTTTCGGTGTCGTAATTTAGCGGATCGCAACCACGCCGACGTCAATAAAGTCCGGACCGGAGGAAATAGCGGCATTCTCAATTGACAATTCGCGTCCGCCAGAGCGGCGCCACCATTGGTCTTGGAATGACCCCGTTATCGCCGAACTCAGGCCGCATCGCGCCGCTGACATCGCGGGCGGACAAGCGCGGCAAAAGCGCTCGGCGTCCAACCATGACACGGGAGACATCGATGCATTGGGATCAGATCCAGGGGAACTGGCTGCACTTCAAGGGCAAACTCCTGCACAACTGGGTTAAGCTCACCGACGAAGACATCACCCGCATCAACGGCCGGCGCGAGGAGTTGGCCGCGCGGCTGCAAGAGCGTTATGGCTTTTCCAGATCGGAAGCCGAGCGCGAGGTCGGCGCCTGGCTGCGTTCGCAGCGCCGCGCCGCGTAACGACGTACACCACCCCAAGTCGGGGTGGACGCCAGTCGGTGTCCGATGGGAAGGTCTTGCCGGTGAGTACAAAAGTAAGCACACTTGCCGGGGACATTTTCCGCCGGAAATTCGTGTGTACAAGTCGGTATTATGAGCGAACAGATCGTGCGCATCTTTGTCTCCTCGCCCGGAGATGCGATGGACGAGCGCCGACGCGTTGAAGCGGTTGCCGAACGGCTCAATGGAGAATTCGAACCGCGAATAAAGATCGAGCTTGTTCGTTGGGAGACATCCTACTATTCGGCGCATGAGACATTTCAAAAGCAGATTCCCGAGGCAGCGGATTGCGATCTCGTGGTTGCCGTGTTCCGGGCCCGTCTGGGAACCGAATTACCGCAGGAATTTCGCAAGCTGCCGAATTGCGAACCATATCCCAGCGGCACCGCCTATGAGGTCTTGAGCGCCATCCAGGCGCGCCAGAGCGGCAAACGGCTGCCCGACGTCTATGTTTTCCGTTGCAGCAAAGCGCCGACCATTGAGATCGACGATCCGAACGGACCGGCAATCAAGACGGAATGGGAACGGCTCAAGCGATTTTTCGATACCTGGTTCAAGACGCCCGATGGCGGCTTCTTAGCGGCCTTTCAGAGTTTCGATTCGACTGACCAGTTCGCCGCTCAGATCGAGGACTGCGTGCGCCAATGGCTTGTTCGTCAGGGCTTTGTCGAACAGGGTAAAATCTGGGATCGAATCCTCAAAGGCAGTCCCTTTCCCGGGCTTGAGCCCTATGACAGGCAGCGCGAGGTGGTGTTCTTCGGCCGCTATCTCGATACCGCACATGCGATCGAGCGTCTGCGCGATGCCGGCAATGACGGCCTTCCATTCCTGCTTCTGATCGGAGCGAGCGATGCGGGCAAGTCGTCGCTGATGCGCGCCGGCGTCCTGCCGCAGCTCGTGCGACCTGGAACGATCCCCGATATAGATCTGTGGCGAAAGGCTTTGGTGCTGCCCGGTGTCGATCCGCTGATGTCGCTTGCCAGCGCTCTGTTCACGGACGATGCGCTCGGCGGCGAATTGCTCAACGGCGACTTTGCCACGCCCGAAATGCTGGCAAAGTTGTTTGCCGCCGCCGATGCCGAAGCTTCCATCGCTCCGATCCATACTGCGCTCGGCCGGGCCGCGGTGGCGCGGGCAACCGAGCTCAATTCCGGTGAGATCCGGCCCGCCCGCCTTGCGCTTGGCATTGATCAGGCTGAACGGCTTTTCCTGGAGACTAATGCCGGCGTTGCCGACATCTTCGCCGGGCTTTTGGCCGCGCTGGTGACGAACAAACTCGCCTATGTGGTGGTCGCATTACGCAGCGATGCTTATTCGCGCTTCCAGCTTGTCGATGCGTTCCGCGCGCTGCGGGTCAAAGGCGTGATCTTCGACGTAGTGCAGCCGGGACGCGCTGAACTCGAAGACATCGTCATTCGGCCGATTGCCGCATGTCGGCCGCCGCTTGATTTCGAGGTCAAGGACGGCCATTCGCTGGCCGACACGTTGATCGCCGATGCGGGAGGCGCCGATGAGCTGCCACTTTTGCAAATGGCGATGTCGCGTCTCTTCAAAGGAGAAGCGGCCCGTGCCGATGGCGTATTGCGATTTGCGGACTATGCCGGCTTAGGCGAGGCGGTCTCCGAGACCGCGCAGGACGCGCTGATGACACTCGACGGCGAGGCACAGTCGCAGTTGTCTGCCCTGATTCTCGCGCTGGTCAGCGATATTGCGTTCGAACCCGGCACCGAGATGCTGGTTCCGGCCGTCAATGGTTTCGACCGCCTCGAATTTGAGCGTAACAAACCGGCGCGCACCAAGCTCGTCGACGCGTTCATTGCTAACCACCTTTTGGTTGCCGAGGAGCACGGCCAGATGCTGCGCGTGCGGGTAGCGCACGAAGCGCTGCTGCGCATCTGGCCGGAAGCCGTCAAGATCATCAATGCCAATGCGACGGCTATTCGCGTCCGCCATTTACTGCAACGCATCGTGCGCGATTGGGCGGCGGCGCCAGCAGGCGACAAACGCGACTACGCGGCGTTACCGCCGGCGCTGCTGGGCGGTGCGCGCCAGGTTATGGACCTTTGCGGTGACGATCTCTCCGCGGATATGCGTGCCTTCATTTCACAGGCGCTGGAACTCGACTCGGCCAGACGCGAGAGCGAGATTCAGCAGCGCAACGTGCACGACCGTGCGCAAGCCGCCGAAGCGCTGGCGGCTAGCGAATTGCGCCTGTTCCGCCGGACCGTCGCCGGCCTCGTCCTGGTTACGGTACTTGCGCTCGTCGGGCTATGGCAGTGGCGTGAAGCGCAAAGCCAGCGCCGGCTTGCCGAGACACGGCTGGACGCCGCAGTGGCGACGGCAAATTCGCTTGTGTCCGATTTTGCTTACAAATTCAGACACACCGTTGGCGTACCGATCGGGCTGGTTCAGGACATCCTCGAGCGGGTCGATAAATTTGAGGAAGACTTGGGCGAAACCACCCCGCAGCTATTGGCGAGCAAGGCAGCAGCGCAGGGCGAGCTCGCAACCACGCTGCTTGCGCTCGGCGCCACCACGCGTGCGCTCGACCGCGCGCGCGAGGCTTCGGATATCTACGACACGCTCGCGCATTCGGTGCCGGGCAATGACGGTTTTCAGCTTGGGTTGTCGTGGAGCACCAAGAAGGTGGGCGACGTTCTCCTGGCCCGCGGCGATCTATCTGACGCTTACGATGCCTATCGCAAGAGCTTCGATATCGCGACGAAACTCCACGGCAAGGATGTCACCAATGCCGACTGGCAGCATGATCTTTCCGAAACCGACAACAAGCTCGGCGACGTTCTGGTGACGCAAGGCAAGATCGACGACGCCGGCGCGATGTATCAAAACGGCTTGGATGTGGCCAAGGTTCCGATCCGCGGTGACGGCGACCAGTTACGTTGGGAGAGCGACCTCGCATGGAGCTACAGTAAGATAGGCGACATCGACGTTTTGGAAAAAAAGATCGAGGCAGCGCTCGCCGATTACCGCAACAGTCTCGAGCGGAGAAAGAGTTCTCGCTGCAAAAGATGAAAACAACACAGAATGGCAGCACGATCTTTGGATCAGCGAAAACAAGTTCGGCGACGCGCTGGCGGCGGAAGGTGCTTTCAAGAAAGCATACGATGTCTACATGGACGGCGTTGCCATTGCTCATGCGCTCGCCGACAAAGACAGTGCCAATTCCGAATGGCAGCATCAATTAGCGCTGAGCTACGGCAAAATCGGCGACGCCCTTCTGGCGCAGAGCAAAGCCGCCGAGGCCCTTAAAGCCTATCGGCAGCGCCTCGCGATAAGCGAGGTACTCGTTGCGCGCGACGCCGAGGATACCGATTGGAAGCTCGATCTCATTGAGGTTAATTGGAAGCTCGCCAAAATGAACGACGGTGCCGCAACCCGGTTCGATTTCGTGATCGATCAGCTCAAACGGCTGCAATCCGAAAGCAAGATCGCGCCGGACAAAGCCGATTGGCTGCCGCGCGCCGAGGCCGACCGCGCCACAGCCGCGCCGCAGTAGCCAGCCGGACGGAGTATGAACGGGCAATATCCTGTCGGAGGGTCGGTCGCCGCGTTCACGGCCAAGTTCTAAGGCAAAATCGCAAAGGCTCGCGCGGGAAAACCGAGGCCTTTCTCCACCTTGGGCCAGGTCACCACGATGATCGAGCCGGTGGCCGGCACCTTATCAAGGTTGGCCATGACTTCGATCTGATAGTGGCCGTGCTGGAGGATGTAAGTCTCCGAGTCCATCTTGTCGGTCGTGTCGGAGTCCATGGCTTCGTGCCCGGTCGCTGTCACACCGCGCTGTTCGTAAAGATATTTGATCGTCTCGAACGCCCAGGCCGGAAACGGCTGGCGTTTGAAGCGTTCCGGATTGGTGTTCCAGTCCTTGTACATGTCAGTGCGAAGCGCGGCGAAGCTGCCCTTCGGCACGTGGCCGTGCTTTGCTTCCCATGCCTTCAGGTCGGCGACAGAAAAGGCGTGGTTCGGGTCCTTGCCGAGATAAGGCGTATCGTCGAGCACCACCAGCGGCAGGATCATCTGCTTGAGCGGAATCTGATCCATAGTGATGCCGCCTTGCGCGAAGTGCGCCGGCGGGTCGACGTGCGTGCCGTATTGTCCGACCATTTCGTAATAGGTGGTGCGGAAGCCGTCCTTAGGGATGGTGTAGGGCTCATGGGTTTTAGGGTCGGCGGCAGGCGAGAATGTCGCCTGGCCGAAGCCGGCCCAGACCGGCGTCTCCGGCCCAAAACTGTGGGTGAGATCGACGAACTGCTTGGAGGCGATGACGCGATAAGCGTGGGCGAGATCGGATTGTGCCTCAGCCTTCGCGGCGAACAGCATCAGCGCGCACAACGTCCCGATCGGCATCGCGACGCGAGAAAGGGCGGGGTGCAACATCGTATCCTCCCGCTCTAATCCGGCAGCGGAATAAACTCTGCGGTGTCGCCGGGTACGATATCGAAACGGCCGGCTTTCCAATCCGCCTTGGCGGCGTCGATGCGTTCCTTGCGCGAGGAAACGAAATTCCACCAGATGTGTCGTGGCCCGTCCATCGCGGCGCCGCCGACCACGATGAAATGCGCGTCGGTTGCCGCGCGCAGCGTGGCGCGATCGCCAGGCTTGAGGACCAGAAGCCGTTCCGGTCCGTGGCAATCGCCGCCGATCTCGATCTCGCCCGTGATGACATAAACGGCGCGCTCCTCATGGTCGGCATCGAGCGCCATCGTCGCACCGGCTTTGAGCCGCACGTCGGCAAACAACGTGTCCCACGACGTGACGACAGGCGAACGCAGGCCGTGCAACGTGCCAGCGACGACGCGCAGCGCCGTGTCGCCGTCATTGAGTTCGGGGATATCGCCTGCGGCGGTGTGGGCAAAGGCCGGCGCCATCTCCTCGTCCTTGGTCGGGAGCGCGACCCACAATTGCAGGCCGTGTAGCGGCTCGCCACCGTCGCGCCGGTCGGCCGCGGTGCGCTCGGAATGTACGATGCCGCGGCCGGCTGTCATCCAGTTGACCGCGCCCGGCCGGATCGGCATCGCCGTGCCAAGGCTGTCACGATGCACGATCTCGCCGTCGAACAGATACGTCACGGTGGCGAGCCCGATATGCGGGTGGGGTCGCACATCGACGCCATCGCCGGCCTTGAATACCGCCGGCCCGAAATGATCGAAGAAGATGAAGGGCCCGACCATGCGCGAGCGGGCCGACGGCAGCGCGCGATGCACCTGGAAGCCGCCGAGATCGACGGAACGCGGCACGATCACTTGCTCGATGACGTCGCTCGCCTGCAAGTCGCCGGGCGCAGGGTCCTTACCGGGGAAAAAGCTCATGCTGTCCTCCTTGCAAGGGATCAGATTGCGTGGAACGTCTGCTCCTTCACCGAGTTCGACCAGGCCGTAGAACACTTCATTGATCTTCGGCCAGCTCGGCAGCTTCTTCACATTGTTGAGCCAGCGCTCGACGTTAGGATATGCCGAGAAATCGCAGCGGATGACCTCGCCTAGCGTGACCAGGGCGGCGCCAAAATAATCGGCGATCGTGATCTGGTCCCCGCACAGATATTGCTTCTTCGGGCCGATCCAATAGTCGTTGAGGATCTGCAGCCAGCGCTTGGAGTTTTGCTGGCCGAACTCGATGGTGGCTGCCTGAGCTTCGTCGCTGCGCCGCTTTAAATGCGGAAATAGCTGCGGATAACAAAGATTGTAGGCCCATTCGCGGTAGAAGTTGGTGTTGAGCCAGTCCATGACCTCGTTGACCTTGGCGCGCTCTTTCAAATCCTTCGGATAGGCCGGTGAGCCGATCTTGTCGGCGAGGTATTTGAGGATCGCCGAGCTTTCGGTCAGCCGGAGTTCGCCGTCCTCGATCATCGGCACCAGGCTGTTTGGATTTAATTGCGCATAGGGCGGCTGGTACTGCTCGCCAGTGAACAGATCGACAGTAACTTCGTCGACCGGAATTTTGTTTTCGGCGATGAACAGGCGCACCGGACGGCTCGTCATCGAGACCGGGTGCATATAGAGCTTCATGGCAATGTCCTCCCAAGGAACGCGCTGCCGGTGACGCAAGCGCCGTTGCTCCAGGTAGGCTAGCGGAAATTCGTGTCCGACGTCAGTGGGTGGCGCAGTGAGGCCACATTTAAGCCGGTCTAGCGCCGCGGCTTTGCGTTCGCGACCAGGTCGGCAATAAAGCGCGGCTGTGCGAAAGCGGCGGCGTGGACCTCAGGCGTCCAATACTTGGTCTTGAAGCTCCCGGCTTTACGATAGCGCTGCGCAATGGTCTTTACCGGCTGCCGCCGCAGTCGCTTGTCGTCGCTGGCAAAACCCATGGCCATATGACCGCCGACATAGATCGGGATCGCGGCGACATAGCAGGTTGCATCGGCGAAAAGCCGGCGGAATTTCGCCATGGTCATGGTCAGCTCGTTCTTTTGGAAGAACGGCACTCCGTTCTGCGTCACCAGAACGCCGCCCTTTTTCATGCAGCGTTTGCAGCCGGTATAGAACTTCTCACCGAACAGGATTTTACCCGGTCCGATTGGATCGGTGGAATCTACGATGACCACGTCGAAGCGCCGGTCGGTCTTGGCGACATATTTGGCGCCGTCGTCGATCACGCTCTCGAAGCGTTTGTCGGCAAAGACCGGTCTGGTGAATTCGGGAAAATGCTCTTTGGCGAATTCGACAACCTTTGCGTCGATCTCGACCTGCGTGAGGCGCTTGATCGTCTTGTGCTTGAGCACCTCCTCGGCAATGCCGCAGTCGCCGCCGCCGACGATCAGGACCTCGCTGGCGTTGCCGTGGGCAAACAGCGGCACATGCGACATCATCTCCTGATAGATGAATTCATCGCGCTTGGAGATCTGGGTAGCGCCATCGAGCATGAGCATCTTGCCGAAATATGGATGTTCGAAGAGCACGAGGTGCTGGTGTTCGGTTTGCATCTCGTAGAGCACCTTGTCGACCTGGAAGCTCATGCGGAAGCCGAGATCGTCGAACAGGGTTTCTGGTATCCAGCGTTTTTCCTCTGCCATGTTATCTCCCCATCCCCGAGCGCATTGCGCTCATTCCGAGCCCATAGCGAAACGGCCGGGACCCGGCCCCGGCCGCTCTGATCTGGTCGAATGTTCGGTCGGCTCGGAAGCCTGGTCAGGCGTCCTGGCCGCGCAGCAGTTCGTTCACTTCGACCCGCTTCGCAGAGAAGGCTTCGCGCAGCACCGGGATACACAGATCGGGATCGGCCGAACCGCACATGAACACGTCGAGCGCGGCATAACCGACTTCCGGCCACGTATGGATCGAGATGTGGCTTTCCGCCAGCACCGCGACGCCGGAGACGCCGTTCGGCTGGAAGTGATGCAAGTGGATGTGCAGCAGTGTGGCGCGGGCTGCCTCGACGCAGTGCCGCAGTGTCGCCTCGATATGCTCGATGTCGTCGAGCCGCTTGGCGCCGTGCAAATCGATGATCAGGTGGGCGCCGGCGCAACGTACGCCGTTGCGAACAGCGAAATGATCGCATCGCTCATCCGCCAGCGGCGGGGCCGCCACCTTTAGCTTCGTTTTCTTGACTTCCGTTCGGGCGGTACCTGGAACCCCCAAGCCCTTCACCGATCGCAAGAGGGCATTCTGTGCCATGCTTCCTCTCCAACCAGAGACAAGACCCCGAGATGCCGGCAAGCCGGCGCCGCGGAAAGCGAATGCCGCCCGATCAGTCCACAAACTGACCAACAGCGGCATCGTTCCCAAATAAATGCAATCAGCCGCGAGTCAAGTAGATTCTGCAAGAGAAACTTTAATGCTTCGTCACAGGCCGCCGTCACGACGTATAGTGGAAGTGCGGCGAGCTCTTATGACATGCTTGCGAGCGCTTGCCGAATTCGCAAGCGCCGCTAAGCTTTCGCCGATCGACGACAAAACAAAAAAGCGAGTATCGGGATGGACGCCAACCTTGCTCGACCGCGCTCGACGTCGCAGAAAACCCCGTGGAGTGGGCGTTTCCGCACCTGCGCTTGTTGCGCGCCAGCGGCCGGTCCGCCGCGCGCCGGGCGGCGGAATTTCCTCGTCGGCGGCATCGCTGCACTGGGCTTGAGCGCAACGGCGACCACATTCGCCGCTGCGCAGACCGCGCCGGCCAAGACGCGGATCGATGTCCATCACCATTATCTGCCGCCGATGCAAGCCGAAGCAATGGCGGCCAATCGCGTCGGCGGCGTGCCGAAATGGACGCCCCAGTTGTCGCTCGACGACATGGACAAGGCGGGTGTCGAGACTGCAGTGCTGTCGCTGGTGCAGCCCGGCGTCTGGTTCGGCGATGCCGAGAAGGCGCGCAAGCTGGCGCGCGACTGCAATGACTACGGCGCGCAGTTGCGCAGGGACTATCCTGGCCGCTTCGGCTTGTTCGCTGCCCTGCCGTTGCTCGATGCCGAGGGCAGTCTGCGCGAGATCGAGTACGCTCTCGACGTGCTTAAGGCCGATGGTATCGGCTTGTTCAGCAGCTATGATGGCAAATATCTCGGCGACGCCGCCTTCGTGCCGGTCTTCGAGGAACTCAACCGGCGCAAGGCGGTGGTTTATACCCACCCCGTCGTTGCACCCTGTTGCGGCCATTTGGCCGACGGCGTCTCGCCCGGGAGTATCGAGTTTGCCACCGATACCACGCGCACCATCGCAAGCTTGCTGTTCGGCGCCGGCGGAACGGCCTTCCGCTGCCCGGATATCCGCTTCATCTGGTCTCATAGCGGCGGCACGCTGCCGTTCCTCATCGGCCGCTTCATCCGCGAACAGGCCGTCAAGAAGGACCCGCGCATGCCGGATGGGCCGGTGCCGATCGTGCAGAAATATTATTATGAGGTCGCACAGGGCAACCTGCCGGGCCAATTCGCGGCGCTATTGAAGCTCGTTCCGGTCTCGCAGCTGATGTTCGGCAGCGATTATCCCTATCGCGAAGCCACCGAGGCGATGGATGGCGTCAACGCCTACCCATTCAGCGACGCCGAACGGGCTTCGATCAACCGCGAGACGGCGCTGCGTTTGATGCCGCAACTCGCCGGCTGAGGTCTCTGGCAAAGCGCTGGACAGCGTTTGCATCACATTTTCGAAGCCACTGGCCCTATCATGACGATGATTTGGCCAAACCAGGTTCGGAGGCACGGCTACTAACCACTGACCACAACGATAGTGAAGAGGGAAAAGGAGAACGATCATGACGCGCACTTTGGTGGTGGGAGCGTTTTTGGCGCTTGCAGCGTTTTTGCCGGCACAGCAGGCTGCTGCGCAGAATCCTCTGGGCGGCGCATTTGGAGGCGCGATCGTTGGCGGCGCGATCGGCGGCGCCGTGGGCCACGGTGCAGGCGGGGTGATTGCCGGAGCCGCGATCGGCGCCGCGACCGGCGCGATCATCGCCAACGAGGCCGAGCGGCGCAGCGGCGGATACTTCTGGTGGCATAACGCTTGCTACTACCGCTATCCCAACGGCGCCTGGGTTCAAGTCGGTCTGAATTATTGCGGCTACTGACTCGCTCGCGCGGTAGTAGCTGTTAGCCGTTGACGGCGACGGCGGGCGGCACCTTGGGCTCCGCCGGCTTTTTCACGCGGGTCCGGAAGAATCCGAGCACGCGTTTGGCTGTTTCGGGCTGTAATTTATTGAAGCTCACGAGCGATTGCTCGAGGTCTTCCGCCGACATGCCGCGGTCGGCGGCTCGCAACAGCAGGATCGCCTTGGTCGTGGTCGGCGACAGGGCCGCGACTTTGCACAGGATTAAAATGATTTCCGCGCCGGGGTCGAGCAATGCGCGCTCAACGACGTCGATTGGCGTGTCGCACAAGAGCGAAAGCGCGATCGCTGTTTCTTCGAATTTGCGGTCGCGGGCATACTGGTAGATCTCGGTCTCGCCAATGCGGCGGATGCGGTTCTGCCGTTCCACCACTGCTTCCGCCGCAGCGAAGGCCGGTGAGGCGTTGCGGACCTCGGTACGGATGCTGCCGACGACTTCGGCGACGACCCCTTCGATGTCACTGGAGGCTTGCGGGTTCTCGGCGACCAGGCGGGCGCGAACAGCGCTCGAAGCTTTGTCGAGCAGCATCAGGAAGTGCGGCCGGGGGATATCGTCGCGCATGCCGACTTCGCTCGCCAGCGCGTCGTCCCCTGACGCGCGGTTGACGAGGGTGCGGAAGGCGGCATCGGAGAAGCGCGCTCCCCGATTCTTCACCACCGAATGCACGACGCCGCGGTCGCCGCGCTCGACCAGGATATCGGTCACCGCCTCGCTGAGCGACCGGCGTTGTGCGATGGCTTGGAGATGCTGCTGGCTCTTGGAATTCGCGGTAGCGAGCAACGTATGATCGTTCAGCCGTTCGGACCGCGTCAGGATAGGGCGCGCGACTTCGATATCGTCGTCAAATGCAAGCAGATGGATCACGTTGAGGGGAGCATTGGAAATCGGCGCCAGCCGGTCTGCGAGCTTGGCGCGGGCCTTGGCTTCGATGGCGTTGATCAGACGCGCCATCACGTCGTCGAACACGCCGATTTGGTCCTCGGAAAAGCGCTGGGCGCCGTCGATAAAGAGGTCGGTGACGCTGGTCAGAATCTCGTTCCGCCGGTCGAACGAGCCGGATGAGAGCGCGGTTTCGAGTTCTTCAAGGAGTGGAAGAGAATGCATCATGCCGCGGCACGCAACACCATTGAATTAGCGTGCAGAATGCCGTGGGAACGGTGAACAAACCGTTGTGAGCGGCCGTTCGACGTGCATTCAAAGGGTTAACGAAAATATAAATGGCGTCGCCGCAGCCGTTTTGTTCGCTCCGGGGCACAGCTTTGCGCCGCAATCCGGGCGATTGCCGCTCAACGGCCGCGTAGGACACCCATCCGATTGTGCACCTCGGCGGGGACGCGGTAGTCGCGGATCACCGGCCGCGGATCGTGCAGGCCAATTGTTTCGCGCTGGACGATGAAGCACCACAAGGCATCGCTCGCATCGGCAACCAAGCGAGCCCGTGTGGAATTTCGCTCGCCGTGGCGGCGCTCGTATTCTGCCAAGGCTCCGAGGGCCGCTTCGAGCGCGCGGCCGAGCCGGCCGAACGCGGCGACCTGCTCCTGCGCGATCTCGTAATCGAGTGCCGCGGTGCGCTCTATCCTCGAACTTGAACTGGCCATGGGCAGGCGTACAGTCATGGCAACAAGATAATCGGCAAAATCGGCCCCGTCATCGTTCCGGAGGAAATCATGCGAAGACTTGCTATTGCTGTCGTCTCGGCCATCGCGCTGGTGGGCGCAGTCCGCGCCGCGGCCGCCGACGACACGCTCAAGGTGGCCGTCCCGCAGAAAGGCGCCTGGGATGCCGGCATTGCCGAACTCGGCCAACGCGGCGGTATATTCAAGAAGCACGGCCTCGATCTCGATATCCTCTATACGACGGCAGGCCCAGAATCGATCCAGGCGATGATCGCCGGCAGCATCGATATTTCGGTCGCCTCCGGCGTATCCGCGGCAATCGGCACGTTCGGCAAGGGCGCGCCAATCCGCATTATCTCGAGCGAGATGACGGGAGCGCCGGATCTTTACTGGTTTGTCCCGGCCGATTCGGCGATCCATACTATCGCCGACATGAACGACAAGACGGTGGCGTTTTCCGCCGTCGGATCATCCAGCCACGGTTCGCTTCTGGCGCTCATCGCGCAGTATCACCTGACCGCCAAACCAACTCCAACCGGCAACATCGCTTCGACGATCACGCAGACCATGACCAAGCAGGTGGACGTCGGTTTCGGCGCCGCGCCGTTCGGCCTCGATCTCGTCGAAAGCGGCAAGGCACGCATCATCGCCACCGGCAACGATGTGTCGGCGCTGCGCACGCGCGCGGTGCGGGTCAATCTGACCGGCGCAAGTACCCTGCAGAAACGCCCCGACGTGCTCGTGCGCTTCATGCAGGCCTACAAGGAAACGGTCGACTGGATGTACTCCAGTCCCGAGGCGCTCAAAATCTATGGCGAATATTCTGGTCTGCCCGACAACATCGTACAGCGCGTCATCAAGCTGGTGCCGAAGGAAGCTCTGCAAACTGATCAGGTCATGGGCATCAACGACATCATGACCGACGCGGTCACGCAAAAGTTTTTGTCCGCGCCGCTGACCCCTGATCAGCTCAAGGAACTGATTCAAATTCAGAAATAGTCAGTGCTGCCAGGTAACCACGCTCACCCCGGCGGCCGCATCGAGGTCGCGCCGCGGTCCCGGCTTCAGTCCGTGACGCATCAGCACGTCCTCCGGGGACGCATTCGGTCCGACGGCGGTGAATACCGGCCGGCCGCCCGGGATTTTCGCGTTTGCCGCGCGCGATAGATAAAACCGGTCGTAGCGCGGCAGGAACATGCTGAACACGTCGGTGCCGCCGATGATGGCGATACTGCCGTCGCCAACGCCCAGTTCGGCGAGCGCCTGTTCGAGCGTCGCGCCGATGGGATTCCAAAGCAGCGCGTGGGGGTGAGATGGGTCGGGCGCGATGTCCGAGATCTGGCGGGTCAGCACCAAACGCTTGCGCCGCGACGCATGCGGGCCGCCTTCGTGCGAATGTCGGCCGTGCACGATCACGGCGGCTTGGTCGAGGCCGGCTTGAAAGAATTTCTGGTCCGCGTCGTGACGTATTGCGTCTGGCATGACGCCATTGGCATTGGCGATCATGCCATCGGTCGAGACGATGACGTAGCCCTCGATGCGGCGCAAAGCGGTGACCGGCTCCTAAAAAACAGCCAGATAACGCAACAGCGACAGTATGCCGATAATAATCACGATCACGCGCACGATTTGTTTGGCGCGGCCGTCGATCGGCAGCATGTTCACGAGATAAAGAACCAGAATAACGACTAGGAACGTGATCAACGCGCTGATAAGAATGCCCATGAATTGCCTCCCCGGCAAAATGGAATGTGAGAAACAGCCCTCACGCCTGCTCGATTTGAGCAATGTCTAATTAGCACTCTTGGCGCTTTAAGTCTTGCCGCCGGCGCCGTTACACTCAGACATCCGGCGCGCGAAATAACGCGCAAATAATGCTTTCGTTCCCGATGCTGGCGTCACTGCGATATGGGACTGATCCGCGCCGGCAGCAGCAGTGACGTAACGAGGGCCAGCGCGGCAAGGACGCCGGCGATGATATAGACCTCGTGTAGCGCGCCGGCGATCGCCTCGCCCAATTGCGCAATCGTTTCGGCGCTGAGGCTCGCGTGTCTCGCCGGATCGAGCAGTCTTTCCAGCGCGTCGCCTGCCATCGGCCCTTGACGGGCTACGCCGAAATTGAGGATGGCGCCGCCGAGCGCCGCGCCGACCGATTGGCCGATCGTGCGCGAGAACAGAAACGAAGCCGTGGCGACGCCGCGCTCATTCCAGCCGACGCTGCCTTGCATGGCCAGCAGGAACGTCTGGTTGCAAAAGCCCATGCCGAAGCCAACCAGCAGTGTGCCCGTAGCGAGCCAAAGGAAGTCACTGTCTCGATTGAGTACGATGAGGAACGCCGTGCCGGCGATCAGCATCAGGGCTCCCGCGATGCCTGTTGTCCTGTACGACACCATAGCCATGAATCGCGCTGCAACCACCGCGCTGACGCTCCAGGAAACAGACTGGATGGCAATGGCGGAGCCGGCGACGGTCACGCCGCGCCCCATGACGGCTTGAACATAGGTAGGCAGGAACGCCACCACGCACATCAGCAGGACGCCGATAGTGAGGCCGCCAAAATTGCATTCCGCCATAATGCGCCGGTGCCACAGCCGGAACGGCACGATCGGTTCTTGCGCACGTCGTTCCTGCACCACAAGCAATACCGTCGCCAGCACGCCGCTGCCGAGCAGGGCTGCGGCAACCGGCAAGCTCAGGCTCTGCATCTGGACGACCGTCATCAGGATGGCGCCGACGCCGATCATGAGCAGCACCGAGCCAAGCACATCGACCTGGTGTGGCCGCGGTTCGATCCGCTCATGAAGCGAACGCACCATGATCAGGATGGCAACGACGCCGATCGGCAGATTGATCCAGAACACGAATGCCCAGTGCAGGTGTTGCACGATGAACGCGCCGAGCACCGGCCCGGCGATGGCCGCCAGTCCCCAGACGCTGGACAACCAGCCCTGGACCCTGGCGCGCTCGGCGGGTGGGTAGATGTCGCCGACAATCGTTGTTGCCATCGACTGCAGCGAGCCCGCGCCTAGCCCTTGAATGGTGCGGAACACGACTAGCGACGCCATGCCCCAGCCCTCTAACGCCCAGGTGAAACCGCACGCCGCCGAGGCGAGGAGAAAGATCGTTGCGCCGCCGACGAATATGCGTTTGCGGCCGTGAAGGTCGGCAAGTCGCCCATAGACCGGCGTGGAGACTGCTTGCGCCAGCAGATACGCTGCGAACACCCAACTGAAGAGGTGGAAGCCGCCAAGCTGGCCGACGATCGTCGGCATCGCAGTGGCCACGATCGTCGCTTCGACGGCGGACATGAAAATAGCCATCATGCAGGCGAACGTTACCGCGCGCCGTCGTGTATGAAGTGTGGCCGTGTCGGGATGTAAAATTGCGGACAAAGGTGATTCCGGAGATGCGCCGCCTTATAGTGGGGGAACGATGGAGCCGACAATGAGCGAACCCGCAAGTCTGATCATGCTCCAGTTCCTGGCCTGGGTTGCGGATCGGCCGCGCAACTACCACGACACGATGGAGGCGTGGCGCAGCACCTGCCCGCAACTATCGGTGTGGGAGGATGCCAACATTGACGGCTTGGTGCGGCTCGAAAACGATGCTGGGCGCGCAGTCAGGCTGACGCGACGCGGCGCGGAAATACTCGAACAAGCGCGGGCAGAAGCGTTCTGAAGGGGGAGGATGCCGGGGTTCAAAAATTTGCGCCCATATTGGCTGCGCTCATTGCGTCATGTGCCGTGCTTGTTGGCGCGCCGGTGCGCGCCAAGGTCAACGAAGTCCGCGTCGGCATCCAATACGGCCTGATCTATCTGCCGATCCGGTGGCCGATGCGAAAGGTTATTTAGCCGAGGAGGCGAAAAAGGCGGGCCTGCCCGATCACTCGCTTGCGATTTGCTTGGCAACCGCATCGACGACGCGGGCTTCCATTGGCTCGACCTGGGTCGGAAACACCGCTGCAATGTGACCGTCGCGGCCGACGAGATATTTGTGGAAATTCCACTTCGGCGTCTCCAACGGACGTTCGCCCGCCGCCCATTTGTAGAACGGATGGGCGTTCGAGCCGACCACCTCGGCTTTGGCGGCGAGCGGGAAGGTGACGCCGTATTCCTTGTTGGCGGTTTCGGTGATCTCGGCAACGCCGCCCGGCTCCTGACCGCCAAAATCGTTCGATGGCACGCCGACCATCACCAGACCGCGTTCGTGGAAGCGCATATAGAGCCGTTCGAGTCCGGCATATTGTGGCGTGTAACCGCATAGCGAGGCGGTGTTGACGACTACGATCGGCTTGCCGGCAAAATCCGAAAGCCGGATCGGTTCGCCGGTGAGGCCGGCGAAGGAAAAGGCATAAGCTGTTACGCAACTCATGGCTGGACGATCCGGTGAAGGGGACTGGGCCATCGCCGGTAATGCGAGGCTGCCCGCGAGCAAGGTCAGCAGACTTCTGCGATCGACGGTCATGGTCAAGCTCCCGGCGGCCAGTCTAGCATGGGTACAGACATCCGGGAGTCGCGGCATGGACGACCTAGCGAGCGACGCGCAGACCAAGGCGCTGGAATTCGTCAATAGGGCGAGCACTTACGTGCTGTTGGCGACGATCGCGCTTACCGCCTGGGTGGCCTCCGGCGTGGAATTTTCCAGCGAAGGCTTGCGACTGTCGGCGATGGCCTGCCTCACCTTCTCCGCGGTATTCGGGATTGCGACGCTTGCGCTCATTCCGCTTATTGAGGAGACGCGGCGTCCCGGTCAATCGAATTTCGAAGTCGAAGCCCGGTTCCTCCTGTTCGGGCGACGCAGTTCGCGGCTCAAAGCGGTGCTGCTGCCGCAATATCTTTTGTTGCTCGCTGGCCTCATTTTCTACGTCATCGGTATGATCGACTGAGCTGTTTTTACGTCAGCGGCGCCGGGCCGGGCTGCGGCGGAATGTCGAAGACGTTGAGCACAAAGCCGATCATTCCGTAGAGGCCGGCACAGGTAACGGCTTCGATAACGCCGTCGAGCCCAAAGGCCGCCTTGGCTCGCTCGAACATTGCCGCGCTGACGGTTTTGTCGGCGAGCAACTCGGTGATGAAATCGTAGATCAGCCGCTCGTCGTCGTGCTTGAAGTCCGGCCGCTTGCGCGCGCGAATGGCGTCGATGGTCTCCTGCGAGAAGCCCTCTTTCAGCGCGGCGGGCTCGTGCACGGACCATGCGTATTTCGCAGTGGCGCTGCGCACGACCAAAAGGATGATCAGCTCGATCAATCGCCGTCCGAGCTTGGCGTTGTGGCGGTAGTAGTTGACCAGCTCGTCGGCAGGCTCGGCAATCTCGGGCGTATGGATCAGCACTCCAAACGGTCCAATGAGCGTGCTGCGCGGCCGTGATTTCAAGAACTTGTCGTGAAGCTCCTGCTGCTGCGGCGAGAGTTTGTCGCGCTTAACGTCTTCAATGCGAGCCATCAGTTTTCCTTTCACTTCAATTCGGCCGTGCCGTCACCGCGCACGGCGGCGACGTAACGCGCGATCGATCGTTGCACGACGTCCTTGCCGCCGCGGGGAATGGTGCGGTCGAACCAGGCGCCATGAATGACGTCGTAGCTGTACGGCTCGAGCAGCTTGCCGATGCGCTCGACCGCGGGCGCAGACAGCGGAATCATATTCGGATAGCTGCGCATGAAGGTCACGAATTTGCGGTCGGGAATGACCTGGACGATATCGCCGGTCAGAAGCGAGCCGCGGCTTCCGCCGCCCTGAGCCCAGTGCAGCACGGTGCCGCCGGCGAAGTGACCGCCGCAGCGAATCAAGGTGACGCCGGTCGCTAGCGTGAGCGTATCGCCGTCCCAGAATTCGATCGCCGGATCGGGCCGCATCACCCATTGACGATCGCCGGCATGCAGATGGATCGGCGCCTTGAAGGCGTGCGCCCAATCCACCATTGAGGCGTAGTAGTGTGGATGCGAAATGGCGATGCCACAGAGGCCGCCAAGGCCTTTGACGATTTCGACGGTCGCCTCATCAAGTAGCGAGATGCAATCCCACAGCACATTGCCCTTGTCCGTCTTGAGCAGCAGTGCGCGCTGGCCAATGGCGAAGGCCGGCACCGTGCCGATGCCGACCAGGCCCGGTTCCTCTTGACGGAAGGTATTGCAGAAACGCCGCGCCAGCGTCGCGTGCGTGGTCCAGCTCTGGCCCGATGGCGGCACGAACTGGCGCTCTTCGTCGCAGATCGGACAGCGTAATGGCGCCGTCTCGGACGGCGCGAATTGCGTGCCGCAGGTGCTGCAGATGAAGGCCGGCATCGCCGTATCAGACATGAAAAGCGCGGCGCTTTCCAGCGCCGCGCCGGTTTTCGAGCGTGTCCGCCCTAGCTTAGTACGCCGTATTTCTTGAACCAGCCGATCATGCGATTCCAAGCGTCCTCGGCCGCTTCCTTGCGGTAGCTCGGCCGATAGTCGGCAACGAAGCCGTGCGGCGCGCCGGGATATTCGTGGAACTCCGCCGTTTTGCCGGCGGCCTTGAGCGCGGCCTCCATCTGCTGGACCTGCTCGACTTTGATTCCGGCGTCCTCTTCGCCGTAAAGGCCCAGCACCGGCTCTTTCACGTCCGCGGCAAGGTCGATCGAACTCTTTGGTGCGGCGTCGTTCTTGTCGATCAGTGTGCCGTAGAACGCGACGCCAGCCTTGAGGTTGGGATTATGGCTTGAGTAGTGCCACACGCTGCGGCCGCCACGGCAGAAGCCCATGATGCCGAGCCGGCTGGCGTCGCCACCTTGGGCCGTCGCCCAAGCAACCGTGGCGTCGAGATCGGCAAACAGTTCCGTGTCGGTCTTGGCGTTCACGATCGGGAACAGTTGCTTCATGTCCTCGATCTTGGTGAGGTCGACGCCATTTGTTTCGGCACGGAAATAATAGTTCGGTGCCACCGCTAGTGCGCCGAGATGGCCCATCCGCCGCGTCACGTCCTTGACCCACTCGTGCAGCCCAAAGATCTCCATGCAAACGATAATGATCGGCGGCTTCTGCACATTGGCCGGCCGCGCGAAGTAAACTGGCATGTCGCCGCCGTCGACCGCCACATTGGCCATGCCGGCATTGAGCCCTTTGGTGTCGGTCTGGATCGCGTCGGCGCGTACCGGGCCGGCGGCAAGGGTGTAGCCGGCAGCTGCGGCAGCGGAAGTGCTCATAAAGCCGCGCCGCGACAGCGGCGGCATTACTTTCGACAATCCAATGACGTCTGACGGCAGTTTTTGAATATTCATGGGTGTCCTCCCTGGCTATTTGGAACTGCGTTTATGCGTGCGAGACTAGTATGACGGGTTCGAGACGTATAGACGGGCTGTGCCCATTGCCGCAGGCCGTAATAACAATTTGAATTCCACGCTTATTCCGCCTATTTAAATTCAAACGCAGGTTTGAAAAAAGGCGGGATCATGACGCGGCCTTCCGAGGTCACCCGGGAACGTATCCTCAAGGCTGCCGAGAGGTTGTTCGCCGAGCGCGGCTACGACGACACCAGTATCCGCGCCATTGTCGGCAAGGCGCGGGTCAATCAGGCTGCGATCAATTATCACTTTGACGGCAAGGACGGGCTTTATCGCGAGGTACTGCACGCGGCGTTTCGAGCGCTAACGGAAGACCAGCTCGCTCACGGCGACGAGATGAAGACGATGTCGCGTGAGACGGCGCTCGCCGAGTTCGTCAAGCGCCAGCTGCGGCCGCTCACCGCCCGCGACGAACTCAGCCGGTATTTGCGCATCTTCAATTGGGAAACGGTGCGGCCGACCGCCGTATTCCGCAAATTGGTGAGCGAGGATGCCGCCCCGTTCATGGGGTTGGCGGTGGAACTGATACGGCGCTTCCTGCCCAATGCCGACCAGCGCACCCTCGTGGTGGCCGCGATCTGGCTGCTCGGTCAATGCAGTATCTTCGTGCGTAACCGGGAACAATTGGCCGGTCCACCGACCGGACTGTCGCTCGACGCCGGCGCTGTGGAATGGTTGGCCGGGATGATCAGCGCCTGGACCTTAGGCGGCCTGTCCGCCCGAAGCGGCCCTTTGCCTTAAAAACAAGCGTTGGCCATGAAATCCAGCCTTAGCCGCAAAAAATGGGCATGGCTGTAAAAACAAGCCTTGGATTGCCCCAAAGATTCCTTTTTCTCGGCCACTCGCCGCCTAGAACAAGTGTTTGAAATTCAACCGGCCGTTTGAAAAACGAATCGTGCAGGAGAGCCGGATGACCATGACGCGGGCTGGGATCATGCAGGCAGGTA
This sequence comes from uncultured Alphaproteobacteria bacterium, assembly GCA_963813825.1. GTDB lineage: Bacteria > Pseudomonadota > Alphaproteobacteria > Rhizobiales > Xanthobacteraceae > BOG-931. Next base: position 151,846 of record CAWFBB010000033.1, read on the forward strand.
TCGCGAAACAAGATTCACCGTTATTGCGGCGCTTCCTCGCCAAGCTCATCATCGATGTCATGCCAGCGGCGCTGACCAGCGTCATCGGCGGCGTCCTGATTACCCAGTATCAGTTCCAGCACGCCGTCCCGCCGCGGCCAGCGACCGAGCAGGCGACGCCGGCCACGGCCGAAATGGTGCAACTGGTCCGCGATGAACATGCTGCGGTCATGGACTACCTGAAGGCGCAAATCGCGGCGGAGAAGAACCGCAACGCCGCAGCCGATGCGGCGGACGCCCGCGCTGCAGCGTCGGCGAAGGATGTCGCTGAAACGCCGGTTGTGGCGCCGGTCCGCGTCGTGCCCGCCTTGGCCGTCACCAAGGGCGGCACGTCCCGTGCCAAACCGGTCGCCGCGGCGTCATTGCCGCCCCATGAGCCTCTCGTGATCGCGCAAGCCGCGCCTGTCGCCGCAGCCCCATTAGCCTCGTCGGCACAGCAGCCAAAGTCGCTGCTCGCCAGGACTTTCGATATCAAGGATCACGTGGTCGGCACCACACTGCATGTCGTATCGGCGATCGGCGGAATTCCCTCCTGGATCGCCTCGATCGGCGATCGCGGCGGCGCCGACAAGACGCCGAACCCAGCCGGACCGTCGTTCAGCTCGTAACGATTAAAGCGTGACGGGCGTACCCATGAAATCGCGCTTGCCGAGTTCGACGCCGCATTGGCGCACAATGTCGTAGGCGGTGGTGCAGTGAAAATAGAAATTTGGCAGCGAATTACCGAGCAGCAGCTTACTCACTATCTGCCATCTCATTGATGCAAAAGGGCAACAGGTCTGTGTTTTCATCGCCGTCGCAGCTTGCCAGCGATAAAAATCATGTTAATCCGGTACAGTTTCATCGCCGCGGAACTTGCCCGACGGCAGGCACGTTTCTTTGTGCGGGTAGCGTAGATCAGGCGCGTTTGGCCATCACATTACACTGGAGGTCGTGAATGCGGGCCGGCGGGAATTTCCATGCGGAATGGGGCTATCTGGCCCCGGCTCCAAGCCTCATGCGCACCGCTCGCATCGTCGTTGTTGCTACGGCCATCGGCGCGACCGCTGGCGCCGCTGTCGTTCTGTCGCTCGCCGGATCGAGCGGCACTGGCGGCGTCGCGGCCGCTGGCGAAAAATCACTTGTGGTTGTGCACTCGTTTGTGCAGCCCGCCGAGGCCGCGCCGGTGGTAGCGCAACAGGCCGCGCCGCCAGATGTAACTGCGCCCGTGATCGTGCCGTCGCCTCCACCGGCAGCAGCTAGCGCCAATCCCAATGTGAACTTGCAGGCGAGCGTGCAACCGGCGAACGGCAATCTCATGCCATTACCGCCTACAACTCAAATTTCGCCGCCGGCCGCAAGTAAATCGCGGTCGGTATCAACTCCGGCAGTGCCGGCGAGCGTTGCGGCTCTGGCCGAGATTCCGCCGACAACCGATGCCTCAGCCGTTTCGGCCGCATCGCAGGTGACATTCGCGCCCGATCAGACCGGCGCGGCCAGAGACGGTGGCAGGAAGCCGCGTGGCGCCGATCTGGCTCAGCAACGCGGCCCGCAAGTCGCCGCCGCAACGGCGAAGAAGCGGCCTGACGAACCGCGCGGGCTTGGCCCGCTGTTGCGCCATCTCTTTAGCGCTCGGGCCGGATCCTCGTACTATCCGAACTAACCCGCATCTGCAGCAGTGGTCGGGACGCGCGGCAAAGCGGCGCTAACCCGATGCCAGACCCTGGTCCCAAACCAAAACCGCCCGCCGGTAGGGCGGGCGGCAATCGGGACCGACGAACAAGCGACAGTTTATTTGTCCCAGCCTTTGCACCACTTGTGGCTTATGGCGTAAGCGCCCTTGGTCTGGGCGACGTCCCAGGTTGACTCCTTTACCCAAAGAACCTGCGTGGTACCCCAAGGCTTTGCCGTATGGTCGTACCAGGCGCGGCAGTAGCCGGTATCCTTGAACTTGATGACGGCGAAGTCGGCGCGTGCCGGACCGAATGCAGCGAAACCAAGCGCCAAAACGCCCATCGCAAATACGAAACGCTTCATTTGTTAGCTCCCTCTTGTGCCCATGGGCACTGTTGCCAAGTTATACGGGCCCGCTCTCGAGACAAGCCGAATTCAGCCCACGATTCAGTCCATGACGCGACTTTGGTGTCGCCCGGCGGCAAGAAGGTTCGACAAAACGTCCGGTTGTTCTCTGCGGGTCAGTTTACCTGCAGGTTTTGTTCTGGATGGCTGCATCCATCACTGCGGCTGCGGTCGACCAATCGGGCGTGATCGCGATCTTGGACCAGCCGTCGCCCCACGGCGTGGCGCTGGCGTCCCACCAGATATGGCAATAGCCATCGTTCCACCTGACCACGGCGTAGTCGGCGCGCGCCGGAGTTGCGGCGACCAAGCCGACTGCCAGAGCGCCGATAACAAACGCGAAATGCTTCATCGTCTGCTCCCTGTTGTGCGTGCCTCGCAACTTGCCGATAGTAAGGGCCTGAACGAAGATCAGACAAGCCCAGGCCGGCTGCGGCGTTTTGGCTGCAAGACCGGCCGGGTAGGAACAAAGCCGAGGAGGCATTCATGCCGGAAGTCGTTGTTTATATTCTGGAAGGCCGCACGCTTGAGCAGAAGCGTGGGCTGGTGAAAGACATCACTGCCGCTGTGGTGAAAAACGCCGGCACGACGCCGGAGCAGGTCACCGTGTCGCTGATCGAAACGGCGAAGAATTCCAAGGCCAAAGGCGGCGTCCTGTTCAGCGAGATGCCGGCGCGCTAACGCGCCCAACTCGCGCCCCAAAAGCAGCGCAGGGACGTTCGGCGCCGGCATGCAGCACCTGCATGCCGGCTTTCTCCGTTTGTCAACCCATTGTTACCATGATTGAAATTAGCGTGAGTGCAGCGCAGCAATTTTCTTGCTGCATTGCAGTAAATCGCGGATAATTAGGTTGGCAGGTTTTGGCGGTGACAAACTCAGGTACGACATGAGCGACATTTGGGAAACGAAAGATGGCCGGCGCCGGGTGCGCCAGGACCCGCCGACAGTCGAAGAGGCGGTGCTGGCGGCGCAGGGTCTAACCGATGAACTCGGGGAGCAGATCGAGATCGTCGCGTCGCTAATGGAAGTCTCCGTCGATGAGGCGCGCGGCGCGGTATTGCGCATGGGGCAGCGCAAGGACATGAGCCTTCGCACCATCATCGGAACCGGCCGGGTCGGCTCGCCGCCGCGCGCCATCATTGTCGAACGGCGCACGCGCCGGCCGCTGCGATCGATGGGCAGTTGAGCGGCGCGTTGCGATAAAGGAGCGCCGGTACCGCAAGCGTCCGCCGCCTATAGCCAGCGCCGGTTGCCGGGGTCGGATATCGTGCGCGTCGACACTAACCGGTGCCAGATAAAGAGCACGACAAGAGCACCGACGACCGCGCCGATCAACCCTGCGCCCTGGTCGGGCCGGTACCAGCCGATCATCTGGCCGATCCAGGTGGCGATGAACGCGCCAGCGATGCCAAGCAGCGTAGTGAGTATAAATCCGGCCGGATTATTCGATCCCGGCGCCAGCAAGCGCGCAATGATGCCCGCAACGAAACCGATGACGATAGTCCAGAGAATGCTCATGGCTGCCCTCGCGATAAATTACGCGAGTGACTTTCGCACAAGAACGGCAGGCAACGCCACAGCGAGAAAGTGTCCCCGCGCATACCGCCGCAGCGGGCTGGGACAACGAGCCTCCTTGCATTATGATTGCGGAATTCACGATCGGCCGAGCGCCGCAGGTCCGCAATGACCAAGACCGTCGAGAAGCCGCGCACTAAAGTTAAGACCAAGACGCAGCGGCCGCCGCTCTACAAAGTCATCCTCCTCAACGACGACTACACGCCGCGCGAATTCGTCGTGACGGTGCTCAAGGCGGTGTTCCGGATGAACGAAGAGCAGGCCTATGGCGTGATGCTGACCGCGCATCGCCGCGGCGCCTGCGTGATCGCTGTCTATACCCGTGATGTCGCCGAGACCAAGGCGAAGGAAGCAACCGAACTCGGCAAGAGCAAGGGCTATCCGCTGTTCTTCACCACCGAGCCGGAGGAGTAGGGCGCACAACGAATTGTGAGGTGCGCGCGGCCGGACTCTTGGCTACATGGCGTAGCGTGGGGCGCTGATAGGACCTGTATTCATGGATCAAGCCACCACAGCTCTGCCGTCTCATTCGTTCACTGTGCCGCCAGCAACGACGCTCGACCGGCTGCGGCCTTACGTGCTCAGCATCCTTCGTATCGTCGTCGGGACTGTTGTTTCTGGAACACGGCATGTCCCGGCTGTTCGGATTTCCGTCGCCGATACCGACGCCGGCGCCGCTGACGATGTATTGGTTTGCCGGCTGCATCGAATTCGCTGGCGGCATTCTGGTCACGCTCGGACTATTCACGCGGCCAGCAGCCTTCATCATGTCGGGCGAAATGGCATCCGCTTATTTCATCAGCCACGCGCCACGCGGATTTTTTCCGATTCTCAACAGTGGCGACGGCGCAGTCCTCTACTGCTTTATCTTCTTTTATCTGGTGTTCGCCGGCGCGGGACCGTTGAGTCTCGATGCGCTACTGTGGCGAAAGCGACGCTGACGACGGACGTCGCTATTTGTCCTTTATCGACAGGCCGCCGGGGCCGACATTGATGTTCAGGCCCTTCGGTTCGTGACGGTCCTGGTAAAGCTGATAGCCCATCACGGCGGCGACGATCACCAGCGCGCCAATGATAAGAAAAAGAAGATTGTTGCGTGTCACGAATTCCTCCGGCCCGTAATCTAGCGGAACTATAGCGCGAGTCGGCCGATGGAACCGCGCTTTGTATGACAAATCATCAACAGCGCGAAAAGGAACGCATAGCCGTCGCCAAGCGTTGCTCAGGGGAACCGTGCGGGAAAGGGGATAGACAAGGTATGTCGCGATGCCACCCGCAATTCATGCCAGATCGGATTTTTTAGGCCGAAGCGATCCTGCCATTCGCAATGTTGTCGTCCCCGCATTTGCCGCGCTGGGCGGCGTCATTATTGGCGGTTTGAGCGTACTCGGCATCGTTGTTGCCGTGACCCAGCCGCCAGCCAAAGACGCGCCGGCAGGTTCCGCGGTGTTCGATGGACCGCACGTCGTGGACGCGCGGCCGCCGGCTGCATCAGCCCAGCCGGGCGCGCCGTTGGCGTCGCAGGCTGCCTCGGTGCAGGCGCTGCCGCCGGCGCCGGTGCAGGCACAAGCGCCGTCAGCCGCCGATGTTCTACGGGAAACTTGGCCAGTGAACACCTCGGCTGCAAAGACTTCGCTTGCAAAGACCTCGCCCGCAAAGACTTGGCCGGACGCGCTTTCAGCGCGAGTGCAGCGTGCGCCTGACGCGACTGTAACGACAGAGCAAACGCCTGCCGCGCCGCCGCCAGCGATGGCTCTCAATGCGCAAGGAATCAATATTGGCGACGACAATTCAAACAATGGCGGTCAGGATGCGGCGGCCAACGTAGCCAATAGGGCGCACCAGCGACGAGCCAGCCACCTCGCCGCGTCGCGGAATCTTGCGCCACTGTCACTCGCTCCGAACGCCCATCGCAGCGGTCGCATCGTGATGGGCCCAGCGGACGATCAGCAGGCGCGCAGCGGTTCCGAAGACGAAGCCTCGTCGCAAGGCGCGCGGCCACTGTTCGACTTCTATGGCAGTCCGCGCCAACAGCGTGTGATCGATCGCGATCAGAATATGGGTTATCTACCCGCGCAAAACGACAATTGGGGCAGCTTCTTCGGCCACGACAACTGGAACGACGATCAGCGCGACTGAGACCGGCCCGCTTTTCCCCTAACGCCGGCAAGAATTGGTTGCGAAGATTTGCGTTCGCGAAAACTTGCGTTTGTGCTCGACCGGGCCCTCGGGCGCGCGTTAACGTTGGGCTAGGGGAGGCGATGATGGCGCGACGATCGATCTGGCTGTTTTTCGCTTTGAGCTTTGTGACTTTGACCGCGCGCGTCGATCCGGCGGGCGCCGCGGCAGTTGGCCAGCCCTGCGCCGGGCACCGCCGGTATCGCTTGCGACCCCGGCCTGTGGTGCGAACTGCAATCCGGGCGGTGCGGCGCAGCCGATGCGGAGGGCGTATGCACGCACGCCCCGCAGATCTGTCCCATGGTCTATATGCCGGTTTGCGCCTGCGGCGGAAAAACCTACGGCAACGATTGCGAGCGCCGCCGCGGCAAGGCGCAGAAAGCGCATAACGGGCCGTGCGGTCCGAGCCTGCGGCGACCGCGGGAAGAGCCCGACGCCAGCAAGAACCAGTGAGCGTCTCGTTCGCTACTTCGTCCCTACGCCGGCCGGTCGAGACGAACGCTATTTCAACGCGAGCAACTCGACGTCGAAGATCAGTGTGGCGTTGGGCGGGATGACGCCGCCGGCGCCGCGCGCGCCATAGCCGAGCGCGGGTGGGATGATCAGCGTGCGTTTGCCGCCGACTTTCATGGTCGAGACACCTTCATCCCAGCCGGTGATGACCTGGCGGGCGAGAATCTTGAACTCGAACGGCTCGTTGCGATCGACCGAGGAGTCGAATTTGTCGCCCTTCTTGCCATTGACGTAGAGCCAGCCGGTGTAATGCACGACGACGGTCTGGCCCGGCTTCGGCGACGGGCCGGTACCGACCTTGGTGTCGATGATCTGCAATCCGGATGGCGTGGTAATGGCAGTCTGGGCGTCGGCCAATTCCGTCATGGCGATGGCTCCGATTGATGCGGTGGCGAAAGCGGCGATGATTGCGGCGCGGCGGGACAAATGGCGCATATTTTCTCCCCGGAACATAGGGGCGCTGTTAAGCCACGTCCGTTCATCTGGCGCAAGCCGTGCGGCTCCGCGCTCCTGAAGATATTGTGACATTTTCGCAGTCGCAGCGTGTGGAAGGATTTTTGTTGTAAAAGTCATTTCCGTATTGAAGAGTTAGCGACCGGGGCCGAGGGAACTGGGACGTTCGTGAGCAGCATAGCCTCCAACCCGGAAGCGTACTTTCGTCGGATTGGGGCATCGTTCAACGCTCCGCTGGCGCACAGTATTATTTCCGGTGCCGTGGTCGGTGTAATCTCTCTCCTGTTCTATCTGTCCTACGCGGCACTGATTTTCTCCGGTCCGCTGTCGGCCTGGCTGCCGTACGGCCTCTCAGCGACGTTCATCACCGGAGCGATCGGCGGGGCAATCACGTCATTTCGCAGTTCCATCCGGTTCACGATCGGCGGTCCCGATGGCGCGACCTGCGCCGTCATCGCCGCGCTCGTCGCGACACTCACGACCAAGCTCGCGACAATCGGCGCCAGCGAATACTTGCTCACTATGACGCTTGTGCTGCTGGCGTTGAGTGCGGGCTTGACCGGATTTCTCCTCATCGGTCTCGGCGTGGCCCGCCTTGGCCGTGCCATCCGATTCATTCCATTTCCGGTGATCGGCGGCTTTCTCGGGTCGACGGGTTGGCTGCTGTTGACGGGCGCGGTCAAGATTCTGACCGGCTACCCTCTTAACTTCGCGAACAGGGATCATTTCCTGCATATCGAGGTTGCGGAAAAATTTCTGGCGGGCGCCGCGATTGCGGCATTTCTCCTTGTCGGCCGGAGGTTCTGGAAATCGCCGCTTGCGATGCCGGTGCAGTTGCTGATCAGCGTGGCGTTCTTTTATCTCGTCCTGCTTTTGTCCGGGATTTCATTGACCGATGCGCAGGCGGGCGGCTGGACATTCAATGTGCCATCGGCAAGGGCCTTTTCCCCGCCTTGGACGCTGGACCTTGTCCGTTTGCCATGGTCGGCGCTGCCGGAACTTGCCGGCGATGTCGTCGCCCTCATATTCGTCGGCACGATCAGCATGTTGCTCAATATCACCGCGATCGAGATCGGGACCAAACGTGAGGCAAACCTCGATCGGGAACTGCGGGTGCAAGGCGGCGCCAACCTGCTCTGCGCCGCTTTCGGCGGCTATGTTTCATGCTTTACCAACACGCGGACGCGGTTGAATTTTGTCCTTGGCGGCGACAGCCGCATTGCGGGACTGCTCGTCGCGGCGCTGTCGGCGGCCTCGATGTTCCTCAATCCCGGCTTTCTGGACTATGCGCCCAAGTGTATAATGGGCGGTCTCCTGATCACCATCGGCTACGAGGCGGTTCAGCGCTGGCTGGTTGTCAGCGCGCGCCAGCTCGCGCGGCTGGAATATGTGTCCCTGCTCGCGATCGTTCTGATTATCGTGCTGTGGGGCTTTTTGCCCGGGGTGGCGATCGGCGTGATTTTCGGCTGCGCCACGTTTGCATGGAGCGCCGGCCGCATCAACGTGATCAAGTTTCCGTTCGACGGATCGGAGTATCGAAGTTCGCTCGATCGCGGTCCACGCGAGCGCGCGCTGCTCTCCACTCAAGGCCGCGAGCTGCTGGGCTTGCGCTTACAGAGCTATCTCTTTTTCGGCTCCGCCAACCGGCTCTATGAGGATATAAAAACGCTGCTGGCCGAACGGTCGCGATGCCGGTTTTTGCTGTTCGACTTCCGGATGGTCACCGGCATAGATTCGTCGGCCATACACAGCTTCGGGCAGATCAAACAGGCGGCGGATGCGCTCGGTGCGCGCTTGGTGCTGGTCAATCTGTCGCCGGCGCTGGCGAAAATATTCGGGGACGGCAATTTCCTCTCCAGCGATATCATGGTCATGCCGGATCTCGATCGTGCCCTCGAAGTCTGCGAGAACGCGATCATTGCCGCCCATAGCAGCGCCAGCGACGAAGTGCGTTCGCTGAGCGAATGGCTGCGGGAAGCGCTTCGCGATGCCGAGAGTGCGGAGATGCTTGCCGCGCAATGCCGGCGCCTGGAATTCCGGCCTGATGAGGTCATTGCAAGCCAGGGTGCGCCTTCCGATTCCATGCACTTCATCATTGAAGGCCGCGTCGGGATTATCGTGAACCTCGGCGATGGGCACTTCACACGTGTACGCAGCCTTGGACCTCATACCACCATCGGCGAGATGGGACTTCTCACCGGCCGTCCGCGCAGCGCCACGGTGCAAGCCGAAACCGCGAGTGTCGTCTACGAACTGCCGGCGGAGGTGTTCGAGCGCCTGAAGGCCGAGCAACCGGCGCTGGTGCAGGCGCTCCTCGTCTACATCATCGACGTGATGGCGGAGCGGCTGAGTTTCGCCAGTGGGGTGATCGGCGTTCTCCAGCGCTGAGATCGCCGTGCTCGTTAAAAATGGATCGTGCCATCGCGCACAGTTTTTAATCGATTGGCGCATGTTTCACCTAACCTGTTTGCTGCGATTGATTGCCATGGACCATGCAATGGCGCAGCTTTGAATCCTGCGGAATAGCGGGATGTCGGAGGACAGGATGATGAACCGGATTTTCTCACGCGCCGTACTGGTTTTGCTCGCTGCCATCGGCGTGGCAGCGCCGGCTGTGGCCGATGATAGCGGCATGGTGAAGGTTCATCTGATCGGCACCGGCGGGCCTGAATTGACGCCGACGCGTGAAGGCATGTCGACTCTGATCGAGACCAACGGGCAAACACTGCTATTCGACGCCGGCCGCGGCGCCTTGCAAAACATCTATCTCTCCCGCATCGACCCGCGCAGTGTCACCAAGGTCTTTCTGACCCATCTGCATAGTGACCACATCGAAGGCCTGCCGGCGATCTGGATGACGCCGTGGTTCATGTTCGCGCGCAAGCCGGGCCTCGAAATCTGGGGACCGCAAGGCACCCAACAGATGGTCGACGGCATGCGTCTGATGTACGGCCACGACGTCGAGCATCGCGCAAATCCGGTATTCAAGCGCGAATACCTCGACATCGCCGTTCATGAGATCGCTGCGGGCGTCGTCTACGACGACGGCGGCGTGAAGGTGACGGCATTTCCGGTCGAGCACGACGACGGCAATCCGGCATTCGGCTATCGCATCGATGCCGCCGGCCGCTCCGTGCTGCTGTCGGGCGACACCACCTACAGCGACAACGTCGTCAAATACGGCATGGGAGCCGACCTCATCGTCAGCAATGTCGTCGCGTTCAGCGACGCCATGACCAAGGCGGGAGTGCTGAAACCGGTACTCAACAAGCTGACGACGCCGGAGCAGGCGGCGATGATTTTTTCAAAGACAAAACCGCGGCTCGCAGTGTTCTCCCATATCGTCAAGAAGGAACTTCCTGGTGAAGCGGGCGACGCCACCATTATCGAGCGCACCCGCAAGGCCGGCTACGACGGGCCGCTGGTTATGGGGCTGGACCGGATGACCATCGACGTTGGCAGCGAGGTCAAAGCTTCACCGCCGCAATCGATCGAAGGAATTGTTGATTTCGACAAGCCGGATTCCAAATTTTAGCGCGTCTTCTGCCTATCGCTTTATGGCCGAAATTTCACGGAACGCGCAGTCGCAGCGCCGGTTGAACCCTTGAGGTGTCGGGTCGTGCTCAAGGAGAGCCAAAAATGCGATTATCATTACTCACTGCTGGCGCCGCTTTGCTGCTATGCCAGACGGCGGCAATGGCGCAGACCACTACCCCGCCGGCCAACGCCAACAATCAGCAGCCGGCTGCCAGCTCAACCAATACCAATGGTGGTCAGCTCCGCGCCCACGTGCAGAATATGCTTCAGACTGCCGGTTTCTCCGACATCCGTATGCTGCCGAGTTCCTTCATGATCCGCGCCAAGGATCAGGAGGGAAATCCCGTGGTCATGAGTGTCAGCCCCAATTCCTTCACCGAAGTTTCGGAACTTGGAACCTCAAACGGCAACGGCGCGAATGGATCGGTCAACGGAACCAACGGATCGCCCAACAACGGTTCCCAGTTCGTATCGGTCGGTCAAAATGACGAGCTGAGCTCGAATCTGGTCGGACTTGACGTCTACAACGGCCAGAATCAGGACATCGGACAGATCAAGGACATTGCGATGGGCCCGCAGGGACGTACCCAGGCGCTCATCGTTTCGGTTGGCGGCTTTCTAGGGATGGGCGAGCATTACGTCGCGGTGAACCCGTCTGACGTCAAGGTCTCGTACAACAATTCAGACCAGAAATGGCATGCCACGACCAGCGCGACCACTGCCGAGCTTAAGGCGGCGCCGCAATTCCAGTACAACGGCCGCTGGAACGCGAGTAAGTCGTAACACGTCGTTCTGAAATACTCGGCCAGTCATTGCGAGCCCGGATTGCCTACGCGCGATCCGGGCTTTGCATTGAAGAGGTGATGCTACTCCCCGGACGGCAACAGCAAATCTTCTTCGGCAAGTAACTCGCGCATGTCGCCGAACGCCTCGATGGCGTCCTCCTCGGTCGTCACCGCTTTGAGGCGCTGCCACAGCTCCCGCCACGGCTCCGGCCGGCCGATATGCATCGCCTCGTCGACATAGGCGCGCGCCTGCGTCAGCGTCGTAAGCCGCTGCGGCTTCGGCGTGTCCTTGATGACGATCGGCGGAACAATGCGGAAGTCGTCCATGGCGCCTATTCTACGCATGGCTCCCGGATTGCGCTACGCTTGATCCTGGCTACGCTTGCCCGACAGGACCCATTGGAGCGCCGAAAAAAATGCCGCTGATCCACGACGCCGAGGACTGGCAACGCAGGCTTGCCGCGCTTCCGCTCGCGAGCTTCGACGCCGGCGAGATCGTGTTCACCGAAGGCACGAAAACCGGGCGGCTTCTGATTCTCAAAAGCGGCGCGGTCTGCATCGTCAATGGCGGCTCCGAGATCGCCCGCGTGGCGGAGCCGGGCGCGGTGTTCGGCGAACTCTCGGCACTGCTCGATCAGCCGCATGGCGCGGATGTGCGCACGCTGGAACCGTCCGAGTTTCATGTTGCCGACGCCGCTACGCTGCTCGGACAAGATCCGACCGCGCTGCTCTACGTCACGATGCTGCTGGCCCGGCGTCTCGATGGCGCCAACAAGGCGCTGGTTGAACTGAAGAACCAGATCGAGGCCGGCGCGCCGCCGGGCATGATCGAGAAAACGCTTGACCGGATTCAGGGAATGTTGGGCGCGATCGGCACCGGTTACGTGCGCGCTGGCGCCGGAGTTACGATGTATCCCTTCCAGTAACGGGCGAGGCGCGATGACGGCACGCTACAGCGTTGAAAGGAAGCAGCCATGAGCACGATCACCACCCAGGACGGCGTCGAAATCTTTTACAAGGACTGGGGCAAGGGACAGCCCATCGTGTTCAGCCACGGCTGGCCGTTGTCGGCCGATGACTGGGACGCGCAGATGCTGTTCTTTCTTAATCATGGCTATCGCGTCATCGCGCACGATCGCCGCGGCCACGGCCGCTCCAGCCAGGTGGCCGACGGCCACGACATGGATCACTATGCCGACGATCTGGCCGCGGTCACGGCGCATCTCGATCTGAAAAACGCCATTCACGTCGGCCATTCCACCGGCGGCGGCGAGGTCGCGCACTATCTGGCGCGCCACGGCGAGAGCCGGGTGGCGAAGGCGGCGCTGATCAGCGCGGTGCCGCCCCTGATGGTGCAGACAGCGGCCAATCCGAATGGCCTTCCTAAGAAAGTCTTCGACGACTTCCAGGTAGCGCTCGCTGCCAACCGTTCGCAATTCTATCGCGACGTCGCGGCCGGACCCGTTCTACAATTACAACAAGACCGGCAAGCCAGCCGAGGCGACCATACAGAACTGGTGGCGCCAGGGCATGATGGGCGGCGCCAAAGCGCATTACGACGGCATCGTCGCCTTCTCGCAGACCGATTTTACCGAAGACCTCAAGAAGATCACGGTGCCGGTGCTGGTGATGCACAGCGAGGACGATCAGATCGTTCCCTATGTCGCCTCCGGGCCGCTGTCGGCGAAACTCCTGAAAAACGGAATGTTGAAAACCTACAAGGGCTTTCCGCACGGCATGCCGACCACGGAAGCCGAGACGATCAATGCGGATCTGCTGGCGTTTTTGAAAAGCTGACGGCGAAGCCGGCGAGGACGATGGAGAAGAATGTGCGTTATGGCCGGGTTCGTCTCGGCCATTGGCATTTTTTTGGTGGCCGCAGCCAACCGAACCGCACCCCGCAATAATATCATCGGAGGAAGATATATGACCGAACAGGCTGATCTGAGCGTCGAACAGCTGCATGCGCGCATGCTGAAGATGCCGCTTTGGGTGGTGATGACAAAAGCCGTGGTGCCGCCGGCGGAGATGGCGCGGCATCTCAAGGCGCATCTCGAGCATCAGATACGGCTGGAGAAAGCCGGCATCATGTATGGCGCCGGCCCGGCGACCAAGCCCGGCGAGACGGCGGCGTCGTTCGGCCTAATCATCATCCGCGCCAAGGACGAAGCCGAGGCGCGCCGCATCGCCGATGCCGATCCGATGCATTCATCGGGCGCAAGGACGTATGAGCTTTACGCCTGGTCGCTTAACGAGGGCCGCATCAACGTGAAGCTGAATTTCTCGGATCAGACATTCGCGTTCGAATAGGGCGTGTTCCCTGGCTCGATTTGCAGATTGCAGAGCGCAGCAAAACGATCTTGAATGGCAAAGCCTCGCCGACAAAAGCGCGCGTTAAACACGTCGATGCAAAAGATGACTTCGCCGCATGTGCCAGTGCGCGCGACGGTGCGGAATCGATGTACAATCTCTAGCGAACGAAGAACAGGTCATGCCGATGCCGAACAAGCTTGCTTTGCTGCTGGGGTGCGGTCTGGTTGCCGCGCTGTTTTCGTTCGCCGCCGAGGCCTTCCCGGCTTTGCCGCCGCCGGCAAAATCGGCGGCACCCATCCTCACGCATGTGCGCAGCGTCTGCGCAGCCGGCTTTCACCACGGCAGCTACGGTCACTGTGTGCCCAACGCTTACCCGCCGGCAATCTATGCCGGCGCGCCGGACGTTGCCCCAGCCGTGTGCCCAGCCGGCTACTTTCATCTCTTTCCGTACAGCGCCTGCATTCGGTCGGCTTGCCCTTTTGGTTACTACCTCGGGCGGGACGGCCAATGCTTCCCGTACTGGCGGCCGGGTATGTGACGCTATCCGGAAGAATTGTCTGGCATCCCCGCGCTTGTTCTCGACGGCAACACAATGAAGCTGTGCGGCCCACGGCTCGTGCCGTCATTCGATCCGCCCGCATAGAAATGGCCTAGCAGGCAAGCCACATTCACCACGCAAGCGGTCACCAGGACGGCCACCAGCATCTTGGTCATCGCGGGCTCCAGCGGGTCGCCTCAAAGAATCGCCCGTGAAGCATGGAGGAAACTCAGACCAAGAGTCCCAAACTTTGTTTTTCGGCGGATTCATATCTCGTTTACGGAATCCGGCGCGATTCTGAAGTCCTTCCCGTCACCCTGAGGCGCGAGCGTCAGCGAGCCTCGACGGCCCGGGCGCCGTGGCCGTGCACCCTTCGAGGGCCGCTGCGCGGCCACCTCAGGATGACGGAATACTGGTAGCGCTTGCCTTCATGCATGGTCGCAGATGAAATTGCAGCAGGCGAGGGAGGAGAAATCAATGCCACAAAAGGTCCTGATCACCGCCGGTGCCGCCGGCATCGGCCGCGAATTCGCGCGCGCCTTTGCCGCGAGCGGCGCCAAGGTATTCATCTGCGACATCGACACGAGCGCGCTCGATGCGGTCGCCAAAGAAATCCCCGGCCTGATCGCGCGGCGCTATGACATGGCGCGCCGCGCCGAGATCGAGCACATGGTGCCGGTTGCGGTCGCTCATCTGGGCGGGCTCGACGTGCTGATCAACAATGCCGGCATCTCGGGCATGACGCTGCCGGTCGCGGATTATCCGCCGGACGACTGGGACAAGGTGATCGCGGTCAATCTCACCGCGATGTTCGACGTCACCCGGCTCGCGATCCCGCATCTCAAGCAATCCACAGCCGGCGTCATCATCAACATGTCGTCGGTCGCCGGCCGGTTCGGTTTTGCGAACCGCAGCCCCTACGCCGCCACCAAATGGGGCGTTATCGGCTTCACCAAGACGCTGGCGCTGGAGCTCGGCGAATGGAACATCCGCGTCAACGCAATTGCGCCGGGCGCAGTCGACGGCGACCGCATCGAGCGTGTGTTCGCCGGCCGCGCCCAGATCAGCGGCAAGTCGATAACGGAAGTGCGCGCTGCGGCGATGGCCGAGCAGTCGATCAAGGAAATGATCGACCCGAAAGACATCGCCGCGCTCGCAGTATTTCTCGCTTCCGACGCGGGGAAATCGATCAGTGGTCAGGTGCTGCCGATCGATAATGACCGGCAGAGGGCGTGAGAGTTCGAATCCAGCGGCACTGGCAAAGCTAGAACTGCTAGGCAGCAAACGAATCTATGTCAGACAAAATATTCCTCAAATCATCCGCGATTACTTCTGGCGAAAGATGGCGGATTATCTGTGGCGCAGTTATCGAAATTCCGAAATTTGATTGAAGCCGGCCGTTTAGCTCCGTTAGAAGCTGTTTACCCGGCACTACGCACATCTTGTGTTGTAAGTCGGCCCAAGCTTGATCGAGGGCAACAATTGCCTCGTTTGCTAGGTTAGCTGCATCTTTCGCCGTCCGATTTGCGAAGTAGCGCATCCGGTTTGAAATCCATTGGCTTTGGATGTTTGATTTCATTTCAGTCGTAATTTCATCGAGCAACGTCTCGACGTCACTTTCGGAAATTCGCAAATCTTTACTCCGACCGGCGAGTTGATCATTAATCGCGCCCGCGAGGGCAGAAGGCACAAGCAAGTAGTTCTCGATTTCCTTCCTTCCCAATATGTGAAAATTGGTCACCGTCGCTCTTGCGTCAATTATGATCGTCTCAATTTCTTCCGAGCAGCGATAGTCACGGTCCAGAATGGCGGCAATTGCGATTTCCGACTTAAGCACCTTCTCAAACGTCCAAGCAGCATCGGCTATTTTCTGCCGTTGCCCAAATCCACCAATAGGAATGAAAGTTACGTCAGTGCTTTCGGCTAGATTTTGGAACTTGAGCCTTGCTGCAAAACGTCTAAGCAAACGATGGTCGTCACCTTCTAAAAATAAGATCTTTCTCCCTCGCGAGAGACGAGCCAAGTGTATATTTTGCGCGGACCCAATACTGAATAGCGCCTCTTGTAATCCATCTATATCAGCGACGCGGGTCGCGGATCGTTTCACCTTGTTTATGATGATGACGTCGTCGTGTTCAGCTTCGTTGACCATTTCTGCCGAATGCGTCGCCAAGATTATTTGCTGTCCGGTGGCCTTGAGAATTTGAAATAGGCGACGCTGTAAATCGGGATGTAAATAAATCTCTGGCTCGTCCACTATTAAGACGTTGCAGCCCGCCGAACTCGTGAGGTGCGTTAGAATTTGCAACCAGACTTGAAAGCCAAAACCAGCCCAGCAAAGTTCGCGGTCAACGCGACCTTCGGTGCAAAACATTGTGATACGTGGTGGGTACGCTTTGTTTAGCTCTGGGGGAGCTATCGTCATCCCCTCCCAAGTTCGCTCCACAAGGTCTTTGAAGACTGGGAATTCCTTTTCCCAGCGGTACCAAATATTACGAAACATGCGGTGTGCACGGCGTGTCCCGATTGACTGACGCACATACTCATCAGAAAGATACTCCTCTTCCTCTTCGAGCGGGCCAAGAGTTGGGATTGTATAGATCGATATCGGGAAGTTTCGCTTAAATTGGCCCGTGTTTACAGTTCTCTGTTGGGCATCGAGAGTCAGTATGCACCTCGTATTATCGTAGAAGGTCAGCCTGAGTTGGTTTCCATTATCGAGGGTGAAATCAACGAAAGTTTCTCGCTGTGACTCATAGTCATGGTGGATATTGGCTAGCGAGATTGGGATTTGCGAGGCAGGAATTTCGTATCCTACGACATGTCGGTCATTTATTTGGATTGGCGACGCGTTGCGCCTAGACGCATACCGATGTGCAGCCATCAGTACTCGAAAGGCGTCAAGGACTGTCGATTTGCCGGCATTGTTAGGGCCGACAAGGACGTTCATACCCTTCAAACGAATGGTGAAGTCACGCAGAGACTTGAAATTTTGAAATTTTACCGCGGCAAACATACGGTCGGAACCACTCAATTGTCACTGCATGAATTCTAACCACCGCACATTTTCCGACTAAAACGGGCGCTCCCGAATTCAGCAGTGAATCGGGAGCGCAAATACGAAGTTAGCTACACCCCGTCGTGCTGCCGCACGTATCGCACTTCAAACACGTGCCATTCCGCACCAGCGTGAAGTTCAAACACTCCCCGCACATCTCGCCTTCGTAGCCTTTGGCCTTGGCTTCGGCGCGGCGTTCGGCGGCGACGGCTTTTGCTTCGCTGCGGGCTTCGGTCTTCGTCCACTGCATCTGCTCGAGCGCCTGCGTCGGCGAGAGCTTTTGCTCGGGCTCGGCCTTGAGCGCAACGGCGGCGGAGGCTTCGCCGCGGTGGCTCGACGATGTGAGCATGGTGACGTTGCTCGCAGCCCCACCCCGGCCGGCTTCGCCGGCCGACCCTCCCCCTGCAGGGGAGGGTGAAGATGTGTCGGCGCCGCCCTGCATCACTTTGAGCCGGTCGGTACGCGAGCGGGTGAGGCCCTTCGATACGTAGCGGCCTTCGCTTGATGGCTTGCCTTCCTCGATGCCCTTGCCGAGCGCGTCGAAACCTTCGCCGGTCGGGTCGACGTGGGCGAGGTCGAAGCGTTCCATGTAGGACACCGCGAGCTCACGGAACACGTAGTCCAAAATCGAGGTGGCGAACTTGATCGAGTCGTTGCCCTGCACCGGGCCGGACGGCTCGAAGCGGGTGAAGGTGAAAGCATCGACATATTCGTCGAGCGGCACGCCGTATTGCAGGCCGAGCGATACCGCGATGGCGAAGTTGTTGAGGAGCGAGCGCAGCGCCGCGCCTTCCTTGTGCATGTCGATGAAGATTTCGCCGAGCTTGCCGTCGTCGTATTCGCCGGTGCGCAGGTAAATCTTGTGGCCGCCGACCACGGCCTTTTGCGTATAGCCCTTGCGCCGGTCGGGCATGCGCTCGCGCTCGCGCATGACGACGATGCGCTCGACAACTTTCTCGACGATCTTTTCCGAAAGCGCGGCGGCACGCGACGTCGCCGGCTTGTCGATGAAGGCCTCGATAACGTCGTCGTCCTCTTCCTCGTCGGCGATGAGCTGGCTTTGCAGCGGCTGCGACAGTTTCGAGCCGTCGCGATAGAGCGCGTTGGCTTTAAGGCCGAGCTTCCAGGACAGCACATAGGCGTCCTTGCAGTCCTGGACCGTCGCATCGTTCGGCATGTTGATGGTCTTGGAGATGGCGCCGGAGATGAACGGCTGCGCCGCCGCCAGCATATGGATGTGGCTTGCGGCCGACAGGAAACGCTTGCCGGTGCGGCCGCACGGATTGGCGCAGTCGAATACGGCGTAATGCTCGGGCTTCAGATGCGGCGCACCCTCGACCGTCATGGCGCCGCAGACGTGGATGTTGGCCGCCTCGATCTCGCGCTTGGTGAAGCCGAGATGGGCGAGGAGGTCGAAGCTCGGCGCGGCAAGGTCTTCCGCGTCGACGCCTAGCTGATCGCGCAGGAAGTCCGCGCCCAGCGTCCACTTGTTGAAGGCGAACTTGATGTCGAACGCGGTCGGCAGCGCCTTTTCCACCTTCTCGATCGCCTCGGGCGTAAAGCCTTTGGCCTTAAGCGTGGTGTGATTAATCGCGGGCGCCTGGCCCATCGAGCCGTGACCGACCGCATAGGCCTCGATCTCGGCGATATCGCTCTCGCGATAGCCGAGCACGCGCAGCGCTTCCGGCACGGCGCGGTTGATGATCTTGAAGTAGCCGCCGCCGGCCAGCTTCTTGAACTTCACCAGCGCGAAATCAGGCTCGATGCCGGTGGTGTCGCAATCCATGACAAGGCCGATGGTGCCGGTCGGCGCCACGACGCTGGCCTGCGCATTGCGATAGCCGTGCTCTTCGCCGAGCGTGAGTGCGCGATCCCAGGCGCGCTTGGCATGGTCGACAAGCGTCTGGTCCGGGCAGGCCTTGTGATCGAGCGGTACCGGCGGTGTCGTCATCTTTTCATAGCCAGTCCGCTCGCCATACGCGGCGCGGCGATGATTGCGCATCACGCGCAGCATGGACTCGCGGTTTTCGTCATAGCGCGGGAACGGCCCGAGCTCGGCCGCCATTTCGGCAGACGTGGCATAGGACACGCCGGTCATGATCGCGGTGAGCGCGCCGCAGATGGCGCGGCCGGCTTCGGAGTCATAAGGAATGCCCGACGACATCAAGAGGCCGCCGACATTGGCGTAACCGAGGCCGAGGGTGCGGAAATCGTAGGAGCGCTGCGCGATTTCCTTCGACGGGAATTGCGCCATCAGCACCGAGACTTCAAGCACGATGGTCCACAGCCGCACGGCGTGTTCGTAGCCCTCGACGTCGAAAATCTGGCTCTTCAAGCCTTCGCCGCTGGTAAGCGACGGATTGGTCGGGGTGTGGAATGCAAGCAGGTTCGCCGACGCCAGATTGCAGGCCGTGTCGTCGAGAAACATGTATTCCGAGCACGGATTGGACGCGACGATCGGGCCCGACGCGGCGCAGGTGTGCCAGTCATTGATCGTGGTGTGGAATTGCAGGCCGGGATCGGCGCTCGCCCAGGCGGCGTGGCCGATCTTTTCCCACAACTCGCGCGCCTTCACGGTTTTGGAAATCTTGCCGGGTTTTGTGCGCCAGAACAAATCCCAATCGCGATCGGCTTCGACCGCCTTGAGGAACTCGTCGGTGACGCGCACCGTGTTGTTGGAGTTCTGGCCGGAGACGGTGAGATAGGCCTCCGAATCCCAATCGGTGTCGAAGGTCGGGAAGTTGATGTCGGTATAACCCTGCTTGGCGAACTGGATCACGCGGCGAATGAGATTGTCGGCGACGTGATTGCGCCGCGCCGCCTTGATCTCGCGGCGTAGCACCGGATTCTTTTCCGGATCGAAGCAGTCGTCGCCCGAACCCTCGCAATTGATGCAGGCCTTGAGGATCGAACGCAGATGCTTCTGGTTGATCTTCGAGCCGGTGACGAGGCTCGCGACTTTCTGCTCCTCCATCACCTTCCAGTCGATGAACTGCTCGACGTCGGGATGGTCGGCGTCGAGGATCACCATCTTGGCGGCGCGGCGCGTGGTGCCGCCCGACTTGATGGCGCCCGCGGCGCGGTCGCCGATCTTCAGAAAGCTCATCAGGCCCGACGATTTGCCGCCGCCGGACAGTCTTTCGCCTTCACCGCGCAGCCGCGAGAAATTCGAGCCGGTGCCGGAGCCGTATTTGAACAGGCGCGCCTCGCGCACCCACAGATCCATAATGCCGCCCTCGTTGACGAGGTCGTCACTGATCGACTGGATGAAGCAGGCGTGCGGCTGCGGATGCTCGTAAGCGGTGGCCGATTGCACCAGCTTGCCGGTCTTGTAATCGACGTAGAAGTGGCCCTGGCTCGGGCCGTCGATGCCGTAGGCCCAATGCAGGCCGGTGTTGAACCATTGCGGCGAGTTCGGCGCCACCATCTGCATCGCCAGCATGTAGCGGTGCTCGTCGAAGAACGCCTGCGCGTCGGCTTCCGACGAGAAATAGCCGCCCTTCCAGCCCCAATAGGTCCAGGTGCCGGCCAGCCGATCGAAAACCTGCTTGCAGGACGTTTCGCCGATGAAGCGCTCTTTCTCGGGCAGTTCCTTGAGCGCCGTTTCGTCGGCAACGCCGCGCCACAGCCACGAGGGGACAGTCTCCTCCTCGGCCTTCTTGATGCGCGCGGGCACTCCGGCCTTGCGGAAATATTTTTGCGCCAAAACGTCGGAGGCGACCTGCGACCATTGTTCCGGCACTTCCACGTTCTCGGCGTGGAACACGACGGAGCCATCCGGATTGCGGATTTCGCTCGTGGTGAGACGGAACTCGATATCCGCGTAAGGCGATTGTCCCTCTTTGGTGTAGCGCCGCTCGATCCGCATTTTCTCTGCCCCTTTCAATCTTCAGTTTTTGACGCCGGCGGTCTTGCGGAATACCCGCATTATATATGCCGCCGACAGTTTCCCCGCGACGCGGCGGATTGCGCCGGCGTCGTTCCTCACCCCTGATCTCTGTTTGCCACCCACGCCCCGACCGGCTTCCGCCGGGTACTCTTTTGACAGTTCCGGGCACCCCTTCAGGGCAGACACGTCCACGCTCGCGCCATTGGCGGCGCGGTGCGTCCCGCAAACCCTTTTTTGAGAGCCCGGCGGACTCGAATTACCCGCGCGCCGAACTTGATAAAGCTAGGACAAGCCGCCCGCGCCCGTCAAGACTTAGTATGAAATTCTAAATCAACCACTAAATGTGGGGATAGCGGGGACGAATCGGCGGGGGATGCGCAAGTATCGGAGATTCCCCGTGAATCTCAAAGGCTCCTGCGAAAGGCTATGGTGGAGAGGTGTGCGAAACGAGATTTCGCGGCTATTTTTTGCGTCTGGGGCCTGGCCGCAGAGCGCCAAATTCTCAGGCATGCTGACCGCTTCGCCAACCGCTTCGTCACGAGCCTGTCACCAAAGCCGCGCAACGGTGGGCTTTTCCGCCGATTCTGAGTGAGAGGTGCAGGAAATATCGGCTTTTCTGCCGATGCCGCTTCGCGCGCCAGCCATAAGCTATTGAAGCTGTGAACAGAATCGGCCCGACCGAAATTGCACTGGAGGCCGCGGGCGCGAATCTCGGGTTTTTGCGGTGGTGGCCGGGCGCCGAACGAGCCATCCCTGCCGGGTTCCGAAGTTAACCCTAACAAACTGTTACCAATCCCATGACCTGCCGTTTGCTTGACGGGCGAGCGGCCGGACGCCGATAACCTTTGATTAATGGTCGGGTGTGAGTTCCAGCGTTTGGTTCGCGCGGGGCGTGTGGTTGTCTGTACCGCCCTGTTGGTCGGCTGCACCCAAACGATCCACAACGAACCGATCAACCAGCCGCTCACGGCCAACGACACAAAAGTCGAACGAGCCGTCGAGCGCGAGGCGGAGCCTAGCATCGACGATATGGTCGTTGCCCTGTCGTTCTCGGGCGGCGGCATGCGCGCGGCGGCGTTTTCCTACGGTGTATTGACCGGCTTCGACGAGACGCCGGTGCGTATGGCGGGCGGCATACGGCCGCTGCTCGATCACATCGACTTCATCTCCGGCGTATCGGGTGGTTCGGTGCTGGCGGCCTATTATGGGCTTAAGCGCCGCGAAGCCATGGCCGATTTCAAGCAGCGCTTTCTGCTCGCGAATGCCGAGGAAAGTCTGGTCACGGATTTGAGCTTTTTCAATATCGCGAAGGGCTTGCAGGGCGGCGTCAACGACCCGACCCAGTTTCCGCGCTGGCTGGATGCCCATCTGTTCAACGGCGCGACATTCAAAGACTTGAACAATGGACGGCGCCCTGCGGTATGGATCAATGCCTCCGACATTTACAATCGGACGCCGTTCCTGTTCAGCCCGGTGACATTCAGCGCGCTGTGCAGCGATCTCTCGAACTATCCGATCTCGATGGCGGTCGCGGCATCCGCCGCGGTGCCGGTCGTCTTTGCTCCCGTGGTCATCAAGAATTTCGAGGGCGGCTGCCCGAACGCGCTTCCGGAATGGGTGCAGCGTGTGCGCAATGATGACAATGCCGCGCCGCTGATCAGAACGTCGGCGGATGCGCTCGAACGCTATCGCACCGGCGAGATCAAATACGTCAAGTTGCTCGATGGCGGTCTGGTCGACAATTACGGCCTTGCGGGTTTCACCATCACCCGGCTCGCTTCGCGTACGCCCTATGGTCCATTGCAGCCAGAGGAAGCCGTCAAGTTGCGGCGGCTGTTGTTCCTCGTGGTCGATTCCGGCCGCGCGCCGTCGGGCAGCTGGGGGCAGACAGTGGCCGGCCCCTCCGGTGTCGATCTCATCACCGCAACCTCGGATACCGCGACCGGCTCCGGTGCGATCGGCAGCTACACGTCATTCGACGGCATCATGGACAATTACCGCGACGACCTGGTGAAGTGGCGCTGCGCACTTCCAGAAGCCGAGCGCCGCCGGCTTGGCGCGCCGCCCGGCTGGAATTGCAAGGACGTGAAATTTTTCATTGGCCGGCTCTCCTTCGACCAGCTCGGGCAGGATCGTGCAGCGGCCCTCAACGCGGTCAGACGCGCTTCCGGTTGCCGCCGGACCAAGTCGATATGCTGATCGATGCCGGCCGCGATGCGTTGAAAACCAACACTGTATTCCGCGAATTTTTGAAATCGCTGCCGGCGGTACCGCCGACGCGCGGTGTGCCGGTCGCAGCGAAGCCAGCGGCCCGGGAAGCCAACGCCATAATGGCGCCGGAGCCGCAATAGCCGCCGCGGCCGCTTGATTAAGCAGGCATTTGAGCGTTGAATTTCGATTGGTTCTAACCGGCGGCCGTAAGCGCCGAGAACCAGCGGGAGAAACGCCATGGATGAGATCCAACGGCGCGCCTTTCTGAAAGGCGCGGCCATCGGTACGTTTGTCTTCACGGTTGGCGGCACCGAAGTGATGCTGACGCCGCGCCAGGCGCATGCGCAAAACATTCCGTTGCGGACCCTGACGGTGGCGCAGGGGGCGACACTCGACGCGATGGGCGAGGCGCTGGTGCCGGGCGCCAAGGCCGCCGGCATCACTAACTTTGTCGATCAGCAGATTTCCGGTCCGGCGGAAGAGGCGCTGCTGCAAGCGCGCATCCTCAATATCCGGCCGCCGTTCGCGAATTTCTACCGCGCGGCGCTCGGCGCGATCGATGGTGCCAGCAACGGTACAAAAGGCAAAGGATTCGCGGAGCTTTTGCCCGACGAGCAACACGCCTTCGTTGACCTGATGCGGCAGAACAAGATCGATGGCTGGAAAGGTCCGCCAGGTCCGTTCGTCTACACCGTACTGCGCAGCGACGCTGTCGATGTCGTCTACGCCACCATGGACGGCTACGCCATGCTCGGCGTGCCCTACATGCCCCACATCGCACCGACGAAGAAGTGGTGATCGCAATGGCCAATGAAAAAGTCGATGTCGTCATCGTCGGCGCCGGCGCGTCCGGCTCGGTGTATGCCTCTGTGCTCGCCAAGGCCGGCAAGAAAGTCGTGCTGTTCGACAACGGCCCGGATTGGCAACTGACCGATCTCATCAGCTCTGACATCTGGGGCCGGCGCATCAAGCCGGCCGGTCCGCCAGTGCTGCTCGATGGCAAAAATCCGTTCGGCTATGTCGGCCAGGCCGGCTGGGGCGTCGGCGGCGCTGCGCTGCATTATTTTGCGAATTTCCCACGCTACCTGCCGACCGATTACAAGATGAAGAGCGAGCACAATCGCGGCCAGGATTGGCCGATCGCTTATGAAGACGTCGCGCCGTTCTACGACAAGGTCGCCGCCTATGTTGGTGTCTCGGGCGATGCCAAGGCGGAAGAAAAATGGCGTCCTGCCGGCAAGCCTTATCCGATGCCGCCGATGAAGACGTTCCCGAACGGCGAAGTGTGGCTCAAGGCTGCCGAAGCCAACGGCATCCACATGGTGCCGACGGCGGTCGGCATGTCGTCGACCGAGTTCAAAGGCCGCGCGGCCTGTATCTACGACGGCTGGTGCCATGTCGGCTGCCCAATCGGCGCGCTGGCCAATCCGGTGGTGACCTATCTCGGCGATGCCCGAAAGGCGAAAGCAGAGGTGCGTGCGCTCAGCACCGTCACGCGCGTGCTGACCAATGCGGCGGGCACCCGCGCTACGGGCGTCGAATATTACGACGCGAAAAAGCAGAAGCAGGTACAGGAGGCGAACGTCGTTATCCTCGCCGCCTGGTCGGCGCAGAATCCGCGCATTCTTCTCAATTCGGCGACCGATAAGCATCCCAACGGCCTTGCCAACAAGAACCAGCTCGTCGGCAAGTTCATGATGACCCACCACATCGCCGGCACCTGGGCGCTGTTCGACGACGACATCCAGCCGCACATGGGCACGGTCGGTGCGCAATATATGTCCTACGACCGCTATGCCAAGACCAGCTACCCGAATGCCTTCGGCAGTTCGTTCATCGTTGCCGGTGCGGCGATGAAGACCAACGATTTCGCCCAAGCCCGCGGTGACTTGTTCGGCAACGACCTGGCGGTCTTCATGAAGCGCGCGGCGCGCGGCCTCACGCGCTTCACGATCTTCGGCGAGGATCTGCCGCAGATGGAAAACCGCATCGAACTCGTGGGCGACAAGGACGAGTTCGGCATGCCGCTGGCGCGCCTGACCCACAGCTTCAACGACGACGCCATAGCGCTGTGGAATGCCAACTTCGATCAGGGAATGAAGGTCGCCAAGGCGACGAGCGCCAAGGAGTCCTGGCCGGGCAAGGGGCCCGTGGTGCCGACCAGCCATCTGCATGGCGGTGCAATCATGGGGACGGACTCGTCCAACTCCGTGACCAACAGTTTCGGCCAGACACACGAGATTCGCAAATTTGTGGATGGCGGGACCCTGCATCTTCCCGACCGAAGGCGCGTCGAATCCGACCTACACAATCTTCGCGGTGTCGCTGCGTGGGGCGGAGCATCTGGCGAAGACGTGGGGCAGCGTGGCGGGGTGAAGGTGCGGGACGGCTTGCAACGACCATAGGACGAGTCAATTGCTGACTGCTTGTAGTCGTGCCGTTGGGCCGCGATCGAGCCGGCCAATTTCCGCCTCGCAAGACAACGGAGACAAGCAATGAAAATTCCGCGACGCCAATTCCTGCATCTTGCCGCGGGCGTGGCCGGCACCTGTCTCCCCTGCGGTTCGCGGCGCGGTGCCTTCGCGCAGACCAATCCGGCCGGATTTCGCCGCCGCGTCGAGATCGACGGCAAGCCGGTGCGCGTTGTCGATGTTCACTGCCATTGCGTCATCGCGGATGCGCTTCCCGTCGTCGCCGGCACGCCGCTTGAGAAGCGTTTTCGCGCCACGCTCGATAGCCCGCTCAACAATCCGCCGATGGAAACGCGCATCGCGACAATGGACGCGGAGGGCATTGACGTCGAGGCGATGAGCATCAATGAGTTCTGGTACGGCGCCGATCAAGCGCTAGCGCAGAAATTGACAGATGTTCAAAACGAGACACTCGCCGAGATCTGCAAGGCGTCGAAAGGGCGGCTCGTAGCCTTCGCCAGCGTTGCCCTTCAGTTCCCCGAACTCGCAGCCGCGCAGCTCGACTATGCGATGAAAAGCCTGGGCCTTGTCGGCGGCGCCATCGGCCCCACGGTCGAGGGCGAGGAACTGTCCTCGTCCCGGTTCGATCCGTTCTGGGCGAAGTGTGAGGAGCTTGACGCGCTTCTCTTCATGCATCCGCAAGACAGCGCCGTCTCAACCGGCGTCGACAAGCGCGTTCGCGGCAAAGGCTATCTGGAAAACACGATCGGCAATCCGCTGGAAACGACGATCGCCTTGTCGCATCTGATTTTTGAGGGAACCTTCGATCGGTTTCCAAAATTGCGCATCTGCGCCGCGCACGGTGGCGGTTATCTGGCCTCTTATGCGGACCGCTCGGACGCAGTCTGTGTGACTTTCCCGCAACGCTGCAAAGATGTCTCGCTTAAGAAAAAGCCGAGCGAATATCTCAAGCAAATCTATGTGGATTCTATCGTGTTCACGCCGGAAGCGCTGCGCCACCTCGTTGCTACGGTCGGCGCTGGCCAGGTGATGATCGGCACCGATTACGGCTTTCCGTGGGTGAAGGATCCGGTCGGCCACGTACTGGCGACGCCCGATCTGAGTTCGGCGGACAAGATCGCCATTCTCGGCGGAACCGCCTCCAAACTACTACGTCTGCCCAGCTGACCGGTGTGAAGAGCATAAATATGCGAACCTTTGGGTGGCCCGCCCACCATAGTCGCGGTGTCGCTGCGCGGCCGGTGTACCTGGCGCAGAAGTTGCGAGCATCGCGAGTTAGCCCGCTGTCGTCCTGCCCGAGAGACGGGGAAATCCGGCAGGTCCTTCGACCTTCAGTCGAGCGGGATTCTCGTGCTAGTTACCGCGCCTGACGCCCGGTGCTGTTCCGGGAGGCGAAGCTATTCCGCTGCGGCCTTTTCGTGGCCAAGGCGCTTATTGAGCGCGCGCAACAATCCCTCCGCGGCTTCGGCGATCACGGTGCCGGGCGGGAAGATCGCTTCGGCGCCGGCGGCTTTGAGCGCCGCATAATCCTGCTGCGGCACGACGCCGCCGACCACGATCATGATGTCGCCGCGGCCGAGCTTGGTTAGTTCGTCCTTGAGCTGCGGCACCAGCGTCAGATGCGCGGCGGCCAATGATGAAATGCCGAGGATGTGCACATCGTTCTCGACCGCCTGGCGCGCCGCCTCCGCCGGCGTCGCGAACAGCGCGCCGATATCGACGTCGAAGCCGAGATCGGCGAAGGCTGTGGCGATCACCTTTTGGCCGCGGTCGTGCCCGTCTTGGCCGATCTTGGCGACCAGGATGCGCGGCCGACGGCCTTCATCGTCCTCGAACTCGGCGACGAGTTTTTGCAACCGTTCGACGGCAGCCGTCATGCCGATCTCCCGTCTGTAGACGCCGGAGATCGTTTTGATCTCGGCCTGATGGCGACCAAAAACCTGTTCCAGCGCCAACGATATCTCGCCGACCGTGGCCTTGGCGCGCGCCGCGTCGATGGCGAGCGCCAGCAGATTGCCGTTGCCGCCCGCGGCGTTGCGCGTCAGCGTCTCCAGCGCTTCGGCGACTGCCTTCGGATCGCGCTCGCGCTTGAGCCGCGTCAGCTTGTCGATCTGCAACTGCCGCACCGCCGCGTTGTCGACCTTGAGAACGTCGATTGGCGCTTCATCCTGCGGCCGATATTTGTTGACGCCGATCACGGCTTGCACGCCGGCGTCGATGCGCGCCTGGGTGCGGGCTGCGGCTTCCTCGATGCGAAGTTTTGGCAAGCCGCCCTCGATGGCGCGCGTCATGCCGCCGAGTTCCTCGACCTCTTTGATGTGGCCGAAAGCCTTTTCGGCAAGGTCATGGGTCAGCCGCTCGACATAGAACGATCCGCCCCAGGGATCGATCGCGCGCGTGGTGCCGCTCTCGTGTTGCAGGACGATTTGGGTATTGCGGGCGATACGCGCGGAAAAATCGGTTGGCAGCGCCAGCGCCTCGTCGAGCGCATTGGTGTGCAGCGATTGCGTTCCGCCTTGAGTAGACGCCATCGCCTCGATACAGGTGCGTGCGACGTTGTTGAAGACATCCTGGGCGGCGAGCGACCAGCCGGACGTCTGGCAATGGGTGCGCAGCGACAGCGAGCGTTCGTCGCGCGGATTGAACTGCTTCATCAGCGTCGCCCACAGCACGCGCGCGGCGCGCAGCTTCGCCACCTCCATGAAATAATTCATGCCGATGCCGAAAAAGAACGACAGCCGCGGCGCGAAGCGATCGACCGCAAGATTGGCGCCGAGGCCGGCGCGCACATATTCGATGCCGTCGGCGAGCGTGTAGGCGAGCTCAAGGTCCGCAGTCGCACCGGCCTCCTGCATATGATAGCCGGAAATCGAGATCGAGTTGAATTTCGGCATGTGCGCCGAGGTGTAGGAGAAAATATCGGAAATGATGCGTAGCGACGGCTTCGGCGGATAGATGTAGGTGTTGCGCACCATGAATTCTTTGAGGATGTCGTTCTGGATCGTGCCCGACAGTTTTTCCGCGGGCACGCCCTGTTCCTCGGCGGCAACGATGTAGAGCGCGAGCACCGGCAGCACCGCGCCGTTCATGGTCATCGACACCGACATCTTGTCGAGCGGAATACCGGAGAACAGCGTGCGCATGTCGTAGATCGAGTCGATGGCGACGCCCGCCATGCCGACGTCGCCCGAGACGCGCGGATGATCGCTGTCGTAGCCGCGATGGGTGGCGAGATCGAAGGCGATCGAGAGTCCCTTTTGCCCGGCCGCGAGATTGCGCCGGTAGAAGGCGTTGGAATCCTCCGCCGTAGAGAACCCGGCATATTGCCGGATGGTCCAGGGCTGGGTGACGTACATGGTCGGGTAGGGGCCGCGCAGGAACGGCGCAACGCCGGGATAACCGTCGACATAGGGCAGGCCGGCGACGTCGCTTGCATCGTAGGCGCTTTTGACCGCGATGCCTTCGGGCGTCTGCCACGGCGCACCGGCCGGCGCACTCTTGGGTGCGGCGTCGGCAAAATCGACCTTGGTAAAGTCGGGGATCTGGCTCATCGAGTCACCCGTTCATCGCCAAGATATCGTAGGCAGCGTTCAGTGTCGCTAGCGCATCGCAGCCGCCATGAATGAAGGACTGCACGCCCGCGGCCTTCAAATCGGCTTCCCGAGGCCCCGGCCGTCCCGCGATATAAATGTGCCACGCGCCGGCTGTCCTCAGCACTGCCGAGGCGGTGGCTGCGTCCGTTTCGTAGCTTTCGTCGGACCCGCACAGGCACGCGATCCGCGCGCTCGATGCCGTGAAAGCGCCGTCGAGAGGAGAGGGCGCTTCGTCGCCACCGATCGCCTCAATGCCACCGGCTTCGAAAAAATTCCTGGCGAAGTTGGCGCGCACATTAAAGTCCGCGGGTTTGCCTAGTGTCGCCAGAAATATTTTCGGCCGTGCGCCGGTCTGCGCCAGGATTTTGTCGGAGGTCTCGCGCAGGCGCTCGTACGGCTCGGCAAGCCGAATGCGCGGCAGCGCGACGGTCGAGATGGCCGCAGGACCGCCGGCTGGCAATTTAACCGGCTCAACATTGAGCACTGCAGGCATAGTCTCCCGGATGTTTGGAAATTCGTTTGTCCCCGTAAGCATATCGCGGCGGCAGGCTATGGCTTTTTCACGTTCGGCGCGCACCAACGCGATGCGTTGCTGGATAACGCCAGCTTGCAGCGCGCTCCAGGCGCCGCCGACCTGTTCAATCTCCCGGAACAACGACCACGCCGCCGTGCAAAGCTCCTGCGTGATTGCTTCCAGCGTGCCGGAACCGGCTGCGGGATCGGAGACGCGAAAGAGATTGGATTCTTCGAGCAGCACGAGTTGGGTATTGCGCGCGACACGGCGGGCAAGCGCATCAGGCAGGCCCAGCGGCGCGGTATGCGGCAATACGGTGATGGCGTCGGCGCCGCCGAGGCCGGCCGCCGTAACCGCGACCGCCGTGCGCAGCATATTCACGTAGGGGTCGCGCCGCGTCATCGTGCGCCACGCCGTCTCCGCCGTGACCAGTGCGGCTTTGGGCATAAGTCCGCAGGCCGTCTCGATGCGCGCCCATAGTTTTCGCACGGCGCGGAATTTTGCCATGGTCATAAACTGGTCGGCGTCGGCCGAGAGCCGAAAATAGATCGCGTCATGCGCCGCTTCGAGCGCCATGCCGCCTGCTTCAAGCGCGCGCAGATAGGTGACGCCGCTCGAGAGTGCGAAGGCAAGCTCCTGCGCGTCAGAACCGCCGGCGTTGTGAACGATACGCCCGTCGGCGACCGCGAACGGGCCGCGAAATCCGTCGCCAGCCAGCTCGCCGATCATCGTCGCGAAGTCAGGCGCCGTCTGCTCCCAGCTTCGTGGGCTCTTCCCGGATGCGGCGAAACCGCCGATCGGATTGATGCTGAAACGCAAATCCATCGCTTCCGGCTTTTGCCCGCGCTCTTTGACCAGCGCGGAGAAGTCGCGGACGATGTGGCGCGAAGACTCACTGAGGTTGAGGTCGATTGCAATAAGGTCGAGCTCGACGCCGTCGAGCGCGCGCGCGAGGATGGTCGAAGTCGGTTCGAGGCCATACCCGTTTGCACTCAGCGAGCCGGCGAAGACCAACGTAAGGCCGGTCGCGCCGTTTTGCAGGTCGTCGAGGGCCTGCGCGTTGGCAAGCGCCGGATCGGGATGATCGACCCGCTGCATGATGGTCCAGGCGGTACCCGGCGCACGGCCGACAATCGTGCGGGCCTCGGCGGCGCGCGAGTAGAGCGGCTCGATCGGCAGGCCGTCATAGGTACGGCTTTCCAGCCGCGCAAATGGCGCGCCCTTGAGCACGGCTTCGACCAGCTTGCGCCAATCGTCCCCCGTCGCCGGGGCAAATTCGGCGGCAGGGGTGAGGGTTTCCGGGCCGGTCATCGTCGCAAAGTGCCATGCCGGGTCATCCCGGCCAACTGTTCTCGCCGTGCAATTGGCATGCCGCGGCCTATCGCGCGGGAAGCTTTTCGATGCCGGCCGCGTCGACGCGGGCCAGCGCATCGCGGACCCGCAACCCGCCGATGATGCGATCGGGGGCAATCTCGGCAAGCGGCACCAGGACGAAGGCGCGTTCGAACATGTGCGGGTGCGGCAGCGTCAAGGTGGCGTCGTCGATGGCGAGATCGTCATAGGTGAGGAGATCGAGATCGATGTGGCGCGGCCCCCAGTGCTGCTCGTGCGCCCGGTTGCGCCCGAGTGCGCGTTCGCATTCTTGCGCGCGGGACAGCAGCGCATGCGGGTCAAGCGTGGTAGCAACCGAAATGACAGCGTTGATAAAAGGTGGCTGCTCGGTCACGCCCCACGGCGGCGTGCGATAGTCCGACGAGCGCACCAAAAGCCGCACCGTCCCGTCGTCACACAGTGCGGCGATTGCCTGATCGAAGCTTGACCGCACGTCGCCGACATTGCCGCCAAGCGCGATGAACGCTTCAGCCATTTTTGCGGTCTGGCGCGCGCGTGCGCTCGAGGACGACGCCGACATCGTCGAAGGTCGCCGCGATCGGCGCGTGCGGCTTGTGCACGGTAATACGGATCTTGCGGACCTGCGTAAAATGATCAAGCACCGCGTCGGCGACTGCACCAGCGGCGGCTTCGACCAGCCGGTAGCGGCGCGATGCAGAATGCCTCGGTGGCCGTCTTCACCACCGTGTCGTAAGAGACCGTGTGCTTGAGCTTGTCGGTGTGCGAGGCCTCGGAAAGATCGATGTCGAGCACCAGATCGAGCTTGAAGGTCTGGCCGACCTTGGCCTCGTGCTGCATCACGCCGTGATAGGCATGCAACGCCAGCCCGCTGACAAAGACCGTGTCGCTCATCGGGCCCGCCGGATCGCTACCGCGACTGCGAGCGCTTGCGCTGTCGCCGCGACGTCATGGGTGCGAATGATGGCGGCGCCATGCTCAGCCGCGATGAGGTGGGCGGCGATCGATCCGGGCAACCGTGCCTCAGGCTCCGACGGCACGATGGAGCTGATGAAGCGCTTGCGCGACGCGCCGAGCAAAATCGGCAGATCGAAGCCGCGCCACGCATCGAGACGAGCGATGCAGGCCAGGCTTTGCTCCGGCGTTTTGCCGAAGCCGATGCCGGGATCGAGCACAATCCGGTCATGAGGAATGCGGGCGTTCCAGGCGATTTCGAGCGAACGCGAGAAGAAATCCGTCACGTCGGCGATGATGTCGATCGTCGGATCGGCGGCGTCGCGATTGTGCATGATAATGACGGGTGCGCCGTGTTCGGAGACGACGCGCGCCATGTCGGGGTCGCGCTGCAAGCCCCACACGTCGTTGACAATCACCGCGCCGGCTTCCAGGGCCCAAGCCGCAACAGCGGCTTTCATCGTATCGATTGATACAGGAACGCCGAGTGTCGCAACCGCCGGCAGGATCGGCTCGAGCCGCGTGCGTTCTTCCTCCGCCGTTACCGGACGCATGCCCCCATAGGGGCGCGTCGACTCAGCGCCGATATCGATGATGTCGGCGCCTTCGGCGGCCATGCGCCGTGCCTGCTCGATGGCTGCCGGCGGTTGCAAGAAGCGACCGCCGTCCGAGAACGAGTCCGGAGTGACGTTGAGCACGCCCATGAGCAGCGGATGCTGCTTCGACAGGAGCCGGCGCAGCAGCCCCGGGTCGGTCGCGGGAACGGGCGCCGAAGTTGCGGCAAAATCCTGCTTTGCGGCGGTTTCCTGAGCCATCACTGCAACGGGGTGAGCGCCATCTTAAAGTAACTT
This sequence comes from uncultured Alphaproteobacteria bacterium, assembly GCA_963813825.1. Classification (GTDB taxonomy): domain Bacteria; phylum Pseudomonadota; class Alphaproteobacteria; order Rhizobiales; family Xanthobacteraceae; genus BOG-931. The sequence goes on from CAWFBB010000033.1 coordinate 184,687, forward strand.
CTCAGCCGTCGCTTTGCGCGGTCGCTCAGGACGAGTCAAGCCGTCGCCCGGAAGCGGCGCCTGGCAAGAAGCGGCGGATTCTTACCGCGATCAATAGCGGATCAGCAGCGGCAGCTTCCTGGCGCTTTCGATCCAGCGTTCCACGGTCTGCCGCTTTGGCAGAAGCCGGACCAGCCTACGCTTATTGGCTTCTCGCATTTGCTCAACGAGGTGATGCGGATTGCGGAATTTGAGTTCATTGACGGTCTTGACGCCGGCGGCGCGCAAAAGCTGAGAATATTCCCAGCCGACGCCTTTGACGCGCATGCGATCGGCGGTCGTCACCCAGTCGAGCACGCGCTCCTTGTCGGTTCCGATCATCTCGGCGAGCTTGAGCCTTTGCTTCGGGGTCTTGGCCGACCGCAACAGCCCGATCGTCGTGCGAATCCCTTCCGACTTGAGAATCTCGGCCGTGTCCGGCCCGATGCCCCGAATGTCGGTGATGGGATACGCCATCGAAGTCCCCCTCAGCGCGGCGCCATTACGGCATCGCGGCTGCCTCGATCAAAGTGCGGCGGACGCATCCTGTCGGATGGCCCGCTTTTTGACCTCAAAACCGGAAATGACCCCCACCGACATCTCGGCAGCAGCACGACCGACCCCAGTTATCGGCGCGGACATTGTCCGATCAATTCGGCATTGCCCTTGCCGCTCCCGCACTGTCGGCGGGTTCGTTGCATAATGTCCACAAGACCGAGACGTGACAAGTATATGGCGGCTAAACCGGCCTTTTTGACGCGCCGCGCACGTCGAAGTCTGGACGAGCGTTGCAAACCTGCAACAATCTTGTGCCGTTGGGCAGCAGTGGAAATCGCAGCCGGTGGATTATAAGGTTCCGTCGCAACTGTCCGCGGGGCATGCGGCGGTGTGACGGAAGGTGACGCCATGACGGCCTCGGAAGCTCTGCCGAAAGTTCTGGACCGGGTCGACCGCGACCTCGACGCCAGCCTCGACCGGCTGTTCGCGCTATTGCGCATCCAGTCGGTATCGACCGACCCGGCCTACGCAAGCCATTGCCGGACCGCCGCCGAGTTTGTCGCGACCGATCTGCGGACGCTGGGATTCGACACCAGCGTGCGTCCGACCGAAGGCCACCCTGTCGTTATCGGCAAATCCGGCAACGGTAAATCCGACAGCAATGCCAATGAGAAAACGCCGCGCGTACTGTTTTATGGCCATTACGACGTCCAGCCGGTCGACCCGCTCGATTTGTGGAAGACGCCGCCATTCGAGCCGCGCATCGAGACGCTCGACGGCGGACGCAAAATCATCGTGGCGCGCGGCGCTTGCGACGACAAAGGCCAGGCGATGACCTTTATCGAGGCCTGCCGCGCCTTCAAGGCAGTCACCGGCACGCTGCCGCTGGACATCACGATGATGATCGAAGGCGAGGAGGAATGTGGCTCCAAGCATTTGTTCGGTTTCGTACGCGACAACGCCCCGGAGCTGAGCCGCGACCTTGCGCTGGTCTGCGACACTGGCATGTGGGACGCGCAGACGCCGTCGATCACGACCTCGCTGCGGGGGTTGGTCTACGAGGAGGTCAAACTCACCTGCGCCGACCGCGACCTGCACTCCGGGTTGTTCGGCGGCGCGGCGCGCAATCCGATCCATGTGCTGGCCGACATTCTCTCCGCAATGCACAACGCCGACGGCGCCGTCACCATCCCGGGATTTCTACGATGGGGTTCACGACTTGCCGGCAGATATCAAAGCCGATCTCGCCGGACTCGGCCTCACACCGGAGAAATTCCTGGGCCCGATCGGGCTTAAAATTCCCGCCGGCGAGAAGGGCCGTCTGCTGCTCGAGCAAATCTCGACGCGGCCGACCGCCGAGGTCAACGGAATCATCGGCGGCTATACCGGGGAGGGGGCCAAGACGGTGATCCCCGGCAAGGCGAGCGCCAAGGTCTCGTTCCGCCTGGTCGGCGCGCAGGATCCGGAAAAAATTCGCAATTCGTTCCGTGAATTCGTTCGCGCGCGTCTGCCGGCCGACTGCTCGGTCGAGTTCGGCAACTTCGGCTGCAATCCGGCGTTCGAGGTTTCGTTCGATAACCCCGCGCTCGGCAAGGCGCGCTCGGCGCTCGCCGAAGAATGGGGCAAGAAGGCGGTCACTATCGGCGCCGGTGGTTCGATCCCGATTGTCGGCGATTTCAAGACCGTGCTCGGCATGGACACGCTGATGGTTGGTTTCGCGCTGGACGATGATCGCGTCCATTCGCCCAACGAGAAATTCGATCTCAAGTGCTTCCACAAGGGCATTCGCAGTTGGGCGCGGATTCTCGCGGCGCTGGCCGGCTGACGGCGCGTCCGCGAGGTGATCGAATGAAACGTCCCCGACGACGATTTCTGCATCTGGCGTGGCCTGCGGCGCGAGTAAGCTTCGGGGCGAACAAATGACGCAAGCACACAGGATCACGATCGTCGGCGGGGGCCTCGCGGGCCTGGCGGCCGCGAATGCGCTTAAGGCCTTCGGCTTTGAGGCGGAAATTTTCGAACAGGCGCACACGCTCACTGAGATCGGCGCCGGCATCAGCGTCAGCTGTCAGGCGGTCAAAGCGCTCCAGGCGATCGGACTTGGCGAAAAGCTTGCCGCGGTGGGAAATGCTTCGGAAGGAATTCTGACGCGCAATATGCAAACCGGTGAGCAGCTGGAATTTCGCGAGCCGGCGTCCGCCCGTTACGGGGCGCCTCACTATTTTGTCCATCGCGCCGATCTTTTGAACATGCTCGCGAGCGGCATCGATCCAGCGTGCCTTCACCTCGATCATCACGTGACGGGAATCGAGGAGCGGCAATCTGGTATCACGCTTACTTTCGCCAATGGTGCGACCCGGCAGGCGGATATTGTGATCGGCGCCGACGGCGTCCGGTCCGCCATACGCCGTGCACTATATGGCGACGACAAACCCACCTATACGGGCCAGATGGTCTGGCGCGCGTTGCTCAATGGCAACGATGTTCCGCCCGAAGCGATGGAGCCGACCGGCAACACGCAATGGTGGGGTCCGGGCTGTCATCTTGTGGCTTACTTTTTGCGCGGCCGCGAGGTTCTCAACGTCGTTACCCAGCAGGACACTGACAAATGGGTCGAGGAAGGCTGGTCGATCGCCGGCGACCCCGACGAGATGCGAGCAAGCTTTCCGAATCCCGAGCCGCGGCTCAAGTCGCTGTTGAACATCGTGACCCAATGCTCGAAATGGGGTCTCTTCACGCGCCCCTTGACCACCGACTGGGGACAGGGCCGGATCCAGCTTATTGGTGACGCGGCGCACGCGATGTTGCCGAACGCTGGGCAGGGCGCGGGGCAGTCTTTCGAGGATGCATATACGTTGGCGCGTTGGCTCGATGCCGAGCGAAACGATCCGGCCGAGGCGCTGAGAAATTTCCGGCGCATCCGCATTCCGCGCGTGCACGGCGTTCAATTGCGTTCGCTTGCCAATGCCCGGATGAAACATTTGCGTGGCCCCGGCGCGCAGGGCGGCCGGTCCGAAAAGCTCGGTCTGAACGACAGCATGGCTTGGATTTGGGAATACGATCCGGTGGCGGGCTGGGATAAGCCACCGACGGTTCCCGTCATCCAGTAATGGGCAAGCCCGCATGGTACATTTATGTCCCAGGGTTGGCGTGGAACAAGAACCACGCAAGAAAGAATCGCATGAGGGCAATTGGATGATCCGCTGCATTGCTTGTGTTGTCGCGCTCGCGGCGGCAACGACCTCGTCAGCACTGGCGCAAGGCTTTCCGACGCGGCCGATTACGCTTGTTGTGCCGCTGTCTGCCGGCGGCACGGCGGACCTGGAATGCCGGCTCGCTGCCGATCGCGCGTCGCGCCTGCTCGGCCAGCAGATGATCGTCGATAACCGCGCCGGCGGCGCGGGCGGGCGGGTCGGTACAGAGTCCGTGCTGCGCTCCGCTCCTGACGGCTACACGCTGCTGTGCGCGCCGTCCTTGACCTACAGCACGACACACCTGCTGTTCGCGCGCTCCGCCTTCGATACGCGGAAAATGGAACCGGTCAGCGTCCTTGCAACCTATCCGCTGGTGATCCTCGCGCGCGCAGGATTTCCGGCGAATAATCTGAAGGAGCTGATTGCGTACGGTCAGGCCAATCCCGGCAAGATCAACTATGGCAATCAGGGCAAGGGCCAGACTGGCGAACTTCTCGGCATACTTATCGCGAAGAAGGGCAATTTCCAGATGGCGGAAATTCCCTATCGCGGTTCGGCGCCCGCCATCAACGATATGCTCGCCGGCAATATCGACGTGATGGCGGATTACCTGCTCGCCAACAAGCAAAACATCAACTCCGGCAAGCTGAAATTCCTCGCGGTCGGCAGCGCCGAACGGCTCAAGGATTATCCAGACGTCGAGACCATCGCCGAGACCTTTCCGGGCCTCATCGCCGACACCTGGATGGGCATCGCCGCGCCACCCGGCACGCCGAAGGATATTGTCGCGAAGGTTTCGGACGCGATCGCCAAGGGCTTTCATGAGCCTGATGTTCAGGAGCGCATTCGTGGCCTGCAAGCGACGCCGTTCGGCTCCACTCCAACACAAATGCGCGACCTGATTCAGAAAAGTCTTGAGCAGTGGGGACCGGTGATCGAAGCCGCGCACATCACGCTGGATGATTGAACATTGTCGTTTGGCGAGTACGAAGCTCGCAATAATTTCCTATGACGACTGCAATTAGCCCCGCGCCGCTGTCGTTGCTGCGTCATCGTTCGTTCGCCTTCTTCTGGTTCGCGCGCACGGCGACGAGCGGCGCCTATCAGATGCTGTTGGTGGCGGTGGGCTGGCAACTCTACGGCATGACCAACGATCCGCTCGATCTCGGCCTCGTCGGCTTGATGCAATTCTTTCCGATGGCGGCACTGACGCTCGTCATCGGGCAGACCGTTGATCATTTTGATCGCCGTATGATCGCGGGCGCGTGCCAGGTGGTGAAAGCCATCTGTGCCGGCATGTTCGCGCTCGGTACGTTCCAGGGCTGGCTCGATCGCGACACCATCCTTATTTTAATTCTGTTCGCCGGCGCGGCGCGCGCCTTCGAGGCGCCGGCGTTGCACGCCATCGTCCCTGGTCTGGTCACCCGGCCGCTGTTGCCGCGTGCCATAGCTGCGTCAGCGACGGCGCAACAAACCGCAATCATCGCCGGGCCGGCTCTTGGCGGTTTTCTTTATGTGCTCGGTCCCGCCGTGGTTTACTCGCTGTGCACAGCGATCTTCGTCCTGGCGAGCATTCTTATCAGTCTGGTGGAAGGCAAGCACCGCGCTGAGCGGCGCATGCCGGTGAGCATGCGGACGGTGTTGGCCGGGTTCGCCTACATCTGGAAAAACCAGATCCTGCTCGCCGCGATCTCGCTCGACCTGTTGGCAGTGCTTCTTGGCGGCGTCACTGCGCTCTTGCCGGTCTACGCTCGCGATATTCTCGGCACCGGACCCTGGGGACTGGGTCTGCTGCGCGCGGCGCCCGCGGTTGGCGCGCTCGGCATGTCGGTCTTTCTCTCCCGTCACGCCATCGAGCGCCGGGCCGGTTATCTGTTGCTGGCCACCGTCGGTCTGTTTGGTCTCGCTTCAGCGGTTTTCGCGCTCTCGACCTGGCTTTGGCTCTCGCTCGGGGCCCTTGCAGTCTATGGCGCGGCTGACGCCATCAGCGTGGTGATCCGCCAGACGCTGATACAGACCCGCACCCCGCAAGGCATGCTTGGCCGCGTGATGTCGGTCCATTCGATGTTTTCCGGATCTTCCGGGACGCTCGGCGAGTTTCGAGCCGGCGTGATGGCGGACTGGATCGGCGCAGTTCCCTCGGCCCTGCTTGGAGGCATCGGCGTTATGATAGTGGCAGTGGCCGGGTTGCGGCTCTTTCCGGCGTTACGCCATGTCGGGCGGTTGTCCGGCGCGGAGCCAGCGCCAGAGGACGCCCCGCCGGCGTAATGACGCACGGCGACGGGCGTTAAAATCTGCTATTCTAGGGCTGCATCGGCGATGAAAAGCGCGCGGTCACGCAAGACCAGCCCGCACTGAAATCAAAATTTGCGACAGCTCAGGAGGACCGCGCGTGAAAAAGAGTGCTTTCATTGTCGTCGCGGCTGCGGCCGCAATATTCAGTCAGGCGCTTTGGGCCGACGACTATCCATCGCGGCCGATCACGATGACCGCGGTGTTCGGTCCCGGCAGCGCCAGCGACACAATCGCCCGGATTGTCGCAGATCCGCTGGGAGCCGCGCTCAAGCAGCCAGTCGTCGTCGAGGATCGTCCGGGCGCGGACGGTGCGGTGGCCGCCCTCTACGTCCATCATCAGCCAGCCGACGGCTACAATATTCTGATGGCGACCAACTCGCCGTTGTCCGCCGATCCGTTCCTGCACAAGGACATCAACTATGATGTGGTGAAGGATTTCGATCCGATCTCCCGCGTCGGCAGTTTCACGCTGATGCTGGTGATCGATCCGAAACTGCCGATCCATTCGGTTAAGGAACTGATCGACTATGCCAAGGCCAACCCCGGCAAGCTGACTTACGCCAGCGGCAATACCGCCGGCATCGTCGGCATGGAGATGCTCAAGCGCTTTGCCGAGCTCAGCATCCTGCACGTGCCCTACAAGAGCACGCCGCCTGCGCTCGAGGACATCATCGGCGGCCGCGTCTCAATGATGTTTGCCGATCTCACTACCGCCATGCCGCACGTCGCCGCCGGCGCGCTGCGTCCGCTCGCGGTGTCTCGCATCAAGCGCAGTACGCTATTCCCGGATCTTCCGACCATGGATGAGGCCGGCATCAAGGGCTTTAATCTCGACGCCTGGGCCGGGCTTGTCGCGCCCGCCGGCACACCGCCGGACGTTATAAAAAAGCTGAATACGGCGTTGCGCCCGATCATCGACAGTCCGGAAGCGCAGAAGAGGTTCAAAAACGTGGGTTTTGAAGCTTTCTCTTCGTCGCCCGGAGAATTGGGCGATTTCATCAAAGCCCAGCTCGCCGAGTGGCAGAAAATGATCAAGGACGCCGGTATTCAGTCGGACTGAACACGGGGTTTGTTTGCTGGCTGTTGTCTGCCTGAGGCGTGACGGCGATCGGGCCGAACGTGGCTGATCCGATCTGGACAGTCGCTAATCCGCTTGCCGCCGCACGACCAGCACCGAGCAACTGGCGTAGCGCACGACATGGCCCGCATTCGAACCCAGGAAATAGGTTCGCATGCCGGCGCGATGCGAGCTCATGACGATGAGGTCGGCGTCCATCGCCTTGGCTTCTTCGAGGATTTCGCGGTCGATGGTGCCCTGCCGCACCACGGACGAAATTTTGTCAGCTGCAACTCCAGTCTCTTTGGCGACGATGACAATCGCTTCTTCGGCGGCGGCGCGTTGCTGCGCCTCGAAGTCGGGCGGCACGTATTCGGCGAGCATGACAGGCGTCATCGGCAGGACGTTGATCAGCCGGATCGTTCCGTTCAATTCCTTAGCCATCATGACGGCGGTCGCAATTGCGGGCTTGGCAAGCTCGACGTCGGCAAGATCGATCGGCACCAGGATGCAATGGTACATGGCGGCGCTCCAGTCTGTTTCAGTCAGTCCGTCGCGGCGGCGAGAAGCCGCGGCGTGACGAAGCGGTCGAGCCTTCCCGATTGCCGGTGCAGGCGCGACCACGCGTCGAAGGCGAGATCGATGACGGCGAGGCCCGACGTCGGCATGCTTTCCGACAGCCGCTCGCGCATCGCGGCGCTGCCGGAAGCGATCAATTGCATCGCGACATCGTGCAGGCCCGGATTGTGTCCGATGATGAGAAGGGCGTGCGCGCCGCGGGTTTCGCCGATCAGTCCCATCAGCGTCTCGGCAGTAGCGTTGTAGATGCGGTCCTCGTTGACGTGTTGCGGCGCTTTTGCGAAGGCGGCGGCGATCAACTCCCAGGTCTCCTGGGTGCGGCGCGCCGGTGAGACCAGCGCCAAGTCGGGAACCAGACCATGGTGAGCCATGTAGGCGCCGATGAGGGGCGCGTCGGTCTGGCCGCGGTTGGTGAGCTTGCGGTCGCGGTCGCGCTCGCCCCGTTCGGCGCGTTCGGTCTTGGCATGGCGCAACAGCATCAAACGGCGCATGGCGGCAATGTCGCTTTTCGGACCCTAAAAGCCGACTCTAGCGCGGCGGATTTGAAGTTCCTACCGCGCTGCGGCAATGTCGGCTGGGAGCAATCGTTTCCGCCGCCGCAGGTCCGGAAGACTATGGAATGAGCGACGCCGACACCAAAGCCTATGGCCAAAGCTGGTACGCGGCCACGATGGTGGACGAACCGCGGCGTCCGCGTCTGGCCGTCGATCTCGACGTTGATGTCTGCGTGATCGGCGGCGGGCTTGCGGGCCTGACCGCGGCCCGCGAGATAGCCCGGTCCGGATGGTCGGTCGTGCTCCTGGAGGCAAACCGCATCGCTTCGGGCGCATCGGGCCGCAATACCGGCTTCGTGCTGCCGGGCTTTGCCGCCGACGCCGACAAGCTGATCGCCCGGGTCGGCTTCGAGCGCGCCAAATCCCTTTGGGCGTTGGCCCAGGCCGGGCTCGACTATGTCCGCAACGCCATTCATGCCGAAGGCGCGGCCGGCATCGATCCGCAGGACGGCTGGCTCTACGTCTCCAAAGTCGACAACGGTGACGAGTTCGTGCGGTTCGTCCGGCTGCTCGACGACCTGGGCTGCGAGATCGAGGGCTGGCCAACCGATCGCGTGCGCGCCGTGCTGCATAGCGAGCGTTATTTCCACGCCATCCATTACCTCAAGGCGATCGCGATCCATCCGCTGAATTACGCACTCTCGCTCGCTGCGGCGGCGGAACGCGATGGGGCGCGGATTTTTGAGAATACGCCGGCGCTGGCAATCGACCCGCAAGGCGTGCGTAAGCGCATCGTGACGCCGTCAGCGCGGCTGCGTGCCAATCATGTCGTACTGGCCGGCAATGTGCAGATCGGTGGGCTTGTGCCACGGATCGCGGCGACGCTACTGCCGATCACGACCTACATCATCACCACGGCGCCGCTCGGGGAACGTCTCGGCGACGTCGTCCACTATCGCGGCGCGGTCAGCGATACGGATCTTTCCGACAACCATTATCGCATCGTCGGCGGCGACCGGCTGATGCTGTCGGGCCGCTCGACGACATGGGCGCGCAATCCGCGCCGTTACGTGCGGGCGCTCACCGCCGATATCAAAAGAATCTACCCGCAGCTCAAGAACGTCAGCGTCGATTACAATTGGTCCGGCACGCTGGGCAATACCGTGCACCGCATGCCGCAGATCGGCGAGCTCGGTCAGGGCGTGTGGCTCGCATCCGGGTTCGGCGGTCACGGGCTGAACACCACTGCAATGGCCGGCAATCTCGTCGCCCGCGCCATTGTTGAGGGCGATCAGACGTGGCGAGAATTTTCGCCGTTCGAATTGGTCTGGGCCGGCGGCATTGCCGCCCGTGCCGGCGTGCAGATGCGCAACTGGATTAAGCGCTACCGCGACCGCATTGAGCAGAGCCGCGCCAAGGCGCGCGAACTTGCGCATATCCAGGCGCGCGAGGCCGAAAAGATGCGCCAGGCCGCAGAAGCGGAAGAGATGCGCCAAGCCGCAGAGGCGGCGGAGCAGGCTCGCTTGGCTGCGGAGGCAGAAGAGCAGGCCCGGCAGGGTGCCGAGGCGGAGGAAGCGGCGCGGCTCGCGGCGGAAGAGGAAACGGCACGGCTGGCCGCCGAAGCCGAAGAGGCAGTTCGGTTTGCCGCTGCGACCGAAGCATCGCTGCAAAGCGTACTGCAGCAGAACGCGAACGAAAAGAGCGCAGCAGAAGAAGTGATGCGCGATGGCGAACTGATTACGCCCGCGGATGTGACGCCCGAGCCGGTCCCGCCGTTAACAGGGGCGCCGTCGAAGCGCCGCTCGCGGAACCGCAGGCGGCGTGAGCGCACGCAGAGCTGATGAAAGCATGATCGGGAAAATGCCTGTCCGCGGACTTGATCCGAGGATGAAAATCCGGTTTTCCGAAAAGATCATACTCCAGCGTAAAATCTGGGCCATGATCCGTTTTAATCTGATAGGATCGCGGTCTAGCCCTCAGATTTTCTGGAAATGAATCTGCTCGGCCACTGACGTCCATAGGGCGATGTCGTCGATCAGACGTTTCCGGAATTCCTCTGGCGTGCTCGGCGCGGGTTCGTTGCCGAAAGTGTGCATCCGCTCCACCGTTGCCGGATCCTTGAGGATGCGCATCACTTCGGTGTTGAGCCGGCTGACGATCGGCTCCGGCAGGCCTGCCGGCCCAACCAGTCCCTGCCAGGCACGCACATCGAAGTCAGGTACGCCGCTTTCGGCAATGGTCGGTGTCTGCGGTAAAGCGAAATAGCTCCGCGCGCTCGAAACCGCGAGCGCGTTCAATTTGCCGCTGCGAATGAAGCCGATCAGACTTGCCGGCGGGTCCATCATGAAATCTAGGCGGCCGGCGACGAGCTCGGTCGCCGCCGGCTCGCTGCCTTTGAACGGGATGTGCTGAAACTTAAGCTTGGTTTTCAGCGCGAACAGTTCAATGGCGAGTTGCGGGCCGGAGCCGACGCCGGGCGTGCCAAAGAGCATCGGATTGGGCCGCGTCTTCGCGGCGTCGATGAGTTCGGCGACTGTCTTGATGCCGCTGTCGGCATTGGTCGCCATGACATAGGGGTACTCGGAGGCGAGCGTGATGGTCGTGAAATCGTCCACTGGCCGAAACGGCAAGCTGGCGAAAGTCGCCGCCGCGCTGGCGTGGCCCGATGGGATGACGCCAAGCGTATAACCGTCGGGCGTGGCGCGGGCGATTTGCGCCGCGCCGGTAGTGCCGGACGCGCCGGGGCGTGGTTCGACGATGACCGATTGACCGAGCGCCCGCGACAATCCGTCGGCGAGGAGACGTGCGACGATGTCGGACGGGCCGCCGGCGGCGAAGCCATGCAGGATGGTGATGGTCCGGGACGGCCATGCGGCGTCGGCGCGGGCGTCGCCGGCCGCGAGCCCGGCCAGTCCTCCGATGACGGTGCGGCGGCTAATCTTGGTCATGGCGTCCTCCAGTCGTTTGTTGTCGCTTTAGCGGCCTTCGCGTCTCGCCATGAACGCCAGCCGCTCGAACAGATGGATATCCTGCTCGTTCTTGATCAGCGCGCCGTGCAACGGCGGAATGAGTTTCTTCGGATCGCGCTCGCGCAGCGTTTCGGCAGAGATATCTTCGACCATCAGCAGTTTGAGCCAGTCGAGCAGCTCCGATGTTGACGGCTTCTTCTTCATTCCCGGTACGTCGCGGATCTCATAAAACAGCTTCAGCGCCTCGGCGACCAGGCGATGCTTGATGCCTGGAAAGTGCACCTCGATGATCGCGCGCATCGTGTCCGGATCGGGGAAGCGGATGTAGTGGAAGAAGCAGCGGCGCAGGAACGCGTCGGGCAATTCTTTTTCGTTGTTGGAGGTGATGATCACGATCGGCCGGCGCCGGGCCGCAATCGTTTCGCCGGTCTCGTAGACGAAGAATTCCATGCGATCGAGTTCCTGCAGCAGATCGTTGGGAAATTCGATGTCGGCCTTGTCGATTTCATCGATCAGCAATACCGGCCGCTCGTCGGCGACGAAGGCGTCCCATAATTTGCCGCGCTTGATGTAATTGCGGATGTCCTTGACGCGAGCATCGCCGAGTTGGCTGTCGCGCAGCCGCGTCACCGCGTCGTATTCGTAGAGGCCTTGCATCGCTTTGGTCGTCGACTTGACGTGCCACTCGAGCAGCGGCGCCGCGATCGCCTTGGCAATTTCGATCGCCAAAACGGTCTTTCCGGTGCCCGGCTCGCCCTTGACCAAAAGCGGCCGCTCCAGCGCGATTGCGGCATTGACCGCGATCTTGAGGTCGTCGGTCGCGACATAAGCACTGGTGCCTTCAAAGCGCATAACGATCCTTGTGCTGTCGGTGCGCGAACTTAAGCACGGCAAACTTGTCGGTCGCAATATCTCCTTCATATTATCGCAAGAGGGGCCCGTCTGCCCGGAGGAACCTGGCACGACCGCGCTGCCCTGAGTTCGACGCTGGTGGAATTGGCGTGCTTTTGGCCGGAAAATTATCTTGATGTCGGTCGGGTAAAGAGCTTGGCCGGGCGAACGTGCCTCGGTCGAACGCGCCTCAACGCGGCGGGTCAGAGCATAGGAGGCTCTTGTTGACCTCAGCCCAATGATCGACGGCTTTTCTGCCCTGGCGGACCATCGCGGCGAATGCGTCCTCCTTGTAGAAGCGGCGCCATTGCCCATTGTTGTACAAATCGACGAGATGACTCAACGCCCGGCGCGCGTTGAGGAGTTCTATTTCGGCTCTCTTGCGATCGACATTGGCCGTGAGTGTCTTTGTCATGATGTGGAGCTTGGCAAAAAGTTGTTAAAATATTTCTTTTCGAAACAGAAAAGATGGGCATCGTTTCGCAAACTCTTTTGGAAGAGAGCAAAAGTTCCCGTGATCGTTTCGCACGTCCATGTTCGGTTCGAGGGAATCGTTAGTGCCCCATCCGTAAAATGATGATTATTTAGTCCCTGCGACGCGAAAGACCGTCGGCTTAGCCGGTCGTAAACTCGACACCAACGGCGGCTCCCGAGCGCCAAACGACGCGGCAATTCCGCCGCGCGCCGCCACTTTCCGTGAGCAACAACAGGAAACGATCCGGCAGATCTTGGTCGCCTTTAAGTACGACGCGGGCACCGGTCGCCGAGACGTCGCTCAACGTGCATGCGATTAGCGGTGCTTTTTGGTCCGTGAATATCCGCGCGGCATAGTGGAATTGCCGCCGCGGCTTTTTTCGTAATTCAGCTCCACTCCGAAAATTCCCTATTACAACCATTTCGTAGGCCTTTGAAAGATCAGGGTGATTTATCTTCCGGCTTCACAAAGAGTTCACTCACTGACTCAAGGTCTTGAGCGATTAGAAACTCGATTGCGAATCCTTCAGCGAACTGGCGTGCGACCCGACCAACAATCTTTCCTAAGATGAGCATTGTTCCAGCTTCGGGAATGATGTCTGCGGACACTGCGGCGTCCGATATCGAATAATTCAAGACCTGACATGGTATGACTTCGCCGGTTGACAGATACAGCATCGAATGCGGGTCTTTCGGTACGAGGCGGTCATGCTGCCTTCTATCGCGATTTTTTTTGTTTTCGACCCATTCGATCTTGCGCGCAATTTTGTTGCGGTCGTCGATGGTGGTCACAATCCGCATGACAAGCTCGCGACCGCGAGTGCTAATGACCGGACCTTCAAATTGTCCAAAACGGTCGAGATGCAGAGTAACCCATTCTCCTACCGAGCCGGTCACGAGGCCAGAAATCTTTATTGCTCCCGAGGACATTTTCAGCACACGGCACGAAAACTCGCGACAGCGGCCGCTCGAATCGCGCCAATTCGCCAATTTATATAGTCCCGACATGCCGGTAACAGTGCGGTTGACTTCGCGACTTTCAGCGAGGGTGACGTCGCTTTCCTCTAGTAATGCATTATCGCTCGGCATGTTCACTACCTTGGCTCCATCGTGAGTGATATTCTTTGGCGTTTTTTTTGAGTGCAATCTATTTTACTCTGTTCACGCCTGCCTCACTGTCGTGTTTCGAACCATCCAAAATCGAAGTGTCCTTTGGGCCGTCGCTTGTGACAATGCGATAAAATTGCTCCTGCACTGTGCAAGGTCTTCGTCCGTCACCGAATGGTGAGCGAAGCGGTTTTTCAAGATGGCAGTCACTGTCGGCCATTTGAGGTCGGCAGCCTTGCAGGGGATAAGCAATCCTTCAGGTTTGACGCTTTTCATCAGAGGCTTAATGATCTCGATCGATGCGCCACACAGCGCCGATAGAGCGGCGACCATTTCCTCGTATTTTCGCGCATTGGCAAATTGCAAAAGAGCCTGCTCGGTGAGCTGGTTCTTCTCCTGCATCGAACGTACTAACTCACGTGCTTGGTTGAAGTCGCGCGGCGCGGTTACCTCCTGGCTCACCTCGCCACAAATCGTGCCTAGCACTCGCCGAATCTCATCTCGATTTTCCGGTGTTGCCAGAGACAAGAGGCGCGATCTTACTGCTTCGGTGGCTTTCAACAGGAGTTCCCGCAACAGCCGTATCGGAAGGTCCAACCTTAGCCCGACCTTCTCGGCCAGCGTCGCGTCGGTTTCTCCCGCCTTTACGAGAGTTTCAAACCCGGTTTCCGAAAAGCGCGCTCCAGAATTGGATGCCAGTTGGCTCGTAACTTCGCGATCGCCGTGGGTCAACAATACGTCAGTAACTGCTTCTTCGAGGTGGGTGCGTCCGGAAATTGCCAATAAGTGGCGTTGACTCTTCGTCTTGGCAACCTCGATGAGATCGCTCGCGGTAAGACGCGCCGACGTTGCCAGAACAGGCCCCGCGACGATAATCTCATCATTTCGCGCAAGACGACGTATGACATCAATCGGTGCGTTGTCGATCGGCGCCAAACGCGAACTAAGCTCGGCAAGTGCCTTGGTTTCAATTCGATGGATAAGTTTTCCCAGAACGTCGTCGAATAGACCGATTTGCTCATCGCTTAAACGCTCAGCCTCGCCAAGAAAGAGGTCGGTGACACGCCTGAGTGTCTCGACGCGCCTTTCCGCCGAGTGGCTATGAACCGCCTCTTCCAATTCAATTATTAAAGAGTTGCTTACAGTTGCCATTATGTCCCCTTCTGGGGATTAATGAAATTGCGCGCATCCGGAACTTGAAACGCGCATTTTCGTGCCCACACCCAGTCGGTTTCGTTATATATCCCAAAGTGGTTATTCGCTCTTTGCGCAACGAAGAGCACCCCACTCAGTGCGGCGCGTTTCTTGAACATGATTACGTGTTGGTTAACGCCATTGCCCCGCGCTCGGCGATGGATTCTGCTCGCCGCTTCATCGAGTTACTGCGGCAACGCGAGGTGGCGCCTCGGCAACTCCTCAAGCAAAGGGACATCACGCGGTATGAAGCAGGTATTGCTCGGCAATATCTGCCTGCGGTCGGCATATCCGTACCCGCAGAAGAACCGCGCCGTGTCCGCAAGCATCTGAAAAATAACGATAAATAACATGGCATGGGGATTGCTCGGCTATGCCCGGCGCCGGGCCGACCATCGTGATCCGCGCTCGTGAAGTCGAGATCGAGTTGGAGAGGTAGTGTCATGGGTATTTTCGACGCATTGACCAGTGCCGTGTCTGGTCTGCAATCGCAGTCGTTCGCGCTGCAAAATATTTCCGGCAACATCGCAAACTCACAGACAGTCGGTTACAAAGAGACCGACACCGCGTTTCAGGATCTCGTCTCTTCGGCGGCGCTCGGGGAGCAGACGTCGGGTGGCGTGTTTGCCAGTTCGGTCGCCAGCAATACCGTACAAGGCACCATTCAGAATGAATCGAGCACGACTGACATGGCGATCGACGGCGATGGCTGGTTCGTCGTGGCGCAGCCGACGGGATCTTCCGGATCGCAGCAACAGTTCAGCGGCGTCGACAATTATACGCGCCGTGGCGATTTCCAGTTGAGCCAGAACGGCAATCTGGTCAACGGCGCCGGTTACGCCCTGATGGGCACCCCGCTCGATCCCGCCACCGGAGCACCTACCTCCAGCACGCCGCAAGTTTTGCAGTTCAACACCAATTTTCTGCCGGCACAGGCGACGACACAAATCGACTACCAGGCAAACCTGCCGAGTACGCCATCGTCTTCTGCTTTTACGCTGGGCGACTACACGGTAAATCCACTCGATAGCGGCACCGGCGCTACCGGGACGGTAGTCGGCACGGATGCTTCCACTTTCACATCGCAATCGCTCGATGGCGGTTCAGTCACTGCCTATGACTCCCTGGGCAATCCGGTCAACGTTCAGCTTCGCTGGGCTCGAAACGAGCAGCTCGTCGGGCACCAACACTTGGCAACTGTTCTATCAGTCCGATACGTCGGCAACCGGCAGCCAGGTCGCGTGGCAGAATGCCGGTACGTCCTTCACATTTAATTCGAGTGGCCAATTGACGTCGCCCACTTCGCCGACTCATCGCGATATCGAACTTGACGGTGAACGGTGACAACCTCGGCAGCGTGACGTTGAACTACGGCACCGGCGGCCTCACGCAATTTGCGACGACGGCGGGAACGGTGGAAGTCAATGCCATGACCCAGAATGGCTTCACAGCCGGTAACTTGCAGTCGCTTTCGGTGGACACTCAAGGGCAAATCACAGGCTCATTCTCGAACGGCCAAACCATCGCCCTTGCGAACGTCACACTGGCGACATTCAGCGGTGAGAACGCGTTGCAGCCGCTCAATGGCGAGGCCTTCGCGGCTACGCCAGAGTCCGGCAGTGCGCTGTACTCGGCGACCGGTAAAGTCGTCGGAAGCTCACTGGAAGCTTCCAACGTCGATATCGCGACGCAGTTCAGTCAGTTGATCGTGGCGCAGCAGGCCTATTCGGCCAACGCCAAAGTCATGACGACTGCCGATCAGATGATCCAGAGTCTGCTTACCGTCATCCAGTAAGGAGAGGCGCCTTGCCGCCGGCAAAATCGTAAGCCGCACGGCCAGCCACAGCCATGAGCCTCTCCCAGGCATTGTCCGCCGCGTTAGCCGGCGTGCAGGTTACCCAGCAAGGCCTTTCGGTCATTGCCGGCAACGTCGCGAACGCCAACACCACCGGCTACGTCGACGAGACCGTGAGCCCCGTCGAGTTCGCGTCCGGCGGCACCGGCGGCACCAGCGTCGATACCAGCGGCATCAACCGCAACCTGAACACGCTGTTGCAAAGCCAACTCTGGACCGAAAGCTCCGGCGGCTCCTATGCCGACGCCGCGGCCGGGCTCTATCAGCAGCTCCAGCAGGTCTATGGCACGCCCGGATCGTCGTCCTCGTTCGACGCGATCTACAATAATTTCACCAGCGCATTGCAGTCGCTGTCGACTAGTCCGAGTTCATATTCCAGCCAGGCCGCGGTCGTCAGCGCCGCGCAATCGCTGGCGCAAAATCTCAATTCAATGACGTCGAGCATCCAGCAGTTGCGCACGCAGGCCGAGTCCGGCATCGCGAGCGACGTACAAAGCGCCAACACGGCGTTGACTCAAATCGCTCAGATCAATCTTCAGCTTGAAGCGGCCGCGCCGGATGCCGCTTCGGCAACGCTGGAAGATCAGCGCGATAATGACGTCACACAGCTTGCTCAACTGATGAATGTTCGCGTCGTGCAGGGCTCGAACAATCAGGTATCGCTCTATACCAGCAACGGCCAGCAACTCGTCGGCGGCGGCGAAGCCTCTCAACTCAGCTTCAATAACGTCGGCACGCTCAACGCGACCGATCTATGGAGTGCCAATCCAAGCCAGGACGGCGCCGGCACTATCACGCTTACCTCGCCCGGCGGCGCCCAATCCGACCTGATCGCCAGCGGTGCGATCCAGTCGGGTCAAATCGGCGCCTATTTGCAGATGCGTGACACCATCCTGCCGCAGGCGCAGAACCAGCTCGATGAGATGGCGAGCCAGATGTCGCAGGCGCTGTCGAACCAGACCACGAGCGGCGCCGCCATAGGTTCTGGCAGCCAAACCGGTTACGGCGTTGACACCGCTCCTTTGTCAGCCGGCAACTCGCTGCAGCTCACTTATACCGACTCCGGAAATGTTCAGCACACGGTCACGATCGTCGCGCTCGGTTCGGGCGGCTCGCTGCCGTTGCAAACCAGTCCGTCGAATCCGAATAATCAGATCATTGGCGTGAACTTCGCCGGCGGCATGAGCGGCGTAGTCTCCGCGCTCAACGCTGCGTTCGGCAGCAATCTCCAGTTTTCCAACATCGGCACCGTACTGAATGTCGTCAACGCCGCCAGCACGACCAATGTCGTGAATTCGCTGTCGGCGACCTCGACCGTGACGTCGCTGACGAGCGGTAACTCGCAGCTGCCGCTGTTTCTCGACGGCAGCACAGCGATCACCGGCGCACTCACCGCCACAGGTTCCCAGACCACGGGTCTCGCCGGGCGCATCGCGGTCAATTCCGCGGTTGCCGCCTCGCCGTCGAGCCTCGTCGCCTATGCGTCGAATACGGCGGTCGGCAATTCCACCCGGCCGAACTTCATCCTCAATCAGATGACGAGCGCTTCGCTGACCTATTCGCCAAGCACCGGAATTGGCAGTTCGCAGCAGCCGTACAGCGGCACGCTACCCAATTACCTGAGCACGGTCATCACCCAGCAGAGCCAGGCGGCGAATGCGGCGACGAACCTGCAGCAGGGCCAAGACACCGTCGTCAGCGCCTTACAGCAGCGCTTCAACGACCAGTCCGGAGTCAGTATCGATACTGAATTGTCGAACCTGATTACGTTGCAGAACGCCTATGGCGCCAATGCGCGGGTGATGTCGACGATCCAGCAGATGATGGCGACGCTGTTACAGATAGGCACGTAATGAGCATCACCGGACCAGGCTCGATCACCGCGGCCAATATCGCCGCCGTGAACAATATGAATAACCAGCTCAGCACGCTCAGCACCGAATTGGGCAGCGGTGACGCCGCGCAAACCTATTCCGGCCTTGGCTCGCAGGCCGGCGTGGCGCTTTCTCTGAGTTCGCAGCTTTCAGCGATCAGTGGTTATAGCAATGCCGCTACGGCCGCGGGAACGACCATCGGTATCGCGCAATCGCTGTTGACGCAGCTCGGCGATAGCGGCAGCGCGGTCGAGCAAGCCGTCACCGAGCAAGGTGCGTTCGCGCTCAACAATACCGGGCAGACTTCGACCCAGGCATCGGCGTCGACCGAGTTGGATCAGATTCTGTCGCTGCTCAATACGCAGGTCGGCGGCAATTACCTGTTTTCCGGCAGTGCGGTGAATCAACCGTCGGTCGCCAGCATGAATGAGATTCTCAACGGCAACGGTGCGCAGGCCGGGCTCACGCAGGTGATTTCGGAGCGCACGCAAGCCGATCTCGGCACCGGTAATACGGGCCGGCTGACGGTGGGCGGAAGCGGATCGAACGTCACGCTGAGCCAGGACGGTTCGCCGTTCGGCTTTCAGCTGGCGAGTGTGAATTCGACTTTGACGGGCGCTACCGTGTCGGGGCCTACGGGTTCGCCTCCGACCATCTCGGTCGGGCTCGGCTCCAATCCGAATTCCGGCGACCAGATCCAGTTTAATCTCACGCTGCCGGACGGCTCGAGCCAGACGATCAGTTTGCAGGCAACTTCGGATTCGCCGCCCGGGGCGAACCAGTTCACCATCGGCGCCAGTGCGGGTGCCACTGCCGCCAACCTTCAGACGGCGCTGACAAGCGCTATTACCACTCTGGCGCAAACCGCTCTGCCAGCGGCGTCTGCCGTTGCCGCCGCCAATAATTTCTTCAGTTCGAATCCACCGCTTCGGGTCAGCGGTACGCCGGCGACATCCATGTCGCTGGTGGCAGGCACGTCCGCGAATACCGTATTCTGGTACACCGGCGGCTCCGGCAGCACGCCGGCGCGGCAGACCGCGACGGCGCAGGTCGGCCCCTCGACGACAGTCGCCTACGGCATGCAAGCCAATGAGCAGGCGATCAGCTCACTGGTTGCCAATGTCGCAGTGCTGGCAGCAACGACATATTCGCCGAGCAACCCGAATGCCCAGTTGAGCTATCAGGCGCTGAGTCAGAAGGTCGCAACGAACCTCAGCAATCCGTCAGGCACCCAATCGATCAGCGACATCGAGGCCGACCTCGCCAGCGCGCAAACCACGATTACGAACGCCACCAGCCTGAATACGCAAACGCAGACGACATTGCAGGGCATGCTGCAAAATATCGAAGGTGTGAACCAGGATCAGATCGGCGAACAGATCCTGACCTTGCAAAACAGCCTGTCGGCATCATTGTCGGTCACGGCGCGACTGGCGCAGATGAGTCTTGTGAATTATCTCGGAACGTCCGCCGCTTAGCCTGCCGACAAACAGCTAAAAGCAAAATGGCGAGCAGGGCTGCTGCTCGCCATTTTTATAGGCTAAACTGCTGCGATGTTATGCTTTGCCGCCCAAACCGGCGGCGATGCCGCGATTGATCTTGATAATCGACTTCAGATGGCCCGGCTTCGGTTTTGTCATCAGCGAAAAGGTCTCGCCTAAAACGAAGGCGCCGAGTTGGGTGAGATTGCTGCGGACGGCGCGCGGCAACTGATTGTCGTCCCGCGTGACGGCGTCGATGAACACAGTCCAGAGCCGGCGGTTGTACAACAAGGCGTCGTTGAGCCCGCTTGGCTTGTCGCTCCACGAATCGTGGACTGCTTGTAACTTCGCCGCCGCCTTCAACAAAAGGCCTGCTTCCAATTCACGCGGGCCGGCCGTTTCTTTGGCGACCTTGGCATAAGCTTTACTGGCGTGCTGCATTTTCGAACATTCCCCTTCGTAAGCAATCAGCTTGCGCGTTTCCTTTAAAGCTTTGTACAGCTCGCCTGTTAAGATTTGATTGTTGATGCCGTCGATGAAAGGCCGGGCACCTGGCGCGCTATCGAGCAGTTCGTGGACCAGCCGAAGATATGACGCCTGATGATGCTCCGGCTCTTTCGAGGTGTACATGAACTGAACCGCGAGATAGATGCGCTTTGCGGGTGTATCGGCCTGCTCGGGCGTTATGATGTCCTTCTCGCGCAGGATCGGCACGTTGCCCTCGACTTGCAGACGCGTGCGCGGACCGTGATTGGTGATCGCGCAATCGCCGAGGATGAGGCGCCCGTTGCGCTTGAGTTCGATCTTTAGGGGCATACCCAATTACTCGCCGATGGCAAACCATCGTTGCGGACGCCGGTTAAGGTCCCGCTAAATAAGAAAGCGGCGGAGCTTTCGCCCCGCCGCCTTCGCCGTAGACCTGTACCAGAGACTTTAGCCGAAAAGCTTAAGCACGGACTGGTTCGCCTGATTGGCGATGGACAGTGCGGAGATTTCAAGCTGCTGCTGAGTCTGTTCGGTGAGCAGGTCGGCACTCGCCGCATTCTGATCGACGGCCACGAGATTGGCAGCACCCGTCTGCAGAGTGTTGATCAGGTTCGTGGTGAATGTCTGCCGGGTTCCGATGACGCCCGAGTTGGTGCCGAACGTCTCGGTCTGACTTTGCACTGACCCGATCGCGGCGTTCAGGGCCGTAACCGTGCTGGTCAGCGTCGTGTTATTCTGGAACGACGCTCCACCCGTGCCGGCAATCGACGACAGCGAAAGGCCGGATGCGTTGAAGGTCACGCCCTGGATCGTCAGCGAGCTCGACGCACTCTGGTTGAAGTTGATCGTCAGATTGTCACCGTTGAGCAGATTGATGCCGTTATAAGTGGCGTCGCCGGCGAGCTGATTGATCTGAGTCAGCAGTCCGTTGTAGTTGGTCTGCAGCGTACTGCGTGTGGCGCTTTGTCCGTACACCGGAGTGCTGCTGAGACCGAGCGCCGTGGCTTCCGCACTGGAAACGACAGTGACGCTGCTGGATGGCGAGTTGGCGGTGAGAACCAGGTGTCCGCTGCCATCATCGGTCGCGGTCAATGCGCCCGTGGAACCGAGGCCCGTGGTGCCGTTGATATTCGCTTCGATCGCGCTGATCAACTCGCTGGCGGTGATCGAGACCGTGTAGCTGGACGCACCGACGTTGAGCACGAGGTTGCCGCCGGCGTTCACGGTAGTGAGTGCGACGGTGCCAGTCGTGGAAGCCGCCGTGGTCGGGCTCGCCTGCTGCGCCTGTTGCACGGTCGCAAGTGCCTGCTGCAACAAGCTGGAGATGCCGGTGAGGCCGTCGGTGGCGGCATTGATGGTCTGCTGGCCCTGGCCGATCTGATCGAGCAAGGCGGACAGCGAGTTGGCGCTGTTGGTCAGGTTCTGCGAGGTGAAGTAGGAGCTCGGATTGTCGGCGGCCGAATTGACCTTCTTGCCAGTCGCCAATTGCTCCTGGGTGGTGGTCAAATCCGCGGAGGTCTGCTGCAACGACAGCAAGTTCTGTCGAATGCCAGAGCTTAAGGTGATGTCAGACATAGAACTACCCTTCTGGTTTACAGGCCGTACTGGCTTAGGCTTGCCGTACGTGCCGTACGGGCAAGTTCCGATCACAGATCGGTTGGCCGAAGGATTGCCTTATTCCGCTTAAAGACGTGTAAATCTACGTAGTCGCAGGACTTTTACATACCCGTCCGACAGCGCCATGGCCGGAGCCGACTTGCGCTCGCCACGCTGTTACCACAAGGGTTTCCACGTATTTTCCGAAAATCAGCTTTGTCCTTAAGGCGCCTTTAACCGCTTCTCTTCGCTAATGGCTAACCATGATTGGAAAGTCGGGGCGACTGTGTTGCTCCGACCAGGAACCGACGCCTGTCGCTTGAGTTCTCGGGCGCCCGGGACGAGGTCGTTGCGATCGAGGCAGCGGCACCGTTGCAGATTTAATCAAATGGGGCGCCGCCATGCCTGCCTTCGCGAAGCTCGAATATTCCGAGCCGGACTCCGCCAAACTTCGATCCACGCCCGGCTCCAGGCCCGGCGTGACCGGGACCCCTGCAGTGGCGCCGGCCCCCCCGCCCGATGCAACGGAAAAGGGCTCGACGACGTCTAGTCTGTCCGCCGCTGTCAATCTTGTCGTCGCGACGCCCTGTTTCGGTGGCCAGATTTCCGTTCATTACGCCTCGTCGTTATTGCGCCTGCAAATGCTGGCGCGTGGATATCGCAATCTCAACCTGAAGGTCTTGTTCAAGAACGGCGATGCCCTGATCACCCGCGCGCGCGCCAGCCTGATTTCACAATTCCTCGACGATCCGGGCGCGACACATCTTCTGTTCATTGACGCCGATATCGGCTTCGATCCCGAACAGGTCCTGCGGCTCATTCAGTCCGGCGCCGACATGTCGGCGGCGGTCTATCCGATCAAGCGGATCGATTGGGACAAGGTGAAGACGACGATCGAGACGGCACGGCCCAATCCAGCCGCCGCGGCATTGCACTACGTCCTTGAAGTCGACGATCCCAACGCCGTGACGGAAAAAGGCGGCTTCGTCAGAGTCCGTTACGCGGGAACGGGATTCTTGATGGTTCGGCGCCAGGCGCTCGAGCAAATGTGTGCGCAATATCCTCAGCTCAAATTCAAGCGCGATCATTCGATCGATGCCGAGACCGTGAGCGAGAACCGGTTCGCGCTGTTCGAATGCATGATCACCCAGGACGGCACCTACCTCAGCGAAGATTTCGCCTTCTGCAAACGCTGGACCGATATGGGTGGGGAAATCTGGGCGGATCTAAAGAGCAAACTTACGCATATCGGCCCGACGGCGTTTCACGGCGATTTGTCGTCGCAATTTACCGCCGCTGAAGCGTAGCGGCGGTTCAAATTATCATATTGATCAAGGTGCCACTGACACCGCTGGCACTGAGGATGCTTTGTGCGGTGGTTGCGCCTGATTGCGCAAGAGCCTTGGAAAATTCAGCAGCGACGTTTGCAGACGATCCTGTTGAACTGGCGGTCCCGGTCGATGAAGACGCCGTCGACGACCCAGTCGTGCTGGCAGAACTGGGCGTTGTCGGTTGAGCGGAGCTGTTCTGGGCGCCGAAGCCGATCGCAGCCGCGTCGGTGCCGCTGCCGACGACCGCGATCGAATCCTTGTTGTTCATGCTGGTGATGACGAGCTGGCCGCCCGCATTGATCGAAGCCGTCACGTGCGCGTTGGTTGGAAGATCGATGTTGATGGCATTGATCAGATCGCCGACGGTGTCGGTCCCCGTCGACGTATAAGTCGTCGCATTGGTGCTGGCGCTGAAAGTGAGTGTGCCGCCCGGGAGAATACCGAGGCTCGAAAGAGAGGTGCTTGCTGAAAGGCGCGTAGTGCCGGTGAGGGTCGCAGGCAGAGGTGCCGCGCTCGATGAACTTGACGTACTTGAAGAGCCGGACGCGGTCGAAGAGGTTGAGCTTGAGGACGATGAGGTCGATCCGGTCGACGACGTGGAGCTGCCGGACGCGGACTGCAAAACCTGCTGAACGATAGCCGAAATCTGGTTGTTGGTTCGATCTAACGCTGCCTGGTTGGCGATGCTCGCCAAGCCCTTGGACAAGGTCACCTGGGCGTTGGCCATGACGTTGCTGAGCTCAGTGTCCGTCGCCAGAGTCGCGCTTTCGGACTGGCCTCCCTGCCAGTAACTTTGGTCCTGCTGCCAGAACGAGGGGGTGCTTCCGATACTTCCGACCGACATGGATGCGGCTTTTCAACTGTACTTCGCCGTCTCCATTCATGCGGCGAAGCGGTTAATTTGGAGTGTCGATTTTGCTCCGATTTACGTTCGGTTAACCATCTTGGCTGACCTTGCCTGACCGGCCCGCGATAGTGCGGGCCGCGGATGACGCACGCATGGCGAAGCATTCAAGCGCGCACAGCTTGCCGGCTGTGCCGCCGATCCAGGAGGCGCTCGAGCTGCATCAGCAGGGTAGGCTCGGCGACGCTGAGCGGCTTTACGACATTATCCTCGCCGAAAATCCCGAGCATTTTGATGCGCTGCATCTCTCCGGCGTGCTCCGCCACCAGCAGGGCCGCTCCGCGGAAGCGCTGCGCCTGGTTGCCGCGGCGCTGCGGAAACAGCCGGGATCGCCCGATGTCCTCACCAATTACGGCATCATCCTCGGCGCGCTGAAGCGCCATGAAGAGGCGCTTGCAAGTTTCGACGAAGTGCTGACGCTGCGCGGCAACGACGCCGCCGCGCACTACAATCGCGGCAATACGCTTGCAGCACTCAACCGGCACCGGGAAGCGGTTGCCGAATACGACGAGGTGCTGACGCGACAACCGAAGCACGTTACTGCGCTCAATCGCCGCGGCAATGCCTTCGTCGCGCTTGGACGGCCTGGCGAAGCGCTGGCAGCCTACGACGCCGCGCTCGCGATCGCGCCGGGGAATGCCGAAGCGCTTAATAATCGCGGTGTCGTGCTGTTGAGCCTCGAGCGGCCACAAGAGGCGCTGCAAAGTTGCGAACACGCACTCGACAAAAGTCCGGAGTATGCCGATGCGCTTTACAATCGCGGCAATGCGTTCCGCGCGCTCAAGCAATACGAGGACGCGCGCGCAAGCTATGAGGCGGCGCTCGCACTCGAGCCGCGCCGTACCGATGCGCTCAACAATCTGGGACTGTCGTTGGCCGCGCTCGGCCGGCATGCCGAAGCGTTGACGCATTTCGATGCCGCTCTCGCTATCGATCCGAATAATCTGGGGGCGTTGTACAATCGCGCCAATGCGCTGGCCGAACTCGGCGCGTTCGAAGAAGCTCTCAGTCCGTGCGATCGGCTCCTGGGCGGGAATCCGAACCATATCGAGGCTCTCAATACGCGCGGCATCGTCCTCGCCAAGCTTCGCCGGTTCGAGGAGGCACTGACGAACTACGATACCGCATCGGCTGCCGCGCCGGATCGCCTCGACATCCAGGTCAATCGCGGCACGACGCTTCTTGAGCTCGGCCGGTTCGACGATGCGATCACTGCCTTCGATGGAGTCCTTGCGGCCGACCCAGATCATGTCATGGCCCTGATCAATCGCGGCAACGCCTATATTAAAGACAAACGCTTCGCCGAAGCGCTTGTGGCCTTTGACAAAGTGTTGGCCATCAGCCCGGATCACCCCGTGGCGCTGACCAACCGCGGGCTGATGCTTGCGGAAATGGAGCGGTTCGATGAAGCACTCGCCGCGCACGAACGCGCACTTCGCTTCGATCCATGTCTTTTCCCGGCGCATGTCAATCGCGGCAATGAGCTGCTACGGAAAAACCGGCTGATCGAGGCGGCGGCGTGTTACGTCAATGCGTTGGCACTCCAGCCGGACAGCGCCGAGGCCAACTTCAACCTGGCCGTCACGAAACTTTGTCTGGGCGAGTTGCGCGAGGGCTGGACGCAGATATGAGTATCGCTGGAAGAAAAAACCGTTCTCGCAGGACCGGCCCGATTATCCGCAGCCGATGTGGCGGGGCGAAACAAATTTGCGAGGCAAGACGGTTTTCCTCCGCGCCGAGCAGGGCCTCGGCGATACGCTGCAATTCGTGCGCTATGCGCCGCTGATCGCAAAACTCGGCGCCAAGGTCATCCTTGGCGTGCAAAAGCCATTGCGTGCGCTCGCAGCGACCGTACCGGGTGTTTCGCTGGTGTGCAGTGACGACGATCCTTTGCCTGGATTCGATTTTTATTGTCCGTTGCTGAGCCTGCCGCTGGCATTCGGAACGGAGCTTTCGACGATACCCGCGAACATTCCTTATCTTTGGCCGCTGCAGGAGCGTCTCGCGCAGTGGCGGGACAGGATGCCGGCGAACGGCCGCCTGCGCATCGGTATATGCTGGGCCGGCAGCACCTTGCACGCCAACGATCGCAACCGTTCGATACCGCTTGCACGGTTTGCAAAGCTGCTTTCCGTTCCCAATCTCGATTTCATCAGCGTGCAGAAAGAGGTCAGCGAAGCGGATGCTGCGATTCTGCGCGAGCACGGCGTACTTCAGCTCGGCAGCGACTTCACCGATTTTGCCGACACCGCCGCGGTCGTGGCGATGCTTGATCTCGTGGTCGGCGTCGACACGTCCGTTGCGCATCTCGCCGGCGCGATGGGCAAGGCGGTGGCGCTCCTGGTGCCGTTCTCGCCGGATTGGCGCTGGCTGCTCGATCGCACCGACAGCCCGTGGTATCCGAGCATGCGCGTTTTCCGTCAAGGCACGCTCGGCGATTGGAAAGGTCCGATCGACCGGCTGCAACAAGAACTCGCCGAACTCGCTTGTCGTCCGGCCAAGTCGCGCTGATCATGACAGGCGCGACGCAATCGCTCTCGCTGTGCGGAGACGCGATCGAACCAGCATTTGTGCCGTCCGATCAAGTCGGTGAGCTCTATGATCACGGCAATAAGCTTGTGCAGTGGAAGCATTACGACGAAGCGCTCAACGTATTCCGGCTCATACTGGCACAACAGCCCAGCCATGTGGGCGCGCTCAACAGCCTCGGCGGTGTGCTGACGCGGCTCGGTCGGTCCGAACATTCATTGGTGTGCTACGATCACGCGCTCGCTGTCGCGCCTCGCACGGTGGAACTGCACATCAACAAAGGAACGGCGCTTGTCGCGTTGAACCGCTTTGACGAGGCAATGCGGTGTTTTCTCGCCGCGATTGCAATCGAACCGGAACGCGCTGAAGCTCACTACAATGCGAGCCTCGTGCGGCTGCGCCTCGGCGATTTCGCCGCATGGGGGGATTTCGAATGGCGTTGGCGCAAGGCCGACTGGGCGGACAAGCGGCGGAATTTTGCCGCGCCGCTGTGGCTCGGCGGTGAGCCGATCGAAGGCAAAACGATCCTGCTGCATGCTGAGCAAGGTCTCGGCGATACTATCCAGTTCGTGCGTTATGTCCCGCTCGTCGCGGCGCTCGGCGCGACAGTGATTCTGGAATCTCAGCCCGGTCTCAAAAACCTTTTGGGGACTATTCAAGGAGCGACTACCGTTTTCGCGCGGGGCGAGGAGTTGCGCGCCTTTCGATCTTCACTGTCCGCTGCTGAGCCTGCCGCTGGCATTCGGAACGGAGCTCGCGACGATACCCGCGAACATTCCTTATCTTTGGCCGCTGCAGGAGCGTCTCGCGCAGTGGCGGGACAGGATGCCGGCGAACGGCCGCCTGCGCATCGGTATATGTTGGGCCGGCAGCACCTTGCACGCCAACGATCGCAACCGTTCAATACCGCTTGCCCGGTTTGCTAAGCTGCTTTCCGTTCCCAATCTCGATTTCATCAGCGTGCAGAAGGAGGTCAGCAAAGCAGATGCCGCGATTCTGCGCGAGCACGGCGTGCTTCAGCTCGGCAGCGACTTTACCGATTTTGCCGACACCGCCGCGGTCGTGGCGATGCTCGATCTCGTGGTCAGTGTCGACACGTCCGTGGTGCATCTCGCCGGCGCCATGGGCAAGGCGGTGGCGCTCCTGGTGCCGTTCTCGCCGGATTGGCGCTGGCTGCTCGATCGCACCGACAGCCCGTGGTATCCGAGCATGCGCATTTTTCGCCAGGCCACGATCGGTGATTGGGGTGTACCGCTCCAGCGCGTGCAACAGGAGCTCGCCGATGTAGCGCGCCGGCCGCTGCCTCAACAGGCTAAAGCTTGCGGCTGATCGCGAGCGGTCGGCCGTGTCTGGGATGCGGCGCGGTCGCCCGGCCGGTTGCGCCATAGACTTGCGGCGAGGTCTTGCGGGCTAGATCTCCCGAGAGCCGGCGCACGATGCCCTCGGACACCGCATGGGTCGTCGCGAGCACGATCAGATTCTTCTGCAATACGCCACGAAACCCTTCCTGCACCCGTGCCAGCGCGGCGCAGCGCGCCGGCGCCGCCTGCAAGACAAATTTCGCATTCGCCTTTAATCGCTCGCCGCAAGCATGGAGCTCGCCCGCAAGCTGTGATTTTTGCCGGCCAACATCGGTGACGTTGCCCATTTTTCCGGCGCGCACCAGTGCCGTTTCCTGTTCGACAAGGCCGGATAGCCTGCCGATCAGCGATGCGACGCTTTCGATGGCCTGTTCCGCTTCGGTTGTCGTCGAGATCGGTTTCATGATGCACTCAAACCCTGCTGCTTGAGCAATTCGTTGTAGACGTGCCCGGCGAGACCGATGCCGCCCGTCTTGGCGAAGGTCTTGGCGTATTGGTCGGTCATGAACGAGCGCCAGATTTTCAACGCGCCCGAGCCGCCCATCGGCCCGTCGCCGTCGACGCCGGTGAACATCTGTTGCAGCATCGTATTGAGAAACATCGACTCGAATTGCTCCGAGGCGGCTTTTGCTTTGGCTTTTATCTTGAGCCCGGATTGCGCCTGCGCGCTTTGCGCATCGCCGATCGAGGCGAGCGATGTGCCGAAGTCGACCGGACCAGCCATCACATCACCTCGATATCGGCCTGGATGGCGCCGGCGGCCTTGATAGCCTGCAAGATCACGATGAGATCGCGCGGCCCGATGCCGAGTGCGTTGAGCCCGTCAACAATCTGTTGCAGCGAAACGCCTTCATGGACCAGCGCCAGTCCCTTGCCTTCCTCCTGCACGCCGACTTGGGTGCGCGGCACGACGACAGTGCGGCCTCGCGACAGAGGTGCGGGCTGGCTTACTTGCGGCGCTTCCGAGATCGTGACCGTGAGATTGCCCTGCGCGACCGCGACGGTGGATACGCGCACATCGCGGCCGATGACGATGACGCCGGAACGTTCGTCGATGACGATCTTTGCGGCGTTGTCGGGCTCGACCTGCAATTGCTCGATCTCGGTCAGCATCGCGACCACGTTTTGTGGAAACTTTTTCGGCAGCGTGAGTTGCACTGTCGACGGGTCGAGCGGCTCGGCGACCGGCGAGCCGATATAATCGTTGATCGCGACCGCGATCCGTTTGGCGGTGGTGAAGTCGGCATTGCGCAGCGAGAGCCGCAATTGTCCGAGCGACGCGAGCGAGAAGTCGATCTCGCGTTCGATGATGGCGCCGTTCGGCAGCCGGCCCACAGTCGGAACGCCGCGGGTGATCTTGGCGGCTTCGCCTTCGGCCTGGAATCCGCCGACGGCGAGCGAGCCCTGGGCGACGGCGTAGACATTGCCGTCGGCGCCGAGGAGGGGGGTGACCAGGAGCGTGCCGCCTTGCAGGCTTTTAGAATCGCCCATGGCGGATGCGGTGACGTCGATGCGGGTGCCTTGGGTGGCGAACGGCGGCAGGTTCGCTGTGACCATGACGGCGGCGACATTGCCGGTACGGATCTGCTGGCCGCGGATGTTGACGCCGAGGCGTTCCAGCATCGCCTGCAGCGATTGCTTGGTGAAAGGCGTATTGTTCAGCGTATCGCCGGTGCCGTTGAGGCCGACCACGAGACCGTAACCCAGCAGTTGGTTCTGCCGAATGCCCTCGATACTGGCGAGGTCCTTGATTCGCGACGTCGCAGCCGCCGGAACGGGCGGAACGGCAATGGTCAAGGCCACCAGCGCGGCTAGCGCGGCTCTAAGCGTCCTTAGCATCTTGCTCCCCAAGAGTTCGGACGGAAGCATCAATGCCATTTGCGTGCCACTGGGCCCGCGCGGCTAAATAATTGAAAATACGATGTAATTTATTTCCGCGGCGGGCCGCCTGGATGCTGCGACAAGCAGCGCTTGCCGGTTTGGGCAAGTTTTGCCGGTTCCTTTTTACCGCCCATTAACCATAACAGGACACCTTTCTGATTATGCGCGTGCATGGATCAAATGGAACCTCCTCCGTTACCGCGGCGCCGGCGTCGCGCCGGACGGCGGGGGGTTCTTTCACCCTTTCCAGTTCGGAAGGGACGCACGCGCAGAGCGCAGCGGTCGCGTTGCGCACGCTGGGCGGGATCGACGCACTAATCGCGTTGCAAGGAATCGAAGAGCCCGCCGAGCGGCGCCGCCGCGCGGTAAAGCAGGGCCGGCGCGCGCTTGATGCGCTTGACGAGCTGAAGCTTGGTCTTCTGAGCGGTGCCCTCGATCAGGGTACGCTGCTCCGGCTGAAATCCGTGGCCGCCGATCTCAAAGACGGTTCGGGTGACGACAGGCTCGATGGCGTGCTTGCCGAAATCGACCTGCGGGTCGCGGTTGAACTCGCCAAAGCCGGCATGAGCTGACCGCAATCCTCTGAATTTATTACATAAATTAGACCAGGGGCGGGGTGCTGCCTAAATCCGTCGCGGCCGCAAGATATGCCGTTCGTGGCATCATCATCCTTATTGTCTCTGTCATCGACCCTCGATATATAGGCCAGCCTTTCGGGAGGACCCGACACCGGTCAGTGTGCGGAGTTGAGGGACAATGCAGTTAGTCAAGATCAAGAACGGCAAAGCCGACGACAAGCCGGTCAAGAACGGCAAGATTCTGCCGGTCTTGGAGCGGCTCTACCGACCGACCGACAAAGAGCCTTTCATGAGCGAGCGCCAGCGGGAGTATTTCCGCCAGAAGCTGCTCGATTGGCGGGAGGACATCCTCAAGGAGGCCAAGGAAACGCTTCAACACCTCCAGGATGAAAACCAGAACCACCCCGACCTCGCCGACCGCGCGTCGTCGGAAACCGACCGGGCGATCGAGCTTCGCGCCCGCGACCGCCAACGTAAGCTGATCTCGAAGATCGACGCCGCGCTGGCGCGCATCGAAGACGGCACTTACGGTTATTGCGAAGAAACCGGCGAGCCGATCTCGATCAAGCGCCTCGAGGCCCGTCCGATCGCAACGCTTTCGATCGAAGCGCAGGAACGCCACGAGCGCCGCGAGCGCGTCTATCGCGACGATTAGTCGTCCGGGTAGCGAGACGCTTTAATCCTTTCTTCACCATCTTTAGTTACCGCTCGTTAACCAATGAGCGGCCAGTCACGACATCTGCACGTGAACGCGTCGCGGCTGCTGCGCCGTGCGTTGCGCGCTCATGAGCAGGGCGAGTTCGACAAGGCGGAGCGGTTCTACACCGCGGTGCTGGACCATCATCCCGGCAACTTCGACGCGCTCCATGGTCTCGGCCTGATCCATTACCGGCACGGCCGGCTCGAAAGCGCGCTCGCACTTATTCAGGCCGCGCTGCAGTCGGATAGCAGCCGCGCCGACGGCTTCTCGAGCCTCGGCCTGGTCTTTCACGCGTTGAAGGATTTCGACAGGGCGCTGACAAGCTTCAGTGAAGGTCTCCGCATCGAACCTGCCGACTGCGAGCTTCGCAACCGCCGCGGCGTTGCCTTGCTGGAGCTCGGCCGCGCGGCGGAGGCGCTGGAAGATTTCGATGGCGTGCTCGCCGTCGAACCTCGTCACTTCGATGCGCTCGGCAATCGCAGCAATGCGCTGCTCAAACTTAATCGTGTCACGGAAGCGCTGGCCGCCTACGACGCGGCGCTCAAATTCGTACCGGATAACTTTCAACTCTTGACCAACCGCGCCGTTGCGTTGCGGCGGCTCGATCGTCCGCACGAGGCGGTGATGAGTGCGCGGAGCGCGCTTGTCAGCAAACCGGATTTTGCCCAGGCGCGATTTGCCGAAAGTCTGGCGCGTTTGAGCCTTGGCGATTTCGGCGGCTGGCACGGCTACGAAGCGCGCTGGAAGGTCGGCCTGTTGGCGACGCAACGGCGCGATTTCACGGCGCCGCTATGGCTCGGCAAAGAACCGCTAGATGGCAAGACCATCCTGCTGCACGCCGAACAGGGCTCCGGCGACACGATTCAGTTCGTCCGTTATGCGCCGCTTCTGGCTGCGCGCGGCGCGAACGTCGTTCTCGAAGTTCAGGCTGAATTGGCACGGCTGTTGGCATGTTTGCCGGGTGTGTCAGTGATGTCGCGCGGGCAAGCACTACCGCGTTTTGATTTTCACTGTCCGTTGCTCAGCCTGCCGCTGGCTTTCGGAACCGAGTTGCCGACAGTGCCCGCAGTGACTCCCTATATCGCGGCGAACGATGACGACATCGCGAAGTGGCGGAATAACCTTCCACAACAGCAGCCGCGCATTGGATTGGTTTGGACAGGCGGCAGAGTGCACGACAACGATCACAATCGCTCCATGCGCCTTGCGAGGCTGTTGCCGTTGCTCGACATGCCCGACGTCACTTTCGTCAGCCTTCAGCACGACGTGAGGGAGGAAGATGCGCCGCTCTTGAACGCACATAAGAATGTGCTTCAGTTAAAACAAAAATTTCGCGATTTTGCCGACACCGCCGGCGCCATCGCGTCGCTCGACGCCATCATTGCGGTCGACACCGCGGTTGCGCATTTGGCCGGCGCCATGGCCAAGCCGCTGTTCCTGCTGCTACCGTTTGCCGCCGATTTCCGGTGGCTGCGCGAACGGCAGGACAGTCCGTGGTATCCGACGGCGCGGCTCTACCGGCAGCCGAGCTTCGGCGACTGGGACAGCGTCATTGAACTGTTACGTCATGATTTGACGCGAGCGGACTTCGTTCCGCAAGCGCGCAAGCTGTCGGCATAATCCAATCGTCATATGAGATGAAAGACTGTTGCGATTATTTCATCGTGACCGGCCATGCTTCGCCATCGCAAAGCTATCAACACGGGAGCGAACAATGAGCAGTCACGAAATCCACGAGCATCACGGCTAAGTTATGAAAGAGTCGCGGCCTCCGGCGGGGAGCTGCCGGAGGCCGCGCCGTATCGGGATGGCTTTGCGCGCGAAGCGATCCCGGGGAGCTCTTACTCGCGGATGGGTTTCGTCACGTTCGACCCATTCCTCTGACTAGAACGGCAACAGCACGTCGAGCGCCTGCTGGCCCCACGGTGGATCCTGAATGTTCGAGATGGTACCTTTGCCGCCATAGGCGACGCGGGCTTCGGCGATCTTCGGCAAGTCGATCGTGTTGTCGCTTTCGATATCCTCCGGGCGCACGACGCCGGCGACGAGGAGCTCGCGCATTTCCGAATTGAGTCGGACCTCCTGCTTG
The DNA here is from genome assembly GCA_963813825.1 of uncultured Alphaproteobacteria bacterium. Lineage (GTDB taxonomy): Bacteria > Pseudomonadota > Alphaproteobacteria > Rhizobiales > Xanthobacteraceae > BOG-931. The sequence goes on from CAWFBB010000033.1 coordinate 218,122, forward strand.
CCTTCGATCACCATATTGCCGTTCGGCAGCGTTTGCGTGACTACCGCCGCGACATTGGTCAGCAACTGATCCTGACGGTTGATCGAGCCGGTGGCGTTGCTCTGGGTGTTGGAGTCCGCGGCGATGAGGGAGCCCGGCAGAATAGCTTTGGCCGGATGGACGATGGTATTGGCGCCGAGGAAATTGCTGATGTTGGAATCCTCGGTCGAGGTGCGCTGGACTTGTGTTTGATCCTGGAACTGCGCGGTGTCGTTGATATTGACCTTGACGGTCAGGATATCGCCGACCTGGTGGGCGCGCTGGTCCTTGAAGAACGCGCGCGAGCCGTTGCGCCACAGCGAATTCGGATTGTAGGTCGCGGGCTGCGCCGTCGGCATCGGCATCTGCACCGGCTTGTAGCCGGGCTTGACGGTCGGATTCTCCATCGGCGAAAGCGGCGGCTGCTCGCCGATCATTTTCAATTTGTCGAGCGACGAGCAGCCGGTACTGACGATGGCCACCGATGAGAGCAGGGCGCCACGCAACAGCCAAACACGATGCGACATCGAACTACCTTTCACGCAAAACTGCCGTTCACTCGGACTACTCCGCAGACGCCGCCGGCGAGACCACCATCTGTGCCGGCGAGTTGTCGACCACGCGGGTCGACGTGGCGTTTACGGTGACGCGGCCGGGCGCCGTAATCACGCCCTGCACGATGCGCTTGGAGTCCGCGTTGAGGACGCCGATGGTGTCGCCGATCGCGCCACCGGCCTGCGCCTGCCCGCGCAGCGTCAGCACGATGCCGGGCGCCTGATAGATGATCGCGACGGTATCGTTGCGCTGGACGATATCGGGCTTGGACAGGTCGGCGGCATGCAGCGGCTGATCGGGACGAAGCTCATGGCGCGCCGCAAGTCCCACCGCTTGGGCGATGCTGGAAATGGCGCCGCCTTCGGATTTCGGCCGCCGCACCACGGCGAGATCGGATTCCCTGAGGATTTCGCCGCGTTCCACCGGGTGGTCGACCGTCACGGCGGCGATGGTTTCGAGCGCGGTGCCGGTGAAGCGCGCCGGCTGCCGGTGCAGTTCCGCACTGGTCGGCAGGTCCAGCGTCACGTCGAAGCGCGTCGAGCGCTGATCGTAACTCAGATTGAGCACCTGCAAATCGCCGGCCGCGCTCGGCTCGACTTGCAATGGGCGCACGTCGCGGTCGAAGTAGACCGTGATGTTCTGCGGGTCGCCCAAGCCATACTGTCCGGCCAGTGCTTGCGCGATGCTTGCGGAGATTTCCTGCACGGGGATAGCGCGGCTTTCCCGCGTCACGACGACTTCGGCGAGGCCGCGGGTGTCGATGTCGATGAGCTGGTGCGGCCGAATGGCCTCGACGATACGATCTGTCGGCACCGTGCCTCTGGTGCCGGGATCGGGCGAACGGAAGATCGGAACGTCGGCGGCCGCGCCGGCATTCTCGATGAGATCGCCGATGCGGACGACGCTGCTGGTGACCGTGACGTTGGCGCGCAGCGCCGGAACCGCGTTCTGCGCGGCGGCGTAACCGGGGAGCAGCGCGACGAAGGCGAACAGGAGAGAGAAAATCCGGATGCCGGATCCGATCATGGTCAGGACCTTTCTCACTTCATCAGTTGCGACGTCGTTTGCAGCATCTCGTCCGCCGCGGTGATGACCTTGGAGTTCATCTCGTAGGCGCGTTGCGCCGCGATCAGGTTGGAGATTTCGCTCACCGCCTCGACGTTCGACTGCTCGAGGCTGCCTTGCAGCAAGGTGCCGGCGCCGTTGGTGGCGGCGAGACTATCCTGCGGCGTTCCCGAGGCCGGCGTGGAACTGAACAAGTTGTCGCCGTTCGCTTGCAGGCCTGCATCGTTGGTGAAAGTCGTGATCGTGAACTGGCCGAGCACGCTCGACGTCGACGAGTTGGGCAGCGTCACCGAAACCTGGCCCTGCTGGTTGATGGTGAGCCCGGTCGAATTCGGCGGGATGGTGATGGTCGGCTGGACGATATTGCCCTCCGCCGTGACGATGCGGCCCTGTGCGTCCATCTGGAACGAGCCGTCGCGCGTATAGTTGTAGGTGCCGTCCGGCATCAGGATCTTGAACCAGCCCGAGCCCTGGATGGCGACGTCGAGCGTGTTGCCGGTCTGCGACAGCGTACCTTGCGTCATCAGGCGCGGTGTGCCGACCGTCTTCACGCCTGAGCCAAGCTCGATGCCCACGGGCAGGATATTGCCCTGGTCGGAGGCCTGCGCGCCGATGCGCTGGACGTGCTCGTAGATCAGATCCTGAAACTCGGCGCGCTGGCTCTTAAAGCCGGTCGTGCCCATGTTGGCGATATTGCCGGCGATGACCTGGACTTTGAGATCCTGGGCCGCCATTCCGGTCGCGGCGGTATCGAGTGCACGCATAATACGGTCCCCTGAATCTTATGAGCTCGCCGGCGTTTGCGAGAGTTGCTGCAGCGCGTTGCGGCGTTGGTCGCCCTGCTGTTGCAGGAGTGCGGCGACATCGCTGTAGCTGCGTGTGATCTGAATCATGCGCGCCATTTCGGCGACGGCATTGACGTTGGATTTTTCGACCGCGCCTTGCACCAAGTGAGTGGTGGCCGGCGCCGGACCCGCCGTGACACCGTTCGGCGCCATGAACGTCGAGCCGCCGTCCTTTTGCAAAAGCCGTGGCTGGTCGAAAGCGACGAGCTGCAATTGGCCGCGAGGCGAGTCCGCCGTGCTGGTGCCTTCGCGCACCGTAATGATGCCGCTCGGACTTATGGCGACGTCGTGATCGGAAGCCTGGAAGGTGATCGGTCCGCTGCCACCAAGCACGGGGTCGCCTTCGCTGGTGACGAGTTGTCCGGACCCGTTGATCTGCAATGCGCCGTTGCGGGTATAGCGTTGGCCGCGCGCCGTCTGCACGGTGAGAAAGCCGTCGCCGTCGATGGCGACATTGAGCGGGTCGCCGGTGCGCTCGATTGCGCCAGGGCTGAAGTCGATCCAGCTGCCGCTGTCCTGCACGAAGCTGACGCGCTTGTCCTTGCCGCTGAACTGGCCATCGCTGGCCCCCGGCATCAGGTATTGGCTGAACGACTCGTTGTCGGCCTTGTAGGCGGTGGTGTCGATATTGGCGACGTTGTTGGCAATGACGTCGAGCTCGTGACCGAGCGCCATCTGCCGCGACAGGCCGACGAGAAGCGCATTCTCCATCGGTACTCTCCCCTATTAGCGACGAATTGGCCGTCTCCGCAGGCCGTTTCGCCGGTGCACCGCGAACTCTCCCAAGCCGCGGCAGGGGGATAAGTGCAGAAGCCGTGCCAGTACATAAAAGATGTTATTATATCAATTGATTTGATTGTTTCGCCCGGCTGTCGAGAGGGCAGAAAAAGCCACTATGGCGTCGCAACCCGGCAAAAAATTCCTGCTCGGGCTACCTCCGCAAGTATCCATTAACCATTCGTGCCTAGCGTGGCTTTCGGCAGCGCCACATCCGGTGGCGCGGAGTCGCGCTTCCGGCATTGTCGTTTCGCGTATTTGTCGTGCCGACTGCGTGTGCCCGCACGCAAGCAGGAACCGTGATGGCAACGAAAAACGAAACGCCAGCAGAGACTACCGAGAGCGAAGGCACCGAAGGCAAAGACGGCGCTGAAGCCTCGTCAGCCAAGAAGGGCTGGCTGTCGCGCAAACTCATCGTCTTTGCGGTCGGTGGCGTGGCGGGACTGGCCGCGCTTGGCGGCGGCGGTTATTTCTTCTTCGGCCACCACGGCGGCACCGAAACTGCGGCGGCCACGCCCGCAGTCAAGCCGCCGATTTTCGTCGACATGCCGGACGTGCTGGTGAACCTGTCGTCGAGTGGCACCGAGCGCACGCAATATCTCAAGGTCAAGATCGCGCTGGAACTGCCGGATGATCAGGTCCAGGCGCAAATCCAGCCGGTGATGCCGCGGATCATGGATGCGTTTCAGACCTATCTGCGCGAATTGCGCCCGACCGATCTCGACGGTTCGGCCGGCCTCTATCGGCTTAAGGAAGAACTGACGCGGCGCGTCGATGCCGCGATCGCGCCGAACAAGATCAATGCGGTGCTGTTCAAGGAAATCGTCGTTCAGTGAGTGCGGCAACACGCTAACGCGGTCACCGTGAAGCAATGGCACTGAAGGATCAAATCGACCAGGACGCGCTCGCAGCCGAATGGGGCGTCGCGCTCGACGCCGACCAGCAAGCGCCTCAAAGCGAAGCGGGGGCGCAACCGTCCGACAGCGGCTCTGAGCCCATGACGGGGCAATGGGCGAGCATGGTCGATGACGGCCAGTTCATTCAGGCGGCCAAGGGCGGAGCCGAACGCATCCTCACCCAGGATGAGATCGATTCACTGCTCGGCTTCTCTCTCGCCGACGTCAATCTCAACGACAATTCCGGCATTCGCGCGATCATCGACTCGGCGATGGTCTCCTACGAGCGCTTGCCGATGCTGGAGATCGTCTTCGACCGGCTGGTCCGGTTGATGACGACAAGCCTGCGCAATTTCACCTCGGACAACGTCGAAGTCTCGCTCGACCGCATCACCTCGGTGCGTTTCGGCGATTATCTCAATTCGATCCCGCTGCCCGCGATCCTCGGTGTGTTCAAGGCCGAGGAGTGGGACAATTCCGGCCTGCTCACGGTCAACTCAAGCCTGATCTATTCGATCATCGATGTGCTGCTCGGCGGGCGGCGCGGCCAGACGCCGATCCGCATCGAGGGCCGGCCCTACACAACCATCGAGACCAATCTCATCAAGCGCATGATCGAGGTGGTGTTGGCCGACGCCGAGCTTGCGTTCCGACCCCTGTCGCCGGTGAAGTTCAACATCGACAGGCTGGAGACCAATCCGCGTTTTGCCGCCATTTCGCGGCCGGCCAATGCGGCGATCCTGGTGCGGCTTCGCATCGATATGGAAGACCGCGGCGGCACTATTGAGCTGTTGCTGCCCTACGCGACCATCGAGCCCATCCGTGAAGTTCTGTTGCAGATGTTCATGGGTGAGAAATTCGGCCGCGACCCGACGTGGGAAGGCCATCTCGCCACCGAAATCGGGCAGGCCAAGATCGCGGTCGACGCCGTGCTCTATGAGGCGCAACTGCCGCTGCGGCAGATCATGAAACTCGATGTCGGCGACACGCTGATGCTCGAGATTAAATCCGACGCGCCGGTCATCGTGCGCTGCGGCGCTGTGACGCTGACGGAAGGCCGGATGGGCCGCGTCGGTGACCGGGTCGCGGTGCGCGTCGTCAAGACCTTACGCAAACCCGGCACGACGTTCGCCATGTTCGAAGCGGCGGGCGGCGGCAGCAATCCCATGGAGGCACAATGAGCAACAATATCGGAATCATCATCGAAAGCCTGGTCGCGGTTCTGCTCATGCTGACCGTCGGTTATTGCATGGTGCTCAATCGGCGGCTCAAGCTGTTGAAGGCCGACGAAATGTCGCTGCGCGCCACCATTTCGGAGCTGGTGACCGCCACCGAGATCGCCGAGCGCGCCGTTGCCGGGTTGAAAATGACCGTGCACGAATGCGACATCGGGCTCGGCGAGCGGCTGAGCCGCGCCGAGACCATGACCGGCGAATTCGACCGGCGGCTTTCCGCCGGCAGGGACGTGCTGCACCGCCTGTCGCAGATCGTGTCCGCTGGGCGGCCGCCCCATGAACGGGTCGCGCCGTCCAACGAGGCGAAATCGGTCGCCGTCGAAGTCCAGGCCTTCGCCGAAAGACTGCGCACGAAGGTCCACGGTCTCGCGGCATGATCCGTTTTCTGCGCGATCTGCGGCTGCTTCCGATCGCCGTGGTTGCGTGCGTGTGCCTGTTTGCGCTGATCGTCGCCGACTTGACGCTCGACGACAATTCGCTCGTTGGCGGCAACAAAATGGTGGACGCCGACAGTGGTGTTATTCGCACCACGCCCGATGGGTCGCCGTCGATGCTGTCGTGGGCGTCGCAGATGTTCAACTTTCCCGACGGCAGTGGCGCGGCTCCGACACCAAACGTCGCGTCGCTGCAGGCCGACAGAATAAATCCGGATATCACCGGGTCGATCCCGGAGAAGCCGGCGGACGCTAAACCTTCCGACGCGAAGCCTTCCGACGCGAAGGCTATCGACGCAAAGGCTCCGGCGACCACGCCGCCGGCCGGTACTCTCATTTCAATCAACGGCCAGGGACCGCCGACCGGCGCCGAGCGCGCGATCCTCGAGCGGCTTCAGGAGCGGCGTCAGGAACTCGACACCCGCGCCCGCGAACTCGACATCCGCGAAAGCCTGATGCAGGCGGCCGAGAAGCGGATGGAGGGCCAGCTCGCCGAGATCAAGGAAACCGAAGCGCGCATCAAGGTTGCGACGGAGCAAAAAGACGATGCGCAGGCCGCCCGCTTCAAAGGCCTCGTCACCATGTACGAGAACATGAAGCCACGCGACGCCGCCAAAATCTTCGACCGCCTTGAGATCGGCGTGTTGATCGAAGTCGCCTCGAAGATCGAGCCGCGGAAAATGTCGGATATCATGGCGCAGATGTCGCCCGACACCGCCCAGCGCCTGACCGTCGAGCTCGCCAGCAGAGCGCAAGACAGCAAGCCCGACAGCGGCAGTTCGGCGTCTGGCCTGCCGAAAATCCAGGGCCAACCGACCACACAATAAATTCTTCATTCGCCGCGGCTTGGCGGCCCCGCCCTGCGAAGCGCTGCGCGACGCCATCATAAGAAGGATGGGTCTAAAACCCGCCCCTACGAAATTTGCGCGAGGGAGGATAAGATGAAGCACAGGGAGGACCGCCATGTTCCTACGCAATTACTGGTACGTCGCTGCGTCCGACACCGAGATCGGCCGCAAACCGCTCGGCCGGATGATCCTAGGCGAGCCCGTCGTTTTCTTCCGCACCGAGCAGGGCGCTCCGGTCGCGATGGAGGACCGCTGCGCGCACCGGCACCTGCCGCTGTCGATGGGCAAGCTCGTCGGCGATACGCTGCAATGCCATTACCATGGGCTTCGCTTCGGCACCGACGGCCAATGCGTCCGCATCCCCGGACAAGACCACATTCCGCGCACCGCGAAGGTGAAGACTTTTCCGGTCGTCGAACGCTACCATTGGATCTGGATCTGGATGGGCGATCCGGCGCTGGCGGACCCTGAAAAAATCACCGACTTCCATTGGTTCGACGATCCGAACTGGGGCGCCAAGAGCTCCTATCTGCACGTCGAGGCGAACTGGCAGCTCGTGGTCGATAATCTGCTCGATCTCACCCATCTCGCTTTCGTGCACGACACCACCATCGGCAATCTGGCGCTTGCCGAACACGCCAAGGTGAAAGTCGACCGCGCGCCGAACAACGTCGTCGTCACCCGCTGGATCATCGATCAGGAGCCGCCGCCGACATTCCAGAAGGTCGGCAAATTCACCGGTCATGTCGACCGCTGGCAGATCATCGATTTCGTGCCGCCGGCGTTCCTCCGCCTCGACGTCGGCGCGACGCCGACCGGCACCGGTGCGCCCGAGGGCAAGCGCGTCGGCGGCATCGGCATGCGCAATCTCAATGCCATCACGCCCGAAACCGAGACGACCTCGCATTATTTCTGGGGCCAGGCGCACGACTTCGACGTCAACAACGCGGAAACCACCAAGCGGATATTCGAGCAAATCCAGACGGCGTTTCACGAGGACGTCGCGGTGTTCTCGGCGCAGCAGCGCAATTTGCTGCTCATGCCGGACGCGCCGCAGATCGACATCGCTGCCGACGCCGGCACCATCGCCGCGCGCCGCATTCTGTCGCGGCTTTACGACGAAGAGCAGGCGGCCGGCCGTGTTGCCGCGGCGGAGTGAAGTTTCTTCCGCTGCCCGAACGCAATCGCTGAGGAGCCGGCAGCGGCCGCATGACCGGCTGCGGCGTCTTTATTGCCTTCATGCGCATCCGCAGGTCCCAGGCCCTCAGAGAGCTGTTGCTCCTTGATGGAAACTTCCAGCGCAGAAATGCGTTGATTTAGCGGGAGACAATGAGAGAGCTTGCCGTGGCTCGCATGGTGCTTGTCGTCGATGACGATCCTCTAGTCCTTGAAATCACCGCGGCAATGCTCGAGGACCTCGGATGCGATGTTTTAACCGCGGCCTCCGCCCAGGAGGCGTTGCGATGCATCGCAAAAAATATTTCGGTCGAAGTCCTGATTACCGATGTTAATATGCCGGGTATCGGCGGATACGAATTAGCGCGCGAAGCGCAAAGCGCAGGCATTCAGGTGATACTGCTGTCTGGTCGCGAGGTTGACGGGCACGGCTTCCCGCTGATTCGCAAGCCATTCCGGGAAGCTGATCTCGAACGCACGATGAGGCGCACCACCGGACTTTGCTGATCTCATCGGCTGGCGCATGAGACGTCCGAGATCATCAGATTTACAAAGGCCTAATTTACAGAGGCCCAAATTTACAAAGGCCGATGCATGCGGCCCAGCAACCAGCCGATGCCGACTGCAACCATAGCGGTCGTATAGGGTTGCGTCTCGATTGTGCCGCGCAGCCATTTTTCGAACGAAGTCGCGGTGTCGAGCGCCGTGCCGGCCATATCGGACGCGGCATCGCGTGCTTGACCGTACATGTCCTGCGCGGTGCCGGTGACTTGTTTGGTTATTCCCTCGGCTTGCGTCTTGGTGTCGCCGGTGACTCGGCCGAAGCCTTCTTCGACTTTGCCGCCGATATTCTTGGCCGTTCCGGCAATGCGATTTTCGTCCATGGCTTATCCTTTATAAGTCGCCGACAACCTCGATCCATCTGGGATCGCGGAACGGAGACAATCGAACTGTTGAGAGCATCAAGATCGCCTGGTAGGGAACGTCAGGTGGTCGGACAATGTTCCGCTATCCGGCGTGCCTTAGGATGAAAAAGAGCCAATCGGCGGCACATCCGACCTGTCAACTTTCGGACCGGATTTTTTTGCCTTCTTTACCGCCTTTTTGACCGCTTTCTTTTCCGCTTTCGCGACGATCTTCAATTGCTTTTTGTTGCCCATGTTGCCCTTTGCTGCCCATGTTATCCGCTTTATTCCTGCCGCGACGAGGTCACTGCGGCAGCATGGCGTGTCGCCGCCTCGATAATCTCGAAAAATCCAAAAGCGAGAAGCCCGAGCGCCGCAATGCCAAGCAGGATACCGCCATTGGCCTGATGCTGCATGGCCCGCAAAACGCCTGCCAACCCGACCGCTTCACGCGAATCGGAATCGAGCGCCGCGATGCCCAGGAGACATCCAAACAGAAGGAAGATGACCGCGCGCGTGAGAATTCCGTAAGATCCAAGCACGATCGCCATCACGCGCTGACCGGGCGTTGCGTCGAGGTGATGGCGGTAGGGCGCGCGGACCGCTTTCACCGCAAGCCCGATCCCGACGCCGACGAATCCGATCGCGATCAGCGCGATCATGGCGCGGCCGAGCGGTTGAGCCATGACCCACGCTGTCCATTCGCGTGCCGACTGATCCTCGCTGACGCGGCGCCCGCCGTAGGTAATGCGCGCGGTCGCGGCGGCGAGCGCGAGATAAAACAGGCCGCTGCTCGCCAGCACGCCTCGCCGCATCATCCCGTAGAAATCGCTGCCGTGCAGGTCGACGTCGAACACGGATTGCAAAAGTCGCCAGCCGGCGAAGCAGCAAAGACCGGCCGCAAGAGCCCAGAGAAAATAACCGCCGAACGGTTGTTGAAACGCGAGTTCCAAGGCGTCGCGCGCGCCTTGCGGATGCGGGCCGAGCCCGCCGGCGGCAAGGAGGGCAAAGCCCCCGACAATCAGAAACACGATGCCGCGCGCGCCATAGCCAATGCGCGCCATCCAGACGAGAAGCCCACTCGTCAGATGTCTGGTCTTGATACTGCTGTGGGGAGATTCATCCACCACGGATAATGCCGCATATCGTGCCGCGGTTCCGTAAAAATAAGCGCAAGCGTGAGTAGGTACGATGAGCGCCAGATCTCCGGCCTCAACCAGGCCTTCCGTTCGCAACGTGACGCCAGGCAAGGGGGCCACGGCGCAGGTTATGGCCTGCCACGCTGTTCCGGACTTTTTCCAGGAGTGTCGGTTGATGGCCGCCCGTGTTGTGTTGCAGGGTTTTCTTCTTGGCGATGCCTACGATTTTCCACTTGAGCCACAAGCGCCCGGCATGTTCGGCAGCTTCACGCGTCCGCACAGCCGTGAGTTCGCCGGTAATCAATTCGCGCCCGGCCAGACTGCCGACTCTGGCGGTGGTAAAAAGTCCTGCATCCCCGAACATCATCGAAATGACGATCGGAGCCGCAAGAAGGCCCATTTGCCGCGCCACGGTAGTGTCCCCAAAATCCCCAAACGCCGGCACTGTAGGCGATGCGAGTTAGCCCGCGATTTCGTGGTGTCGCGAATTTGTACGCGGCTTGATCAGGAAATGTTAATCACGATCGGGGCGGATCGGTGAAAGGCGGTCATCAAGCATAAATGAGCTCATCAATCATGGGCCGGACACATCGGCATGGAGTTGGAATTCAACCCTATTTCGTCAGAGCCGCAATCTGATTATCGAACCAAGCCAAACCGCTCTTCCAGTCGGCATTTGCCGGGTTGAGTTCGGCAATATGCCGGTGATTCAAACTCGCAAGCTGGGAGTGTGTTGCTTACCGTCGGAGACAAGGCGATCGAGTAAGCGCGCCGATTTCCGTTCCCGGCCCTTGGCGTCATTTCGCCGTGAAACAGCTTGTTGCTAAACGGCATTCGGCTTTATGGCGAAACGGGCATTAAAACGGGTCGACGAGTAAACGGCCTCGCGAAGAGCCGCAAATCATTGTCACTTTTCCATTGACATCCGTCACTGCTCTTGATATATAGCAAATACTCGCTCGGTGAAGGGCGCTTTCTAGATGCGATCCTGAAAGTGGAGCGAGTGCGGTGCCCGCGTGCGGTTTCGCACACCGGACTCGGGCGGCTTGGGAACCGATCGGCCGGCGCGTTTGGCCGGCCTGCGAGGAGCTCGCTGCACTGGCGCCGGGGAGGGTCCTCCCGTTTGCACCCGGTAATTCCAGGAAACGCGGACCCGGAGCCGAGCCGAGGGTGAAATCTCGGTGGAGAACCGCGGTGGAGCGCCGAAAGGCGGGCGCGCCCCTCGTAAGAGAAGGGGCGCGTCGCCGCATCAGCGATGATGCGGACCCTGATTGATGGCGCCTCTTGGCGCTCCGCCTCCCCTTATTTCTCGGAGGCAAAAAGATTCGTGGCTTACCGTGGACAGCAACTCGGATGCGAAGGCATTGCGAGAACGTTTTGCCATGGCGTCATCGCCGGGCTTGTCCGGCGATGACGCTTAGTCAGGCACTGAGCCAAATGATCGGGATGGCCGGGACAAGCCCGGCCATGACGAGAGGGGCAACACTTTGATTGCCTTGACGGGCCCGGTGCACATAGTAAAGTTACTTAACTAATGCGGAGCGCCGAGAAAACGCACATGGCTGCGCCCATTGCCGATCGCAAAGCCACCAACCAGGTGCTCGACGCTTCGCTGCGCGGCTATCTCGAGACCAATGCCGACATCGTCACCCGCATCAAGAAGCCGGTGCGCATCGACGATATCGGCGCACTGTCGGCGCAGAGCGATCAGCCGATCCTGTTCGAAAATATCGTCGAAAAGCCGGGCTTCCGGCTCTGCGACATCCTGGTGAAGAACCGCCGTTCGCAGGCGCGCGCGCTCGGCGTCGAGCCGGAGGACTTTTTGCGCACCCTGGCGTTCCGGCTGCGCCAGCCGCCGCGCGGCTTGAAAAACGTCAAAACCGGGCCGGTGAAGGAGGTCAAAAAGCTTGGCAACGACGTCGATTGGACCGCGCTGCCGATACCTTTTCACAAGGACAAAGACACCACGCCTTACGTCACGGCAATGAACATCATCAAGGATCCGCAAACCGGTTTCTACAATTCATGCCACGCCGGCACGCATGCGGTCGGCCCGAAGCGCGGTCTCATCAGTTTCGTCACGCCGCACTCCCACGCCATCATGCGCAAATACCGCGACATGGGCGCCGAATACATGCCGATCGCGTTCGTGTTCGGCGTGCCGCCGGCCTACGAGATCATGGCGAACTTTTCCGGCCTGCACATGGACGCCTGGGGCGAGATGGAAATGGTCGGCACCATCATGGATCGCGACATCGAGATGGTGCCGTGCGAGACGCTCGATCTCACGGTGCCGGTCGAAGCCGAGATCGTGGTCGAGGGCAGGGTGAAGCTCGACGGCAAATTCCGCGTCGGCGAGGTCACGTCGCCGAGCATGTATCACCTGCCGCATTCCGAGGAATTGCCGGAGGTCGAAATCACCGCGATCACCATGCGCGGCGACCGGCCGATCTACCGCAATCATCAGACCTGCCCGGACACCGACCACCAGCCGCTGCCGCGGCTATGCCACGAGGCGGTGCTGTACAATCGCCTGACGGAAATCGGACTCGACGTTAAAGACGTGCGCTTCCCGACCTGGGGCGCGGCTTTATCCTGCATCCTGCAGTTCAATTATCCGCGCGAAGGTTTTGTCAACGACGCGCTGATGACCGCGATGGGCGCGCCATGGCTGAACACAAAGCTTGTTGTCGCGGTGAGTGGCGACACCGATATCGACGATGCGCGCGAGGTCTATCACGCCATCGCCACGCGCTGCGATCCGGCGCGCGACATTATCATGGTGCCGCACACGCGCGGCTCGCCTTATGACCCGTCGGCGCGGCCGCTCGAAGGCCATGCGCCGTGGCGCATCGTCGGCAAAATGGGCATCGATGCCACCGCCAAGGCGCGCCACGATCCCGCGGATTTCGAACGCGCCTGGCCGAAGAACTGGGGCAAGGTCAAGCTTGCGGATTATTTGTGAACTGTCAGCGTCCGCCTCTCACTGTCATCGTCCGCGAAGGCGGACGATCCAGTAATCCGTGGCGAAGAGGCTACGCTGAAGCGACCCGGAACCGATTGTGATTACTGGATGCTCCGCCTTCGCGGAGCATGACAGAAGTGAAGGAGCAAACCATGGATGCAATCACCCCGCCTAAACCGAAAGTGCTGGTCGAAGGCCAGCCTTTCATTCCCTACGTGAAGGATGAGGATTTCGATCCGCGGCTGCGGCCGGTGGTCGAGCCTTACAAGAAGCGCATGGGCTTTTTGCCGAATGCGCTGAAACTCTACGCGCATCGGCCCGAGATCGCCGAAACGCTGTGGCGGCTCAACAGCAACATCATGCGCGATCCGACCTCGACGCTCGATCAACTGCTCAAGCGCAAGCTCGCGGCAGTGGCGTGCGCCACCAACGGCTGCGCCTATTGCACGGCGCATAGCTGCTCGATGCTGAAAAAGCCGAAGGAAGCGGGCTTCGAGGGCTGGGGTCTGAACGAAGAGGAACTGCAAGACATCATTACCGGTGCTTACGAGCCGAAGAACGACCTTGAGCGCGCCTGTTTTGCCTATGTGCGCTCGGCGTCGGAGGATCCGACCTCGGTGCCGGACGAGATTTTGCAGGACCTCAAGACGCACCTGACGCCGCCGCAGGTCGTCGAGCTCGCCTGCGTCGTCGGCTTCTGGAAATTCTACAACGCCGTGCATGACAGCCTGCATATTCCGGTCGAATCCTCGCTGCTCGGCGATACCGGATATGTCAATCTCTAAGGCCGTGCGGCGGCGGCCGCGCGCCAGGCGAGAAATTGCGCCGGCCGCGGTGCTGCCGCTGACGGTGTCGCGGCCGGCGCTGTTGCAAGTCGGTTCGGATCGCCGCTTCCGCGCTTTGGTGCACGATCTCCTGACCATCTCGACGCGAATGGAGCTCGTGCGACAGCATCTTGGCGATCGCATCGGGATAAGCGGGCCGCAGTACAGCGTGTTGATCGCGGTTGCGCACTTGCAGGAAAAGAATGGCGTGAGCGTCGGCGCCGTGGCCGACGCGCTTCACGTTTCGAGCGCGTTCGTCGCCTCGGAAACCGGCAAGCTTGCCCAGCGCGGCCTGCTCGACAAGCGGACCAATCCGCGCGACCGCCGCGGCGTTCTGGTGAGCGTGTCGCCCGCCGGGCGGCAGGCGATCGCACGGATCGGCGGGGAAATCCGCGCCATCAACGATTTGTTCTTCGCCGTGCTCGGCAGCAAAGACTTTGCCGCACTGAGCGCAACAATCGCGGCGCTGGTCGGCAGTTCGCGCAAGGCGATCGACCATGTGAACACTGGAGCGCCAGATGCGCGGCGACTTGAGGCCGCCGAGTAAGCGCTCAGATCCAGTCCTTCCACTTGAACCAAAGCAGCGGCAGCAGCGCCGTTATGACGATCAAGGCCAGACCATATTCATAGCCATACGTCCAACTGAGCTCCGGCATGTTCTTGAAATTCATGCCGTAGATGCCGACGACCAGTACGGGCGGAATTCCGACCACCGAAGCGATGGTCAACACCTTCATGACGTCGTTCTGGTCGATATTGATGATGCCGGTCGCGGCGTCTTGCAGGAGCTGGACACGGCTGACCAGGCCTTCGGAAAATTGCACCAGCGAGGCGATGTCCGAACTGACCGATTGCAGCCTCGCGATGATGTCTTGCGCCAGCCAGTCGCGGGCGCGATCGACGGTGAACTTTGCCATACGGTCGAGGCAAACCAGCGTGTAATGGATGCGCGACATCCGCTCGCTGGTGCGGCCGGTCCGCAGCATGAGCTGACGCAGCATCGCCGTCTCATGCGACAGGTGTTTGGCACTGTCCTGCCGGAAAATGACGTGTGAAGCCTCGTCGAGGTCGCGGCCGCTCACCTCGAGAAGATCGGCCAGATGGTCAACCAGCTCCTCGAGGATGCAGACGAAGATGCCGCTCGGTTCGAGCTTTTCCCCGGTATGCTCCTTCGCCACGGCATCGAAGGCGGCCGATTTGCCGGAACGTACGGTCAGCAAAACCTGTTTCGACAGCACAAAGCCGGCCGGCGCCGGAATCCACGGCTCGCCTTCTGCGGCAAGGATCAGCGGCGCCGTCATGTAAAGCGCGCCTTTATCGATTTGCAGCCGGCTGGTCGCCTCGATCTCGCCGAGCTCGTCTTTGGCCGGCACGCGCAGCCCGAATGCCGCTTCAAAGGACGCCCGTTCCGCTGCGGTCGGATCGATGAGGTCGATCCAGGTGCGGCCGGCGAGCAAGCCGGTGCCGGCCGGGTCGGCAGGTAAAGCATTCAGCATGAGTAGCCCATCACCGGTGCGCCGCCATAACCTTCTGGAATCATTGGAAAAGCCATTAAGCCGACGTTAAACGCTTCAGTCTAAATTAACCAGAGGCCGGCGTCGGGGAAACCATGCATGGCCGCGTTGTAAACGGTGGCGTAGTCGAGTTGGTCATGGCGTACGGCGGCACCGTTCCACATATTTGCATTCGCGTTTGTCTCGCCGTGAGGCGTGGCGCGGCCGCGTTTGCCGGATTGATCCTGCTTGCCATTGTGATTGCTGTGCCGGGCGCGGCGCAGACCGTGCCGATCAAGGCCACGGTCGAGGCCAAGGTCACCGACGGTGAATTTGCCTACGCGCGATTGGTTTTTACGCTAAGCGAATACGACGACGTTCACGCGCGCGTCGCCAACGGCGTGCTCATTATCAGCTTTCAAAATCCGATCGCCGTCGTGGTTGATCGCGTCGCGGCGCAGATTCCGGAATATGTCGGCGCGGCGCGTACCGATCCCGACGGGCGGGGTGTCCGTATGGCGCTCGCCAAGGATGTGAAGGTCAACACCACATCCGCCGGCGAGAAATTGTTCGTCGATCTGCTGCCGCAACCGTGGAGCGGCCCGCCGCCGGGTCTGCCGCAAGAGGTGATTGAGGACCTGGCGCGCCGCGCGCGGGTAGCCGACCGTCTCGAGAAGGAACAAGCCACGCAACAGCCGGCAAAGCCCGATGCGGTGCGTGTGCATGTCGCGACCCAGCCGACCTTCACGCGCTACGTGTTCGACGTGCCGAAAAACACCACAGTGTCCGCGGATCGCGCCAAGGAAAAGCTGACGCTCGGCTTCGACGCACCGATCAAGTTCGACCTCGCCGATGCACAGGCGGCGCTGCCAAAAACAGTCAATGCTATCGATTCCGAGTTGAAGGATGCGTCCACGTCAGTCAGCTTCGATCTTGCCGGCAAGGTCGATGTGCGGACCTTTCGCGACGACAAGGGTTACGTGGTCGATGTCGTCAATGCCGACAATAAAATAGAGCAACCGAGTGCCGTGCTGCCTGCTCCGGAGCAAAGCGCCGCTCCGGCGCCCACAACGCCCACAACGCCCGCGGCGCCGCCGCCGATGCACGGCGCCATTGACGGTGCCGGCGCATCGGTCGCGGCGGCAGACAATCCCGACATCGCTACGCCGGCAACGATTTCCCCCGCGGACGCGCAGCCTGCTGCGCCGAAGGAAGCGGTGACCCCGCCCGTCATCCCGCCCTTGACGGCGCCGGCTTCCGCACGGGCGGAGACCATTGCGCCGGCCACAACCGAGCCGGCCGAGATTCCGATCGCAACGCCAGCCGCTAAAGCCCAATCCCCGGCTCCCTCAAAGGCTGACGCGCAGGCGACGCCCGTAGTCACGCTGCCGGAGGTTGCCGCGTCGCCGGCGCCCGATGGCGACGCTCCACCACGCCCGGCCGCACGCGACAGCGGCAAGTTCGCTGTCCAGCTTGTCCACGACGGCGCGAATTTGAAACTGTCGTTTCCGTTCATGACGCCGACAGCCGCCGCGATATTCCTTCGCGCCGACACGCTCTGGATCGTGTTCGATACCGACGACGACATCGATTTGAGCCCGCTTGACGGTGAACCGAGCCACACCATCCGCAGCGCGAGCCTGATCCGCACACCCGACGCCGACATCGTGCGGATCAAGTTCGATCATCCGCATCTCTCCACCGCCAATATCGACGGCTCGGTATGGACGGTGCAGATCGGCGACAGCGCGATCGGTTCGACGCGCGCGCTCGACCTCACCCGCAACCTGAACGGGCCCAACCGCTCGAGCGTCACCGTGCCGTTCGATGGAGCCCACCTCGTCCATCACCTCACCGACCCGGAAGCTGCCGACCAGCTCATCGTCGTCACTGCTTATGCTCCGGCGCGCGGCTTCATCAATGCCAAGGATTTCGTCGAATTTCGCGCGCTCGCCTCGGTGCAGGGCGTAGTGGTCGAGCCGCTTGCCGACGACGTCAAAGTCGAGCTTCAGCCCGACCAGATCATCATTACCCGGCCGCTTGGCTTGGCGCTGTCGGCGTCCCTGCAAACTATGCCGCACGGCAGCGGGCTTCGTCCGGTGATGTTCAATTCCCAGCTCTGGGGCTTTGACCGCCAAGCCTCGTACACGGCACGGCAATCGAAACTCATATCCGCAGCAGCCGAAGCGCCGGACGGCAAACGTCTGATGCCGCGGCTCGATCTCGCGCGCTTTTACATCGCACGAGATATGTATCCGGAGGCCAAGGGCGTCCTCGACGTCGCTCTCAACGAGGGGCATCCGGCCGCCGAAAAAGTCTCGGCGACGGTGCTGCGCGCCCTGACCGAGATCATGATCAATCGTCCCGACGACGCGCTCAAGGATTTGTCCGATCCCGCCGTCGGCGATCAGCATGACGCCCCGCTGTGGCGCGCGCTCGTTTATGCGCGTGAGGGCAAGTGGGGGCAGGCGCGTGATGGCTTTAAGAGTTCGGAGGCGTCCGTTGCCACACTGCCGGTCGAGCTGCAACGGGTCGCGCTCAAGGATGAGATGCGTTCGGAAATCGAAGTCGGCGATTTCAACAGCGCCTCCAGTCAGCTCAACGACTTCCAGACCATAGGCGTTCCGCACGACCTCGAGCCGGCGATGGCCGTACTGATCGGCCGGCTCGCTGAGGGCATGGGTCGCACCGAGGATGCGCTTGCGGCCTATCGCACGGCGGCTGATTCCTGGGATCGCCGCGCCGCTGCCCAAGGCGAGTTACGCGAGACGTTGCTGCGCTATTCGCTCGGTGATCTCAAGCGCGACGACGTCATTTCCGAGCTCGAAAAGCTGACCACGATCTGGCGCGGCGACGATACGGAAATCGAAGCTCTGCAAATGCTGGCGCGGCTCTACACCGACGAGGGCCGCTATCGCAATTCGTTCTATGTGATGCGCAGCGCGCTCGCGGCACGCCCCAACTCGGACATGACGCGCCGCATTCAGCAGGAAGCGGCGAAGACATTCGATGTGCTGTTCCTGTCGGGAAAAGGCGACACATTGCCTGCTATCGACGCACTGGCACTGTTCTACGATTTCCGCGAGCTCACGCCGATCGGCCGCCGCGGCGACGAGATGATCCGGCGGCTCGCCGACCGGCTGGTGTCGGTCGATTTGCTCGATCAGGCTGCCGATCTGCTGCAATACCAGGTCGATAATCGACTGCAGGGCGCGGCGCGGGCGCAGGTCGCGACGCGGCTGGCGGTCATCTACCTGCTCAATCGCAAGGCCGACCGGGCGCTGGCGACGTTGCGGGCAACGCGCACGGCGGACCTTTCCGAAGAACTGCGCAATCAGCGTCTGCTCCTTGAAGCACGAGCCTTGTCGGACATGGGGCGGCACGATCTAGCCATCGAAGTCATCGGTAATGTCGACGGCCGCCAGTCGATCCGGCTTCGTTCCGATATCTATTGGGCGGCGCGGCGCTGGCGCGAATCCGCCGAACAGATCGAACTGTTGTACGGCGAACGCTGGAAGGATTGGCAACCCTTGAACGAGGTCGAGCGTGCCGACATCCTGCGCGCCGAGGTCGGTTATGCGCTCGGCGAAGACGCCCTCGGGCTCGACCAATTCCGCGAAAAGTATGCCGCCAAGATGGCTGGAACGCCGGACGCGCATGCCTTCCAGGTCGCTTCGGCGCCGCTCGGCGCCAGCGGCGCGGAGTTTGCAGCAATCGCTCACGCCGCTGCGGCATCCGATACGCTTGACACCTTTTTGCGCGACATGCAGTCGCGCTATCCCGATGCAAGTCCGCAAACTTCGCCCGCGCTCGACGCTGGCCCAGCCGTTTCAAGCGGTGCGCCAGCCGCTGGGCAGGCGCCAGGAGCCCTGCCTGCGGGGCCGGAAGGTTCCTTTCCCCCCGCGCGCGCCGCGGGACGTTCCGCTCGACTTTAGTGCCGACAATCGACGCTGTCTTGCTGGCGCATTGGCCGTCGTGCACACTTCTCCGCGCAGATGCGGAGTGGTGAATGAGCACGGCGACAATCCAGAACAGTTCGAGCAAACCTGAACTTGCGAAAATCCGGACTGACGTGGTCGGAAGCCTGCTGCGCCCGGAGGCGGTCAAGACGGCGCGCGTTGCTTTCGACGACGGCAAGATCAGCGCCGACGAACTGCGCGCCATCGAGGATGAGGCCGTGCGTGAAGCGGTGCGGATGCAAGAGAATGCCGGACTCGATGTGGTCACCGACGGCGAAATGCGCCGGCTCAATTTCCAGGACAGTTTTGGCGCCTCGGTCGAGGGATATGACGCGAGCCGTTCCACGCTGAAAGTTTATGAGCAGCGGGTCGAGGGCTCGGCGCCGGGGCAGCGGTGGGATATCGCGCAGATGCATCACGCCGGCACGGCGGTGTCGCACCGGCGGCCGGCTAAGGCGCGGCTGACGCTCGTCCACAACATTCCGCTTGAGGAATACCGCTTCGTCGGCAAGGCCGCGAGCAAGCCGGCGAAGGTCTCGCTGATCGGCCCGGACCGCATCTCGCAGCGTTTCGAATACGAAAGCTCCACGGCGGTCTATCGCGACATGGACGCTTTTTTGGACGACGTCGTCACCGTCGAACGGCAGATCGTGACCAGCCTGGTAGACGCCGGCTGCCGCTATGTGCACATCGATGCTCCTGGCTTCACGGCTTACGTCGACGAGCCGACGATGGCGCAGATGCGCGCGCGCGGCGAAGATCCGATGCGGAATTTCGCCCGTTCGTTGAAAGCGGAAGCAGCGGTCATCGCCGATTATCCGGGCGTCACCTTCGGCGTCCATCTGTGCCGCGGCAATCAGCGCAGCATGTGGCACCGTGAAGGAACCTATGATGCCATTGCCGAGCGGTTGTTCAATGAATTGCCGCATGACCGCTTTCTGCTCGAATACGACACTCCGCGCGCCGGTTCATTCGAGCCGCTGCGATTCGTGCCGAAGGGCAAAGTCGTGGTGCTCGGCCTCGTCAGCACGAAGGTGCCGGAACTGGAAACGGTCGAAGCGCTGAAACGGCGCATCGACGAGGCAGCCAGGTTCATTCCGCTGGACCAACTCGCCATCTCGCCGCAGTGCGGTTTTGCGTCGGACGTGGTCGGCAATCTGCTCGGGCCCGACGAGCAAAAGCGCAAGCTGGAGATTGTTGCCGAAACCGCGCGGCAGGTGTGGGGTTAGGTCCCATAACTTTGGATCAGCGACCCCGCGACCAGCGTCCAGCCGTCGACCAGAACGAAAAAGATCAATTTGAACGGCAATGACACCACGACCGGCGGCAGCATCATCATGCCCATCGACATCAAGACCGATGCCACCACCAGATCGATGATCAGGAACGGCAGGAACAGCAAAAAGCCGATTTCGAATGCGCGCTTCAATTCGGAAATCATGAAAGCGGGGATCAGAACGCGCATGGAAACGTCTTCCGGGCTTTTCGGCCGCGCCTCACCCGACATATCCATGAACAGTTGCAGATCCTTGTCGCGTACATTCTTCTCCATGAAGCCGCGCAATGGCACGCTGGCGCGATCGAACGCTTCGTTGACTGTAATCTCGTTGGCGACAAGCGGTTTTACGCCGGTATCGTAGACCTTGGTCAGCACCGGACCCATGACGAAAGCGGTGAGAAACAGCGCCAGCGATATGACGACCGAATTGGGCGGAGCGGTCGCGGTTCCGAGCGCGGTGCGCAGCAGCGACAGCACCACCACGATCCGCGTAAAGGATGTCATCATTACCAGGATCGACGGCGCCAGCGACAGCACCGTCAACAGCACGATCAACTGAATGATGCGCTCGTTGAGGCCGCCGCCAGCGGCGGCGCCTTGGCCGAAATTGATGCTGATATCCTGCGCGGCGAGCGGAGTCGCCGATATGAGAAGTGCCGCTACCGAGGCCGCCACCGAACTGAATCGGACGCGGCGGCCACAAGCTTTGATCATTCAGTTCTTGTTTGTCGGGCGGCCCAACAAACTTGCCATCTCCTGCTCGAGGTTGTCGTAGAGCGTGGTCGGCTTATTTGGTTTTGCCTCGCTGCGCGGAACCTTCGGTTCAATCGGACGCGTGGCGCGCGGCGGCGTGGCATGCGGCACGATTTCGGGTGCTGCATTCTGTTCCGCCGGCGGCGTCGCGCGTGATTGCGCCGCAACGGGAGCGCCGGGCTTGCGCAGTGCCGCTTCGAGGCGATGCGCCATTTCGGCAAGGCTTTGATCGGCGGCTGCAGTTTCGGCCGATACAGGCGCGGGCGCCGGTTGTGGCGCTGGCGTGCGCGGTTCGGAACGAGGCTCGGGGCGTGGTTCGGCCAAGGGTGTTCGCGTCGGCAGTGGCGAACGATTGCGTGGCGGCGGCGCGGGGCGCGTGGAGAGTTCGTCAGCAAGCGCGGCAAGCGTATCGCGTTGCGGCTTGGCCGGCGATTCGGCGGCCGGTTGCAGCGGGATGGCGGCAGGCTCTTCTGCTGGCGGTTCAAATTTCGGCGTCGCTCGCGGGGCCGGCGGCATCGCAGGCTCGTGCTGCAATGGCCAAGAGCCATTGCCGTTCTCTGGTAATGGTATTGCGCGCGGCAGCGGTTCCACGGCGGGCGGACGCGCCAGAGGCACGTCGCGGGACGTTGCCGCGACCGCGCGTATGATGTTGGCCTCGACTACTACGTCGGTCGGTCCGCCGATCATGAGAAGATGTTCGACATTATCTCGGCGCACCAGGATCAGACGGCGGCGCGCGTCGACGCTGGCGTAGTCGATGACGCCAAGACGCGGCTGACGGCCGCGTGCGCTCGCGCCTCCGAGCCGGCCTGTACCAAACCGGCGCACCGCCCACGCGGTCGCTCCGATCAGTCCCAACACGACCAGGAACGCCAGGAAGAACCGCACGGGAAGCGGCAATTCCGAACCAAACAAAGTCTCAAACATCGGGCTCACTCCCCCGCGGCATTCCGGCGGCCATCGGAATCCCAATGGTTAATCGCGCCGGAAACATTTGCCGCCGTGATTACTAACAAAGTCTTAAAACCAATAGCCGATTTCGTCCCCGAAGCCGACAGGTCAAGCATTCTTATGGTAAACGGCAAATTAATGGCGAAAGTGCCGTGATACCGGCTTTAACCAGCCGTTAACCATACAATCGGCAAAGTCTGCCCAGTGGAACCTGGCTGAACAGGGGGCAGACGCCATGCCGATATCCGATATTCCGATCCTTTCGATGCTGCGCGAGCGGATGGAATGGCATCAGGAACGTCAGCGCGTTCTCGCCGAGAATGTCGCTAATGCCGACACGTCCAACTACCAGGCGAAGGACCTCGCGCCGCCGAATTTCGAGCGTGAGGTGTCGCTCACTTCGGTCTCGCTGGCGACGACCGAACCTGGCCATATATCGGGTAGTAGCGGAGCAGGCTCGCAGTTCGCGACCGAAACGACGTCCCGTTACGAGGTGCGGCCGCGGGGCAACTCGGTGACCCACGAAGACGAAATGATGAAGGTTGCGTCTAACCAGATGGACTTTGAAGCGGCGGCGGACCTTTACACGCGGAGTCTCACGCTCATCAAGCTTGCAATCGGAAAAGCGTAACGGAGGCGCACCATGGATTTCATGAAGGCAATGGCGATCGCGGCATCTGGATTGCACGCACAAATCGGCCGCATGGAAATCATCTCCGAGAACATGGCCAATGCCGATTCCACGGCGCAAACGCCCGGCGGCGATCCCTATCGGCGCAAGATCGTCACGTTCACGTCCGAGCTCGATCACTCGCTCGATGCAAACGTGGTCAAGCTCGGCCATATCGATTCTGACACGTCGGATTTTCAGGTGCGGCATGAGCCGGGTAATCCGGCAGCCGACAAGAACGGCAATGTCAAATATCCAAACGTGAACACGCTGGTTGAGATGTCCGACATGCGCGACGCCCAACGCTCCTACGAGGCCAATCTCAATATCATCACGGCGACGCGCCGTATGCTCCAGCGCACTATCGACATTCTCAAAAGCTAGGTGAGCCATGCCGATCCCGACCGCCGCAGCCGCCAACGCCTATGCATCGCTCGCCCGAATGGGCGAACAGACGACCAGTATCGGCCGCGCCGCCGCGACCGATAGCGCCGGACCGAACTTCAGCGGCATTCTCAAAGACGTCATCAATGCGGTTTCCGACTCTGCGAAGAAATCGGACATGCAAAGCCAGGCTGTGGCTGCCGGCAAAGCCAATATGGTCGATGTCGTGACTGCTGTGGCCGAAACCGAAACCGCGGTGCAGACGCTGGTCTCAGTGCGCGACAAGGTCATCGCGGCTTACGAAGATATCCTGAAGATGCCGATATGAAATTTCGCGCCGCGGCGCGAAGGGTAGGGGATAGCATGAGCGGACCGGAAGTTTTGGATGTAGCGCGGGATGCGATCGTGACGCTGTTGCTCGTCGCGGCCCCGCTGATGATGGTCGGGTTGATCGTCGGCGTCGCGGTTTCGCTGTTGCAGGCGCTCACGCAGATTCAGGAAGCGACACTGGTCTTTGTGCCGAAAATCCTTGCGATTTTCATCGCGATGCTGATTGCGCTGCCGTTCATGGCCGACGCGCTGCACTCGAACTTCCTGCGGATCACTGCGCATATCACCAACGGCTGAGCGGGCCCGCGCCGTGAACATCGACGTGTCCTTTCTGCCGGCGCTCGGAGCGGCATTCCTCCTGGTGTTTGCCCGCACCGGGACGATGCTGATGCTGCTGCCCGGCCTTGGCGAACAGAACATTTCGGCGCGGCTCAGGCTCACCATCGCGATGGTGCTCGCCGCCGTCCTGTTGCCGCTGCATCGCACAGCCTATCAGATCGACACCAGCGCGCTCGGGCCGGTGATCGTCATGCTGGTCGAAGAAATCATCATTGGCGCGGTGCTCGGGCTGACGGCCCGGCTGACCATCTCGGCGCTCGAGGTCGCGGGCTCGGTCATCGCCCAGCAGCTCGGACTGGGCTTCGTCACCTCCGTGGATCCGACCCAGGGCGAGCAGGGCGTCCTGATCGGCAATTTCCTGACCATGCTCGGTATCACGCTGTTCTTCGCAACCGACATGCATCATCTCGTCATCGCGGCACTCAATGACAGTTACACCCTGTTCGAGCCCGGCGAAGTGCCTTCGGTCGGAGACGCTGCCGCCCTGGTTACCAAAACCGTCTCCGGCGCATTTCGCATCGGCATCCAGCTGTCGGCGCCGTTTCTCGCCTTTGGGCTGTTGTTCAATGTCGGGCTCGGCGTGCTGTCGCGGCTGATGCCGCAGATGCAGGTGTTTTTCGTCGCCCTGCCGGCCTCAATCATGATCGGCCTGCTGTTTCTTCTGCTGGTGCTCGGCACGATGATGGGCATGTTCCTCGATTATGCGGGCGGCGTGCTGCACGAACTCGCACCCCACGCCTAAGAGTCCGCGATGGCCGGCGAAAACGACGAAACCGAACATACAGAAGACCCGACTCAGCGACGGCTTGACGAGGCGATCAATCGAGGCGACGTCGCCCGCAGTCCCGAGGTCAATACCTGGTTCATGATCGCCGGCGGCGCGATGGTGCTGATGGTGTTTGCCGGCCCGATGGCGCAAACGCTGGAAACGTCGTTCCGCGGCATCCTGGCCAATTCGTATCAGGTTCCAGCGGATCCACCTGCGCTCGCTCATTTCGCCGAAGGTCTCGCAATCCGGGTCGTGACCGCATTGGCCGTCCCGATCCTGATGCTGGCGCTTGCGGCGCTGCTCGGCAGCATGATCCAGCACCGCATCCTGTTCTCGGTAGAGCCGCTCATCCCACACTTGTCGAAGATATCGCCGGCAGCCGGGCTTGCCAGGTTGTTCTCGATGCAGGCGCTCGCCAATTTTGCCAAGGGCCTTGCCAAGCTCACAATATTCGGTGCGGTGATCGCGGCGCTGCTGTGGCCGCAGCGCCAGCAACTGCGCGGCCTGATCGGCCTCGATCCGGCGGCGATCCTGCCGTTCGCGCAATCGCTCACCATGCAGATGCTCGGCGCGGTGGTCGCCATTCTTGCCGTCGTCGCAGCGGCCGATTACCTGTTTCAGTATCGCCAGTGGTACGAGCGGCAAAAAATGTCGGTGCGCGAGATGAAGGAGGAGTTCCGCCAGTCCGAAGGCGATCCGATGATCAAGGGCAAGCTCCGGCAAATGCGCCAGGCCCGCGCCCGCAAGCGCATGATGGCCGCCGTGCCGAAGGCCTCCATCGTCATCACCAACCCGACCCACTACGCCATCGCCCTTCAATACGAGCGCGGCATGAATGCGCCGATTTGCGTCGCCAAGGGCGTCGATCTCATTGCCCGGAAAATCCGCGAGGTCGCGGAAGCCCACGGCATCCCGGTAGTCGAGAATCCGCCGCTTGCCCGCGCATTGCACGGAACAGTGGAAATCGACCAGGAGATTCCGCCCGAGCATTATCGCGCTGTCGCCGAAATCATCGGTTACCTGATGCGGCTGCGCCGGCTGGTGACGCGGTAGCTGTGCGGTGACGCGCAAAGACGCTTGCGCGATTCAACGGCGCGAGGCACTAGACATGGGCCGGTGGTGCGGTGCCTGGAACGGGGCCAAAGGGCAGCAAGGCGGCGGATGACGACGCAAGATACCGTCACGGAGCACGATGACGCGATCGACGCGGCTCTGGCACGCAGCGCCATCGATCGCAGCGCCGGAACCGATCGTGGCGGCAGCGTTGTCCTGGTCTTGCTGGTAGCGGGCCTGGTGGTCGCGGCTGCCACTGGCATCGTCGTATTCGGCCGCGGCAAATCCGAGCTCTATATTCTGGCATTTCTGGCTGTGCTTGCCACGGTGGGCGTGTTCTCGCTGTTCGCGCTGGCCTGCGGCATTTTGCGGATTTCCGCGGCAGCGGTCGTCAGTCCGCTGATCCGGTCGGTGATCGACGGCGCCTTCGACGGCATCGTGGTCACCGACGGCGACGGCCGCGTGGTTTATGCCAATGCCGCCTACCTCGACCTCATCAATGCGTCGGATGCCGACGACATGCGCCCGGTCGAGCGCGTGTTTATCGGCGATGCAGATGCCTCCGAAGCGATCTACCGGCTGCTCAAGGCGGCACGCGAAGGCAAGCGTCTGCAGGAAGAGGTGCGCGTTGCCGGCATCAAGGGTCGCCCGCCGCGCTGGCTGCGGTTCCGCATCCGGCCGCTCGGCAGAGGCAAGCGCGATGGCCGGCTTACCGTCTGGTCGCTGTCCGACGTAACGCGCGATCGCGAGCGCCAGGAAAATGCCTTTCAGAATTTGCAGCACGCCATCGATTATCTCGACCACGCACCGGCCGGCTTTTTCTCGGTCGATGCCAAGGGCGAGATCGTCTACCTCAGCGCGACGCTGGCCGGCTGGCTCGATCAGGACCTGGCGCAGGTCGGCTCCGGCGGATTGAAACTCGCGGACCTCGTCGCCGGCGACGGTGCGGCGCTGCTGACGACGTTGCAGCCCGCCCCGGGCGAGGTCAAAACCGAAGTACTCGACCTCGATCTGCGCACCCGAAGCGGTCGAACGCTGCCGGTGCGGTTGTTGCACAAGCTCGCCTACGGCGCTGACGGCACGCCCGGTGCATCGCGAACGCTGGTGCTCAATCGCGCGCGCGACGATGGCGCCGATCCGCTGCGCGCTGCGGAAGTCCGCTTCATGCGCTTCTTCCATCATACGCCGATGGCGATCGCGACTGTCGACAAGCACGGCGTCGTCGTCCGCACAAATCCGCTGTTCGCGCGCCTGTTTCACGGCGCCCGTGGCGGCGAGGGCGAGAGCGCGGATCGTTCGATCCGCAGCATCGTTGCCGAGCGCGACCGGCCGGCGCTCGATGCCGCCATCCGGCAAGCCGCCGAGGGCAGGGGCGAAATCGCGCCGGTCGACGCGACGCTCGCGGGAGTAGAGGAACGCTTCGGCCGCTTCTACGTCACCGCGGTTGAGGAGGCCGAGGGCGACCGGGAAGTCGCAATCGTCTATGCACTGGAAACCACAGCGCAGCGCGAACTCGAAAACAAAGTTACCCAGCAGCAGAAGATGGAGCTGGTCGGCCAGCTTGCCGGCGGCATCGCCCACGATTTCAACAACGTGCTGTCCGCCATCATGATGGCGACCGACTTTTTGCTCAATGCGCATCGGCCGACCGATCCGTCGTTCCAGGATATCATGCAGATCAAGCAGAACGCTAACCGGGCGGCAAGCCTGGTGCGACATCTGCTGGCATTCTCGCGCAAGCAGACGATGCGTCCGCAGGTGCTCGATCTCGGTGAGGTGCTGTCCGATCTCAACATGTTGTTGCGGCGATTGATCGGCGAGAATGTCAGCCTCCAGGTGGTGCACGGCCGCGATCTATGGCCGGTGAAGGTCGATATCTCGCAGTTCGAACAGGTGATCGTAAATCTTGCCGTCAACGCGCGCGACGCCATGCCGGAGGGTGGGCGGCTCAATGTGCGCACCGCAAATGTGACTGCGAAGGAATGCGACCGGTATCACGCCAAAGGCATGCCGGCGGCGGACTACGTCCTGGTCGAGGTCACGGATACCGGCACCGGCATTCCGGCAGCGATCATCGGCAAAATCTTCGAGCCGTTCTTCTCGACCAAGGACGTCGGCAAAGGCACTGGGCTCGGCCTGTCCACGGTCTACGGCATCATCAAGCAGACCGGAGGCTTCGTTTACGTCGATACGGCGGAAGGCAAGGGCACGACGTTCCGCATTTTTCTGCCTCGGCACGTAGCGAGTGCGCAGGAAGTGGCAGCGGAACATGCTGCCGAGCCGTCGCCGCCAACGCTTGCCGATGCGCTTGCGGCCGTCGATCAGATTAAGCGTGCGGCCAACAGCGACCTTACCGGCGAAGGCACCATCCTCCTGGTCGAGGATGAAGAAGGCTTGCGTCAGCTCAATGCTCGTGGGCTTACTTCGCGCGGCTACACCGTACTCGAAGCAGGCAACGGCGTCGAGGCGATCGAAGTGCTGGAGAGGTCTGACGGGCAGGTCGATCTCGTCGTGTCCGACGTGGTCATGCCGGAAATGGATGGGCCGACCTTGTTGCGCGAGCTGCGCGGCCGCAATCCGAACCTGAAGATCATCTTCGTCTCAGGCTATGCCGAGGACGCCTTCCAGAAGCATTTGCCGGCCGACGGAAAATACGCGTTCCTCGCCAAGCCCTTCACACTTAAGCAGCTCGTTAATGCGGTGAAAGAGACGATGGCGGCGTGATCGTTGCGCTGAATGCGCATTTTGGTCGGACCGCTTCCCTGAACACGAGCCGGCAGAAGAATTTTCATCTGATTTCTTGCCGAGCGCGTCGTCGCGCGTTACGGCTTGGCCGGCGAGGGCAGGGGAGAATGCGATGGAAGAATTAAATGGCCGGATGATTGCCTGTCAGATTCTCGTAACAGGACTGATCGCGAGAGTTGCGAACGATTCCAAGGATCCGCTGAAATTTCTGTCGGACTTTCGAGACGAGATTCATGCCGTCGTCGGGCAAATCAGAATTGCGGGTTCGCTCGATACCGCTCGCGTCAGGCAGATTGCGGTGAATACCGTGGACGAACTGTTCTCTCTTATGAAGCCTCCAAGTTCCGTTTCGGATGACGAGTCCTGAAATATTCGCACCCTGAGCTTTGCGCTTCCGCTCTTGCTCTGCACCAATTGGTCAAAAGGGCCATGCCTGCTGCGATGGTCCGCTATGTGCTTCATTACAACTCATTGGACCGCCGCCGCTCTGTAATTTTTGATTTCTGAAATGCTTCGACGCCGAGCGCTGCGTTCGTGAGCGCGAGCCTTCGTGATTTTAGTGTTGATCCAAGGACTAACATTCTTTCTTAGAATTCGTCTTATCTTGGTGCGCCAGTCTTTGATTAGAATAATTCAATTCACCAAGGATTACATCTAGTACAATTAAAGTATCCAATTGCGAGATTTACTTCGCAATTGTTTGACCATCGTGTTTGCCGCCTGTAAGACGCCCAAGGTGACAGCTAAAGCCCTGTACGGCTTCGAGTTTTTAGTAATTCTAAGGTTGGGGGTGTCTGATGGGTAGTGTGAAAGCGCCGCGGTCGCTGCGTGCATTGACGGCGACGGATTTTGTCACCGAGATCGCCGAGGGTAGCCCCACACGCAAGGTGACGGTCGGTTGTTTGATCGCGGTGGCCTCGATCACCGGAGCGAAAGCGCAAACACCACTGGCGCCAGTGACGGTCGAAGCGCCAGTTGTGCGAAAAAAACCTGCGGCAACAAAGCCGACTGCGGAGCAACTACGTGTTCGCGCGGCATTGCGCGCGGCACATGCGCGGCAGGCGGAACAGGCCAAGCAAGCCGTTGCGGCGAATACGAACCAGGCGCCGCCCGACGCCGATCCTTATGCCGATCCGGCGGCGCCCTACAAAGCAAACAATCTGGCGGGGAGCAAGTTTACGCAGCCAATCGTCAATACGCCGAAGACGATTACCGTACTGACCAAGGAACTACTCGAGGACAAGGATGCCACGAGCCTGAAGGAAGTTGGCCGCACGACGGCCGGCGTCACGCTCGGAACCGGCGAGGGCGGCAATGCTTTCGGTGACCGGTTTTTCATTCGCGGTTTCGACGCGCGTAACGACGTCTTCGTCGACGGTATCCGCGATCCCGCAGTCAATATCCGAGAGAACTTCTTCACCGAGCAGATCGAGATATTGAAAGGTCCGTCATCGACCATCGATGGCCGCGGCACTACTGGTGGAGCGCTGAATATCGTCACCAAGCAGGCTGAGGACAGAAATTTCTACAATGCTGAAAGCACGCTGGCGAGTGACGATACCAAACGCTTCACGTTCGACGTCAATCAGGTCATCAGTCCGACGCTGGCGATCCGCATGGACGGTATGGCGCAAGACGCTAACGTGTCGGAGCGCGATTTCACAACTGACAAGCGCGACGGCCTTGCCGGAGCCGTCAAATGGACGCCGACCAACGATCTAAAAGTCACCGCGAATTTCGAGCACACCTATTTGTGGGGACTGCCGGATTTCGGCGTGCCCTACAATAACGTTTTAGGCGCCCCAGTGACGTCTTTGGGCGTGCCGCGGGACACTTACTACGGCTTTGTGAACCGGGACTTCACCGTGGCGCAGCAGGACATCGCCACCCAAAACCTCGAATACCGCCTGAATGATGCTGTCACGCTGGACAACAAGGTGCGGGAGGAACGTTCGGTTCTGAACTATCTCGGTACAATCCCGGAGCAGGCCACACCTCCAAAGCCGTGCGGCGGCGTGGCGGGCGCGTACTCTAATCTTACGGGGCCAATATCCACCTGGACGACGTGTCTCAATCCGCAAAGCCGCTACCAGGTGACCGACGTGCTGGCGGATGAGTTTTTGGCAACGACGAAGTTTTTCAGCGGTCCAGTCGAACATACCATAGTTACTGGTGCGCTGGCTTCGCGGGAACAAGTAAGTATCGACAGTTATACAGGGCTGACTTCGGAAGCTATCGGCGGTGGATCGCCCAGTGGTTCGGTGCTTGCGTCTATACTTGCGCCGCCAAACGAAGCTGCTTTCACCGGCACGCCAACACTAACCGGCGACCCGACCATCATTCCGGTCGACACCAAGAGCCTGTACGCTCTCGAAACGGCAAACTACCGGGACTATCTGCTCTTTACCGCGGGACTTCGTTTCGATCAGACCGATATCAGCGCCAGCAAGGTTGGATTTCCTACTGTTTCGGAATCGTCGGACACGTGGAATTACAATCTCGGCCTTGTTTACAAACCGATTCCGATCACCAGCCTATATGCCGCCTATGGCACCGGGTCTGAGCCGGTGGGATCCGAGCTTGATGGAACGTCGGCCAACTACGGCGGCCTTAGTCCGACGACGTCGACGACGGTCAACCAGATTTTCGGTCCGGTCGAGAGTAAGGCGGCGGAAGTCGGCAACAAGTGGGAATTGTTTGACAAACATTTGTTGGTGACTGGCGCTCTGTTCCGCACCGATGTCAGCAACGCACGTGAGTCGGTTACCAACGCTGCAACAGGCATTGCAACGATCACTGCCGGCGCGGCCTATCATGTCCAGGGTATCGACCTCGGCGCGACCGGCAATATCACCGACAAGTGGAGCATCTATGGCGGCCTGGTGCTGATGAAGACCAGGGTGGACCAGTCAGCCGTAGCAACGAATGTCGGCTTGCCGCTCGCCTTCGTCGCTAATCAGTCGTTCAACGTGCTCACGAAGTACAAAATCACGGACAACATTGAAGTGGGTGGGCAAGCCACGTACCGCTCCAAGATGTACGGCGGCACGCTGCTCGCGGCGAACGCGGGGACCGCGCTCCCCAGCTATTGGCGCTTCGACACCTTTGTCACCGGCAAGCTTGGCAAGAACTGGAAGTGGAAGGTGTTCGCCAACAACATCTTTGACAAGCTCTACTACGATGCGTTTTATCAAAGCGGAGCGCCGTTCGTTCTCGTCGCTCCGGGACGAGTTGTCGGCATCGAGCTGGCGGCCAAATATTGAAGTTATTCTAATTCTAAAAAAGGAAATGAATGCTCGTTTGCGTGCCGAATGTGCTGAGGAAGGCCGAGGTGGCGGAATTTCGCGGGGTCATGGACGCAGCCACGTGGGAGGATGGCCGCTCGACCGCCGGCGCGCAGTCCGCAATGGTCAAAAAAAACGAGCAATTGCCGCCAAACGGCGACTTATCGCGGACATTGGGCGAGCGCGTCATCAAGGCGCTGGCTGCCAATCCGTTGTTTGTTTCCGCCGCAATCCCCCGTCACATCTTCCCGCCGCTGTTCAATCGTTACGGTGTCGGTCAGCATTTCGGAGTTCATGTTGACAACGCCGTGCGCGGCGATCATCTGACCGGGATGCGTATCCGCACAGATTTGTCTGTGACGCTCTTTCTCTCCGAACCCGAGGAGTACGATGGTGGGGAGTTGGTCGTCGAAGACTATTACGGTTCACATGAGGTCAAATTGCCGGCCGGTGATCTGGTGCTTTATCCCGCCACCAGCCTGCATACCGTGACGGCGATCACGCGAGGTATTCGAGTGGCGTCTTTTTTCTGGTTGCAGAGTATGATCCGCGACACTCATGCGCGCAGTATGATCTTCGATCTGGATCACGCGATACAGGGTTTAGTCGAACGGCTCGGGCGTAACGACGCCGAGGTCGTAAAGCTCACTGGCCTCTATCATAACCTTATCCGTTATTGGGCCGAGGTATGAAAAACCTTCTGCGAGCTTGCGGCGCGGCGATCGCTCTTGCGGTTTTACTGCTGGGAACTCCGGCACGCACGCAACAGCCAGCTGGCGTTGGCACACAACAAGCGCCCGTACCCGTCCAAGTGCAGCCAATGAACGGCGCAGCTCCGGTTGCTCGGCCGCAAACGGCGCCGGTTCTTTCAGACGTCGCAGCTACGCCCGAAACAGTGGTGAAACCGAAAGGGACGGTCGGCAATTTGCGTGACCTGTCGCCGTGGTCGATGTTTTTGTCGGCGGACATTCTGGTCAAGGCGGTGATCATCGGCCTGGTCTTCGCGTCGCTTGTGACGTGGACGATCTTTTTTGCCAAGACCATCCAGCTCACCCGCGCTCGAAAGCAACTCAACCAGGCGCTGGCCCGGATCGCCGACACCCGCTCTCTGAGCGAAGCGCAGTTGGCCTTAGGGTCGACGGCCAACGTACTGGCCACATTGCTGGCGGCGGCGACGCAGGAGGTACGGCTATCGGCCGACAGTGGCGGCGAGAACGGCATCAAGGAACGTGCGGCATCGCGTTTTTCCGAAATCCTGCGCATGGAAGCGCGTGCGGTACGCTACGGCATGGCTGCCATCGCGACCATTGGAGCGACCGCGCCGTTCGTAGGTCTGTTCGGCACGGTGTGGGGAATCATGAACAGCTTCATCGGGATTTCAGTGGCGCAGACGACCAACCTTGCTGTCGTAGCGCCTGGAATTGCCGAGGCGCTGCTCGCGACCGCCGTCGGCCTCGGTGCCGCGATCCCCGCGGTCATTATCTACAACCATTTCTCCCGCACGACGAAAAGTTATCTGGACCTTGTCGGCCGCGGCTCCGGCGCCATCGGCCGTCTGCTGTCGCGCGATCTCGACCGTATCCACGGCCGAATGATCGCCCGTGCCGCGGAGTGAGCCATGGCCGTAGTGCTCGGCGACCTCGACGACGATGATGACGACTTCGAGGAAGCGCACGACATCAATGTGACGCCGTTCATCGACGTGATGCTCGTGCTTCTCATCATCTTCATGGTCGCGGCGCCGCTTTCGACCGTGGACCTGCCCGTCGATCTGCCGTCCTCGACCGCGATGCCGGAGAAAAAGCCGGATAAGCCGACTTACGTCACGATCCAGTCCGACCTTGCCGTCGCCATAGGCGAGACCCCGGTCAAACGCGTCGATCTCGTACGTTCGCTGGATGCCATTGCGGACGGAGGCAAGGACCGCCGCATTTTCCTGCGCGCCGATCGTGGCGTGCCTTACGGCGAATTGATGGACGTGCTGGAGCGGTTGCGCATCGGCGGATATTATAAAATCGCGCTGGTTGCGCTCGAGGGTGTACCAGACGATTCGGTTCAAACCTCTCCGGCGAGCGTCCAACCGTGATGAACGGCTCGATGGGCAATGACACCGCGCAAATGTCCGATCACGGGATGCCGCGACATTCGAATCGAACCGTTTGGATTCTGGCCGCGTTCGGCGCAGTTGCGATCCATGCCGGTTGCGTCGCGCTCGCTCTGGCTGCCATGCAACCCGATACGGACGATGACCTCGGCGCGGCGGCTATCGAGATCGGTGTCGAGCTGGTTTCGCCGAGACTCGATCCCACCGATCTTCCGGTCGGGCCGGATACTGAGGCTTCTGCAGCGTCTCCGGCCGTCGTCGAGCAGAAGCAGGTTGTCGAGCAAACCGATTTGCCAAAAGCCGTGTCGACCGAGACCGACGACCCCGAGAGGGTCGTCTCGCCGACCGACGCGAAGAAACCAACCGAAACCCCGAAAACGACGACGGTTGCGGCCGATCCTTCGGAAGCATCGGTCGCGACCGAGGCGACCGCCACACCCACCGTAATTAACGCCCCCGAATCGCCAGGCTCCGTAGCTCCCGCGCAGGGAACCGGCAATAATGCTGTGCGCGAAAAGTTGACGTGGGAAAAAGAACTCGCGGCGCACCTCGACAAGTTCAAGCGCTATCCGGCCGATCGCGTTATGCAGAGCGCGCAAGTCGTGGTCAGCTTCGTCCTTGACCGGATCGGTCATGTGCAGGCGATGCATATTGTCAAAGGGTCAGGCGATACCTCGTTCGATGAAGCAGCGCTCGCGATGCTGCAACGCTCCGATCCTGTCCCGCCGCCGCCACCGCTCGTCGCCGACGAAGGATTATCCTTTACATTGCCAGTTATCTTCCACGTCAAGCAGCAGAACTGATCGGCTATCGGCTCCGGCGTGGCCCCGCATAACGGACGCGCATCATGACGTTAGAGTCATTGTCGAACGCGCGTTTGCACGTTAGAGTCGCGCGTCTATGCTGGCCGGGACATCCCGCCTGGGCCGTGCACGCATAAAATCTCGGGCAACGAGATGATGCGAATGGAGGGAAGCTCATGACCGACTTGATATCCATCAATGCATTCTGGACCATCTGGCTGTTCGTCCACCTGATCCTGGCGGTGGGCCTTCTTGGGGCGCTAACTCACCAAGCCATGGCGGTCGCATTGCCAGCCCGGCAAGCGGCCGGCGGCATTGTCACGCGCTTTCGCGCGGTCCCCGCCGCGGGATATGCCACGGCAGTCTGCCTGCTGTGGATTCTCACCTATATCGTTGGGTCTTACATCTACACCAAGTACCGCATCGCCATCCGCATTCCGCTCGAGGCGGGGCACTATTACAAGACCGGCGGCTTCTTCGATTTCAAGGAGCATGTCGCGACACTCGGCCTCGTGCTGCTGCCGGCTTATTGGTATTTCTGGAAGAATGCGCAGAACCCGGAATACGACAATGCACGCAAGGGCGTAACGCTCGTTCTGGCCACGATGTGCTGGTTTCTCTTTATCGTCGGCCACGTCCTTAACAACGCGCGAGGATTCGGATCATGAGCACCACCACGCGAACCACATCCGGAACGGCGGCACCGTCATTGGCGGCGTCGAGCAAGTTCAAGACGTTCGCAACGACTTTTTCCATTTCCGGTCCCGTCGTTTATTGCGTGATCCAGTTTCTGAACTGGCCGCTGGTCACGTTCTGGCCGGCGACGGATCGCCTGGTCTGGGGCTATGAAGGGGCGAGGAATGGCGAAGGACCGAACATGCTGTGGTATGGCTGGACATTGACGACCATCCTCATCGCGGCTGCGCTCGGTATCATCGCAATGTTGCTGCCCGAGCGCGTCACCCGCAAAATCCCGCTATCGCTGGTCTGGATATTCCCGATCCTTGCGATCCCCTATGTCGTCTATTCGCTGATGCCGTGGTGGACGCTCGCCGCCAAGCAATGAGGACTCAAGATGGTTCTCTCCAGGATCGGCTTGGCTATTGTGACCGTCTTGGCGGCCGGCATGCTGTGGATCGAGCATGGACACCGCATCGTCGTCGCGACGCCGGCTGCCGCAAAGACCGCGCAGCCGGGCGCTTCGTTGTGCCCGGATACCGATGACGTTCCATATAGCGTCGATTGCATCAGGTTCATCGATGGCGGTGTCTTGCCGGAGATCCACCCACGCAAGAATGTGGCGGTAAGCGAGCCCGTGACAGCATCCGACGCGCATGGACGCGTAGACTTGCATGCGTCCGCCTGTCCGCCAAGCAACGAGAACGCGCCATACAGCGCAGCTTGCATCAGGTTCATATCCGGCTGGTTTTGGCAGGCCGATTCCGCTGAAGATGCATCCAACTAAGCGACTGCAGCGGCCGTAACGCTCCCACTCTTCTCAGTCGCTCACTGACGCGATAAGTGGTATCACGCGTTAGTGCTGACGGTTCGAGTGCAGTGCCGGGATACGGCTCATCTGGGAAGAGACCGCATGACGCTCGATCGTGTGTGCCTGTGCGTCGCTCTGATTCTTGTATTTACCCTCGCCGTTCCAGGTTCGTCCCGGGCCGGTGGCGTCGGCTTCACCGACGACGAGATCAACGAAGACGACGGCCCATCCTATTTTGGCTTCGTGCGCGAGGTCGACGGTCCCGGCATATCCGATGCGAAAGTGACGGCGACGCTCAAGGATCGCGGCGCGCTGGTCACCCGTACCGACATCATGGGTGTCTACAAGATTCCGGGTTTCGGTAAGGAGGTCGATCCGAAAGACATCACCGTCAGCTGCGCCAAGGACGGTTATAAGGAAACAAGCGTCGAGCGCCGTCCGAGCTCTGATCCCAAAGAACCGGTTGAAATCGAGTGTTATCTTCAGAAGCAGTGACTTTCGGCACGCTGCGCCGTTATTTCCGTGCGCCTGGCCGGTTGCGGCCTGGTGCGGTTGGCGCGTTTGTCATCTGCTGCCTCTGGGCGGCGCCGGCGTCGACCCAGACGTTGTCGGGTTCGGTCAGTTCCTCCGAGGAAGGCGCGATGGAGGGTGTGCTGGTCAGCGCCCGACAGGTCGGCTCTCCCATTACCGTAACCGTCGTGAGCGACGAGGACGGACGGTTCCATTTCCCGGATGGTCGGCTCTCGCCGGGGCACTATACGCTGCGCATCCGTGCGGTGGGATACGATCTCGACAGCCCGCAAACGGTGGATGTTGGCCCGGCCTCAATCGGCGTCGCCATCAGGCTTCGGCGAACGGCTGATCTCGCCGCGCAACTCACCAATGCCGAGTGGTTCATGAGCATGCCGGGCGCGCCCGACCAGAAGCGGCCGCTGATCGAGTGCATGAGCTGCCACACGTTCGAGCGCATTGTGCGTTCGACCTATAACGCCGAGACCTTCGTTCCCGTTCTCAGGCGCATGGCGGAATACGCCAACAACACGACGCAAGCGCGTGTGCAGTCCCGGCTTGTCGAACGCGACGTACGCGACGATCTGGTGCGCAAGCTCGCCGCTTATCTCGCGACGGTGAACCTGAGCGGCGATCCGACGTGGCCTTACGAACTGCAGACGCTGCCGCGGCCCAAAGGCCGCGCCACTCACGTTGTCATCACCGAATATCAGTTGCCACGGAAAACCATCGCGCCGCATGACGTGCGCACCGACGTACAGGGGAATGTCTGGTATTCGAATTTTGTCGAAAACTTCCTCGGCGAACTCGATCCGAAGACCGGCGAGAATCACGACTATCCCATCCCTGTTCTCAAGCCCGGTTCGCCCACGGGCACGCTCGACCTCGAGGCCGATGCAGACGGCAATCTGTGGCTGGCCATGATGTTTCAGGCCGGGCTCGCCAAGTTCGACATGGCGACAAAAACCTTTCAGATTTTTCCGGTGCAGGCCGCACTCAATGACAACGCCACACAGCAGTCGATGGTGATGCCGCGCTCCTGGCAGGTCGACGGCAAGGTCTGGAGTAACGACGTCGCCAGGCAGTCGATCACGCGGCTCGATTTAAAAACCGGACGATACGAGCTGATTGATCCGTTCAAGTTTCTGGCGGGTCATCAGCACTCGCCTTACGGAATGGCCGCCGACGTGCAAAACAATCTCTATTTCATGGATTTCGGCGACGAGAATATTGGCCGCGTCGATGCCAAGACCGGCGAAGCAACGATCTATCCGACGCCGACGCCGAAATCACGTCCGCGTCGCACCATGCTCGATGAGCGGGGCCGGCTCTGGTTCACCGAATTTGCCGCTAATAAGATCGGAATGTTCGACACCGGCACGGAATCGTACAAGGAATGGAACGTGCCGACGCCGCACACCTATCCCTACGACGTCTTTATGGACAAGAACGGCCAGTTGTGGAGCGGCGGAATGGCGAGTGACCGTGTGCTGCGCCTCGACCCGCAAACCGGCGGCACGGTCGAATATCTACTGCCGCGTCCGACCAACATACGGCGTGTTTTTGTCGATAATTCAACTACGCCGGTGACGTTCTGGGCCGGCAACAATCACGGCGCCGAAATTTTGCGGCTTGAACCGTTGGATTAGAATTTCATTCCACCTCTGCTTCGTCGCAGAGCAGCCCTGTGCTTATGGCGCGTGCGACGCTTTGCGACAGGTCGGAAGAAATCGCTATCGCGTATCAGTAGCTTCGCGTGCTGGTCGATGCGCGCTGCGGAGCGCCGGCCGTGGATAGAACCTTCGAATCGATATCGCAGACTTGGTGCAGAAGGCGGCTCGCCACGTTCGTGGTGCTGGCCGCGGCGCTGTTGATCTGGACCGGCGACGGCGACGCGCAATTGAAGGGTCAAAGCAGCTTCGTCAGATACTCGATGCCGAGTTTTGTGTTGCCAGCTTCACCCGCATCCTCTTACCTCGTCGTGGCAGCGCTTGACCATCCGGCCCCCGGAACACAGAGCGGTACACTTGGCGAACTGTTCAATCGGCCGGGGTTGCTGGGTGGTTTTGCCGCTGGGTTTCTGGGCGCGGGATTGCTTGGTCTGTTCTTCGGGCACGGTCTATTCGGCGGACTGAGTAGCGCAGCGTCTGTGCTCGGCTTGATTTTCCAGCTTGCCCTGGTCCTGCTCTTGTGCCGGCTGATCTGGACTTGGTGGAGCGGCCGCAATCAACGGGCCTTTACCGGGCTGTCGCCCCGGCAGCTTGCTGATCCTTACTTGCGGTCTCGCCATGAACTGCCGCCGGACGGCGTCTTTACGCCAAACGGCGAGAGCCGACGCGTCAGCGGTAATGCAGCCGCACCGGTCGCGGATGAGACCGTGAAGCAATAGTGCTCCACACCCTGCGGCTGGGGGTTCTACTGCGGCCTCGGCTCGTCATGGCATGACCCCGGCGTATTCTTGGAGATGCTATTCTCCCAAGGCGTGGGGATATCGCACTTGCTGCAAGCCCCGAGCGTGAGCCCGACGCCGAGCAAGACCACCAGCCGCAATGCAATACTGCTAGACTTTTTTGCCACGATCCATCCCAGCACACATCGCATATTACAGCTATGCCGGCTTGAATGCGGCGATACCAAGAGTATCACGGCAAAATTTCCACTATCTTACTGGATCGCGGCCTGTCCTGGCCATTGATGGGCAGGGAAGGGCCCTAACACTAGGAGGCGAACATGGATATCCACCCTTGCGGCTCGAGGCCGTCACGCCGGGAACCCGCGGACTCTTTCACCGGCGTCGTCTGGCAGGATCCGATCATTGAGGCCCCAGCGCCGGCACGCGTGCGCTCGGGTATGGTGCGTTTCGAGCCAGGGGCGCGCACGCACTGGCATACCCATCCGTTGGGCCAGACGCTCGCCGTCATTTCTGGATTCGGCCGGGTGCAGGTCTGGGGCGGCAAGATGCGCGAAATCCGTCCCGGCGATGTGGTCTGGATTCCGCCCGGCGAGAAGCATTGGCACGGGGCCAGTCCAAACACCGTCATGGTACACATCGCCATGCAGGAAGCGCTCGACGGCAAGCATGTCGAGTGGCTGGAGCCGGTTACCGACGAGCAGTACAAAGTTGCGGGCTAAAGAATGATCTTAAAAAGTCTGCCCTTGGACTTGATCCGAGGGCGGATATCACTTTCCGGAATGGCCATGTTCCAAGGAAAATGCTAGACGAGGGCGGGTGATGCGTTACGAGCTCTATTACTGGCCGAGCATCCAAGGCCGCGGCGAATTCATCAGGCTGGCACTCGAGGAGGCGGGAGCCGATTACGTCGATGTCGCGCGGCGGCCGGGCAGGCGCGGTGTGCCGGCGATGATGAAGGTTTTAGAGGATAAGCGGAGTGCCCGACCGCCATACGCGCCGCCGTTCCTCAAGGCCGGCAAACTTGTCATCGCGCAGACTGCAAACATACTGCTTTATCTCGGTCCGCATTTGCGATTGGCGCCGCGTGACGAAGCAGGAAAATTGTGGGCGCATCAATTGCAGCTCACCATCGCCGACATGGTGGTGCATATCCATGACACCCATCATCCCGTGTCGGGCTGGGTCTATTACGAGGAGCAAAAGCCCGCCGCCAAACGGCGCACGCAGGACTTCTGGCGCTATCGCATGCCGAAGTTCCTGGGCTATTTCGAGCGCGTGCTGAAAAACAACGGCGGTGAACACATGGTCGGCCGGCGGCTAACCTATGTCGATTTGTCGCTGTTCGAAATCGTCGAAGGCCTGCGCTACGCCTTCCCCAAGCGCATGAAGCGTTTTGAGAAGAGGGTGCCGGGCTTGATTGCGCTGCATGGCCGCGTGGCGAAGCGCCCGCGCATAAAAGCTTACCTGGCTTCGAAGCGGCGAATTCCCTTCAGCCAATGGGGTATCTATCGCTACTTCAAGGAACTCGATCAATGAACGGATGTCGGGCTGGGAGAATACGGATGCAACCCATTAGAGCATTGTCGGGTATTGCATTTGGTCTTTTCGCGCTCGCGGTGACCTTGCAATTCTGCGGCGGCGCGGCGGCGCAGCAGGCTTATCCGACGCGGGCGGTGCGGTTCATCCTGCCGTTCAATCCGGCGAGCGCCTCCGACATTACCGCGCGAATGTTTGCGGATCGGCTGTCTGCACGCTGGGGCAAGCCGGTGATTGTGGAGAACCGCCCCGGCGGCGACGGCATCGTTTCGCTTCAGGCCTTTGTCAGCGCCAACGATGACCACACACTTTGGTTCGGGCCTGCTGGCATCTTCACGGTGCTTCCCTATGCGCACGAAACTTTACCGTTCGACCCGGCACATGATCTGATGCCGATCGTAAGTGTTTCGGACGTCGTGCTCGCCGTTTCCGTGCCCTCATCGATGAACATCAACACTATCGATCAACTCGTGGCGCTGGCCAAGGCGCAACCGGGAAAGCTCAATGCCGCCGCTGCCACCGGTATCTCGGATTTTTTGCTTTTCGGTTGGATCAAGGACATGGATTTGCAAATCGTGAAGGTGCCTTATCGCGACATCATGCAGGCGCCGAACGACCTTGCCGAGGAGCGTATCCAGGTCCTCTCGACCTCATTGGCGGTGGTGCAGCCGCTGATGCAGGCCGGCAAGATCAAGGTTCTGGCCGTTACTAGCAAGCAGCGCGCCCCCACGGCGAAGGACATTCCGACGGCGACCGAAGTCGGTTATCCGGCGCTGACGTTCGAGAGCATTGGCGGCGTATTCGGACCCCCGGGGATGCCGGAGCAAGAGCGTGAAAGTCTGGCGGCCGATATTCGCGCCGTCTCGACCGATCCGGCGGTCGCCGAGCGGATCGCCTCGATCGGCACGATCATGGACATTCAGGGGCCGGCCGAATTCGCCGCCAGCGTGCAGGCGCAACGCGACCGGCTCGCGGGTATTGCCAAGGTCCTGGGGCTGACGGCAGCGAAATGAGCGGCAAAGCTGAGATCGCAACTGACGTCCTGAATGAAACGAATTTCGATTTCCTCGGGCCAAAGACGACGGGAAAAGTGCGCGACATCTATGACCGGGGCGATAAACTCGTTCTGGTCACGACAGATCGTCATTCGTCGTTCGACCGGATCATCGCGCACATTCCCTGGAAGGGCCAGGTGCTTAACCAGGTGAGCGCGCGCTGGTTCGAAATGACCAAGGACATCGTGCCTAACCACGTGCTGGCGGTGCCGGACCCGAACGTGACCATCGTACGAAAGTGCAAACTGGTGCCGGTCGAGGCGGTGGTTCGCGGCTATTTGACAGGCGTCACCGACACGGCGATCTGGACTCGCTATGGCAAGGGCCAGCGGGACTTCGGCGGCATCGTGCTGCCGCCGGGCATGAAGAAAAATCAGAAGCTGCCACAGCCGCTGTTCGATCCAACGACGAAAGAGGCCGTGCATGACCGCGCGCTGACGCCCGAACAGATGATCGC
Organism: uncultured Alphaproteobacteria bacterium; assembly: GCA_963813825.1. GTDB lineage: Bacteria > Pseudomonadota > Alphaproteobacteria > Rhizobiales > Xanthobacteraceae > BOG-931. The sequence continues at coordinate 260,180 of CAWFBB010000033.1, forward strand.
CGAAGGCTTCGTCACCCGCGACCTCCTCGAACGCATAAAGCGAACGGCGCTGGCACTGTTTCGCCGCGGCCAGGACATCGCCTCCCGCCGCGGCCTTCTGCTCGTCGACACCAAATACGAGTTCGGCACGGACGCGAACGGCGGTCTTGTGCTGATCGATGAAATCCATACGCCGGATTCGTCGCGCTATTGGCAGCTTGATTCTTACGAAGCGCGCTTTGCAGCTGGCGAAGAGCCGCAATATTTCGACAAGGAATTCATGCGGCTGTGGTTCATCAAGAATTCCGATCCCTATGCCGACGCGAAATTGCCGGATGCGCCTGCCGATCTGGTGCAAGAGCTGTCGCGCCGCTACATCCGGATGTACGAGCAGATCGCCGACGAAAAATTCCATTACGGCGCGACCCCGGTGCTGCCGCGCATCGAGCGCAACCTCAAATCTTTCGGCTTCTGAAAGCTATTGCGGCCAAGCCGGCGGATGCGTGCCGAGCGGTACGCTGGGCCTTTCCCAGCGTGCCGGAGTTTCAGACATGTCCGCAGAGTGGCGCACGGCCGTCAATTGACCGAAACCCGATGCGCTGTCTTCGAGGCGGTCGCGGACATCGTTGAACTTGGGGTCGGGACAGCGCTCGCCTTCGACGCGGCCGAGGCGCCGAAACCAATTGCCGGTTTGCGCCAGCGAACACCGCACGTGCCACGATCCACCGTGCACGGCGCGACGCGCCAGGGCTGCCATCGTCGCGAAGGCCAGCAAGTAACCCGTCGCGTGGTCAAGTTCCTGACAGGGTAGCGCCCGCGGATCGCTTTGGCCAAACGCCTCGGCTTCGGCGGCATTGAGACCGCTCGCCGTTTGCACGAGCGAGTCGAAGCCACGCCGCTTTGCCCACGGACCTTCGTGACCATAAGCGCACAAGGAGACATAGATAATACCCGGACGCAGCCGCGCCGCGTCCTGCGGCCCAAAGCCATGGGCTGCTATAGCGCCGGGCCGATAACCTTGCACGAATATGTCGGCGTCCTTGATCAGCGCCGCGAGCGTTTCGCGCGCCGTCTGGTCGCGCAGATCGAGCGACGCCGACAGCTTGCCGCGTCCGGAATCCATGACGTGCGGGAGAATGAACGGCAGGTGCGGTGCAGTGATCAGGAGCACATCAGCGCCGTGAGCAGCGAGCGTGCGGCCGCATACCGGGCCCGCAATGACGCGTGTGAGGTCGAGCACCTTGATGCCGCTCAGTGGCCGCGCGGCCTCGGGCAACTGCCGCGCCGGCGCGTCGCCGATCTGCTCGATCGTGAATAGCGGCAAGGCGGCAACGGTCTTCCCTTGGGGGTGGCCGTCCCATTCGGCGAAAGTCCGGCAAGCGGTCACGACGAGGCCGGCCTCAGCTGCGGCTGTCTCCAATTCCTCGCCGTTCCAGCCGTTCAGCGTCTCCTGCACTGCCACGGGGTCGTGCGCGCATTTGAGGAGCGCCAGCAGGCCGTCGCGATGATGCGGCAGGTTGGTGTGCAACCGCACCCAGCGGCCGTCGCCGCAGCGAAACAGCCGGGCGATGAGGTCGTGATATTCCTTATACGGTTTGCCGTCGACGCGCAGATAGCGCTCGCTGCGAAACTCGATTGCGGCGTTTCGCATGTCCACACTGATGTGCTGGTGCTTACCAGTGCGCATCCGCCACACTTCCGCGGCTGCCAGTGCCGCAGCCGCAATTGTGGCCTGGGCCGCAGTGCCGATCGCGAATGAGGAGGGCAGCACCGGCTCACGGCCGGTGAGACTGACATCTCTCAATGCCGCGTCGTCGAACCCGCCGGCCCGTGTCAGTACGGCTAACACCGCCATAGATTCGGGAGCGGTCATGCCGGCCGGTCATTCCATCTTGATGTTCGCATCTTTGATGATCTGGCCGTAATTGGCGTAGTCCTTGCGCAGGATGGCGGCATAATCGGCGCCACATTCACCGCCAGGAAGGAAACCATAATTCGCATATTTCGCCTTTATCTCAGGACTGCGCAACGCGGCGCTGAAGATTTCAGTGAGCTTGGCTATGGTCTCTTTCGGCGTATTCGCGGGAGCGACCACACCGCCGAAGAACTCCTCCTGGACGTTGTACCCCAGTTCGGTGACGGTTGGCACGTTCGGCAGCGGTGCGACCCGCTTCCTCGCCGTCGTAGCGAGCGCGCGTAATTTGCCACTCTGCAATTGTCCCTGCAGGGTTGAAAGATCGGCCAGAGCCGCGGTCACCTGGTTGCCAAGCAGCGCCTGGATCGCAGGCGTATAGCCGGTAAACGGAACGAAAGTGATATTCGCCTTGGCGGCATGTTTGAGCATTTCGAACGCCATTTGCGACGAGGTTGCCGGTCCAATGGTGGCGAGCGTCAGCACGCCCGGCTGAGCGTGCGCGGCGTTGATGAAATCGGCGAGCGTATGGTACGGCGATCCACTGTTGACGACGATCAGGGGTGGAAAAGCCGCCAGCTCGCAAATCGGTACAAGGTCGGTGAGCGGATCGTATTTCAGCTTTCGGATCAGCGGCAACACTACGAACGAGTTTGAGATAATTCCGAGTGTGTTGCCATCCGGCGCCGAGCGGGCAACGTATTCGGTGCCGATTTCCGTGCCAGCTCCCGGATGACTCTCGATCACGAAAGTCGGACCACCGGTCGCACCATCTGCTCGGCCACGACGCGGGCCATTACATCGGCCGGACCACCCGGCGGGAATGGCAAGATCAGCCGGATATTTGCTGAAGTTTGCGACCAGGCGCTTGCGCCGGCCAGTGCAAAGAAGATCGCGGCGAGAAATACTGCGGCCAGGCGGCTTCGACATTCCCATTGCATGTGGTTGCTCGCGGGAGTCAACGATGCTGAGGTAGTCGCCTTAAATCCTACACTGCCCGTTGGCCCGTGGGAATTGCGCAGTGACCCGCGCGTGGCAGATCGCCGCGCCCGTCGCGGCGGCTGCCGGTACCGGTTTCGCTGGCATCGCAATAGCGTAATATTGCTGATCGCCGTGTTTCGTACCCGCTACGGGGGAGGGTTATCATGCGCATGGTCCGGTTCTTACTGACGACCGTTGTCGCGATCGTGTTAGCCGCGCCATTTGCTGCGAGCGCCGTAGCCGATCAGAACAAGGTCACGATCGGCAAAGTCATCGGCGGTGACGGTTTCCACGTGCCGACTTATGTCGCGCTGGATCAAGGTTTCTTCAAAGCCGAGGGCCTGGATGCGAGCTTGGTCGAGTTGGACCCGCGATCGCAGGTGACGGGCGTGCTGTCCGGCAACCTCGATTGCGCCCCGATTCCTTCGGGTGGTGCCCAAGCCGCACTGAGCGGCGCGAAGATCATGTATATCGTCGGAGAGTCGCTCAAATCGCAATGGACCATCACCACGCGCCAGGAGATCAACAAGCCGGAAGATCTTAAAGGCAAGACACTCGGCTACGGCCGTGCCGGCGGCGCCGATTACGATGAGGCGCAAGCGGTGTTGCACCGTTTCTTCCACATGGATGTCGGCAAGGATTACAAGGTCATCTCGTTCCAGGGCGAGCCCGAGCGTATCGCCGCGATGGTCAATAACGATATCCAGGGCGCGTCGATGTCTATACCCCACGCCGCGGTCGCCCAGCAGGCCGGCCTGAAAGTGTTGCTGCGCACCGGTGACTATATTCCGCGCGCCGGCGGCACGATCTGGTGCTCGGCGGATTTCGTCCAGAAAAACCCCGAGACCGTCAAGAAGATCGTTCGCGCCATCGCCAAGGCGGTGATGTATTTCCGCGACAACAAGCAAGGCTCGATCGCGGTGTTGCGGCATCATATCGGCAGCATCAAGGATGACGAGCAGGCCGGCCTGATCTGGGACCAGCTGCACAACACGTTCGGCGCCGAAGTGCCGCCGGATCTGTTCCGTGAAATCTTCGAATCCCGGCGGCAGACCATGATCGCGGCGCGGCAATGGCCGGAAGACAAGCCACTGCCCGATCCAGAAGGGTTTCTCGCCCGCAACCTGCTCGACCCGACCCTCAAGGACATGGGCTACGTGCCGACCAATGTCGAGGCGCCGTCGAAATCGAACTGACGTCAATCGGCGTTGAGATGCCGAGGCCGCCAGCGGGTCATGCGGTCCTCCAGCAGCTTCACCAGGCTGGTCATCACTAATGACAGGGCGGCGAACACGATCAGGCCGGCGAAAACGATATTGACCTTGAACTCGCTCGCGGCGCGGACCATCACCACGCCGAGGCCGTCCTGCGAGCCGAAGAATTCGGACACGACGACACCGAGCACGGCGCGGCCGATCGCGAGCCGCAAGCCCACGACGATGAACGGCAGCGCATTCGGCACCACGACGAGCCGCGCAATGTCCCACTCGTTGGCGCCGAATGAACGCACCACATTGACCAGGAGACGATCCGAGTTGAGCACGCCCTCGTAGGTGTTGATCAACAACGGAAACACCGCGCCGAGGAAGACCACGGCGACCTTCGACCACATGCCAATGCCGAACCACAGCATCAAGAGCGGCAGGAAAACAAGCCGGGGCGTCGCGTTGAATGCGGTGATGAACGGATCGAGCATGGCGTTAAGCGTCACTGAACGGCCGAGCAGGACGCCGAGCGGCAGGCCGACGATGATCGCAAGGGTGAGCCCGATGGCGAATGCGGAAGCGCTGACGCCAAGCGGCGCCCAGATCATGCCGGTCGCGAACATGTCCCAGAGCGTGCCGGCGACCTGGCTTGGCACCGCGAAGAACAGCTTGGTGCCGGCCTTCATCGGCACCAGGTCGGGCAGGAACTGCCAGACCAGCAGCAACGCAATAACCGTTGCGGTGCCGAGTACCGTGGGCTCGAAGCAACTCCACAGGCTCTTTCGCGGCGCTCCGGTGTCGGCGGCAGAAGCGACGGCGACTTGTACGTTGGCGGCTTGGACTTCGGCCATGGCCTAATGTCCCGTCCGCCACGGAAAGGCGGTTCGCTCGGCAAAGCGGATGCCTTCCGTCAAAACCACCGCGATCGCCATCACCGTAAGAATGCAGGCGAACATGCGGTCCGTGGCGAAGATGTCGCCAAACCGCGAAATCGCATAGCCGATCCCTTCGGACGCCGCGAAAAATTCACCGACCAATACGCCGATCAAGGCGCGGCCGACCGCAATGCGGGACGCGGCGACGATATAGGGCAGCACGCTCGGAAAAATGATCTTGCAATAGAGATCCCATTCGCCACCGCCGAGTGAGCGCACGACGTTGATGAGGAGCGGATCGACGGCGCGAACTCCGGCGGCCGCATTGAAAACGAAAGGGAACACCGAAAGGAAAAAAATGATGACCGCTTTGCCGCCAACTCCGACGCCGAAGAAGATTACGACCAGCGGCGCGAGCGCGACCAGCGGGCTTGCATAGAATACAGTCATCAACGGATCGAGCGACTCGCCGACGCGCTTGCGCCATCCCATGACGATGCCGAGCGGCACGCCGACCACGACGGCGGCGGCGAAGCCGTAGCAGAACGGCACGGCGCTCACCGCGAGATCGTGGAGCAGATCGCCGCTCTCGATTAGGTCGACGAAGCCTTCGGCAATGGCGCTCGGCTTGCTGATGAAAAGGGGATTATACGGAACGACAAGAAAGATCGCTTGCCAGAAGACTAAGAATAGCGCGACGGCGAGCCCGCCGAGCAACACCTTGCGGTAGCGCGTGACAAAATTCATGCCCGGTGCGGCACTCTCTACCATCGATCAGACCGTAATCTCGTCCTTGAGCGTATTCCAGATTTCAAGTTTCAGCTCGTTGAACTCGGGCGTTACCCGCATCTCGTATTCGCGCGGGCGCGGCAGATCGATGGTAAAAAGCTTTTTTGCGCGGCCCGGGCGCTTGCTCATGACCATGACGCGGTCGGACAGATAAATTGCTTCATCGATCTGGTGCGTCACGAACAGCACGGTTTTGCGCGCCTCGCGCCATACGCGGAGCAATTCGGCCTGCATCAGATCTCGGGTCTGGGCGTCGAGAGCGGCGAACGGCTCATCCATCAGCAGGACCTCGGGATCGGTCGCCAGCGCCCGCGCAAGGCCGACGCGCTGTTTCATGCCGCCGGACAATTCGTGCGGATAATGGCCCTCAAAACCGGAGAGCCCGACGAGATCGATGAGCCGGCCGGAGACGGTGTGGCGTTTTTGGGCCGGCACTTTCTTCAATTCGAGACCGAGTTCGATGTTGTTCTGCGCCGTGCGCCAGGGCAGCAGCCCAAATTCCTGGAACACCATAGCGCGATCGGTGCCGGGGCCGGTGATGGTCCGGCCGTGGATCGATATATCACCAGAGTCCGGCTTGATCAGGCCCAACAGGATGTTGAGGAACGTGCTCTTGCCGCACCCCGACGGGCCGACAATCGACAGGAATTCACCCTCCTGGATGTCGATGTCGAAGTTTTGCAGCGCCCGTACCGGACCGCGGTTCGGTGGCCGAAATGTCAGGTTGACGTTGCGACCCTCGATATATGCCGTCATGGCTTCCGGTGCGTTGGAGGACGCATCCCATTGGTGAAGACGCTGATGATCGCCCAAGCCATCATCGCCTGCACCGAGGTCGATTGCCGCAGAAGCGCCGGACTTGACCCGCCGCGGGCGAGCCTCGCACACTGGGTGAGTTTTTGGCCGCCATCTGTGCCCGCCCGCGGAGCTGTTCGCTTATGAGAGACGTTCTTGGCTGGAGGCGCAAGTTCGGTGTCATCGGGCCCTCGACCAACACCGTTGTTCAGCCCGATTTTGAGATGATGCGGCCGGCTGGCGTTACCAATCATTACAGCCGGATTTTTACCCCGAACGCCAAGGCCGTCAGCAACGAGTCCTTCATGGCGGGCATAAACGTCATTGGCGGCAACGTGCTCGACGCTGTACACAGCGTCATGACCTGCGAGCCGGATTATCTGGTCATGGGCATGTCGTCGGTGACGTTCAATGGCGGCGCCAAGGGAGCGGACGCGTTCGTCGCCAAGGTCGAACAGGAAGCCGGCGTGCACATCAGCGTCGGGTCGCATTCTTCGACCGCCGCGCTCAAAGCCTATGGCGGCGTGAAGCGCATCGCTTTCCTGTCGCCCTACTATCCGGTCGCTAATGCTGAGGTCAGGCGTTATTTCACCGAGTCCGGTTTCGAGGTCGTTCGCGACATATGTCTTGAGTGTAAAAGCTGGACCGGCATCGCCGAAGTTCCGCCCGCGGTGCTTCGCGAAAGGCTGATCGAGCTCAACGGCAACGGCCTCGACACCGACGCGCTCATTCAGGTCGGCACCAATCTCAGCATGGTCCGGCTCGCCGCCGCGGCCGAGATGTGGCTCGGCAAACCGGTAATTGCCATCAACACGGCGACCTATTGGCACGCGCTGCGGGCAAACGGGATTGCCGATAAAATTCCCGGCTTAGGCCGGTTGCTCGAAGAGTTCTGATTTCACCGTCAGCGCTTCACGCGCACGCCCTTGCGCTCGAGCCGCGGCAGCACCTCGTCACAGAAATACGGCACCTCGTTGAGAAAGTTGACGAAGGACAGGCCGATGCCGTGCATCCCAGCCTGGCTGATCGTAGCGAGTTCATCAGCGACCTTGTCCGGCGTGCCGACATAGGGATAGCCGCCAACGGCAGTGGTCGCGAAATAGCGGCGCTTGGCTTCGTATTCCTTGGGCGGCAGGGTTTGCGGCGTCATGCTCTTGTTTGCCAGCATGCCGTCGATGGCGCTCCAGTCGGCATTATCGATGTTGACGTGCTGATAATAATCATCGGCCTCCTTTTGTGTCGGGCGGCAAATCACCTGTCCGACGGTGAAGAGTTCGATGTCGCGGCCGAGAGTCTTTGCGGCAGTCTTGACCTCGGCAACCTTCGCTGCGTTTCCGGCAAGCGACTGCCGCGTTCCAGCGCTCGCCACGAAGAATGCATCGCAATTGCGTAACGCGAAGGCTTGGCCAACGTCGGACGAGCCCGCGTTCATCATCAACGGCCGGGTTCCGCCATACGGTTTGGGAAATGCGCGCGCCGCCTTGATATCGAAGAATTCGGCTTTGAAGTCGAAACTGTCTTCGCGTTGCCAGGCTTGCTTGACGATGTCGACCCATTCCTGCGCGTAGTCATAGCGCAAGTCATGCTCGCGCTGCTGCACGCCGAACATGTCGAACTCGCCTTCGTTCCAGCCGACCACGATGTTGACGCCAACTCTGCCCTGGCCGATGTGATCGGCGGTGACGAATTCCTTGGCCGCGATCAGCGGGTGGAATAGCGGCGCGTGCACGGTGCCGAACACCGTCATGCGCTTGGTCGCGCACAACAGGCCGACCGCCCAGGTGATGGTCTCGAGCGTGGCGCCGTGAAAATCGGTAATGCCGCCGTAGCCCTTCCAGCGCGCGATCGGCAACATGAAGTCGAGGCCGGCTTCGTCGCCGAGCTTCGCCAGCGCCAGGCAATCCTCCCAGCTCGCCGACCAGCGCTCCGGTACCGTGGTGGCGGAGCGGCCGGACGAGCAGTTGGCGCCGAAAAGGCCGATCTTGAGCGCATTGTCATTATACATGGCAACGCGATCGTTCATCGATGCGGTACGCGCCAGCACGGCATTCTCCCTGGACTATCTTGCCGCTATTACACCACGCTTCCGCGTCGTGAGCACCTACTGCGCCGCATTGATCCTGCGCACCAGTTCGAGAGCTGCCGGCGGTGATTGGTAAAGCCGCTCGATCAGGGATTGCATCGCGGCGCCGCCGACGGGGTCAATGTCGAGATTCTCTCGCGCGGCTTCGCTGACCAGATCGGGATCGGCCATCATGGCGTCAAAGGTGGTGCGCAACGCGTCGATGCGTTCGGCAGGCAATCCCGGCGGCGCCATTAATGGCCATGCGAGGACCGAATCGGCGGACAATATCTCGATTGCCTGACGGCCTTCCGACGTTTTTGGCAACGTGCCAGCGACCGGCACATTGGCGAGATCGGGCTTTGCCAAAGTGAACTGGGCCAAGACCTTGAGCGTGCCGTCTTGCAGCCATTGCGGCATGCGCTGCCGGATGCTGCCGATGGCCCAGCCGCAATAGCCCTCGACCTCGCCTTTTTCGAGCGCCAACGTGATCTCGTTGCCGCCCGGATAGCCGGCGACGATCTTGAATTTTGTGCCGACCAGATCGTTGAGGGCTTTTGGATAGGTGAGGGTGCGCGAGCCTGGCCCGGTGGCGCCGACGGCCGTCTCGCGCTGCATGACATCGGCAATACTGCTCACCGGAACGGTATGCCAGACGACGCAAAGGAAATCGTCGCGCGAGCGGCCGCCGATCCAGGCAAACTGACGTGCGTCGTATTGGGCCTGCGGATTACCGAGGAGCGGTTCCAGCACAGTCCCGCCGCCGATGATGCCCAAGGTGGTGCCATCGCGCGGCGCCGTATTGAAGAGGTTCATGGTCGCGACCAGGCTTCCGGCGCCCGGCATGTTGCGCACGATAATTGTGGGGTTGCCGGCAAGGTGCTTGCCGAGAAAGCGTGCGAAAAGCCGCGCAGTCGCATCGTAGGTGCCGCCGGCGCTGAAACCGACCACGATCGTGATCTGCTTGCCCTGGTAAAAGTCGTTGGCGTAGGCCGCCGTACGCGGCGCCACAGCAGCAGCCAGCGCAATGCAGAGCGCGATGGTCTGCCGCAAGATCATTTCTTGCGCCTTCCTCGATGTGCCGGTCTGCTCACCGACATTGTCGGCCCGTCGGGCATTTCGGCGATCAGGCGGCCAAATCCGCTGACCGGCTGGCGCACGTGGAGATGGCGCTGGATATCCCAACACTGCGCCGGAATGGCATGGATCACCGGCACGCCAAGATCCTGCTCAAGCATTTCGACGATATCGAGGGTGCGCCAGGCGGGCCCCAGCATGTAGATCGCCTCGGCGCGCGGTCGCGCCAGGAATTCGCGCTTGATGAAACGGTAGACCTCGAAACTGGAAAGCTCCTGCGCCTTATCGAAATCGACATCCATGCCGGCCATGGCAAGACAGTCGAAGCCGGCGTCGTTGAAATAGTTGGCGTAGATGCGATTGATGTCGCCGCGGAAATATGTGGCGCCGATGAAACGGCGGACCTTGAGCGCGCGCAATGCGTCGACATGACTGGTGCCGGAGGTGAAGATGCGCGTTTTGTATCTGTCCTGCCAGGCTCTGATCAGCGCCTGCTCTTTGTCATAGCCGAGCACCATGAATGGCGGCGCACCGGATGGATTGATGACATCGCAGCCGGCCGCGGCAAGCTCCGCGACTTTTTCCTCGTAAGCCGGGATCACGGTCTTGAATTCGTCGACCGCGCCTCGCCGTACATTGAGGAACAGCGGAATGACGCCAATCCCATCTGGCAGCATACGGACCAAATCTTCGAAGCCGCCGGTCCGCAGCGTCGGCCGCACGATGCCGACAGTGCCGCGCCAACTTGAAAACACCATAACGGCTCCTTTGGCAGGCTTTATTTGACGCCCGCGTTGGCGAGCAATGCGTGCAGATGGTCAATGACAGACTGTGGCGTTTCGGCAATGGCGCGCGCCTGGTCCGCGAGCGCCTCGGCGCCCAGCCAGTTGGTGTCGAGACCGATGTGCCGAGCCTCTTCGAGGTAGAGGGGATCGGTCATGGTTTCCTCGAACGCCTTTTGCAGTACTGCGACGCGTTCCGCCGGCACATCAGGCGGAATCAGTATCGGCCGGGCCATGCTGAACTTGATGGTGTAGAAACGCAGCGCCGCTCGATCGTCTTCAGACGGCGTCAATTCGATGACGGTCGGCACGTCCGGCAGTTGCGCCAGCCGCTCGCGGCCATATTGCAAGACAATGCGCACTTTTTGCTCGCGCAGCCAGTCCGCTTTATTGACTGTGAGATTGGAGAGGCCAGTATTGTTGCCTTGGACCTCGCCGCGCTCGGCCGCAAGATTGATTTCGTTCTGACCCTGATAACCAGTGAGGACCTTCATCTTGGTGCCGATGAGTTGGTCGGCCAAAAGCGGCAGAATTGCATTGTCGGCCGATGCCGTCGTGGCACCCATGAGAACTTCGTTGGTTTTCAAATCGTCGACGTTGGTCGCGGGTGCAGTGTGCCAGAGCCACGTGACTTGCGGCTCCTGAAGTGGCGTTCCGATCCAGGCGAATTGGCTCAGGTCGAATTTTACATTGCTGCCGTCGGGGGAGAGGAGCTTCAGTCGCGGCTCGATCGGGACATTGCTGGTCGGCATGCCGATCGTGGTGCCGTCGCGTTTGGCGACGTTGTAAAGATAATTCGTGACGATCAGGCCGGCCGCCCCCGGCATGTTGCGGACGATGATGACGGGATTGCCGGGAATGTGCCGGCTCATGTGATTGGCAAGAGTGCGGGCCGCGACATCATATCCGCCCGCCGGCGCGCCCGCGATCGCAAGCTCGATGGTCTTGCCGCGATAAAAGGCGGCCGGGTCGTCGGCGTATGCCGTGGCTCCGGTAAACAGCGCGACGCCGAGCGCTGCGGCTGCCGACAACCTGAGTTTCGCCATCATTGGCCCGGTCCGGCGAGGGATGCCAGCAACCGGCCTTGGCCCTTGATCGCATCGGCGATGCCGAGCGACTTGAAGGCGGTGAAGAAACTCGCATGCGAGTAGGTGATGACGGCAATGCCGGTTTCCCGCTCAAGCGCATCGACCGTCTGGGCGGCCTGCCATTGCGGGCACGGTAGATAAATCGCGTCGCAAGAGGCGGATCGCGACAGCACGCTCTCGACATAGGCCTTGATGTCCGCGGGCGTGACGCTCTGCAGCCGCTTGAAGGGCACATCCATGCCTTCAGCGCGGACGATCTCGAAGCCGTGGGCGCCGAGGTAGCCGGCCATCGCGCGGTTATGCCGCTCGGGATAAGGCGAAGCGATCACAATCCGGCTGGCTCCGACATGACGGAGCGCCTCCATCGCGGCACGTACGCCCGTCGTCGCCGGGACGCCGGATGCCTTTTCAATATCGGCGACGACAGTCTCCTCGTAGCCTTTGCCGCGCGCTACGACCAGCGGTCCACCGCCATGAATGATGTAATCAACTCCGCGCGAACCGAGATAGGCCGCGGCGGTGGTGACTTGCGCCAACGCCTTGTCGAAATACTCGGCGCTCCAGTCGTCGATGTTGCAGGTGACCCCGACAAGTCCGACGCCATCGGGCGCGTATTTGTAGAACTCATACGGCACGACCTCCATGACTGTCGGCCCGATGTAGCCGATACGTTTGCGCCAGCCGAACATTTTCGCTTCGCTCCGGTTTCCGCGCGCCTATCGCTTATAGGGACCTAGCTCTTTCACGACGGCATCGACGAAGGAATGGTCGACGAGCTCGCCGAGGTTGACGTCGCCCGCGATGAGGCCTTGCTCGCGATAGAATTGCATGTCGTCGGCCAGGCTCTGCACATTCACGCGGCCGTCGGGGTTCATACCCGTCGGCGTGATCCTGCGATAGACCGCAGCATCCTTGATCGGCGTTGCGGCTGTGAGGATTGAGATCACTTCATCGGCATTGGGTCCAGCCAGGTGTCCTCCTTGCAACGCGCCGTTATAGAAACGCACGGCACGCAGATAGGCGCGCATGAAGTGTTGCGCGGTATCAGATCTTTGGGCGAATTTCTCCGAGTAGATCAGCGCGGCGATCTGGTGGTAGGGGATGATCTCGTCGTCGGATTTGAGCAGTACCGCAAAGCCGTTCTCGATCGCGATCGTCGGTCCGGGCTCGACGGATGCCGAAGCGTCGACGCCTTTATTCTTCAACGCCGCTACGTGATCGGGAAACGGCAGATTGACGGTCTCGACATCGGAGTAATGCAGACCGGCCGATTTCAGCAGTGCATTCAATGTGGCCGTGTTGCTGACGCCCGGCGCATTCATGGCGAATTTCATGCCCTTCAGATCTTGGGGTTCCTTGTACCGGCCGCTGTCGATGAGATCTTTGCGGATGAGAATCTTGGTCGCTCCATAGCCGGGCGGCGAGGACGCCTTGTCGGCGACGATCTTGATGCGCACGCCGCGCAACACGGCATTGTAGAGCCCGGCCGACGGCGAGCCGGCACCGGCATCGAGTTCGCCGGTACCGAGCGGCGCCACCATGTCGGCTGCCGAACGAAAGTTGGTGACGGTTACAGCCAGACCCTCGTCGCTGAAATAGCCCTTCTTGTCGGCGATATAGATCGGCGCGTCGCTGGCCGCGTTTGTTGCTCCAACAGTCACCGGCACGGGCTCGGCGGCCTGCGCGGTGGCGCAAAAAGCAAAGGCGAGGCCCACCAACGCGAAAAAATTCAATTTTTTGATCATTCATTGTCCCATTGGCGGTTCGCCGTTTCTTCATGCACCAATCGCGTCGCCGGTGGCAATGCGCGCCGAGCGGAGCGGTTTGCGCCAGAGGAAACCCTGGATTGCGCGGTTGATTGTGCAGGTAGTCAGCCTATCATGGGGCAAAGGCCGAAAAGGTCGAAGCTGCATTCCTGGGAGGGAATTATGTCCGCTGCCGTCGAAAAGCCGACGATGCATAAGGTCTATTGGCGGCTCCTGCCAATTGGCATCCTCACCTATCTGCTCTGCTACCTCGACCGGATCAATGTCGGCTTTGCCGCGCTGACGATGAACAAGGATTTGGGGCTGGACGCGTCGGTTTACGGGCTGGCAGCCGGCGCTTTCTACTGGGGCTATTTCCTGTTCGAAGTTCCGAGCAACATGATCCTGGAAAAGGTAGGCGCCCGGATTTGGATCGCCCGCATCATGATTTCATGGGGATTGCTGTCGGGCGCCACCGCGTTCTGTACCGGTCCCTGGAGTTTTACGATCATGCGCTTCCTGCTCGGTCTCGCCGAGGCAGGGCTCTATCCCGGCATGCTGCTGTTTTTCACCTACTGGTTCCCCGACTGGCATCGCGCCCGCATCGTTGCCGGATTCACCGTGGCGTTGCCGCTCGCGGTCGTGGTGGGCTCACCGACATCGACGGCTTTGCTTCAGCTAAACGGCGTGTTGGGCCTTGCCGGCTGGAAGTGGATGTTCATTGCCGAGGCAATACCCACGGTGCTGGTGGGCATTTTCTTTCTCATCTTCGTCACCGACCGGCCCGTTCAGGCACACTGGCTCAATGATGAGGAACGCTCGTGGCTGATCAATACGCTTGAAGACGAGCGCCGCTTGATCGAGTCAACGCGAAAAGTGAGCTTCTGGCAGTCGTTCTTGAATCCCAAGGTTCTCGTCATGACCTTGAACTATTTCGGCATCGTCACCGCGAGTCTCGGCCTGCTGCTGTTCCTGCCGCAAATGGTGAAGCAGCTCGGGCTGACCAACATGCAGGTCGGCTGGATCTCGTCGATTCCCTATGTTTGCGGCGCGATCAGCATGTTGGTTTGGGGCTGGTTCTCCGACCGCATCAACGAGCGGCGCTGGAACCTGTTTTTCGCCTGCACGGTCGCTGCGATCGGGTTGATCATTGCGGGACAGAACATCGGCACGCCGTGGGCCATCTTCGGCATGTCGATCGCGGCTATAGGACTTTACGGCTCGAAAGGGCCGTTCTGGACGTTCCCGTCGATGATTCTGACCGGGACCGCTGCGGCATCCGGTATCGCCTGGATCAATTGTATTGGTAATCTGGGCGGCTTCTTCGGACCGATGGCAGTCGGCTGGACCAAGGACCACACCGGCAGCTTTGCCAGCGGGCTCTATGTGCTCGCCGGCTTTGCCGCTATGGCGGCATTGTCCACGTTCTGGCTCACCTTGAAGAGTCCGGTGGCGCCTCCGCAGCTCGCGGGCGTGCCGGCGGAGTGATCTGTTTGTCGGATGCGGTGCAGTGCCTCACCTCGCGCTGCATCCGCCTCCTGAAAGGAATCTACGCCAGCGCGTCGGCGCCCGCCTGCGCGACCTGCTCGTCCTCGTGCGACTGCACGCCGGACACGCCGATGGCGCCGACACATTCGCCGGCATGCATGACCGGCACGGCGCCCTGAATCAGAATCCCGGCGGGAAATCCGGCAAAGGCCGGCCGCTCCTTGATGCGGTCTTCGAAGAATTTGCTCGGCCGCTTGGTCATGGCCGATGTTTTGGCCTTGCCTATCGACACTTCGGCGGTGATCGCCGAGGCGCCGTCCATGCGTAGCGCGCCCAACAGGAAGCCGCCGTCATCGACGATCGAGATCGAGACCGCCCATTTGTTTTTGGCGGCTTCGGCCTCGCAAACGGAGAGCATCTTTTTGACGTCGGCCGCGGTCAGACACTGTTTGGTACGCATGTTTCCTCCGGAAATGGATGGGCCATCATAACTCGTCCTGACGGGCCGGGCGAGGGGGCGACGCCGGATAGGACGGTTAGCGCAGTGAGAAGCGGATCGGAACGGTGAGATCGAGTTGTGCTTCAGTCATGCTTGCCGGAAATGCCGGCATCGGCTGCGCGCGCTCGACCAATGCCAGCACCTCGGCGTCGAGGTCGGCGTAGCCGGAACTGCTCACGATATGCCGCGACACGACATGACCGCCGCGGTCGACGGTGAAGGCCATGAGCACCACGCCCTGCTCGTTACGCGCCCGCGCCCCGCTCGGATAGCTTTTGAACTGTTGCAGATGCTTGAGCAGCAGGCTTTGCCAGGACGGATCAATGCGCGGGGCGCTGGCCTCGGTCTGCACTGTTGTGCGCGGCGCCGGACTGGTCTGCTCGATTTTCTCGGGCGGCTTCTCTTGCGGCAGCACGGCGTCGGGCGAGGTCTCCTTCGGCGGCGTCGGCGTGTCCACCTTGGCCTGCTCCTGCTGATCGATTTCAGGGGCAGTCAGTTCGACGGAGATGATCGGCGTGTCGTCGCCGAGTTCCTGCTCCGGTTGATGCCAGAACAGAAAAAACGCGATCGCCGACCGCGTGGACGCCAACCACGACTGCCGCCGCGATGGACCAGCGCACGATATCGCGCGGATCCTCGTCTTCGAACCATGGCAGCGCCCGCGCAATCATGGCGTGCCCCGGGATTCCAATCCGACCAGTGCGACTTTCAGATAGCCCGCGCCGCGCAGCAGGTTCATCACCTGCATGACGTCGCCATAGGGCACTGCGCGGTCGGCGCGCAGGAAAATGCGTTCGTCCTTGTTGGACCCGGTCGCCGCGTCGAGCGCGGCGGGCAGGGCGCTGGGCGTTATCGCGTCATCGCCGATGGCGAGGCTGAGGTCTGTCTTGATGGTGAGAAAGACCGGCTTATCCGGGCGCTGCTGCCGCTGCGGTATTCGATGACGGCAAATCGACCGGCACGTCGACCGTTGCCAGCGGCGCCGCCACCATGAAGATGATCAGAAGCACCAGCATCACGTCGATGAACGGCGTGACGTTGATGTCATGCACCTCGTTGAGTTCGTCGCTGCCGTGATCGAGACGAATGGCCATTGGACCTGGCCTTATTCAGCGGCTTGCGCGAGCGGCATCTTGGCGCGGTCGACATCGCGGCTGACAAGCCGCATGACCTGGGCCGATGCATCTCCAAGCAGTGCACGGTAATGCGCGGTCGAGCGCGCCAGAACGTTGTAGATCATGACCGCTGGAATAGCGGCGATCAGCCCGAGCGCGGTTGCGAGCAGCGCTTGGGCGATGCCGGGAGCGACCACCGCGAGGTTGGTCGTATGCGCATTCGAAATGCCGATGAAGCTGTTCATGATGCCCCACACCGTGCCGAACAGCCCGACGAACGGGGCAGTCGAGCCGATCGTCGCAAGCACTCCGGTGCCGCGGGAGATTTTTCGGCTGGTTGCCATTTCGAATCGCTCGAGCTGCCAGGCAATTCGCTCTTTAAGTCCGTCGCCCCGCACATTGGCTGACAGGCGGATTTCCTGCGCGGCGGCCTGCATGAGTTGCGCCGCCGGGCTGGTGCCGTTGCGCAATTGCTCGTGAGCCTGGGCGAGCGTGGCCGCATTGCCGAGGATGCGAAGGCCATCGCGCACTTCGCGGCGCGCGGTGCGCAGTTCGATCATCTTGGAGACATAAACCGTCCAGGTCACGAGCGACGCGAAGGCGAGCCCGATGATCACCGCCTTCACCACCAGATCGGCATTGAGGAACATACCCCATGGCGACAAGTCTTGCGGCAAAAGTGCGCGGCCGATCGATGGCTGACCGGGTTCTGCTTCGGTCGCCGGCGGCGACGACACGCCCGTTGAAGCCTGTGGGGCGGCAATAGGGACGGCCGGAACCGCCGCCGGCTCGGCTGTGCTTGGCTGGACTGGTGTGCTGGGCGCGGCGCTTGTGGGTGCGGCAGCGGGCGGCGTGACGGTAGGCGGAGCGGATGTCGCCGGCGCAGCGGCAGGTGTCGCGTTCTGCGCGAATGCCGGATGCGCAAACGGACTTGCCGAGAGGAGAGTAGCGCCAAGCACCGCGGCGAAGAGGAGCGCCGAGCGGCAATTGAATCGTTTATTGCGGTCAAAACGGAAAGCGCGGCAGGTCTTTGTCATTTCATCCAGTTCCGTAGTCCTGGTCTTCGGCCCGGCGTCCGGTCCGTATCACAAGGCAATCATAAAATGTGACGTTATAATATAACATTCGTCCAGCGTCACTCTCAGGATAAATGAGCGGCAAAAGCCGCACATTCACATTGGAATAATGAAAAACTATAGCGTTTTCAGTATCTTCTGATGGCACGCCGGGTTCGGTCAAGTCGTTAAATCGAGCAGCGAAATGCGGCACTTGGACTGCTATTCCTAAACTGCACGTCGCCCCGCCCGGCTGGCTCGTCGTCTACGACCACAGTGCTGTTTCGTCCACAGCGCGTAGCCGCCTTGCGGCAATGTAGCGGCCATTTCGTCAGTTTGGCGGCACGCGAGGCTTCGCACATACTATTGTGTGGTGCGGGGCGATATGTGCGGACGCAGTTCAGAGAGCCAAAGCCGGAGAGACCGCGATGCATGACACGCCCAACGACGTCCATTGGCACGAACCGTCAGCGGGAGAAAATGCCGGCTACGGCAAGTTCAAGCGCCAGCCGCTGCCCTACGATCGTTTTATGAATGATGAAGGTGTGCCCTGTTATCGCGGCATCGGCGTGCGCCGCGTGCAGGATTTGCCGCTCGCGCTCTGGCCGCGGCTCGGCGGGCGCGGCTCGTATATCCAGCTGTTCGGCACCGAGGGCCTCTGGGGGCTCTATGTCGTCGAAGTGCCCGGCGCCGGCGCACTCAATGTTGAGCGACACCTTTATGAAAAGGTCGTGCTGGTTATCGAAGGCCGCGGTACCACCGAAGTCTGGCAGGAAGGTCAGGACAAACGCCACGTTTTTGAATGGCAGAAGGGCTCGCTGTTCACCATTCCGCTCAATGCTCATCACCGCATCATCAATGCGGCGAGCTCGCCGGCTTTGTTGTTGTGTGGCACCACCGCGCCGAATGTGATGAACGTGCTCGACAATAGGGATTTCGTCTTCAACTGCCCCTACACATTCAGCGAGCGCTTCTCCGGCGCCGAGGACTTTTTCAAGCCCAAGGACGATCTCGAGCCCGATCCGATCCGCGGCCTCGCCATGCGCAAGACCAATCTCATTCCCGACATCGTCAATTGCGATCTGCCACTCGACAACCGCCGCTCCCCTGGCTACCGCCGCGTCGAGCCGGCGATGGCGAAGAACCGATTTTATCTGTGGATCGGGCAGCACGAGACCGGCCGCTACTCGAAAGCGCACAAGCACGCCTCCGCCGCTGTGCTCGTTTGCGTCAAGGGCAAGGGCTACACCTATACGTGGCCCGAAGCACTCGGCACCAAGCCGTGGGAAAATGGCAAGGCCGATAAAATTCTGCGGCAGGACTACGAGCCGGTCGGCCTTGTCTCAGCGGCGCCGATGAGCGGTGACTGGTATCATCAGCATTTCGGCATCGGCAAAGAAGGCTTGCGCATCACCGCCTGGCACGGGCCGAACAATCAGCGCGCGCGCAAACCGGGCGTGCCCGGCGAACAGCTCATGGATTACGGCGCCATCGAACTCGGCAAAGGCGGCAGCGCCATCGGTTACCATCAGGAAGATCCGGCAATCCGCAAAGAGTTCGAGGCGACTCTTAAACGCGAAGGCCTGCCGAGCCGCATGAACCCCGAATTCTACGAGCGGCCCCCAAGCGAGGGCGAAGTTGTTATGGGCGATGTGATGTAGTTAGGGAATGACAAAATGCCGTTTCAGGATTTTCGACAATTCCTCGATGTGTTGCGCCAGCATGGGGAATTGATCGACATCAATCGCCCGGTGGCTTTGAACGACGTCGGCAAAGCCATGAAGCAGAGCTATGTCCGCAACGGACCGGCGATCATGTTCAACAATAACGGCACCGACTATCCTCTCGTCGCCGGCGTCTATTCCACGCGCGAAAAGGCGCTGCTGGCGTTCGAGGCTGACGAGGACACTATCCTCGAGAAAGTGCTGCACGGCTTCGACCACCCGGTCCCCCCGGTGATGGCCAAGAATGGCGCGCCCTGCCACGAGGAGATCATCGAAGGCGACGCCATCGACATCCGCAATTTCCCGGTGCCCCAGTACAGTCCGAAGGATGGCGGCCCCTACATCACGGCCGGTATCGTCGTTTCAGAGGATCCGGAAACCGGCGTGCCCGACGTCGGGCACTACCGCTTCCTCATCCTCGGCAAGGACACGATGTCCTACTCGGCGCAGCCGTTCCACCGCTTCGGCAAGAATTTGGCGAAGTGCAAGAAGCTCGGCATCGTCCCGAAAGCGGCATTGATCATCGGCGTCGATCCCGTCATCGCCTACACCTGCCAGGTGCAGGTGCCGGATACCACCGATGACTGGGCGCTGGCTGGCGGCTTCCGCGGCACGCCGATCGAGCTGGTGAAATGCAAGACTTGCGACGTGAAAGTGCCGGCGACTGCCGAGGTCGTGATCGAATTCGAAGTCGATCTTAATAACACCGTGCTCGAAGGCCCGCTTGGCGAATACACAGGTTACTACACCCGGCCGTCGCAAAAGCCGGTGGCGCGTATCACGGCGATCACGCACCGCACCAAGCCGATCTTTCAGGGGCTGCTCACCGGTAAGCCGGTGACCGAGAACCATATCCTCAAGCAAATTCCGTTCGAGGCGTCGTTCCTGCGTTCGCTCAAGCGCCAGTTTCCGACCATTAAGGCGGTGTCGGTACGAGCCTCGGCCGGCGTGTCGTTCTATGTGGTGATTGCGATGGAGCCGCGCTTTGCCGGTGAGGCACGGCAAGTTATCCTCAATGCGATGTCGAGCAATATCCGACCGAAGTGGACCGTGATCGTCGAGCCCGACATCGACGTGCATTCGTCGACAGAAGTGGAATGGGCACTCGCATTCCGCGTTCAGCCGGCGCGCGATGTCATCGTCGTCGACAATGTTCCGGCCGGTCCGTCCGATCCTTCGGTTGACCTGAGCCGTGATCGCACCATGCGCATCTCGTCCCAGATCGGTATCGATGCCACGCGCCCGTTCGGCGAGAAATTCTACGACGTCGCCGATGTGCCGGGCTGGGAGGATTACGAGGTGCCGGAACTCAACGGACGGCGATAGTCACACCGGCTCGGCGTCGATCAGCACGAAGGCGACGACGGCCATCTCGTTGGTGCGATTGCTCCAGGCGTGATTGGTGCCGCGCTGAACCAGCACGTCGCCCTCCATCAACAACACTTCGCCGTCATCCATCATAGCGTAGATCTCGCCAGACAGCACGATGGCGTAGTCGACGGTGCTGGTCTTGTGAAAGCCCGGATGGCGCGGACTGTTGCGATCGGACGCCGCAGCGCGCCCGGAGCCGTCGTCAGGCAGCTTTTCATCGTGCGCAATTACCGCGAGACGCTCGCTGTCCGGCGGATATTCGATGACGCGGAGCACCGAGCCGTTTTTCGGCGGCGCCAGGCGATGGCCGCGTGCGATGGCGTCCTTGCTGCCACGATTGTCGGCGGGCGTGCCGGTCGTCTCCCACAGTTCATGCACGATGGCGCTGCCTTTGGTGCGGCTGAATACGTGCGGTGTAGGAGCGTCGATGATGAAGGTCGATCGGCCATCGACATCGAGACCGGTCACGACACGGCGGACGGATTTCGGCATTTTCGCCTCGCTAACGGCAGCCCTTGAGCATGCTCGTCTTGTTGATGAGTTCAAACGGGCCGAGTTCCTTGGCCACGTCGGTGGCGTAGCTCGGGTCGACCAGCTTCTCCGCTGGTGAGGCCTTTGTGATCGTGCCCTCGCGCTGGAAGAACCCCTGCATGTCGAGAATGCTGGCGACATTGAATTCGCCGTTCGGCGTGCGTGACTGCCACGCCATGCGGTCGAGCAGGTTGCGGTCCGTGCCGATGCGGTTTTTGAGGAAGATATCGATGATTTCGGCACGGTTCGGCCCGTGATGATAGGCTTGGCAGTAGTCGCGTCCGGCGCGCGCCAGCGCGACAAACAGCTTCTTCGCGGTGTCGCTATTTTGCCTTGCCCAGTCGGTGTTGACGATGTAGCCGACGCTGCTCATCGGCAGCGGATGAATGTAGTCATCGGGATCGATCCACGGTACGCCGACTTTTTCTTCGATCATGCGCTGGGTGAACGGCGCCACTTCCATCGCCGCATCGAGCGCGCCGTTCGCCATTGCGGCCGCCATCTGCGAAAAGGCGAGGTTCTTGGCTTCGATATCCTTCAGTTCAAGCTTGGCCGAGGCGAGCACGGACGCGACCTCGTACATCGAGGTCGAGCCCGGCGAACTCAAGCCTACGGTGCGGCCCTTGAGATCGGCCGGTGTGCGGATCTGATCCTTCAGATCGGTGCGGACGATGATCTGGTGGTAAGTCGGCGACGAGCCGCTCTCCAGCGCCAATATGACCGGCAGGCCCTGTGCCACCGAATTATAGAAGCCCGCATTGATGCCGCCCTGGGCCACCTGCACCTGATTGGTGGCGAGGAACGCTACTGCTTTTCCAAGCGAGTCGATGCGCTCGATATCAACGTCGAGCCCGGCATCGCGGAAATAGCCCCTGTCGAGCGCCACGTAAGTAGTGCCGCCCGGCACGCTCGGTACCACCGCAATGGTTATTTTCTGCGCCGATGCCGGAGCAGCCAACGCGAGGAGAAGGGGGAATAGAGTGCTAGCGGCCCGAGCGCATATGCGCAAGCATGCCGCCGCGATTGTCCGTAGCCAGCAGGCAGCCGTCATCATGCGCGGACTTTCAGATACCACTGCAAAATCTCCTCGCCGGTCCAGTATTCGACGCCGTCGAAGCGTCGCGCATAATCATAGATCGCTTCGAGATATTTTATCCGGTGCGGTTGGCCGCTGAGGTAGGGGTGGACGGCGAGCGCCAGGATTTTCGCGCGGTGTTCGCCCTCGGTATAGAGCCGGTCGAATTGATCGACGGTGCGCTTGAGTAAATAGTCGCTCTCGTGGTGCTGCACCGCCATCATCGGAATGTCGTTCAGCTCCATCGTATAGGGCAGCGTGACTAGTGGGCCATGCGCGGTTTTGATCGTCGTCGGCTCGTCATCGTAGACCCAGTCGCCGATATATTTGATGCCGGCTTGCGCCAGGAGATCAGGGGTTTCCAAGGTCTGCGTAAGGCCCGGTCCAAGCCAGCCAACAGGACGCTTGCCGGTGAATCGCTCGACGACGTCGAGCGAGCGCGTGATCATCTTCGTCTGGTCAGGCTCGTGATGTATCGGGCCTTGCTGATAGGAGTGGCCCATGAATTCCCAGGCGTCGCTTTTCGCTTGCTGCGCGACGCGCGCGTAATCTTCGCAGACGCGGGCGTTGATCGCGAGCGTGGGGCGAATCTTCAGGCGCTTGAACAGGTCAAAGAAGCGCCATACGCCGACCCGCATGCCGTATTCGTGCCAGCTCCAGTTCGGCACGTCGGGAATCAGCGTCTGACCCGCCGGCGGCGCGAGCACTTGCCGCGCCATCGGCTTGCCAATGTCCCACACTTCGAGATTGACGATGCTCCAGAGCACAAGCCGGCTGTTGTTCGGCAGCTTGAGCGGTGCGCGGTCGACGATTGCCGAAAACGCGGCACGTTCGCGCGGCAGCATCGGACCGCGGCGTTTTTTAGCCATACGTCTCTTCATTATCGGCCCTGCTCCCGAAAACGTCCGCCGAGTGCAAAACCATATGCCGATGCATGCAGTTAGGACAGCTTGGACAGTTTGCGGCGCGCCTTACCGCCCGATCACATCCTTGTTAGCGGCGGCAGAATCACTTGTGGTCTGCGGCTAAGAGATCATGTATGGAACCAACGACCGGGGCGCCGATTATCGTCCCAGCTATTGCGAATCCGATATTAATCCCCGCCACTTGCGGACCACTTAATGTCACGCTCCGCCGTTTCCAAGCGTGTTCGGATGTCCAATCCGGCCAATGATTCTCTGGCCGTCGCGGCGTCTGACGGGAATCGCCGCGAGTCCTGGCTCGCGGCGTTTCGCGCGATCCGGGCCGAGACAGAACGCCGTGCCGCGCCGCTATCCGCGGAAGATCAAGTTATCCAATCGATGCCGGATGCGAGTCCGACCAAATGGCATCGGGCTCACGTCACCTGGTTTTTCGAGCAATTCCTGCTTTGTCCGTTCGCTCCCGGCTATCGCGTGTTTGACGAGCGATTCGCTTATCTGTTCAATTCTTATTACGTGCAGGCCGGACCGCGGCAAGCGCGGCCGCAGCGCGGTTTGATCACCCGGCCGACTGCTGCCGAAGTTGGCGCGTATCGCGCGCACGTCGATGCCGCGATCTGTGCGCTGATTGAATCGGCCGAGGACTTGAGCAAGCTTATTCCGATCATCGAGATCGGTTTGAATCATGAGCAGCAGCACCAGGAGCTCCTTCTCACCGATATCCTGCATGCATTTTCATTCAATGAGACGCATCCAGCCTACGATGCCGGTTGGCAATGGCCGCAAACGTCGGTCAAGGGCGCCGTTAAAGGATGCGATCGCCGGCATTCACGTGATCGGGCACAACGGCAACGGCTTCTGTTTCGACAACGAGCAGCCGCCGCATCAGGTGGTATTGCGGCCGGTGCGGCTTTCGCCTTCGCTGGTCACCAACGGTGAGTGGCTCGAATTCATGGCCGATGGCGGTTACACGACGCCGACGCTATGGCTGTCGGATGGTTGGGCGGCCGCCGAAGCGCAACATTGGGAAGCGCCGGGCTATTGGCGCAAAGTCGACGGCGTCTGGTTGTCGATGACGCTTGGCGGCTTGCGGCCTATCGATCCAGCCGCGCCGGTTTGCCACGTGAGCTATTACGAAGCCGATGCGTATGCGCGCTGGGCCGGCAAGGATTTGCCGACCGAAGGGGAATGGGAAGTCGCTGCCAAGAGCGGTTTGCTCGCTGATGCATTCGGCATCGTCTGGCAATGGACGCGCAGCGCTTATACGCCTTATCCCGGCTACAAGGCGGCGCCCGGTGCGCTGGGCGAATACAACGGAAAGTTCATGGTCAATCAGATGGTGCTGCGCGGCTCGTCGCTGGCGACGCCCGACGGTCATTCCCGCCCGAGTTACCGCAATTTCTTCTATCCGGCGGCGCGCTGGCAATTCGCCGGCCTGCGTCTCGCCGAATACGAAAACTGAGCAAAGCCATGGCACGCGTCGTCCAGCCCGCGTATGTGACAGCGGGGTCGGCTGCGCCAGCCGATCCTTTCGCCGCCGATGTTATCGCCGGCCTCACCGCGAAGCCGAAGCGGTTGCCGCCGAAGTATTTTTACGATGCTTCGGGCTCTGCTTTGTTCGACCGTATCACGGCACTGCCGGAATATTATCCGACGCGGTGCGAACTCGCCCTTTTGCAGAAAAACGCGCCCGCGATAGCCTCGCTATTCCCGCCGGGCTGTGCGCTGATCGAATTCGGCGCTGGCTCGAGCCGCAAGGCGCGAATCCTGCTCGGCGTGGCGGCGACGGTGGAAGCCTATGTTCCGGTCGATATTTCTGGAGATTTCCTGCAGCAGGACGTAGCCCAGCTCCGCCGCGATTTTCCGCGCCTGACGGTCCAGCCCGTGGTCGCGGATTTCACCGAAAAACTCGACTTGCCATCCGGTGTTGCGGCCCTGCCGCGGGTCGGGTTTTTTCCCGGCTCCACCATCGGCAATTTCGAGCCGCATGAAGCGTGTAGCTTCATGCGCCATGCCGCCGACATCCTTGGCGCGGGCGCGGTGCTGGTGATCGGCGTCGATCTGGTCAAGGACGCGAAGATTCTTTACCGCGCCTACAACGATACCGACGGTGTAACCGCGAAATTCAATCTCAATCTGCTCACGCGTATCAATCGCGAACTCGGTGCGGAC
Organism: uncultured Alphaproteobacteria bacterium; assembly: GCA_963813825.1. GTDB lineage: Bacteria > Pseudomonadota > Alphaproteobacteria > Rhizobiales > Xanthobacteraceae > BOG-931. Next base: position 285,420 of record CAWFBB010000033.1, read on the forward strand.
TTCGATCTCAGTTCATTCGAGCATCATGCCTTCTACAACAGCGAGCAAAGCCGGATCGAGATGCACCTCGCCAGTAAGAGGCGGCAGAAGGTGAGAGTGAACGGCACCACGATCGATTTTCGCGCCGGTGAAACGATTCACACCGAGAACAGCTACAAATACACCGTCGACTCGTTCCAGGCGCTGGCACGCGGCAGCGGCTGGTCGCCGCTCGAGGTCTGGAGCGACGGTATGTTCGCGGTGCACGCTCTTGCCTGCGACGGAACGCGGGACGACGGCTGAGCGGTCATGCCGATCTGCGAAGCCGACCCGTGGCGCTTGCAGTATTTCGCGCACATCAAGACGTCAGCCAATATTCCGACCGAAGACTCCGATGCGTGGCAGTGGTATCCGGCGCAGCGCTGGATTTACGACAAGCTGGCGGTGGCCTTAAGTCAAGAGCTCGACGCCGGTCCGCATGGCACGCCGGTGCCGCGCTTTCCGGTTTTTTCCAAGCCGATCATCAATCTCAAAGGCATGAGCGTCGGTAGCCGCATTCTCCATTCCCAATCCGACTACGACCGCCACTACGCGCCCGGCCACTTCTGGATGAGATTGCTCGACGGCCGCCACGTCTCCTCCGACATCGCCATGGTCGAGGGCGAGCCGCGCTGGTGGCGCCATGTCACCGGTAAGCCGGCGGGCGAGGGTACCTTCGACTATTGGACGGTGCACGCCGAGCCTGACGGTGAAATCGAAACGCATTGCGGCGAATGGGTGCGGAAAAATCTCGCCGGCTATACTGGTATGGTCAATCTGGAAACGATCGGCGGCACGATCATCGAAGGGCATCTGCGTTTTGCCGATCAGTGGCCCGACCTTTACGGTCCAGGCTGGGTCGACGCACTGGTTGGCTTGTACGAGAGCGGCGATTGGTTCTTCGACGACGACGATCGGAGCGAAGGTTATAGCGTCGTCCTGTTCGGACCGGCCGGGAGGCGCTACCGCCATCCGCCGCCAGCGCTGGTCGAGCAGATCAGGCGCATTCCTGGCGTCACCAGCGCGCAGATCACCTTCTATGAAGACCGCGCCCCGGAGCAGCATGCCATGCCACCTGGCGGCTTTCGCCTCGCAATCGTCAACGGTTTCGATTTGAGGGCTGCGCTTGATGCGCGGGAGCGACTTCGGACGCATTTTCTAGGCGACGGCGCGTAACCCTCCTCATCGGCTGCAGGGTCAACTATAGTCGTGCCGAGACGATCATCCGTCCGGTGAAGGATGTGCTCATGCGCCGGCTGCCGTTTGGGCTTGCAGCGCTCATTGCACTGTGTGTCGTAGCGCAGCCCTCGCGCGCGCAAGAGCAAGTCAGGATTGGCATCGGATTTGGTCTCGCCTTTCTGCCGGTCTACATTTGCGAAGACCTCAAACTCGTCGAGAAGTACGCCAAGGCGCAGCACCTCGACATCAAGGCCACCTATCCGCGCTTCCTTGGCGCCGGCCCGATGCAGAATGCGATCGCGTCCAGTGCCATCGACATGGCGCCGTTCGGCACTGCTCCGTTCCTCGCCGCGTGGGAGCAGAAAAAGGACAGCCCGCAACAGATCGTCGCCGTTTCCGGCATCACCACGATGCCGCTCACGCTGTTGAGCAACCGGCCGAATGTCACGGCGATATCCGGCCTCGGGCCGACCGACCGCATTGCCATGCCGTCATTGACCGCGCCGCAGATGATCTTGTTGGAAATGCAGGCGGCGAAACTCTTCAACAAGTCCGATCGCTTCGACGGCCAGGTCATTGCGCTATCGCCGGCGGATGCGCTCAGCGCGCTGATCGACGGGACGGGCGTGGTGACGGCCTATTTCGCGTCGCCGCCGTATACGCAGCTCGCGCTTCGTGACGGCAAAATTCACGCCCTCCTCGGTTCGGCCGACGTGGTCGACGGCAAGGCATCGTTCCTCCTGATCGGGGCGACGCGGGCCTATGTCGATGCGCATCCGCAGATGCCCGAGGTGATCGAGAAGGCGATCGACGAGGCCGCGCGCATCATCCACGACGATCCGCTGCGTGCGGCGCAAATCTTTCTCACACACGAGCCGTCGAAGGCCCTTAGCGGTTCGATGATCGAAACCGTGTTACGGCAGATCAAGGACGAGTTCGGCACCGGGATTTACGGCGTGAAGGCATTCGCCGATTTCATGGTTCGGCAGGGCGAACTCAAGGAGTCGCCACGGAGCTGGCGCTATATCGTCGCTCCAGCGTTGATGAATTGGCCGCGGACCTGAGCCGCATGGCTGCCCATGCCTAACTCGACTTGACGCAACTGACGCGTGAGGCGAGAATCCGGGTCAATTAACGAGCCGATGATTTTATCGGCCTTCAGGCCATTCCGGGGAGGACGCAATGTCGAAACGCCTTCAAGCTGCCGACGCGAATCGCCGCAATTTCCTCAAAGGCGCGGGCCTTGTCGGCGCCGCTGCCGCCGTCATCCCGCCAGGCGCCGCGAACGCGATCCCTGCCGCTCCACTAGAAAAATCCAAGATTGGATTACCCGGTCCCCTTCAAGTTGCGGCCGAAACGCTGCCGCCGGCGGCCGATCCGGTAAATCAAACGACGAGCGGCGGCGACTTCATGGTTGACGTGCTCAATTCGCTCGGCATCGAGTACATGGCGATCAATTGCGCTTCGAGTTATCGCGGCCTGCATGAAGCCGTCATCAATCACGGGAACAACAAGCCCGAAATCATAACCTGCGTGCACGAGGACATCGCCGTCCATATGGCGCAAGGCTATGCCAAGATCGAAGGCAAGCCGATGGCGATGGCATGTCACGGCGTTGTCGGTCTGCAGCATGCCACCATGGCGATGTACAACGCCTGGTGCGATCGTGTGCCGGTCCTGGTCATGGGCGGCAACATCATGGAGGCGGACAAACGTGCGCCCGGCGCGGAATGGTTGCACGCGGGAGTCGATATCGGCCAGATCGTGCGCGAATTCACCAAGTGGGACGATCAGCCGGCGTCTTTGCAGCATTTCGCGGAGTCTGCGGTCCGCGCCTATAAGATCGCGACTACGCCGCCGATGGGACCGGTCTTCCTCGCGCTTGATGCCGAACTGCAGGAGAATCCGATCCGTGACGCGCAGAATTTGCGCATGCCGAAATTCTCTCCGGTGGTTCCGCCGCAGGGCGATTCCGGTGCTATTGCCGAAGCCGCGAAAATGCTGGTTGAGGCGCAGAACCCGGTCATCGTTTGCGATCGCGTGGCGCGCACGCCGGCAGGAATGGCGAACCTCGTCGCGCTTGCCGAGACATTACAGTGCGGCGTCATCGACAATGCCGGCCGTATGAATTTTCCGTCGCGCCATCCGCTCAACCAGAGCTTCCGCCGCGGCATGATCGGGCAGGCGGACGTCATCCTCGCCATCGAAATGAACGACCTCTGGGGCACGCTGACACATTTCAGCGACCGCATCGTGCGAAAATCGCGGCCGGGAACCAAGCCGGGAGCCAAGATCATAACCCTCGGAGTGCGCGATCTTTATTTGAAGTCCAATTATCAGGATTTCGGCCGCTGGCAGGATGTCGATCTCGACATCGCGGGGGACGGCGAATCGTCGTTGCCGGCGCTGACCGAAGCAGTGCGAGGACTGATCAGTGAGGGCAGCAGGGACGCTTACGATCAACGCGGCAAGAAGCTTGCTGCCGCGCATCTCGCCATGGTCGAGCAATCGAAAATCGACGCGACGATCGGCTGGGATGCGAGCCCAATCACGACGGCGCGGATGTGCGCTGAAGTCTATAACCAGATCAAAGATGAGGATTTTTCGATAGTCGGCACGGCGATACGTCTTAGCTGGATGCACCGGCTTTGGGACATCAAGAAACCCTATCAGTGGAACGGCGGTTCGGGCGGAGCCGGTATAGGCTACAATCTGCCGGCTTCACTCGGTGCGGCGCTGGCGAACAAAAAGCACGGCCGCTTCACTGTCGCCTTTGGCGGCGACGGTGACTTCATGTTCAATCCCGGTGCGTTGTGGACGGCCGCGCATCACAAGATCCCGATGCTCTATATCGTGCACAACAATCGCGCCTACCATCAAGAATACATGTACTTGGTGGCGATGGCGGCACGGCACGGACGCGGCGTCGACAAGATGGATATCGGCACCACGCTGAAAGATCCGAATATCGATTACGCCACCATCGCCCGCGGCATGGGCGTCCATGGCGAAGGACCAATCACCGACCCGAATGACCTCGCACCCGCGCTCGCGCGTGCCGTCGCGGTCGTCAAGTCGGGCGAGACGGCTGTGGTCGACGTCGTGACCGATCCGCGTTGAGGAGTATTGTGATGAAACGGTTTGAGCGAATTGCGGCCACCGTGCTTGCCGTTGCCGCACTCTTTGTGGGCGGCTTTGCCATGGCGCGGGCGCAAGATGCCCCGCCGCCGGGCGATGTTGCAAACGGCAAGCGCATTTTCCTCGCCGACGAATGCTTCACCTGTCATGGCCGCTCCGGGCAGGGTGGTGCGTATAACGGTCCGGCGCCGATCCTGGCGCACACGATGTTGCCGTTCGACGGCTTCAAGGGCCAGGTGCGCAATCCGGCTGACGACATGCCCGCCTTTTCCGACGCCGTGTTGTCCGACCAGGACATTGCCGACATCTACGCCTTCGTCCAGTCGTTGCCGGGACCGGGCGCAGTGAAGGATCATCCGATCCTAAATAATTAAGAAGGTCTGCGCTCGCGTGGACGAAGGGTTTGTGCGCGCCCGGCGCGCCGATCTGGGCTTGTGACCGCAATTCCAGCCAAGTACGTTAATTCCAGCCACGCACATTCATCGCATTGCAACGCACAGGAAATCATGGCCGATACGCTTAATGTCATCACGATTTGCGGCAGTTTGCGCAAAGGTTCGTTCAACGCATCGCTTGCCCGCACGCTACCGTCGCTGGCGCCGGCCGGACTATCGATCAATCCGGCGCCGGCCTGGAACAAGATTCCGATCTACAATCACGACATCCAGGTCGAGAGCGGCTTTCCCGCCGAGACCGTGGCCTGGGCGGACGCGATCCGTGCTGCTGACGGCGTGATCATCGTCTCGCCGGAATATAACTGGAGCATTCCCGGCGGATTGAAGAACGCGATCGACTGGGTATCGCGCATGAAAGAGGTGCCGTTCAAGGACAAGCCTGTGGCGATCCAGTCCTGCGCCGGCGGCGTACTCGGCGGCGCCCGCATGCAATATCATTTGCGGCAATGCTTGACCTCGATCGACGCCTTTCTGTTCGGCAAGCCGGAAATCCTGGTCACGTTTGCCGCCAAGAAGTTCGACGAGAAAACGCTCGCGCTCACCGATCAGCCAACCATCGATATCGTCACGCAGCAGCTCGCCGGATTTGAGAAGTTCGTTCGGCGGCTTACCGGAAAGAATTAGCCATGGCACGTCTCGACGGCCGCGTCGCGATTCTGACCGGCGGCGCCAAGGGGATCGGGCGGTACTACGCGGAACAACTCGCCGGCGAGGGTGCCCGCCTCATGATCGCCGACATAGCTGACGGTAAGGATTTGGCCGAAGTCATCGCGCAAAAGCACGGCGCGAATTCGGTGGCGAGCGCGGTGACCGACGTCAGCGATGAGGGCGCGGTGAAAGTGCTGGTCGCCAAGACCATGGAGCGCTTCGGCAAGATCGATATTCTGGTCAACAATGCCGCGCTGTTCGCGCCGCTCTCAGAGCAGAAGGTCACCGAGATCGACGTCGACCTATGGGACAAGGTCATGTCGATCAATATCCGTGGCGTCTTCCTGATGACGAAACACGTCGCACCACACATGATCGCGCAGAAATATGGCAAGATCATCAATATCAGCTCCGGCACAGTGGCTCGCGGTATTCCCAATTTTGCCCACTACGTAACCTCCAAAGGCGCGGTGACAGCATTCACGCGTTCGGTGTCGCGGGAACTCGGCGAGTACAATATCTGCGTCAATAATCTCGCCCCAGGCTTCACGCTGAGCGACAGCGTGATCAACGAAAATCCCCAGCATCTTGCGCATTCGCAGGCGCCGTCGCTGGCGCGCCGCGCGCTCAAACGCGACGAATACCCGGAGGACCTGTTGGGGGCGCTAGTGTTCCTGTCGTCGGCCGACAGCGACTTCGTCACCGGCCAGACCATCGCGGTGGACGGCGGCGCCACCAATAATTAAGCCAAAGGCTCATAAGGCGGCTTCCCGCATAGGTGGTCCGCAACTTACGGCGGTTACGTGCTATTTCCGCCAGCCCGGCCTTAGACTATATTCAAAGTCAAGCACCCCAGCTTTTGCACTTCACGGAGGACACCATGGCAGTCGCGACTGCGACTAAACCGAGCGGCGAAGTCGATCCCAAACACAATATCGAGGCTGCCCGGCAGGATTTTTACAACCGGATCGCTGGGAAGGACATGGCGCCGCTTTGGAAGGTGATGAACTCGGTCGTCACCAAGGAGCCCGTGACGCGGTGTCAGCCGCACGTTTGGCCTTACGATGATGTCAAATCCTTCGTTCTGGAATCCGGCGGTCTAATCACCGCCGAGGAAGCACAGCGGCGCGTTCTGATTCTGGAAAATCCAGCCATGCATGGCGAGTCGAAGGCCACAAATACTTTGTTCGCCGGGATCCAGATGATCCTGCCGAACGAGGTGGCGCCGGCCCACCGCCACGTCTCCTCCGCCATCCGGTTCGTACTGGACGGCGAAGGTGCCTATACCGCGGTCGAGGGCGAGAAGGCCTATATGTCCCGTGGTGACTTCGTCATTACTGCGAACTGGGCGCCGCACGATCACGGCAATACGTCGGACAAGCCGATGTTGTGGCTCGACGTGCTGGATTTCCCGGCAGTCAATTTCTACGAGGCGTCGTTTGCCGAGCATTCCGACGAAGCGACCCAATCCACCACACGCCAGGACGGCGACTCGCTGTCGTTCTACGCTTCGGGCGTGCTGCCTGACGGGACTCCGGCGTCAAATCGAACCCCAGTCATCAATTACACCTATGCGCGCACACGCCCGATCGTGGAACGCATGATGCAGGCGGGCGAGATCGACAAGCGGCACGGCGCCCGGGTGCGCTACGCCAATCCCATGACCGGCGGTTCCGTGTTGCCAACGATGGGGGCGTGGCTCGCCATGTTGCCGAAAGGCTTCAAAGGCGAGCCCTATCGCTCCACCGATGGCACTATCTTCGTCTGCGTCGAGGGCGAAGGCACAACCACGGTTGACGGCAAGGTGCTCAAATGGGGTCCCAATGACGTTTTTGTCGTGCCGTCGTGGAAGCGCTATCACCATGATGCACCCAAGGAGTTGGTTCTGTTCTCGATCTCCGACCGGCCGGCCCAAGAGGCACTTGGCATCTGGCGCGAGGATAAGTGACGGCGGCTAACGCCTTCACCCACGACGTTCCGCCACAACGCGTCGTCTTTGCCTCCGGCGCGCTTGCGCGTGTTGCGCAAGAGGCGGAGCGGCTGAACATCGGCCGCGCGCTGGTCGTGGCGACTCCCGGCAGCGGTGCGCGGCTCGGCAATAAGGTCAGCGACGTCCTTGGCAAGCGCGCGATAGGACTGCACGCGCAAGCCGTTATCCATGTGCCGAAGGCGGTCGCCGAGACGGGCTTGAAAGCCGCACTCGAAACCAAAGCCGATGGCCTCATTGCGGTCGGCGGTGGCGCCGCTATCGGGCTTGCCAAGGCGATCGCCTTGCAGACCGCACTGCCGTTCCTTGCCGTGCCGACGACCTATTCCGGCTCGGAAGCAACGCCGATCTACGGAATGACCGATGGCGAGCGCAAGATCACCGGCCGCGATATGAAGGTCGTGCCGCGTACCATTCTTTACGATCCCGCCTTGACGCTCGGCCTGCCGGCCGCGGTCAGCGCTGCAAGCGGCATGAACGCCATCGCCCATTGTGTCGAAGCCTTGTGGGTCGATAGCCGCACGCCGGTCACGGTCGGTCTGGCGAGCGAAGCGATGCGCCGGTTCGCCCACAGTCTGCCGGCAGTGGTCGCCGACGGCTCCGCCGCTGCCGCGCGGACCGATTGCCTGATCGCCGCGTGGCTTGCGGGAACAGTGTTGTGCGCAGGCACCGCGCTCCAGCACAAGCTTGCCCATGTGCTTGGCGGGCTCGGCCTGCCACATGCCGAGACGCACGCGATCATCCTGCCCCATGTCGTGCGCTTTAATCTCGAAGTGGCGCCGGAGGCCAAGGCGCGTCTTGCCGAGGTACTCGGCGCCGACGATCCGGCGGATGCGATTGCGCGCATGCTGAAGAAATTTCCAATTCCGGAGCGGCTGCGCGAAATCGGTTTCGACTACGGCAAGACGAATTTTGTCGCCGACGAGGTCACCGCGGGAAAAATTACTTCGCCACGACCGGTTACCGCCGACGCCGTGCGCGAACTATTGGCCGCTGCGTACTAATTCGATCGGCTATTGCACGGCGAAATTGCCTTCGCGGAGCACCTTGCCCCAGCGTTTGGTCTCGCTGCGGACATAAGCATCGAGTTCGCCGGGCGTGCTCGAGACGGCAATGATACCAGCTTCGTCGAGCCGGTGCGCTACGCCGGGATCGGCATAGATCGTGGCGATGAAACTCTGCAATTTGCCAACGATCTCCTTGGATGTGCCGGCCGGCGCATAAAATGCGATCCAGGTCGAGATGTCGCCCAGTTCGGGCAAGCTGGCGGCCTCCGAGAGCGGCGGCAGATCGGGGATTTGCTTCAACGGCCGTTCGCTCAATTTGGCCAGAGCCCGGAACCTGCCGTCCCGGATCAGCGGATAGCTCGACGCGAGTCCGTCAATACCGAAATCGACGCTGCCGGTAAGCAGGCCTTGCACCGTCTCGGCGCTACCCTTGTAGGGAATGATCGCAAAATTCGTATTGGTGAGTTTTTCGAACAGAAGCGCGGCGAGCCGGCCGTTTGTCGTGCCGCCGCCGAAATTGAGTTTGTTGGGTTTGGCCCTGAGCAGGTCGATCAGGCCCTCGACATTCACGGCGCTGGAGTCCGCGCGGACCTCGAGCACCGAGATATTCTTGGCGCCGAGCGAGATCGGTTGAAAGTCCGTGAGTGGATCGTAGGGCAGGTCTTTCTTCAGCAGCGGATTGAGGACCATCGTCGAGTCCATCGCCGCCAGCAGCGTGTAGCCGTCGGGGTCGGCCTTGGCGACGACTTCGGCGCCGATTGCGGTGTCGGCGCCGGGGCGGTTTTCGATGACCACGCCCTGGCCCCAGGATGCCATCATTTCCTGGCCGATGATGCGGGACAGGATGTCGGTAGGTCCGCCCGCCGGGAACGGCACGATGATGTGGATCGGACGAGCCGGATAATTGCTGGCGTCGTCGACCTGCGCCAGCGCCGGCGTGTTCGCATAGGCCGCTACTGCGACGAGCGCAGTTGCGCAAGCGATCGCACGCGAAGCGGCGGCAACCACGTCAGGCCTCAAGGTCGCTCATCAGCCGCCCAAGCGCCGGCAGCTCCGGCGTGCCGCCTAGCTTTTCCTTGAGCCGCTTGAGGCAGCCCCAGATTACTGCCTGATTGCTATTGACGACCGGCTTGCCGAGGGCCTGTTCGATCGCCGTCACCGCTTCGATCTGCGTCGTGTTGGTGCAGCTCAGGAAGATGCCGTCGGCTTCCGGTGTATCGTTCTCGCGGGCAAGATCGAGCCACTGCTGCGGCGTTACGGCCTCGAAATCGGCCGCCTCTTTGCACTTGAGCGCGACGTCCTTCACCACGGTAACGCCCGCCGCCTTGAGGTAGGCGATGATGGGGGCATTCGACATATAGGGGCTGAGCACCACGACCTTCTTCATGCCCATTGCCTGCAAGGCGTCATTCACTAGGCTCGACGTCGATAGCGCCTTGATGCCCGTGGTCTGTTCAATAAGGCGAATGATGCGTCCTTCGCCGTCGCTACCCTCCTTCATCGAGGTGTGGGTGCAGTGGAAAACGATGAGATCGGGGCCGGCGTCGGCGAGGGTGCCTGCGGCGTGAGCGATTTCGTCGGTCAGTTCAGCCACCGTTTTGTTAGGCTGTCCCGCGACGCGGCCGCGGGCGACATGAATGCCGAGGCCCTCCGGCGCATAGTAGTTGAATTGCGGCTCGGTCATACGATTGACCGACGGGATGATCAGGCCGATGCGCGCGCGGGGTTCGGTCAACTTGGCATCCAGCCGGTCCTTCTCAGCGATAGCGTCCATGGTTCGCGCTCCAGGTTGGGCGAGGGCTGTCGTTGCCGGCGACCCTAGCAGAATATCGGCGCTTGCTCAGTGTCCAGGTGAGTGTTGCGGCTCGGGGTGCAAAATCAGCTTCTGGACGCGCCAATTGAGGATTTCGGCGACGTAGATCGTGTTCTCGCTTGGACAGGCTATTTCGTGGATCCAGCCAAATTCCTTGAGCTGCTTGCCCGATCGCCCAAGCATCCCCAGCACCTTGCCGTCGAGCGCAAGTTTGTAGACCCGGCCGGGGAAGGCGTCGGCAACATAGAGCACCTGGTTCGGCGGTGGCGTGATGCAGAGCGCCCAGGGTGCGCCAGGCGTCATCGTGCCGCCGTTCTGCAGATAGTTCGTGAGATCGGGCTTGTTGCCGATGGCCGGCTGCGCGCCCGGGTCGGGCGGAATGTCGATGGTAATGAAGCGCTGAAAATTGCCGTCGCTGTCGAAGACCTGGATGCGGCGGTTGCCGCGGTCGGCAACGTAGAGGGTGCCCTTAGCATCGGCGGCAATGCTGTGAACGGTGTTGAATTGCCCCTCGCCCTTGCCGGGCGTGCCCCACGATTTAAGCCAGTCGCCATCCTTGCTCAGCTTGGCGACGCGGGAGTTGATGTAGCCGTCGCTGATAAAAATATCGCCCGCCGGGTCCCAGGTGACATCGGTCGGTTGCCGGAACCGCCCGTTCTGCGCCGGCTGCGGCGGATTGAGGTGCTCGTACGGCTTGGTGTCGGCGTCGGATGCTTCCTGCTTGCGGCCGATCACCATTGTGACGCGGCCCTCGGGGTTGAAACGAATGATCATGTCCGAGCCTTTGTCGACGGCCCAGATGTTGTCGTCCTTGTCGATGCGGACGTAGTGGGCGAACGACCAGGCATAGAGATTTTTGCCGATCTCGCGAATAAACCGGCCGTCGGAATCGAACTCCCACAATTGCGCGGCCGTATTGGCAAAGGCCGGCCCATGACTCGATCCACCGCGGTGGAAGACGAAGATGTGGCCCTTGGAATTAACCGCGACGCCCGCCGCTTCACCCATGTAAAGGTCGGTCGGCAGCTTGAGAAAATTCGGCACCGAGTTCGAACGGGATTTGCGGCGCCGTTTGCTGCGCCAAGGGTTGCTGCGCCAAGGATTGCTGCGTCAAGGGCTGCTGCGCCAAGGTTTGCTGCGCCACGGCGGCGGGGCTCAACAGGATGAATGCGGCGACGAGGAAGCGCTTCACTTCAGTCCTCCCTTGACGGTTTTTCGCCACTATATATTGCATTGCGTGCGGGCGAAATGCGCGCAGACCACAAACCGGCACGGCGCGATGGATACAGCGGCACCCAACCCGAAGTGGATCAAGGGCGAAACCGGCTATTGGGAAGTCGTCATCGGCCTGGAGGTCCATGCCCAGGTGGCTTCCCACGCCAAGCTGTTCTCCGGCGCCTCGACCGAGTTCGGCGGCGAGCCAAACTCGCATGTGTCATTGGTCGATGCGGCAATGCCCGGAATGTTGCCGGTGATCAATGAGGAATGCGTGCGTCAGGCGGTGCGCACCGGTCTCGGGCTCAAAGCCAAGATCAATCTGAAGTCGGTGTTCGATCGAAAGAATTATTTCTATCCGGACCTGCCGTCGGGCTACCAGATCAGCCAGTACAAGTCACCGATCGTCGGCGAAGGTGAAATCGTCGTCGACATGCCTGATGGCGAGACGATCCGCGTCGGCGTCGAACGGCTGCATCTCGAGCAGGACGCCGGCAAGTCGCTGCACGATCAGAACCCCACGCTGTCGCTGGTCGATCTCAATCGATCCGGCGTGGCGCTGATGGAAATCGTGTCGAAGCCTGATTTGCGCTCCGCCGAGGACGCCAAGGCCTACGTCGCCAAGCTTCGCGCGATTTTGCGTTACCTCGGTACCTGCGACGGCGATATGGAGAAGGGCAGTCTGCGCGCAGACGTCAACGTTTCGGTGCGCAAGCCGAATGGCCCGCTCGGCACGCGCTGCGAAATCAAAAACGTCAACTCGATCCGTTTCATCGGGCAGGCCATCGAGCACGAGGCGCGGCGGCAGATCGGCATCATCGAGGACGGTGGCGCGATCGAGCAGGAGACGCGCCTGTTCGACCCGGACAAGGGCGAGACGCGTTCCATGCGCTCCAAAGAAGAGGCACACGACTACCGTTACTTCCCCGATCCCGACCTGTTACCCCTCGATCTTTCGCCATCGCTCGTTGCCGATTTGCAGAGAAATCTGCCGGAGCTTCCGGACGAAAGAAAGTCCCGCTTCATGCGGGAATACATGCTTCCGGCCTACGATGCCGACGTGCTGATTGCTGAACGCGATATGGCGGAATACTTCGAAGCCGTCGCCAAGCGTCACGCGGGAGCGGGTGACGCCAAGCTCGTGGCCAACTGGGTCATCAACGAGCTGGCAGGGCGGCTTAACAGGGAAGGGAAGGATGTCGCGGAATCACCGGTCAGCGTGGCGCAACTCGGAACTATTCTCGATCTGATCGCCAAAGGCATGATTTCTGGAAAAATTGCCAAAGACCTGTTCGAGATCGTCTGGAACGAAGGCGGCGACCCGCGAACGATCGTCGAAGAGCGAGGATTGAAGCAGGTGACTGACGTGTCGGCGCTCGAGAAGATCGTCGATGATATTGTCGCCAAGAACCCGGACAAGGTCGCCGATGCCAAGGCCAATCCGAAGGCGATCGGCTGGTTCGTTGGTCAGGTGATGAAGGCGTCGAGCGGTAAGGCCAACCCGCAGACTGTCAACGAGCTGTTGAAGAAGCGGATTGGAGTTTAGGCAGAATTTTTGTCGGAATTTTTAAGCGCGCCTGTCATAGCGCGCGCCTCCTCCGTAGATAAAATTGGAACCGAATTTCTTCCGAAGCGTGCCGCCGCGGCGCCGCGCGCAGGCGCCGATGATGCCGCCGCCGCGAATCGGTTGACGCTGATTCGCGCGTTTTCCGCGTCCATAGACGTTCTACTTGCCCCGCGGAGGCATCTCGCCCAAAATTTTTTTCATGCCGCGAATGCGGTCGCGTCGGTAAAATTCTGCGCGTGAAAATTAAATTCATCGGCGTAGCAAGGCGCGTCTACGCGTATCGCACAAAGAAATTTCGACGGTGAAGAAATGCCTATTTTATCGGCACTTCTGCATCATGCCGATATTTGTTGAGAGAATATCGCTTGCAAAAAAGTTTTTCAGCGCGGTGCTGCTCCGCTAATCGCGCGTGCGCTCAACGCGGATGAAGGACGCAGCGGTTACGCACAAGATTATGCAGAGTCACTGTTATTTTTTTTCCGCTGTAGTAATCCGATGGTAGTGCCCGTCGATTCGCGACAGCACTGCACGTTATCGCCATCCACTCAGGCTAGGAGGGCAGCAATGGCGAAGAAGAGAAAAGCGAAAGCGAAAGCAGCGAAGAAGACGAAGCGGAAGAAGAAGTAGTCTTCACCGCGATCGGTCTTCGGCTTCACCTGAAGTCGGAGATCGTGTCACACGGGCCGGCCTACGCCGAAGGTGGATCGATGATCTCCCGAGGCGGGCCGGCTCAGGTGGCCGACGGGGGCGTCGGCGGGACGGAGGGTCGAGCTTCATGATCGTGCGCAACGCGCGCGGTAATGGAGACGGGGTTCGGGTGAACCGTTCCTCACCCTGGCGGACTGCCAGTGGATCAAATCCTCTGGTATCTCGCCGACGCCCTCGGTTTGCAGCGGTTGTCTCGCATAACTTTGATCGGCGTCGTGGAGCAATTCCGTGGCGCCGTTTTTTATTGCCATGAAGCGCCCGAAATCGAGGGCGCCTGCCAGGCGCACTCTCGCAGCAAAGCGGCAGACGCGGAAGGCAAGGCGGCCGTGCAACGACAGGCCGATCACGCTGCACTATTGGCCGACCCCGAACGGGTGGAAAATTTCCATCATGCTCGAAGAGTGCGGCCTGCCGTACATCGTGCATCCTGTCGATATTTCCAAGGGCGAGCAATTCGCACCTGAGTTTTTGGCGATCTCGCCTAACAACCGCATACCGGCGATCGTCGATCCCGACGGCCCGGGCGGGCGGCCGATCTCTGTGTTCGAGTCAGGCGCCATTTTGCAATATCTCGGCCGCAAGACCGGAAAGTTCTATCCGCGCAACGAACGCGCGCGAACGGCGGTCGAAGAATGGCTGTTCTGGCAGATGGGCGGCCTCGGCCCGATGGCCGGCCAAGCCATCCACTTCCGCCGCTACGCGCCGGCGCCGATTGCCTACGCGGTCGCGCGCTATAGCGACGAGGTCAATCGGCTGTACGGCGTCATGAATACGCAACTCGCGCAGCGGGAGTTTCTGGCCGGACGATATTCGATTGCCGACATGGCCTGTGTCGGCTGGGTCCGTCTCGCCGAGCGGCAGGGCCAGGACCTCGGGCAGTTTCCAAATCTCAAGAGATGGTACGAGGCGGTCCGCGCCCGGCCCGCGGTCAAGCGCGCCTTCGCGATCCGCGTCGAAGCGGCTTCAAACGTCGACGCCAAGGATCCAAAGGTGCGCGCCATGCTGTTTGGACAACGCGCGCGCTAAACGGCGTCAATTCGCGCGCGTCCATGCCTGCGTTTTGCAAATGATGCTCATCACACAGCCCTTCAGTTCGGCGGTGTTCGGCCCTGTCATGGTGAAGGAACCAGTATATGTCTTGCCGTCCGAGGCATTGTAGACGTTGCCCGACCATTGATCCGGTGTTCCGCTCGGTTTCATTCCAAGCACGATCTGCACGCCAAGTAGCGGCCGGCTCTGCTTGCTCGCGTCGGCGTTGTTTTTGTCGGTTTTGGGCCGGCCGGTGGCCGGGTCATTAGGCTCCTTGAGCCACACCAGATTGCCGCAGAGCGATCCGCCACAATTGATGATACGGACCTCGCTGTCTTTGTCGGCCGTATACCAGGTCCCTATCGGATCGGCGGCAAACGCAGGTGCGACCAATTTGGGCGCGACAGAGATTATGGCGACGGCTGAAAAGAAAAATGCGGCTGCTGCTGAACGAAACGTTGTCATTGCAACTCCCGATCCCTGTCTTTGGCAAGGCCGCAAACATAGTGCACAGGGCCGCAATTGCCTAGTTGCCGGTATTTTCGCGAACCAAGTGGCAGGCGGGGCGGTGATTGCTTAACGCGGCCTTCCCGAAAAGCCGCGGGCGGCCGCTCTCGGTTCAGATTCAATTCATCGCATTACTTAAACCACCGTTCAAAACTTCTGACGATTATCCGGATATCGGCTGGGGAAAATAAGCCGTCGCCACCGCGAATGCGGACAGGCAATGACAGATGGACAGGGGATCTCACTATGGCTCGATTTGAAATTCTCGACAGTAACGTGGCACCGCTCGGTGCCGGGCCGGTTTCGGGCGACATGCTGTTCGAACTCGGGATGATGTATTCGGTCGGCCGCGACGCGCCGGTCGACCTCGTCTCCGCGCACAAGTGGTTCAATCTTGCCGCGGTGAAGGGCAACGCGGA
Source organism: uncultured Alphaproteobacteria bacterium (assembly GCA_963813825.1). Taxonomy (GTDB): domain Bacteria; phylum Pseudomonadota; class Alphaproteobacteria; order Rhizobiales; family Xanthobacteraceae; genus BOG-931. Next base: position 301,110 of record CAWFBB010000033.1, read on the forward strand.
GGCGATCCGGCTGCGGCGTGAGATCGCCAATCAGATGTCGGAAGCCGAGATTGCAGCCGCGCAACGCGCGGCGCGTGATTGGCTCAAGGGCCAAGACGAGGCGCCAGCACCGGCAATGGCGGCTTGAATTTGGCGCCGGACGCCGCCTAATTCTGTCTTGATGCCTCACCCGAAGATGCCGGGTGCCTGCGGACCCCGAACTGGTACATGCCGATAAATGTGGCAGGAGCCTCGGCTTCGAAAGTGTGCCAGCAATCGAGGTCGGCCATCGCCGCAGGGTTGGGAAAGCGCGTCGAAAAGCGATTCCGGGTGGGCGCATCTATAGTGAAGCCCAAGAACTGCATGTCGTTTGCCGCCAGGAAGGATTTGATCTCGGGCAGAGTGATCCGATGCTCCTGAACATGGAAGATCATGTCGCGGCATTCGCTGGTCGCAAAGAAGTCGTCGACCAAAGTCAATGATTTCAGCAGAGATCCGTCGTCGGCCGCCATGATCTCCTCCCGGCAGCGACGGATGTCATCTGGAATTGGTCGATAGCCACGCTCGCTGATGAGCGTTCGTGCTGCAACAATATGCTTTCGTGCCAATTCGCTGTAGAGCCCAACTTGCATGCCGCCACCCGAGCGCAACAGCAACAGCAAAGCCCGCCAGCCTTCCCAGGGATCGGCGAGATGGTGCAGGACGCCGGACGCATCGATGAAATCGAACTGTTGGCAGATCGCGCCCGATCTGACGATGTCGGCCTGGGCGAATTCGATGTTGGTAAGGCCAAAAGACAGCGCCATGCGTTTGGCGTAGCTGAGGCTGGCAAGGCTGAGATCAATCGCAAGAATGCGCGCGTTGGGTGTCTTGCGCGCAAATTCGATCGCGGACATGCCGGTGCCGCAGCCGGCAATGAGGATATCGAGAACCCGCCCCGGCTGGCTGTCCCTGAAGACGGGGGGCTGATCCGGCGGCCCCGCTACGACCCAGCGCGGATAAGGGTTTTCTTCGTATTGCTGGCGCACCGCGCGCGATACCTCGCCGGCAATCTCGGTCAGGGCCGGAATCGCCGCTGCAATCCGGCGTTCCTCGGCGGGTTCCTTGACCTGCTGCACGATCAGCGCCTGCACCTCTTGCGGCCATGACCGCTCGAGCAGGGCTTCGGCGTTCGATAGAATGTGCAGCGGAAAATAGGCGCCGACCACGACCGGCCACAGCGCGGAACATGGCTCGCCTGCCTTCAGCGCCGCTTCGAGTGATGTCCGTAATCGCTGCGCTTGCTCGACTTCACCCGCGGTCATTGAGAAAACGTATTCGTTGACGAAACACTGCCGCGCCACGGCGCAGTAGAAGACCAGCAAGTTCTCGTCGCACCCACTAATCTTTGCGTCGCTCGTCAACATGGAGTGACGCACGTTCGTCAGCAGACGTTCGAGGCCGATGTCGGCGACCGGATCGCACTCGAGCAAGCACCGCAACAGCTCATCGCGTGACAACTCCGCCATTACCGACGAACCGTGCAACTCCGCGGCGGCGAAGCGTGCAGGCCACACTGTATTCGCTCTGGCGATCGCGCCGTTCAAAACGCCATTGAGCTTGATCAAGCTGATAGACACGCCGGTCAGATCGCGCGGTCGAGCCCAGGCTTCCTTTAGCGCGCGCAAAACTGATTTTCGGTATCGGTCGGCGTCGTCCGCGGAGAACCGCACAAGCCTGACGCACTGAGCGAAAAGCGTCTTACTTTCCGTCGTTTCCTTTTGCTCAAGCGCGCAAAGGGCCGCATGGACCGCCAAATCGGTCCGCCCAAGCGACAAATAGGCTTTTGCAAGATGGCCATAGGCATCAGGCAGCTCTGGCTTGAGTGCGATCGCCTGCTCAAAATGTGAAATAGCTTCGCTGGCGTTGCCCCGCGTCATCAGTGCGATGCCGAGACGGCTATGCGTCTCGGCATGCGTCGGCTCAAGCGCCAACGCCTGCCTGTAATTGGCGATCGCTGCATCCCATCGACTTGTCTCCAACAGGATATTGGCAAGGTTGAGGTGCGCAATAGCCAAGTTCGGGCTGCAGGCAATTGCACGCTCATAGCATGCTATCGCTTCTGCCGGCCGCTGCTGGTCGCGGCGGACATTGCCGAGATTGAGGTGGGCGAGGGCGTGATCGCCTCGAATGTCGATCGTTCGTTCCAGATGAGCCGCCACATTGTCCATGCGGTCGAGTGCGCGCCACGCCAAGGCGATGTTGTAGTGATATTCCGCAACACGATCTTTGTTCTTGATTGCTTTTTCAATCAGATCCACGGCGGCTGATGGATTGCCGCCATGCAGAGCGATCAGCCCCAGATTGTGCAAGCTGTCGGCGTGGTTGGGAAAGAGCGTGAGGATATGCCGGTAACGGCGCTCAGCTTCGCCCAGCGCGCCGCTTTGATGCTGCGCGACCGCCGCGCCAAAAAGCTCGGCGAGCGTGCCGCTGGCTGCAGGCGTGACCGAGCCAATCGCCGGCTTTGTGCCGCGATGCCGCGCGGCTCGCCGTTGTTCCCGGTTCATCGCAGTGGTCATTGCTGAGTGAGCGCTGGCCATTCTGCTAGCGAACGGGTCAAGGTGGGTCAACGTCGGTTGGACCTTCGGCGGGCGCCGGCCGCTTCGGGGACAGTCCTGAAGGCCGCCACTTCGTTGGTCGGCAATCCGCTCTGGAAAGGCTTGAAGAGCCTCCCATATTTGACGCAGAAAGGTCGAAACTATAAGCACTTTCGCAGTCGGAGAGGTGGCCGAGTGGCTGAAGGCGGCGGTTTGCTAAACCGTTATACGGTCTAAAGCCGTATCAAGGGTTCGAATCCCTTCCTCTCCGCCACCCTCTGCCCTGACCGGCGTGAGGGTGGCGGGTCATGAAGAATCCAATCTGCATGTTCGTCCGCTTGATCATATTGACCGCGTTCGCCGCTGCGGCGCTGTTCAGCGCTTGCACGTTCTCCGCGCACGCTCAGAGTGAGCTTTTTGAACGTCAGGTGACTGCGGCGCCCGGCCATGATGTGCGAGTCGGTATCTACGTTGATATAAAATCAGATTGCACGACTGGCCCATTGCCGGCGATCCGGCTTGTCGCTCCGCCCGCGCACGGCGCGGTGAGCGTGAAACGCGGCACGCTGAAAGCGACGAATATCAAGCAGTGTCTCGGTGTCGACGCGCCGGCTTTTGTCGCGTTCTATCGGGCGCGGGCTGAATTTACCGGGCTCGATGTTTTTGAGCTGGAGATCAGCCTGCAGGACGGGCGCAAACGGCGCGAGCGCATTCATGTCATGGTCAAGAATTCCGCGGGCGCCGGCGAAGGAATCTGACAGGACGCAGCTTCCAACAACAATCGCTGCAAGCGATCGCGCTCTGCGCTGATAATAATTTTTGCGTGTTCGGGGTTTTCGTGCGTTCGGAAATTCTCCATCGCGAATCATTTGCAAGATGCGGAATTGCACGATGTGCATGTGATGCGAGTCGCAATATCGAGCCCGTTGTTCGCTACTTCCTGGTGGCGCGGTTCGTTCTCTTCATGGATTCGGTGCGCTTTGGAGCAAATCCAGGCGTCTTGGACGCCTGACAGTGATTACGCGACGATCTCATGGTCCGCGTCGGCTCAGGTTCGAACTATTCCCGGTATTTATCGCAAGGCTTTGGTTATATTGATTTATTTCAAATCTCCGGGTTTCAGCCCAAAAACTCGTTAGGCATCGGTTGCGTGTTTTTTACGCAACACCTCACCGAAAACGGCAGGGATAGCGTTTGAATCGGGCTGTTCTTCATTGCGTGCCGGAACTCCTTGGCTAAGGTGGCGATGCGACGGAGGGGGGAACCCCAAGTCGAGCCGGTTCGGTGTTTTTGGGAAGCTGAGAAGACCGAGGCGGGTATTGGGGACTGAAGGGGACCTTCCAGGGTGAAAAATCACCCGGCGGAGACGGAACCCTCCCACGGCAAACAATCGGAGGTTCATTATGAAGATGGTGAAAAGCCTCCTCCTCGGTTCTGCAGCCGGTCTGGTTGCGGTTACTGCGGGGCAGGCAGCTGATCTTCCCGTCAAGGCCAAACCGGTCGAATACGTGAAGGTCTGCAGCCTGTATGGGGCAGGATTCTACTATATGCCGGGTACCGACATCTGCTTGAAGGTCGGTGGCTGGGTTCGCGCTGAAATCACCGACCCTACCAACGGCAACCTGACCGGCGGTAATTTCACTGCCAACGCTCAGTCGCGGGCGACCAACAACCTGACGGAGCGGGCACGCGGTTACATCACCGCGGATGCGCGTAACCAGACGGAATATGGCACGGTCCGCAGCTACATCGCGGTCGGTCTGAGCACCACCGACTTCGGAAACAGCCCGGCCCCTGTCGCGACCTACTCGAACCGTGCCTTCATCCAGTGGGCGGGCATCACTGCCGGTATTGCCCAGTCGTTCTATGACTTCTGGAGCACGGCTGCCATTGCCTATCGCGCTGGCGAACTGATGGCGTCGGATACCGGCGACTCCGGCTGGTGGGTGTGGGGCTACACTGCGCAGCTCGGGAATGGTTTCTCGGCGACTCTGTCGGCTGAAGCACGCCGTTCGTCGCAGATCATCGAGCAGTCGAGCGCAGCCAGCACCAGCGCCGTACTTGATCGGTGCGGGTACGCTCAATGCTGCCACCACTGCCCTCAATGGCTACGGTGGCTGGCAAGCGCCTGATGTCGTCGGCAACCTGCGCGTCGACCAAGCTTGGGGTGGCGCTCAGATCATGGGCGCCGCTCACGAGGTCAACGCGCTTTACTACGGCGGCGCGACAACTGCGACAATTCTTCCTGGCGCCGGTCATCCTAGCGACCAGTGGGGCTTTGCCGTGGGTGCCGGCTTGAAGTTGAATTTCCCGATGATTGCGCAGGGAGACTACTTCTCGTCGCAGGTGAACTATACCCAAGGTGCGGTCAGATACGCCTGGCAGGGCAACAATAGCACTTCCGATGTCGTGAACGGCGGTAGCCAGGGGTATGGCGTTTGGAGCGACTGCGTGTTCGGCGGTGCTGCTGGAACCACCGGTACAGGCTGCCAGTTGACGACGGCTTGGAGTGCCGGCGCCAGCTACGAGCACTACTGGACTCCGCAATGGCATGAGTCGTTCTACGGCGCCTACATGCAGACGAGGTACGATACCAGCGCCAACGCGATGCTGTGTTCGCTGGAAGGCGGCGGCAACGGGGCAGGCGTCGGTACGGCTGCCGTAGCCACTGCGGGATGCAACAACAACTACTCGACCTGGACAGTTGGCTCGCGTCTTCAGTGGGACGTGACCAAGACCCTCTATCTGGGCGTGGAAGCGTTGTATTCCGACCTGCAAACCGCGCAGACGTTTAACGGGTTAATGACCCCGGCCCTTGTTCTTGCTGGTACGACGCCCATCTCCACCGCAAGCCAGCACGACTGGAGCTTTACCGCTCGTATCCACAGAGACTTCGTGCCCTGATCGCTCTGATCAAGGCCTGATATCGGAAATCCCCGGCGGTCCTCCGCCGGGGATTTTTTCAGTTAAGAGCAGAATCGCGAGTTTCCTTGTGCCCTCTGAAGCACCCGTCATCAGCGATCTGATCGGTTTGCATCCTGCTACGCACATCAAGAAGGATTGCCGAAAGCCGCAACCATCGGGGCTTGTGGAATCCGAACCTATGACCTTTGCCGCACGGATGCGTGGTGCCAGAGCGGTGCTGGGCTGGAGTCAAACTGAACTTGGAAAGAAGGCCGGAGTCACTCAGCGTGCCATCTATCGGCTCGAAAAGGCGGCGGTCAAAGCAAGGCACCTTACCCAAGTCCGGATCAACAAGGCATTTGAGGACGCCGGCATCGCGTTTGCACAATTGCCGAACGGCGGATTCGAAATGATCGTGCAATGCCAAATCGTCGACGGCTCACGGCAGAAGTCCGCTGATCGAAGCTAAGTATATTCCGATCGGACCGCTCAATCTAATCGGATAATGCCCCAATTATTGGGCCGCCTGCAGCACCACATTGCGCATCATTTCAGCCGCATCTGAAAGCGTATCACTCGCCAAATGCGCGTACCGCTGGGTGGTGCGCGCCTGCGTGTGTCCAAGCAAGCCTTGGACCACATAGAGCGACACACCCTGGTTGACCAAAAAGCTGGCAAACGAGTGCCGCAGATCGTGGAGTCGGATGTCGAACAATCCGGCCCGTTCGCGAATGCGAAACCACGGAAAATGCAGCGAAGGAGAAGGCCGGCCAGTGACCGGCGACGGTAAAATATGTGGATTTCCTTCAGTGCGGGAAATCGACGACAGCAATTCGAGCGCCGCCGAGTTAAGATGGATCGATCGCGGCCGGCCGGATTTGGCGCGGGGCACCAACAGAGTCCGCCTTTCCCAGTTGACGTACTCCCATTTGGCGTAGGTGATCTCGTTACGGCGAGCGCCGGTCAACAGCAGCAGTTTAATTGCACAAGCGGCTACCTTGTTTTCATCGGCATCGAGCGCCGAGAACAGCCGCCCCACTTCGTCGTGCGTCAGAAACCGTTCGCGGCAGACGTCGGGCGCCGTCTTCAATCCTGCTGTCGGATTCTTGATGGAGCCTGCCACGCCCCATTTTCTCGCCAGATTGAAAACGAACCGGAGCAACACCAGAACTCGGTTCGTTGTACCGCTCGCGTAGCCTGCGTCGCGCATGTGCGCAATCAGGCTGGCGATTCCCTGATCTGTGATCTGGTCGAGCCGATAGGCGCCGAACTTTTGCAGGATGTGAACGCGCAGTACGGTTTCGTCGGTCTGCCAGCTGCGCTTTACGCTCTTCACATACGGCAGGTATGAGTCGTGGACGAACTCAGCGAGCGTGGGAATGCCGCGTAACTCTTCGCGTTCCTGCTGGGGATCGGATCCGAGAATGGCTTCGGCCAAGATGGTCCGTGCTTTGCGCCGCGCCTGCGCCACCGTCAGCACGTTCGCCGGACCGATCTTGAATTGCCGCTCGCGGCCACCGGCATCGCGGTAACGCTGGTAAAAGGTCTTTCCGCCGGAACACCTGACTTCGAGCATGAAACCGGGAACGGCTTCGTCAAAAAAATCGATCCTGCGAGCGCCGTCGGGGCAACCGCATTGCCGGACGAATGACTTCGTCAACGTTGCTCTTGGCACTCTACTGACCCCGCCCCCGGAAGATCGTTTTTTACGATCTTTTTACGCGTAGCCGGGACGCGACACAATGCGTCTAGATGGTTGTTCCCAAAGAAAAAATACTAAGCGCAAGTGGATTTTAAATGCTAATGGATCATTAAAAAAATGAAATCGTCGGCGTTTTTTATAAATCTCTGATAAACATCAATAGGTTGTGTCTATCTCTGTGTGCACCGACATCGCCCGGCATTGGTTCCTATGGGCGCGCTGTCGGCCTGCCGCGCTACAACCGCAATTCGACCTGCGCAGAATTGACCGTCACCGTGACGCGGCGATTACAAGCTTGATCCAGGCGCTGTCTTGCCGCTCGTGTCGGCCCAACGCGCCGTTTGCCGAGCTCGTGCGGCTGTTCGCAGACAAGTATCGCCGACGAGATGCGCCTCGGGGTACGAGCTAAAGAATGCGGCGCGTCTCCGCGATCGCTCAGCACCGTGGTATAATTAGCCAGCTGGGGCGCGCCTCGCCCCTGGCAGAATCCGTTGTCTTCGGTTGTCGCGGGGCCCGCATGAGAGAGCAAAATTTTTGCCCCGCGTCATCAATTCACAGGACGATGGAACTACCTCGATCGCCGATAGTTTGCGTTCGCTTGGGCACGCTATGTTTGACGATCAGGCGAAAAAAGCCTTGATGATCCGAGCAAACGCCCTCAAAAGGCAGCGCGAAAACGCAAACAATCCGCTCGCTGCTGGCGACTTGGCCAGTGGAAACTATGCTGCCGCCGTTCAACACGGCCTACTGGCGGGCCCGCCTATCTCGGAAATCGCCGGCTACAACCAATTCAATCAAGTCACCCAAAATGGCCCTGAAAGTGCCGCGGTAATGACAGCCATGATGGCAGTGCCCGGCGCTGCCTACGGCAATACCGTTGAAGGAGCACGCGCGGCTAGCGCCGCTAAAATTGAGATGCAGAGAATTGCATCTGAACGCGCTGCTGCAGCGTCGACCGCCGATACAAACTTGCAGATTCAAGAGCAGCAATGGGCGGATGAGCACACGCTCGTTACCCTGCGTGCGCCCGATGGCACTATCACGATGGTTCCAAAATCTCAGGTCGCCGATTTACAGGCGCAGGGATATGACGTTCCTCCATCGCTCGACCAAATAAAAGCTAACGCCGTCTCTCAAACCTTCCGATCGGTCCAGCCACCGCCAGCCGCTCCGATAAAATCGGATGTTATGAATGGTCATCGTTTTTCGGTAGCTCCCATGATGGAATGGACCGATCGGCATTGCCGGTTCTTTCATCGTATGCTGACGCGCCGGGCGCTGCTCTATACCGAGATGCTGACCACGGGCGCGGTGCTGCATGGCGATCGATCCCGGCTTCTTCGTTTCGATCCGGCCGAGCACCCGGTCGCACTTCAACTCGGCGGCTCCGATCCGAAGGCGCTGGCTGCCTGCGCGCGTATCGGCGCTGACCTTGGATTTGACGAGATCAATCTCAATGCCGGCTGTCCGTCGGACCGCGTGCAGGACGGCCGCTTCGGCGCCTGCCTGATGGCCGAGCCAGCGCTGGTCGGCGATTGCGTTGCCGCCATGAAGGCTGCGGTTTCAATTCCGGTCACCGTGAAATGCCGCATCGGTATCGACGAGCAGGATCCGGAGCTGGCGCTGGAAATATTTGCGCGAAGCGTCGAACAGGCGCGCGCCGACGCGCTGATCGTGCACGCGCGCAAGGCCTGGCTCAAAGGCCTGTCGCCGAAAGAAAACCGCGAGGTGCCGCCGCTCGATTACGCGCGGGTCTATCGGCTCAAGGCGGCGCATCAGCATCTTACTGTAGTGCTCAACGGTGGCGTCGGCGGTGTCGACGAAGCGCTTGCGCATCTGCCGCACGTCGACGGCGTGATGATGGGCCGCGCCGCTTATCAGGAACCATGGCGGCTGATCGCCGTCGATCCGCTGATGTTCGGCGAGCCAGCGCCGTTCACATCGCCGAAAGCCGCCGCAGCGGCGCTCATTCCCTATATCGAGCGTGAGCTTGCGGATGGCACGCGGCTGCACGCGATCACCCGTCACCTGCACGGTCTGTTCCGCGCCGTGCCGGGCGCGCGGGCCTATCGCCGCCGGCTTGCCGACGCGGCGACAGTGCCGCATGCCGGCGCCGAGGTTCTTGCCGAGGCGCTCGCTCTGGTCCTCGACAGTGACCGCGAATTGGCGCACATCGCTGCCTGACGCGCAACTCGTCATCAAGCCGGAATTGAAATGTTTGCTGGCGTCGGTCTCCACGAGATTCTCTGGCTGGCGCTGGCCATCGTCATCGGCGGTGTCGTCACAGGATTGCTTGCCGGCCTGTTCGGTGTCGGCGGCGGCGCGATCATCGTGCCGGTGCTTTACGAAGCGTTTCGCATCTTCGACGTGCCTGAAGCCGTGCACATGCAGCTTTGCATCGGCACCTCACTCGCCATTATTCTGCCGACGACGATCCGCTCCTATCTCACGCATCGGCAGAAAGGTCTCGTTGTCCCGCGCGTGATCCGGTTGTGGGCGCTCCCCGCCGTGATCGGCGTCAGTTGCGGCGCGGCGATCGCAGCCTTCGCGCCGCCTGCAGTCTTCAAAATTGCATTCGTGCTGATCGCTTTATTGATTGCGATAAAGTTTTTGTTTGCCGGTGACCGTTGGAATCTCGGCACCGATCTGCCCGGCACGGTGCCGATGACGTTCTATGGATTTGGCATCGGGCTTGCGGGCTCGCTGATGGGGATAAGCGGGGGATCGCTGTCCAACATCGTGCTGACCCTCTATGGCAAAACGATACATCAGGCGGTCGCAACATCGGCAGGGCTCGGCGTGCCGATCACGATTGTCGGCACGATCGGCTATGTCTTGGCCGGTCTGCACGACCACGCACTTCTGCCGCCGTTGTCGCTTGGCTTCGTCTCACTGATCGGCGTCGTACTGATGGCGCCGATGTCGAGCCTCGCAGCGCCCTACGGTGCACGGCTTGCCCACCGTCTCTCGCGGCGTACGCTCGAGCTCGGCTTCAGTGTTTTTCTTTTGCTGATTTCAGGGCGCTTTCTGGTCAGCATGATTTAGGGATAGCCGCGCAGCAGCAAGCGGTCGCCAGAAACTTCCCAGCTTTGCAGGCGGTTGAGGAAGCTCATGCCCAGGAGGCTTGTCTTGAGTTGGCCCGGCTGTGCTACCAGCGCCTCGATCGAGCGTTCTTCGACGCCGCCGATGGCGATGCGGTCGAGCGTTACCGGCGCGGCGCGCGCCCGGCCATTGGCGGTATCGATATTGACTGTGTACTTGAGTACTTCGAGCGGCAATCCGGCTGCCTTGGCGTCGTCGCGGGTCAGCACCACCGAGCTCGCGCCGGTATCGAGCACCATCTCGACCCGCGCGCCGTTGATCTGCGCGGCTACGGAAAAATCGCCGTCGTTGGCGCGTCCGAACTCTGCTGTGCGGCCATGCGAGACAACATGGCCTGGCACCAGTACGACCAGGACGCGGTCGGCCACGGCGTGCAATTCGAACCGGTACGAATAGGCGACCACCAGCACTAATCCGACCACAACCCACAATAGCGCTGCGGTAAGCGCCTGGCTGAAGCGCCCGCGAAACATTGTCAGCACGACGCTGCCGAGGAACACCAGCAGCACAATCTTGTAGGTCAGCGAACCGAAGTCGGCGGTGGAAAGCGGGCCGACCGTACCGGCATTGTTGCGGACGAGGATAATCAGGATCGCAACCGCAAGCGCGAGCAGCAGGAGCTTCAACAGGCGTGAGCGCACCGCGGCTACCTCTACACTTTCGCCGCTGTACTGTTCACGCCGGACATCGCCGCAAGCCGCGATGGCAATTGCGCCATGAGTCGCGCGCGCTCCGCGCCGTCGAAATTGATCCAGTTGGCGATCTCGTCGAGCGAGCGGCCGCAGCCGATGCAAAGCTTAAGCGTCGGGTGCACGACGCAGACTTGCATGCAGGGACTCTCAATAGCGGTTGCGATGTTGGCCATGCTCGGGCTCGGCGGGATTGCGGCACCATAATCGGCAAGGCGGCTAAAACAAGGAGCTAGCCCAAGAAGCTAACCCATGGCGCCAAATAGCGCTTTCCTGGCGCGGCTCGTTCCATCCCCGACCTGAGCCTGCGCTTCCGCCTGCGGCTGGATCGGCGGTGCGGCGGCGTCGGTAATCGGCCCAAGCGCCGACATCACACGTTCCGGCGGGAAGGTGACGACCACTTCGGTACCGATTCGCAGCTTGGATTTGAGTGTAAACGTGCCGCCGTGCAGATCGATCAGATTCTTGGCGATCGGCAGCCCGAGACCGGCGCCCTGTTCGGCGGATTTGATCGAGTTTGAGCCTTGGCCGAATGAGGCGAGCACGATCGGGATTTCCTCTTCGGGGATGCCGGGGCCGGTGTCCTTGACGCTCATGTACTGGCCGCCCGACGCCGTCCAGCCGACCTTGAGCCAGATTTCGCCGCCTTGCGGCGTGAACTTGATGGCGTTGGACAACAGGTTGAGGCAGATCTGCCGTACCGCGCGCTCGTCGCCCCATAGCCGCGGCAGATCCGGCTCGAACATTTCGTGGATGGTGATGCCGCGATTGCCGGCGCGCAACTTGAGCAGGTGGTGGCAATCCTCAACCACGCGGTTGAGCGAAACCGCTTCCTCGTTCAGCTCGTAGCGGCCGGCCTCGATGCGTGACAGATCGAGAATTTCATTGATCAGGTTGAGAAGGTGGACGCCGGAATTGTGAATGTCGCCGGAATAATCCTTGTAGACGGCAACATTGTGCGCCCCGAAGATTTCCGCCTTCATCACCTCGGAGAAGCCGAGGATGGCGTTGAGCGGCGTGCGAAGCTCGTGGCTCATTTGTGCGAGGAACCGCGATTTCGCGATATTGGCGCCTTCGGCACGGCGCCGCGCTTCATCGGAAATCGATTTCGACTGCTCAAGTTCGCCGATCAGCGCATCCTTTTCGGCCCGCGCTTCGAGCGTCGCGAGCGTGGTCGAATAAAGCCGGTAAGCAAGCAGCGAGAAGTACCCTTCGGCCGCCAGCGCCATGACGGCGAGGATGTAATCGTGCACAGTCCCCTTCATTGCGAAGTCGAGCGCGATCGACATCGTCACAGGGAGCGTCAATGCAAAAACCGCGATCGGCAGGCTTGACGCCAGCATGCTCGAAATCGCCACCACCAGCAGCATGACGAACAGCATGAACGTCGAAGCTTGTTCGTCGAGCGCGATCGGATTTATGAGGATGAATGTCCACGCCATGCCGAAGAATAAATCGAGCATGATGAAGCGCATCCGCCACGAGTGCAGATTTGCGGTTGTCGGCGTTTCTTCAAGAAAAGTTCGGCATTTGCGAATGATGACGAGATGAATGAGCAGCGCACCGCCGGTCCACACGCCCGAGGTCAGTGCACCGGTCCACAAGCCGGACAGCACGCCGATGGTAACAATCAGCAGCAGGATGACGGGCGATGCCGAGATACGGTTCTGGGCGAACTGCCGCAGCAATTCGTAATCGAATACGGGGCGGGTGCCGCTGGTCGACGTCAGCCGGTCGCGCGCCTCACGCACGTGCTGAGACGCCAGCCGCCGCTTCGTCTGCGGAGCGGCGGCTGGTGAGGCAAGTTCGTGCGCTTCGCTGATGTTATTCGGCATCGCAGTCCGACAGGGGCGACAATTCGCGCTAAAAGTGGCCCAAATTCCTTAAGACGAGGCTTAAAACGATGAGCCGGACAGGGCGCGGCAAGAATTTATTTACAATTGCGGCGGGTGTCGCATTGCCTTGCGTTGCGGGCCCCGGACAGGCGCTCTGGCAGGTCCATGCGAGGGACGATAAGCTCGCCCGCTCAACGGGATAATGAGGAAGCGCGATGAAACTTTATGACGGCGGGCGCGCGCCAAATCCGCGCCGGGTGCGGATTTTCCTGGCCGAGAAAGGCATCGCTGTTCCGTACGAGCAGGTCGACCTCGGCAAATTGGAACAGCGTTCCGACGCATTTACCGCACTCAATCCGATGCAGCGTGTGCCGGCGCTGGTCCTCGACGACGGCACGGTGATAGCCGAGTCGATCGCGATTTGCCGCTATTTCGAAGCCCTCAACCCCGAGCCACCGCTATTCGGCCGCGGCGCGCTCGAAATTGCATTGGTCGAGATGTGGCAGCGCCGCGTGGAGCTCCACTTGCTCTTTCCGGTCGCGATGGTGTTCCAGCATTTACATCCGGCGATGAAAATCATGGTCGATCCGCAGGTGGCGGCGTGGGGCGAAGCCAACAAGCCACGCGTGGCGCAATTCCTGCGGTTACTCGACGGTGAAATCAAAGATCGGCCATTCGTAGTTGGCTCAGATTATACTGTCGCCGATATAACCGCGATGGTTGCGGTCGATTTCATGCGCGTGTCGAAGCTCACCGTGCCGGACGACCTTGCCAACGTGAAGCGCTGGCACGCGGCGGTCTCGGCGCGGCCCAGCGCTGCCGCTTAATGTCGCGCACCTGCATCACGGCACCGGAAGTCTGCTAGGCTTTCGCACAACATCAAGCCCCCGGGAGGAATTCGATGCTCACACGTCGTGCGCTTTGCGTAGCCGCCGCTAGTTCGCCACTTATCGGCGTATTTCGCGCAGCCCGTGCGGACGATTATCCTTCAAGGCCGATCCGCGTGATCAGTCCGTTCCCCGCGGGCAGCGCGTCCGACACCGTCGGTCGCGTCGTGCTCGACCAGGTTTCGCAAATTCTCGGCCAGCCGATGGTGATCGAGGCCAAGGCCGGCGCTGGCGGCATTGTCGGCTTCGCCGACGTCGCCAAGGCAGATCCGGATGGCTACACGGTCGTCACCAGTTCGACCTCGATGGGCACCGGCGTCGTGCTGCATAAGAGCCTGCCATACGATCCGGCAAAAGATTTCGCTTCGGTGGCGATGTTCGGTGTGCAGCCGAACGTGTTGGTCGCCTCGAAGGAAAGCGGTTTCAAGACCGTTGCCGATCTCGTCGCCGCAGCAAAAGCGAAGCCCGGCATCTTGACCTTCGCGTCGGCGGGCGTTGGCTCCTCGTCGCATATGGCGGGCGAAAAATTGCGGCTCGCTGCCAAGATCGACGTGCGCCACGTGCCGTTCAAGGAGAACGGCCTGACCGAGGTCATGGCCGGGCGCATCGATTACTATTTCATCCCCTTGGCGGCCGCGGCATCGGCGCTCGGCAGCGGCAAGCTTACCGTACTCGCGGTGAGTTCGCTAAAACGCGTCCCATTGTTACCCGACGTGCCGTCCATCGCTGAAGCCGGCTATCCCGCTGCCGAATTCAATTTCTGGGTCGGCTTGTCGGCACCGGCGAAAACGCCGCGCGCCATTATCGACAAGCTGCACGACGCGACCGAGAAGGCGCTGCAAGATCCGGCGATGAAGGACAAACTGGCGAAACTCGGCGTCGAGCCGCGGCTGATGAGCGTGGATGAATTCAGTAAATTCGTCCAGGACGATCTCGTCGCGACCGTACAACTCGCCAAGGCAGCCGATATTCAGCCGACGGATTGAGCGACGCTGCCTTACCGGTTGAGCAGCGCGATCAAACTCGACGTATCCCAGCGCTTGCCGCCCATCGCCTGAACTTGCGAATAGAACTGGTCGATGAGCGCTGAGGCCGGCAAGTGCGCGCCGTTCCGCCGCGCTTCGTCGAGGCAGATATTGAGGTCCTTGCGCATCCAGTCGACGGCGAAGCCGAAGTCGAATTTGCCGGCGACCATAGTCTTGTAGCGGTTTTCCATCTGCCAGGACTGCGCCGCACCCTTGGAGATCGTGGCGATGAGCTTTTCGATATCGAGGCCGGCTTTCATGGCGAAATGCAGACCCTCGGCGAGGCCCTGGACGAGGCCGGCGATGCAGATCTGGTTGACCATCTTGGCGAGCTGGCCGGAACCCGAGGCGCCGAGCAGATTGCAAGCGCGGGCGTAGGCAGCGATCACTTTTTCCGCGTTCGCGAACGGTGCCTCGTCCCCGCCGCACATCACCGTGAGCACACCGTTCTCGGCGCCGGCCTGGCCGCCTGAAACCGGCGCATCGACAAACTCGAAACCATTTTTTTTTGCTGCGTCGTAGAGCTCGCGCGCGATCGCGGCCGACGCTGTGGTATGATCGACCACCACCGCGCCTTTCTTCACGCCGGCAAAGATGCCGTTGGCGCCGAGCATGACCTCGCGCAAATCGTTATCGTTGCCGACGCAGGCAAACACGAAATCCTGGCCGTCGGCGGCCTGCTTCGGCGTTGGCGCGCTTTTGCCGCCGTACTGGGCGACCCATTTTTCCGCCTTGGCGCCGGTGCGGTTATAGACCGTGACCTCGTGGCCGCCCTTGTTCTTGAGATGCCCCGCCATCGGGTAGCCCATGACGCCGAGCCCGACAAATGCGACCTTTGCCATTGTTTCCTCCACTATCCGGCGCTGGTCATGGCCCGGAGCGCGGCGCCCCGTCAACCGTTGACCGAAACGGTGAGAAGCCTATTTAGATCATAGTCCGCCACGACTTTGAACGGCCGGACCGGAGACCGCGCATGGCCGTGAAAGACGATGTGTTGGCCGCGCTTGCCAAAGTTTCGAGCCCTCAGGGCCAACCGCTCACCGATACGGGCAAGTTGTCCGAAATCGTCGCCGCAGACGGCAAAGTGTTTTTTTCCATAACCGTCGATGCGGGCGTGGTGAAGCAGTGGGAAAGTGTGCGCGCGCGTGCCGAAGCGGACATTCGCGCCGTACCGGGCGTCAATTCTGTGCTTGTTGCACTCACCGCCGAGCGTGCGAGCGCCCCCTCCGTATCCTCCCCCGCAAGCGGGAGCGCGCCGCCACGGCGGCCGCAAATGCCGCCTGGATCAGCGCGGCCGCGTGAGGGCGCAGCGCCAAATGCTGGGCCGGCACCACGCGCACCGGCCGGAATTCCCGGCGTCGCATCGATCATCGCCGTTGCGTCCGGCAAGGGCGGCGTCGGCAAATCGACCACGGCGGTCAATCTCGCTTTGGGCTTGCGCGATCTCGGGCTCAAGGTCGGCATTCTCGATGCCGACATTTACGGGCCGTCGATGCCAAAGCTGCTCGCCATTCGCGAGAAACCGGAAACGATCGGCGGCACACGCTTAAAACCGATCGTGCGTCACGGCATGCCGATAATGTCGATCGGCTTCCTCATCGAGGAAGAGACGCCGATGATCTGGCGCGGGCCGATGGTGATGTCGGCGCTGACGCAGATGCTGCGTGAAGTGGAATGGGGCACGCTCGACGTCATGGTAGTCGACATGCCGCCGGGCACCGGCGACGCGCAACTCACCATGGCGCAGCAGGTGCCGCTCAAGGGCGCGGTGATCGTGTCGACACCGCAGGACCTGGCGCTGATCGACGCGCGGCGCGGCATTGCCATGTTCAACCGCGTCAACGTGCCGGTGCTCGGCATCGTCGAGAACATGTCGACCTTCATCTGCCCGCACTGCGGTACGCGCTCGGATATTTTCGGTCACGGCGGCGCCCGTCACGAGGCCGAGCGCCTCGGCGTGCCATTCCTCGGCGAAGTGCCGCTCGACATCGCAATCCGCGAAAAATCCGACGCCGGTATGCCGGTGGTCGCGACCGCACCCGACAGCGCCAGCGCCCAATGCTATCGCGACATCGCTGCGCGCGTGCGTGACGGCTTGCAGGTCGCTGGTCGCGCGGCGCCGAAGATCGTCATCGAGGCGTAGCGGCGACGGAAGGGGCACCTCGGCGGCATCCTTCGAGGCGTGCTTCGCTGGCCGCTTACCTCACCACACCGCTTCGATCGCGCTTGAGCACCATGCCCGGCAGCGCGCCGGTGTGTTTGGCGTTCTCGACGACGATTGTGCCGTTGACAATGACAGTTGTTCGCACGCCACTCGGGAACTGGTGCGGATCGGCGTAAGTGGCGCGATCGGCGAAATCGGCTGGATCGAAAATCACGATGTCGGCGCTATAGCCTTCTTTCAATACGCCACGATCCTTGAGCTTGAGCGCGCGCGCCGTCGCGCCGGTCATTTTGTGGATCGCAAGCTCGAGCGACAGCACATTCTGTTCGCGCACGTAGCGGGTCAGCACCCGCGGGAACGTGCCGTAGAAGCGCGGATGCGGCATGCCCTTGCCGACGGTGCCGTAGGGCGCGACGCAATTGCCGTCGGAGCCGACCAAAGCGAGCGGGGAGGCGACAATGGTGCGGATATCGTCTTCGGAGATCGACGTCACCAGTACGCGCGTTGCGCCCAGGTCGTCGGCGAGATAGTCGCACAGCGTATCGACCGCATCGGCGCCGCGCTCGGCGGCGAGCGCAGCGATGGTGCGTCCGGCATGCTGCGGCAGGTGCGGCGAAATCGAAATCTGCACGCAATCCCATGACGGGATGCGACCCCAGTTGTTCAGTCCGTCGCGGGCAATATCGTCACGGATTCTCTCTCGCGCATTTTTATCGCGCAGCCGCGCCAGCATCGCGTCGATGCCACCCGCCTGCACCCACGGCGGCAACAGGTTCTTGAGCGGGTTCGAGCCGGCAGCATAAGGGTAGGAGTCGCAATCGACATCGACACCGCGTGCTTTGGCGCCGGCGATCATTTGCAGAGCGATCGCCGCCTTGCCCCAATTGTCCGTGCCGGAGCATTTGAAGTGCACGATCTCGACATGCACGCCGCACTGTTCGCCGACTGCGATCGCTTCTTCCATAGCCGCGATCACCTTGTCGGACTCATCGCGCAGATGGGTGAAATAGCCGGCATTGTGCCGCTTGAGCACGTGCCCGAGCGCGATCATTTCGGACGGCGCGGCATAGGAGCCGGGCGGCGTGAATAGTCCGGACGACAGGCCGAGCGCGCCGGCCTCGAGCGCGTCTTCCAGGAGCGCGATCATCTGCTTGAGTTCAGTCTGGTCCGGTGCGCGCTCGGCCATGCCCATCACCATCAGCCGCAGCGTATTGTGGCCGACCAGCATGCCGGCATTCACTGCGGTTGCCGGGAAGGTGTCCAGATAATCCGGAAAGCTCGTCTCGCGGAACGGCAGCCACGGCGCGCTCGGGCTCAGATAATCCTTGAGCAGATCGACTTTGCCCGGCAGCACCGGCGCGACGGAAAAGCCGCAATGACCGACGATCTCGGTGGTGACACCCTGACGGACCTTGCTTTCGGCTTTCGGATTGATCGGCAACGTAAAATCGGAATGGGTCTTGATATCGATAAAACCCGGCGCGATGGCAAGATTTTCGGCGTCGATGATCTTTTTGGCAGCACCGGTAAGGCCGGGCCCAATTGCAACGATGCGGCCATTCTCGAGCGCGACATCGCCGCCGACACCGGAATCTCCGGTGCCGTCGAACAGCGTGCCGCCGCGTATCAGGATGTCGTGCATTGAGGGCGAATGGGCGAATAGCGAGTTGCGAATGGCGCCGAACGCGACCCGCTATTCGCCGCGCACCATTGGCAACCTTTCACGGTTTCATGCACAGCGCCAAGGCCGGGCCGGGGCTGTTGCTGCACGATGCCGAATTGATATCGGCATTGCGTGTGATCTGGAGCGTGCCGCCGGGGCAGGTCGCTGAAATCAGTTTCTCGCCCGGGCTGCAGGTCAGATCGCAATTGCTGCCGGCGGCGCAGTTTTGGCGCAGCGCGTGCAGCCCGGTGGCGCCCGTGGGACCGGGCGGACCGGCCGGCCCGGGAGGCCCGGCATCGCCCTTGTCGCCGGGCGGACCTTGCGCTCCGTCTGCACCTGGCGGGCCGGCGGGGCCTTGCGGGCCGTCAAAACATCCGGCGAGCGAAATCGCCGCGACCAGAGCGACGAGAACCATTCCTGCGCGCATCGAAGCCCCTCCTGCCGCCCGCAAAGCGTTTCACCGCGGTCGTGACGAGTTAATCAGCACGCAGGGCGTCAACAAATCAGTTGTGATGATATTTGCGATGCCGGGCCGGCGGCGCCGGCGTGTATTGCGGTCCGGCCGGATTGAGATTGCAGAAACCGCGATTGCCGGCAACTACCGCCGGCCCGCATTGTTCGGCGGTTTGATATTCGCAATCCCATTCCACGTCGCCGTCGCCACCGTTCGTCACAGCGCACCAAGGCGCATTGCCGTACGAGCCGGCGCGGCTTTCGGTGGCATGGCAAACAAGCGCTATCGCCAGGGCGGCCACGGCGATCGACAGGCTTGCGGCTATTCTCATGACGCCTCTCTTTCGGCATCAATGTAGGGAGGCTGGTCTGGCGAAGCCAGAGCGCGCATGACGACAGCTCACGGCTGATGGTGTATAATGCCGTCATGGGGCGACGATTGCGAGCGGGCGTGTTCGCGGCGGCCATCGCGTTGGTGGCATTGCCGGCTCATGCGCAGCAGCAGAAAAGGGATCTGGACGAGGAACGGCGGCAGGCGGTGGACGACGCCTATAAGGCCGCCGTTGAACGCGCAAAGATCACGACGCCGAAGCGGACCATCGATCCGTGGGGTGCCGTGCGCGAGCCGGCCCCGGCGCCCAAGACTTCGTCAGCCGGCGAAACGAAAGCCGGCCATCCCTGAAATGCCTGAATGTCTACTTGGTTGGTTGGTGGCGCTGGTGAAGACGATGAGGCCGCTAACTGAGGCGGCCTATCCGCGAGGTGTGACGCATTTTATTTTCGGCAGTTCTTTGTACTGCATTTTGCGACGTTGCACGCCCATGCATTGCCATTTTCGGAACAAGTGCCCTGCGGGCAATAGCCGCCCTTACCAGAGGGGCCAGGAGTTGCTGCACTTTCGCCTGCACACCTGGCGTAGCTTTCAGTAGTTGCCATAGAGAGCACGAGAGCAATGCTGAGAATCAAAATCGGCTTCCATAGTTACAGTGGTCATTGTGTCCCCCCCGTTAGGTTGTACTGTATTTTCCCTCAACCCCAAAGTACGGGCAATATCCAAAAGGGACCACCCGGAAATTCAAAAGATGGGGTAATCGGCCTGCGATCTTGTGGATAGCTGAAGATTTTGGGTGCTGCGCTTCAGGCTGATGGTGAAACGAGGTCCGTGTGAACGGCCTCAAGCATCAGAAGGAGAAGCGCAGCATGGACCATTTTGCTGGACTGGACGTGTCGGTCAAGGAGACCAGCGTCTGCATTGTGGATGACACGGGCAAGATCGTTCGGGAAGTGAAGGTGGCGAGCGAACCCGAGGCGTTGTTGGCGGTGCTAGCGAACCCCGCCTATCACTTCAAGCGAATTGGCTTGGAAGCTGGGCCGCTGTCACAGTGGCTTTACAGCGCACCCGCCGAAGCGGGCTTGCCGGTGATTTGTGTTGAGACGCGGCAGATGCGGGCGGTGCTGAAGGCGCAGATCAATAAGACGGATCGCAACGATGCGCGCGGCATCGCGCAGATGATGCGGGTAGGGCTTTATCGTCCGGTGCATGTGAAGACGCTACGCAGTCAGAAACTGCGGATGCTGCTGACCCATCGCAAGCTGCTGCAGTCGAAGGCCATCGCCATCGACAACGACCTGCGCGGTACTTTGCGTAACTTTGGTCTCAAGGTGGGCATGGTGGGGACAGTGAAGTTCGAGGGACGGATCAAGGAGCTGGTCGAGAACCTACCCGACCTGGCCATTCTGGTCGAACCGCTGCTCATTGTCCGGCGGGTGCTCCGTGAGCAGATAGGCGTCCTGCATCGCCGCTTGCTGGCCATCGTTCGAGACGATGACGTGTGCCGGCGCCTAATGACGGTTCCCGGTGTTGGTCCCGTAGTGGCGCTGACCTATCGCGCAACCGTCGACGTGCCCGCACGCTTTAAGAACTCCAAGGCGGTCGGTGCGTCGTTTGGACTGACGCCATCCAAGTATCAATCCGGCGAGATCAACCGGACCGGTGCGATATCAAAGTGCGGGGACGAGATGATGCGAGTGATGCTTTACGAAGCAGCCCAGGTCATGCTGACCCGCACTAACAAGTGGTCCTGGCTCAAAGCCTGGGCGATGAAGATCGCCAGGCACCGCGGGATGAAGAAGGCGATCGTGGCGCTGGCACGACGGTTGGCTGTGATCATGCACCGCATATGGGTCGACGGCACTGAGTTCCGTTGGACCCGAGAGGTCGTGGCGGCATGAGGGCTGCACACATCAATTACGATAGGAGAACACTCGAACTCCACCGAGCGGTGGAATGATGTCCCTCGCGGGACGATGGATGAGGTGAGTACGTCTGGTCCCTTGGACCTGCCGTTCGTCCGATGGCAAGGCCGCTCAAAAGATTGTTCCACCTCGTCTTCGACTCCCATAATGGAAGGGCCTTGGTGCCGATTCCGAAGAGAAGCATGAGCCCGCGAAAGACATCGACACTGCAGCAGTGGATAGTCTGAAAGCGCTTGACCCCGACCGGCCGATTAGAGAAGGGGCCAGTACCCCACCCCTCGGGATTATATGGTTGACACCACAAGCCACAAGTGCTAGTGTTTTGGCATAAATTGAGGCTTTGGACGTGTCATGACCGATATATTCGCCGCGCCCCACTTCCATGACGATACGGCGGCCCGGGAGTACCTAGAGCGGCTACTGTGGCCGGAAGGCCCGGTATGCCCGCATTGCGGCGTGGTTAATCGACGCTTACGCGACTAAGAAGCGCCGGCGTGTACCGCTGCGCCGAAAAGGAATGCCGCAAGGACTTCACCGTGACGAAGGGCACCGTCATGGAGCGCAGCAAGATCGCCCTGCACAAGTGGCTGCAAGCCTTCCATCTCATGTGCGCCAGCAAGAAAGGCATTTCGGCGCATCAACTGCATCGCCAGCTTGGCGTCACCTATGAGGCCGCTTGGTTCATGGCGCACCGTATCCGCGAGGCCATGCGTGCCGGGGGCCTGACGCCGATGGGCGGCGGCGGCACATCGTCGAGTTCGATGAAACCTTCATCGGCACCGTTCAAGGCGAAGGCGGCAGGAAGGCCGCACGCAAGCGCAAGGTCGTGGCGGCTGGTCGCACAAGAACGCCGTGCTTACCCTTGTGGAGCGCGGCGGCTAGGCTCGCAGCTTCCACATTGCCGGTGCGAGCGATCTCTGACATCATGCCGATTGTCCGCGAGAACGTAGATCGCGCGAAGCCACGGTCATGACCGATGAAGCGAAGCACTATTATCGAAGTCGGACAATGAGTTTGCCGGTCATGGCACCGTGATCAAGCATAGACGAATACGTGCGCACGAGCTTGGATCGATGGCGAACCGGCTTCACATTGAGCCAATCCACACCAACACGGTCGAAGGCTACTACTCGATCTTCAAACGCGGCATGAAGGGCGTCTACCAGCACTGCAGCGAAAAGCACCTTCACCGCTATTTGGCCGAATTTGATTTCCGATATTCAAACCGATCCGCGCTCGGTGTCGAACGATGGCGAACGTGCGGCGCTTGCCGTCAAAGGCGCGGCTGGCAAGCGTCTCACGTATCGGGGAAGTCACAAAATCGCTCAATCGCACGCGCATGAAACGCGAGGCGAGGCGTTTTATGCGCTGGCGTGCCCGTAAGGAGAAGTCCAATGCGCCGAGAGAAGGTGACGCTTAACACTCAGCTTCGGCGAGACCGGGCAACAATGGAAATCAACATCATCACCGGCCAGCGGACGATTGCCGGTGTGGTTCTTTCTGCCGAACAATTGGACGGCGTAATGGCCGGATTAGCCGACATTCGGTCGAAAATGACGCCAGAGGTTCCGCAGACGTTTCCACATGGGAGGCCGACACACAATCACGGCGCGACGAATTACATGTTTGGGATCGAGCCGTTTTCGGGGACGCCGACACTGTCATTTCGTAGCTCTGGATTTGGCTGGCTGAGTTTTCCCATTCCTGCGGACGAATTTGAGAAGATGCACCACCAGTGGCAAGAACACAAAAAGCATCCGACAGCGCCTCATAGCGATAAGAAGCAGTAGACATGTCGATTTCCTCCAAACATGCTTTCAGCCGATGAACTTGAGGCGCTGCGCAACGATTCGCGGGACTGGGCGAGATCGCCCGACGCGCGTTTGGCCGCGGGCCGCTGACGCCAGAAGAAGTGGAGCAACGGTGTCGGGGCGATGAATGGTGGGCGCGGCGGCTGCGCCAAAAGCGCGAGCAGGAAGTTAGGGAGCGCGGTTAGTCGGTATTGTAGTTCGCCGCATAGGCGTCATTGTCCTCGCCGGGCGCTTTTGCGACGCCGAACTGTTCCTTGGTGATCTGGCTCGTCGGAATTGTCGTCGTGGTGGTCTGCCCGGTCTTTTTGTTGGTTGCTTGCAGGACCATTCCTGATGGTTGCGGTGAATTGTCGGCCATGTGATCCTCTTATCGTTTGGGGTCTGGGGGTCGTATGACTGTGCGCGAAGTGCGCTGTGAAGCGTGCAAAACGCTCAATCGTGTTCCGCGATACGCACTTCGCCGTGTTCCCCGCTGCGGGAAATGCAAAGCCCCGCTGCCTGAACAAGCAGCGATTTCAGTAGTTCGAGGTATTCAGCGAATACGCGACGGCGGCTTGGGTCGGCGTCGTCTGCTTCCTAGGCGTTGGCTGGTTTGCGCTGAGCCAGGACGTCGACGACCAAAAGCACCGCGTCGGCTCCGCCGACAAGGGTATCGGCGCCACCACAGTGTATTGCGCAGGAGCCCTTCAACGAACGCGGGATTATGCGCGTCTATGACTCGAAGCGCGCCCGCACACATCTCACAAAGTGGACGATCAATGCAGGCACCGGCGCGAACTACTTTGTAAAGCTGATCGAAGCGCAAACGAGGCTGCCCGTAGTGGCTTATTTCGTATACGGTGGGTCTTCGGTCACTACTGATGTGCCGATCGGATCGTTTACGGGCGGAAACATGCCTCGGGACAGAAGTTGGTGTGGTGAGGCAGACTATTTCGGTGCGAATACCGTCTTTCAGGAAGGAACCGAAGCGTCGTCTTTTTTGACGACGATCACACCTACTCGCTCTATCTCACGCCTCAGCGAAACGGCAATTTTCCAACCAAGATGATCCAGCGGGATCAGTCTCAGCGCAACTTCCAGCTTCGGTCGCTTCTTCGATTGCTTCCGAACCCGCTTCGGAGTCAGACCTTCATTGTGCTTGGGGCCTGCAGATGTGAGCGCCAACGCAACGTGGCCTCGAAGCGTTTGCGTGCTTCGTCGGAAGTGTACTGCTCGTTATTGGAGTTTTGCGACATTGTGCGTAAAGCCCCTAAAATCGAAGATCGGCTTCCATCCAGCCAAACACCTCGACGTCAGCCTATTTCACATAAATTACGGTCTTCGTCCCTTAAACCGGCTTCATCGTCATATACGGCGTTCGCTCGACGTCGGGATATGCACCTCTTAGATCAGAAAGCATAGCGTAGCTGATTGGCACCGCTGGGCGATTTGCAACCGTCGAGACGAAATTTTGCGGACTACTGAGATTGGTGTTTTAGGACATAGAGGGATACGATAAAGTCTGCCGCTCTTGCCTCGAAATTCAGCGGGGAGCGAGCGTACCACGGGTGCGCCAGCGGAACGCGATACATACCGCGCCTGTATACTACAGGTATGCATTGTGGTGTCAACCATAATAACCCCCACCCCCTAAAAGAACATATTGCGAACGAAGAACAGATCGTGTACACTCCTGAAATCGCCATTTGCCAATGCGGGCGGCCGGCCGCTTCCGTGCCCTCCAAATCCCGGCCATATAGGAGCACGACAAAATGAGTGCAGGTGCAGCGCTTCGCCTCGTTGAAGGATCGTCCATGGACAAATCGAAGGCCCTTGATGCCGCGCTTTCCCAAATTGAGCGCAATTTCGGCAAGGGCTCGATCATGCAACTCGGCAAGAACGACAAGTCGATGGACATCGACACCGTTTCAACGGGCTCGCTCGGTCTCGACATCGCGCTCGGCATTGGCGGCCTGCCGCGCGGCCGGGTGGTCGAAATCTACGGTCCGGAATCCTCTGGCAAAACCACGCTGGCGCTGCATTGCCTCGCCGAGGCGCAAAAGAAAGGCGGCATCTGCGCCTTCATCGATGCTGAACACGCGCTCGACCCGATCTATGCGCGCAAGCTCGGCGTCATGGTCGACGATCTTCTGATCTCGCAGCCCGACACCGGCGAGCAGGCGCTGGAAATCGCCGATACGCTGGTGCGTTCCGGCGCGGTCGATGTGCTGGTGATCGATTCGGTTGCGGCATTGGTGCCGCGCGCCGAACTCGAAGGCGAAATGGGCGACAGCCAGCCTGGCCTGCAGGCCCGCCTGATGAGCCAGGCGCTGCGTAAGCTCACCGCCTCGATCAACCGTTCCAATACGATGGTGATCTTCATCAACCAGATCCGTATGAAGATCGGCGTCATGTACGGCTCGCCGGAAACCACGACCGGCGGCCACGCGCTCAAATTCTACGCCTCGGTGCGCCTCGACATCCGGCGCATAGGCGCCATCAAGGAGCGCGACGAGGTGGTCGGCAATCAGACCCGCGTCAAAGTGGTGAAGAACAAACTGGCGCCCCCGTTCAAGCAGGTCGAGTTCGACATCATGTACGGCGAAGGCATCTCCAAGGTGGGTGAACTGGTCGATCTCGGCGTCAAAGCCGGCGTCGTGGAAAAGTCCGGCGCCTGGTTCTCCTACGACAGCCAACGTATTGGCCAAGGCCGCGAGAATGCAAAAACGTTCCTCAAGGCCAATCCCGATATCGCCGGCAAGATCGAAGCGGCGGTTCGGCAGAATTCCGGCATCATCGCGGAAAAGATTCTCGTCGGCGAGCAAGGCGGAGACAAGGACGACGACGCGGCGGAAGGGTAAAGCGCGCTCGCGACCAACGCGGCAACGCATTGAGTTACAAAGCGTCATGGCCGGGTTTGTCTCGGCCATCTACGTCTTTAAGGCAGGTTTTGCGTCTAAAGCGCGGGTGCCCGGCGTGAGGCCGGGCATGACGCTTTATAGCGCTCGGTTTATTCAGGGGTTCGGCTTGGCCCTTCGCTCTTAGCTGCGGCGTTCGGCGGTCCAGGAGCCCGAGCACTCACCGCCGGTCCAGTGACCCTCACCGATATTGCCCGCCAGCCGGCCGGAGCCAATCGCGCTCTTGCCCCCGCCACTGACCGTCACGGTGATGGCGCCGGTATGCTGCACCTTGCCGTTGATGTCGACGGCGGTCACGTTGCCGGCATTGGCGAGGACGCCGTTGGAGATACGGATCGGATAGCGATAGCCGCGGTCGCAATCGCCCTTTTCGGTGACGATCGACACGCTCCACAGGCCGTCATAAGCCGGAACCGCGAAAGTGCTGGTAGCGACGAAGCTTGCCGACGCAGTGACGAACGCAAAAACGACGCCGCTACGGACGCTGTTCTTGAAGATGGTCATGGCTGCTGTCCCTGTTTGTCTTTGGCGGGTTGGTCCCGCGCATTTGCGATGGATAACGACTGCAGGATGTTGAACTGGCGGTACACCCCTTCGTCGCGCTGAAACACAAACGCGTTCTATCCGACAAAGGTTCAAATCGAGTTGATTGGCATCACAAAAAGGTCTTAATGCCGGGCGCATGCGCGCGGAAAACGCAGATAAGATAGATATTTTAGATGGTTGAGGACTTAAGTTTGTTTTAAGTCATAGGCCGATTTTGCGGCTTATCCAGCACGCGGCATGGCTATTGCGCGGCCGTTTTGTCATTTTGTGCTGTCGGCGCCGGATCGGCAGCCACCAGGCGGTAGCCGACGCCCAGTTCGGTCAGAAGGATGCGCGGCTGCGTCGGATCGGCTTCGATCTTGCGGCGCAGCTTGCGCACAAAAATGCGCAGGTAGTGGGTGTCGTCAACGTGTTCGTTGCCCCAGATCTCACGCAGCAGGAATTGGTGGGTGACGACATTGCCCGAATGCTGCGCCAGAAGCTGCAACAGGCGGTACTCCTTTGGCGTAAGCGTCAGGCGCTGATCGCTGATCGATACGGCACGCGCAGCGAAATCGATCACTAGCGGTCCGAACGTGATCGCCGGCTCGCCGTGCGTGGCGCGCAGTTGCCGCCGCATCGCCGAATGAGCGCGCGCCAGGAGCTCGGCCATGCCGAATGGCTTGACCACGTAGTCGTCGGCGCCGAGTTCCAGAAGCCGGACCTTTTCGTCCTCGCTGCCGCGCACCGACAGCACGATCAGCGGTACGCTCGACCATGACCGAAGCCGCTCGAGCACGTCGGCGCCATCCATGTCGGGGAGCCCAAGGTCGAGAATGACGAGGTCGGAAGGTTTCAGCGTCGCCGCACGCAGCGCGTCGGCGCCGGTCTCGGCCTCCTGAACCTGGAAACCGTCGAGTTCGAAGCCGGTGCGCAAGAATCGCCGAATCTGGACCTCGTCGTCGACGACGAGGACGGTGGCGGGTACTTCGCTCATTCCGCAGCGCTTTCCATCATGTCGGCCTCAAGGGCCTCGGTCCCGGGCATGAATTCTTCGGCGGACATCGGCAGCTGGATTGAGACGGCGGAGCCGAGGTCGACGCCGTCGCTTTCGACCTCGACCTTGCCGCCGTTGGCGCTGATGAAGGCTTTGGCGATCCACAGGCCTAGCCCCGATCCGGACGTGGTGGCGGCGTGCCGCGGCCCGCGGAAGAAGCGGCTGCCAACTTGGCGCTGTTCCTCGTGCGTGAGGCCTGCCCCGCAATCGTGAACCGACAGCACCACGGTCCGCCCGCTGGTACGAGCGGCGACGCGGATCGGCGAGCCCACGGGCGAATATTTCGCGGCATTGTCGAGAATCTGCATCAGGGCTTGCCTCACCTGCGCCGGGTCGACGTGAACGATCGGCAGATTGGAATCCAGATCGAGCGTCACCGGGTAGCCGGTGAGGCGGCGGCGGCGATGCTCGAATGCCGCGTTGACGATGTCGACCGGCTCGACCCACTGTAATTTCGGCCGCACCTGCTGGCGACTGATGGTGGTGGCGTCGAGCAGGTTCTGGATGTCGATGTTAAGGCGCTCGGCCTCATCTCGCACCACGGCGGTCAATGCCAGCAGCCGGCCATCCTTGGCCAGAGCCGGGGCGTTATGCAGGATGGTTGCGGCGCCGAGGATGGAAGCGAGCGGGGTGCGCAATTCGTGCGACACCGAGCCGATCAGCGCTTCGCGCAGGAGTTCGGTCTCCGAGCGCATCTTCGCATCGTTGAGCGCGCGCGCGACACCGAGCCGCTCGAGCGTGGCAGCCGCGTCGGCGAGCGCATCTTCGATGCGCTGGCGCATGTCGGCGAGCGGCGCGCCGGAAACGCTGCCGAGATCGACGGCGACCAACCCGAAATCGGGACTCTTCGGCGACACGCGACGAATGAGCCAGGTATTGCCGTTGCCGTCGTTGACGGTGCGTTCATGTCCTTCGTCGTTTTCGACACGTGTAACCGCGGCAAGCACACTTTCCGGCACGTCGCCGCTGCGGCCGGCGTCGGCGCCGCCGAGCAGCACGACATTGCGCTGCACCAGCGCGGCAAGATGCTCCTGGATGGCGACGGAGATTTCCGCTGCGCTCGGCGCCGCCGCGAGGCGCCGTGAAAATGCATAGAGATCGCTCATTTCGCGCTCGCGCTTGCGCGCGATGGTGATGTGCTGTTTGGCCTGACTGGAGAGGTGGGACACCACCACGGCAACGACCATGAACAGCACGAGGTTGAGCACTTCCTGCGGCGAAGCAACCTTGAAGCTGTAAAGCTGCGCGAAATACAGATAGCCCGAGAGCAGCACGCCGGCGATCGCCGCGATCAATGCCGGAATGACGCCGAACCGGTAACCGGCGAGCATCACCGGCACGAGATAAAGGATGGCGCCGCGCAGGATGCCGACATAGTGCCGCAGCAAAATAGCTACAGCCGTTGTGACCGCCACGTATAGCAGCGTGAATGCGATAGCGCGCATTTCGCGCCGCACAACCGCGGGGATAGAGTTCAATTGCACCGAGAGCGCCTGTTCAAGACGTTAAGCTGCACCCTAAGATAGGATAGGCCGCCGGCAGCGCACTGACCAATGATTTCCGGCCATCGCGGGGCCGGCGCGCGGCAAAAGCGCACAAATTTTCGTAATCGCGCACTTCTTGAGGCTAAAGCCGGTGCGCTGACCGCAAATATACGCGTTACTACGGTAAATTTATACGCGGTTTATGGCGTCCGGCGGGCGACGTTATTTGCTACGCACCACCTCGGTATAGTCGGGTGCTTCCTTGAGGAAGCCGCGGTCCATCATCCAGTCGACCTTTTCCTTGAATTCGTCGGCCCGGTAGGTTTTGACCCCGACAAGTTCGGGCATCAGGCCGTGTTCGCGCTGATCGGGCGCAAGATCGCGCAACACTTCCTGGCGCGAGCGGTCCTCGTTTTCACGCAGCCATTCGATGGCGCGATTGAGCGCGCGGCGCAGTTTTGCGGCGGTGTCTTCATCGACGTCGTTACCGGCCACGATACCGCCGCGCCAACGCAGATCGGCAATCTTACGCGCGCCGGCGGCGAGCGCGCGGCTGACCAGCGGTTCCATCAGGGCGGCGGCCTGCGTCGTGCCGCCGAGCAGCGCCTCAAGCCGGTCGTTAGCGTGGACGAGCGTGATCTCTTCGAACGGCACGCCGGCGGCTTCCAGCACTTCGATCGCAGCATAGAATGTGCCGGCATGCCAGGTGACGGCGATTGGAACGTTGCGTAACTCGATGGGCGATCGAATTTTGGAATCCTTGGCCACCATCAGCGCGCCGGTGCGCACCGTAGTGTCGAGGCCGATGATCTTGCCGCCGCCGAGCGCCTGCACGCGCTCGATCGCGCCCCATTCGCACACCGGATAGACTTCAAGCGCACCGTTTTGCAGTTGCGATTCTTTCCAGCGCTTGGAGAAATCCTCGACGCGGCCCGCCGCGCCTTTCGGGTTGTCCTCGTGATACTCGACGTTCAAACCCTCGGCGGCAAAAAATCCTTGCTCGACTGCGACGCGCCAGGGGCGGTCGTGGGCGTTGCTGTCGCTTTGCAGGCGGATGGTCTTCGTCATCGGCAACCTCGACTGGGCCGGTGTTGGGCACCGGGGTTTCATGGCAGGGTAGACAAACGCAAGGCTTCACTCAACGGTGTTACCCGGTATCGTCTCGCGGCTTGAACTGATCGTCGTAGCCGTGTCGGCTCGAATAGAACAAAAGCGCCATCAAGCCGCAGCCGACCACAAGCGAGAATACGATGCCGAGCGTCATGGCGGCATAACCAGCGGCGGGCATCGGCGGTCCGCTGACCGCAGTCCAGGCGCGCGACGCAAACCAAACGGCCGCTGCCAGTATGGCAAATAGCGGCACGATTAACGCGATCGTGCCGAGAGTCCTGAACCTAGCGTTCGATTTTCCCATGGCACATAGATAGTCCTCGTGGTGTCCATCACCAATACACGCCGAACCTCCCCGGAGAAAATGCGACCTATGCCATCGCGGCTTTGAGGTTTGCATCCACCTTGTCGAGGAAGCCTGTGGTCGAGAGCCACTTCTGATCGGGCCCGACGAGGAGCGCGAGGTCCTTGGTCATGAAGCCGGACTCGACCGTGCCCACCGTGATTTTTTCCAGCGTAGAGGCAAATTTCGCCAGTTCCGGATTGTTGTCGAGCTTGGCGCGATGGGTGAGACCGCGCGTCCAGGCAAAGATCGAGGCAATGGAATTGGTCGACGTCTCGCGGCCTTTCTGGTGCTCGCGGTAGTGCCGGGTCACCGTGCCGTGCGCAGCTTCGGCCTCGACCACTTTGCCATCTGGCGTCGTCAGCACCGACGTCATCAGGCCGAGGGAGCCATAACCTTGCGCCACCGTGTCGGATTGCACGTCGCCGTCGTAATTCTTGCAGGCCCAGACATAGCCGCCCGACCATTTCAGCGCCGCCGCCACCATGTCGTCAATGAGGCGATGCTCGTAGGTGATCTTCTTTGCGGCGAATTTGTCTTTGAACTCGCTGTCGAACACCTCCTGGAAAATGTCCTTGAAGCGGCCGTCATAGACTTTGACGATGGTGTTCTTGGTCGACAGGTAAAGCGGATAGCCGCGGTTATGGGCGTAGTTCATCGAGGCGCGGGCGAAGTCGCGGATCGAGTCGTCGAGATTGTACATCGCCATGGCGACGCCAGCGCCCGGGAACTGGAACACCTCGCGCTTGATCTCCTTGCCATCATCGCCGACGAAGGTGAGGTACAGCTTGCCCTTGCCCGGCACTTTGAAGTCAGTGGCGCGATATTGGTCGCCGTAAGCGTGGCGGCCGATGATGATCGGCTGGGTCCAGCCCGGAACCAGCCGCGGAACGTTCTTGCAGATGATCGGCTCGCGGAAAATGACGCCGCCGAGGATGTTGCGGATGGTGCCGTTCGGCGAGCGATACATCTCGTGCAGATTGAATTCCTTCACCCGCGCTTCGTCCGGCGTGATGGTGGCGCATTTAACCGCGACGCCGATCTTCTTGGTCGCTTCCGCGGCGTCGATGGTGATCTGATCGCGCGTCTCGTCGCGCTTCTGCATGCTCAAATCAAAATACATCAGGTTGATGTCGAGATAGGGATGGATCAGCCTGTCCTTGATGTATTGCCAGATGATCCGGGTCATCTCGTCGCCGTCCATTTCGACGATGGGGTTGGTGACCTTGATTTTCGCCATAGATCTTCGATCCCGTTGGAGCGCGGACTCCGCGTCAGAGTGTGGCGAGCGCGGCGTTCAGCGTGGCACTCGGCCGCATCGCAGCTGACGTCTTGGCAGAATCCGGCAGGTAGTAACCGCCGATGTCGACCGGCTTGCCTTGCGCTCCGATCAGTTCGCCATTGATCTTGGCCTCGTTCTTGGTGAGCGTCTCGGCCAGCGGTGTGAAGCGGGTTTGCAGTTCCGCGTCTTTGGTCTGCGCGGCCAACGCCTGCGCCCAGTACAGGGCAAGGTAGAAGTGGGTGCCCCGATTGTCGATTTCTCCGACCTTGCGCGCAGGAGACCGGTTGAATTCAAGGATCTTGCCGATAGCCGTGTCGAGCGTCTCGGCGAGAACCTGCGCCTTGGCGTTCTTGTAGGTCTGCGCCAGATGTTCGAGCGACGCGCCGAGGGCGAGAAACTCGCCGAGCGAATCCCAGCGCAGGTAGTCCTCTTGCTGGAACTGCTCCACGTGCTTGGGCGCCGAGCCGCCGGCGCCGGTCTCGAACATGCCGCCGCCCGCCAACAACGGAACGATCGATAGCATCTTCGCCGAGGTACCGAGCTCCATGATCGGAAACAGGTCGGTCAGATAATCGCGCAGCACATTGCCGGTGACTGAGATCGTGTCCTGACCTTTGCGAATGCGATCGAGTGAAAACTTGATCGCTTCGACCGGCGGCAGAATGCGGATATCGAGCCCTGCGGTGTCTTGATTCTTCAGGTACTTCTCGACCTTGGCGATAACTCGAGCGTCGTGCGCACGATTTTTGTCGAGCCAGAACACCGCCGGGGTGTTTGTAAGGCGCGCGCGCCGCACACCGAGCTTGATCCAGTCCTGGATCGGCGCATCCCGGAGCTCGCACATGCGGAAGATGTCGCCGGTCTCGACCGGGCGCTCCAGCAGCACCTTGCCGTCATCGGCGACGACGCGAACCGTTCCGCCGCTCGGCACTTCGAAGGTCTTGTCGTGCGAGCCGTATTCCTCCGCCTTCTGCGCCATCAAGCCCACGTTCGGGACTGAGCCCATGGTCTTGGGGTCGAACGCGCCGTGCGCCTTGCAGTCATCGATGACCGCCTGAAAAAGCCTTGCGTAGGAGCGATCCGGGATCGCGGCGATGACGTCGTGCAGCTTGCCGTCGGCGCCCCACATGCGGCCGGATTCGCGGATCATAGCCGGCATTGAAGCGTCGATAATAACGTCGCTGGGCACGTCCAGTCCGGTGATCCCCTTGTCGGAATTGACCATGGCGAGGCCGGGCCGCTTCGCGTATTCGGCCTTGATGTCGGCCTTGATCGCTTTCTTCTCCGCTTCCGGCAGCGTCTCGATCTTCGTCAGTAGATCGCCGAAGCCGTTGTTGAGATTGACACCGAGACGCTTCAGTGTGGCGGCGTGCTTCTCGATCACGTCGGCGAAATAGACCGACACGGCATGGCCGAAGATAATGGGGTCGGCGATTTTCATCATGGTCGCCTTGACCTGCAATGAGAACAGCACCCCGTCCTTCCTGGCGGTTTCGATCTGCTCGGCAAAGAAAGCGCGCAGCGCCTTGCGGCTCATCACCGCCGCATCGATGATTTCGTCAGCCTCAATCGGCGTCTTCGCCTTCAGCACCGTGACCTTGCCGTCGGCGCCAACCAGCTCGATGCGGACGTTGGTCGCCGAGGCGACGGTGGTCGAGATTTCCGAGCCGAAGTAATCGCCGCCTGGCATGTACGCAACATGCGATTTGGAATCGGGAGTCCAGACGCCCATCTTGTGCGGATTGTTGCGGGCGTATTGCTTGACGGCGCCAGCCGCGCGGCGGTCGGAATTGCCCTCACGCAATATTGGATTGACGACGCTGCCGAATACCTTGCCGTAGCGGGACCTAATTTCCTTCTCGGCGTCCGTCGTGGGATTGTCCGGATAATCGGGGACGTTATAGCCCTTGCCTTGCAGTTCCTTGATCGCGGCCTTGAGCTGCGGGATCGAGGCGGAAATGTTGGGCAGCTTGATGATGTTGGCTTCGGGTCTCAGCGTGAGCTCGCCGAGTTCGGTGAGTTCGTCGTTGATCCGCTGCGCCGGGGTTAGCTTCTCAGGAAAACTTGCGATGATGCGGCCGGCGAGGGAGATATCCTTCAGCTTCACGGACACACCTGCTGTGCCGACGAAAGCCTCCACAATTGGCAGCTCGGAATAAGTCGCGAGCGCTGGGGCTTCATCGACCTTTGTCCACATGATTTCGAGATTTGACATGCTAGCACCCTCGGGTCGCCGTGCTTTTTGGGCCGACCGGAAACTGAACATTGGCGGGCGCGGTGGAATGATATTCCCCACAGGCCCTCAAATGAATTGTTCTCGGCGCGGACATCGCCAACCGGGAATTCGACTGACGGGAGTTCGGCGCGCGCCCTATAGCATCCACACTCCGTTGGTAAAAGCCTTGTTAGTAGGCGCTTTCCGCCAAATAGCGGCATAGGCGCCCTAGCGTGCCGAAGCGAGAGTTCCGTTGTGACGCCGGGTGTTTCGGCCGGATACGATGCCGCCGCTTGACGCACGCGGCCGGCTTGGGCAGGGGCTGCGCCTTCAGGGCATTTGCCCGCCGAGGAGTACTGCATGCCCGGCGCCGGAACCGATAAAACCAAGAACTGGAGCGCGGGGCCGTGCCCGGTCGTGATCCTGGTCGAGTTGCAGCTTGGCGAAAACATAGGGGCCGCGGCCCGCGCCATGGCAAATTTTGGCCTATCCCGGCTGCGCCTGGTACGGCCGCGCCAGGGCTGGCCAAGTGAAAGGGCACGTGTGATGGCCGCCGGCGCCGACCGTATCCTCGATGGCGCCTCGCTCTATGACGATCTTCCTGCCGCAATCGCCGACTGCACGTTCGTCCTTGCCGCGACCGCGCGCGCCCACGATCAGGCCAAACCGGTGATCAGTGCGGCGGATGGTGCGGCCGAACTCGCGCCACGGGTCGCGGCCGGCGAGACGACAGCCATCCTGTTTGGCCGCGAGCGCAACGGGCTACAGAGCGACGAGGTTGCGCTTGCCGACCGTATCGTCACCTTACCCGTCAATCCCGCCTTCGCCTCGCTCAACCTGGCGCAGGCCGTGGTGATCGTGGCCTACGAATGGTTCAAGCTGCAAACCGGTGCCAGCCTGCCATTCGCCATGCCGCAAAAATCGCCAGCCGCGCCGAAGGAGCAGTTGCTCGCGTTCTTCGCCGCGCTCGAACACGAGCTGGAGAAAGTCGAGTTCTTCCGGCCGCCCGACAAGCGCGAGACCATGCAGATTAACCTGCGCAACATCTTTACCCGCATGGCGCCGACGCAGCAGGACATCCAGACGCTGCACGGCGTGTTCATGTCGATTGCCGAAGGCCGCAAAGGACCGGCGCGCGGCGGCGTGCTTGATGGCGAGGAAGCCGAGATGCTGCGCGCACTGCTCGCCGAGCAGGATCCCGCACGCGTGCCGAAGCAACGCGGCCCGGTGCGGGGGCTGGCGCGGCTTCTGCGCCGCAATCCGACCGAGGCCGAACGCGTGCTGTGGGACGCGCTGGTCAATGACCGCCGCTTCGCGGGCCGCGGTTTCAAGCGCCAGACGCCCGTCGGTCAGCGGATCTGCGATTTCGTCTCATTCCCGCTGCGGCTCGTGATCGATCTGGTGCCGGCGGACGAAAGCGCCGCCGCCGCAAAAGCGCGAAGCGACAAGCGCGATTGGCTTGAGGCGCATAAATATACGGTGGTGGGAATATCCGCCGTCGATATCGAGTCTGATATTGCCGCGGTGCTCGCGCGAATTGAAGGGGCGATCGGATAGACGTCGCTATTTGGGATTGAACGATGCAATTGATGAATTCGCACTCGCGTTACGGCGCGCTGCCGCAGACGGTGCACTGGCTGACGTTCTTATGCGTGACGGCCGGCTGGCTCCTCGGCTGGTTCCTCGACGATATCCCGAAAGGTCCGGCTCGCTCCTTCGGTCTGCTGGCGCACATGACCCTCGGGCAGTGCGTTTTCGTTCTCGTCATCATTCGTCTGGCCTGGAGGGTTACCAATCCGCCGCCTGCACCCGAAAAAACGCGCTTCGGCCGGCCTCTGGAATTCCTCGCGACTCTCAATCACTACGTGCTGTACGCGCTTCTGCTGGCGGTGCCGTTTTTGGGAGTTATTGTACAGTTGAAGCGCGGCAACGCATTGCCGATTTTCGGCATCTGGGAATTTGCGTCACCCTGGCCGGTTGATCGCGCCTTGGCGAAGACCATTTTGAGGGTGCACGAGTATGCGGCGAATTCGCTGTTGATCCTCGCCGGCGTCCATGCCGGTGCGGCGCTGATCCATCATTATGTGTTTCGCGACCGCACGCTTTCGAGAATGCTGCCCGGGACGGCTTGATCCGTGGTGGTTAGGCCACCGCCAGCAGATCTGGGTGCGGCTATGATGTGCTATTTCCCAGCTTGTATGTCGCTGACTGCTTTGGCCATGAACTCGTTCATATGGCGGGCGATCTGGTGATCGGACTGGTCGACGCCTTTGGCGTCGAAATCCTTGCGGATTTTGCGCGCGACGTCGTGCTCGCTCGCTTCTTCAAAATCGGCCATCACGATGGAGAGCGCGTAACTGTCGGCTTCGGCGCCCTTAAGACTGAGCTTTTCCGCAGCCCAAAGCCCGAGCAGCTTGTTGCGGCGTGCCGTCGCCTTGAATTTCAATTCTTCATCGTGCGCGAATTGTTTCTCGAAAGCATCTTCGCGCTTGTCGAACGTTGTCATGACAGGCCTCGCGGTTGCGCGTGACAGCGCAAATCACCTGCGGCCTTGCATATCGAGGGTAGCCCGTCAAGGCAACCGCGGGACGACATGAACTTGGTCGTTGCGGTGGTCCTCGCGCAGGTCTATGCCGATTGTACTCCGCGTGACCTTGAGCTAGCGTTTGGATGGCGGAGGGGCCGCAGTATTTAAGTCGTGCCGCCCGTAACCGCCGCCGCGGATCTCGACACCGGAACTGGAGCCACGGCATTCGATGGATTTCACAAAGCCACGGTACACTCCCATGAGCCGCCGTCGCCGCATCTACGAAGGCAAGGCGAAGATCCTCTATGAGGGACCCGAGCCTGGAACTTTGATCCAACACTTCAAGGACGACGCGACCGCCTTCAATGCCAAGAAGCATGAGGTGATCGAAGGCAAGGGCGTCCTCAACAACCGCATCTCCGAATACGTCTTCCAGCATTTGAACGATATCGGAGTTCCCACGCACTTCATCCGTCGCCTCAACATGCGCGAGCAGCTCATTCGCGAGGTTGAGATCATTCCGCTCGAAGTCTGCGTGCGCAATGTCGCGGCGGGCTCGCTGTCGCAGCGGCTCGGCATCGAGGAAGGCACGCAACTGCCGCGCTCGATCATCGAGTTCTATTACAAGAACGATCAGCTCAACGACCCGATGGTGTCGGAAGAGCACATCACCGCGTTTGGCTGGGCGACGCCGCAAGAGATCGACGACATCATGTCGCTTGCGATCCGCGTCAACGACTTTCTGTCCGGCCTGTTCCTCGGCGTCGGCATACGCCTGGTCGACTTCAAGATGGAAGCCGGCCGGCTGTGGGAAAACGATCTCATGCGGATCGTGGTTGCCGACGAGATCTCTCCGGACTCCTGCCGGCTGTGGGACATCAAGTCGAACGAGAAGCTTGACAAGGATCGCTTCCGCCGCGATCTCGGCGGCCTGCTCGAAGCCTACACCGAGGTCGCCAAGCGGCTCGGCATCATGAACGAGGGCGAGCGGCCGCAAGGCACCGGGCCGGTTCTGGTCAAGACCTAGGACACGGCGGCGCTTTACGGGTGAAGCATGCGTAACGACATCACCATCGGCCTGGTCGTTCCATTCGCGGAAGACAAGGTACCGTTTGAAGGCCCGCTTATGTATCCCGGCGTGCGCTTCATTCCGCGCGGCGTCGGCGTGCGCAACCTGACCCCGGAAGGCTATCAGCCGGCGTGGGACGGCATCATTCCCGCCGCCGACTATCTCGCCAAGCAAAATGTCGATGCCATCATGGTGATCGGCACGTCGCTGACTTTCTTCCGCGGACCCGCCGAGCATGACCGCCTGCTCGCCGAATTGCGGCGGCGGACTGGCCTGCCAGTCTCGACCATGAGCCAATCGATCATCGACGGCCTGCGCGAGGTCGACGCCCAGCGTGTTGCCGTGGCTACAGCTTACACCGATGTCGTCAACCAGCGCCTGAAGGAATTGCTTGCCGCTGCAGGGATCGATGTCTTGTCGCTCGAATGCTTCGATCTGCTCGAATTCGGCGGTCCGAAGAACAAGAGCGAGGCCGAAATCATCGAGCTCAGCAGCAATGCTGTGGCCCATGCCAAGCGGGCGGATGGCATCCTGATTTCCTGTGGCGGTCTGCGAACGCTTGAGGTGGCAAAGCCGCTGGAGGCCCGCCATGCGCTTCCGGTCGTTTCTTCAGCGACCGCGGCGTTTTGGGCGGCGATGCGGCTGGTCGGCGAAAGCGGCCACGTTTCCGGCTATGGACGGCTGTTCGAGCAGGCCAAAGAGCCGGTGCATTAGCCGGTTGCCACCGTTGCGAACACGGTGATTCATCCATATTGAAAAGGCATGAAAGCCCGCGTCACCGTCACTTTGAAGTCAGGGATCCTTGATCCGCAGGGCAAGGCGATTGAAGGCGCTCTGAAATCGCTCGGTGTGGCCGGCGTCGCCAGCGTCCGCCAGGGCAAGGTTTTCGACATCGAGATCGAAGGCGCCGATCGCGCCGGTGCCGAGACAGCACTCAAGGCGGCTGCCGAAAAACTCCTCGCCAATACGGTGATCGAGAATTACCGGATCGAGGTGACGGGATGAAATCTGCCGTGATCGTCTTCCCCGGCATCAATCGCGAGCGCGATATGGCGCGCGCGCTCAAGCTGGTGTCGGGACGCGAGCCGGCGATGGTCTGGCACGGCGACCGCGAGTTGCCGGCGGGCACCGATCTCGTCGTGATCCCGGGCGGCTTCTCCTACGGCGATTATCTGCGCTGCGGCGCCATTGCTGCGCGCGCGCCGATCATGGATGCGGTCCGCGCCTTCGCGCAAAACGGCGGCCTTGTTCTCGCGGTGTGCAACGGCTTTCAGATCGCCTGCGAGGCGGGCCTGCTTCCCGGCGTGCTGATGCGCAACAGCCAGCTTCGTTTCATCTGCCGCGACGTCTATTTGCGCGTCGAGCGTTCCGACACCGCTTTTACCCGCGGCTACAATGCCGGCCAGGTGATCCGCGTCCCGGTCGCCCACGGCGAGGGCAATTACATTGCCGATGGCGAGACCATCGCGCGGCTGGAAGGCGAGGGCAGGGTGCTGTTCCGCTATGCGTCGCCGGACGGCATCATCGATCCGAACTGGAACCACAACGGCGCCATGAACGCCATTGCCGGTATCATCAACGCGCGCGGCAACGTGCTCGGCATGATGCCGCATCCGGAAAACCACGTCGAAGCCGCCATGGGCTGCACCGATGGCCGAGGTCTGTTCGCCGGATTGACCGATTATTTCAAGCAGGCGGCGTGACATCGCCTTCGCGTGCTAAAAATAAGACGTGGATGGCCAGGACTAGTCCGGCCATGACGGATGAAAAAACCCTCCCGCTCAACTACATATGGCGTGTGACCAGCAACGAACCTCCCATCACCCCGGAGTTGATCGCCCAGCACGGTCTCAAGCCGGACGAATACGCGCGCCTCGAAAAGCTCATCGGCCGCGTTCCTAGCTTCACCGAGCTCGGCATATTCTCGGCGATGTGGAACGAGCACTGCTCGTACAAATCCTCGAAAATCCATCTGCGCACGCTGCCGACCACTGGTGCCTGTGTCATTCAGGGGCCTGGCGAGAACGCCGGTGTCATCGGTATCGGCGACGGCCTTGCTGTCGTGTTCAAGATGGAGAGCCACAACCATCCGAGCTACATCGAGCCTTATCAAGGCGCCGCAACCGGCGTCGGCGGCATTCTGCGCGACGTCTTCACCATGGGCGCGCGTCCCATTGCCTGCCTTAACGCACTGTCGTTCGGCGATCCG
Source organism: uncultured Alphaproteobacteria bacterium (assembly GCA_963813825.1). Classification (GTDB taxonomy): domain Bacteria; phylum Pseudomonadota; class Alphaproteobacteria; order Rhizobiales; family Xanthobacteraceae; genus BOG-931. Next base: position 340,874 of record CAWFBB010000033.1, read on the forward strand.
AAAAATCCGAAAACCCGCTCTCTGGTCTCCGGCGTCGTTGCCGGCATCGGCGGCTACGGCAATTCGTTCGGCGTGCCAACCGTTGGCGGTGAAGTGCGGTTTCATCGCCGCTACGACGGCAATTGCCTGGTCAACGCCATGGCGGTCGGATTAGCCGACGTCGACAAGATTTTCTATTCCGCCGCTTCCGGTCTCGGCATGCCGATCGTCTATCTCGGCTCCAAAACTGGCCGCGACGGCATCCACGGCGCCAGCATGGCGTCGGCCGAGTTCGGCGCCGACGCCGAGGAGAAACGGCCCGACGGTGCAGGTCGGCGATCCGTTCTCGGAAAAGCTTTTGCTCGAAGCCTGTCTTGAGATCATGGCCAAGGGTTGCGTCATCGCCATCCAGGATATGGGCGCCGCGGGACTGACCTGTTCCGCGGTTGAAATGGGCGCCAAGGGCGATCTCGGCGTCACGCTCGATCTCGACAAGGTGCCGTGCCGCGAGACCGGCATGAGCGCGTACGAGATGATGCTCTCGGAAAGCCAGGAGCGCATGCTCATGGTGCTGAAACCCGAGAAGGAGAAAGAGGCCGAAGCGATCTTCCGCAAATGGGGGCTCGACTTCGCAGTGGTCGGCGAAACGACATCGACCAAGCGATTCATCGTCAAGCACGGCGGCGCGGTCATGGCTGACCTGCCGATCAAGGAACTCGGCGACGAGGCGCCGGTCTATGACCGCCCCTTCGTCGAAACGCCGAAGCGGATGGTCATTGATGCGGCTTCCGATCACGCCGCCGCTGCCGATCGCCGACGCGCTCGAAAAATTGCTCGGCTTGCCCGACCTTTGCTCCAGGCGCTGGGTCTGGGAGCAGTACGACCATGTCATCATCGGCAATACCGTGCAGCGGCCCGGCGGCGATGCCGCGGTCGTGCGCATCAACGATGGCCCGAAGGCGCTGGCGCTGACCGCCGACGTAACGCCGCGCTATTGCGAGGCCGATCCGGTCGGAAGGCGGCAAGCAGGCGGTGGCCGAGGCCTGGCGCAATCTCACCGCGGTCGGCGCGCAGCCCGCTCGCACTGACCGACAATCTCAATTTCGGCAATCCGGAGCGGCCCGAGATCATGGGGCAATTGGTCGGCTGCATCCGCGGCATCGGCGAGGCCGCGCGCGCGCTCGATTTCCCAATCGTTTCCGGGAATGTGTCGCTCTACAACGAGACCAACGGCAACGCGATCCTGCCGACCCCGACGATCGGCGGCGTCGGCCTTATCGACCAATTCACCAAATCAATGACGATTGCCTTCAAGGCGGGCGGCGAGGCGATCCTTCTGATCGGCGACACACGCGGCTGGCTCGGCCAATCACTTTATCTCCGTGACGTCTGCGGCCGCGAGGAGGGCGCTCCGCCGCCGGTCGATCTCGCTGCGGAAAAGCGCAATGGCGATTTCATTCGCAGCCTGATCCGCGACGGCCTGGCAACGGCGGTGCACGATGTTTCCGACGGTGGCGTGCTGGTCGCGCTTGCCGAAATGACGATCGCGTCCGGCATGGGCGCCGTGCTCGAAGCGCCGTCGAACCTTCCGTCGCACGCCTTCTGGTTCGGTGAAGATCAGGCACGCTACGTCGTCACTACGCAGAACACCGACGCTATCGTGCAAAGGGCGGAGGCCGCCGCAGTGCCGCTGCGGCGGCTCGGCGCGACCGGCGGCCGCGCACTGGCGATCTCCGGCGAGCGGCCGCTGCCGGTCGCCGATCTCAAACGCCGCTTCGAAGCGTGGCTGCCAAACTACATCGCGGGTACCGCGGCGTAGATTTCAACGCCACGTCAGTGGACCGCCGGAGTGAGCGCATCCCGGCAGCGCTGCGAGAGGGCTGGCATGTTTTGCATCAGGCAGGCGATGACCCGGCCGCCGCCGAGCGGCACACCCGGACAAAGTGCGCGTTGGTCGTCCTGACAGATGCGGACAATCCGCAGCGCCTCGCGCGGCGGCAGCACCAGAACATTCGGACCGACCGGGGCCGCCGCTGATGCGGGCGGGGATGCGAGTTGTGCCGGAGGCGATGCCGGCGCTGTCGGTGGGGATGGCTTGGCCTTAACGCGCCGGGGGACTTGGCGCTGGCTGAGCCGTTGGCGGCGCGGCGCTGGCCGATGGGGCTGCTGCTGGTGGCGGGGCTGCTGCTGAGGCTGCGAGGGCGCAGCTGCTGGCGGACTAAGGGCGCTTACCGCGGCCTGGCAAGCGCTGCTGAGGTTCGTCAAATTACGTTTGAGGCAGTCGAGCGCATCCTTGCCGCCGGGCGTGACGCCCGAGCAGTTGGCGATGAAATCGGACCGGCAGGATTGCCGCAGGGCATCGCGCTGCGCCTGCGAAGGCTGCTGCGCCTGTGCCGTGGTTGCGCTCAGCAAAAGCAGCACACTAATGCCTGCCCAAACCCTGGAATTCGCGAGTAGACGATCCACGACACGCTCCCCGGCTGCATGTTTTCGCCAGAATGCAGTGGCAAACCGATTGCGTCCACTGAATCATCCCGACGTCGGGCTTTCCCGACGCAGGGCGACCTGATAAGCCGCTTTGAAGCACAGCAAGACAGCAAGGATGTGGAACGCGCCATGGCTATGGTAGCGACCGACATCGAACGATTGATCCGCGCACGCCTGCCGGATGCCGAAGTGACGATCCGCGATTTGGCCGGTGACGGCGACCACTATGCCGCGACCGTTATCTCCGAATCTTTCCGCGGCAAGTCACGGGTGCAGCAGCACCAAATCGTTTATGAAGCGCTCAAGGCTGAAATGGGCGGCAAGCTACATGCTCTTGCCCTGCAAACCGGCACTCCCGAGCGGTAACGGTCGCCGGTGCCGAAAGGCCGATCATTCTCCAATAGTGCTCTAAGGTGCCAAGCCATTCTCCGGACGCGTATCGCTGACGGCGTTTCGTTTCGGTGAAGCTTTCCTCATTTCCGGCACAAAATCCCGGGATGGGCTTCGGGTCCGAATTGCGGTACATATATTGCTATGTTGAAAGGGCGAGATTCGACGCGGGAGGGCTAGCCCGCGGCGCCAGGAAGGATGACCGCAATGTCTGATAGCAAAGAACCAGTCGAGCAATTCATCGACAATGAGGTAAAGGCCAATGACGTCCTCCTGTTCATGAAGGGCACGCCGCAGTTTCCGATGTGTGGCTTTTCCGGTCAGATCGTACAGATCCTCGATTATCTGGGCGTGCCGTATAAGGGCCTGAACGTGCTGGAAAACGACGACCTGCGCGGCGGTATCAAGAGCTACTCCAATTGGCCGACAATCCCGCAACTCTACGTCAAAGGCGAATTCGTCGGCGGCTGCGACATCGTGCGCGAAATGTTCCAGGCCGGCGAACTGCAATCGATGTTCAAGGACAAGGGCATCGCGGTGAAGGAAACGGCGCAGGCTTAACGGCACCTCCGGTACGCTAATCTATTTGCCGCTTTTCTCGGCAGATCGAGCGGATTTGCCTCGTCCGTTATACCTGCGACTTGGTGATAAGCCCGCAGCGCGCTGCCATGCGATGACAAGTGCGGCGCGCAATTCAGGCACCGTCAATACAGCCAGTTTTGCGCAGGTCGCGCCGCGAACGCCCCAGGCGTTCGGCAGCGCCGAAAATGCGTCTGGAGCTACTGCGCATTTAAGCGCTTGCTCCTCCGGCGTGAACATCAGGTTCGCGGTTTTGCCGTCGCCAGCAAGTGTGGCGTAGATGCGCCGGACTTTAAACGCCGTCCGGTCGAAATGCGGCGCTGTGCTGGTGCCGTCCAGCGAAAGCGCGATCCGGCAAAAGTCCTTCGCGGTCGTCACGGCAAGATCCGTCGGCGCGGCGTAGGCCGATCAGCGCGAGTAGTATTCCACCACGAGGTGCGGCTCCATCTGAACTGGATACGGCACGTCGGTAAGCCCAGGAATCCTTGCAAGTTTCGCCGTCATCTTGGAATGATCGGCATCGATGTAGTCCGGCACGTCGCGCTCGGCGAGTTGCACGGCTTCGAGCACCAGCGCGAGCTGGCGCGACTTTTCTTTGACTTCGACCTCGTCGCCGACCTTGCAGCGAAAGCTCGACACGGTGACGCGTCGGCCATTCACATGAATGTGGCCGTGGCTGATGAATTGGCGTGCGGCGAACACGGTCGGTACGAATTTCGCACGATAGATTACGGTATCGAGCCGGCGCTCCAGGAGCGCGATCATATTGGCGCCGGTATCGCCCTTCAGCCGCCGCGCCTCGTCGTAGAGGCCGTGGAAGTGCCGCTCCGACATGTTGGCGTAATAGCCCTTGAGCTTCTGTTTGGCGCGCAATTGCACGCCGTAATCGGAAAGCTTGCCCTTGCGGCGCTGGCCGTGCTGGCCGGGTCCGTATTCGCGTTTATTGATCGGTGACTTCGGCCGGCCCCAGATATTCTGGCCCATGCGGCGGTCGATCTTGTACTTCGCCTGATGGCGCTTGGTCATTCGCGTCCTCGCTGAAGTTGTTTGGGCAAGGTTTTGTCCGAAAACGATTTTCGGGATCTTGCCCTGGCTGAGGATCGCGCCCTCCTCCTGTCTGCTCCTAGGGGCAGACCGACAGGTTTAAGACCGAAGCGCCGGCCAAAACCGCGGGTCGCGAAACACCGCGCGGGCCCATGGGCCCGCGAAGTGCGCGGTTTTTAGGGGGAAAGCAGTGAACTGTCAAACCAGCCATCGGGCGCCTAGCGCGGGGCGTTTGCCTCGGCCGGTTCGCTTGCATCGATGCCAAAGCGCGCCAGCAAGGCGGCCGGCGGACGTCCCGACGTGAAAATGGCCCGGGCGCCACCCGGTTGCGATTTCAGGTCTGCCGCGCCAAGCAAGTTATTGACGCGCCGTGCAATTGCTGGCGCTGGGTCGATGAAATTCACCGGCCAGGGCGCGACCTGCCGTAAGCGGTCGAGCAGCAGGGGATAATGGGTGCAAGCGAGCACGACGGTGTCGGTGCGCGCGCCATCGTCGACAAAGCACGGGGCAATTTCGGCGTGCAGCGCGGTATCGCCGACGGGTGTGCCGGCAAGGTCGGCCTCGGCATAGCCTGCGAGCTCTTTCGATCCGACCAGCGTGACCTGACAACCCTGCGCGTAGTCGCGAATCAGCGCACGGGTATATTCGCGCGCGATCGTCGCCTGGGTGCCGAGCACGGAGACGCGGCGCGTAAGCGACGCCGCGCAGGCCGGCTTGATCGCCGGCACCGTGCCGACGATCGGCAGCGAGAATTTCTTGCGCAGGTCGGGCAGCACGATGGTCGACGCGGTGTTGCACGCCAGCACGATAAGATCTGGCCGATACTGCGCGATCAGGTCGCCCATCAGCGCGACCACGCGCGCGACCAGGGCCGGTTCCTTGAGCGCGTTGTAGGGAAAGGCGGCGTCGTCGGCGACGTAGAGGATGTCGGCGTGCGGCCGCGCCGCTTGGACTTCCCGGTGAACGGTGAGCCCGCCAAGGCCGGAATCGAAGATTAAAATGGATTCATGCGCCGCCATCGCGTGACACATGCCATGCCGCGCCGGACAGGCGCAATCGCCACCTTAGCTATCAAGAGCCATGCGGCCGATCAGGCGACATCAAGGGCATTGACGAGGGGGTTGACCAGCCGCGGCCGCTCCACCGGCGCCGCCTGCTGTTGCTCGACAGCCTTCGGACGGGCCGGCAGCGGCGATACCAGGCCGGTCACGACGGTCAGGGTTAGGACCAGGATCACGGCCAGATTGCCGTCATGGATATTGGCGAACGCAACGGCGCCCATGAGATAGGCCCAGAATGGAAAAGCGATGGTCGAAACGGCAGCGTTGAGCGCCCAGGCATCGCCGTCTCGGCGCACGTACCAGCAAAACAGCGGCGTCAGAATCATGCCGACCAGCAACGCACCGGTGGCGATCACGGGGATGGGCAGGCCGGCCATGGCGGCGTTCGGACCGCCGGATTTCATCGCCTGATCGAGGATGGCATTGATGATCAGAGAAAAGCCGAGCACCTCGCCCGGAATGTATTTGACCATCCGCTCGAGGTAGTTGTCGCCCGGATCGGCGCCTGTGACCTGCATCGCCGTGATACCCGACTGCAGCACGCTGTCGAGACCGGCGATCTGCTGATCGAGGTCCGGTACTACCGGTCTGCGCACCAATCGGCTCATGATTCGCTCCTTGCGGGCACGATTCCGAAAAGCAGTCACCAGTTTTCGGAAAGGATCATGCTCAATTAAACCTCAGCGACAGATACGCCGGAGCGTGTGAGTCGGGCAAACAAACAATATGTTCGGCCAGCGACAAAATCGCTTTATGCACGCGCGAAAAAGGGGCGAATCAAAAGCTAACGCGCGGGGAATAGCCGCGTCGCTCAGGCGCGGCCGAACACGCGACGGAAGATCGTGTCGACATGGGCGAAATGAAAATCCATGTCGAAGTTTTTAGTCAGTTCTTTCTCGCTCAGGTGCTTGCGTACGTCCTTGTCGGCCTTGAGCAGCTTGAGGAAGTCGCCTTTGCCTTCCCACACCTTCATGGCGTTGCGCTGCACAAGCCGATAGGCGTCCTCGCGCGCTACACCTTTCTGGGTCAGCGCCAGCAGCACGCGCTGCGAATGGACGAGACCGCCAAGACGGTCGAGATTCTTCCTCATGGTGGCGGGATAAACGACGAGCTTGTCGATCACGCCGGCGAGGCGGCCGAGCGCGAAATCGAGCGTTACCGTCGCGTCCGGCCCGATCATGCGTTCGACGGAGGAATGTGAAATGTCGCGCTCATGCCACAGCGCGACGTTTTCGAGCGCCGGCGTGACGTAGGAACGCACCATGCGGGCAAGGCCGACGAGATTTTCCGACAGCACCGGATTGCGCTTGTGCGGCATCGACGAAGAGCCCTTCTGTCCCGCCGAGAAGAATTCTTCCGCTTCTAAAACCTCCGTGCGTTGCAGATGGCGGATTTCCGTCGCCAGCCGCTCGACCGACGCGGCGACGACGCCGAGCGTGGCGAAATACATGGCGTGGCGGTCGCGCGGGATGATCTGCGTCGAGATCGGCTCGACGGCGAGCCCCATCTTCTTCGCCACATAGGCTTCGACGCGCGGATCGACTTGCGCGAAGGTGCCGACGGCGCCCGATATGGCGCAGGTCGCGACCTCGGCGCGCGCCGCCTTGAGCCGCGCTTTGTCGCGGTCAAACTCGGCATAGGCCAGCGCCAGTTTCAGCCCGAACGTGGTCGGTTCGGCGTGGATGCCGTGAGAGCGGCCGATGGTCGGAGTGAGCTTGTACTGACGCGCGCGGCGCTCGAGCGCCTTGAGCAGCGCATCGACGTCGGCAATGAGCAGATCGGCGGCGCGCATGAGCTGGACGTTGAGGCAGGTGTCGAGCACGTCCGAGCTGGTCATGCCCTGATGCACGAACCGCGCCTCCGGGCCGACGATTTCGGCCAAATGGGTGAGGAAGGCTATGACATCGTGCTTGGTGACGCGCTCGATCTCGTCGATGCGCGCAATGTCGAACTGGGCGGCCTTGCCCTTGGCCCAGATTTTCTTGGCCGCCGCCTTTGGAATCATGCCGAGTTCGGCCATGGCGTCGGCGGCATGGGCCTCGATCTCGAACCAGATGCGAAACCGCGTCTCCGGCGACCAGATCGCCGCCATCTGCGGGCGGGAATAGCGCGGTATCATCGATAACCCCGGTAGCCTAGGCGGCAAAGCGCATACGGTCGTGCGGTTGCTCGTAATCGACCGGCGTTCCCTTGGGAATGATGCCGGTCGGATTGACGCGTGTGATCGAATAATAATTGATCACGTAGTAGCGGGCTTTCACGGTCTCGGCAATTCCCGGTACGTGATAAAGCTCGCGCATATAGTTCAAGAGATTGGGATAGTCCGCGATCCGGTTGCGGTTGCATTTGAACAGCGAAAAATAAGCCACGTCGAAGCGGACCAAAGTCGGAAACAGCCGCCAGTCGGCTTCGGTAATCTGATTGCCGACCAGATAACGCTGGCGGCCGAGCCTGGCCTCAAGCTCATCGAGGGTGGCGAACAGGGCATCGTAGGCCGCTTCATAAGCCGCCTGCGAGCGCGCGAAGCCGCAGCGATACACGCCATTGTTCACAGTCGCATAAACGCGCTCGTTGACGCGGTCGATCTCGGCGCGCAACGGCGCTGGATAAAAATCAGTCGTGTCGGCGCCGACTGCATCGAATTCGCTGTTGAGCATGCGGATAATTTCGGAAGATTCGTTGTTGACGATCCGCTTGGTCTTTTTGTCCCACAGCGTCGGAACAGTGATCTTGCCGGTGTAGCGCGGATTGGTGGCGCTATACGCCTCGTGCAGATAGTGAAAGCCGTTGACCCGGTCCGGCGTGCAATCGGGGAAGGCGGGATTGTCCTCGAACGTCCAGCCCTGCTGCTTGAGCCCCGGAATGGCATAGGCCACTGTGATTGCGTCGTTGAGCTTCTTAAGCGAGCGATAGATCAGCGTGCGGTGCGCCCAGGGGCAGCCGTGGGCGACATAGAGATGGTAACGGCCGGTCTCGGCCTTGAAACCCGATGATCCGTCCGCGGTGACGCGGTCGCGAAATCCACTGTCGGCCCGGAGGAATTCGCCGGCTTTGCCGGCTTCCTGAGGCAGTTCCTCGTCGCGCCAGCGGCCGTCGTACAAAATACCCATTATGCAGCCTCTCCTCGGGCAAGCGCAGCCGCGTTGCGGATCGCGGCGATGTTGGCGCGATAGGATTCCGGCGTGCGGTCCTTGAACACCGCCGAGCCGGCGACGAAAGCGTTGGCGCCGGCACGCGCCACTTCGGGCGCTACTTGCGGCGTGATGCCGCCGTCGATCTCGATATCGATTGGCCGGCCGCCGGCCATGGCGCGCACGTTGCGCACCTTCTCGACAGCTTCCGGGATGAATTTCTGTCCGCCAAAGCCGGGATTGACCGACATGACCAGGATGACGTCGACGAGATCGATAACGCGCTCGATGCTTGTCTCCGGCGTGCCGGGATTCATGGTGACGCCCGCTTTCTTGCCGAGTGCGCGGATCGCTTGCAGCGAGCGGTGGATGTGCGGGCCGGCTTCGACGTGCACGGTAATGATATCGGAGCCGGCTTTGGCGAATGCCTCGAGATAGGGATCGCACGGCGCGATCATCAGGTGCACGTCGAGCGGCTTCTTGGTGTATGGCCGGATCGCTTTGACGATGTCCGGCCCGATCGAAATGTTCGGCACGAAGTGGCCGTCCATGACGTCGACGTGGATCCAGTCGGCGCCGGCGGCATCGACCGCGCGCACCTCCTCGCCGAGCTTCGCGAAATCGGAAGCAAGGATCGACGGGGCGATGATCAGCGGGCGAGACACGCGTTTCTCCGGTATGCGCATTCGCGTAACACGCCCTTTGGGAGCGGGCAACGCAGGCCGTCACGACCCGGCAAGTCTTGCCGCGTGCGGCGAAGCAGCGGCAAATTTTCCCCGCCGCCGACTTTAATCGTCTGAAAAAGAGCTTTGGGCCACAGTCACTTAGATGGCGGCCCCGGTCTTGCATCGCAAGCGAGCGGTACAGTGCATCAGCCGTGCGTGACTTTGAGTTTTGGAGCGTTTCATGTCGCTGTCAGTCAACGGATCGAATACCAACAATCCAGCCGCGTTGTGGCAATCCCTGCTGTCGCCGGACTCATCGGCGTCCGGCACCTCGCAGTCCGACCCGCTGTCGGAACTGCTGGCGGCGCTCGGCCAGAACACAGGCGCGTCGTCGAGCGGCACGTCATCGAATAGCGCATCGTCATCGACAGGCAGCGCCGCAACAACGTCGGGCTCTTCAACCCCACAATTCGGCCCGCAGACGCTGCAGGCGCTGTTTGATTTGCAGGCCAATGGCTCGACTTCGCAATCCTTAACGTCGCAGCTCGGCGGCGACGGAACGACGGACGAGACCGATCCGAGTTCGGCGCAGCAATCCCAGCCGGGTGAGGGCCAGCATGCCCATCATCACCATCATCACGCCGGTGGCGCACAGAGCGCGTCGGACATGTTTGCCTCCGCTGAAAGTGCGACCAGCCAAACCAACGCTAATTCCAATGGCTCATCGACCACCACCATCACCTATGCCGACGGCTCGTCCGTGACGTTGACCACGGCGCCGCCGTCCAACAGTTCGAGCTCATCGGCAAGCTCGACGTCTTCGAGCGGCAGCGCAAACGTCACCGGCAACAACCTCCTTGAGCAGTTGATCCAGATGCAAGCGCAATTGCTGACGCCGGCCGCGAGCCAGAGCAGCGTAACGGTATAGATCGTCGCGCACCTGCACTGGACTTGATCTCCTATCGGCGCGATACCGCCACCATTGCGGCCGGACCCTAACCCGGCAGCACCGGAGGCCTGCGTGGCGCGTGTCGACACCATCGTTCTCGGAGCCGGCATTGTCGGCACCTGCATTGCGGTGCACCTCGCCAAACGCGGTGTCGCGGTGGCGCTGGTCGACCGTGGCGGCCCGGGGGAGGGCACGTCCTATGGCAATACTGGAATCATCGAAGGCAACACTGTTTTTCCGGCAAGCTTCCCGTCCAGCTGGTGGGCGCTGCTGCGCGTTGCGCTCAAACAGGCTCCGGAAGCGAATTATCATTTGTCGTTCCTGCCGGCAGTCGCGCCTTGGTTGTTGGCGTTTCGCGCCGCGTCGCGGCCCGAGCGACTGGTCGAGACCGCGCACGCAATGCGGCCATTGTTCGCGCGCGCGGTCAGCGAGCACGAGGCGCTCGCCGCCGAAGCCGACGCGGCGAATTATCTGCGCCATAACGGCTGGCTGAAACTTTACCGTTCCGATCAATCGTTTGCCGGCACGCGCCGCGAGCTCGATCTCGCCGCGAGCTTCGGCATCGCCAATGTGCCACTCGATTACGACGGCGCGCTGGCACTTGAGCCGTCGCTGCAACCAGTGTTTCGCCACGCTGTGCATTGGACCGGCGCGGTCAGCGTGACCAATCCGCTGGCACTGACGCGCGCCTACGCCGCGCGCTATGCCGCGCTCGGCGGACTGTCGTTCACCGGCGATGCGCGATCGCTTCATCGCATTGAACCGAATTGGCGCGTCGATACCGCGTCCGGTCCGCTCGATGCCGCCAACGTCGTCGTTGCGTTAGGGCCGTGGGCGCCGGATTTGCTCGTGCCGCTCGGCATCAGGCTGCCGCTCGCAGTCAAGCGCGGCTATCACCGCCACTACCGCACGCAGGGCAATGCCGGGTTGAGCCGGCCCATTCTCGACGCCGACAACGGCTATTGCCTGGCGCCGATGGAGCAGGGCATCCGGCTCACGACCGGCGCGGAATTCGCCCCGCGTGATGCGCCGCCAACACCGGTGCAGTTCGATCGCGTTTTGCCGCGGGCGCACGAACTCTTCGCGCTTGGCGATCCGGTCGAGCCAGCGCCATGGCTCGGTGCCCGTCCGTGCTTTGCCGATTCCCGCCCGGTGATCGGCCGCGCGCCGGGCCAGCGCGGCTTGTGGCTCGCTTACGGCCACGGCCATTGGGGATTATCGCTCGGCGCGGCGACCGGCCGGCTCGTTGCGGAAATGATGACCGGTGCAACGCCGTTCTGCGATCCGCTGCCTTATGCGGCAGAGCGGTTCATGCACTAGTCCCTATTGGCTGATTGTCTTGACGACGCTTGTCTGCGGACGGGTGTTGTTCGCATTCGAGAACTTGTCCTGAGCCCGGACCATATCGTCGTATTTCGGCAGTGTCACCACGGCATCCTTCGGCACCATGTGGACGACCTTGTAGCCTGCCGCCTTGAGCTGTTTCAGCAATTCCGGCATCGCTTCGGCCGTCGCGGGCCGGAAATCGTGCATCAGGAGAATACCTTTGCCGGCCTTAGCGAGCTTGGTCATCACCGATTTAATTACAGCTTCTGGCTTGTTCAGCTTGAAGTCGGTGGTGTCGATATCGGCGGAAAAGATCGCGATGTTGCGCGTGCCGAGGTACGCCATCAGTTCGGCTGGCTGCTGGAGATCTGGAAAGCGGAAAAATGGCGCTATCGGCCCGTCCACGGCGCCGTGGACCGCGCTGACGCCCATTTCGATTTCGTTCTTCGCCAGTTCGATGTCCTTGGCGTACGGGTTCCTTGCTAAATCCTTGTGCGACCAGGTGTGGCTGCCGATCGTCATCCCGGCTGCAGCAACCTGCTTGCTGATTTCCGGATGCCAGGTCGCATGCTCGCCAATCTCGAAGAAAGTGGCCTTGGAGCAATTGTCCTGCAGCGCCTTGAGCACCATCGGCGTGTTGTTTGGCCACGGGCCGTCGTCGAAGGTCAGCACGACTTCGTGGTCGCGCAGGAAGTCGTATTGCTTGAAATGTTCGGTGCCGAAGGCGGGGCCGCCCGTGGTGTCGATTTCGACAATGCGCGATAAGCCAAGTGCGTCAGGTTTATCGCAGGCGGGAATGGCATGCGCCGGAGCGGCGGTAGCTTGAGCCGCGGCGGGAACGGCGGCCGGAGCAGGGGCATTGGCCGGCGTCACCGATGTGGCGGGGCCGGAGGGCGCGGCGTTCTGTTGGAAGCGATCGGGTGTGACCGGGCCGGATGGCGGATTACTCTGCGCCACACGAATGGGCGTCGCGGGTTCGGCCGGCGTCGTCTGCGGTGCATCGGAGATCGTCGCTTGCGCGACTTGGCTGACTGGGCTCGGCGCCGCAACCGGACGTGGAGCCGGCTCGGCCGGCTTCAACAGCGAAGCCAGAATTGACGATGCAGGCGCCTTTTCGCGCTGCGCGGCCACAACTCCGAATGCCGCGAGACCCAGCGTCAACAACGCCGCGACCACAACGACGACCATGCGCATCGCAAACCTCCGCAACAGATTCAACCCCGCCGCGGCGGAGTGAAAGCGTAATCAACGGGGGAGTCAACGAAAACGAGCGACGTGCGGTGAATGGCGCGGATTGTTGTTGCCATCCAAGGGTTAGCAACAGATCGCTCGAGTTTCGACAGAACTAACGGCTGAATTGTTCCCGCCAGCTGCTGATGGCGCCCGCAAATGGAAGCGCTGTCGCCTCAAAAATGCCACGCGCAATGGCGCGCGCGACCACATTGGCGGCGATGGTTCCGAGCCGGGTCAATCCAATCACCGGGTCGGCAAGCGGCCGGCGTCCGGTTGAGGCTGCGAACAGCACGTCGCCGTCGAGAGGGCTGTGCACCGGGTAGATAGCGCGCGACATGCCCGATTGTGCCATGACCGCGAGGCGGTTTGCTTGCGCCTTCGTCAAGATCGCGTCAGTCGCCACGACCACAAGCGTGGTGTTTTCCCGTGCGGTTCCCTTGATGCGCGGCTCGAGCGCGTTTGGCGGCATCGATGGCGGCAATCCGTGCCCGCCGAACTCGCCGTTCTGTTCGAACGGCGCGGCCCAAAACCATGGCCCGCCGCCAACAAGGACGCTGCCGACGGCATTGACGGCCGCGACCGCGCCTACCGTGTGACCGTCCGCTGTTTGCGCCGAGGCGGAGCCGATACCGCCCTTGCAATCCACCGTGGTTGCGCCGGTCCCGGCGCCGACGCTGCCGAGCGCAAAGTCGACGGCAGCCGAGGCCGCCGCGGCGTAGCCGAGGTCGCGATAGGGCGGAAACCGGCCCCAATCTTTGTCACCGCCGCCGAGCAAATCGAACAGGATCGCTGCCGGCACGATCGGCACCCGCGCGCTGCGCACGGCGAAGCCACGGCCTTGCTCCTTCAGCCAGGCTTGCACGCCGGACGCGGCATCGAGGCCGAATGCCGAGCCGCCGGAGAGCGTAATGGCATCAATACCTTCGACCGTCTGCGCCGGATCGAGCAGCGCCGTTTCGCGGGTGCCGGGTCCGCCGCCGCGCACGTCGATCGAAGCAACGGCGGGCGCGTCGAATATGACGGCGGTCGAGCCGGAGCCGAGGCGAAGATCGGTGCCGTGGCCAACCTTCAGCCCGGGTACGTCAGTGATGAGATTGCGCATCGCCCCATCATAGGGGCGAATGCCTTGCAATCGCCACGGGGGTGGGTACATGCCTTGCTGCATGAACGTCACAATCGCAGCGGCACTGATCGCAGGGATGCTGAGCTTCCTATCTCCCTGCGTGCTGCCTCTGGTGCCGCCGTATCTGGTTTATCTTACCGGCACATCGCTTGAGCGGTTCGCGGATGCCGAAACCGCGCCGCGCATGAAGCGCGAGACCATTGTTGCGGCGCTGCTCTTTGTGCTCGGCTTCTCCACCGTCTTCGTCGCGCTCGGCGCCAGCGCGAGCGCCATCGGCGCTCTGGTGCGCGCTTATTCGGCCGACCTCGCGATCCTCGCCGGCGTCGCCATCATCATCATGGGTTTGCATTTCCTCGGCGTGACGCCAATCGCCTGGCTGATGCGCGAGAAACGCTTCGAAGTCGCCAAGCCTGTCAGCTTATGGGGCGCTTATGTTATGGGCCTCGCCTTCGCGCTCGGCTGGACGCCCTGCATCGGACCGATCCTCGCGGCGATTCTCGCCATCGCGGCGTCGGAAGCGACGGTGGCGAAAGGCGCAGGCATGCTCGCGGTCTATTCGCTCGGCCTCGGCGTGCCGTTCATGATCGCGGCCCTGGCAGTCGGGCCGTTCGCAGCTTTTCTTGCCCGCTTCCGCGCCCATCTCGGCCTTGTCGAGAAAGCAATGGGCGGATTGCTGGTACTCACCGGCATCGCGTTTCTCACCGGCGCGGTCAGCGAGGCCAGTTACTGGCTGTTGGATACGTTTCCGATGCTTGGAAAAATCGGATAACCGAACGCGGTCCTACAGCGGCATCCCGTCGACAAGCCCCGGCTGGACGCCGAGCTGGTCGATGAGGCGGGTCAGTTCGCCGCGCGCTTGCGCGTTGCTGCGCTGATGGCGTTCGGCAAGAATAAGTTCGTTCTTCATCGTGTGTTCCAGTCCGGTCAGTTCGGTCACACGCACTTTGTAACCGTGCGCTTCCAGGAACAGGCCGCGGATCACGTTGGTGACGTGCGCGCTAAATTCACGGCGCTGGATAGGATGGCGCCACAGTTGCCGCAGCGGTCCGGCGTGGCCTTCGAGCAACCGCGCGACTTCGGCCTGACAGCAGGGCACGAGCGCGATCGTCTTCGCCTCGTGACGAAGCGCAAAGCGGATGGCGTCGTCGGTTGCGGTGTCGCAGGCGTGGAGCGCCGTTACCATGTCGGCGCGGCCGCCGGGGATCGTTGCTTCTGCAATCGGTGATGCGATGAACTGCATGCGCTCGAAGCCGGAATCCGCTGCCAGTGAACGCGACAATTCGACAAGCTTTTCCCGAGCCTCGATCCCGACGACGCTTCCGCGTCCGGCCGGGCCGAAAACCAGATCGTAGAGAATGAAACCGAGATAGGACTTGCCCGCGCCAACATCTGCAAGCACCGGCTCTTCCTGCTCCTTCAACACAAAATCCAGCGCGGGACGCAGCAATTGCGTCAGATGCACAACCTGATTGAGCTTCCGGCGCGAATCCGCGTTCAGCGCGCCGTCGCGCGTCAGAATATGCAGCGCCTTGAGAAGCGGAACTGATTTCTCCGCATGCTGGCTCGGCCAGAGCTTTGCCCAGGTCTCTTGTTCCGTAGCGGCTTTGCGGTCGCGGTTCATCGGAATTCTCCCGCTCGTTATCTAGCGGGTGCATGCGCAATTGCCATGACCAATGACGATCGTTGCCGACTTATTCAATCTGTGAAGGTGCAACCTAGTTCGTGCAGCCGGAATCCGGGCACTGCACGTATGTGAGCTTGCCGCTTGGATCCTTCTTCCAGATGTACATCACATAATCGAGCTTGGTGATGTCGCCCTTGGCGTCATAGGAAATATCGCCGAGCACGGTGCTGAACTTCATGCCGGAATGCATCTTGTCGGCGACCTTCTTCGGATCCGCCGAATTGGCCGCAGCCGCTGCCTGCGCGATGATCTGCACGCCGGCATAACTGTAGAGCGTGTAGGCCTCCGGCTCGAATTTGTTGGCACGGAATTTCTCGACAACGGCCTTTGCATCCGGCCGGTTGCGCGGATCGGGACCGTAGGTCATCAGCGCACCTTCGACGCCCGGACCGCCGACCGTGGCGAACTCGTCCGAGGTGATGCCGTCGCCGCCCATCAGCGGCGCCTTGACGCCCTGGTCACGCATCTGGCGCACGATCAGGCCGCCTTCGGTATAAAGCCCGCCGAAGTAAACGAGATCGGCGCCCGATTGTTTGATCTTGGAGATCAGCGCCGAGTAATCCTTCTCGCCGGTATTGATACCTTCATACAGCACCGCGTCCATGCCGCCCGCTTTGATCGTCTTCAGCGTCTCGTCGGCAAGACCTTTGCCATAAGTGGTCTTGTCGTTGACGAAAGCGATTTTCTTGCCTTTGAAATGCGCGAGGATGTAGGTGCCCGCGACCTTGCCCTGCTGGTCGTCGCGGCCACAGGTACGAAAGATGTTCCATAGGCCGCGCTCGGTGACGGTCGGATTGGTCGAGGCCGGCGTGATCTCGAGGATGCCGTTTTCCTGATAGACCTCGGATGCCGGAATGGTAACGCCGGAATTGTAGTGGCCGATGACGAATTTGACGCCGTCGCCGGCGAACTTGTTGGCGACCGAGACGCCTTGCTTGGGATCGGAGACGTCGTCGCCGTACTCGGCTGTGATTTTTTGGCCGAGAACGCCGCCGGCGGCATTGATGTCGATGACGGCCTGATCGACGCCGTTCTTCATCTGCGCGCCGGTTGCGGCATTGGCGCCCGTGATCGGGCCGCCGACACCGAACTTCACCTGAGCCGCCGCCGATTGAGCCAACGCCAAGCCCAAGCCCAGCGCGATGCCGAGTGTGGTGATCGTCTTCATCCTGGTTTCCCCTGAACTGGAACGGCAAGTTCGCGCTTATGTTACGTCACGGCGTCTTGCGGCGCCAGCGCAGCCAGCCGTCCGGCTGATTGATCCAGCGATACTGTCTGACCATTTGCGCGGCACGTGCGGCCTGAAAACCGGCAAATCCGAACGCCATGCAGACGGAGCTGTCGACGACATAAAAGTGCAGCGCCAGCAACGTGCCGCCGAACAAGGCAAAATGGATGAAGCGGACTGCACCGCCGAGGATCAGCATGTAGGCGACAATTTGCCACCACGGCCGCCAGGTCAGCGCGATGGCGCGACCTGCGAGCGCGGCCGCGCCGCCGCCGAGAATGACGGTGACCAGGAGGAAGACACCGAAAGAGCCTTCCTCATAGAAAAGGCCTTGCGTCATGGCGCGGCCTGCTGGCGTCCGCCCTCCAGATAGGCGGATTTTACTTCGGGCCGGGCGAGCAATTCGCTGCCGGCGCCCGACAACGTGATCAGGCCGTTGACCATGACATAGCCGCGGTGGGCGAGCTTGAGGGCGTGGAAAGCGTTTTGCTCGACCAGAAACACGGTGAGGCCGTCTTCGGCGTTGAGTTTTTTGATGGCATCGAAAATCTGCCGTACTATCAAGGGCGCAAGCCCGAGCGACGGTTCATCGAGCAAAAGCAGGCGCGGCCGGCTCATCAGCGCTCGCGCGATCGCCAGCATCTGCTGTTCACCGCCCGACAGCGTACCGCCGCGCTGGGCGAGACGCTGCTTGAGCCGCGGGAACAGCACCAAGACACGTTCGAGATCGGAAACGAATTCGGCAGGCTCTGCGACTGTCGCGCCCATCTGCAAGTTTTCCAGCACAGTCATGCGCGGAAAGATGCGGCGGCCTTCCGGCGACTGTGCCAGTTTCAGCCGCGCGATATCGTGGGTCGGAAGGCGGGTGATGTCGCGGCCGTCGAATGTCACCGTGCCGTCGCGCGCACGCGGATTGCCGCAAATAGTCATCATCAAAGTGGATTTGCCGGCGCCGTTGGCGCCGATCAGCGCTACGATCTCGCCGGGGTTGACGTCGAGATCGACGCCGCGCAGCGCCATGACGCGGCCGTAGAACGCGGTGACGCCGCGCACCGAGAGGAGCGGAGTGCTCACAAGCCGACCTCCGCCTCGACTGTCGCCACGTCTTCGTCAGAGACGCCAAGATAGGCCGCGATCACCTTCGGATCGGCGCGTACGGCGTCAGGCGCGCCGTCGGCGATTTTTATGCCATAGTCGAGCACGACGACGTGGTCGGAAATCTTCATCACCACCGACATGTCATGCTCGATCAGCAGGATCGAGACGTCATATTGATCGCGAATGACGAGCAGCAAGTCGTTGAGCTCGGCGCTCTCATGCGGATTGAGACCGGCGGCCGGCTCGTCGAGGCAGAGCAATACTGGATCGGTGCACATTGCGCGCGCGATCTCGAGGCGGCGTTGCGCGCCATAGGGCAGCACGCCGGCCGGATCGTCGGCGCGATCGATGAGCCCGAAGCGATCGAGCCAGGCGCGGGCTTCGTCGATGGCCGCCTTTGCAGCCGACGTATAGGAGGGAAAGCCGAACACGCCGAGGAAGGTGTAGCCCGATGCGAGCATCAGCCGGTTATGCTGCGCCACCAGCAGGTTCTCCAGCACGGTCATGCCGGGAAACAGCCGGATATTCTGGAACGTGCGCGCCACGCGGGCCTTTTGCGCCACCAGATAATCTGGCATGCGTTCGAGCAAAAACAGCGCGCCGTCGGGCCGCACCGTGCCGCGCTTGCCGCTGTCGGTCAGCGCATCAAGCGCCTTCCACAGCTCGGATGCACCGCGCTGGAGCGCGATGCGGCCCTCGGTCGGTTTGTAAAAGCCGGTGATGCAATTGAACACCGTGGTCTTGCCGGCGCCGTTCGGACCGATCAGCGCCGTGATGGTGCCGCGCTTGACCTCAAAGCTAAAATCGTCGACGGCGACGATGCCGCCGAAACGCATGGTCAGATGCTCGACCCGCAGCGCGGTAGAGCCGTCGCGCGCCATCAGCCGTGCCCTTCCTTGGCGAGATCGACGGAAATCTCGGTGCGCTTGCGCAAATACACCGACGGCGCGCGTGTCCCGACCAGCCCCCGCGGCCGCCAGATCATGATCAGCACCATGGCAAGTCCGAACAGCAGCATGCGGTACTGGCTCGGATCGAAGGTGGGGCCGAAAATTGCCTTCAGGAAATCGAGCTGACGCATCATCTCGGTGCCGCCGATCATGATGATGGCGGCGACGGCGACGCCGATCTGGCTGCCCATGCCGCCAAGCACCACGATCGACAGGATGGTAGCCAACTCGATGAAGGTGAAGGACTCCGGGGAAATAAAGGCCTCGCGCGCGGCGAAGAACGAACCGGCGAAGCCCGCGAACATTGCGCCCATTGCGAACGCGGTGAGCTTGGTATTGGTGGTGTTGATGCCGAGCGCGCGACAGGCGATCTCGTCTTCGCGCAGCGCCTCCCAGGCGCGTCCGATCGGCAGCCGACGCAACCGCACCGTGACAAAGCAGGTCAAGAGCGCGAGCGCGAGGATCAGATAATAGAGAAAGATGACACGATAAATCGGTGAAAATTCGAGGCCGAAGCGGGCGGCAAAGCCGTTGTCGCTGGCATCGAACGGAATGCCGAAGAATGTCGGCCGTGGAATGCCGATGATGCCGGCATAGCCATTGGTCAGGCTGACCCAGTTGATCAGCACCAGCCGGATAATTTCGCCGAACGCCAGCGTGACGATGGCGAGGTAATCGCCACGCAGCCGCAGCACCGGAAAGCCGAGCAAGATGCCCCAGAACGACGACAAAACGCCGGCGAGCGGCAGCAGAAGCCAGAACGTAAGCCCGAACGTCTTGGCAAGGAGCGCGTAGGAATAGGCGCCGACGGCGTAAAACGCGACATAGCCGAGGTCGAGCAGGCCGGCGAGCCCGACGACAATGTTCAGTCCCCAGCCGAGCATCACATAGATCAGGATTTGGACGCCGAAATTGTCGATCCATTTCTGTGCGCCGCTGGTTCCTGCGGTGGCCAGTACAATCGCCGGATAGGCGATGACGAACGCGATCGCGAAGGGAACACCCCAATTGTGGAGATAGATGCGCCATGCGGGCGGCGCGGCCTGCGCCGGCCGCTGCGCGCGCTGTTCCAGCCTCGGCTCGATCGCAAGCGAATACAGAAAGCGGCCGCCAGCCGCGATCGCGACGAACACGATCAAAAGCGGCCAGCGTGTCGTCAGGATCAATTCGTTGCTGCCATTGATTACCGTCTGAAAGCCGATCAGCGGCAGGAACAAGCCGAGCGCAATCAACCCCGTCAAACCCGCGCCGCGGAGTGCGTCAACGACATCGACGCGCAGGTTATGCGCGCCGTCTGCCATTTCAGACTTTCTCGACATCCGGCCTGCCGAACAGGCCTTGCGGCAAGAAGATCAAGGTAATCGCCAGCACGGAGAACGCGGCAACGTCCTTGTAGTCGATGGAAAAATAGGCCGACCAGAAAGTCTCGATCAGGCCGATGAGAAGGCCGCCGACAACCGCTCCCGGCAACGAGCCGATGCCGCCGAGCACGGCCGCAGTAAATGCTTTCACGCCCGGCACGAAGCCATCGGAAAAGCTCACGACGCCGTAATACATAAGGTACATGGTCCCAGCGACCGCAGCGAGCGCGGCGGCGATCACGAATGTCATCGAGATGGTGCGGTCGACGTCGACGCCGACCAGTGCCGCCATCTTCTGGTCCTGCTCGCAGGCGCGTTGCGCCCGGCCGAGCCGGGTCTTCGCCACCAGATACCAGAACGCCCCCAGCAATACAGCGGTGACGCCCCAGATGATGAGCTGCTTGTACGACAGCGTCACCGGAAAATTGTTCGAGTTGAACAACACGAACTCGCCCTGCACCATGGGCGGGATCGACTTGTTGCGCGGTCCCTGCGTCACCTGCACGAAATTCGACAGGAAGATCGACATGCCGATCGCCGAGATCAGCGGCGCCAGCCGAAACGAGCCGCGCAACGGCCGATAGGCGATGCGCTCGATCGCCCAGTTGATCAGGGACGTGAATATCATCGCCACGATCAGGACCAGGAACAGCGCCAGCGCGATCGAGGAAATCCCGATCCATGCGGTGAGGATCAAGAACGCGATCAGCGCGATGAAGGCCGAGACCATGAACACATCGCCATGGGCGAAGTTCACCATGCCGATGATGCCGTAAACCATCGTGTAACCGATGGCGATCAGGCCATAGATCGAACCGAGCGTGATGCCGTTGATGAGCTGCTGGACGAAGTATTCCATGCGTCCGCCGCCTTTCGAGAATCCTGTGAAATTCTTAACAGGGGACGGTCGGAGCGGCAATGTTGCGCCACTTGTGCAAATGCGGCGTTAGAGCGATGGTCGCGGCGTCATAACGCTCAGGAGTTTCCATGGATCGCGTCAAGTCCGAGGACGCTATCGGTGCCAAAGGACGGCCTTTCACGGGCGCGGAGTATCTGGAAAGTCTGCGCGATGGCCGCGAAGTCTACATCTACGGCGAGCGGGTCAAGGACGTCACCACCCATCCGGCGTTCCGCAACGCCGCGCGCTCGATCGCGCGGCTGTACGACGCGCTGCACGCCGACAAGACCAAGGGTCTCTTGACTTCGCCAACTGACACCGGCTCGGGCGGTTACACCCATAAATTCTTTCGCGCCGCACGGTCGCGCGAAGACCTGGTGTCGCAGCGCGACGCCATCGCGCAATGGGCGCGCATGTCCTACGGCTGGATGGGGCGTTCGCCCGATTACAAGGCGTCGTTGATGAACACGCTCGGCGCCAATTATGATTTTTACGGCAAGTTCGCCGGCAACGCGAAGGCCTGGTACCGGCGCGCGCAGGAAAACGTGCTGTTTATGAACCATGCCATCGTCAACCCGCCGGTAGACCGCGCCAAGTCCGCCGATCAGGTCAAGGACGTCTACATCACCATCCAGAAAGACACCGATGCCGGAATCTATGTGTCCGGCGCCAAGGTGGTGGCGACGTCTTCGGCGCTTACGCACTACAATTTTCTTGGCCAGAACGCCGCCGTGCCGCTGCATGACACCGATCTCGCCGTCATGTTCATCGCGCCGATGAATGCGCCCGGCGTGAAGCTGTTCTGCCGGACTTCTTACGAAATGACGGCGAGCGTGATGGGAACGCCATACGATTATCCGCTGTCGTCGCGCTTCGACGAGAACGATGCCATTTTCGTGTTCGACAACGTATTCATCCCTTGGGAAGACGTGTTGCTGCATCGCGATCTGGAAAAGCTGAAAATCTTTTTCCCGCAATCGGGCTTTCTGGCCGGCTATCAGTTTCAGGGCTGCACACGACTTGCCGTCAAGCTCGATTTCCTTACTGGCGTCATCGCCAAGGCGTTGCGCGCCGCGGGCTCCGATGAATTCCGCGGCAATCAGGCGATGCTCGGCGAAGTCATCGCCTGGCGACATTTGTTCTGGGCGCTGACCGATGCCATGGCGATGAATCCGACGGAGTGGGTGAACGGCGCAGTGCTGCCGAACCTGCAATCCGGCTCGAGCTATCGCGTGTTCGCGGGTGACGCCTATGGGCGCATCAAGGAGATCGTGGAAAAAATCATCGCCTCGTCGCTGATCTATTTGCCGTCGTCGGCGAAGGATTTCAAGAATCCGGCGATCGACCGCTATCTCGCGCAATATGTGCGTGGCTCCTACGGCATCGACTACAAACAGCGTATCAAAGTGATGAAGCTTCTGTGGGACGCCATCGGCACCGAATTCGGCGGCCGCCACGAGCTTTACGAGCGCAATTACGCCGGCAACCACGAGGACATCCGCATTCAGGCGCTGTGGAACGCGCGCGGCTCCGGCACGCTCGATGCGATGACCGCGCTCGCCGAGCAGTGCATGTCCGAATACGACGAGAACGGTTGGACGGATCCGGCATGGCTCAATCCCGACGACGTTGCCTATCCGGGCTTGCCCGATAACCTCGCGGCCGACTGAGCACCGTTGTCATGCCCCGCGAAGGCAGTGCACCCAGTATGCACGGCGCTTATTGCTAATATTACCGCCTCGGGTGGATACTAGTTCGTCCGCTGGAGCGTGTCAGCGGGCCGGCCACAACGGGCCGGACCCGTTGGTGGACGATGACGGTGCGAGCCGATGAGCTGGATCGATCAACGCCCGGACGATGCCATGGACGGCGCCTTCACGGCGGTGGCGCCGGAACCGATCGTCAGCGTCGAGCCGGCGGCATTCCGCGAAGCGATGGCGCGGCTTGGCGCTGCCGTGCATGTCGTTACTTCGGCGGGGCCAGGCGGCAAAACCGGCTTTACCGCCACCGCCGTCTGTTCGGTGTCCGATCAGCCGGCGACGTTGCTGGTTTGCCTCAACCGTCGCAGCAAAAGCGCGCCGCTTTTGTCCCAGAACGGCGTGTTTTGCGTCAACACGCTCGGTGCATCCGAGGAAAAGCTTGCCGATGTGTTCGCGGGGCGAAGCGGCGTGCATTTTGAAGAACGCTTTTCCATTGGCGAATGGCTCACGCTCAAAACCGGTTCGCCGGTGCTCGCCTCCGCCGTGATCTCGTTTGACTGCCGTACCATCGAGACCAAGGCGGTGGCGTCGCACAACGTGGTGTTCGGCGCCGTCGAAGCGGTCCGACTGGGGCCGCCCGGACCGGCGCTCGTTTATCACGACCGGCTTTATAAGAAAGTTTAACGCCGGGCGGCAAAACTGTCCGGCTTATGCACAGGGCTAAGCCCTTCTTCTTTTCGACGGCCGGCCTATGCTTCGGTCATGGCCAGTTCGCTGCCATTGTTCCATCTCTACGGCGATGCCGGTCGATCAGGCGTTCGACTTCATCCATGTCGAAACCATTGCCTCGCGCTCGGCGATCCACGACTGGACAATTCGCGCGCATCGCCACCGCAATCTGTTTCAGATACTTTTGATCGAGCGCGGCGGCGGCGAAATGACATTCGACGTGGCGCGGCTGCCGTTTGTGGCGCCATCGGCGATCCTGGTGCCGGCGGCTATCGCCCACGGCTTTCGTTTCGAGCCCAATGTCACCGACGGATGGGTGATCAGTTTTACCGAAGACGCCGTAGAGCCGCTGATCGATCGGGCCGGCGACGCGCTGGCGCGCATGCGTGCGCTCGCCGCCGAGCCGATCATCCCCATAGGCGACGAAGCGGAACGAGCGCGGCTGTCGGCGCTGTGCGTCGCACTGTTCGAGGAAAGCGGTCTGGCCCGCGAAGGCTATCGGCTGGCGATGCGCGGGCTTTTGGTGCTGATCGCTGTTGGAGTGGCGCGGCTTGCCGCAAGCCGCGCGCGCACTGGCAGCGTCACCTTGCAGCCGTCCGATAGCACGTTAGCGAGGCTTCGCGCGCTGGTAGACGACAATTTCCGGCAAGAACACCAGCTTGGCTTTTATGCAGAAATACTCGCGATGACGGTCGACCGGCTTAACGACCACGTCAAGCGCTCGACCGGCGTCACCGCCGGACATCTGATCCGCCAGCGGCTGCTCAACGAAGCCAAGCGGCAGCTCGTCTTCACCACGCAGCCAATCCACGACATTTCTAAAGAGCTAGCATTCGCCGACCCGTCGCATTTCGCGCGCTTCTTCCGCAAGCAGACCGGCACGACGCCGCACGAATTCCGCGATCAGCGCGGAGGATGATTCACTGCTGTGCGATCTCTAGCGCGCGATGGCCTGTCGTGCCTTCTCGAAAATAGCCGGAGAAAGCGTCGCAAAGTGTGTCAGCAAGTCCTGCACCTGGTCGGCCGAAGCGAAGTCGATGTCGAGCCCGACCTTGCCGGCTTCGGCGAGGAAATCCTTGTCGTTGAGCGTTGCCGCGAGCGCCTCGCGCAGGGCTTTGAGGCGGTCGGGCGGGATACCGGGCGGCCCGGCCAATGGACGGCCGAGGACGAGCTGCTTGAAGTAGATGTCGAGGACCGCGCGGTCGTCGTCGCTCCTTGCGTAATCGTAGACGCTCGGGATGTTGCCGAACTCCGTTGTTTTTTTCGGCCCCATCTAAATCACAAGCTTCATCCGGCCGGATTCCACGTCGTCATGAAACTGGGCCTTGATCGACGAAGCATACATTCCGCATTCGCCGTTCACTTCGCCGCGCTGCATGGCAAGAACGATGTCGCGTGTTCCGGCATAGCCAGGAATGACACGAATATGCGCGCCTAGCACGTTTTTGAGGATCATCGGATGCTGATAGGTGACGGCCGCGGGCGCACCGCCGCCGAAGATGGTCTCTTTTTCATTCCGCATCATGTCGTCGAACGATGCGGCTGCGC
This sequence comes from uncultured Alphaproteobacteria bacterium, assembly GCA_963813825.1. GTDB lineage: Bacteria > Pseudomonadota > Alphaproteobacteria > Rhizobiales > Xanthobacteraceae > BOG-931. The sequence goes on from CAWFBB010000033.1 coordinate 366,037, forward strand.
CGGGGGCCTGCCATACGCCGCAATAGGAGACATCCTGCGACATGCTGCCAATCCAGCTGAATTTCGCCGGATCGAACAAGGCGGCCTTATTTCCGAGCAGCGGCTCCATCACCACCGACGAGGCAAACTCGCCGAGTATAGTGCCGTCGTTGGTTTCGTTATTATAGATGCGATTGGCGGCGGTCATTGAGCCGGCGCCGGGCATGTTCGACGGCACGACTGACGGATTGCCGGGTATGAAGCGGCCATAGTGCCGAGCCAGGACGCGGATATAGGTGTCGTAACCGCCGCCAGGGGGGAAGCCAGCAACGAGCGTGACAGTCTTGTGGCTATAGAAATCGGAGACTGGATCGGCTGACGCTAAGCCGATCGTGGCGGGAATGCCAAACAGTACGAGCAAAACGATACGTACAAGTGGCCGCTGGATCATCCCGGTGCGCAACATCATCAATGATTCAGATGAAAGCTCTGCCTGATACGCTTTGGCGCGAGAGTGAACGCCGAAGATAAGTTGCGTCAACCGCGATCATTGTCGCATGCGCGCGCGGCAAGATCGTCGGGGAATCCGGAATAGCGAAGGAATTTATTTGCCCAGCAAAAATCCCAATACCGTGTCGGCGTAGACCTTCGGCTGCTCGACATTGGCGATGTGCGCGGCCTCGAGCACCGCGAGCTTCGCGCCCGGTATATGCTGCTTGATGAATTCGTTGCCTTCGAGCGGGGTGGCGGGATCGTGCCGGCCGGCGATGACCAGAGTCGGCGCCGTGATCTTCGCCAACATCGGCCTATGATCCATGGCGCGGATCGCTTCGCAGCAGCCGAGAAAGCCATCGCGCTTGGTGTTCAGGAACATTGTGCGAATGCGGCCGGTTGCTTGCGGCGAGCGCTCGCGAAATTCCTTGGTGAACCAGCGCTCCATGTTGCCGTCGACGATGCCCTCAAGCCCTTTCTCGGTGACGAGTTTGATCCGGGCATCCCACATTGCCTTGTCGGGGTAGTAGCAGGCGGTGTTGGAAAGTATGAGCTTGTCGATGCGGTTTTGCGCATTGCCGCCGAGCCATTGCCCGACCATGCCGCCCATCGATAGCCCGCACCAGTTGATTTTGGCGATGCCGAGCGCGTCGAGCACGCCGAGCACGTCGCGGCCCAACCGTTCCATGGAGTAGGGGCCTTTCGGCGCATCGGATTTGCCGTGGCCGCGCCGGTCATAACGCAGCAGGCGGAAATGCTCGGTGAATGGCGCAACCTGATCGTCCCACATGTGCAGGTCGGTGCCGAGCGAGTTCGACAGCATCAGCACCGGGGCGCGGTCCGGCCCCTCGATCTCCGCATGGATGGTGCATCCGTCATCGACTTTGATGTCGGGCATTGCTATTTCCTCCCTGAATTCGCACCTTTGTACCACCCTTTCATAAAAGGGTCAGGGAGTGACGCGACATGGCAATGACGATGACGGGCGAGTATCAGCTTCCGGCGCCGCAGCAGACGGTGTGGGAGAAGCTCAACGATCCGGCGGTGTTGAAGGCTTGCATCCCGGGTTGCCAGGAGCTCGAGAAAACCGGGGACAACGGATTTCGCGCCATCGCGACCATCAAGATCGGTCCGGTCAAGGCGACATTCAAAGGCGCCGTCACGTTGTCGGACCTCGATCCGCCGAACGGTTACAAGATCTCCGGCCAGGGCGAGGGCGGCGTTGCTGGTTTCGCCAAGGGCGGCGCCACCGTTAAGCTCCAGCCGAAGGACGGCGGCACACTGTTGACCTATGACGTCGAGGCCCAGATCGGCGGCAAGCTCGCCCAGCTTGGCCAGCGCCTCGTCAACGGCGCCGCCAAGAAAGTCGCCGACGATTTTTTTCAGAATTTTGTCGCAGCGGTATCTAAGAAAGCTTCCTGACGAGCGCTGGCCGCGGTTCGGGCAAAGACCCCATCCTGTGGCTATTCGCTTCCCGGGAACTCTCTTGACCTGCGCCTAGGCCACGGTTCAAAGTAATTCTCGTTCCAAGGTGAAAAAACCGGCAAAATCGACCCGATTTTGACCTTGAACGCGCCCGGCGATATGAACCGCTTGGCAAATCGAAACGTTTGGCCTGATTTCCTGAGGAGGAGCCCATGGCAGCCGTGTCTATGACGGTGAACGGTAAACCCGTCTCCGGCGATGTCGATCCGCGCACGCTGCTTGTCCAATTCTTGCGCGAGAACCTTCGCCTCACCGGCACTCACGTCGGCTGCGACACCTCGCAATGCGGTGCTTGCGTCGTCGACGTCGACGGCAAGGCGATAAAATCCTGCACCGTGCTGGCGCTGCGGCTCGAAGGCGCCAATGTGATGACCATCGAGGGGCTCGCTCCGTCCGACACGCAGCTACACCCGATGCAGGAAGCCTTCCGCGAGAATCACGGTTTGCAGTGCGGCTATTGCACCCCGGGCATGATCATGACGGCAGTCGATATCGTGCGCCGAAAGGGCAACGATCTCGACGATCACACCATCCGCGAAGAGCTCGAAGGCAACATCTGCCGCTGCACTGGCTATCACAACATCGTCAAGGCAATCGCGGCCGGCGCCAAGGCGATGCGTGGCACGAGCACATCACAAGCTGCCGAATAGGAAAGGCGTGAACGGTATTGCCGATGAGCAATGCCGAATCCGAAAAGCAATTGCCGGAGGGCAATGCCAAAGGACACAACAATGAGCGGAACCGGGATCGGCGCCGCGGTGCGCCGTAAGGAAGATCAGCGCTTCATCACCGGCAAGGGCCACTATACCGACGACATCAGCCGGCCCGGCCAAACGTATGCTTATTTCCTGCGCTCGCCGCATGCGCACGCCGCAATCAAATCGATCGACGCCAAGGCAGCCTCTGGCATGCCGGGCGTACTTGCGGTGCTGACCGGCGCCGAGCTTGCGGCCGACAAGATCGGCAATCTGATCTGCGGCTGGATGATCCATTCGAAGGACGGTTCGCCGATGAAAATGGCGGCGCACCCCGCGCTCGCCACCGGCAAGGCCTGTCATGTCGGCGACGCTGTCGCTGTCGTCATTGCCGAAACGCTGGCGCAGGCGCGTGACGCTGCCGAGAAGGTCAAAATCGAATACGCCGTAATGCCCGCGGTCGCCGATCCGGCGGCGGCGCAGAAGCCTGGCGCGCCGCAAATCCACGACGTTGCCGCCAACAACACCATCTATCAGTGGCACCTCGGCGACCCGAAAGCGGTCGAGACCGCGTTCAAATCGGCCAAGCACGTCACCAAGCTCGACATCGTCAACAATCGCCTGGTGCCGAATGCGATTGAGCCGCGCGCCGCGATCGGCGATTACAATTCCGGCACCGGCGCGTTCACACTGTGGAACACGACTCAGAACCCGCACGTGGCGCGGCTGGTCATCGCTGCTTTCGTCGGCATGGCGCCGGAGCACAAGCTGCGCGTCATTGCGCCCGACGTCGGCGGCGGCTTCGGTTCGAAGATTTTCATCTACCCCGAGGAAGTTGTGGCGCTGTGGGCGTCGAAGCGCGTCGGGCGGCCGGTGAAATGGGTCTGCGACCGCTCGGAAGCATTTCTCGCCGATGCGCACGGCCGCGATCACGTCACGCACGCCGAAATGGCGTTCGACGGCGAAGGCAAGATCACGGCGCTGCGCGCCAAGACCATTGCCAATCTCGGCGCCTACATGTCGACCTTCTCATCGTCGGTGCCGACTTATCTCTATGCGACGCTGTTGTCGGGCCAGTACGAGATTCCGCAGATCTATTGCGAAGTAGACGCGGTTTATACCAATACCGTCCCGGTCGATGCCTACCGCGGGGCCGGACGGCCTGAAGCCACCTTCGTGGTCGAGCGCCTGGTCGAAGTGGGCGCCCGCGAGATGGGGCAGGACCCCGCCGAGCTGCGGCGAAAAAATTTCGTCAAGAAGTTCCCGCACCAAACGCCGGTGATCATGGACGTACGACGCCGGTGACTATAACGCCTCGCTGAAAAAGGCGATGGAAATCGCCGACATCAAAGGTCTTGCCAAACGTAAGCGCGAATCCGCGCGCAACGGCAAGCTGCGTGGCATTGGCTTCTCGACCTATATCGAAGCTTGTGGCATCGCGCCGTCGCAAGCGGTCGGCTCGCTCGGCGCCGGCGTCGGCTTGTGGGAAGTCCGCCGAGGTGCGGGTTAACCCGACCGGTTCGGTCGAAGTCCTTACCGGCAGCCATGCCCACGGCCAGGGTCATGAAACGACATTCGCGCAATTGGTGTCGGAGCGGCTCGGCATCCCGATCGACAATGTCTCGATCGTCCATGGCGACACCGACAAAGTGCAGTTCGGCATGGGCACCTATGGCTCGCGCTCCGGCGCTGTCGGCATGTCGGCGATCGTCAAGGCGCTCGACAAGGTCGAAGCCAAGGCCAAGAAGGTCGCCGCCTACATGCTCGAAGCCGCCGAAGGTGACATCGAGTTCAAAGACGGCAAATTCAGCGTCGCCGGCACCGACAAGTCGGCGGCTTGGGGCGACGTCACGCTCAATGCTTATATCGCGCACAAATTCTCCGGCCAGGAGCTCGAGCCCGGCCTGAAAGAAGGTGCGTTCTACGATCCGACCAATTTCACCTTCCCGGCCGGCTGCCACATCTGCGAGGTCGAGATCGACGTCGAAACCGGCAACACCGAAGTCGTTGCCTGGACCGCGGTCGATGACTTCGGCGTCCTTATCAATCCGATGATAGTCGAGGGTCAGGTGCACGGCGGTATCGCCCAAGGTGTCGGCCAGGCTTTGTACGAAGGCGCGGTGTATGACAAAGAAGGTCAGCTCGTCACTGGCTCGTTCATGGATTACGCAATGCCGCGCGCCGATTACTTTCCCACCATGAATGTGGACACGACGATGACCCGGTGCCCGTCCAATCCGCTCGGTATCAAGGGTTGCGGCGAGGCGGGCGCCATTGCCGCGCCGGCCGCAGTCATCAATGCCATCACGGATGCGATTGGAACCGAAAACATCGCCATGCCGGCGACGCCCGCTGCGGTTTGGGCTGCGTTGAAAAAGTCGAACAAGTTGCCACAGGCGGCATAACGATCATGAATCTCGCCGCACGATAGTGCGATCGGAATAAACGGAGGACTGCGATGTACGCCTTTACTTACCATCGTCCGCAGACAGTGCGGCAGGCCGCCAACATGCTGGCCAAGAACGCCGACGCCAAGTTGCTGGCGGGCGGCCAGACACTGTTGCCGACCATGAAGCTTCGCCTCGCGGGGCCGCCGCAGATCCTCGACATGTGGGCGATCGAAGGATTGTCCGGCATCGAGCAGAGCGGCCGCTCGCTGACTATCGGTGCCATGACGAAGCATTACGAGGTCAACACCTCGCCGGTGGTGCAGCAGGCTGCCCCGGTGCTGGCCAAGATGGCCGGTCTGATCGGCGATCCGGCCGTGCGCCACATGGGCACGATCGGCGGCTCCGTCGCCAACAATGATCCCAATGCCGACTATCCGGCGGCATGCATGGCGCTCGGCGCCACCATCGTCACCAACAAGCGGCGCATCAAGGCCGACGATTTCTTCACCGGCATGTTCTCGACTGCGCTCGAGCCGAACGAGATCGTCACCAAGGTCATCTTCCCGCTGCCGAAGAAGGCGGCGTACCAGAAATTCCGCAATCAGGCGTCGCGGTTCGCGCTGGTCGGCGTATTCGTGGCCAAGCGCGGCAGCGAAATTGGCGTTGCCGTGACCGGCGCCGGTTCGAATGGCGTGTTCCGGGTGAAATCGTTCGAGGAGGCGCTCAAGAAGCGGTTCTCGCCGAAGTCGCTCGAAGGCATGACCATCCCGGCCGACGGCATGAACGCGGATATCCACGGCAGCGCCGAATATCGCGCGCATCTCGTCGGCGTACTGGCGCGCCGCGCGGTGGCGGAGGCGATCGGCAAGTCAGCGGCCTGATGGTCCGAGCGCCGTCAGCTCGGCTTCTTTTCCAGTTCGGCCAGCAAATCGTGCAGGTCGAGCGGATTAGTGAACATCTGCAAGCCGCCATCCGCCCGCTTCGGCCACATCTCCTTGGGCCGATCCCAATAGAGCTCCACACCGTTGTCGTCGGGGTCGCGTAGGTAGAGCGCCTCGCTGACGCCGTGGTCGCTGGCGCCCTCCAAAGGAATTTTAGCAACGATCAACCGGCGCAGCGCGTCGGCGAGGAGCCGCCGCGTCGGGTAGAGAATGGCGGTATGGTAAAGGCCGGTTGTGCCCGGCGCTGGCGGTGAACCGCCGCGGCTCTCCCAGGTATTGAGCCCAATATGGTGGTGATAACCGCCAGCCGAGATGAAAGCGGCACCGGGCCGGCTGGTGGTTAGCGTGAATCCAAGCACGCCGCAGTAGAAATCAAGCGCCCTTTGCAGGTCCGCGACCTTGAGATGGACATGGCCGATGCGCACGCCGGCATCGATCGTGGGCAAGCGTAGGGCTTCTTTTTCCAGCGTGTCGGGGTTAGTCATGGTGTGTCCTGGCTGTGGGAGCCTGCTACCCCCAGATGTAGGATACGTTCCTGACAGGTTAAAGTCTCAGCATGACCGCAAAATCCCTTCCGGCCTCGATCGACGCCACAGTCGATCTGCTCGCCAAGGCCGATTATCTGGCCGACCGCTCGCTCGGCACCGTCCTCTTCCTGGCGCTCAAGATGGGCCGGCCGATCTTCCTCGAAGGCGAGGCCGGCGTCGGCAAGACCGAAATCGCCAAGGTGCTGTCGTCGACACTCGGCCGGCGTCTGATCCGGCTGCAGTGCTACGAAGGCCTCGATGTTGCCGCCGCGGTCTATGAGTGGAATTACGCCGCGCAGATGATCGCGATCCGGGTTGCCGAGGCCGAAGGCGATCGCAACCGCAAGCAGCTCGAACACGACGTTTTCTCGGAACGGTTTCTGATCAAACGGCCACTGTTGCAGGCCCTCGAGCCCGACACCGCCGGCGCGCCGGTGCTTTTGATCGACGAGATCGACCGCACCGACGAAGCATTCGAAGCTTTTTTGCTCGAAGTGCTCGGAGACTTTCAGATCACGATCCCGGAAATGGGTACGGTGAAGGCGGCGCATCCGCCAATCGTGGTCATCACCTCGAACCGCACCCGCGAAGTCCATGACGCGCTCAAGCGCCGATGTCTTTATCATTGGGTCGCCTATCCGAGCGCCGAGCGCGAGCTCGCCATCGTGCGCACCAAGGTGCCGGGCGTCAGCAAGAAACTGTCCGAGCAGGTGGTGGCGTTCGTGCAGGCGCTTCGCAAGCAGGATTTGTTCAAATCGCCCGGCGTTGCCGAAACGCTCGACTGGGCAGCGGCGCTGTCCGAGCTCGACGTGGTCGCGCTCGATCCGGCAACGGTCTCCGACACGCTCGGTGTGCTGCTCAAATACCAGGACGACATCGCGCGGCTCGAAGGCAGTAAGGTGAAAGAATTGCTCGACGAGGTGAAGTCGGATTTACGCGCGGCAGAGTGAATAACTTCGCTCATTCCCGCGAAAGCGGAATCCAGGTGGGTCCGCGCGTTCGCGGAGACGAGCGCATGGAAGAGGACATGGCAGACACTAACGGCCGTCTTGCCGAAAACATCCTCTACTTCGCCCGCGCGCTGCGCGCGGCGGGAATTCCGGTTGGCCCCGGCTCGGTGCTCGATGCGCTTGAAGCTGTGAAGGCGGCCGGCGTCGGGACGCGCGACGACTTCTACTGGACGCTGCATGCGGTGTTCGTGAAACGGCACGAGCACTCGATGCTGTTCGACCAGGCGTTCCGTATTTTTTTCCGCCGCCGCGGCTATGTCGATCAGTTGCTGGCGATGATGTTGCCGCAGGCGCCGGCGAATACGCCGCAGCCGCCGCAGGCCGGCGCGACGCGCGTGCACGAGGCGCTGTTCTCTGGCCTCGACGACAAATTGAAAAAGGAGCGCGAGATCGAGCTCGACGCGCGGCTCACCGTCTCCGACCGCGAGGTGCTGCAAAAAAAAGATTTTGCGCAGATGACCAGCGCCGAAATATCAGCCGCCAAGGAGGCGATGAAGCGGCTGGTCATGCCGCTGTCCGAAGTGCGTACGCGCCGCCTCGCGCCGCATCCCCGCGGCCATTTGATCGATGTTCGCCGCACACTGCGCGCCAGCATGAAAGGCGGCGGTGACTTTATCGATCTGCGCTTCATCGGGCCGAAAACCAAACCACCGCCGATCGTGGCGCTGCTCGATATTTCCGGCTCGATGAGCCAGTACAGCCGCATCTTCCTGCATTTCCTGCACGACCTGACCGACGCGCGCAAACGGGTCAGCACGTTCCTGTTCGGCACACGCCTCACCAATGTTACTCGTGCGTTGCGCGAGCGCGATCCGGATGATGCGCTCTCGGCCTGCTCGGCGAGCGTGCCGGACTGGTCGGGCGGAACACGGATCGCATCATCGCTGCACGCCTTCAACAAACTCTGGGCGCGCCGCGTCCTGACCCAAGGCGCGGTGGTGCTGCTGATCACCGACGGTCTCGAACGCGATGCCGACGACACGCTCGGCTTCGAGATCGACCGGCTGCATCGTTCCTGCCGGCGGCTGGTCTGGCTCAATCCGCTGTTGCGTTTCGAAGGTTTCGAGGCCCGCGCCCGCGGCATCCGCACCATGTTGCCGAATGTCGATGAATTTCGCGCCATCCATAATCTCGAATCGATGGCTGCGCTGGTCGCGGCATTGCGGCATGGCGGCGACCGCGCCGGCGACCCGAAAATGTGGATGCAAAAGGTGGCATGAAGCGCTATATATGCATGAATATAGCGCTCTAACTGATGGAGACAGATATGCTGTCAACCGACAACGACATTCTCAAAGCCGCCGAAGACTGGCGCAAACAGGGCCGTGCGGTCGCGCTCGCTACCGTGGTCGAGACCTGGGGCTCGGCGCCTCGTCCGGTCGGCTCGAACCTGGTGATCGACGGGGAAGGCAATTTCCTCGGCTCAGTCTCGGGCGGTTGCGTCGAAGGTGCGGTGGTCACCGAAGCGCTCGACGTCATAGAAGACGGCAAGCCGAAAATGCTGGAATTCGGTGTCGCCGACGAAACGGCCTGGAAGGTCGGACTGTCCTGCGGCGGCAGGATCCGGGTATTTGTCGAGAAGGTGGAGTAGGCTCAAATCCCATGAAGCTCGACATCCTCACCACGCTCAACACCGAACGCGCCGCGCGCCGCGCCGCAATCGTCGTCACCGATGTGACAAGCGGGCAGCAGCGCTTGGTCAAAGCAGCCGACATCGCCAAGGATCCGCTGCGCGCGGTGCTTACCGATCATCTGCGCACCGGCAGGAGCGGCATGGAAGAAGCCGCTGCCGGCCGGGTATTCCTCACCGTCTATGTGCCGGCGCCGCAATTGGTGATCACCGGCGCCGTGCATATCAGCCAGGCGCTGGCGCCGATCGGAAAATTGCTCGGGTATGACGTCACGATCGTCGATCCGCGCACTGCGTTTGCGTCGCCGGAACGCTTCCCGGACGTGAAGGTGATCGCGGAGTGGCCGGACCAGGCGCTGCCGCCCCTCAACGTCGATCGTTACACGGCGTTCGTCGCGCTCACGCACGATCCCAAGATCGATGATCCCGCACTTCTGCATGCGCTGTCGCGCGATTGCTTTTACATCGGCGCGCTCGGCTCGCGCAAAACCCACGCCCGGCGCCTCGAACGGCTCAAGCAACAGGGCGTCGGCGACAGTGCGCTGTCGCGCATCCACGCGCCGATTGGCCTCGACATCGGCGCGGTGTCGCCGGCGGAGATCGCGGTCGCCATTATGGCGCAGATCACCGAGCGGCTGCGCGAGGAGGGCGAGGCCAAAGCGGCTCCGGCCCCCGTCATCAAGGCGGCGTCATGAAATTCGGTGCGGTTGCACCAAAACAGGCACTCGGCGGCACTGCCGTGCATTCCATCCGGCAGGGCGAGCTCGTGCTCAAGAAGGGCACGCTGATCGGGCCCGCCGAAGTTGCTGCCCTTGAGGCCGCCGGCATCAAGGACATCGTCGTGGCTCAGCTCGAAACGGGCGATGTGTCCGAGGACGTCGCGGCAGCCGACATCGCTAAGAAAGTCGCCGGCCCGGGCGTGCATATCGATCGTGCTTTCACCGGCCGCGCCAATCTGTTCGCGGAAACGGCGGGCGTCCTGGTCATCGGCAAGGACGCAGTGGATCGGCTCAATCGCGTCGACGAGGCGATCACTTTTGCGACGCTGCCGGCCTTCAAGGCGGTGGTCGCCGGCGAGATGATCGCGACAGTAAAGATCATTCCGTTCGCGCTCAGCGAGAAGGCGCGAGACGCCGCTCTGGCAGGCATCGACAAGCCGCTGCTTCGCGTCGCGCCGTACAAGATCCGCAAGATCGGCGTGGTCTCCACGCTGCTGCCCGGCCTCGCCCCCAAAGTGATTGAGAAGACGCTGAAGATCACTGCCGACCGGCTGGCGCCCTCTGGCGCCACGATCGTTGCCGAACGCCGCGTGCCGCACGAGCGCGCGGCGTTGGCGCGCGCGCTCGACGAGGTGCTCAAGGCTGGCGCCGAGCTCGCCATCGTATTTGGCGCATCCGCGATTGCCGACCGCCGCGATGTGATCCCGGCGGCGCTCGAAGCGATCGGCGGCCATGTCGAGCATTTCGGCATGCCGGTCGATCCCGGCAATCTCCTGATGATCGGCGACGCGGCCGGCCGTCCGGTGCTCGGCGCGCCCGGCTGCGCGCGCAGCCCCAAGGAAAACGGCTTCGACTGGGTGTTGATGCGGCTTCTCGCCGGACTGCCGGTGCCGCGCGAAGACATTACCGCACTCGGCGTCGGCGGCCTCCTGATGGAGATCGTTACCCGGCCGCAGCCGCGCACCGAACCGGCGCCGGCAAAGGGCCGCAGCATCGCTGCGATCGTGCTCGGCGCTGGCCGCTCGAGCCGGATGGGCGGTCCGAACAAGCTTCTGGCCGAGATCGGCGGCAAGCCGCTGGTGCGCATCGTCGTCGACCAGGTACTCGCTTCGCGAGCGCGGCCGGTGATCGTCGTCACCGGCCATCAGCGCGAGCGCGTAGAGGCGGCGCTCAAGGGTCTGCCGGTCAAGTTCGTGCACAACCCGCATTTCGCCGATGGGCTCGGCACATCGCTCAGGGCCGGCGTCGCCGCGCTTCCGGCCGAGGTAGATGGCACCATTATCTGTCTTGGCGACATGCCACAGGTTGATGCAGTCCTGATCGACCGTCTCATCGGCGCGTTCGACCCCGATGCCGGGGCGCTCGCCGTCGTGCCGACCATCGACGGCAAGCGCGGTAACCCGGTGGTGTGGTCGCGCCGCTTCTTTCCCGATCTCATGACGGTCGAAGGCGACGTCGGCGCCCGCCACCTGATAGGGCGCTATACCGAGGCCGTGGCCGAGGTGCCTCTGACCGGAACGGCGGCCCTGACCGATGTCGACACGCCCGAAGCGCTCGAAGCCGTCAGGGCCGAACTGGAAAAGACGCAATAAAGCGACCCGCCGCCGCCCCGATTCACCAACTGGAAACCGTTCCCCGGTAGCGTCAGCCTGTTCCTCAGGGGAGGGGCTTCGATGCTCTGCTTTCGGCGTAAGGCCGCACTTGCGGTTGCGGCAACGGGTCTTTCGATTGCACTGGTCGGCGCTGCGCACGCCGCCGGCGCGATGGCGGTGGGCGCCTGCGGCGCCTATGGCTACGGCTTCGACTTCCACAACACGGTGGAAGCCCGCGCCGCGGCGATGAGCAAATGCACCGGCAGCACTTGTAAGATCGTCGGCGAGGTCCGCAAAGGCTGTGCCGCCATGGCGATCGATGCCAAGAACCCGTGCGGTTCGTTCGGCTGGGCGATCAACTCGCACCTCGGCAAGGCCGAAAATGCCTCGGTACGCCGCTGCTACGAATTCGGCGGCCACGAATGCGTGGTTCGTGCCTGGGCTTGCGACGAGAAGGGCTAAGGCTCTTCGCCGCTCACTAAGTCGAAACTGGCGCGCGGCGGCTACCTCCTCGCCGCCAGCCCGATCAGCAAAAAGACTATAGCGCCCGTCACGGCGGCGTAGCCGTGCATCATATGAATGTGGGTCGAGTTTAGATCGTAGCCGGGCATAAACGCCGGCAGCGAGCCACCAGGCAGCGTGAAATACATCACGGCGACAACGCCACACGCGACGGCTAGCACATAGGCAATCTTTTTCATTGGGCGAATGCCCCCAAACAGCAACAGCGTAAGGCAGTATCGACTTGGTTGGAAGATGGACACGGCGGGGATCGGCTAAATCGCAGTACCGCCCACGCCACTTATGGGGCATGTTATTGCGATCCATCGAAGCGCTATATTTCGTTGAATATAACTCGTGCAGACGCTATTGGGCTAAACCTCCAATGCATCGTTTTGATTTTCCGGCAAAGTTCTAATCGTTGCCGGTTACGACCGAGAAAGTAAGCAAAAATGATGAATAGCAAGGGTATTGCGACGCGCCGGCTCGGCTCGTCCGGAATTGAGGCAACCGCGATTGGGCTGGGCTGCATGTCGCTCTCCGGCGTCTACGGGACGAGCAGCGACGATGACGGAATTGCGGTGATCCGGGAGGCATTGGACCGGGGTATTACGCTGCTGGACACCTCCGATGCCTATGGTGCTGGTCATAACGAGGAACTGGTCGGCAAGGCCATCAAGGGACGCCGTTCGGAGGTCGTTCTGGCGACGAAGTTCGGCAACCTCGGCGGCCGCGGCGGCAAAACCGCAGACGGCCGCCCCGAATTCGTTCTCAGCTCCTGCGACGCGAGCCTCAAGCGCTTGGGCGTGGATGTGATCGATCTCTATTATCAGCATCGGATCGATCCCACTGTGCCGGTCGAAGACACGGTGGGTGCCATGGCTCGTTTGGTCGAGCAGGGCAAGGTGCGCGCGCTCGGCCTCAGCGAGGCGCGTCCGGACACAGTTCGCCGGGCGCATGCAGTGCACGAGATTGCCGCGGTTCAAAACGAGTTCTCGTTGCTGTACCGGGCCGAAGGAGAGGAGACGTTGAAGGCGACCCGAGAGCTTAAGATCAGCTTCGTTGCCTATTCTCCGCTCGGACGCGGATTACTGACGGGAGTGGTCGAAGATCAAAGCAGTTTGTCAGATAGCGACTCTCGTCGCCGTCACCCACGGTTCGCGCCGGAGAATCTCGACAGCAACATGGCATTGGTCCATCGCGTTGGGGAGATCGCGCGCAAAAAGGGGTGTACACCAGGCCAACTTGCCCTGGCGTGGCTGCTTGCTCAGGGCGACGATATCGTACCGATACCCGGCACCAAGAGAAAAGCGCGGCTTCTGGAAAACCTCGGAGCGCTCTCGGTTGAGCTGACCGCCGCCGAGCTTGCGCAAATCTCCGCGGCTATTCCGGTCGGCTCCGCCGCAGGCTCGCGTTACCCCGAGGCTCAGATGAAGAGCGTCTATCTCTGAGTGCGATTGTTCGATGAGCGGATACATTTTGATGATCAGATAAATTTCATGCAGATACTTGCTGCCAAAGCTCAATGTGCCACGCCGATCTGCGTCAGGATCGGCGCCCACTTCGCCTGCTCGTTGTGAATGAATGCAAGTGTCTCCTCCGGTGACATCGGCGTGTCGGTGCGGCCGAGCTTGGCGAGCCGCTGTTGAACATCCGGATCCGCCAGCGCTTTGTTGAGATCGGCATTGGCCTTCTTGACGATGGCGTCGGGCGTCCCGACCGGGGCGACCAGCACCTGCCAGCCGCCGGCCTCGTAGCCGGGCAGCGTCTCGGATACGGTCGGCAGATTGGGGAAAATCGCGAGACGCTTGTCGGAGGCGACCGCGAGCGGCACAGCGTTGCCGGCCTCGATTGCGCCGGCAAGGCCCGAATAGGAATCGAACACCAGCGCGATGCGCTTGCCCATCATGTCGTTGAGCACCTGCGCAGTGCCGCCCGAATAGGGCACCATCAGCAGCTTGATGTCGCCGCGGCTCTGCAACAATTCGCCGACCAGATGCGTAAGCCTGCCGCGGCCATTGGTGCCGTAGGCAAGCTCGTTGGGATGCTGCTTGGCCAATGCGATCAGCTCAGGCAGCGTCTTCACGCCGAGCCATGACGCCGCGGTGATGAACATCGCCGCGCCGCCGAGACTGCCGACCACGGTGAAATCGTGTGGCACCTGGATCGGCAGATTGTCGGCATCTCCCGGCACCGCGACGAAAGCGGAGACTGCCGGCATGCCGAGCGTGTAGCCGTCGGGGATCGCGGAAGCGGCGGCGCGCGCGGCGATGGCGCCGCCGGCGCCGGGCTGATTGACGATGACGGCCTGCTGGCCCCAGACCCTGCTCAGCCCATCGGCGATGATCCGCATCGGCACATCGATGGAACTGCCGGGCGCAGAGTCGGTGATCATGCGCACAGGGTGGGTCGGGTAGTCCTGGGCGTAAGCCGTTTCTGCTGCAATGAATGGCAGCACCGCAAAAGCTGCGCCCGTCAGCCAACGCCATTGTCTATGCATTTTCCTGCCCTGTTCTGATTGCTTGCGTTTGTGACCTAGTACCGGAACGAAATCGAAGTTTCACGGCGCCGGCTCAGGCTCCTCGTCGAGCACCTGATGCAGGCGTTTTTCGTCCAGCGCGCCTTCCCACTTGGCCATCACGATGGTCGCGACGGCGTTGCCGAGCAGATTGGTCGGCGTCAGCCCTTGCGACATCAAGCGGTGGATGCCGAGCACGAGTGCGACGCTTGCCACCGGGATGCTGCTTTCCGCGCCGAGCGTTGCGGCGAGAACGACGAATGCCGCGCCCGCGACGCCGGCGGCGCCTTTCGATGTCAAGAGGAGGATCAGAAGCAATCCGATCTGGTGCCAGATATCGAGCGGCGTGTTGGTGGCCTGCGCCAGAAACACTGTAGCGGTCGCGAGGTAAAGACAGGTGCCGTCGAGATTGAACGAATAGCCGGTCGGAACCACAAGTCCGACCACGCTCTTCTCGCAGCCGAGCGTTTCGAGTTTGGCGATGATCCGCGGCAGCACCGTCTCCGACGATGTGGTGGCGATGCAGATCAAAAGCTCTTCCTTGATGTAGCGGATGAGCTTCCACAGGCGAAAACCGCATAGCCGTGCCAGCGGCACAAAGCCGACGAGGATGAAAATGATGCAGGTCAGGTAAAATCCGCCGACGAGCTTGCCGAGCGAAGCCAGCGAGCCGACGCCGAATTTGCCGACGGTAAATGCGATGGCGCCGAAGGCGCCAAGCGGCGCGGTCCACATCACGAGGCCGACGATGAAAAAAACCATTTTTGCCGCGATATCGACGAGGTCGACGAATGGCTTGGCGCGCTCGCCGATCCAAACCAGCGCAAAACCGGACAGGATGGCGACAAACAGCACCTGAAGGATGTTGCCGTCGGTGAAAGCGCCGACGAACGTGTTCGGAATGATGTTCATCACGAACGGCACAAAACCAACTTCGTGCGTCAGCTTGACATAGGGTTCGACTATCGCCGGATTGAGCTTGCTGACATCGACGTTCATGCCGGCGCCCGGTTGCAGGATATTGACCGCCAACAGCCCGACAATGAGCGCCACCGTGGTCATCACCTCGAAATAGACGATCGCCTTGATGGCGACGCGGCCGACGCGCGCCATGTCGGCCATGTGCGCGATGCCGGTCACCACGGTGCAGAAGATGATCGGCGCGATCAGCATGCGGATGAGCTTGATGAAAGCGTCGCCGAACGGGCCCATGCTGACGGCGGCATCGGGCGCCGCCATGCCGAGCGCGATGCCGGCCGCCATGCCGATAAGCACCCAGACCCAAAGCTGGGTCCACCACGGCCGGCCGCGGCGGGTCTGGGCGGGCAGGGCGGTTGTCGCGGTCATGGCCGGTCTCCTTGCGAAGCAGGACCGAGAGCAGATCCGGTCATTCCGGGCCGCACCGAAAGCGCGAGCCCGGAATCCATAATCACTATCGCTGCACGGTCGGCACCGATAAAGCCCTTTCTGATGCGGTGGTGGTTGTGGATTGCGCGCTCCCCGCAATTCATGACCAGGCTCTCCCGTTTTCGCGGCGCGCCTTTGCGCCCGAGGCTTCGACGGATGGTCACGTGAAGCGCGAAGGCCGGGGAGGAAAATGGAAACCGAGGGGTGGTGCCTCTGTTTCTTTATTCGCTACGCCCGTTTCGCCAAAGCCAAGACCTAAAGAAAGCCAAAAGAATAAAGGAAGCGGAACGCCGACAAACGCTGTTCACGAAAACCACCGCACCTTCCGGTGCGGCGCGCGCCTTGCAAGGCGCGCTCGCCTGTCGGCGTTCCACCGCGGCTCTCGCCTAAGGGAGTCATCGTCCCAAAGGCTCAGCTTCAGGCCAGGCTTCCTGGGACGCAGTCTGAACGGGCGTTACCCGCCATCGCCTGTCCCAGTCCAGCGAGCACCTCGCGCCCCGGTCATAATGCCGGGAGACTGATGCCCAAGCCGCCCGGGAGAGAACTGCAAATCCGCCCGCGGGCACCGCCCTCGCTCCTGATGGCCCGGTATGCCTCCGGACCATGTCCTTGACGTGAGCGAGGATGCGGCGATTATCTGCCTCTTGACTAGTTTTAAGCATTGGTCTATATCGCCTCTACTGATCGAGGGAGGCCGACATGGCCAGTGTTAAATCCGTAAAAAAACTGACTATTCAGCAACTTAACGACATGTTTCCGACCGACGACGATTGCAAACGCTATCTCGTAGCGCGCCGCTGGCCGGATGGTGTCCATTGCCCGCGCTGCGGGAATGTTGACGTTTATCCCGTGACCAATCGGCCCTTCCATTGGCAGTGCAGCAAATGTGCTGCGGCGGGCGGCTATCGGTTCTCCGTTTTGGTCGGCACCATTTTCGAAAACACGAATAAACCGCTCCGCGACTGGTTCCGGGTCATTCACATGATGCTGGTCAGTAAAAAGGGTATCAGCGCATTGCAGGTTAAACGCGTCATGGGCTTTGGCTCCTACGAAACGGCGCTCTACATGTGCAACCGTATCCGCGCTGGCCTCAGCGAACATAAGCCCGACAAACTCGCTGGCGTTGTCGAAATGGATGAAACCTATATCGCCGGGAAGGATAAGAATAAGCATCGTGACAAGCGGAGTGGCGGTCCCGGCGATCCGGGCGCTACCAAAATCAAGGTCATCGGTGCAGTTAGCCGTAAGGGCAAGGTCGTCGCCAAAGTTTTGGAGCGCATCAACTCTCAGACCGTACTCGATTTTGTGCGCGAAGCCATTTCCAACAAAGTCAGCTTGCTCGCTACCAACTCTTGGCCCGGCTATGGCGACTACCTCAGGAAGTTTCCGCATGGGACGGTTGATCACCACAAACACCAATACGTTGTCGGCGCTGTTCACACGAACACGATTGAGGGCTTCTGGTCGATCCTGAAACGCGGTGTCGTCGGCACGTTCCACAAAGTCAGCGCCAAA
>CAWFBB010000034.1:0-82177 GCA_963813825.1 uncultured Alphaproteobacteria bacterium
GCCCTATCGGCTCGAAAGTCCGCCTGTCGTCTCGATAAAGCGAATGATGGTGGGCAGGCCGTCGCCCTGACGCAGATTGGTCATGACGAATGGCCGCGCACCGCGCATGCGTTTGGCGTCGGTCTCCATCTTCGCAAGCGAAGCACCGACGTGGGGCGCCAGATCGATCTTGTTGATGACCAGGAGATCGGAACGGGTGATACCAGGGCCGCCCTTTGAGGGGATTTTGTCGCCAGCCGCCACGTCGATCACGTAGATCGTCAGGTCCGCGAGTTCCGGCGAGAACGTTGCTGCGAGATTGTCGCCGCCGGATTCGATCAGCACAAGGTCGAGCTTTGGGAATTTCGCCCGCATGTCGGCGACCGCGGCCAGATTCATTGAGGCGTCTTCGCGGATCGCGGTGTGCGGGCAACCGCCGGTCTCAACGCCGACGATACGATCCGGCTCGAGCGAGCCGGATCGCACTAAAAATTCAGCGTCCCACTTGGTGTATATGTCGTTGGTGATCGCGGCGATGTCATAGGTGCCACGCATGGACTTGCAGAGCGAATCCATCAACGCCGTCTTTCCGGAGCCAACCGGACCGCCGATACCGACGCGAAGCGGGCCGTTGGGGCTTAGCATGGTTGGACTCCGTCAACTCAGCTTCGAAACAGACGTGTGTATTGGGCTTCGTGTCTGGCGCTGGCAAGGTCGGCGCGGAACGTCGCGCTGCCGAGGTCATCGACGGTCGCGTCCAGCGCCCGCCGCACTGTTTGCGCTACCGCGGGTTTGAGTATCCGCAGCAGGTTTTGACTTTCGGTATGGCCAAGTGGAATGAGCCGCACCCCGGCGGAGACCCAGTTGGCCGTCAGCGCCGTCAGGAAGGCGTGTGCCGCAAGCGCAAGGGGAATGTCGTGGCCGGCGCAGGCAACGCCGACGGCAACAGGATAGGCCGTCGGGCCATGCCAAAGCTCTTGCAGCTTGACAAGAGCAGGGCAGGGCCAAGCGGCGCGGGTGACGTCGATGAAAGCGCGGCCCAGGCTGGTGGTTTCGAGATGGCGTTCTCGTGTCGGCACAAACGCCGCGGCAAGCTCCGCGATTTCGACCAGAACGGTATCTTTGCTGTCCGTCACAGCACGATGGGTCTCGGCGAAGAGAATTCCGTCATTGATGCCGGTACCGTCGCTCAACATCGCTTCGAGCCAATGCCGCAAGGTTTCGATGTTGGTAATGTCTCCCACCTCGACTGCCCATTCGATCCCACTCGAATAGGAGAAGGCGCCGACCGGATAAGCTGGGGACAGCCAGGTCATCAGGCGGTACATCGCGTCCTGCGACACTGTCGCGTCACCAGTTGCCGCGGCTCGCGCTGCACCGGCGCGTGCGATGCGCTTCTCACCGGCCATGATCGTGCCCATCGTGATGGGAATATTTTTGATGATGGTGGCTGTACGAATTGTGATGATCATGCCCGGCCGCCACCGAATAGGCGCCGCCTTCTGAATCGAACGGCGCTTCGATCTCGATGACCCGTGCTCCGAGCCCGCGTAGCATTTCAGCAAGCACGTGATCGCGCCGGATGCGCACCGATTTCGCCAGCAGTTGTGTCGGCACATGGCGGTTGCCCAGATGCCAGGCGACGCGCGCGAGATGCAGCGGATCGGGGCTGCGGACTTCGAGCAGCAGTTCCGGCGCGGCGACCACTTCGATCAGCCGCCCATCTTCCAGCACAAGCGCGTCGCCGTTGCGAAGCGATGCGACAACCGGCAGGTCGAGCAGGAATGTGAGCCCCCGTGTCCCCTTCATTGCCTTGCGCCGGCGATGCCGGTCGTCGTAATCGAGCACGACACTGTCCGCCGTGCCGCCAGACCAGGTCGCAGCCGCCTTAATGGAAGTCGCGCGCATCGGTGCCTGGCGATGTCTGTCAGAACAAAAAGTAGCGCTGCGCCATCGGCAGGACGTCCGCCGGCGCGCAGGTCAAAAGTTCACCGTCGGCGCGAACCTCGTAGGTTTCGGCGTCGATTTCGATTTTCGGCGTCGCGCTATTGTGGATCATGCTCTTTTTGCTGATGCCGTCGCGCACATTCTCGACCGGGACGAATGTCTTCTCGACGCCAAGCTTGTCGCGCAACTTGCCCTTTACGGCGGCTTTCGAAGTGAACACTAGCGAAGACGCGGTCACCGCCTTGCCGAATGCCCCGAACATCGGCCGATAGTGGATGGGCTGCGGGGTCGGGATCGACGCATTCGGATCTCCCATCGGCGCCGCCGCGATCGTGCCGCCCTTGATGATGCACTCCGGCTTGACGCCGAAGAATGCTGGCGACCACAGCACCAGATCGGCAAGCTTGCCCTTTTCTACCGAGCCGATGTGCTTCGATACGCCGTGGGCAATCGCAGGGTTGATCGTATATTTGGCGATGTAGCGCTTCGCACGCGCATTGTCGTTATCGCCTTTCTCCTCTTTCAACCGGCCACGCTGCTTTTTCATCTTGTCCGCGGTTTGCCAGGTACGGATGATCACCTCGCCGATCCTGCCCATGGCCTGGGAGTCCGACGACATCATCGACAGCGCGCCGAGGTCGTGAAGAATGTCCTCGGCCGCAATCGTCTCCTTGCGGATGCGGCTTTCGGCGAACGCCAAGTCCTCGGCGATCGACGGATCGAGATGGTGGCAGACCATGAGCATGTCGAGATGCTCATCGATCGTGTTGCGCGTGAAGGGACGCGTTGGATTGGTCGACGACGGCAGCACGTTCTTCAGGCCTGCGACCTTCATAATGTCCGGCGCATGGCCGCCGCCGGCGCCTTCTGTGTGGAAGGCGTGGATGGTACGGCCTTTGAATGCCTTGATGGTGTCCTCGACAAAACCGCTCTCGTTGAGCGTGTCGGTATGGATCATCACTTGCACATCGTAATCGTCTGCCACCGACAGGCAGCAATCGATTGCCGCGGGTGTCGTACCCCAGTCTTCATGCAGCTTGAGCGCGCACGCTCCCGCCTTGACCATTTCTTCCAGCGCCGCCGGGCGCGAGGCATTGCCCTTGCCGGCGAAGCCGAGATTCATCGGAAACGCATCGGCGGCCTGGATCATGCGGCCGAGATGAAATGGGCCGGGTGTGCAGGTGGTGGCGAAGGTGCCGTGGGCTGGGCCGGTGCCGCCTCCGAGCATCGAGGTCACGCCGGACATCAGCGCTTCCTCGATCTGCTGCGGGCAGATGAAATGGATGTGGGTATCGAAGCCGCCGGCCGTGAGGATTTTGCCTTCGCCGGCAATGACTTCGGTGCCAGGGCCGATCACGATGGTGACGCCGGGCTGGATATCCGGATTGCCAGCTTTGCCGATCGCGGCGATGCGATCGCCCTTGATACCGACGTCGGCTTTGACGATACCCCAATGATCGAGGATCAGCGCGTTGGTGATGACCGTGTCGACCGCGCCTTGCTTGTTGGTCGCTTGCGATTGGCCCATGCCATCGCGAATAACCTTGCCGCCGCCGAACTTCACTTCTTCGCCGTAAACCGTGAAGTCCTTTTCGACTTCGATGATAAGATCGGTGTCGGCGAGCCGCACGCGGTCCCCGGTGGTGGGACCGAACATGTCGGCATAGACGCTGCGCTGGATTTTGCCCGGCATGACCGATCCCTAGAGTTTTCCCATGACGGCTTGGCGGAAGCCGTAAATCGTGCGCGCCCCGGCGACTGCGACAAGCGTCACGTCTCGCGACTGCCCGGGCTCAAAGCGCACGGCAGTGCCAGCGGCGATGTCGAGCCGCATGCCGCGCGCCTTTTTACGATCGAACTTGAGCGCGGGGTTGGTTTCGAAGAAATGATAATGCGAGCCGACCTGGATCGGCCGGTCGCCGGTATTTGCGACCGTAAGCGTGACGCTCTTGCGGCCCTTGTTGATTTCGATTTCGCCAGGCGGAATGAAATATTCACCGGGAATCATCGTAACCTCATCTGATCGGCTCGTGCACGGTGACGAGTTTTGTGCCGTCCGGAAACGTCGCTTCGACCTGGATATCGGGAATCATCTCGGCGATGCCGTGCATTACCTGCGCGCGCGAAATGACGTGGGCGCCCGCCTCCATGAGTTCGGCAACGGTACGCCCGTCGCGCGCACCTTCCTGGATGAAGTCGGCGATAAGTGCGATAGCTTCCGGATGATTGAGCTTAACGCCGCGCTCGAGCCGGCGTCGCGCCACCATCGCCGCCATGGCGATCAACAGCTTGTCCTTCTCGCGCGGTGTAAGCTGCATGACGCCCCCTCAACTCGCCCACAGCCGCGGCAGCGGTCCCGCGTGCAACGCCGCGAGCACGGCCATGAGGTCGCGGCGCAGCACGGCGCCTTCAGGCGCGACCAGACGGGCCACCACGAGGCCATTCCAGGCCGACACGCCGACTTCACCGGCGAAGCTGTCCTGCATGGTGCGGATGGCGGCAACATCGTCATCGCCGCCGGGGCATTTGATGATGCTTGCCACCGACACGCCGCCGCCCGCGATAGCGCGTTGCGCCAGACGTTGTGCAATCTCGCCGTCGAGGCGGAGTGTTTCGGCGAATGCGAGCTTGCCGCCGACCCTGACGCGCCATCGGTCGAAAAGGCAGCCTTGCACGACAGACTCGCCCATGGCCGAGCGTCCAAAGATGATTGCCTCGGCCAACAGCAGCCGTGCATCGCCGGCAAGATCGACATCGATACTGCGGCGCAGTCGAACCTGATCGAACAGAATAGTTTCCTGCGGCAGCCACGTCAGCATGCCGCCCGGGCCGACGTCGAGTTTGACGCCGATTTCGGTGTCAGACCCCAACGACCGATAGACTTTTTCCGCGGCCGCTGTGGTGACGGTCAACCGGGCAAGGGCGCCGACAGTGATGTCGATGCTGTAGCGGTCACCACCCGCCATGCCGCCGGCGGTATTGACGAGCACGGCATCGAGCGTGTCCTGGCTGGTGCCATTGGGAAAACGTACCCGCAGCGAGCCTGCTTCATGAACGCGCGTGCGCCGGCTGCCGCCTGGACCCGCCGCGACAGTGAACGCAACGCGTCCGATCGCCCGGTTGCCGGCGAAGATTTCGTTGCGTAACCGTGCGCTCCCCACCATCAAACCGGCCATTTATCGGACGCTAGATCGTCAGACCTCAGATAGCCAGAGCTCAGATGGCCATGGCCCGCTTCAGCGCGCCCTCGTCGAGGTTGTCACGGTTGCAGGAATAAACGACCGCGCCACGATCCATCACGGCGAAATGGTCGCCGAGTTCGCGGGCAAAGTCGAGATATTGCTCGACCAGCACGATCGCGATCTTGCCGAGCGAGCGTAGATAGCCGATGGCGCGGCCGATATCCTTGATGATGGACGGCTGGATGCCTTCGGTCGGCTCGTCGAGCAGCAAAAGTCTGGGCCGCATCACCAGTGCGCGGCCGATGGCCAATTGCTGCTGCTGGCCGCCGGAGAGGTCGCCGCCGCGCCGACGCAGCATGCTTTGCAGTACCGGAAACAGTTTGAATACATCGTCGGGTACGCTGCTCTGCGCGCGGGGCAGTGGGGCGAAGCCAGTTCGCAGGTTCTCTTCCACCGTCAGCAACGGAAAAATCTCGCGGCCCTGCGGAACATAGGCGATGCCGCGGCGGGCGCGGTCCGCTGGCCGCAGTCCGGTAATGTCGGCGCCCTCCCAGGTAATCGTACCCTTACTAACCGGATGCTGCCCGGCCAGCGCGTCGAGAAGGCTCGTCTTGCCGACCCCGTTGCGGCCAAGCACGCATGTTACCTTGCCCGGTTCGGCCCTGAGCGACACGCCGCGCAGCACCTGCGCGGCACCGTAGCTGAGGTCGAGCGATTGTGCGTCAAGCATGGCTCACCGTCCCAAATAAACTTCCACAACCCGCTCGTTTTCCGAGACCTGATCGATCGTACCCTCGGCGAGAACTGAGCCTTCATGCAAACAGGTGACTTTGACGCCGAGCTCACGCACGAAAGTCATATCATGTTCAACGACGACGACGGTGTGCTCGCGGTTGATCTCTTTCAGAAGTTCCGCGGTCTGATGGGTTTCTACATCGGTCATGCCGGCAACCGGCTCGTCGACCAGAAGCAGCTTCGGGTCTTGCGCCAGCAGCATGCCGATTTCGAGCCATTGCTTCTGTCCGTGCGACAGGCTTCCGGCCAACCGGTTTTGCACTGGAGTAAGCCTTGTCGTCCCCAGGATTTCGTCGATGCGGTGATGTTCGGTCGGTGTTTCCTGCCACCATAGCGTCGTACGAGCGCGGCGGTCGGCCTTGAGCGCAAGCTCAAGGTTGTCGAAGACAGTGTGACTGTTGAACACTGTCGGCTTCTGAAATTTGCGGCCAATTCCCAGCGTGGCGATCTCGGCCTCGTCGAGCTTGGTGAGATTGTATTCGCCATTGAACACGACCTCGCCTTCGTCCGGCCGGGTCTTGCCGGTGACCACATCCATCATCGTGGTTTTGCCGGCGCCGTTGGGGCCGATGATGGCGCGCATCTCACCTGGTTCGATGGTGAAGGATAATTTGTTGAGCGCGCGAAAGCCGTCGAACGAGACGGACACGCCGTCGAGGTAGAGCAGTGCGGTGGTGAGCGCTACCATTGTCCGATCCTCATTCCGCCGGAGCCGGCTCGGGTGGCGGCGCAGTCACGCCGTCTTCGGCGGCCGCCGACACCCGCGCCCGCCGCAACGCTGTCCAGTGGTTCAACGAGCCAATGATGCCGCGCGGCAACAGCAGCGTTACGCCGATGAACAGGCTGCCGAGCATGAACAGCCAGTACGGCGCGAGCACGCCCGAGGTGAAATAGGTCTTGGCATAATTGACGACAATCGCGCCAAGCGCGGCGCCTGTGAGCGTGCCGCGGCCGCCGACCGCGACCCAGATCACGGCCTCGATGGAATTGCCCGGCGCGAATTCGCCCGGATTGATGATGCCGACCTGCGGCACATAAAGAGCGCCGGCTATACCGGCCATGCAGGCCGAGAGCGTGAATACAAATAGCTTGTAGGACTCCACCCGATAGCCAAGAAATCGCGTCCGCGATTTAGCGTCACGAATCGCGATGAGCACCTTACCGAGTTTCGACGTGACGACGGCGCGGCAGACGATGAAGCAGAGCATCAGCGCGATGCACGACAGCGCAAGCAAGGCGTTGCGTGTTGCCTCCGCTTGGACATTGAAGCCGAGAATGTCCTTGAAATCGGTGAGACCATTGTTGCCACCGAAGCCGAAATTATTGCGAAAAAAGCCGAGCATCAGCGCGTAGGTCAGCGCCTGCGTGATGATCGAAAGATAAACACCGGTGACACGGCTCCGAAACGCGAACCAGCCGAACACAAAGGCGAGCGCGCCTGGCACCGCCACAATCATCAGCGCGGCGTAAGGGAAATGCTGGAAGCCATACCAGTAGACCGGCAATTCCTTGTAGTTCAAGAAAACCATGAAGTCGGGCAGGATCGGGTTGGAATAGACGCCGCGGGTGCCGATCTGCCGCATCAGATACATGCCCATGGCATAGCCACCGAGCGCGAAGAACGCGCCGTGGCCGAGCGAGAGAATGCCGCAATAGCCCCAGATCAAATCAATGGAGAGCGCAAGGATAGCGTAGCAGACATATTTACCGAACAGCGCCACGAGGTATGTAGGTATATGCAATGCTGACGATGGCGGCAAAGCGAGATTGAAGATCGGTATCAGGATCGCGGCCGCGGCAACGACGATCAGGAAGATCACCGCACCGCGATCGAGCGAGCGGATGAGCAGATGCGGCGTCATGCTTCGACTGCCCGGCCCTTGAGGGCGAACATGCCACGCGGCCTTTTCTGAATGAAGAGAATGATGAACACGAGAATCGCGATCTTGCCGAGCACGGCACCGGCGAAGGGCTCCAGGAACTTGTTGGCGATGCCGAGCACGAATGAGCCGACCAGCGTGCCCCAGAGATTGCCGACACCGCCGAATACCACGACCATAAAGCTATCAATGATGTAGCCTTGGCCGAGATTAGGGCTGACGTTATCGATCTGCGACAGCGCAACGCCGGCCATGCCTGCAATACCGGACCCCAAGCCGAATGTCAGCGCATCGATCCGGCTGGTGCGGATGCCCATCGAGGCCGCCATCGGACGGTTCTGGGTTACGGCGCGCATCTCAAGCCCGAAGCGGGTGAAGCGCAGCAGCGCCAGAAGCGCAACGAAGACCGCGAGCGAAAAGCAAATGATCCAAAGCCGGTTATAGGTGATGGTGATGCCGCCGAGATCGAATGCGCCGCTCATGAACGACGGATTGCCGACTTCGCGGTTGTTCGGACCAAAAATCGAGCGCACCGCCTGCTGTAAGATCAGGGACAGGCCCCAAGTCGCCAGAAGAGTTTCCAGCGGCCGCCCATAGAGGAATCGGATGATGCAGCGTTCGATCAGGATGCCGACGAAGCCGGCGACGACAAACGCAAGCGGAATAGCCATGGCCAGGGAGTAGTCGAACAGCGCCGGATAGTTGGTCCGGATCGTCTCCTGCACCATGTAGGTGACGTAGGCGCCGATCATGACCATTTCGCCGTGCGCCATGTTGATGACGCCCATCACACCAAAAGTGATTGCCAGTCCGATGGCTGCGAGCAAAAGCACTGAACCGAGAGAAATACCGTACCAGGCGTTTTGCACTGTGTTCCAGATCGCCAGGCGATTTTGAATCCCGGCGATGGCGGCGGCGGCGGCTTTGGCGACCGGCGCCGAGGTGCCGGTTGAGATGGATTGCAGGAGTCCAAGCGCGTCCTGATCGCCGCGTTGTTGGATCACGGCCACTGCCGCGATCTTGTCGTCGTCGCTGGCGCTGTCGCTCGACAGGATGATTGCAGCGCGCGCTTGCATCAGCACGAGCTTGATGCGCGGATCCTGCTCCTTCGCGATAGCGGCTTCGACCGTGGGTAGCGTGCTGGCTTGGCGCGATTTGAACACTGCCTCCGCGGCGTCCAGCCGCTTTGCCGGATCTGTTGATAGCAGCGTGAGCCCGCCAATCGCTGCGTCGATTATTCCGCGCAACCTGTTGTTGAGCGCTACTGTGTCGAGATCGGCCGGTGGGTCGCCGGTAACCTCTTGTCCGGTCGCAGCGTCGAACAGCTTGTTGTCGCTGTCCTGGATATAAACCGCCTGCTTTTCGGCGCTGAACATCAGTTGGCCGTTTTGCAGCGCGGTTATAATAGCCGCGGCCCGCGGGCTGCCGCTTGCAGCAACGGCCTTGACGCCGGTAATGGTTTCGTCGAAGTCGCCGGCGGTGAAATGGACAAGCGCATCGTCGAGGGCGTCGGCACGCGCGGTTGTTTGCCCGAGCAAAAAGCCGAAGGCCAATAGCAACGCGACGAGACAAGCTCGGCTGGCACGCATTGAGATATCCCCGGCAGTTTGTTGCAGGGAGGAATGGTTTCCTCCCCGCAGTGTCATCGCTGGCGGGGTTTTACGAACCGCCGCAGGTCTTGGTGACGGTGTTGTAGTTGCCGCAATTGAGCTTGACCCAATCGGCGACCAGGTCCTTGGAGCCTGGCAGGTAGGGTGACCAGGCATCGCCCGGCACCAGGCCTTTGGTCTTCCACACAACGTTGAACTGGCCGTCGGCGCGGATTTCACCGATGAACACCGGCTTGGTGATGTAGTGGTTGGGCAGCATTTCGGAGACGCCGCCGGTGAGGTTGGCCTGCTTGATGCCCGGCAGCGCTGCGATCACCTTGTCAGGATCAACGGTCTTGGCCTTCTCGACCGCCTTCACCCACATGTTGAAGCCGATGTAATGCGCCTCCATCGGGTCGTTGGTGGTGCGCTTCGGGTTCTTGGTGAAGTCGTGCCATTCCTTGATGAAGGCGGCATTGGCGGGGGTCTTAATCGATTCGAAGTAGTTCCAGGCAGCCAGATGGCCGACCAGCGGCTTGGTGTCGAGACCGGCCAGTTCTTCCTCGCCGACCGAGAACGCCATGACCGGGATATCGGTGGCCTTGATGCCCTGGTTGCCGAGTTCCTTGTAGAACGGCACGTTGGCGTCGCCGTTGACTGTGGAGACCACCGCGGTTTTCTTGCCGGCCGAGCCGAACGCCTTGATCTTGGACACTTCGGTCTGCCAGTCGGAGAAGCCGAACGGCGTGTAGTTGATCATGATGTCGTCGTCGGCCACGCCCTTCTGCTTGAGGTAGGCTTCCAGGATCTTATTAGTGGTGCGCGGATAGACGTAGTCTGTTCCTTCCAGCACCCAACGCTTCACCGTACCGCCGTCGGCGCTCATCAGGTAATCGACCGCCGGAATGGCCTGCTGGTTCGGAGCTGCGCCGGTATAAAATACGTTGCGCTCGCCTTCTTCGCCTTCAAACTGCACCGGGTAGAATAGGACGCTGTTGAGTTCCTTGAACACCGGCAGCACCGACTTGCGCGACACTGAGGTCCAGCAGCCGAACACAACCGAGACCTTGTCCTTACTGATCAGTTCGCGGGCTTTTTCGGCGAACAGCGGCCAGTTCGAGGCCGGATCGACCACGACGGCTTCGAGCTTCTTGCCGAGCACGCCGCCTTTTTTGTTCTGCTCGTCGATCAGCATCAAGACCACGTCTTTCAGCGTCGTCTCGCTGATCGCCATGGTGCCGGAAAGCGAATGCAGGATGCCGACCTTGATCGTCTCTTCGTCACCCCAGGCAGGCATCCCGGCCGCAAGGCCCGCAGCAAGCCCGGCCCCCGCCGTCACAACAAATCGGCGCGTCATGCGCCGCGAACCGTGTTCGAACATGATTGACCCTCACCTAGCTGGATTGGGCGGGCCCCGTAGTGGTGCCTCGCCAAGCCAACTGCCGTCGCAAGCCATGTGCCAATTTCCCCCTGACGATAAGGTGCTGAATTTGCGTGATAAAAGGCGTAAAATGGTCAGGCTCGTTACAACTTGAGCAGACAGCGCCTGCTTTCTAGGCAGCGACAAAGCCAGAATCAGTCAAAATGACCGCTACGTTCGTTCGCATGAGGAGGACGCGATGAAAGTCGGCATTGTCGGCCTTGGCCGAATGGGTGGCGCCATGCTTCGCCGATTGCACGAGCAAGGTTTAGACGTGGTCGGCTGGGACCAACGTGCGCACGCGAACCGGGCGCTTGCAGCAGACGGCCTTCGCATTGCAGCAAATGCTTGCGGCGTCGCCGCAGATTCCGAGATCGTCATATCGAGTGTCACCGAAGACCACGGTGTCCGAAGAATCTTCACCGGCGCGGCGGGCTTTCTCGAGGCCGACGTGACGGGAAAATTATTCATCGAGATGAGTACGCTGCAGCCGATGACAGGCCGCGAACTTGCGCCAGTTGTAGAAGAACGTGGCGCGCGGTTGATCGAGGCGCCGGTGCTCGGAACCATTCCGCAGGTCCGAGCCGGCACGCTATTGGCCATGGCGGGCGGTAAGCTTGAGGATATCGAACGCGCCCGCCCGGTGCTGGAAAAGCTGACACGCCGCATTGTTCATATGGGCTCGA
Organism: uncultured Alphaproteobacteria bacterium; assembly: GCA_963813825.1. Taxonomy (GTDB): domain Bacteria; phylum Pseudomonadota; class Alphaproteobacteria; order Rhizobiales; family Xanthobacteraceae; genus BOG-931. The sequence continues at coordinate 11,479 of CAWFBB010000034.1, forward strand.
ACGGCGCCGGGTACGCGATGAAGCTCGCGGCCAACCTTGGGCTCGGCGCCTATATTCAGGCTGTAGCGGAGTCGCTCGCACTCGGACTGAAACAGGGTCTCGCCCTCGATCAGATGGTGGATGTCCTGCAGGAGACGGCGACTGCGAGCGGTTGGCTCAAGAGTAAGGCCGATGTGCTCAAAGGCGCACCGGGCGACATCACGCTCGACATCCGCACTCTCCGCAAAGATATAATGTCGGCGGTGGCGACCGGCGCGCTCACCGGCGTACCGATGCCGCTGTCAGCTGGCACGCTGGCGTCGCTGTCGGCTGCGGTCGAAGGCGATTACGGCGATGGCGATCTCGCCGAACTGCCGAAGTTTTTTCGCGAAGCGATGCTGCAAAATTTCGATCGTTGAAACACCGGGAGGCACTCGTGCGTAACAAAAGACAAAAATTCACTCGTGGCGCACATATTCGCGCGCTGACGATTGCTGCTTTGGCAACATTTGCGTCGTGCGCCGCACTGGCCGATCCATTTCCGCCGGGCGGCCAGGCGCAGAATGTGGAGCAGGTCGGATTCTCGGCCTTGGACGGCCAATTCGGGGGCTTCAAGATCGCCATCAAGCATACGGCGAACGACAAGTGGTATCTCTACACCGGTCATTCCTTCAATCAAGGCTGGAGCATCGTCGATATCACCGATCCGGCGAACCCGCGCTTCGTCAAGTTCATCCCATACGTCACTGACGATAAAAGCATCATCACCGCGCAAGTGACCTTGCACGACAATCTGATGATCACCTCGCTCAACAGCTTCAGGCAGCAAGCGAACCCAGCTCCGGCGGTGCTGCTGTGGGATATCTCCGATCCGGAAAATCCCAAGCAGGTCGGTTCGTGGATGGGCGGCGCAACCGGCGCGCACCGCAATTCCTATCCGGGCGGTAAATACGCCTACCTGTCGACGAGCTATCCCGGCTTTAAGCTGCACATCATGGTCATTCTCGATGTGAGCGATCCTGCCCATCCGAAAGAAGTCGGCAAATGGTGGCAGCCGGGCCAGAAGGACGGTGAGCCGCCGTCGCCGTATCCGGAGGGCTTTCATGGCCCGGTCAATGTCAGTCCAGACGGCAAGATGGCGTCGTTCGGCTATACGCCCGACGTGGTCAATCTCGACATCAGCGATCCCGCCAACCCAAAGCTGATCGGCAAGGTCCATATCACCGAACCATTTGCCAAGGTCGGCATGCAGTCGGTTCATACCGTACTGCCGTTGTGGGATCGCAAACTTCTTTATGTCAGCTCTGAAGCGCAGAAGGAGAGATGCGAGGACGACGGCATGAACTTCGCCGGCATGATCGACAATTCAAACCCGGCGCATCCGCGGCTGATCTCGATATTTCCGACACCGGTGCCGCCGTCGGATGCGCCCTACAAGGATTTTTGCGATAAAGGCGGCCGTTTCGGACCGCACAACACCAGCCAGGAAATTCATAACCCGGCGATCCAGCAGCCCGGCAATTTGATGGACATTGCCTGGTTCAATGCGGGACTGCGCGTCTTCAACATCAGCGATCCACGCCTCCCCAAGGAGGTCGGCTACTTCATACCGCCCGAACGGCCGGGCCTCCCGCCGCAGTCGGGTGCGCACGCGTCGGAGGTCGACTGGAGCGAGGAGATCGCCGTCGATTCGCGGGGCTACATCTACATGAACGACGACAAGTGGGGCCTCTTCGTGCTGCGCTACACCGGCAAGGAGCCGACGCCGTAATTTGGAACCAGGGTAAGTGCGAATGGTTCGGATAACGCCCTGTCCGCCCTCATTCAGCGGCCTGCGTCAGGACGTGCTGCCGGAATTTCGGCATCACGTCGTGCGCCAACAACCGCATTGAATCGCGCTCCCATGCTCCGTTGGGGCCGCTCCAGTCCAATCCGGTCATCAGCAAGGTGCCGAACGGGCCGACCGTGTCACGAAAGGCGACGAGTTTGTCGAGGAAAGTCTTCGGCGAGCCGTGAACCATGCAGCCTTCAGTGATGACTTCGACCGTCGCTTTTTCGTCTGGCATGGCCGGGTCGGGCTTCATCACCGACAAGATGCCAACCCTCGAGAGTACCTCGCGCATATAGGTGTAGAAATAATGGTTGGAGCCCTGCGTGCTGTGGACGCGCTCGTGCGCCTCGGCATCGCTCGGCGCGACCATGACGTTGCGCGCCACCCGCCAATTCTCGCCGCGCGCCGGTTTACCCGCTTCGGCGCAGGCTTTGCTGTACGTCTGCCAGTGCGAGGCGATCGCGGCTGACGGCACGTTGTTGCCGGAAATAATGCTCCAGCCCTGCTGTGCGGCGATCTTTGCTGTGGGCGAGTCGCGGCTCGACAGCGAAGTTGCGATCGGCGGCCCCGGTTTCTGGAACGGCTTCGGCATGTAGCCGATGCCGAGCTTTGGGATGATCGCATCTTTGATGTTGATCTTGTAGAACTCGCCGTTGATCTCGTAGGGCGGATCCTGTGACCAGATTTTCTGAATCGTCTTGATCAATTCGACAAATTTGCGCCCGCGCACGGCGCGGTCGGCATTATCGAACAGTTCGAAGTCGGAAAGCAGCCCGCCCGGACCGACGCCAAGCATGAACCGGCCGCGGCACATATGGTCGAACTGCGCGACTTCGGCTGCAACGATTGCCGGATCGTGGTTCGGCAGGCAGATCACCGCCGTTCCGAAGGTCAGGTTTTTGGTGCGCGGTGCCAGACTGGCAAAGAACATCAGCGGCGAGGGGATCGGTTCGGTCGTCGCCGTGAAATGCTCGCCCAGCCACATTTCATCGAAGCCGAGCTGGTCGGCATAAAGCCCTTTCTCCTCATCTTCGGCCAGCGTGTCGGTGAACGAGCGTGTCGGCGGATGCACCGGCATCATGAATATTCCAAGACGCATCGTTCTTCCTCCGCGATTTTGCGACACGATAGCGGCTGGGCGGGACTTGTGAAGGGGTGAAACTCAATCGTTCGATGCACGGGCGCCGCATGATTACCGCGGCTAACCCGTCTTGATCCGTGGAGGTTAGCGGCGCAATCTTTCGCAAATGGGAGGAGCGCCATGACACCTGCCGATGTGCGGCCGGCGGCCGCGCCGCAATCGCAGAAAATTCCGGCCGCCGAAGAGCTTGTAGCCCGCGCCCGCGCACTGGCGCCCAAGCTCCGCGAGCGGGCGGTGCAGGCCGAACGCGACCGGAACATCCCGCAGGCATCGGTCGACGAATACATCGCCGCCGGGCTGATCCATACCCTACAACCGAAACGCTGGGGCGGTTACGAGCACGACCACGAGGTCGCTTTCGACGTTGCGGTCGAGCTCGGCAAGTCGACCTGCGGTTCTTCCGCCTGGTGCCTGAACTATCTTACCGATCATGCCTGCATCCTGGCATTGTTTCCGGAAGAGGCGCAGCACGACGTCTGGAGCCGCAACACCGCAGCGTGCATCGCCACCTCTGCCGCGCCGACCGGGAAGGTATCCGTGGCGCCAGGCGGCTATCGCCTCGACGGCCGCTGGTCGTGGTGCTCGGGGTTGCGGCACTCGCAGTGGATCATGATCGGCGGGTTAGTGTTTCGCGAAGGCGACGATCATCCCGACATGCGGCTTTATCTTGTACCGGTGTCGGAGGTGAAGCAGGACGACACTTGGTTTTGTGCAGGCTTGCGCGCCAGCGGCTCCAACACCTCGTTACTCGATAGTGTCTTCGTGCCTGAGCACCGCAGCGTGTCGTTTTCGACGCTGCGCGACGGCTGCTCGCCCGGATCGAAAATAAATATCAATCCGATCTACCGCACGCCGTTCATCGCGGTGCATAGCTATGCGCTGCTGGCGCCGGCGCTCGGTCTGGCCCGCGGCGGCTACGCGGACTTCGTGCAATGGACGCGACAGCGCTACCTGACCTACACGCAACTCAACATCGCCCAGCACGTGCCGGTGCAAATTCGCATCGCCGAGATCGCAGCGCAGATCGATGCGGCGGAGCTCTTCGCCCGTCGCGCCTTTGCCACCGCGCGAAAGGACTATAGCGGCATGTCGATTGAGACCCGCACATTGCTGCGCCGCGACTTCACCTACGCCGTGCGCATGGTGCGGGAGGCTATGGATGACTTGGTGAAGATCAGCGGCTCGAGCGGACTCATGGACAATAACAGCGTGCAGCGTTGCTGGCGCGACGTGCACGCCATATCATCGCACGTGGTCATGAATTGGGATGTGCCGGCCGAGAATTTCGGCCGGATGGAACTCGGCCTTGGGCTCAATCCCGCCTATCCGATGTTCTAGCGTGGACAGTCATACTCGACCCGCTATTCCATCGCAATGCGAGGGCCTTTCGCGCCATTCAAAAGACGCTTGAGATGGAAGTTTGCCAGCAAATCGTGTGGCTCTCTGCCGACATGCGCGGCAAAAGCCGCCATCGCTCCTGCGTCGCCCGCTTCCAGTTTGGCAAAGGCATCGAGATACGATTTTGTGGCGGGAGACTCGTATTGTTCGTTGGTTAACGGCTCGAATGCACGCAGCGCTTCGGTCTTGCCGCGCAGGACAAGGTCGCCGACCGGTCGGCCTTGAAAGTGGTCCACCTTGGAGGCGAGCGGAGCGCTTACACAAATGCGGGTGCCGAGTTGTTTGTTCGCGCCCTCAAGACGCGCCGCGACATTGATAGTATCGCCATAGGCCGTGTAGTCGAAGAAGCGGCTTCCGCCGAAGGCACCGACAATCGCCGGCCCGGCATGAACGCCGATCCGAGTAGCGCCGAGCGCGAGGCCCTTTTGCCGATAGCGTTCGCTGACCGACTGGGCATAGTCATCCAAGGCTAATGCACAAACGATGGCGCGCGTGGCATGGTCGGGCTGTTCGGCGGGGGCGCCAAATAGCACATGAATGGCATCGCCGATGATCTTCGCGACTGTGCCATCATGGGCGAACACGATATCGGTCATGCCTGTGAGATAGTCATTAAGCAACGGCCCGAGCACGCTCGGCTCCAGCATTTCCACCAGAGCGGTGAAGCTGGTGATATCCGTAAATAAAGTTGCGATTTCGCGGCGCTGGCCTTCGAGCTCTCCCGCCGCCGATTCGCTCCCGAGCCTCTTGGCCAAGTTGGGCGAAAAATATCGCGACAGCGACGCATGCGCCCGTTCAGCCTCGGCTTGTCGCTGCCGCGCTTCGCGCAAGAATTCGATGTGACGTATTGTTTTGGCGATCGTGGTTTCCAGATCGATGAAGTCAATCGGCTTTGTCACGAAATCAAACGCGCCGCGATTCATCGCGGTTCGGATATTGGACATGTCGCCATAGGCCGATACGATGATCGCCGCAACCTTTTCCTCGCGCTCCTGAATCTGCTGCAGCAAAGATAGTCCGTCCATCCTCGGCATGTTGATGTCGCTGACAACGAGATCGATGCCCTTATCGGCCTTCAGCGCCGCCAGGGCTTCGACGCCGTCGTGGGCGAACACGAAGTTCATCGTTCCGTCCCTGATCTGGCGGCGAAACTTTTGCAGAACGAGAGCCTCGAGGTCCGGCTCGTCGTCGACGACGAGAATGCGTGCGGTCATGCAGCGCGCCCAACCCGCGTTTCGATTTCGTTGCGAAGCATCGCGAAGTCTATCGGCTTAGTCAGAAGCGCCTCAGCGCCACCTTCCAGCGCCTTGCGCTTTGTTTCCGCATCGCCATAGGCAGTTATCATGATGATCGGAACGTCCGGCCGCGCGGCCCGCGCCTTTGGAAGGAGTTCGAGGCCGCTCATCCCTGGCATATTGATGTCGGACAAAATCAGGATGAGCGAAGCAGTGCCAGCATCGGCTATGCGCTGAAGTGCGGCTGGGGCGGATTGGGCAAAATCCATCGTGAAGCGGCCGGCGCGAATGTCGCGCCGGAACTGCTGTCGGAACAGCACCTCGACGTCGGGTTCATCGTCAACGACAAGAATGAGGAAATTCACGCTCGTCCTCCTGGCTGTGCAAGGGCCGCCGCTGTGCGTGGCAGAACAATCTTGAATTCAGTAAATTTGCCGGGCTCGGTATCGACCGCGATGGTGCCGGCATGCTGTTTCACGATGATGTCATGGCTGAGCGAGAGCCCAAGCCCGGTGCCTTCGCCGGCAGGTTTGGTGGTGAAGAACGGATTGAACATCTTGGCTTTCACCTCGGGCGGAATGCCTGTGCCATTGTCGCGAATCCTGATCTCGACGCGGTCGCCGAGGTTTTTGGTCGTTGCCGCGAGGACCGGTTCGTATTTTTCTTCGCCGGAATCCCCCTTGCGCTTGGTTGCCGCATAGAAGCCGTTTGAAATCAGGTTGAGCAGAACCCGCGTGATTTCCTGCGGGAACAGGTCGACTTCGCCCGCGGCCGGGTCGAACGAGCGCTCCAGCGTGATGTTGAAGCCCTGCTTCTCCGCCCGCGCCCCGTGATAGGCGAGATTGAGGCTTTCCTCGACAATGGCGTTGATATCGACGGGCCGGTGCTCGCCGGAGCCTTCGCGTGAATGCAGCAGCATGTTCTTGACGATCGAATCGGCACGTTTGCCGTGCTGAACGATCTTTTCCAGATTGCCGCGCAATGTGTCCGTCAATTCGGTGATGTCCGCTTGCGTCTTGTCATCGACCTTGACGCCGGCGACAGCCTCCTGCAGCTCATCGAGCAATTCGACGGAGACGCTGGAGAAATTATTGACGAAATTGAGAGGGTTCTTGATCTCGTGGGCAATGCCCGCGGTCAACTGGCCAAGAGAGGCGAGCTTTTCGGTCTGCACCAGACGATCCTGTGCCGTCCGCAAGTCCTCCAACGACGCGCTGAGATCGTCGGTGCGTTGGCGTAATTCGTGGAGCAGGCGGGCATTCTCGATGGCGATCACGGCCTGGGCGGCAAAATTCTGTACCAGTTCGATCTGCTTGTCGACGAATGGCCGCACCTGATCGCGGTAAATTACGATTGCGCCGACCAACGTATCGTCCTTCAGCATCGGCACAGCGATCGTGGATCGCGCGCCACCGAGTTTAGCTGCGGTAGCGAGGACAGCCTCGGCGGCATAATCGGCGGTGCGGCTTACCTGCCTTGTGCGCATGCAGTAGTCGAGCAATGTGCCCGGCTCCGGTTGAAATGGCCCACGCGTTCGATTGAGGTCCGCGAGTTCCGGCGGCGTACCGACCTCCGCCGCGAAATGAAACGCATTGCCGTCGAAGCGGAACAGCGTACCGAACTTGGCCTCGCAGATGCGTGTCGCATTCTCCAACATGGCCTGGAACACGGGTTTGAGGTCGCCGGGCGAAGAACTGATGACTTTGAGGACCTCGGATGTCGCCGTTTGCTGCTCTAACGACTCACTCAACTCAACGGTACGATCTTCGACCTTTTTCTCGAGATCGGCGTAGGATTCCTCCAAGCGCTCCGCCATATCGTTGAACTGATTGGCAAGCGCCTCGACCTCGTCGCCGGTCTTGATCTTGATGCGTTGCGTCAGGTCGCCACTGCCGATGCGTGCCGCGCCGGCGCGTAGCGCCTGGATCGGCACCACCATCCGTCCGGCGAGGAACATGCCGGCGACGAAGGCAAGCGCGAGCGCGCCAAGCAGCACGAAGCCGGTGCGCCGGATCGAGGCGTAAAGCGGCGCGTAGGCCTCTTCGATAGGCGTCTCCACAAAAACGATCCAGCCAAGCGGATTAACGGGCGCGGAGGCGGTGAGGACCCTGTGGCCCGCAATGTCCTCCGCTTGCTGAACCTCTTCGGCGCCATTACCGGCTCGGGCGCTGCGCACCTGGGCGAGCTTCGACATGTCGGTATTGCGCAGCACCAGACTGATATCGGGATGCGCGATCAGGCGGCCGTTGGCGTCGACCACGAAGGCGTGGCCGCGCTCGCCAACCTTGATCTTAGACACGACGTCCCAAATGAGCTTGAGGTTGACCTCGGCAATGCTGACCCCGGTGTCGCGCCGCGTGCCTGCGAGCGAAAGCGTCATGTAGGGCTCGGATTCGCGGCGGAAGTAGACCGGGCCGAAATAGACCTTATGCGCCACGGCTTCGGTGAAGCCCGGCTTGTTGGAATCGTCGATGCCGCTGCCGACCACGTCCATGGTGAGCCGCGATACCCGCAACTGCTCGTGGCCCGAGGCATCGATCTGCGCCAGCTCGGTGATGGCGGGCACTTGCCGTAATAGCCGCAGCGCGTCGAAGCGCCGCTGTTCGAGCGTCGAGTCCGACCAAGGCAGTTGCGTCGTCCACCCGACCTGGCTTTCGATTTCGCTGATGAATTGCTCGATCTTGCCGGCCGCGGCCACGGCCTCTTCGTGCTGGATGCCGATCAGCGAGGCCTTGTTTTCCTGATAGGAAAACCAGATCTCGAACACTCCATTGGCCACCAGCGCAAGAACCACCACGGTGACGAACAGCGCGACATATTTGATGAATAGTCGACTGCGAACGATCGATGGACCAATCGCCGGCGCCGCGCGGCCAAGCCGATCCGTCACCGCGCTGCGCTGATCCGTATCCGCCGTCATTCAATCATCCCAGCCCCGAACCCCGACATCCGGGGACTCGGTTGCAGATAGCCCTGTATTGTCCACGTATTCCGGTGCGCCTGGCAATCCGGGTTCGGTGAGAATCAGGATACGTCATTCGATCACCTCGTCGGCGCGGCCCAGCAGCGGCGGCGAAAGGTAATACCGAACGTTTTTGCGTTTTGAGGTTGATGAACATTCCAGACTCTTTGCCGCAGCCTCCACGTTCAATTGGCGGATAACCTCCAGGCAATGCCGAGTTGACGAATCCGATCGCCGGCATAGGTTGCTGCGTGCGCCCCGCGAGCGGCCACGACGCGGTCGCACCGCCGAGTAGCGCGATGAATTCCCGTCGCCTCACTCGATGACCTCGTCGGCGCTCGTGATGAGAGTCTGTGGCAGGGTGAGGCCCATCGCGGCGGCAGCCTTGAGATTGACCGACAGCGTGAATTTGTCTGGCTCCTGCACCGGCAGCTCAGCCGGCCTCTCGCCCTTGAGGATGCGATCGACGTAACCGGCGGCGCGGCGGAGAATGTCAGGATAGTCGGCGGAATAGACCATCAGCCCTCCGTTCGACGCAAAACTGCGGACACCAAAGATTGCGGGTAACCGATACCGCGCCGCGAGCTCGATGATGAGATCGCGATGCTCGGTAACGAAAGTGTCGGTCATGCCGATAATCCCGCCGCTGCCCTCGCTCGCCCGCGCGGAAAGTGCGGCTTCGATGTCGGCCGTGCTGCCGCAAGGTGCCGAGATTACGGCGGTGCCGAATGTCGGAGCGGCCGCTTGGGCCGCGTGCAGATAATCGTCGGAAAACGGCGCGGTTTGCGGGTTGAACAGAAATGCAATCCGGGAAACCCTGGGTGCGGCCTCTTTCAAAAGTTCCAGCCATTTGCTGCCGACAGACGCCTGGAAATTCGTAAATCCGGTGATGTTGCCGCCGGGGTGTCCGAAACTTTTCACGAAGCCCGAACTCACCGGGTCAGCGGCCACCAACGTGAAGATAACGGGCAGGCCGCTGTTCAGCAGCGCGGCTGTAGCCGGGGTCGAACGACTAACCACCAGATCGGGCCGTTTCGACGCGATTTCGTCGGCGGTTTCGCGCACGGAATCGATCCCGGCGCCCGGCCAGCGATAGTCGATATCGATATTATCGCCGGGACTCCAGCCCAGCTCTTTCAGGCCCGCCTCGAAGGCAGCAGCTTCCATTTGCCCGCCAGCGTCGCCCTGCGAAAGCCCGCCCATTAGAACCGCAATATGCCGCTTCTTCCCGAGCTGCTGCGCGCGAGCAGAAAGCGGCCAAGCGATTGCGGCGCAGCCGGCAAGCGTAATGAACTTCCGTCGCCGCATTGATTTTGTCCTCGAGCCGAGTGCCCAACCTTAGCACAACCTCCGATAAAACAGGTGCGGCATGCTTTTGCCGCTTTTGAGTCAACAGCCGCCGTCAATTCCACCGCCACACGCCGTAGGCGTGGCCGTTCTGCATCTGCGGCGCGATATAGGTCGGCTTGCGGTTGCCGATGGCGCCCAGCATGGCGATCCAGTTGAGGACTTCGCCGCCGACATTGCCGGCCTTGAGCATTTGATGCTCGGTTGATTCGGCGATCAGCCGGTCGATTTGTTGCTCCTCGAGCGACTTGATGACACGCATCGCCCAGTCAGGATCAGGTACGCCGTCGGAGCGGCCGGGCGCCATGCGCGGGCCGCCGACTTCGAGCGAGAAACTTCCCGAGCCCATGACGACGACCCGCAGCGGATCGCGCCACGACTCGATGGCGAGCGCGATCGCTTGGCCTAGGGCGTAACAGCGCCGCGCCGACGGCAGCGGCGGCAGGTGGCCGCTGATGAAAAACGGAATCACCGGAACATGCATGTCCGGCGTAAGGAAGTGCAGCGGCACGGTGACGGAGTGATCGACCGAGAAATTCTGGGTCATGCCGACGTCGTAGCCGGCGCCGACCGCAGCGGTGCGGATATGCGCGGCGAGCCCCGGCAGCGATTTCACGGTGTAGTTCGGTACGTCGCGCGGTTCATCGTTCGGTGCTTTGAAGGCTGCGTCGATGCCGAGGGCGAAAATCGGCAGATCGTTGAGAAAGAAGGTGTTGAGATGATCGGTGTCGAACATCACGATCAGATCTGGCCGCGTCGCCGGCAAGCTCGTTCTTTCTGCGCGCCAAAGAGTTTGGCGATCTCGCAATCGGGGCCGTCGCGTTTGACGAAGTGCGGGAAATATCGGCGTGTGCGGCACCCCGAATCCGGCAACGATCTGCGCCATATTTTAACTCTCCGTTAGTTGCGCCGCGGTTCAGGCTACCGGCTGGCCGATCTCGTCGACTTTCACCGCGCGCATGCGCTGGTTGTAGATTTCGACATTCAATCCGCAGACCTCGAAGCGGGCGAGATAGCCCATGAGGAAGCCGTTGACGCCCATGCGGAAGAGCGAGCCGACGTCGCCGGCGAGCAGTGCGCCGCGTTCTTCTCCGCTCAGGTCGAGCGGAGCCAGCGCCTTTGCCGGATCGGCTTTTATGGCGGCGCGGAAGGTGTGGTCGCGCAGCAACTCGCGGCATAGATAATTCACGGCGAAGATCGACATGACCGCTCCAGGCTCTAATCGCGTTAATTTTTGCACGGCTGTGGGCGGATTGCCACACTGCGATGGCGTTCGTAAACTTGCGCAAAATGCTCAAGGAGAGACGCCATGGATGCGATGGTGGAAGACCGCCGCAGAACCAATCCGGTGTTCAACGACCGCAAGCTCAAGCTCGGAACGTTCGGCACCAATCTCGATCGTGGCTGCGCGATCTCCACCATTGACGGTGTCCTCGAAATCAACTGGCCGAACACACTGGAACTCGCCAGGATTTCCGAGGCGATGGAATTTGAAGCGCTCGTTCCGATCGGCCGCTGGCACGGCTTCGGCGGGGTGACGAATTTCAACGGCCCGGGTTTCGAGTGCTTTTCCTGGGCTGCCGCAATTGGGGCCTCGACGCATTATTCGGGGGTCTTCGCCACGTCCCACGTGCCGACCATTCATCCCGTGATGGCGGCGAAGCAGGCTGCGACCATCGACCATGTCACCGGCGGACGCTTTGCGCTCAACATCGTGACCGGCTGGAACCGGCCGGAAATCGAAATGTTCGGCTCACCGCTGATGGAACACAACGACCGCTACGATTGCGCCGCCGAATGGCTTCACGTCTTGAAGGCGCTGTGGACGCGCGACGAGCCGTTCGACTTCGAGGGCCGCTTCTACAACATCAAGAAGGGCTATCTCGAGCCGAAGCCGATTCAAAAGCCATTTCCGGCCGTGATGAACGCCGGCGGCTCCGACAAAGGCCAGCATTTCGCCGCCAAATATTGCGACATGGTCTATGTGGTGTTCGGCTCGCACGATTTCGACGAGTGCAAGGCGAAGGTGGACTCCTACCGCGAATTGGCGCGCAAGGAATATGGCCGCGAAATCCAGGTCTGGAGTTACGGCTACGTCGTGCAGGGCGATACCGAAAAGGAAGCACAAGCCTATTTCAACGAATACGTCCAGGAGAAAGGCGACTGGGAAGCGGTCTCCAATCTAGTCGATACCATGATCGCCAATGCCAAGACGCTGCCGCCGGCGGTGCTCGCAGAAATGAAGAAGCACTTCATAGCCGGGTGGGGCGGCTATCCCCTGATCGGAACGCCGGAACAGATCGTCGACGGGCTCATTGCGCATGTCCAAAATGGGCCTCGACGGCACGCTGTTGAACTGGCCGCGCTACATCGAGGACCAGCGCTGGTTCCAGAAAAACGTCTATCCGCTGGTGCAGCAGGCCGGCTTACGCTGAAGCGTTCACAAATAAGGATGATGCCCGTCGCGGCCGAGGCCGAATTCGATGCGGCCGAAATTCGAATAATTCATCTCCGGGTTGACGCTGATATGCATGGCCATGAAATGAATGTCCCGCCAGGCGCGCTGGATCGGATGCGTGGCGGTGAACGACGCCGTGCCACTCAACGCAACCAGCGTGTCGATCGCGCTGACAATGAGCTCGGAGGCGCGGGTAAAGTCGCGTGCAGAACGCGCCAGAAGCCGCGGCGAATAAAGCTCCGGGGCGTCGGTCACATGCACGGCGCGCTCAAGCAGCAGTTCGGCGGCGTCGATATCGGCGGCAGCGCGCGCCATTCGCACTTGCACGGACGTCGTTTCCGCCATCGCGGCGCCGCCTTGAGTTTTCCGATTTTTGGTCCAATCCCGGAAAATCTCGTAAGCGCCCTGCGCCGCACCAAGCATCGGCGTGACGAACGAGATCGGCGCGTAATAGAAGAACGGGGTGTGGAAGATGGTTTCGCTGTACATGGCGCTGCCCGGCGTTTTGGCGTCGCGCAAATCCGTCAAGCGCAACGTGCGGCCGTGAGGCACGAAAGCGTTGTCGGTGACGACCGTGTTGCTGCCGGTGCCCTTCATGCCGACGGTATTCCAGGTGTCTCGCACCGTGTAGTCACCGGGCGCGACCAGGAAGAATTTCCATTCCGGACCGCCTTCATCCTGCGCCATGCCGCCGAGCATGACCCAGGAGGAATGATCGACGCCGCTGGCAAACGGCGAACCTTTTCCGGAGACGCGATAGCCGCCGTCGGTCGGAATGGCTTGGGTGTTCGGTGCGAATGACGCGGCGACAGGGACATCGAGGCTCTTCGCCCACAGCGTCTCCTGCGCTTCCTCGGAATATTGGGCCATCAGATGGGCGTGGTGGATGATAAGCCCGGCGCACCAGCCGTGCGACGCGTCGACTTTGCTGAGCTCGCGCGTGACCTCGAACCAGGTGTCGAAGCCAAGGCCATAACCGCCGATGCGGGTCGGCAGCAGGATGCGGGCGAACCCGGCATCGAGCATGTCCTTTGCCGACTCGGCCGGCAGGCGCCGCGCCTCCTCCGCAGCGGTCGCGCGCGTCGCGAATATCGGCGCCAGCGCGCGGGCGCGTTCCACGATCTCTTGTTTGCTTACGCTTGGTGGAGACGCAGGAGACTGCTGCATGGGTTGCTCTTACTCCGACGAGGTCTCGGCCGGTGTCAGAATCAGCCGCCGGCCGACCGGGAACAACTGCAAATCATAGCGCTGGATCACCCAGCCCCAAATACCGAACGGCGCCTTGAGCATTACGGCGATGGCAATCGCACCCATCAGCATCAGGTATATCGTGCCGTAGTCGGCCAAAACTTCACGCAGCACGATGTAGATCAGCATGCCGATGAACGGTCCCTCAAGCGTGCCAATGCCGCCGATCACGACCATAAAGATCACCACCACCGTCCAGTCATTGATGCTGAATCCTGCCTCGGGAGAGATGCGCAGTTTTTGCAGGAAGATCAGCCCGCCGATCAGTCCGGTGCAGGCGGCGGTCGCGAGATAGATGATGAATTTGGTGCGAAACGTGTTGACGCCGAGGCTGGCGGAGGCCGGCTCGGAGTCGCGGATCGCGGTGAGCGCCAGTCCATGACGCGAGCGCAACAGCAAATAGACGATGGCGAATACTACGAGCGCCGCGGCAAGCGACATCAGATACAAAATCGCATCCCGCGTGCCGCGATCGGGCGAAATCTGTCGCAAAATGGCAGGCGTGAGCGAGAGGCCGGAGCCTGCGCCAAGCACTGCGATAAGACTGGCGAGAAGCGCGAATATTTCGGACACCACCCAGGTGCCGACGGCGAAATAGGCGCCACGCAGCCGGAACACCGCAAACGAGACCGGAATTGCGATCAAGCCGGCGAAGGGTCCGGCGATCAGGAGCGCCAGGTAGACATTCATATTCATCGGACCGGTCAGATAGAACAGCGCGTATCCGCCGAGCCCGACAAAAGCTTGTTGACCGACCGACACCAGGCCGGCATAGCCGGCGAGCAGATTCCAAAGTTGCGCCAGGGCAAGATAGTAGGCCATTTCGCCGACCAGCCGCATGTCGCCGGCGTCACCCCACCATGGCATTGCGATCAGCGCCACGACGAGCGGTACCGCGATAAAGGCGAAGATGCGGCTGGCCTTTGTTCCACGCTCGACCCGAACGGTGTCCATGTCAGTCTCTCGTCCGCGGGAATAATCCGCTTGGGCGGACGATCAGGATGGCAAGAAAGGCGAGATGTCCGGCCAGGATTTGCCAATTCGGATCGAGTTGCGCGCCGACGGCCTGGGCGACGCCAAGCACGACGCCACCGATCAGCGTGCCCCACATGCTGCCGAGCCCGCCGATGATGACGGCCTCGAAAGCGAGGATCAGCCGGATCGGTCCCGACAACGGCGCGAAGATCGTCCGGATGCCGAACAGCACACCGGCGAGCGCCGTGAAAATCATCGCGATTCCGAGCGCCGCTGCGTAGAGTTTGCGGTTATCGATGCCCATCAGTTCGGCGGTGTCGGCATCGTCGGAGACGGCGCGAAAGGCGCGGCCAAGCCGCGTGCGATAGAACAGATAGCTGCAGGCTGGCGATGGCCAATATCGGCGACCGCCAGCACCACGATAGGAAAGACGCCGATATCGATGCCGTTAGGAAGGTGCACGCTCGCGGTCTCGATGGCGCCTTCCTTGAGCCGGTGATCGTAGGCGCCGAAGCCTTGCAACAATCCATTCTGGATGATGATCGAAATACCAAACGTGACCAGGAGCGGCGGTAGCAAGCCGCCGCTGAGCGTTTGGTTCAACAAGCCGCGTTGCAGCGCGTAACCGAGCAAGAACATGACCGGCAGGACGATGACGAGACTCGCGAAGGGATCGAGCCCGGTCGCCTGCGTGACGACCAGCGCGACATAGGCCGAGAGCACGATGAGATCGCCATGGGCGATATTGACAAGCCGCATGATGCCGAACGACATCGACAAGCCAATGGCGAACAGAGCGTAGAACCCGCCGAGCAGGCTGCCCTGAATAATGACGTTGAGCCAACCCATTGCCGCGGCCTCGCCCTACAGTCCAAAGTAAGCTGCGGTGATCGCCGCGCGGTCAAAGTCTTTAGTAGGGGCGGTCAGCGCGAGGTGGCCCTCCTGAAAGCAGTAGAAGCGCGCTGAAGCGTCGAGCGCACGGTTGATGTCCTGCTCGACAAGCACGACCGTCGTGTCCTCCGCTGTGATGTGCTCCAGGCAGCTATAGATGTCGCGGATGACGATCGGGGCGAGGCCGAGCGAAAGTTCGTCACAGAGTAATAATCGCGGATTGGACATCAGACCGCGGCCCACAGCCGCCATTTGCTGCTGGCCACCTGACAGCGCAGTCGAAGGGAGGTGACGTAAGTCATAGAGCCTCGGGAAAAGCTCATAGACGCGCTTGAGCGTCCATGGTCCCACTCGCTCGCTGTGGGTGCCCAGGAGCAGATTTTCCTCCACCGAAAGGCTCCGAAACAGGCGCCGTCCTTCCGGCACCATGGCGATCCCGAGCCGTACGATCTCGTGCGGAGTCTTGTGTCCGATCGGCAAGCCATCAAATATGATCATCTCTGGCGCACTCTCGATGGCGCCCGCGACTGCGCGTAGAAAGGTCGTCTTGCCGGCGCCGTTGGCACCGATGATGGCAACGGTCTCGCCTTGCTCCACGGTGACATCGATTCCGAACAGCGCCTGGAAGTCACCGTAGAAAGCCGACAGGTTCTGTGTCTGCAAAAGGGTCATACGGCCGGGATGCCCATATAGACTTCGCGCACGTGCGCATCCGCCATCACCTCGCGCGGATCGCCTTGAGCGAGGACCTGGCCGAAATTCATCACGATCAAACGGCTCGCGACGGAGATTAGTGCGTGTACGATATGCTCGATCCAGACGATTGTGGTGCCGCGGCCATGGATTTCCTTGATGGTCTTGACCAGTTCGCCGCATTCATACTCGGTCAGCCCGCCCGCGATCTCGTCGAGTAGCAATAGCTTGGGCTGGATTGCCAAAGCTCGCGCCAGCTCCAATCGCTTGCGCTGCAGCAAGGTCAGCGTGCGCGCCGGCACGTTCGCTTTGTCATGCAGTCCGGTGACTCTGAGGACGTCGCTGCAGCGCTTGTAGCTCTCCCGCTCGGAAATACCGCCGCCATAGATCGCGCCGACCAGAAGATTTTCGAAAACGCTCATATTCGCGAACGGATGCGGAATTTGGTGGGAGCGGCCGATGCCCAGGCGCGATCGCGCGTGCGGCGGCATCGATGTCATGTCGGAGCCGTCGAATTCGATGCGCCCCGCAGTTGCCGCGGTATCGCCGGTGATCAGATTGAACAATGTGGTCTTGCCGGCTCCGTTGGGTCCGATCACGGCCAGGGCTTCGCCGCCGTCGACGGCGACGTTCACATTATCCACGGCTTTGAGCGCGCCGTAATGCTTCGATACTGCCTGGAGCTGGAGGAGGACTGGCATGAACGATTTCAGTTACGATCGCCGCACTGTTCATGCGGCGGTCGCCCTTGTTTCCACCCGTATCTTATATTTCGGGTGTAACCGGTATCAGGAATACGAAATCGCTGTGAACGGCTTGTCGAGCGGGATTTCTGGCGCTGACTTGTTGAAAACGATGTTGAGGTCGTATTTCCACTTGGTGCCTTTCTCCCACTGGCCGCCGACGATCGGCGTCGTGCATACGTTCGGCACCGGATTGGTCGGTCCGCCTTTCCAGGTGATCGGACCAACGATCGACTGGTAATCGGTCTGCGCGATGGAGTCGCGGATCGAGGCTGCATCGAGCTTCTTGGCGCGCTTGAGCGCATCGATCGCGACTTCGAGGTTGGCATGCTTGAACCCGAGCGGCTGGGTCCACTGCTTTCCACTCGCTTTCTCGTAGGCGTCGCAATACTGCTGCGCGGTCTGGCCGGTCAGGCTCGACTTGAAGGGGTGATGGTGCGACCACCAAACCTCCGTCGACATGCCCGCGCCACGATCGCCAAGCGCCTCGACGGCGGTGGGGAATAACAACGCCTTGGGCGGCGTCATGATCTTGGGCCGGAAACCCTGCTGCGCGCACTGCGTCCAGAAAATCGCGAACTGCGGAGGGTTGAAAATGCCGCAGCCGATGTCCGCGTTTATGCTCTTCAGTTGGGCGATCTGCGCGGAGAAGTCGTCCGACAACGGCGGGTAAAGGCCGAGGAAGTGTACGTCGAATCCGTGGCCTTTTACCGTGGCCGGCAATCCGTGCTCCGGGTTGCTGGCGGCGATGCCGTCGGGATCGTTGGTCAACATGATGCCGACAGTCTTGTTGGTCTGTAGCGTCGACCACATGTCGGCGAACATGTTGGCGACCATGCCAAAGCCCCAGAAGAAGTGGTACGTCCACTCGAAGCCCTTCTTCGGATCGCCTTTGCGGCCGAAGAACCACGCCTCCCACGGATCGTCCGAGGTGATGCAGGGCACGCCGGCAAGCTCGCACTGATCAGCCACCGGATTGGTCGTGTCGGACGTCGACGAAGCGATCATAATGTCGACTTTGTCGTTGTTGATCAGATCGGCTGCCACGTCCGAGGCGCGGTTTGGATTCGACTGGCTGTCCCGATTGAGAATCTGGACCGGGTGCTTGTCGCCGGCAACCATGATACCGTCGCCCAAAAACTTGCTCACTTCATCGGCAACCCACTTCGACGGCTCGCCGAATGCGGCGATCGGGCCGGTCTCCGGTGTGATCATGCCGATCTTGATGGTCTTTGCGGCCGCGCGCGAGGACTGAAACATCCACGGCGATGCAATTGCGCCGGCTCCACCGACCGCCGCGAGCTTAAGCAGCTTGCGGCGCTGCCGATCGACCTTCGTTGCGTGCAATTTCATATTCCACCTCCCTGTTTAGCACTTGCCCACATAACGTTCGGGTGGGACATGTATGGGTGGGACGTTACCCACGCGCGCCCAATATCTCAGACGTGGCGGCACCGGGCTACTGGCATGTCAAAATAAATTGCCGCAGCCGTTGACTAAAGTTGCCCGTTATGCGGGGCGACCATTCCCGGAAATGTTCTTCTAAACGACGCGTGTGGCGCAGCCACCGGTAGGTCGCGGCTCCTCCTGCGCGAACAGCTGCAGGTGTAGCATGACCACCGCGGATACCCTGGTCCAATACTATTGGCTCATGGATTCGCGCTAGTGCGGGGCATGCACTTTCAACGGATCGAGCGCCTCATGGATCAGCCGGCCGAGTGCCGAGATCTGGCAGGGCTTACGTAGCGGGAATTCGGGGTCGCTGTCGAACGCGAATCGCCTACGGCGCGGCAGTGCAGGCCGCGCCGTGCGATATCTAAGGCTTTGCCGACGTAGGTCTAAATGCGGCAGTCTAAATGCGGCCCATCAACACCAATATCAGAAGGATCACGACGACGAGGCCTAACCCGCCTCCGCCATAGTATCCCGTACCGTAGAACGGGCCGCCGCCGATACCGCCGAGTCCGCCGAGAAGAATAAGCACCAGGATGATGAGAATGATCGTTCCAATTGACACGGCGTTTCCCCTGTAAATGGTTTCGCGTTGAATGCCGCAGCTTTAAGTTCGCTCGCAGTTTGGAAAACATTGGCATGCCGGGAAAGTTCCATAGGCATGCCGGAAAAGTTCCGTAGCATTATATATTGCCGCATCGGGGCACAAAGCTTGCTTTTAGGCGTTGGCCTTCGCGTTCAACAACAACACACCGGAGGTCAGTTCCCAATGAAGGCAATTATCCTTATTTCCGCAGGCGCACTCCTTGCGAGTACTGCGGCTTTCGCAGAAGGCGCGATGATGAATAGCGTGCCAGGCAGCAGCCTCACCGTTACCGACTGGTACAAGCAAGATGTTTACGATCAGTCCAATTCCAAGATCGGCAAGATCGATGACGTTCTGGTCGGCCAGAACGGCCAGGTCAGCGCACTGATCGTTGGCGTCGGCGGCATTCTGGGCGCCGGCGAAAAAGACGTGGCCGTGGACTTTGGCGCCGTCAAACAAACCATGAAGGACAACAAAGTCTATTTGACGATGAACACTACCAAGGACGCGCTTAAGGCAGCCCCTGGGTTCAAGTACGACAGCGACAAGACTGCGTGGGTGCCGGCTTCGAAATAACCTCGGCAGCGCCATTGCGTTAAAAGGAAACCGGTCCGCGGGATACTGCGGACCGGTTTTTTATAATGAATGACAGGGCTGAACGGCGATAAGTTACGCCGACTTTCTCGGTACCTTCTTGCCTTTCTTACGCGCCTTTGACAGGCCGATTGCGATAGCCTGTTTGCGGCTTTTCACTTTGCCGGCTTTGCCGCCCTTGCCGCTCTTCGCGGTGCCGCGCTTGTAGCGGCGCATCTCGTTCTCGACATCGCGGCCAGCACTTGGGGAGTATTTACGTTTCCTCTTTTTCGCCATTTCGCAACCTTCTTTGACTTCTCGCCCTCAATCCGATGATAACCGCAAGCAGCTTCCCGCGTTCCTGAGACGCATTTGCGCGAGACATCGGACGCCTGACGACGCGGAAAATAGCGCACCGGCAGAGCCGATGCGCCGACTTGGCGGTCGCAGCCGTCGAAAGGCCGCTTTACCGCGGCGCGGTTGATACCGCGCGCTGAGTTGAATACTCGTCGCGCAGGTCGCCACCCAAAATGCCGCCCAGCGTTGCGCAAACCGCGCCGAACAAGAGCGACATGAAGGTCCAGAAGGCGAAATATTCCGCGGCCTTACGCGCGGTATCGGCAGCCTGGGTAGCTTCCGCCTTGGCGCGATTGACCACGTCGTCGACTTTCTTCTGGGCGTCATCCTGGCTCATTCCGGTCTGCGCGCTGACGATCTGCGCCAAATAGGTGCGGTCATCATTGGACAAACCGTTTGGGCCGAGCGCTGTGAGAAGGATGCGGTTGATCTGCTGGCGCTGGGCTTGGTTGTTCAACCCATTCGCCTGAGGCGAACCGTTAGGTGCGGCGGCGGCCGCACCGCCGGCGGATGCCGGCGTTTGCGCTTGCGGGTTGGTGCGCAGCAGAGTGTCGCTGAAATAATCCATCGAAGGCTGAGACGCACCGGCAGCGGCGCCAGCCACAGCGGCCGCACCACCCGTTGCGGCGGCCGTCCCCGCCGCGCTGGTGATCTTGCCGACAGCGCCCGCGAGCAAGAGCATACTGATTACGACGCCGATGGCCCAAACCACCAGGCCATTCGCGCCGTCGCGGAATTTGACTTCTCCAGAGTGCCAGCGGCCTGGACTAGTCCGTAGCCGGCCAGCGATATAGCCACCGGTGGCGAAACCGACGCCTTGCGAAAAGACGAGCCATACCGCGCCCATGATGGTAAGCGTGCTGCCGCTGGGCGACGATGAAAACGGCGAGGCTAGCGAGAAGCCGATTCCGGAACCGAGCGCGACCATGATAGCCGTTGCGGCAATGGCGGTCAGCGCACCGGCGATTACAGCGCTCCAGGACAGGCCACTCCAGCCCATAGTGTCCCATGCATTCGCGGTCTCGACGACGGTGATGTTTTCGCCCGCAAAGGTCGTGTCGGCCATCGCATAACTCCCTTGGAAAGTGTCCAGCGGCATTTTTCCGATGACGCTTCCGGCATTTGACGATTCTTGTCATCCATTTGCCGTGGTTCGTCTCATGAACAACTCAGCCGGGTTCCGGTTCCGTTGCGATGTCTTTCGCCTCTTTTTGCAAGCGCGGCCGATTGTGCGCTGCGTCAAACCTTAGAATGGAACTTTTTTGATCTTCGGCGTTTTTATTGCCCAAGACGAACGCATTGAAACGCACCGCAGCCGGGGCGTATTCCGAATATGAGGCAGTCATGCTTAACCTTGTCGTCACGCTTTTGATCATCGCGCTGATCGCGGCGGTCCTTGGATTCGGTGGCATTGCGACTGCTGCCGTCGGCATCGCCAAGATCATATTTTTCGTCGCGCTGGTGCTGTTCTTGGTCGCCGCGCTGGTCGGTACCCTGCGCGGACCCGCAGCGCTCTAACGGCATCCGCCAACACGCTAAACCCATCCGCTTGCAGAACAGGCAAGCCGGTTGGTGAATTGATTGGCCTAACCGGCAGTCCGCATCAGCCGAAATAAATGAAATAAATCAACGCAAAGGCGATGACCACCGCAAGAAGACCAAAACCGAGGACATAGCGGACATTGTTACCGGTAACGGCTTGTCGCGCTTTGTTTGTCGACACGACGGTGCGCTCTTCGGGAGCGCCTTCACTGTGATAAGCCATGACATTCTCCGCGTTTCCCGAAGTAAATCGGTGAGACCCGCTCCGGGTTCCGATCTTTGATTTTAATCGAACATCGGAAAGAGTAAGGGGACGGGATTTTGCTCGTCCTCATATCTGCATATCTAACGTCGTGAAACATGCCGGGACCCTTACACACTCGCGCAAGGTGTCCCGGCATTCTTTGAGCTTGCGTCAGGCTGCTTTGCGATTGACCTGCGCTTCGGCCATCGCGGTGAGCTTCTGGTCGGTGGCCTTTTCTTCGTTGAGCGTTTGTTCCAGCAGGGCGACGAGGTCCTGCCGGCCGAGTTGCTTGGCCCACGCAATCAGAGTTCCGTAGCGCGTCATCTCGTAATGCTCGACCGCCTGAGCCGATGCGATCAGAGCCGCATCGAGCACGGATTTGTCCTCGACTTCGCCGGCGACCTCATTGGCTTCCTTGATAATGCCGTCTATGGCGGGGCAGTCCACGCCTTTGGCCTTCACGTCAAGCTTCTGGAAAATCTGTTCCAGCCGCTTTACATGTGTTTCGCTTTCACGCAGGTGGGTCTCGAACCCCTGCTTGAGTTGCCGGTCGGTTGCTTTCTTCACCATCGTCGGCAACGCTTTCACGATCTGCTGCTCGGCGTAATAAATGTCGGCCAGTGTGTGCAGAAACAGATCATGCATATTCTTTATGTCTTTCGAGAACAGTCCCATTGTGGTTCGTCCTTATCCTTGTGCGTGTTTTCGGAACCGACGCCGCCTTAGCGCGGTCGTCTGAAACGCCAACGTACGATGCTGGTGTCTGTTCCGCGGCGCACGGACGCGCTTGCGCGAGGAACCGCGGCAAAGTTCCTGCGGCTCAATGCTCGTGACTGTCAGATGTCAGCAACACCGGACGCAAGCATGGATGGCTCGGTCTCGACCGGCATGTTGTGGCCGGCCGAGAGCCGCTCAATGAATGTTTTGATTGAAATAGCTCGAGCCCCAGAGCACGACTACCCAGATCAGCAGCAAAAAGCCGATCGTAATGACTACCGGCATCGTTGCCTCCCTCGCCGTTTATGCTTTGACGCTTTGTTAGCCTCAGTCTAGCACTTCGGTTGCCTTTCGCCATACCGATTGAACGGCAAAGGCAGGCGCTCTAACAATTGCTGTGCAAGCCAGCGCCGATGCGGTCACCGGGCCCGCCTGTTGCGCCAAATGGAGCCTCAAGTGACCGAAACGGTCGCCGAAATCCTCGCCGCCTATCGCGCCGGCACCGCCACGCCCGTGGACATCGTTGCGCGCAGTTATGCGCGCATCCGGGCTCACAATGACCCGGCGATATTCATTACGCTGCGCGAAGAGGCGGACGTCATTGCCGACGCAGAGGCACTTGCGCGCGGCAGCGATACAACCCTGCCGTTGTACGGCATCCCGGTCTCGATCAAGGACAATATCGACGTCAGGGATTTGCCGACCACGGCCGCTTGTCCGACTTTCCTCTATCGCGCCAGAAGTGATGCCACCGCCGTGGCCCGGCTGCGCGCGGCGGGCGCGCTGATCCTGGGCAAGACTAATCTCGACCAGTTCGCCACCGGTCTCGTCGGTGTGCGCACGCCCTACGGCATCGCGCGTAATCTGTTCGACGAAAAACTGGTCCCGGGCGGATCGAGCACCGGCTCGGCGCTGGCAGTCGCCGCCGGCATGACGCCGCTGTCGCTCGGCACCGACACCGCGGGATCGGGCCGCGTACCGGCCGGGTTCGCCAATATCGTTGGGCTCAAACCGAGCCTCGGCCTGGTTTCCACGGCGGGACTGGTGCCGGCCTGCCGTACGCTGGATTGCGTCTCGGTGTTCGCGCTCACCGTCGATGACGCGGTAACGGCGCTCCAGGCGATCGCTGGTCCGGATCCTGCCGATCCGTACTCGCGCCCGCGCGGACTCCGGCCGGTAGGCCCGGTGCCGGACGGGCTGCGGCTCGGCGTTCCGCTTGCCGGCCAGCGCCTGTTCTTCGGCGACAAGATATCGGCCGCCGCCTACGACGCCGCCTTGGCGCGCTTCGCGGAGCAGGGCGCAAAAATTGTCGATGTCGACATCGAGCCGTTCTATGCGGCCGCACGATTGCTCTATGAAGGGCCGTGGGTGGCCGAACGCTACCTCACCGCAAAAGATCTCATCGCCTCGTCGCCGGAATCCATTCTGCCGGTGACGCGGCAAATCATCCTCGCCGGCGCCCATGGCACGGCGGCTGACGCCTTCGCAGCGTTTTATCAGCTCGAAGTACTGCGGCGTGCGCGCGATCGCGCTTTCCGCAGCATCGACGCGCTCGTCGTGCCGACGACACCGACGATCTATACAGTCGAACAAGTGTTGGCCGATCCGATTCAGCTCAACAGCCGGCTCGGCACCTACACCAATTTCGTCAATCTCCTCGATCTGTGTGCGCTGGCGGCGCCGGCCTCGATGCGGTCCGATGGTGCGCCATTCGGCATTACTTTGCTGGCGCCTGCGGGCGAAGACGCGGTACTGGCAGCGATCGGACGGCAATTTCATTACTCGACCGGTTTGCCGCTCGGCGCGCTCAAGTATCCGCAGCCGCCGCTCGCGAAACTCCCGGCCGTGCCGACAACGGGCGAAATCGGCATTGCCGTGGTCGGTGCGCATCTATCCGGCATGCCGCTCAATGGCGAATTGCATTCCGCCGGCGGCAGGCTCGTCGCACGCACAAAAACCGCGCCGCATTACCGGCTTTATGCGCTTGCCGGCACCAAGCCGCCGAAGCCCGGCATGCTGCGCGTGAAGAACGGCGCCGGCACCGCCATCGAAGTCGAAGTCTGGATGCTGCAGGACGCTGCCTTCGGCCGCTTCGTCGGCGCGATTCCGCCACCGCTTTCGATCGGTACTGTCGAGCTTGCCGACGGCAGCGCCGTCAAGGGTTTCCTGGTTGAGGCTGAGGCTGTGGCTGACGCGCGCGATATTTCAAGCTTCGGCGGCTGGCGTGCGTTTGTCAGCTAGCATCGATCATGCTGACGTGGGCAGCGACGACGCGCCAGCCTTCGGGAAAGCGTACCCAGGTCTGCATTTGTCGGCCGATTTTTCCGGGGAACGTCGGACGGTCATAAAGCGTCGACGCTACGGCAAAATCGCGGCCGTAGGTGGTGATTACAGTCTTCGACAGAGTCCGTGCCAAGCCCGTAGACGGACGCGCAGCGCGGAACGCCATGATCTCCGCAAATCCGTAAAGATTCTCAAAGCCGCCGTACCGGATGGTGCGCGGATCGTCGCGGAATATCGCGTCAAGAGTGGCAACATCGTTTGATACCAGCGCCTTCTCGTAACGCTGAAATTGGGCCGTGACTTCGGCGACGACCTCCGGCAGGTCGATCTCCATGTTTCTCTCCCTCCAGAATCTTTGCTAAATCGGCGGCCGCGGCGCTGCAACGACGCCTTTGGTTTCCAGTGCATGCGCAATCCGCAGCGCGATGTCCTCGCGCCATGGCGCGGCGATAATCTGCACGCCCATCGGCAGCGGCGCCAAAGGCACCGGCACGGCAACGACCGGCAGGCCGATGAAGGAGATCGGCTGGGTATAGAGACCGAGATTGGCCCGCACCGGCATTTCAATGTCGCCGAACATGAATGTGTCTTGGCCAATCAAGGGCGCGGTGCAGGGCGTCGCCGGAGCCAGGATGGCGTCGACCTTGGCGAACAGTCTGAGGACCTGCTCGCGATACCAGCGGCGGAATTTCTGTGCCTTGATCACCAGCGTGGCCGGCGTCATCAGGCCGGCTATCAGGCGGTCACGGACTGCTGGATCGTAATCGTTGGCGCGCGCACGCAACCGGTCGATATGCAGGCTCGCGCCCTCGGCGGCGGTGACGACGAAAGCCGCCGCGCGGGCGCGGTCGGCATGCGGAATCTCGACATCGCGATTGGCGCCGAGCGCTGCGGCGACAGTGTCGACCGCCATCACGGCTTCGGCAGACTTGCCCTGGAAGTAGCCGCCGGCAACGGCAATGCGCAAGCCGTCTACGCCTTGATCGAGGAGGCCCGCAACGGGTTCCGCTGGACGCTCAACGCAAGCGGGATCTTCCGGATCGCTACCTTGCATGGCGTCGTAAGCGAGCGCGAGATCGCGCGCCGAGCGCGCCAGTGGGCCGAGGTGATCGAAGCTCGACACAAACGGAAAGCTGCGGGCGCGGCTGAGCCGCCCGTATGTTGGTTTGAGTCCGAACAGTCCGCACAACGATGACGGCACGCGGATCGAGCCATTGGTGTCGCTGCCGAGCGAGAGCGGCACCAGGCCACCGGCAACAGCGGCGCCGGAGCCGCCGGACGAGCCGCCGGTCATGCGATTGAGGTCGTGCGGATTGCGCGAGGGGCCGTCGTGAATGTTCTCGCCGGTGAAGTCATAGGCGTACTCGCCCATGTTGAGCGCGCCGATCAAAATCGCACCGGCGGCTTCGAGACGCTCGATTAGTGCCGCGTCGCGCGCAGCCGGTGCGGCGTCGCGATTGATCTTCGAACCAGCGATGGTCGGTAGACGCGCAATGTCGAAAAAATTCTTCACCGCAAACGGGACGCCGGCAAGCGGGCCGGCGTTCTGTCCTTTTGCG
This sequence comes from uncultured Alphaproteobacteria bacterium, assembly GCA_963813825.1. Classification (GTDB taxonomy): domain Bacteria; phylum Pseudomonadota; class Alphaproteobacteria; order Rhizobiales; family Xanthobacteraceae; genus BOG-931. The sequence goes on from CAWFBB010000034.1 coordinate 37,693, forward strand.
CGGGCGTCGTCGATGGTCCGCGCACGTGCCAACGCCCGCTGTTCGACGACCGCGGTGAAGGAATTGAGCAATGGGTCACGCTCGCGGATACGGGCAAGCGTGGCCTCGACGATGCCGGTCGCGCTGGCGCGGCCAGCTGCGACCGCGGCCACGATATCGCCGACGCTGCTCCACCCGAGATCAGTTGACGGCAGATCAAGCATGGAACACGGGTCCAGGTTCGGTATCGTCAGGCAGAGCGAAGCCGTCGACCAGCGCGCCAAGGCGCACGATCAATCCCAGATTGAATTTGACGCCACTGCGCCACGCCGGATTGATCGGAAGCTTCAATGCTTCGGCACCGGCGGTCAGCATCGCGTCGAGCATGTCGGGTTGCGCGTTTTTGCGTTTGGCCGGGGCAACCTTCGCTTGTGGGGTAGCCTTGGCCTTTGGGGAAGCCTTGGCCTTTTGGGCAGCCTTGGCTTTCGGTGCGGTTTTGGCTTTCAACGCAGATTTGGCTTTCAGCTTGGCCGCAGCCTTAGCACTGTGGCCCGTGGGTGGCTTGGCCGCCCGCGCTTTTTTTACTGTCTTCTTTCGCTTCATGTCGTTGTCTTGGGCTTCGGCAGGAACTCTTCGGCGAAATGACACGCCACCTGGCGCGCGCCGAATTGGCGCAGCATCGGCATGGTAGTTTTGCACGAGTCGGTGCCGCGTGGGCAACGGCCGTAAAAGCGGCAGACGTTCGGATCGGGATCGATCGGGCTGCGCGGTTCGCCCTCGAGCCGCAGACGTTCGATGCCGTCGTCGTGCAGGCGAGGCACCGCTGCAACCAGCGCCTGCGTGTAGGGATGCAGCGGATTTTCGAATATTTCCATGGCCGGCCCGGATTCGACGATCTTGCCGAGATACATCACCAGCACTCGGTCGCACAACAGCCGCACCACGCTCAAGTCGTGCGACACGAACAGGTAGCTCATGCCGAACTCTTTCTTCAGCCGTTGTAGAAGCTGAAGGATCACGACCTGAACTGAGACGTCGAGGGCTGCGGTCGGCTCGTCGAGCACCAGAAGTTCGGGTTCGACGGCAATCGCGCGGGCAATGCCGACGCGGGCGCGCTGGCCGCCGGAAAGCTGGTGCGGATACCGCGTCAGCAGTTGCAGCGGCAGCCCGCATTGCGCGGCCACTGTCTCGAACTTTTTCCGTGAGCGCCTTGCCGTGCAACTTGCGCAATCGCCGAAGCGGGTCGGCGATGGCATCAAAGCCGGTGAAGCGCGGATTGACGCTCTCGCCAGCGTCTTGGAACACCATCTGGATACGCGCGCGGTCGCGGTCGCGGGCAAATACGCGCGCCGCTTTGCGTGACAGCTCGCGGTCGCCGAGCTTGATGGTGCCGTCGCTGACGTCGATCAGGCGCGTGAGCGCGCGCACCAAGGTCGACTTGCCGCAACCGGATTCGCCGACGAGACCCACCGTTTCGCCCTTGCCGATGAAGAAACTCACGTCGTCGACGGCGTAGACCTTCGGTAATTGCTCAGGTCCGCCGGAAAAGCGACGCTTCAGCCGCGTCCATGGCCCCAATGCACTGCCAACTGAAAACCGTTTTGAGACATCGGCAACATCAAGCAGGACGGTCATGCCGCACTCTCCGTCGGCATAGTCACAGTTCTCGCGGACAGCGGATTCCAGCAGGCGACGAAGTGCGTCGCATTCGGACCGGGATGCGGCAAGGGTTGTGTGCAGGCGTCGATTTTGCGCGGACATCGCTCGGAATAACGGCACGGAGGCAAATCGGTGCGGCGCAGATCGGGCAACGACCCGGGGATCGACGCAAGCTCATCGAGACTTGCTGCCGAATCCGGCGTCGCGGCGATAAGCTCGGCGGTATAGGGATGGTGTGGATGCGAGAATAATTCGGCCGTCGGTGCGTTCTCGACTACGTGCCCTGCATGCATGACGACGATACGGGAAGAGCGTTGGCCGGCGAGCGCAAGATCGTGGGTGATGAAGATGGTGCCCATGCCCATCTCCTTGGCGAGTCCGCTGACGAGATCCATGATGACGGCCTGCGTCGTGACGTCGAGACCGGTCGTCGGCTCGTCGGCGATAAGCAGCGTCGGCTTGGCGGCGAGTGCGATTGCGATCATGACGCGTTGGCACATGCCGCCGGACATTTCAAACGGATAGGCTTTGGTCCGCCGCGACGGATCGGTGATGCCGACGGCGCGCAGCATGTCGACGGCTTTCTCCGGCGCATCGCGCCGGGAAACATTGCCATGCCGGATCAGTACGTCGGCGATCTGGCGGCCGACCGTGCGGATCGGATTGAGCGCGGTGCGCGGGTTTTGGAAAATCATCGCGATTTTGCGCCCTCGCACGTCGGCGAGCTGGCTCTGCGTTGCTGCGAGAAGATCGAGCCCATCGAGCGTGGCGCGGCCGGCGGTGACTTTGCCGGCTGGATCGAGAATGCCCATCACCGCATAGGCGGTGACCGATTTGCCGGAGCCGGACTCGCCGACCAGCGCGATGGTTTCACCTTTTTCGACGGCGAAGCTCACATTATCGAGCGCGCGTACGATGCCGGAGCGTGTCCGGAATTCGACGCTGAGCCCCTCGACGGAAAGTGCGGACGCCGCCGTCATGTGCGCCACCTCATGTGCGTCTCCTGGGATCGACCATATCGCGCAAGCCATCGCCCAGCAGATTGAAGCAGAATACCGCGACCATCAGTGCGGCGCCGGGGAAGAACGCGTTCCACCATTCGCCCGACACCATGAAAGCTGCGCCTTCTGCCACCATGATGCCCCACTCCGGCGTCGGCGGCCGCACGCCGAGCCCGATAAACGACAGGCCCGCGGCATTGAGAATGGCATAACCCATGGTCAACGACATCTGCACGACCAGAAGCGGAAACACGTTCGGCAGGATCTGGAAGGTGAGAATGCGCCAATCGGAATTGCCGGAAAGCCGTGCGGCTTCGACGAAGCCGGCATCGCGCCGGATGTTGGCCTCGGCACGAGCGATGCGCGCATAAAGCGGAAAGTTTACTATCGCGGTGGCGAGGATGATGTTCTGCACCGTATTGCCGAGAGCGGCGACGATACCCATGGCCAGCACGAACAGCGGGAAGGCCATGATGGTGTCGGCGATGCGGCCGACGATGCGATCGGTCCAGCCGCCGAAGAAACCGGCGGCGACGCCGGCCAATCCACCCATGAGGAACACCAATGCGACCGATGCGACGGCAATGAAGAAATCGAGCCGCGTCGCGACAACGACGCGGCTGAATACGTCGCGGCCGAGCTGGTCGGTGCCGAACCAATGATGCGCGCTCGGCGGCTTGAGCGCCTGGGCGGTATCGCTGGTGAGCGGATTGTAGGGCACGATGGATGGACCTAAAGCGGCGGCCAGCACGATCACTACGAACAGCGCGAATGCAAACCCCGTGACCGGATTCTCGGCGATCACGTAACGTGCGTGTTTGAACAGTGCGGCAGAGCCGCTTTCGGGCCGCGGTGTTGTGGCAATAGCGGTCATGCTTCCAGCCTCACGCGCGGATCAATCAAGCCGTACATCACGTCGATAAGAAGATTTAGCGCCACGTACAAGACGGCCATCGTCAGCACGAAACCCTGCACAGGTGCGAAGTCTGATGCGAGCAGCGCTTCAACGGCATAAGAACCGATACCGGGCCAAGCAAACACCTTCTCGACCAGCACATTGGCGCCAAGCAGGAATGAGAACACCATGCCGAGCGTGGTGATGACCGGGAGCATGGCGTTGCGGAACGCGTAAGTGACGATCACCGTGTATGGCGCAAGCCCCGAGGCGCGTGCGGTGCGGACAAAGTCGGACGACAACACCGCCAGCATGGAGGCGCGCGTCATGCGCGCGATCGGCGCCAGTGAGAAAATGCTGAGCGTCAGCGCCGGCAGGATGAGCTGCTTGAGGCTTGCAAGAAAAGTTGCCGGTTGGCCGGCGATCAGGCTGTCGATCAGATAAAAGCCGGTCACCTGCGGCGGCGGATCGAAGAACACGTCGAGGCGGCCAAGCGGGGCCGGCGCCCAGCCAAGGATATAATAGAAGACATAAATCAGAATCAGCCCGGTAAAGAACACCGGCAGCGAAACGCCGAGCGTCGTAACGAGGCGGCAAGCGTGATCGATCAGTGAATTCGGCCGCGTCGCGGCGAAGATGCCAAGCGGTACCGCGATCACGATCGAGACCAGAAGCCCGACCAGCGTCAATTCTGCTGACGCCGGCAGGCGGTTGCGCAGTTCGGTCAATACCGGCTGGCCGGTGGTCAGCGAAGTGCCGAAATTGCCATGCGCGAGATCGATAACGTAGCTGCCGAATTGCGCGATCAGCGGTTTGTCGAGGCCGAGCTTGACCCGGACTTCCTGGATCGCTTGCGGCGTCGCCGCTGGACCGGCGAAGTAGGCTGCGGGATCGCCCGGCAGCGCGCGCGTCAGCAGGAACGTGACGATCACCACGCCGATCAGGCTCGGAATCGCCATCGCCGCGCGTTTCAGGATCATCGTCAGCATTTAAGTCGTCCATTTTCTCCGTCATCATTGCCAGGCTTGTCCCGGCAATCTCGATCGAGTTGGCACGGCAGTGCCACGACAATCGAGATGCCCGGCACAAGGCCGGGCATGACGCGTCCCAAGTCTCACCCCTTCACGAACGAGCGATAGTCGAGCCGGCGGTGAAACCAGTACTCATAGCCGCTGATGTTCTTCTGCATCGCGACGTTGACATAGGGTTGGTACAACGGAATTCGCGGCAGGTCGGTGAAAGCCAGATCGACGAAGCCTTTCACGTCCTTCTCGTAGGCGTCCTTATCGCCGGTGGCCGCCGCGGTGCGTGCGCCATCGATGAACGCATCCATCGCCGGCGATTGATAGTCCATCGTGTTGAAGATCGATTTTCCGGAGTGATAACACCAGTAGAAGAAGTACTCCGGATAATCGAGCCAGCCCGAGAAAACGTTCTCAAACAGCGGCATGGTCTTTTTGTTCAACTCGGTGCGCCAGTTCGCGCCCGGCACTTTGTTGATTGTCGTGGTGACGCCGATCTGCGCCAGGCTCTCCTGTATCAGCACTGCGATTGGTTCGTTGACGCCGGCAAAGCCAAGATCGAACGACAGGGGCACATTGATGTTGCTCGCGCCGGCCTCGGATAGAAGCTGCTTTGCCTTGGCGAGATCGGTGTTGAATTTATGCGGCTGCGGCCAAGCCACTTCGATCGGTGCGTCGGCCGGCGCGCCGAACATCGGATTGGCCAGATTGTACATCACGGCGTCCATGATCTTTTGATAGGGGATGGCATAAGCGATGGCGTGCCGCACCTTTACGTCGTTAAAGGGCGGGTTCTGTACGTTCATGCCGAGATACTGGATGCCGTTCGAGTACGGCGTCGAGATGATCGTGAGCTTGCCGTCGGTCTTCAGTTCGGAGAAATCCTTGTTCGGCAGGTCGTAGGATACGTCGGCGTCGCCGCGTTCAAGCAGTGCGCGCCGGTTGCCTGCATCGGGTACGATGCGCCAGATGATGCGCTTGATTTTGGGCAGCGGGCCGCCCTTCCAGTTGTCGTTGCGCTCGAGGACGACTTGTGAGCCCGCGGTCCAGTTCGTCACCTTGTATGCGCCCGAGCCGACGGTGTTGAGCTTGGTGAATTCAAGGCCCCACGGATCCGCCTCGGTGGCCTTCGACTTCACCAGTCCGGAATTGATGATGCACGGCACGACGACCGCGAGGTCGGGTATGGTCAGGCGGTCCTTCTTCATGAAGTCGACGCGGAAGGTATTATCGTCGACGACGACGAACTGCTCGGGTTTGGTCAGCGAACCCGCGCCCATCTGGAATGTCGGAAAGCCGCCGACGGTGACGGCACGGTCGAACGACCATTTGACGTCCTTGGCGGTGACCGGCGTGCCGTCCTGGAAGACTCCGTCTTTCCTCAATTTGAAAGTCACCGACATGTCGCCGATGTTCATGTCTTCGGCGAGCTCCGGCTTGAATTTGTATTTGTCGTAGTAGGGCGTGCCGTTCGGCAGCGTCTTCATCTCGTGGCTGATCAGCCGGTCGTAGCAATTCCACGACACTTCATAGCCCGGCACATTGGTGCCGACGCCGTGAATGTCGAGGTTGTTCGGTCCGCTCTCGGAGACGATGAGCAATGTTTCCTGTCGGGACTGGGCCTTGGCCGGAGACCAAATCGCCGGCGTAGAAACCGCGCTCGCGGCAGTCAGTGCGGTCATCGATTTGAGAAATTCACGGCGCTTCATTGAAGCCTCCCTGGGCTGGCGCTTGGAGTCGATTGGAACTCTTCCCGCAAGCCCCGTGCCATTCCAGGAAACGCTGCTGCCACAGCGTAAGCCTTTGAATTCGTCTTTGCTCGGCTGTCCCAAAGGGTCTGCGCCGTCGGACTTCCGAGTTCCGCAGGCAAATCACGCTCAATAATTAGGCACCGCATTCGCGCGCGGCTGGCCTCGATCTTGCAGCGTTTTTGACGGAGATCAGCGGGGGAAGATGCCGATGCACCGCGTCAAATTGGAAGCCGAACCGGCGCCACTGTCTGTCGATCTCAGCAAATCTGCTCTTGTAATCATCGACATGCAGCGGGACTTTCTTGAGCCAGGCGGGTTCGGCGCCGCTCTCGGAAACGACGTTTCGTTGCTTCAGGCAGCAATTGAACCGTGCCGCGAAACGCTCTCCGCTGCGCGTGCGATAGGCATGTTGATCATTCACACGCGAGAGGGTCATCGTCCCGACCTGACCGATGCGCCGCCACACAAGGTCGAACGCGGCGATCCGGCAACCCGCATCGGCGCCCCCGGCCCGATGGGGCGGATCCTGGTTCGCGGCGAGCCGGGTCACGACATCATTCCTGAGCTTTATCCGCTGCCGAACGAGCCTGTGATCGACAAGCCGGGCAAGGGTGCGTTCTATCAGACTGATCTCGAATTGATGCTGAAGAACCGCGGCATCGACACTCTGTTCGTCTGCGGCGTCACCACAGAAGTCTGCGTCAATACTACTGTGCGCGAAGCCAACGATCGCGGCTTCCGCTGCATTGTGCTGTCCGACTGCTGTGCGTCTTATTTTCCGAAATTTCACGAAGCGGGCCTCGCCATGATCAAGGCTCAAGGCGGCATTTTCGGTTCGGTGACCGGATCGAAGTCGTTGCTCGCTTCTCTTGCGTGCCCGGGAGGCCGCCTGATCGGCAATTGAAAGGACTGCGACCAAGGGGAGCGTGCGATGAGCACAACAACGGTATCTGCGGATTTTCGCCCAAAATTGTGGAGTCCGGGCGACTGGAATGCCTTCTTCGGCTTCGGCACCAACATTCTGGTCAACATGTTGACGCTGACCATCTTGTTGCGTTTCGTGCTGAAAATGCCCGATCCCATCGTCTTCGGCCGCATCCTGCCGGCGATGGGCCTGATGATGTGCCTGTCGACGTTCTATTACGCGTTTCTCGCGTACCGGCTGGCGAAGCGGACCGGCCGCAACGATGTCTGCGCATTGCCGTCCGGCATCAGCGTGCCACACATGTTCATCGTCACTCTGGTCATCATGCTGCCGATCAAGCTGAAGACCGGCGATCCGATCCAAGGCTGGGAAGCCGGACTGGTGTGGGTATTCTTCCAGAGCTTCATCCTGATGATCGGCGGCTTCATCGCGCCGATTATCCGCAAGATTACCCCCCGTGCCGCGTTGCTCGGTACGCTGGCCGGTGTGTCGATCACCTTCATTTCCATGACTCCGGCGTTGCAGATGTACATGACGCCGGTGATCGGGCTCACCTGTTTCGCTATCATTCTGGTGAACTGGCTTGGCGGCTTCCAATATCCGAAGGGCATCCCCGCCGGCCTTGTGGCGATTGCGGTTGGAATGATCATCGCTTGGGGTTCGAATCTGTTCGGTTTGAATTACGGTGGGCTGAGCGGGAAGGGTTTGATGGATGCGTTCTCGAATTTCGGCTTCAACGTGCCGCTGCCGGCATTCGATCACGTGTTCTCGGGCTTCAAGTATCTCGGCGTGATCCTGGTCACCGCGGTTCCGTTCGGCATCTACGACCTAGTCGAGGCCATGGATAATGTCGAAAGCGCGGAAGCGGGCGGCGATCCCTATCCCACCACCCGCGTTTTGACCGCCGATGGCATCGTCAGCCTGATCGGCTGCCTGATGGGCAATCCCTACATCAACGCGGTCTACATCGGGCATCCGGGGTGGAAAGGCATGGGTGGCCGCATCGGCTACTCGGCCGCTGTCGGCGTCATGGTGATCATCCTGTCGTGGTTCGGCGTCATCGCGTTGCTGCTGGCCATCGTGCCCGTGGTCGCGATCTCGCCGATTCTGCTTTACATAGGTATGTTGATCGGCGCTCAGGCTTTCCAGACCACGCCGAAGGTTCACGCGCCCGTCATCATTCTGGCGCTCACACCGCATGTTGCGGCCTGGGCCAAAACCTTGATGGATGGCGCGTTGCAGGTCGCCGGCACCGATGCGACAAAGCTCGGGTTCGGCAACCTTGCCAACGTCGGCGTACTCTATCCCGGCCTCGAAACGATGGGCGGCGGCGCCATTCTCACTGGCCTCGTGTTGGCTGCGATCGGTGCCTTCATCATCGACAAGAAGTTCGTCAATGCGTCGGCTTTTGCGCTGGCAGGTGCCGTCCTGACGTTCTTCGGTTTCATGCACGGCCAGGCGGTCGGGATTGCGGTGTCGCCAACGCTCGCGGTCGCATACGCGATCGTGGCGGGTTTCCTGTTTGCGCTGACCCGTTATCCGGCGCTTGCACCAGCACTGACCGGACCGCCGGCGGGCGAGGTGTTGCACGGCGCGGCGCCCGCAGAGTAGCCGACCTCGAACACATCGTGGCAACGCGCGCTCCCGATCGGGGCGCGCGTTTGCTTGACTCCGCGCCCATGCCGCCCGCAACATTCGCCCCGCATGAGGGCGCGACAGAAAGACCGGCGCGACACCAATCCGGCGTTTAGCAGCCGCAAGCTGAAACTCGGCACGTTTCAGACCAATCTCGATTCTGGTTGCGTCATGTCCGACCTCGACGGCCGGCTCGATATCACCTGGCCGAACACGGTCACACTGGCGCAGCTTGGCGACGAGATGGATTTCGAGGCACTGGTGCCGGTGGCGCGCTGGCGCGGCTTCGGCGGCGCCACCGATCCGCAGGGGCCGGGCTTTGAGACCTATACCTGGGCGGCCGGTATCGCCGGCGCGACGCGCAGCTCCGGCGTCATCTCAACCTCGCATGTTGCGCTCACTCACCCGATCATTGCCGCCAAGCAATCGACCGTCATCGATCACATCTCCAGCGGCCGCTATACGCTCAATGTCGTCAACGGCTGGAATTTTCCGGAAATGGAGATGTTCGGCGTCAAGCTCCTTGAACATGAGGATCGCTACGCTTGCGCCGAGGAATGGCTTGCCGTCGTCAAGCGGTTATGGCTCGAGGACGAGCCGTTCGATCACGAAGGGAAGTTCTACAAGATCAAAGGCGGCTACCTGCAGCCGAAGCCGATCCAGTATCCGTATCCGGCGATCATGAATGCCGGTGCCTCCGAGCGCGGCCGGCACTTTGCCTGCAAACATTGCGATCTCGTGTTCACCAATATCCGCAGCCACGACATCGCGACGCAGACGGCGCATATCCAAGCTTATCACCGGCTCGCGCGCGAGGACTACGGCCGCGAGGTGCGGGTCTGGTCGAACGCCACCGTGATCCAGGCCGAGACCGAGAAGGAGGCACGCGACTTCTATCAGTATTATGTCCATGAAAAGGGTGACTGGGAGGCGGCCAGGCACGTCATCGACACGATGGGCGCGGAGATCAATCAGCGCGATTATCCGCCGGAGCGGCGCAAGGCCATGGCCGAGATGATGATCTCGGGCTGGGGCGGGTTCCCGCTGATCGGTACCAAGGAACAGATCGTCGATGGGCTCTTGACGCTGTCGAAGATCGGGCTCGACGGCGTGCTGTTATCGTGGCCGCGTTACATCGAGGGCATGCGCGAGTTCCGCGACGTTACCTATCCGCTGCTCAAGCAAGTCGGGTTGCGGGATTTGTAGCGACCCGCAGCCCGATTTCGCTCGGGCTTAATCCGGGCTACTGTTGTTAGATAATAATCCGGAGGAAAACGCGATGACGGCGCTCACGCAAAGCTACGTCAATGGCGCAAGCCAGGTTCCGCTGATCGGCGAGACGATCGGGCGGTTCTTCGACGCAGTTTGCGCGAAATGGCCGACGCATCCGGCACTTGTCGTGCGGCACCAGAAAGTGCGCATGACGTATGGCGAATTGCAGCAAGCCGTCGACAAGCTCGCCGCCGGACTTCTGACGCTCGGCCTCGAGCCCGGCGATCGCATCGGTATCTGGTCGCCCAACAACAGCGAATGGGTGCTGACGCAATTTGCTACGGCGAAGGCCGGTCTCATCCTGGTCAATATCAATCCGGCCTATCGCACCACAGAGCTCGAATATGCGCTCAACAAGGTCGGCTGCAAGGCGCTGATTCTCGCCGAGAAATTCAAGACCTCGGACTATGTGGGCATACTGCGCGAGCTGGCGCCTGAGATGGCTCAGGCAACTCCGGGAAAACTCGAAGCGCAACGGTTGCCGGCGCTGCGTTCGGTGGTGCTGATCGAGGGATGGCATCCCGGCACATTCCGTTTCTCCGAGATCCTCGCCCGCGGCGGAAGTGCGGAAACGCAGCGTATCGCCGAGCTTGGCTCGCTTCTGCAATTCGACGAGCCGATCAACATCCAGTTTACGTCCGGTACGACGGGCTTCCCCAAGGGCGCGACGCTGTCGCACCACAATATCCTCAACAACGGCTTCTTCATCGGCGAAGCGATGCGGCTTACGCCGGACGATAGGCTCTGCATTCCGGTGCCGCTCTATCATTGCTTCGGCATGGTCTTGGGCAATCTCGCCGCGGTTACCCACGGTTCATGCATGGTATTCCCCGGCGAAGGGTTCGATCCGCTGATGACGCTCGAGACGGTTGCCGAGGAGCGCTGCACCGCGCTGCACGGCGTGCCGACCATGTTCATTGCCGAGCTCGATCATCCCGAATTCGCCCGGTTCGATCTTTCGACCTTGCGCACCGGCATCATGGCGGGATCGCCATGCCCGATCGAGGTCATGAAGCGTTGCGTCGCTACCATGCATCTGTCCGAAATCACTATCGCCTACGGTATGACCGAGACCAGCCCAGTCAGCTTCCAGAGTTCGACCGAGGACCCGCTGGAGCGCCGCGTCGCCACCGTCGGCCGCATCCAGCCGCATCTCGAAGTAAAGATCGTCGATCTCAACGGTCGCATCGTCTCGTCTGGCACGCCCGGCGAATTGTTGACGCGCGGCTACTCGGTGATGCTCGGATATTGGGGCGACGAAGCGCGTAGCCGGGAGGCGATCGACGCGGCGCGCTGGATGCACACCGGCGACCTCGCCACCATCGATGCCGAGGGCTATTGCAACATCGTTGGCCGCATCAAGGACATGGTCATCCGCGGCGGCGAGAACGTTTATCCGCGCGAGATCGAGGAATTCCTCTACCGGCACCCGAAAGTCCAGGACGTGCAAGTGATTGGCGTGCCGGACGACCGCTACGGCGAGGAAATCTGCGCCTGGGTCAAGCTGCGCCCGGGCGAGAGCGCCACCGAGGAGGAGATCAGGGCATTCTGCCGCGATCAGATCGCGCACTATAAGGTGCCGCGCTATGTCAAATTCGTCGACGCGTTCCCGATGACGGTCACCGGCAAAATCCAGAAATTCGTCATGCGCGAAGAGACGATTTCCGAACTTGGACTAAAGGTGCAGAAGACCGCCTAAATCGCCGGCGGCCGGATCGGGAGTGATGTCGCAAATCGCGGGGGTTCGCATCCAGAGATGCCTCGCCGAGAACGCTCATCCCGGCTGGAAGTTCCTCCGCCGCGAAACTGAAAGTAAATTTATTGCACCGTCGCCAGCGAAATCGAAGTTTATAAGACACAAAGTGCATTAGACACAAAGTTATCTGTGACATTTTGGAACACTGGTTCTCAGACCGAGTTACGGGTGGAGCACTCTGTCGAGCACGGTATTGCAGTCCAGCAATTTTCGAGCGACTCGGCCAGAGGGACAACCAGGAGAGACAGATGAAACGTAAGTTGATGGTCACGGCCGCTGTGGTGGCCCTGATCGGTGGGACGACATTTGCCGTAGCGCAACAGCAGGAAGAGAAAAGCGCGGCCCCCAAGGCTGGCGCAACCGAACAGCATCGGGCGCCCAGCGGCGGCGCGATGCAGCATCAGCCGATGGCGCCAGGTGGTGCGGCGCAGAACCAGGCGACGCCCGAAAAAGGCAATGCCATGCAACGCGGTGCCGAAGAAGGCGGCAAGCCGGCAGTGAACGGACCGGAACACGCACAGACCTCGCCGAACGGCAAAACCGAGGAGAATGCGCAGACGCAGGAGCGTAATAACACGCAGGAGAATGCGCAGACTCAGGATCGTTCAAGGACGCAAGAGAACGCGCAGACCCAAGAGCATGGCAACGCAAACGAAAGCGCTGCCAAGACCGGTGCTTCCAGCGGCAAGTCCGCGCAGCTATCCGAGACGCAGCGCACGCAGATCAAGGACATCGTTGTCAAGGATCATAATGTTGCGCGCGTCAACAACGTCAACTTCAACATCACGGTCGGTGCTGCCGTTCCGCGCAGCATCCATTTCGCGGCGTTGCCGGTCAATATTGTGACAATCGTCCCGGAATACCGGGGCTTTGACTACATTATCGTTGGCGATCAGCTCCTGATCATCGACCCGAACTCGCTTGAGATCGTCGACATCTTGCCGGTGTGACGGCTGCAAGGTTCGGTAAAATTCGAAGCCCGCGCCGCGGGAAGCGGCGCGGGCTTTATCATTCGCCGGAGTTCAGCGGAACCGGCGCGAGCTGATCGGGCCGCTCGACCCGCCGCAACCTTGGAAAGCGCCATGCCCAGATTGCCACAATGGCAAGTACGGCTGCGCCGCCGAGCACGGCCGAACCAATGGCGCCGAACCAGTCTGCGGTCACGCCCGACTCGAACATGCCGATTTGTCCCGCGCAATTGACGAACAGCGCGTTGACGGCAAAGACGCGGCCGCGCATCTCGTCCGGCGTCGCGAACTGGATCAGCGATTGGCGGATTACGGTGGAAAGCATATCGGCACCGCCCAACACCATCAGCATCGCCAGCGAAAGCAGGGGGCGGTCGCTCAATCCGAAGGCAATCGTCGCCGCGCCATAAACCGCCACGGCGGTAAACATAATCCGTCCCCCCGATCGGGTAATGGCGATGCGCGAAAGGATGACGGCGACGATCAGCGCTCCTGTCGCCGGCGCGGCGCGCAAAAGGCCAAAACCCCACGAATTGATCTGAAGGATATCGCGGGCGAAGATCGGCAGCAGCGCCACGACGCCGCCGAACAGAGTTGCTGCGAGATCGAGCGACATGGCGCCGAGCAGGGCCGGCTCGCGCCAGATAAAGCGCACGCCAGCCACTAGCGTCTCCCATGTTACTTTCGGCCGTTGTGCCGGCGCGGGTGGGATCGGCAGTAACACGCTGGCTATGCCAGCGATCACAATAAGCAAAGCGCAGAGGCCGAAATCGACGCCGGCGCCGAAACCGTACAGAAGCCCGCCCAGCGCCGGGCCGATCAGTTGCGACATCTTGCCGGCGGAGGAGTGCGCCGACACCGCTTTCATTAAAATCGCGCGCGGTACCGTCGAGGGCACCAGCGATTGCAGGGCAGGCGCCTCGAAAGTGCGGGCGACGGCGTTGATCAGCAACAGCCCGAAGATCAATTCGACCGGCCGTTCGACAAAAACCGCCAGCAGCAAAAGGCCGACTGAAACGGTCAGCTCGAGGATGTAGCAACAGATCAGGATCAGCCGGCGGCTGAAGTGATCGACGATCTGTCCGGCAATCAGCGTGAGCGCGAGCGGCGGAATGAACTGAACCAGACCGATGAAGCCGAGCGCGAGCGGGCTGCCGGTCAGATCGTAAATGAGCCAGCCCACTGCGACCGCCTGCATCTGGTTGGCGGTATTCGCGGCAGTGCGCGTGATGAACAGGAGCCGGAACGGGCGATGGTGAAACAGCGGCGGTATGAATTTGGCGGTAGCCGGTCTATCGCTCATCGCGCCGCGTCATCGCCGTCAAACGATGTGTGCGGGTGACAGCTTGCATGGCCGGTCGCCGCGTTCGATCTGGATCGTCGGATGCCCAATGCCGAAGCGCTGCAATCCGACATAGACACCCTCGAGGAAGTCCGGCTCCGGATAGCCGTCCGGCATCACCAAATGGCAGGTCAGTGCGGTCTCCGTCGTACTCATCGGCCATATGTGCAGGTCGTGGACTTCGACGACGGCCGGGAGCGATTGCAGATACACTTTCACGGCCCCCGGATCGATCTGCGGTGGCACGCCATGCAGCGACATTTTCGCGGCGTCGCGCAACAGCCCCCACGTACTCCAGACGATGACGCCGGAAATGACCAGGCTCACCACCGGGTCAACCCAGAGCCAGCCGCTCAAAAGGATGACGAGGCCAGCGACTACGACACCGGCGGAGACCGCGGCATCCGACAGAAGATGCAAGAACGCGCCATAGACATTGAGGTCCTTCGTGTTGCCGCGTGCGAGGATCGCGGCGGCGGCGCCGTTAATGAGAATCGCGATAGCGGCGACGACCATCACTGTTACGCCGGCGACCGGCTGCGGCGCGAACAGCCGCAAAATCGCCGCCCAGGCGATGGCGCCGGTGACCACAAGGAGAATGGTGGCGTTGATCAGCGCCGCGATGATCGAACTCGAACGGAAGCCGTAAGTGTAGCGTTCCGTCGGGTGGCTTTGGGAGATGGCGTGGCTGCTCCACGCCAAGAGAAGCGCCAGCACGTCGCCGGCATTATGGCCGGCATCGGCCAACAGCGCCATCGAGTGCGCCACGACGCCATACGTCGCTTGTATGGCGACGAGCGCCACGTTCAACGCGGTCGCAATCGCGAACGCACTTCCAAAGGATGCGCTCGCACCATGATGGTCATGATGATGACCATGAGGATGCCCGTGATGATGTTCGTGACCGTGATGTGACGCCATGCGCCATGCTAAAGCATTTGACCACCGTCTGGAAAGATTCACGGTGGAGACCGGTGTCCCTGCAAAGGATGCCGTCCAGGTATATGGTGCGAGGACGCAAAAAATTCGACGGGCTTGGCGCCAAGACGCCGCACCCTTTTGAGCATCGAACGGCTATAATCGCGCCATGACCGTCCGTCGCCGCAGCCTTTTGCAACTTGCCGGCGCCGCCGCGGCCGCGGCTTTGCCGATGCCCGCGATCGCACTGGATTATCCAAACCGCCCGGTGCGTCTCCTCGTTGGCTT
Source organism: uncultured Alphaproteobacteria bacterium (assembly GCA_963813825.1). Taxonomy (GTDB): domain Bacteria; phylum Pseudomonadota; class Alphaproteobacteria; order Rhizobiales; family Xanthobacteraceae; genus BOG-931. Next base: position 53,104 of record CAWFBB010000034.1, read on the forward strand.
TGCGCCGTCCGGCGCGGCCGACATTCTAGCCAGGCTGGTCGCGCAGTGGCTCTCCGATCATCTTGGACAGCCGTTCATCGTTGAAAACCGGCCGGGCGCAGCCATGAATATCGCGACCGGCATGGTCGCCAAAGCACCGCCCGACGGTTACACGCTGCTCAATGTCACGACCATCAACGCCTGGAACGGCTCTATCTACAAAGATCTCGACTACAACTTTGTCCGTGACATTGCGCCGGTCGCCAGCATGAGCCGCGCCTTCGGCGTGCTCGAGGTTCATCCGTCGCTGCCGGTCAAGAATGTTGCTGAGTTTATCGCTTACGCCAAGGCCAATCCGGGCAAAATCAACATGGGGACCGGCGGTCCGGGCAGCGGCCCGCATATGTACGGTTCGCTGTTCGAGATGATGACCGGCATCGATCTGGTGCCGGTGCATTATCACGGCACCGGGCCGGCCTTCCCCGATCTCCTGAGCGGCAGGCTTCAATGCATGTTCGATCTGGTTACGTCCTCGATCGGTTACATGAGGGACGGCAGGCTGCGCCCGTTGGGGGTAACGACTGCCGTCCGGTACGACGGACTGCCGGATGTTCCGCCGATCGCCGATACCGTTCCCGGCTACGAAGCGGCGGGCTGGCAGGGCATTGGCGCGCCGGCCAGCACGCCGGAAGATATTCTCGACAAGCTCCACACCACGGTCAACGCGGCGCTCGATGATGCCACGTTCAAGGCACGGCTTGTCGATCTCGGCGCACCGGTATTCTCAAGCTCGCGCGCCGCTTTCAAGGCGCTTATCGCCGCCGATACCGAAAAGTGGGCAAAGGTGGTAAAGTTCGCAGATATCAAGGCGGAGTGAACGACAGCCGCCGTCGAGGGGAGGACGTCGCATGGAGTTTCCTCGCAGACGAGTTTTGCATGTGCTTGCTGGCGCCGCTGTGCTTCCGGCACTGCCGCGGACGGCTCTTGCACTCGATTATCCCAAACGTGCAGTCCACGTTGTCTGCGGCTACGGTGCCGGCAGCGCGCCTGACGTCGTCGGGCGTCTCATCGCGCAATGGCTGACGGATCGAACCGGTCAGGCTTTTGTCGTCGATGACAAACCCGGCGCTGGGACTAATCTATCGACGGAAGCGGTCGCGCACGCGACGGCGGATGGCTACACACTGCTTGTTGTTGCCACGCCGAACATGATCACCGACTTGCTCCACCATAACCTCAGTTTCGACTTCGCACGCGATATTGCGCCGGTGGCGGCTGTCGGCTCGACGCCGTTCGTCGTTGTGGCCAATCCGGATTTTCCGCCAAAGACGATCCCGGAGCTCATCGCTTACGCCAAGGCCAATCCGGGCAAGGTCAATTTTGCATCGAACGGCACCGGCAATCTGACACATATCGCCGGCGAGCTGTTCAAGATGATGGCCGGGGTTGATCTTTTCCATGTGCCGTACCACGGCGAAGTGGAGGCGCAGACCGATCTGCTTGCCGGGCGCGTCCAGATCATGTTCGACCCCATCATCTCGGCGATAGGTCACGTCCGGGCGGGAAAGCTGCGTGCGCTCGCAGTGACCACCGCCAACAAGATTGACACTTTACCGGAGGCGCCGACCGTAAATGAGTTCGTGCCTGGTTACGTGGTTCTGGGCTGGCTTGGCATCGGCACGCCTGCCGGCACGCCGGCCGAAATCGTCGCCAAGCTCAATATAGAAATAACCGCCGGCCTCGGTGATGACAATGTGCGGTCTCATCTCGTCAGTCTCGGCAACGTGCCGACGAAGATGACGCCGGTCGAGTACGGCAAGCTCTTTGCCGAAGAAAAAGAGAAGTGGGCCAAGGTGATTAAATTCGCCGGCATCAAGATGGACTGAGGCGAAATGCGATATGGCCGCCGCAAATTCCTGCGTCTCACGGCGGGTGCTGCTGCACTGCCGGCCCTGTCAGGCGGAGTGCGCGCGCAATCGTATCCGGCGCGCCCAGTCCGCATCCTGGTCGGCTTTTCCGCCGGCAGCGCGTCCGACATTATTGCACGTCTGACCGCGCAGCGATTATCGGAACAACTTGGCCAGCAGTTCGTCGTCGAAAACCGGCCGGGCGCCGCCACCAACCTTGCAGCCGAGAACGTCGCGCGTTCGACTGCGGACGGCTACACGCTGTTGCTGATGACTTCGACCAATACCGTCAACGCGACGCTCTATACGAATCTTAATTTCAACTTCAGCACCGACATCGTACCGGTGGCAAGCGTCGATCTCGTGCCGTACGTGTTGGAAATCAACAATTTATTGCCGGTGAAGACCGTTCCAGAATTTATTGCTTATGCGAAAGCCAATCCCGGCAAGATCAATATGGCGTCGAACGGAATTGGTTCCGGACCTCATGTGGCGGGCGAATTGTTCGAGATGATGGCCGGCGTCGACTTCGTCCACGTTCCTTACACCGGCAATCCGTATGCCGATCTCATGGCTGGCCAGGTGCAGGTGATGTTCTCGCCAATTCCGGCATCGATCGCCTACGTCAGATCTGGCCAGCTGCGACCGCTGGCTGTCGGCACACCGGCACGGCTGCCGATCCTGCCGGACCTGCCCACGGTTGCGGAATTTTTGCCCGGATATGACGCCAGCGGTTGGCATGGCCTTGGCGCGCCGAAAGGCACCTCCGCCGATATTGTCGACGTCATCAACAAGACGGTGAACAGCGCTCTCGCCGATTCCACTTTCAAGACAAAACTGGGTGACTTGGGCGGTGTGCCGATGCCGATGATGCCGGCGGCATTCGGCAAGTTTATCGCCGACGATATCGAGAAGTGGGCAAAAGTAATCAAATTTGCGGACATAAAACCTGGCTGATCCGGCGCGCAGTGCGCGCCGGAAGTCTTCGACTTGCCGCTCAGATGCTAAGTCGGCCAGACGATGAATCTGCGTCCGATGAACAAGCCTCATATGGACTTAGAATTAAGTCCATGCGTCACTACGTCTGAGCGCCTAATTTCAACCTGCCGGGACTTGCCATGCCTGATCTCTCCGACCCGACCGAAACTCCACCCGATATCGATCCGGCGATCCGTACTATCGCCATGCCTGCCGACACCAATGCGCACGGCGACATTTTCGGCGGCTGGCTGATCTGCCAGATGGACCTCGCGGGCGCCACCGTCGCCACCCGCCGCGCCGGCGGCCGCACGGTAACCGTCGCCATCACCGCGATGGTGTTTCATCGTCCAGTCTGTGTCGGCGACGAAGTCTCTTGCTACGGTAGCATCGACAAAATCGGCACTACATCGATCGCCATCAAAATAGAAAGCTGGGCGCGGCGCGGCACTGGGGTTACCCCGATCAAGGTCACCGAAGGTCTCTTCACTTACGTTCGCGTCGATGCCGACGGGCATCCGCAACCGATCGCCGCGACAGCTGCCGCATCAAATTAGCGGAACGATCTGTTCATTCTTCAGATCCGCGGGCGTCACGCCGGGCGGTATCCATTCGATCGTGCGATAGTCAAACCCGGCGGCGATCGTCGGTTTGATAATCTGGAAAAACGGCGAGGTATCGAAATCGCGCGGCGTGTACAGCCCGTACGTGCGGATGTGGTCGATTTCGCTCTGCACATACGGCGCGACGCCGTACGTTTTGCCGTTGATCGAGACGCGTTCCGGCAGGATGGGGTAATGGATCGAAGCGTAGGCTTCGGCAATCAGCGTCGAGCAGATCGCTCTGGTCGGATCACCGGCGCCGATCGAGAGCATACGGCGGCGAAACCATACCGGCACCGGCGGGTAGGGAAACAGATAGCGCAACAGGTCGAGGATGCGTTTGGAATCATACTGTTTGCCGACCCGCGCCAATGCGTAGTCGATGACCTTCTGCTGGCTGGCGGTGTCGACGCCGACCGGGCGGCAAATGCGGGTATGAAAACTGAAGTATTTCGATAGCGGCACGGTGGTCACGCCGGTCTCGGCTTCGGCCTCGAGCAGCACGTTGGGGTCGCCCGTCGGCGAGACGTCGTTCGGGCGTTCGCCGACATAGAGCGCAGCGTGCGACCATGTACTCTGCGTCAGGAATTTGATGACGGCAGCAACCCGGCTGTTGCCCTCGATAAGAATAATGTCGCCCGGCCGCAAGGCGGCGCGCAGCACCGCGGGGTCGGGCGCGAAAAAAGGTGCATACCGGCCCGTCGGCTCGGACAGATAATGTATGATTTTACCGGCGATATAGGCTTCGAGCTTGTCGAACATGAGCCAGAATCTTGTATAGGTTATGCGGTCCCCCCGCTGGCAGAGCGTCCCGTCCGATCACTATCTAAGGGGCCTCAGCCAGCACGGGAAATTGTAACATTTAAGCGGCCAGAACCTAGTAGTCTTGCAGCGAATCATCCCGCGGCGGCCTGAACGGCCCCGCCCATATAGCCCGGGGAAAGCCGATGTCGTCATCGTTCCGGCGGGACTGGCTCACCAAGCCGATTTTTCGTCTGGCACAGCGGGCATTGCCGCGTCTGTCCGACACTGAGCGAGAAGCCATTGAAGCGGGCGACGTATGGTGGGACGCCGATCTGTTCACCGGTAATCCCGATTGGGAAAAGCTGCTGGCGTTTTCGCCGGCGCGACTGTCGGATGAAGAGAAACAGTTTCTTGACGGCCCGGTCGAGGAACTCTGCCGCATGGTCAACGACTGGCGGATCAATTGGGAGCTGCACGATCTTCCGCCGGAAGTCTGGGAGTTTTTGAAGGCAAAGAAATTCTTCGCCATGATCATTCCTAAGCGATACGGCGGGCTCGGTTTTTCCGCCTACGCCCATTCGGAAGTGATCCGCAAATTGTCGTCCTGCTCGATCAGCACGGCCGTTACCGCAATGGTGCCGAACTCCCTCGGTCCTGGTGAGTTGCTGCTGCAATTCGGTACCACGGAACAGCAGGATTATTGGCTGCCGCGGCTGGCGCGCGGCGAGGAGATTCCGTGCTTCGGCCTTACCAGCCCGGAGGCAGGTTCCGATGCCGCTTCGATGATCGATAACGGCGTGGTCTGCCGCGGCACCTTTCAGGGGCAGGAGACGCTCGGCATCCGGCTTAACTGGCACAAGCGCTATATTACTCTTGGGCCGATCGCGACCGTTCTTGGACTGGCATTCAAGCTTCGTGATCCCGACCATCTGATCGGCGGCCGCGAAGACATTGGCATCACGCTGGCGCTGGTGCCGACCAGCTTGCCCGGTGTCAGCATCGGGCGGCGGCATTTGCCGGCAATGCACGTTTTCCAGAACGGCCCGAACTGGGGCCACGACGTTTTCATCCCGATGGATCATGTCATTGGCGGCGTCGCTCAGGTCGGCAAGGGCTGGAAGATGCTGATGAGCGCGCTTGCCGCGGGAAGGGGTATCTCGCTTCCCTCGTTATCGGCGGCGGGCGCGGCGTTCTGCGCCAATATCACCGGCGCCTATGCGCGCATCCGCGAGCAATTCCACGTTCCAATCGCGCAATTCGAGGCGATCCAGGAGCGGCTCGGCCGCATCGCGGCGACCGCGTATCTGCTCGATGCCGCGCGCCGCATGACCTGCGCGGCGCTCGATGAGGGCCATCATCCCGCCGTGGTCACCGCGATCATGAAATCGCAAGCGACCGACCGCATGCGCATCGTCGTCAACGATGCCATGGATGTGCATGGCGGCAAGGCCATCATCGAAGGACCGCTGAACTATCTCGGCAGCCTTTATCGCGGCGTTCCGATCGCGATCACGGTGGAAGGCGCCAACATCGTTACGCGCGCTCTGATTCAGTTCGGTCAGGGCGCGATCCGCTGCCATCCCTATCTGCTCAAGGAAATGCTGGCGCTCGAAGACAGCGACCGCGAACGCGGGATCGATGCCTTCGATCAGGTATTCTGGGCTCACGTCGGCCACAGCCTGGCAAACACGTTCCGTGCCTGGGGCCGGACCTGGACCGGCGGGCTGTTCGCGCCGGCGGCGGCCGCCGGAGCCGCGACCAAATTCTATCGCCAGCTCAGCCGTCACGCCGCGGCGTTCGCGCTTGCTGTCGACCTTTCGCTGCTCACGCTCGGCGGCGCGCTCAAGCGCAAGGAAATGATTTCGGCGCGGTTCGGCGACATTCTTTCGGAGCTTTATCTGTCGAGCGCGGCGCTCAAGCGCTGGAACGACGAGGGCCGCCAGCCGGACGATTTCCCGCTGCTCGCTTCGTGCATGGAATCCAGTTTTGCCACCCTCGAGACGCGCTTCGACGAGATCATTGCCAATTTCCCGGTCCGTCCGGTGGCGTGGCTTCTGCGTTTCATCATCCAGCCGCTTGGTCCGCGCCGCCGCGGCGCCTCCGACAGAGTCAATGATCGTTGCGCTGACATCATTACCAATCCTGGCGCGGCGCGAGATCGACTTACGGTGGACCTATATCATCCGAACCCGGGCGAAACGGAAAACGGCGTTGCTCTGGTCGAGAGCGCCTTCGCCATGACAGTCGAGGTGCAACCGATCCGCGACCGCATGCGCACTGCGCGCGTGCGCGACATCGACGCGGCGGTGACGCAACGCACTATTACCGCGGACGAGGCGGGCAAGCTGAAAGCCGTGGCCGAGGCCGTCGCGGCAGCCGTCGCCGTCAACGATTTCGCTCCGGAGGAATTGACCTCCCGGGGCAAAGCCAACAAGGGAGAGAAGTCATCTCAAGCGACATCTCAGGCAACGTCACAAACGACTTCGGATCAACCGGTGGAATTGCCGCCGCCGGAACCGGTCCAGGCCCTGCCGCCGCCACAAGCAGCGGAGTAGGTCGCCGTCCGGTCTACATTATCGACGGCAGCCGCACGCCTTTCATCAAGGCGCGCGGCAAGCCCGGCCCGTTCACGCCGGTCGATCTCGCGGTGCAATGCGGGCGGCCGCTGTTGTTGCGTCAACCGTTCGCGCCGGATGCCTTCGACCAGGTGATCCTGGGTTGCGTCAACGTCATCGCCGACGAAATGAATCCGGCCCGGGTCGCGGCGCTGCGGCTCGGCATGGGCGAACAAATGACGGCGTTCACGGTGCAGATCAATTGCGGCTCCGGTATGCAGTCGATCGATACCGCCTACCGCTACATCCAGGAAGGCATTTCGGATCTGGTTCTGGCTGGCGGCGCGGAGTCGCTCAGCCATGCGCCGCTGGTGTTCAGCAATCGCGCCGTTGCCTGGTATGGGAAATTGTTCGCCGCCCGCGGCATCGGCGCCAAGCTGCAAGCGTTCCTTGGCTGGCGTCCATCGTTCTTTACCCCGATCATCGGCCTCGAACGCGGGCTGACCGATCCGATTACCGATCTCAACATGGGCCAGACCGCAGAACTGGTCGGCCATCTGTTCCACATCACGCGCCGGCAGGCGGACGAATATGCCGCTGAAAGCCAGCAGCGTCTCGCCACCGCACAGAAAAACGGTTATTTCGCCGGCGAGGTCGAGCCGTCCTTCGCGCGCGACGGCACGGTGTTCGATCACGACGACGGTGTGCGGCCCGACAGCAGCGCCGACACGCTCGCCAAGCTCAAGCCCGCGTTCGAGCGGCCGTGGGGCAAGGTCACGCCGGGCAATTCATCGCAGATCACCGACGGCGCATCGTGGGTCATTCTTGCCTCGGAAGACGCGGTGAAGGCACACAACCTCACGCCGAAAGCGGTGATCGTGGACTCCGAATGGTCGGCGCTCGACCCCTCGGTGATGGGGCTCGGTCCGGTCTATTGCTCGACCGCGATCCTGAAGCGGCACAATCTAAACCTCGGCGACATCGAATTGTGGGAGCTCAACGAGGCGTTCGCCGCGCAGGTGCTTGGCTGTCTTGCCGCCTGGGACGATGCCGAATTTTGCCGCGATGCGCTCGGACTTCCCGGCCCTGCCGGAACGATCCCGCGCGACCGGCTCAACGTCGACGGCGGCGCCATCGGTGTTGGCCATCCGGTCGGCGCCAGCGGCAATCGCATCGTGCTGCATCTCGTCAACGCCATGAAGCGGCTCGGCTACAAGCGCGGCATCGCCACCGAATGTATCGGCGGCGGGCAGGGCGGGGCCATGCTGATCGAAGCAGTTTGAGGCGCGGCATGAGCAAGACATTTGCCGCAAAACCAGTGCTCGCCATTCTCGGCCCACGCGACATGGAACTGGGCCCGTTTGGCGACAGCGCGGCGCCGCAGGACGCAAGTCCGTGGGTGAACTGGCGGCTGCGTACTGACGCGGATGGCATCGCGTGGCTGTTGTTCGACAAGAAAGACGCCAGCGCCAACACATTGTCGGCCGACGTGCTGCTTGAACTCGATGCGGTATTGGAAAAGCTCGAGCGCGACCGGCCGCGCGGGCTTGTGATCCGCTCCGCCAAGCGTAGTGGCTTCATTGCCGGCGCCGATATCGCGCAGTTTCGTGGCGTCACCGACACGGCGCCGATCGAAGCGGTATTGACGCGCGGCCACGCCGTGCTTGACCGCCTCGACCGCCTGCCGCTGCCGACCATCGCGGTCATTCACGGCTATTGTCTCGGCGGCGGGCTCGAAGTTGCGCTTGCCTGCGACTTCCGCATCGCCATCGATGACGCGAGCTTCGGCTTTCCCGAAGTGCTGCTCGGATTGCACCCCGGCCTCGGTGGCACAGTGCGGCTGCCGCGCCTGATCAGCCCGGTGCAGGCCATGACGATGATGCTGACTGGCAAGACCGAGCGTGCCCGCCGCGCCCGCTCACTGCATCTGGTCGATGCGGTGACGCAGGAGCGCCACGTGCGTGCCGCGGTGATGTCCGCGGTCACCGGCGATATGATTCCGGCGAAGCAGGACTTGCTCGGCAGGCTCATGAACATGGAGCCGGCGCGCGGTTTTCTGGCCTCGCGCATGCGCGGCGAGACCGCCAAGAAAGCGCCGAAGGCGCACTATCCCGCACCTTACGCGCTGATCGATCTTTGGGCCGAACACGGCGGCGACGTCGGGGCGATGCAGAAAAGAGAAATATCTTCGTTCGCCCGACTCCTCGTCACCGACACCGCGCAAAATCTCGTCCGCGTTTTTTATCTCCGTGAGAACTTGAAAAGCCTTGCCGACGGCAAATGGGACGGCCGTCGCGTCCATGTCATCGGCGCCGGCGCCATGGGCGGCGATATCGCGGCGTGGTGCGCGTGGCACGGCTTTACCGTGAGTCTTGGCGACACCAAGCCCGAGCCGATTGCCGGCGCGATCAAGCGCGCCAGCGATCTTTACGCCATTATCGGCCGCGATAATCGCCGCAGAGTGCGCGACTCGCTCGACCGCCTGATCCCCGATCTCAAGGGCCAGGGCGTCGCCACCGCCGATCTCATCATCGAGGCGGTGCCCGAGGTGCTCGATCTCAAGCGCAAGATCTTCGCCGGCATCGAGCCGCACATGAAGCGCGACGCCATCCTCGCCACCAACACGTCGAGCATTCCGCTCGAGCAGTTGCGCGAGGGATTACCGCGGCCGGAGCGCCTGGTCGGTATCCATTTCTTCAATCCGGTGTCGCGGATGCAGCTTGTTGAAGTGGTCAGTCACGATCAGGTCGACGCGCAAGTACTCTCCGATGCGCGCGCCTTCCTCGGCCGCCTCGATCGCTTGCCGGCTCCGGTTAAGAGCGCGCCAGGCTTCCTGGTCAACCGCGCGCTGACGCCGTATCTGCTGGAAGCGTTGGTCATGCTCGACGCCGGCATGAAGAAAGAGACGATCGACAAGGCTGCCGAAGATTTCGGCATGCCGATGGGTCCGATCGAGCTCGCCGACGAAGTTGGGCTCGACATCTGCCTGCACGTCGCCGAAATGCTGCGCGCCAACCTGCACCACGACATGCCCGACCCGCCGCAATGGCTCAAAGACAAGGTCGCAAAAGGCGAGCTTGGCAAAAAGACCGGCAAGGGTCTCTATACCTGGCGCGACGGCAAGGCGGTGAAAGCCAGCGAAGAAGCCGCGGCGCCGCCGCCGGACACGATCGACCGTCTGATTCTGCCGATGCTCGACGTCTGCGTGACTTGCCTGCGGGAGGGTATCGTCGCCAACGAGGAGATCGTCGATGGCGCGCTGATCTTCGCCACCGGCTTTGCGCCGTTCCGCGGCGGCCCGATGCACTACGCGCGCTCGCGCGGCCTCGCTGACGTGCGCGACACGCTCAAGCGGCTCGCGGCGGCCTACGGACCGCGCTTCCAGCCCGATCCGGGCTGGGATTCCCTGCAATGATCCATTCGGACACGGGTCCGCAAAAGTTCGACGATCCGGAGCGGCTTGCCGACGCTATTGTCGAAAAAGTCGGCAAAACCATCGTGCTCGCTTTGCCGCTCGGGCTTGGCAAGGCGAATCATATCGCCAACGCGCTGTTCGCCCGGGCGGCTGCCGATCCCTCGATCCGGCTGACGATCTTCACCGCGCTTACGCTCGAGCCTCCGCACGCCAAGAGCGAACTCGAGCACCGCTTCCTCGATCCGATTTCACAGCGGGTATTCGCCAGCTATCCGCCGCTCGCCTACGCCGCCGCGATCCGCAAGGATCAGGTACCGGCGAACGTTCAGATCAACGAATTCTTCTTCGAAGCCGGGCAATGGCTTGGCTCGCCCTATGCACAACAGCACTATATCTCGGCGAATTACACGCACGCACTCAGTTACGTGCTCGACCGCGGCGTCAATGTTGTGGCGCAACTCCTGGCGCATCGCGACGGCGAGGTGGCGCGGCCCTACAGCCTGAGCTGCAATCCTGATCTCACGTTCGAACTTCTCGACCTGCGGCGGCAAGGCCGTGTCGATTTTCTATTTGCCGGCCAGTTGAATTCGGAATTGCCGTACATGCCGGGCGATGCGGCCATTGCCGGGACCGAGCCCGACCTGTTGCTCGACAGTCCGGCGACAGATTTTTCGCTGTTCGCGCCGCCGCGCGAGCCGGTCGCGCTCGGCGACTATGCCGCGGGCCTGCACGCGGCGAGCCTCGTTCGCGACGGCGGCACGCTGCAAATCGGCATAGGGTCGCTGGGTGAGGCGGTGGCACAGGCGCTGGTCCTGCGCCAGAACAGAAACGACGAGTTCCGCGCACTGCTGGCGAGTCTCGGTTACGATCCGGCGCGCGATGCCGCCGTGCATACCGAGCGTTTCGACATCGGCCTCTATGGCTGCTCGGAATTGTTCGTCGAGGGCATGCTCGACCTGTTCCGTGCCGGCATTCTCAAGCGCGAGGTGGACGGTATCGTGCTGCACGCCGGGTTCTTCATCGGCTCGCGGGATTTCTACAGAAGCTTGCGCGAAATGCCGCCCGAGACCGTTGGCAAGTTCGGCATGACCGCAATCTCGTTCGTCAACGAGCTTTATCGCGGCGAAGACAGCAAGCGGCGCGCCCGGATCAACGCCCGCTTCCTCAACGACGCGATGATGGCGACTGCGCTTGGCGACGTCGTCTCCGACGGCCTGGAAGACGGCCGCATCGTCAGTGGTGTGGGCGGGCAATATAATTTCATCGCCCAGAGTTTTGCGCTCGAGGGCGCGCGATCGGCGATCATGCTGCGCGCGACGCGCACCGCGAAGGGCAGGGACGAGTCCAACATCAAATGGCGTTACGGCCACATCACGATCCCGCGCCATCTGCGCGATATCATCATCACCGAATACGGCATCGCCGACATTCGCGGCAAGAGCGACAGCGAAGTCATCGCCGCAATGCTGGCGATCACCAACTCGCGTTTTCAGGACGAATTGCTGCGGCAGGCCAAGGACGCCGGCAAGATTGCGCGTACGTTCGATCCGCCAAAATCGACGCGCGACAATACGCCGGACGCTATCGCGCGCCTCCTCAAGCCGGCCGCCGAGGCCGGCCTGCTGCCGATGTTTCCGTTCGGCACCGATTTCACCGCAATCGAGCAGCGGCTCATTCCGGCCCTGGAGGTTTTGAAAGACACGTCGCCGCTGCGGCTCGCCGGTTTGCTGATGAGCGGTCTTTCGAGCCGGGCCGAAGACCTGCCCTGTCTCGATCGTCTCGGCCTGGCGAAACCGAAGGGCGTGAAAGATTGGCTTTATGCTGCGCTGGTGCGCGGTGCGCTGCGGAACGGAGCGTCAGCCTGACGGAGGTCTTCGCTTTCAGAAATCGAGCCTGTCGCGGATCGAATCCAGGCCGGCTTTGGCGCAATCCTCATCCTTGTCGCCGCCCGGCGCGCCGGCGACGCCGACCGCGCCCAGAACAGAGCCGCCCGCCTCAATGACAAGCCCACCTGCGAGCGTCACGATGTTCGGCAACGCGGCAAGTCCCGCGCTGAGCTGGCCGCCCTGGACGGCTTTTGCGAAATCGCCACTGGCCATGTGGAAGCTGAGCGCGGTGTAGGCCTTGTCGTTGGCCGTGACCGGCGCCGGCAGTCCGGCGAAGCGGTCACGCAGCAGTACGAGTTGCTGGCCGAACCGGTCCAGCACCACGACCGCCACCTGATAGCCGTGTGCGCGGCAGCTTGCGAGCGCCGCCTTGGCGAGATCGAGCGCGGTGTCCGGCGCGACCGACTTATAAGTCACCGTGGCGTCTTCGCTGCGGGCCGGAGGTCCGTAGACCAGAAATGCGGCGGCGAGTATTAGCCCGAGCATACGTTTCATCGGCGGCACTCCTCGGCGCAATCCCTCTCAAGGCCGGACGTAACTGTAACCCTGCTCCTCGAGCTCCATGATCCGCACCACGCCCGCCGGAACCAGATGCGCTTGCGGGATGATGGTGATGGGATGGCCCTCGCGCTTCTCCATGCCCTGCTTGGTGTTGTTGCAGGCCGAAAACGTGATGTTCGCAGGGAAGCTGACCTCGGCCAGTTCCTTGATGCGGTCTTTCACGGGCGAAGTGTCGTCGCGTAGCATGTGCAGTCCGGGACCGTAAGCAACCACCTCGACGTCAACGTCCTGACTTTTGCCGCGATAAAACTCAATCACGTTCTTGGCGTTGTTAAGCGCGAGATTCATCACCTCTGGGTCGTTCTGGTCGACCTGGATGACGATGCGGTGCGGCTTGGTGCTTTGTGCGTAGGCGCCGTTGCATGCAAGAAGCACAGCGGCGAAAGCAAGCAATGCGGAACGGATGATCGCAGTCATGTCTATCCTCCTCCGATGATGCCGGGATTGTTGGCGATGCCTTTGAGCGTGACGTTGTTGAGGCGTTTGATCTTCGTTGTTTTCTGCTGGCGTAAATAGTCCGCGACGACGTCGGTGACGGGTTTGCCTGATTGCGGGTTGACCGAAGCCCAGCCGGCGACGCGATAACTCTTGCCGTCCTCGACCGCGCTGCCGTCATCGAGTGTCATGCCGGAAATGCGCTTTCCCGCGGCCTCCTCAGGCGCGCATGTGTAGTCCATGCCGCCGACGCGCACCATGTCGCCACCCTGCTGATAATACGGGTCAGGATTGAACAGGTTATCCGCGATATCTTCGAGGATCGCCTTGATCTGTCCACCGGTCATGTCCTGGACGTAGGTTTCGGGGTAGGTGATGGCGGTTTCCGCGAGCAAATCGTTCATTGTGATCGGTTCGCCCGCCAGCACCGTGGTGCCCCAGCGGAAGCCCGGCGACAGCGCGACTTGGCAATCGAGTGCTTGACGCAGAGCATCGCAGATCACCTGGTCCATCGGACCGGTGAAATTGCCACGTCGATAAAGCAACTGATCGGCGGTTGCGAGCGTTTCGGCCGATTGCCGCGCGTAGGGTGCGCCATGCCTATCGATCAGTGCCTGCATGGTGCTGTCGGGCTTGATCAGGTCGGCATAGACCGGGAGCAGGTTATAGTGGAAATCCTTGAGCGCGCCTTTGCCGACGTCGAGGTCGAGCACGGCAAGAAATTTGCCATTCGATCCGGCATTGGTCACCACGGTCTTGCCGCCCGGGTTGCCGACGATGACCGGCCGTGGCACGCCGTCGTGGGTGTGACCGCCCAATATAATGTCGAGGCCGGTAACGCGGCTGGCTAGCTTGAGATCGACATCCATGCCGTTGTGCGACAACAGCACGACCACATCGGCGTGTTGGGCGCCGCGTAAGTCATCGACCAGTTTTTGCAGCTCCTGCTCGCGGATGCCGAATGTCCAGTCGGGTGTGAACCGCTTCGGGTGCGCAATCGGCACATAAGGGAATGCTTGCCCGATGACGGCAACGCGCACGCCGCCGATGCCCTTCACGCTTGCAGGTTTGAAGACACGGCCTGAGGCAGAGTCGAAAGCCTCGGAGTCGTTGAACGCGGCGTCGTCGGTTAGGAACACGTTTTGTGCCAGAAACTCGCCTTTGAATTCCGCGAGCCGCTGCCGCAGCGTCGTTTCGCCATAGGTGAACTCCCAGTGCCCAGTCAAAACATCGACGCCCAGGAGATTGGCGGCTTCGATCATGTCGGCGCCTTGCAGCGCGTTGGCTTGCCCGGTCCCTTGCAACAGATCTCCGCCGTCCAGCAGCAGTGAATTGCCAGGTCCCATATCGGCGCGCAGCCGGTCGATCAGAGATTTTAGGTGGGCAAAGCCGCCCATGCGGCCGTAATGCTGCGCTGCGTTCTGATAATCGAGAAAGGTGAAGGCATGGGCTTGGCGGCTACCGGGTAGAACGTTGAAATATTCAATGAACGCGCCGCCGACGATATGCGGCGGATGCCCGCGCATGGTGCCGACGCCGATATTGACGCTGGGTTCGCGAAAATACACCGGCGCAAGTTGCGCGTGCGTATCGGTCAGATGCAGGATGCGCACATTGCCGAAGCGGCCGACGTCATAAAGATCGTCCCCGGCTGCGCTTGCGGTGAGCGGCGCGACGCCCGACGCCGCCGCTACGGCGAGGCAACGCAAGAAATCCCGGCGATCCAACCGCGTCTGCTCCCGTCGGCGCGTCAGTGAATGACCCCGGCCTTCCAGGCGGTGTCCTGCTCTTTGGCTTGCGCGATCGACGCTTTCGCCAGCGCTTCGGCTTGCTGCGCTTGCTTAATCGCAGTGTCGAAGTCGCCGGCAGCGGCGGCTTTCCTCGCTGCGGCCAGGACTTGCTCCGTAGTGGTCCATTGGTTCTTCAGCGCACCGGCGTCCATTTCGGCCGTTTGCGCGGCCGTTAACGCCGCATCGAAATCGGCCTGGGTGCCTACCGCTTCCGCAGCCGTCATCGCCGCCAAAATCAGACCGATCGCCACAAAAAGCCTGCTCATGATCGGGCTCCTCATGGCCGCGCACCCGGCCCGGAGATCGGCAGGCCGTTCGCCATGTAGGACAGATAATATTCGACGTCGCGGTAATTCTCGTCCTGCGGCTCGAGCGGTACGCCGCGCACCTGGCTGTTGCAGGTGACGAAACGGCGGCTGATCGTTCCCATGCCGCCCCATTCCGACCGGTAGATCGGCATGGCGGCGAGGATGCCAAGCGCAGGCGCCAGCACTTCGGTGCGAATATGTTCGCCGGCGCTTTGCACGTGACAGCTGGCGCAGGAAAAGTTCAGCTGGCCGCGCCGCGAATAAAAATACTTCTCGCCGTTTTCATAAGCCGCGAGCGCACGCGGATCGTTCGGGATCTTGATGTCGAACGGTTTGCCGCGCGACGTGAAGGCCATGTACGCGGTCAGCGACGCCATCTCATCCTTGACATAGGAATACGCCTGTTCGCCGTTGGACTGACGGCACTGGTTGAGCGCCAGCTCGAGCGTGATGATCTGGCCGGATTTGTCGTCGAAGTAGGGATAGTTCTGGCGAATACCAATGCCTTTGTCGGGGAAGCAATCGCCATAGGTTTTGCCGTTCTTGAACGGCGTTGCGAACATGTCCTTGCCGCGGTCCACCGCGAAGTCGTAGGGCGGGAAGTCATCGATCGCCAGCCACTGCTTGCGCAGATCGGCGTCCATGGAATAGGGCCCGTTGACGAAATCGTTCAGCGGCACGTTCGGGAAGCGCTTGGTGAAATAGTCGCGGAATGCCTTGAAGTCGGCGTCGGGATTGACGCTATCGTCTGCGGCCGCCGGCCGCGCGCCGGCAACGGTTATGGCAGCGATCACGATCGCTATTGCATGTAGCGTCCGCACGACATTACTCCCGGCAAAGTTTTTCAAAGTATTTTTGCCACAAGTAAATCGCTCTGGCCCTCATTATCAACCCAGCTTACCGCAAGATCTTCGCCTTTTTGCGCACCCTTGAAGCTGAATTTGACGTAAGGGTCTTTGGCGACCGCGGGTCCCCACAGTGCTGTGAACACCGTCTTGCCGCCGTGTTGGAAGTCCACCACTTCGATGTGATGCGGCGGGATGAGGTTGCCCTGCGCGTCCTTGACGAAGCCGGAATCCATCGGGTGCTGGACCAATGCCTGGACCTCGGTAAGGTCGCCGCTCGAAACCGCGCGTACGCGAATTGTCGATGCCATTTGCTTTGCCTTCTCTGAATGTCGTCAGCCGCCGCAGCCACCGACAGTGACTTTGATTTCCTTACTGGCGCTGTAGACCTTGCCGCCCAACTCGACCAGCGCGACGACCGTGCTGGTCTTCGCCATTTTCAGCCGGTTCGACACCATGGCCGAAGTGCCGGGCGGAATTTTGTAACTCGCGGCTAGCGGAAACGGATTCTCCGATACCATGATAGCGATCGATGTGACATTCGGGAGCGCACTCGATACCGCAATCGGCACGACAGCGCCGTTCTCCGCGATTTCCGGCGCGTCGAGCTTGACCTGGTCGGAGACGAGCACCTCCTTGCCGTAGAGCGTCTTGATCGCGTCGGCTTGCGTCTTTTGCGTGAATGCGTCTTTCGGCCATTGCGCTGCATCGGCGGCGATCGCACGGCGTAGCAAAGAGGGCAGCCACAGCGTGGCGGCAAGCCCGGTCAATGCCGTCCTGATCAACAGCCGCCGTGCGCGGTCGGGATGGATTTGCATTTTCATTCGGGCACTCCCTCTCGGTGGGCGGCGTGTTATTTGGTGTAGAGGAAATCGACCACCAACTCGATTTCGTCGTGGGTCAGGATCAAATTTCGTCCGAACGGCGGCATCACTGTCTGCGGGTTGCGCTTGGTCTCATCGAAAATGATCGCCGCCAGTTCGTTGCGGTCTGGGAACCGCGTTTTCATGTCGGCCAGTGGCGGCGCCACGTTGCCGGGTGAATCACCGCCGGCGATGTCGTGGCAGGTCAGGCAGTTGCCCTTGCTGCGATCGAAGGCGAGCTGCTGTCCGGGCATTGCCGGCGATTGCGCCAGCGCTGCCGAGCTCGCCAGCAGTGCCGCGCCGACGAAAAGCGGCGCGATCCCGGCTCGCGTAATCATGCGTCGATAGTGCATTGCGCTCTCCCGCATCGCGCTATTTGCCGTTCATCTTGTCGAGCGGACCACTGGTTCGCGGCGTCAAATCCTTGCCTTCCGCCGTCGAACTGATCTGCACCGATTTTGGATCGGCGCAGTTCTTCATGCATGCCACATTGGCGGTATCGGGGCGTGGGTCCTGCCAGGTAAAATTGTCGCGGTTCGGCATCTTGACCTTGGCCAGGCTGTCGCGGTCGGCGACGAAATCGTTCGGCACGATGTTGTTGAAGCTGAGGATATAGGCCGTTACCGCATAAACGTCGTCGGCTGATAGCGTGTGCGGCGCCGAGAACGGCATCGCTCGATTAATATAGTCCCACAAGGTCGGCGCAAACGGCCAATAGCTGCCGACCGTGGGCTCCGGCCGGTCGGCGGTCAGCGTACCCACGCCGCCCTCGAGCTTGGGATAGCGGCCTTCGCCTTCGCCGAACGTGCCGTGACACGGTGCGCATTGCTGGATGAAGACTTCAGCGCCGTGGTCGGCATCGCCCTTGCCGTCCGGCAAACCCCCACCGTCACTGCCGCGCCCGTCGATATTCCAGCCGGCGATTTCGGCGGGTGTCGCTGCTGTGCCGTAGCCGAAATGCGCCGAGACTGCCTGGCAGATGCCGCGACGCTCCACAGCCCAGTTGCGCACAACAGCATTGCGGTTGCCGGCCTAGCCAAGCTGGACATCGAACACGCTCCCGTCCGGCTTGATCTGCCAGGTCTGGATCGAATTGTTATGATAAATCGAATTGTTGCCGCGCACTTTACGTAGTTGCGCGATGGTCGGCTGCACGTAGCCGGTCTCATCGATGGCGCGCAATTCAAGCAGCGCCGGTTTGCCGTCCCACTGCCACGGCAGCGAAAAGCGCGTCAGCGCCTTGGACAAAACAGGGTCGTGCAGTTGCGCGGCTTGCCAATTGATACCGCCGTCGATCGACACATCGACTTGCCTGATCTTGCCGTGGCCGCTCCAGGCGAGGCCACGGATTTCATAAAGCCCCGGCGTGGTTGCCGGCTTCTCTGGGCAGGGGAAGGTGATCACCGATTTCGCCTCGTTGACCCAGGTGAAGCCGCGCGATTGTCCGTCCGGCATCAGGTCGGTGTATTTCGAAGTCTCCTCGCGCGAGAACCATGGCTGATCGCCGAGCTTGATGCGGCGCAGCCACTTCACGCTGACATTGCCTTCCCAGCCTGGCACCAGCAGACGGAGCGGATAACCCTGCTCTGGCCGCAGCGCTTCGCCGTTCTGGCCATAGACGACCAGACAATCGTCGAGACATTTTTCGAGCGGCAGGCTCCGGTTCATGCGCGCAGCGTCGGCGCCTTCCGCCATCGCCCATTTGGCTTCCTTCTTCAAACCGACTTCGGCGAGCAACGTCGAAAGCGGAACACCGGTCCATTCGGCGCAGCCGATCATGCCATGGGTGAATTGCAGGGAATTGAGCTGCGCCTCGCGCCATTCCATGCCGCCGTTGGCCGGACATTCGATGAAATGGATGCGCGACACTGCGGGAAACCGCAGGATGTCGTCCATTGTCAAAACCAGCGGGCGCTCGACCAGGCCGTGGATCATCAGCCGGTGCTGGCGTGGGTCGATGTCGGCGCGGCCGGCGTGATAACGCTCGAAGAACAAGCCGTTAGGCGTAATGATGCCATGCATGGATTGCAGCGGCGAAAAACTCACCGACGATTCCGGCGTCGCCGTGAGCCACGGCACGTCGCGGCGAATGACATATTTCTCGAAGTCGGACGGCCTGCCGTAGGGGCGATCGACCACGCCGGGACCGATAGATTGCGACCAATCCGGCTCGGCTGGCGGCGAATGCGTTTCGTCTGCGCGCGCGCTAAGGCCAAGCGTCGCGCCGCTCGCGGCAACCGCGCTCATCTGCAGTAAAGAATTCCGCAGGAAGGAACGCCGCGAAGTGCGCTGGCGGCCTTGGCCCATTCCCTTCCTCCCGCAGACGCGATGCTTGTTTTTGACCGCGATTGCCTTACATTGCGCTCTATCAACGAGTCCTAAATTAGTCAATTCTAAATAATGACGCAACTGCGAAACCCATGGACGCCATAACCAAACCGCGCCGACCGAAAACCGCATCCACTCGCCGCGCCAAACTTCATACCGAGCTCGAAGCGCTGACCGAGCAGGCTGCGGCGGCGGCGCGCATGCTCAAGCTGCTCGGCAACGAATATCGGTTGTTGATCCTGTGCTTCCTGATCGCGCAGGGCGAAATGAAGGTCGGTGATCTTGTCGATGCGGTCGGCTTGAGTCAGTCGGCGTTGTCGCAGCATCTCGCTCTGCTGCGCGAAGACGGTCTGGTCGCCTACCGCCGCGAATCGCAAACCCTGCATTACCGCGTTTCCGATCCGCGCGCGGCGCGCATCCTCAAATTGCTCAAGGATCTGTACTGCGGGGACCTCGCCTGATGGCGGTCGCGCGGTACGCTGCCGCGGCTATGGCTGTCACGCTTTGCGCGTTGCCGGCCGGCGCGCAAACCGCAGCGCCTTATCCGCCGCTGCTGCAACCCCTCAGCATCGAGCAGGTGCCGAACGCGCCGATCTACTACACGCTCGGCAGTCCCGGCGTCCCCGGTCAGAAAAACGAGGGTCATACCTCGAACGCCGGGTTCGTCGTCACCACGGACGGCGTTGTCGTGTTCGATGCGCTGGGCACACCAAGCCTCGGCTGGAATCTGCTCGAAGCCATCAAGAAAACGACCGAGAAGCCGATCCGTTTCAATGTGGTCAGTCACTATCACGCCGACCATATTTACGGGCTGCAAGCGTTCAAGGATCACACGTCTAGCGTGATCGTGGCGCAACAGCGCGCTGTCGAGTACCGCGAGGACGATGAGACGTCCGGCGAGCGCGCCGATCAGAGGCTCGATCAGCGCCGGCAAGCGTTGGCGCCATGGGTCGACGAGCACACCCGCGTCGTGCCGCCGGATATCACCTTCGATAAACGGATGACGATCTACCTCGGCGGCAAAAGCTTCGTGCTCGATTTACGCGGGTCCGGCCCATTCGGCGAGCGATTCGATGATGATGGTCGAGCCCGACAGCGTGCTGTTCGCCGGCGACGTGGTGCAGAACGGCCGCATCCCGTTCATGAATGCCGACGACGTCGATACCGCGAACTGGCTGCGCAGCCTTGCCGAAGTCGAAAAGCTCGAGCCGAAATTCATCATTCCAGGCCATGGCCGCCCCTCGGCGGACGCCAAGGAAGCCATTGCCTTTACCCGCGACTATATAACCTACGTACGCGCGGCGATGGGCAAGGCAGCGCAGGATTGGGTCGATTTCGACGTTGCCTATGCCGGAACCGACTGGTCGAAATATAAGGATATGCCAGCCTTCGCCGAGAATAATCGCGGCAATGCGTACCGGATATTTCTTGAGATGGAGCAGGCGCAATTCAGGGCCGATAAACCCGCGCAATGACGCCTCTTATCTTTCTAAAATGTAATATGTCGAAGAATTAATCCGCTCTCCAGAACACCGTAAGTTGGACTGCACAATTGTATCTCCATGAAGCAGCCGCTGGGCGCTTCCTCAATGGAGATACAATCATGAATCCGAAAAATCAGAAGTCGCTCACGGCCCGGCGCCTCGTCCTGTTGGCGTCCGTCGCTGGCGTGGGCGCCGCTTTATTGCTGTCGGGCGCGGGCAGCTATGGCACTGCCAGTCTACCGACGTGGACTTCAGCCGCAGCCGCGGCTGATTCAACCATGCAGCATCCGGCCGGCTTCGCCGACCTTGTGACAAAAGTGAAGCCCGCGGTCATCTCGGTGCGTGTGAAAATTCCCGCGTCGGCCGAGCCGGCGATGATGCGGCAGGACGGTGATGACCAGGAGGCTATCCCCGCACAGCCGGGCTCACCGCTCGACAAGTTTTTCCAGCAGTTCGGTCAGCAATTCGGCCAGCAGTTTGGCCGCCCGGGAATGGGTGGGCCTAACGGCGGCCAGTCGCACGAAACCATAGTTGGTGAAGGCTCCGGCTTTTTCATCTCGGCCGACGGCTACGCGGTGACGAACAATCATGTCGTCGACCATGCCAAGTCGGTGCAGGTGACGACCGATGACGGTACGATCTACACCGCCAAGGTGGTCGGCACCGATCCGAAGACCGATCTCGCCGTGATCAAGGTCGACGGCAAGGGCGATTTTCCCTACGTGAACTTTGCCAGTCATGAGCCGCAAGTCGGTGATTGGGTTGTCGCGGTCGGCAATCCGTTCGGCCTCGGCGGCACTGTGACTGCCGGCATCGTCTCGGCGCGCGGCCGCGACATTGGCGCCGGGCCGTACGACGACTACGTGCAGATTGATGCGCCAATCAACAAGGGCAACTCCGGCGGCCCGGCATTCGACATGAGCGGCAACGTGATCGGCGTCAACACCGCCATCTTCTCGCCATCTGGCGGATCTGTCGGCATCGGCTTCGACATTCCCGCCGACACCGCGAAGACGGTCGTGGCGCAGCTCGAGAAAGACGGCCGCGTCACACGCGGCTGGCTCGGTGTGCAAATCCAGCCGGTGACGACAGGCATTGCCGACAGTCTCGGTCTGAAGAAGGCCGCGGGTGCGCTGGTTGACGAACCGCAAAACGGCAGCCCCGCCGCCAAAGCCGGAATCGAGCCTGGCGACATCATCACTGCGGTCAACGGCACACCGGTGAAGGATGCGCGTGAACTCGCTCGCACGATCGGCATGATGGCGCCGGACAGCTCCGTCAAGCTCGACGTCCTGCACAATGGCGAAAGCAAATCGGTGTCGCTGACGCTGGCGAAAATGCCCACCGATCAACAGGCGAGCGCTGACACCGGCGCATCGCAGCCGACCAGTGGCGTGCCGCATCTTGGCCTGACGGTAGCGCCGGCAAACGATGTGTCCGGCGCCGGCGGACAGGGCGTCGTGGTCACCGCGGTCGATCCGGACGGACCGGCCGCAGAGCAGGGCCTTCAGGCCGGCAACGTCATCCTCGATGTTGGCGGCAAGTCCGTCGCCAATGCCGGCGATGTGCGTAAGGCGCTCACTGAGGCAAAGGCCCAGGGCAAGCACGAAGTCCTGATGCGCGTGAAGGCGGGCGCCGCCACGCGGTTCGTGGCGCTCGCGCTCGGGAACGCATAACAACAGTAAAGGCCATTGCCGCCGGCGGTGCATGCGTCTCCAGGCATCGTTGGCGGGGATGATCCCCGGGGACGGGCGTTGAGCCCGTCCCTTTTTTATCGGCGGCCTGAGTGGTGCGGAATACCTCGTCGGCGCTGGAGCGAGGATGACCGGTGGTCGGATCCATTTTACGATGCGTTTCGAGAGAAGCATCGGAAGGGGCGTACCATGACGGACGGCAAGTCAATATTGCGTCAGCATGTGGAGAAGATTGACGGTGTTTCTCGGACTTGGTTTGAGTGGATTCTTGAAGACTCGATGCTGGCGAAAATATTGGTCGTGGAAGTGGACTCCGACACCGATCCCGTCAATCCACGATTTAGGCAAGATGTCCTGGATGCAATCGAGAATACGCTGATGGATATCTCGAAAAACGAGACCGCTTCCATCGTCGGTCATCTCAGGATCGTACCCAAAACAGAGGTGTGATTTTTTGAAACCCTCACCCGGTGAGCTTGACGAATTTAGTGCGAAGCGGCGCCGAGCAGCCGATCGCTGTTGGCATGCACGCAAGCCTTGAACGGCGAATAGGCGCGTTCGGCGGCGGTGTAGAAGTCGTGGCCTTCGGACAGCGCTCGTTCGGCCGCCATGCCGGCTTTGGTAAAGACCACGATTTTTTCCGCGATCATCTCGGCCGCTTCGTCCACCGCGTTCGGCGCGCCCGATGCAAACAGCATGAGTCGTGCCGAAATGACGCTTTGTGCCTCGCAGGTGAAGCGCACGGCTTCCATCCAATCGCCCCAGAAATTGTTCATCGCTACCTCGGTTAATGCGGCGCGTTGTGAAACCAGGCCGCCGCATAACCGGAGCAATGTCGCCGAAATTATCTAAAATTGACGCGTGGAAGCCGTTAAAATTGAATCAATGGTGTAGCAACAGGTCTACAGCATTTCCGCCCTGAACTGACCACGCCGGCTGACGATCTTCCCCGACACCATGAATACGCCGTCGCCGGTATAGTGCAACGTTTGCGGATATTTTGGCCGCCGGGCGACGTGCGCCTTGATCACTTCAAAGATGAAGAAATTATACTTGCTGATCAGGCTGTCGTCCTTGAGCCTGCATTCGAAGCTGGCATGGCATTCGGCAATCAGCGGCGCCTTAACCTTTTGTGCCGGCTCCGCGCTCAATTTGAATTTCTTGAATTTATCGACTTGGGCGCCGGAGCAATTGCCGATGCCGACGACCTGGCGGGTCAAAGCCGTCGTCGGAACATTGATAACGCATTCGCCGCTATGGCGGATGAGATCGTGACTGTGGTTACCGCTCGAGATCATGCAGCCGATCAGCGACGGTGTGAATTCCAGCACGGTGTGCCAGCCCAAGGTCATGATGTTTTGCCGGCCGCGCCAAGCAGACGACACCAGCACGATTGGGCCGGGCTCGAGGTAGCGCCGCGCCTTCGAAACCGGAAAATCGACTTTTTGCTTCGGCATGAATTCGTCCCCCGCCGGCGGCATCCTGGCATGGCAACGGGACCATCACTCACTTTGGAGTGAGGTCCCGCTCCATCTAATAAGGCTCGTTCAGGCTACGGGCAAGGATGTTGCGCCCCGTCATAACCCGTAAAGGTTCCGGTAGCCGGATTATATGAGCGGTAATGCGCCTGGCACCATCCGGCGTCGTTGCCGCCTGCGGCTAACGACGGCGCGGCGCATAAGCGTTGCCTGGATAGTAGTCGTAATAGCCGCCATTGTTATAGCCGCTCACATTATAGCCGCCGTTGTAGCCGTCATTGTAGTAGCCGTTGTAATAGCCCGGCGCCCACAGCGGCGAAGTTGCCGCCGCCACCGCGCCGCCGACCACGCCGGCTGCGACCGCGCCCGGCCAAAAGCCGCCGCCGTGCCAGCCCCACGGCCTCGCCGACGCCAACTCGACACTCGCCGCAATCGTACAAGTCGCCAAAACAAGCGCTGCTACGCCAGTCAACAGTTTTGATCTCATGTCTAACTCCAATCTCGCTGATGCGAGTTCCAGTGTTGGTTCCAAGTGCGGGTAGTCAGGTTCCGGCCGATCAGGAGCCGCACCGCAAAATGATAATTGGCGTTGACGAGCAGCCGTTCCGGACGGAGGCACACAGGCGCATTCACATGCGCGTGTGATCGATGCTTGGCGTTGTCACTTGCCAGTGCTGGAGCGCCTGCAGCGGAGCGGATTATCTGCCGATCAGCACCATCGAGATCGCCGGCACATAAGTGATGATGAGCAGCGCCAGGAAATTGACCACCACGAACGGCAAGACACCGCGGTAGATCATGCCCATCGGCACGTTAAAGATCGCCTTGGCGGCGAACAGATTGAGTCCGAAAGGCGGCATGTAGAGGCCGATGCTCAAATTGACCGCCATGATGATGCCGAAATGCAGCGCATTGACGCCGGCTGCTTCGACCACGGGCAGCAGCAATGGCGTCAGGATCAGAATCGCAGCAGGCGGCTCGAGAAAGCTGCCGGCGACAAGCAGCCCGGCATTGACGAACAGCAGCGTCTGCCAATGCGGTAGTTCCATTGCGGTGACCTGATCGATCAGATGTCCCGGAATGCCGCTCGTCGTCATCAGCCAGGAATAGACGCCGGCGCCGGTGACGATAATAAGGATCTGCGCGATCAGATAAACCGAGCTGACGATGACTTGCCACAGTTCCGCAAGTCCGATCTCGCGATAGACCACCATGGCGACGAACAGCGAATAGACCACTGCAACGCCGGCGGCCTCGGTCGGCGTGAACACGCCGCCGTAAATCCCGCCGAAAATGACGACGATGGTGCCGATCGCCCAACTCGCCTCCTTGGTCGAGGCCCAGATATTCTTCCAGCGCGCCGGCGACGACAGCGGCACCATTTTGATCCGCGCATAGATCATCACGTAGACCGCATCGACGACGCCGATCAGAAGGCTTGGCAGGATGCCGGCGGTGAACAGCTTTATCGCCGAGACCTGCGCCGACATGGCGTACAAAATCATCGAAATCGACGGCGGAATGATCACGGCGACGGCGCCGGACGACGTGATCAGACTCACCGCGAAACGCTCGCTGTAGCCATGCCTGGTGAGCGAGGGAAACAGCAACCGGCCGATGGCGACGACAGTGCCGACGGACGTGTGCGCCATGGCGCCGAACAGTTCCGAGGACGCCACTGTCGTTACCGCGAGCGAGCCACGCACGCCACCGATGATCGACACGACCCAGGTGACGACGCGATTGGCAATGCCGCCGCGGCCCATGATTTCGCCGGCCAGCACGAAAAACGGCACCGCCAGCAGCGGAAAATTGTCGAGTGAGCCGAACATATAGGTCTGCACGGCTTCGGTCGGCACGTGCGCGACGAACACGATCGCGGCCGTCGAGGTTAGGATCAGCACCACGAAGATCGGGAGGCCGAGGATCAAGAGGATCGTCGGCAGAACGAAATAGACAAACCCCGCCGACATCTCAGTGCTCGATTTCGCGGCTTGAGATTACGTCGTCGTGGCGAATGCCGAACACGATCAGCCGCACCGCGATCAGGAGCGCCATCAGGATCATACCGAGCGGCACGGCCGCTTGCGGAATGACCAAAGGAATATTGGCCGATTCGCTGCGTTGATCGAGATCATGCAGCATGGTCATCACCGGCCAGGCGAAGTACGCGACCATGACGCAGGTCGCGATCGTGACCATGTCGGAGAAGATTTCGAACGCCATGCGGGCGCGAGGAGGCAGCAGCGAGACGATCACATCCATGCGGATGTGGCGGCCGAGCCAGGCAACCGGCGGCGCGGCGAGGAATACCGCGCCGATCATCAAAAACAGCATCGCCTCCTCGGCCCAGGAGAGCGAGACTGAAAGCAATAGCGGCCGATGATATTGGCGAAATTAATGGCGACGCTGGCGACCAGCATCAATCCCGAGGCGACGCGAAGCGCCGCCATCAGTGCGTTGGCGCCTCGCCGCAGGATGTCGAGCATCAGTTTTAGTTTTTGGCCGCGGAGGCGCGGACCATTTGCAGCATGTCATGCACCGCCGGCTGATCCTTGGTGGCGTCGTCGGCAACCGGATCTAGCAGTGTCTTCATCTTGGCGAGATCGTCCGCGGAAAGCGTGTGGACGTCGCCGCCGGCGCTGGTCCAGTTCTTCTCCAATTGTTTGGTGAAATCGATCTCCCAGGCCTGCGCCTTCTTCTGCATGGTCACGCCGGCATCCATGACGATCTTTTGCAGGTCCGGCGGCAGCGTATCGAGCCACGGCTTCGACACCACCGCGATGGCGATCAGATGAGTGTCGTTGGTAACGGTGATCACCTTGATGAGATCATTCATCTTCAGCGAGACAAACACCGAAATACCGGAGATGGTGCCGTCGATAGTGCCCTGGTCGAGCGCCGGCATGACTTCGGACAGCGGCATGCCGACGCCGGTGGCGCCGAGTTTCGCCATCTTCTGCCGTTCCAGCTCGGTGCCGTTGATGCGGAGCTTTTTACCGCTGAAGTCGGCAAGGGTCATGAGAGGTTTTTTGGCGCCGTAATCGGCAGCGCCGATCGACAGTGTGGCGATACCGACCATGCGCTTGGGAGCAGCGAGATCGAACATGGCCTTCTGGACCGCCGGATCGTTGATCGTCGCCTCGGCGTTGGCGTCGTCCTTGAACAGCATCGGCGCCGAGAACACCCCGAACCGCGGATCGACGCCGACAAAGAAATCGACCGGGCCGATGAAGCCCTGGATGTTGCCGAGCTGCACGCCCTCGATCTCGCGCGGGATCGGGCCGAGCTGGCTGGCGGGATAAACCTGCACTTCGATGCGGCCGCCCGACGCCTTCTCGAGCTCCTCCTTGTAGAACTTGATGAATTGGTGCTGGGTTTCGTTGATGGTCGCGGTGCCGAACTTCATCACGAAATCGGCGGCTGTCGCCGGTACGGCCGGTACGAGCCATGCAAGCGCGGCTGCCGCCGCGGCGGCATAAAACTTTCCCGTCATTGTCCCCACCCCGGTTATGTTCCCCAGACGATCCGCCGACTATAGTGGGGCGCTGGGGCTTGCCAAGGGCAGTAACAGGGGGCTTTTCGCCGCGACATGAGCGAAGTGGGGTTGAAGAAGAACGCGATTTCATTCGCGTCGAATGTCGTCATCGGTGTCGCCTCGACCGCGCCTGCTTATTCGCTCGCTGCGGCGCTGCCGGCGCTCGCCGCGGCGGCGAAATTCGGCGTGCCGGCGATCGTGATCCTCGCCTTCCTGCCGATCCTATTCATCGCGGTGTGCCTACTATCATCTCAACCGCGCCGATCCCGATTGCGGCACCTCGTTCGCCTGGGCGACGAATGCCTTCGGCCCTTATGGCGGCTGGATGACCGGCTGGGCGATCCTCGCCACCGACATCCTCGTCATGCCCGGATTGGCGCAGATCGCAGGCGAATATTCTCTGCATCTCGCCGGCGTCGAAGCGCCGACGGTCTCGGCCGTCACCGCCGTCGGCGTCGCCTGGATCGTGGTGATGACGTACATCTGCTACTACGGCATTGAGCTTTCCGCCGCCACGCAAAAATTCCTGCTCGCTGCCGAGCTTGTCATTCTTTTGATCTTTTCCGTCGTCGCGCTGACCAAAGTGTATTCGGGCACAGCGCCGGGATCGCCGGTCTCGCTCTCGTGGTTCAATCCGTTCACGGTCGGTAACGGCAGCGACTTCATGCAGGCGATGCTGATTGCGATCTTCATCTATTGGGGCTGGGATACCGGCGCGGCGGTGAACGAAGAAACCGAGAATCCCCGGCTCGCGCCGGCGCGCGCCGCCGTGGTTGCGACCCTGTTGCTGGTCGGGATTTATGTGATCGTGTCGGTCGCCGCGATCGCGTTCGCCGAGCCCGAGCTATCGACCTACACCGGCGATGATTTCCTCGCGCCGCTCGCCAACCATGTGCTCGGTTCAGGCATGGACAAGCTTTTGCTCATCGCGGTGCTGACGTCGGCGGCGGCGTGCACACAGACCACCATATTGCCGGGCGCGCGCACGGCGATCTCGATGGCGCGCATGGGCGCCCTGCCGAAATGCTTCGGGGAAATTCATCCTCGTCATTTGACGCCGGGCTTTGCCACGCTCGCCATGGGCGCCGTCTCCATCGTCTGGTACATGGGACTCGTTCTCACAGGCGATAACAACGTGCTCTCGGATTCGGTTACGGCGACCGCAATCGGCATCGCGTTCTATTACGGGCTGACCGGATTTGCCTGCGTGGTCTATTTTCGGCACGAGATTTTCAAAAGCGCGAAGAATTTCTTTTTTATCGGCGTCGTGCCCGGCATCGGCGGCGTCGCCATGCTGGCATTGTTCGTGGGTGCATGCGTCAATTTCGCAAGTCCAGACCAGAACAAGACCTCGTTCGGCGGCATCGGGGCGGCGCTGATCTTCGGCCTTGGCGGCCTTGGTATCGGCGTCGTGTTGATGGCTTGGACGCGCTATGCCCTGCCGAAGTTCTTTATGCGTCGGCGCGAAACGGCCGGTCCGGCGCTCACCGAGCCGCGCGGTTGACACGCGGCGGCGCGTGATCCGGGTAAGCGAATTCAAAGTAATCGGGATGATCTGCGTTATATCGTGCGATCATTGTCACTTTTCCATTGACATTTGGTCACTGTTTCGGTAGTATGAATCACTCGCTCATTCGAGGACGCCTTTCACGAAGGTATTCCGGAAAGCGGAGCGAGTGCGGTG
>CAWFBB010000035.1:0-821162 GCA_963813825.1 uncultured Alphaproteobacteria bacterium
TCTTCCGCATTCCCGCGCGGGTGTGCCGCAGCCGATTGGTAGACGTTGCGACGCCCGCAGTGTGGGCACGCTACCGAAAAATCCGCCGGCAGACGTATGTTGATTGTGATTGGTATTTCTCGCGAACACGTTTGGCAGTACACGCAGGAGCGGGCCTCGGCGTTTCTTAGGGGCATTGCCACGGCTGATCTCTTGCGATGCTTGCGGATTGAGCGAGAGCCCGCTGCATTTTTGTCCCAAGGGGTCTCGATAGTGAAATGGTAATCGGGCGGCCTGCCACCAGTGGTTGACAGGGAAAATCAAAAATACTGTCTATCAAGCTTTAT
The DNA here is from genome assembly GCA_963813825.1 of uncultured Alphaproteobacteria bacterium. Lineage (GTDB taxonomy): Bacteria > Pseudomonadota > Alphaproteobacteria > Rhizobiales > Xanthobacteraceae > BOG-931. The sequence continues at coordinate 327 of CAWFBB010000035.1, forward strand.
GCTCTCTATGGCGAACGCTGATATTTTTGTGGTTTCGGTCCTGTACGCCGCACGGGATTGGAGGCAAGAGTGACAATAATGAGCGTCGATACCTCACTGCCGGGAACCCTATGAAATTCGCCCACTTCACCCACATCTGGGCCAAGCCCAATATGACGCCGCACGAGCGCTACGAGCAGCTCTGGCGCGAGCTGCAATTGTGCGACGAACTCGGCTTCGACCAGTCGTTCTGCGTCGAGCATCATTTCCGGCCGGACGAAAGCTGGATGTCTTCGCCGAGCCTCTACGCGGTCGGCGCCGGCGCGCGAACCAAGCGCCTCCGCATCGGGCCGATGGGCTACATTGTGCCGCTCTATCATCCGCTCCGCCTCGCCGAGGAAATCGCCATCGTCGACCAGATGCTCGGCGGCCGCATGGAGCTCGGCCTCGTGCCCGGCATCAATCCGGATTATTTCCGCCCGTTCGGCCTCGATTACGGTCAGCGCAAATCGCCGACGCTGGAGTTCGTCGATTACATGCGCGCCGCGTTCGGCGAGACGCAGCCATTCTCGTACCACGGCCAGGAGTTTCACACCGATAATGCCCAAATATCCGTGATGCCGGCGCAGCGCCCGCATCCGCCGCTGTGGATGATGAGCCGCGATCCGCAGACGCTGGAATTCTGCGCGAAGCAGGGCGTCAATCCCGGCTACTTCCTGGTTTATCCGCGTGCCGACGCCGCGCCGCGCTACCGCAAGTTTTTGGAGGACTGGCAGCGCACCGGCTGGCCGCACAAGCCGAACATCGCCTATTGCACGGTGGTCTACGTCGACGACACCGATGAGAAAGCGATCGACAATGCGCTATTCCGCGCCAGCCGCGCCTACGAGGGGTTCCTGAAACCGGCAAAGCCTGGCGAGACATTCGAGGTGCGGGCGCGTGAGCATGCCAAGATGTTCGTCGGCCGTGGCGAGCCCGGCGCGTCCGAGATCATGCAGCATCTGTTCGACGGCGATTATCTGCTCAAAAACGATCTTGTCTTCATCGGCTCGCCGGAAACCGTCGCCAGAAAAATCCGCGCCGCCGCCGAGGCCGGCGTGTTCAACGTGTTCATGGGCGAATTCAATTTCGCCGACTTGCCCGAGCCGGAGCTGATGCGCTCGATCCGGCTGTTCGGCGAGAAGGTGATCCCGGCGCTGCGCGGCTACGATCCGTTTTAACGCTTTCGACCAGGCGCGCGCGCGATTGTCTTTCCCCGAGTGGTGGCTACCACGGCCTGGACGACGGGGGAGTTCATCCTCGCCGGCGGAGAAGCTAACTTGCGGCGGTCCGTTCGGTCGGCACCCGCGAATGTTGCGGAATGGGGTTGATGGCCGCAGCGAGCGTTCCGGCAGCGCTCTCCCCCGCGTTGATCTGCATGAGCCGACGGTCCGCCCCGCGCAAAGCCAGGATCAGCCCCTGGTTCAACGCAGCGAGGAACTTGAGTGCCACGTTGGATCGGCTGTCCAGAAGCTGCTCGCATGGCGTGCGCTCCAATTCGAGCAGCAGCGCGTCGGTGCCGGCCGCACAGGTGGCATTGCGCGGTTCGCCGGTTATGAGGCTGACCTGACCAAAAATGCTGCCCGCCGGCAGCTGGGCCAGCACTTCGCTCTCGCCGCGCACTTGCAAGGTCACGTTGACCGTCCCCTCGACGACGATGAAGCAGCTGCCTCCCGGCTCACCTTCTTGAAACAAGCGCGTTCCGTCGCGGTACTTCCACCCGCGCATCATGGGAAGAAGGCTTTCGACCTCGGCCTTGTCGAAGTCGGCGAATGTTGGCAATGCGGACAACAAATTTGGCCCGATGATTGCTGGGGTAATGCCCCGCTTGGTTGGTTTGGCCGAGGAGGCCAAAGCCGGCGTCGCATGCGGGCGCGATCCTCGCGTCAAACTCAGTCCTTCCGAGATTTGGGCGTTGACCAATTTGAGCTGGCGACACAGCGACAAGGCGATCCGCCATAGACTGTCGCGCTGCGACATGAAGAACGGCTCGCGAGACAGCAGACGGCGCGGGGAAAATATGTCGTCGGGAACCCATTCCGGAGTGGCGCCGCTGGTAATCATTTGGACTGCGGCAAATCCGGCAGCCGTCGTATAGCTGCCACCGTAGCCATTGAAACCCGCGGCAACCACAACGCCTTCTCGCAGGAAGCCGATACAGGGCAGTTCATCCGGCGTGAAGCCCATCGGACCGATCCATTCCGAAGAAGGCGGCCTGCCATGGAGTTCAGGGTAGAACCGGTCGCGCAAGCCCAGAAGCTGGTCGTGTATGGCCCGCGACCGTCGGCGCGACGACGGGTTTTTCATCGGCCGATCGTCGCCGCCGCCGAGCAAAAGCGGTGCGCGCCCGCCGCCGGCGCCCTCGCGCGGCTGATTAAAAAAGACCGGCCCCCGCTCGGAAGTCACGATGCGACCGCGCACCCGGTCCGGCGCGTCTTCGGTGACCATCACCTGACTCTGGTATGGACGAATCTTCGTCAGCTCCGGAAACAGCTCGCGCGTAAAGGCGTTTGTGGCGACGATGACCCGGCGGGCGACGATCGGGCCTTCCGCGGTTTCAACGACATGTCTATCCGGACCGGCCGAACGGACGTCGCGCACCTTGACGCGAGAATACAATTCAGCTCCGGCGGCGAGAGCAACCTTGAGGACGCCGCAGACATACTTGACCGGGTGGTACGTGCCGTCGCCGGGAATGAAACGGCCGAGAAAGTCTGTTTTGACGCCAAATTCCTCGCGGACCTTACGACGCGACCAAATCTCAATGCGTTGTCCGTGTTGGGCGGCAAGCGACACCTCTTCACAGATGCCTTGCTCTTCCTCCTCGTTGGCCGCCAGGTAGAGCCAGCCGCGCGGTGAGAAATCGCAACCGATGCCGTCGTTCAGGATGATGCCTTTCATCAAGTTGCGGTTCTGCAATGCGAGACCAAGGACAAGCGAAGCCTGTCTCTCGCTGACCGCGTTTAGCACTTCGGACGGCATGTTCGGAAACTGGCGCCGCAAGAACGCAAAACGCACGCCGGCGAGGCCCTCGTAGACACCGACGACGTTTTCCGGAATCAGCTCGAAGTTGCCCGCGTTACGACCGCTGGCTTCGCCCGCAGGATCGCCCTGATCGAGAACGACAACTCGCCATTTCTGGTCGCGGATCGCGCCAGCAAGGTGGTAGACGGCGGACGCACCGGTAAGGCCCGCGCCGATCACCACAACATCTGCGGATTCGGGTAGCTTGATGTGCGAGCGAAACCCGGCGAGCGGATTACCGAAACGTAACCAGAACGGCTGATCGTCATACGGCAAGCCGATCGATTCGGCAGTTGATATGCCGAACCTCGCCAGTAAATCCTGAAACAGCGGTCTCGCTGCCTCGGAGAACAGGCGCTGTTGATCAATTTTTCTTAATTCGCGCCGGATGCGTTCGTGACCGTGGTTCCCGGACGCAATGACCTGGTCGATCCGTTCGATAAGTTTACGCACCTCCGCGACGGTGACGCGGCTAGCCCCGGCGCGGCGTCCAGTCCTTCGCTTCATCTTGGTCAGCAACAAAGAACAGCTTCCGATAAACATTTTGGGCCGGTCGCCACCTTGGCGGCCAGCGCCGAAGAGTTGAATCATCGAATGTTATCACGCGAGCTCGGCGGGACAAGCGTGGCAATGACTCTCGAAGTGTTACTGCGCTGTGGCCAATACGGGGTCGGCCACGCGCCGCGCACTAACCAGCCTGTAGACGATGAACGCCACGACTGCCCCGACCGCGAACGGTATTGCCGACCACACGTAGAGCTCCGGCACCGGCATGCCGACGAACAGCGCGCCCACCAGCGGTCCGGCGATAGCGCCGAACCGGCCGATGCCGAGCTGCCAGCCCGACCCGTTGGCGCGCAGCGAGGTCGGATAGATCATGGCGCCGACGACGTTGATGCCCGATTGGATGCCGAGCACAACGAAGCCAGCGAAGAAGGTTATCGCGATGAGGGCAGCGGTCGAGCTCAATCCGGCATAGCCGATGGAGGCGACGACCGGCACCGCGATCACGAACATGATCGCGACGGCGAGGAAGCGTGCCCGCTGCAGCCACCAGCACAGCAGCAGCGAACCGACCGTGCCGCCAACCTGCAACCCCGCGCCGGCGAGCGCCGCGGTTTGCGGCGGCACGTGGGCGGCGCCCAGCAACGTCGGCGTCCAGCTGATGAGGAAGAAATATCCCATCAGATTGCAGGCAAACATCAGCCAGGTGAGCGGCGTGATGGCCGCCAGGCCGTCGCGGAACAGATAGATGGGATTGCTCGGCGATTGCTTCTCGTCTTCGATGACGAAGCGCGCGTTGGGCGGTGGCGTGAAATCGGGGCGGATTTGCTTCAACAAGGCCACGATTTTTTCACGGTGGCTTTCATGCAGCGTCATGAACTTGATTGATTCCGGCAAGCCGAACATGGCGGCGATCGCGAACACCACCGGAGCAATGCCGCCGATATAGAACAGGATTTGCCAGCCATGGGTGGGCACCAGAGCCGCGCTGGCGAAACCGGCCAGCGCGCCGCCGAGCGGGACCATCCCGCTGGCAATAATCGCCAGCACGGCGCGCCGGTTGCGCGGCGCCGACTCGGCATTGATGGAGACGATATTCGGGATGACGCCGCCGATGCCAAGGCCGGCAATAAAGCGCAGTTCGGACAGTTCGGTCAGATTGGTGGAGTAGGCGGCGATGAAAGTGAATACGCCGAACAGCAGGTTGGCGGCGATCAGCGCGGTCTTGCGGCCGTAACGGTCGCCAATCCAGCCGAAAATCTGCGAACCGAACAGCACGCCAAAATTGCTGGCGCTGAGCACGATGCCGAGGTCTTTCGGCGCGACATGCCATTCTCTGATGAGGCTCGGCACGGCGAATGCGATGGCGCCGATGTCGTAGCCGTCGATCATCGCCAGCAGGACGGTCCAGATGATGAGCTTGATCTGGAACGCGCCCACACCATGCTCGTCGAGAAAGTGGGAAACTTGGACTTCAGGTTCGCCGGCCATCGATTTCCCCCAACCGCAGGATTTTTATTATGGCGGGAGCCTATGGCACCGGCCGCGCAAAGAAAAGCGGCAAACCGGCGCAGAAGGGGCGCTGGCCCGTCAGTCCGCGTCGAGCGGCCTGCCATCCTTCTCGCGCAAAGCGCGAAACACGGCTTCGGCCGTCAGCGGCAATTCCATCAGCCGTACGCCGCAGGCATCGTCGAGTGCATTGGCGATGGCCGGCGACAGCGGCATCGTCGAGGATTCGCCGACGCCCTTGGCGCCGAACGGCGCATTGTGCTGATAGGCGTCGATGGCCTCGTTGATCATCGGCGGCACGTCGGCAATGCCGGGTATCCGGTAATCCGCAAGCGATGCGTTGGTGATCTGACCGGAATCGAGATTGATTTTCTCGAACATGGTGAAGCCGAGCTGCATCAGCGCGGCGCCGGAAATCTGCGTCTCGACGATGCGCGGGTTCACCAGCGTGCCGCAGTCGACCGCATTGACGAGTTTTTCGATGCGCACGCGTCCGGTTTCGGTGTCGACCTCGACTTCGGCTCCGGTGGCCGCCACCATCCAGAACGGCGTGATTTCCGGCGACAGGCCGGTTTCGTGGTCGGGCGCGACATAGTCGGGTTTGTAGCTTCCGGTGCCGACGATGTTGCCGGCTTTCATGCCGTATTTTTTGATGAACAGTCCGGACACCGGCGTGTTGCTGCCTTCAGGTTCGCCGACCTCGCGCCGCAACGCGTCGATCTTGCTGCGTGCTTCTTCGGACGCGAGCCGCACCGCATGGCCCATGTGGAACAGTGAGCGTGAACCAAGCGTGCCCATGTCGTAGGGCGTTATGTCGGTATCGCGGGCAACGACCCTGACCTGTTCGGCCGGCATGTTGAGCACCTCGCCGACGATCTGCGCCATGCCGGTATCGGAGCCTTGCCCCATGTCCACGGTTGAAATGTAGAGTGTAGGGCTGCCATCGGCGCCGACATTGACAATGGCGACCGACGTCGTCGGCGAGACGCAGGCTTTGAGCGCGAAAGCGAGCCCACGGCCGCGCTTGAGCGTGCCGCCGCCGCGATCGAATTTCTCCTGCCAGCGCAGCCGGTCGGCGACGTGGTCGAGGATCGCCTCAAGCGGCGCATCCTTCAGGATCGTGCCGGTTGCCTGCGGGCGGCCGTTATGCAGCACATTCTTGCGGCGAAATTCCACCGGATCGATCTTCAGCGCCCGCGCCATCATGTCGGTGTGGCTCTCGTGGGCGAACACCAGCTGCGGCATGCCGAAGCCGCGCAGCGCGCCGGCCGGCGTCAGGTTGGTGTACATCGCATGCGAGTCGATCCACACATTGTCGATGTCGTAAGGGCCGCCGGCGGTGAAGCCGGACTTGTGGGTGACGCGCGGTCCGATATCGGCATAAGCGCCGCCGTTCCAGAATATTTCACACTTGCGCGCCGTGATACGGCCGGATTTGTCGACGCCGGATTTGATACGCACCGTCGCCGGGTGCTTGGTGATCTGATAGAACTGCTCCTCCATCGTGAGCGCGATCTTCACCGGACGCCGGGCAATCATCGAGCACGCCGTCACCAGCGCTTCGAGCTTGATATAGAGTTTGCCGCCATAGCCGCCGCCGAGATATGGCACTTTAATGCGCACGCGGTTCTCTGGCCAACCCAACAGCCGCGCGATCTCCGCGCGCACGAACGACGGGCCTTGGGCTCCGCTATGAATCGTAAGGCCGGACTCCTTGTAGTCGGCGATCGAGCAAAATGGTTCGAATGGTACGTGCAGGCATTTCTGCGTGTGAAATTCGTGTTCGAACACATGCGCCGCTTCGGTAAACGCCTTATCAACATCGCCGCGCCGTAGTTTCGCGGTGAGCGCAAGATTGGTGTTTTTCTGTCCCTTGAGATGCTTGAGATCGGCGAAGCTGCCCGCCGGCTTGAGCTCGTCGTGCACATAGGCATTCGCGGTCATTGCTTCGACTTCGTCGTAGACCGGCTCCATCTCCTCATATTCGGCGATGATGGCGTGGGTGGCGGCCTCGGCGACGTGAGGGTCGGCGGCGAGCACCACCGCGACCGGCTCGCCGATGAACCGGACTTTCTCCATCGCGAGGATCGGCTGATCGTGGAACGCCGGACCATAATACGGGTTCGGAATAACCTTGACGACGTCGTCTGCGGTGATGACGCGATAGACGCCGGGGATTTTCTTGGCCGCGCTGGTGTCGATCGACTTGATCCGGCCGTGCGCGACTGTCGAGCGAAAGATTTTGCCATGAAGCATGCCGGGCAGCCGCATCAGATGCGTGTATTCGGCGCGGCCGGTGACCTTATCGCGCGCTTCGAGGCGCGGCACCGAGCGGCCGATCTGGCCGCCTCCGATCGGATTTGTCGCCATCAGCGAGTGACTCCCTTTGGTGGCAAATCTCGCACGACTTTCGCTCGCCGCCAAACAGGAAATGACTCTCGATAAGTACGCCTTGCCGACGTAGGATGATGCAAAGCGAGAAAACCGGCGGAAAGGCGAGGGACTATCCATGGACATGAGCGTTTCAGTCGCTCCCGACAAGAAAGCGGCGCAGAATCAGGCGAGCACTGCACCCGCACCGCGTAGCCCGAACTCCAGCGATCTCGACGAATGGATGTCGAAGGTCGAGGCGATGGGCGAGCTCAAGCGCATCACTGCCGAGGTCGATCCCGATCTCGAAGCTGCCACCATCACCTATCTGGTCGGCAGCGAGAAAAGTCCGGCGCTTCTGTTCGAGAACATCAAGGGTCATCCAGGTCATCGCGCGCTCTACAACATGGTCGGCTGCAACCTGTCGCGTTTCTGCCTGATGATCGGTGAGGAGCCGGTCGATCATCCGCTCAAGGCGGTGCAGGCGCTGCAGCGCAAGATGGGCCGCACCATGAAGCCGAAGGAGGTGCCGGCCGAAACCGCGATCTGCAATCAGAACGTCGTCACCGGCGATAAGATCGACATCCGCCAATTCCCGGCGCAGCGCATGTGGCCGCTGGACGGCGGGCTCTATCTCGGCACCGGCGATGCGGTGGTGACGCAGTGCCCGGAGACGGGCCGTATCAATGTCGGCACCTACCGCATGATGATCAAAGGGCCGCGCGAGATTGGCGTCTACACCTCACCCGGCAAGGATGCCACGCTCGACCGCGAGAAATGGTGGAAGATGGGTAAGCCGATGCCGATCGCGGCGGCCTATGGCATCGATCCGCTGTTGTTTCTGGTCGCGGCGACAAGCTTTCCGAAAACCGAAAGCGAGTACGAATATTACGGCGGTATCAACGGCGCGCCGATCGAACTGTTCAAGAGCGACATCACCGGTCTGCCGCTGCCGGCGCGCGCCGAGATCATTCTCGAGGGCTTCGTCTATCCGGACGAGACCTTCGCCGAAGGTCCGTTCGGAGAATTTACCGGCTATTACGGAAGACCGAGCGGCGCCACTCCCTACATGCGCGTCGAGAAAGTCCGCTTTCGCAACAATCCGACGCTGACCTGCGCGCTGATGGCGGACGGGCCGGCCAACGAAGCAGGCTTGTTCTGGGCGGCGCTGCGTTCGGCGGCGATCTGGTCCGATCTTCTGAAAATCGGCATCCCCGGCATCCAGGGCGTGTGGTCGATTCCGGAAGCCGCCGGCTGGGGCATCACCGTGGTGTCGATCAAGCAGATGTATCCCGGCCACGCTGCGCAAACGATGGCGCTGGCCGCGCAATGCACCGGCGGCGCCTATTTCGGCAAGTATGTGATCGTTGTCGACGACGACGTCGATCCGACCAACGTGCATCAGGTGCTGTGGGCGATGGCGACACGGTCACGGCCGGCGCAGTCGATCGACATTCTGCGCGAGACCTGGAGCACGTTCCTCGATCCGAGCCTTAATCCGCCAGAAATCCGGCCGTGGGGATCGAAGGCGCTGATCAACGCCTGCATGGACTACCGGCACATCAAGAATTTTTCCAAGCGCACCAAACTGTCGAAAGCGACCTACGATCAGGTCGTGGCGCGGTGGAACGAGCTGGGATTCTCCGGCCAACCGCCGGTGCAGACGGTGTTCGAAGATGCCGCGCCGGGTTCGAGCGTCGACTGATTGCCGGCGCGGTGCCCTTATTGCGCCGCGGATGCGAGCGAGACTTGGCGGCTTTTCATATTGGCGTACATGCGCCTCAGGCAGCGTTTGACGACCGCTAGATCGGTGACTGACAAACCGGAGATCGCCTCTGACTCGTATTCGAGAGCGATCGGAATAAGCCGCCCGACAAGCGCGTGACCCTTGGGCGAAAGCTTCACCACGACTTCGCGATTGCTGTCGGCGGAGCGTGTCCGTGTCACCACGCTGTTGCGTACCAGGCGGCTCACCAGTCGCGACAGTGTCGAAACGTCGATGCTGGTCAGTTCGGCAAGGTCGATCTGGCGCTGGCCGCCGGTCGCGGCCAGTACCGCCATGACCCGCCACATCGCAATGCTAAGGCCATGCGGCGCCAGCGCTTCGGTGCCGAACTGGTCAGCGACGATGCTGCCGACCCGGTTGACGAGGTAAGGCAGATATTCACTGAGATCGAGGTCGGCGGCGGACTTCACGGTTGGGCACCCCGGGTATGATTATTGCATTTACAATAGATGCATTATCAACTATTCTGCCCGCAATAGCAACGGAAAATGCTTAAGTCTGTGGGAGGATGGTCATGGATTTCGGTTACTTCACGCTGAGCGACAATCACTACGAAAACAACACGCGCTCATCGAACCAGTTCGTCGCCGACATCACCGCCGAAGCGCTCTATGCCGACAAGCTCGGCATGCACTCGGCCTGGATTGGCGAGCACCATTTCAACTCGCTTGGGGTCTTGTCGTGCCCGGACCTCGTGCTCGCCTATGTCGCCGCCAGTACGACGCGCATCCGGCTCGCGCCGGCTGTGACCGTGCTGCCGCTGCATCATCCGATCCGCGTCGCCGAACAATGGGCGACGCTTGATCTGCTCTCCAACGGCAGGGTCGATTTCGCCTGCGGCCGCGGCTACGACAAGCGCGAGTATCTACCGTTTCACGTCTCGTTCGAGGAGAACCAGAGCATCTTCGAGGAAGGCCTGGAACTGGTCCGAAAATTGTGGGCGGCGGAGGGCCGTATCTCGCACCACGGCAAGCACTATTCATTCGATGATGTGCGGATCACTCCGAAGCCGGTGCAGCGCCCGCTGCCGACTTATGTAGGATCGTTCTCGAAGCCATCGATCGAGCTTGCGGCGCGGCTGGGTTGCGGGCTGATTGTCGCGCCATTCGCGGCGGCGATGAGCTATGGCGGCCTGAAACAGGTTGCCGACCTTTATCACGAGACTTGCGCCAGGCACGGCAAGAAGCCGCAACGGCTGATGTGCAGCTACTTCATCCATTTTGCCGACGACAAGGCGCAAGAGGACGCCCAGCGCGAGCGGCAGGTTCGTTACTACAGGGAATGCGCGGTTCCAGCGTTCCCCGGCGATCCAAAGACTGCGCCGCCGAGCTACCACTATTTCATCGACATGGTTGAACGGATGAAAAAGGTGAAGCCCGAGGATCTGACGGACAATGCGGTGCTGCTCGGCTCGAGCGCGCGCATTCTCGAATCCTTGAAGAAAGTGGAAGCCGCGGGTTTTGACGAGGTGATCCTTTACTCTAACGTCGGCCTGAAGCCGCACAATCAGGTCAAGGACGAGATGGCGCGTTTCATGGCCGAAGTCGCGCCAGCCTTCGCCAGCGCGCGCAAGGACGCGGCGTAACACACTCAGGCAGACGCAACGCTTTCTGACTGCGCGTCGGTCAAAATCGCCTTGAGCTCGGGAATGCAGGAGCCGCAATTCGTTCCGGCGCGCAGCGCGGCGCCAATTGCTGAGACGCTGGTCAGCTTCTTGGTCGCGATCGTACGATGCAACGTATCCAGGCCGACGCCAAAGCATGCGCAGATCGTTCGGCCGGCGGTCTGCGCCGCGGCGCCAGGAGCCTGACCGGCAAGCAGATACGCGCGCATGTCGGACTCGATCCGCGTCCCGAGGAGCGCCGCCAACGCATCTCGCGATGGCAACGACGACGCTTTGCTGGCGATGAACAGACAAGCGTCCAGGCGGCTGCCGACGACGCTGGCATAGCGAAAAGTCCCTCGGGCGGGATCGGCATAGATCACGAGCTCTGCCGCCGCCGAGGCATTGAGCAGCGCCGAAATCCATAACTCCGTGCCGGCGCCGCTCGGCAACGCTTCCCAGCCGGCGAGCGTAAACGCGTGGCCCCGCTCAAGCGGCACCCGTGCCCAGTAATACGGGCCCGGCGGCACCGGTTCGGAACTGCGCATCAACAAACCGTGCCATTGCGACGTAACCGGCACGACCCGAACCGGCGTCGCTTTCAGTTCGGGCTGGCCGGAAATTGGATCGGTCGCCGCGCCAACGATGCTATCGATCGGACCGGCGGACGTGAAACGGTCGGTCCAGTGCATCGGCGCAAAAACCTCGCCCTCGCGCTGGTCGCTCGAAAGCCGCACAGGCAGCACGGCCGCGCCGTGCGGGCTTTCGACTTTGGCAAGACCGCCGTCCTTGAGCTGAAATCGCAGCGCATCCGCCGGGTGAACGTCAAGCGTGGGCTCGCTCCGATGAGCCATGAGCCGCGGCAATCTCCCGGTGCGGGTCATCGTGTGCCACTGATCGCGCACGCGTCCGGTATTGAGAATCAGCGGCCACTGATCGTCGGTCGGTACGGCAGGTGGCCTGTAGGGGGTCGGTACGAAGCGCGCACGGCCGTCCGCGGTCGTAAATCCCTTGCCGTCGGCGAACAGCCGCTTCGTGCCAGCGCTCGGTACCGGCGTGCCGCGCGGCAGCGGCCATTGAGTTGGCGCCAGCCGGTCGTAGGCGTCGTCGCTCAAATCAGCGAGCGCCCCGATATCGAAGATGCGCCGGTTCGGCCGTTCGTTCTCGAAAGCCGATAGAGCGGCGTGCTCGCGAAAAATTTCGGCCGCGCCGCAGTAGGCAAACTCGGACTGCCAGCCCATACGCCGCGCGACCTCGGCCATCATCCACCAATCCGGCCGCGCGTCGCCAGGCGGTGATTGGAAGGCGCGCTGACGCGAGATACATCGCTCCGAGTTCGTGACCGTGCCGTCCTTCTCGCCCCAGGCTGCCGCCGGCAGGACGATATCGGCGAAGCACGTCGTGTCGGTCGGCCAGCAATCACTGACGGCGACAAAAGGACAAGCGCCAAGCGCAGCGCGCACGCGTCCGGCGCGCGGCATGCTGACGGCTGGATTGGTGTTGAGAATCCAGAGCGCTTTGATTTTACCGTCGCGCGCGGCTTCGAACATGTCGACTGCCTTGAGGCCCGGCTGGGTCGCCATGCGCGGCGCCCGCCAGAAGCGGCGTACGCGATCGACGTCCGCCGTGTTGGCGAAGCTCATATGCGCGGCGAGCTGATTGGCGAGGCCGCCGACCTCGCGTCCGCCCATCGCATTTGGCTGGCCGGTCAAAGAGAATGGCCCCATGCCCGGCCGCCCGATACGGCCGGTCGCCAGATGGCAGTTGATGATGGCGTTGACCTTGTCGGTTCCGGCGGAAGACTGGTTGGTGCCTTGCGAATAGAACGTCACGGTGCGCTCGGTGGCGGCAAACATGTCGTAGAACCGGGCAAGATCGTCGGCCGGCACGTCGGCAAGTTCCGCAACATCGACGATCGAGGGCGCGGACTTTCGCGCAGTTTCCGCGGTGGCGGCAAAATCCGATGCGTACTCGCGCGTCCATGCCTCGTTGCAGGCGCCGCCGGCAATCAGATGCACTAATAAGCCCGCGAACACCGCCACATCCGTTCCGGGCCGAATCGCAAGATGAAGGTCGGCGGTATCGCATGTTGGCGTTCGTCGCGGGTCGATCACCACGACTTTTGTCCCATGACTTTCGCGCGCAGCGACCAGCCGCTGATAGAGAACCGGATGGCACCATGCGGTATTGCTGCCGACAAGGACGGCAAGATCCGCTGCTTCAATATCGTCGTAGCAGCCGGGCACGATATCCTCGCCGAACGCACGGATATGACCGGCGACCGACGAGGCCATGCACAGCCGTGAATTGGTGTCGATATTGGCGCTGCCGATGAAACCTTTCATCAGCTTGTTGGCGACGTAATAGTCCTCGGTCAGAAACTGGCCCGAGACGTAGAGCGCCACCGCGCCCGGTCCGTGCTCGGCCATGGTCTGCATAAAGGCGCTGGCGATCCGATCGAGTGCTTCGTCCCAGGCCGCATTGCGGCTGCCGATCTGCGGAGAAAGCAGTCTGCCATCGGTGGCGAGCGTTTCGCCGAGTGCCGCGCCTTTCGAGCAGAGCCGGCCGCCATTGGCGGGGTGGTCCCGGTCTCCTGAGACAGCGCCGTCCGCGGCAACGCGCACGCCGCAGCCGACGCCGCAATAGGGACAGGTGGTATCGGTCAGGCTGCTTGCCATTGCGGACCACGTGTCACTGGAGCCACATCGGTTCGCGACAATGCTGCGGTGGCTTGCTCGGCGAAAGCCTGACCAAAGACGATCTGATCGCGGAACGACGAAACGTCCGTCTTCTCGCGCATCAATTGCACGTGCCACGGCCCATCGGCCACGCTGCCATAAAGAACGCTGCCAACGATTTTGTCGTCGCGAAGGATCACCTTCTTGTAGAGGCCACGCTTGGCGTCGTGCAGCGTGATCTCCTGATCGGCCTCGCCGGTAGAGGCGAGTGCGCCCGCCGAGAACACATCGATGCCCGTTATTTTGAGGCTGGTGAAGACCGGCGGCGGCACATAGACCGCTTCAGCGTTCCCAGCCAGCCGGGCACTGCAAACTTTTGCCTGATCCCAGATCGGCGCCACCAGACCAAATACCTGCCCGTTATGCTCGATGCATTCGCCGACCGCGTAAATATCCGGATCGCTGGTCGCCATGTCGTCGCCGACCAGAATTCCGCGATTGACGTCGAGCTTCGCGGTCCGCGCCAGATCGATGTCGGGCCGAATACCGATAGCCAGCACCACGAAATCGGCCGGAATGACACGGCCGTCGGCGAGCACCACCGCCTCGGCACGGTCGGTGCCGCGTATCTCCTCGGTCTGACCGTTGGTGAAAAAAGCAATGCCGCGGGCGTCCAGATCACGACGCAGCAGCGATCCGGCGGCAACATCGAGCTGGCGTTCCATCAGCGTCGGCATCAGATGCACAAGCGAAACTGACATCCCGCGCCGCTTTAATCCCCACGCCGCTTCGAGCCCAAGCAGTCCACCGCCGATCACGACCGCGCGCCGGCCGCTCCGCGCCGCTCGATCATGGCTTCGACATCGGCAATGTCGCGGAAGGCACGCACGTTGGGAAGGCTGAGACCCGGAATTGGCGGCACCAGCGGTTTCGATCCGGTCGCCAGCAATAATTTATCGAAAGCGACGAGCATTCCATCAGCGAGGGTAACTTGGTGGGCAGTGCGATCGATTGCTATCGCGCGATTTCCGGCAATCAGGCGAATGCCGTGCTCGGCGTACCAGCTCCGCGAATTGATGACGATCTCGTCGAGCGTCTTATCGCCCGCCAGCACCGAGGACAGCAGGATGCGATTGTAATTTGGTTGCGCTTCGGCGCCGATGACGGTGATATCGAAGCGGTCGGGAGCCCGCGACAGCAGCTCCTCCACCACGCGCATGCCCGCCATTCCGTTGCCGACGACCACAAGCTGTGCACGCCGGCGGTTGCTCATGGCGCGGCCTTTCATTCGGCCGCGGCGCTGCGGCCATAGGCTTCCGCGATCATGAACTCGGAGAGCACATCATAGGCGGCGCTCCAGGCCGCCGCGAGCTCCGGCGTCCATTGCGCGCCAAGCCCGCGTTCCAACGTCCACAGCAGCGCCGCACCGACAGGTGCGTAGTCAGCGGCCTTCACACCATAATCCACGTGACGTTTGGCGAGCGCGCTGGCCGCCGGCAGGACGGCTTCGAGCTTGTCGAGACTGTTGACGACGACGGCGAGCGTCGCCATGAGCTTACGCCCTTGCTCCTTCATGTCGCCGCGAAACAGCGGCTTCACTGCCGGCGCGATCTCGAACAGCCGTCCATAGAACAGCGCGGCGGCTTGCTCGGAGATCGGCGCGACTTTCGCGAAACTCTGTTGGATCGCTTTTATTTGCTCCGGCGTCACGATTTCTCTCCCGGCTCAAACACGCGCTTGAGCAAGGCTCGGGGTGCTCGACGTAACGGAACTCTTGCGCAGATAGAACCACCACGTGAGCGCGAGGCAAACCGCATAGTAGGCGACGTATATTTCCAGCGCGAGATGCGGGCTGCCAGTCGCTGCGATCGATGCTCCGAAGCCGCGGGGAATAAAGTAGCCGCCGCAAGCGCCGATCGCGCCTATAAATCCGAGCGCGGCGGCGCTTTCGATGCTTGCTACCTTCAGGGCGCCGGCGCGGCCGGATTCGCCCTTGCCTTTTGCTTTGGCGAGGTTCTCCTCGCGAAAGATCGACGGGATCATGCGATAGGTCGAACCGTTGCCGATTCCGGTCGTGATGAAGAGGATCAGGAACATCGTCAGGAAGCCGCTAAAGTCCTTGATGCCGACGAAGTAAATGACGCCGATTGTCGCCAAGCCCATGGCGAAGAAATTCCACGATGTGACAATCGCGCCTCCAACCTTGTCAGCGAGCAGCCCGCCGAGCGGCCGAGACAACGAACCCACAAGCGGTCCGAGAAAGGCGATGCCGACCGTGACGGTTGGGAATTGAGTCTTTATCAGCAACGGGAACGCGGCCGAGTAGCCGATGAAAGAGCCGAAAGTCCCGACATAAAGGATCGACATGATCCAGGTATGTTTGCGCCCGACGATGGCGACCTGGTCTTTGAACGTCGACTTCGCTGATGTGAGGTTGTTCATGAAGAAGATGGCGCCGAACACCGCAATCGCCAGCGGCAACAGCCACATCAAGCCCGCGTTTTGGATATAGACGCCCGCCGCGGTCGGCGTGCCCTGGTAGAGAGTGATAAGCCCAACGCCCATCAAAATCGGTGTAAGCAACTGAACGCTGCTGACACCAATATTGCCGCCGGCTGCGTTCAAGCCCAGCCCCCAGCCCTTCATCCGGTCCGGGTAGAAGAACGATATGTTGGCCATGCTCGAGGCGAAATTGCCGCCGCCGAGACCGGCCGTTGCGGCTACCAGCAACATCACCGAGAAAGGCGTATCCGGCTGGGTTACGAAATACGCGAGCGCGATGGTCGGGATGAACAGAACCGACGTGCTGAAGATCGTCCAGTTTCGTCCGCCAAACGTCGTTACCGCAAACGTGTACGGAAAACGCAACAGCGCACCGATCAAGCCCGGCAGCGCGACGAGCTGAAACAGCTGGTCGGTCGTGTAATGAAAGCCGGCCTGCGGTAACTTGGTCACGACGATGCTCCATATCGCCCAGACCGAAAACGCGATGTGCTCTGCGACGATCGACCAAATCAGATTGCGTTGCGCGATGGTCTTGCCTTTGGACTTCCAGAACGTCTCATCCTCGGGATTCCAATCCGAGATCCAAGTCGTATTCGGCGTGGTCATCCAAGCGCTCCTTTAAATCTACGGGCCTCTCATCGACGCAGACGGCAGGCTGTGTCGCAAAGCCCGTGCCAAGCTCAAGCCATTGAGCGAAATAATGTATTTGAGGTGCCGCGATGCGAGTTGCGCGCTTTAGGGGCGCTGCGGCGCAATTTTGTGCAGTGCAATAACGATGGTAATTGGACGCAGGAAAGCCGACGGTAATCAACTTCGGCGCTTGTCGTCACCGAGCAGTTTTTCAAATTCGGCGGTCGAGCCCGCCGTCGCATCCCGCTGTCACTCGTCCGGGACCGGCTTTGAAACGCGCCAATTGCCATTGCGGCATTAACTGAATTCTGATCTCCTTGGAGGTATAGGTTGCTGACGTCAATCAGGTCGCTTTAGCAACGGTTTGGTAAGCATGACTGGCCCCACGCCCAATCCGCGCGGCCTTATTGGAAGGGTCACCTCGGTCTCCGGCGCGCGGGCCAACCTGAGCCTGACCGCGATTTCCGCCGCAAACGACGACGATCAACCAACCGTTGGGAAATTCGTCGGGATCGTAAGCGGTCGCGCCCTGATCGTCGGGCTGATCTCGGAAGTCAACGAAGAGGTCGCCGGGAATCAGGGTGGACATACAAGCCGTAGTGTCGCGCAGCTCGAATTGATCGGCGAAATCGGAGTCCACCAAAGCGGCGCGGCGCGCTTCCAGCGCGGCATCAACGCCTATCCCAAGATCGGCGATGGCGCCGTCCTGATGAGCGAAGCGGAATTGCGGGTGATGTATGGTGCTGCCGATAGCAGCCGTGCGCACATCGGCGACTTGCAGCAAAATGCCAAGATCGGCGTTCACATCAACATCGACGAACTCGTCAGCAGGCATTTTGCCGTGCTCGGAACCACCGGTGTCGGAAAATCGAGCGCCGTGGTTATCCTTCTACAACAAATTCTCAGCACGCGTCCCAATCTTCGCATCTTCCTTGTCGATCCGCACAACGAATATTCCAAATGCTTCGGCGACAAGGCCCAAGTTTTCACGCCACGCAATCTGCGGCTGCCGTTCTGGCTATTCAATTTCGACGAAATCGTCGAAGCGTTCCTGGGCGACCGGACCGGGCTTGATGAAGAAGTAGAAATCCTGTCCGACGCCATTCCGCAGGCGAAGGCCGCCTATCTGCAATATCGCGGCGCGGACAGGCAACTCACCAAGAAGCGCGAGGGCAAAATCACCGGCTTCACCGCCGACACACCAGTGCCGTATCGCATCGAAGATCTGATCGGAATTCTCGACGAGTGCATGGGCAAGCTCGAAAACCGCTCCACGCACATGCTCTATCACAAATTGATCACGCGGATTCAGGCGGTCCGCAACCATCCGCGCTATGCTTTCATGTTCGAAAACGCCAATCTCGGCGGCGACACTATGGCGGAGATTCTCTGTCAGCTGTTTCGCCTGCCGCCGGACGGCAAGCCGATGACGATCATGCAACTCGCCGGCTTTCCGGCCGAGGTTATCGACTCCGTCGTGTCCGTGCTCTGCCGCATGGCTTTCGATTTCGGCGTCTGGAGCGACGGAGCGGCGCCGATGCTGTTCGTCTGCGAGGAAGCGCACCGCTATGCGCCTGCTGACTACAAGATGGGGTTCGTCCCAACGCGGCGCGCATTGTCCCGGATAGCCAAGGAAGGCCGCAAATACGGCGTCTACCTCGGGTTGATCACACAGCGTCCTTCTGAAATCGATCCGCCGATCATTTCCCAATGCAACACGCTCTTTGTCATGCGTCTGTCGAACGATCGCGATCACGCGTTCATTCGTTCGGCGGCATCTGACGCCACGCAAAACCTGCTTTCCTTCATTCCATCGCTCGGTCCGCGCGAGGTATTTGCGTTCGGCGCGGGCATCGCGCTGCCATCGCGCATGCGATTCAAAGAATTGCCAGCGGCGATGCGCCCGAACAGCGAGGCTACGGGCAGCACGCGGTCGGATGCCGGTGCGAGCATCTCGCGCGACATGATTCTCTCCGTCATCGATCGCTGGCGCGGCGCGAGCGGATACAAGACCGGGCCTGAGACGGATTTTACGGAGCTCGAGACGGCGCCGCGGGTAGCGGTGGCTCCATCACCGCCGCTGGCCCCGACGCGCCCATCTGTACCGGCTGCCGACCCTATGCGGCACGGCTTGCTGAAAAAGCCGCTCGACGTTGCGGCGAGCGGTCAGCCAAGCGCTCCGCCCGGCTACGCGCGTCCGCGCTGATACGAAATTATCACGACGGCTTCGGCCGGAACGTCAGCGCATCCGCGGTCGCTTCACTCTTGGCTGTGTCGCGCGCCGGCAGTTCGCCGGCGGCTTGCAGCACCGGATAAGCGACTGAGCAGATATGCGAGTGAATGCGCTTGAGGTCGCTCAACACGTCGAGATGCAGTGAAGTGGTCTCGAGGCTTTCCGGCCGGCCTTCGCGTAGCCGCTCGAAATGGCGGTCGGCGGCTTCCAGCTCGGCCTTTCGCATGTCGGCCTTCTCGCGCAAGAGCTTGCGCGCGGCCTCGACATCGCCGGTCATGAAGATGCCGAACGCAGCCTGGAGACACTCGCAGACCCGCTTGTGAAAGGCCGCGAGTTCTGCGGCGCCTTCCGGTGAAAATTGGTAGCGCCGCTTGATCTTTTTTGGCCGCCAGTTCGCACAGGTTCTTATCGATGATGTCGCCGATATGCTCAAGATTGATGGTGAACGACACGATCTCCATGGCGCGGCGGCCCTCGCGCTCGTCGAGTGCGTCGCGCGTCAGCTTGGTGACGTAGAGCTTGATCGCTTCGTTGAGTTTGTCGACGACGTTGTCCATCTTTGACACGTCGGCCGCGAGCTTGCGGTCGTTGGTCATGATCGCCGCCATGACGTCGCGCAGCATGGCCTCGATGGCGTCGCCCATGCGCAGCGTCTCGCGCGCGGCGTTGGCGAGCGCGAGCGGCGGCGTTTCCAGCGCTGCCTCGTCGAGATAGCGCGGCACCGAGGCGTCGGTGATCTGCTTCTTCTCCGGCAGCAGGCGCACCAGCAACCAGGCTATCGCGTCGAGCGGACCGATGAAGATCGCGGCCATCACAACGTTGAAGGCCATATGAAATTCGGCGGTCATCTTCGCCATGTCCGGCTGGAACGCCAGCATTTCGCGTGCGATCGGTGCCAGGAACGGCACGGTGATGACGATGCCGACGAGGCGGTTGAGGAGGTTGCCCGCGGGCAACCGCCGCGTCGCCGGATCGCCGCGGACACCGGCTTCGATCAGCGGATTGATGGCGCTGCCGAGATTGGCGCCCAGCACCAGCGCCAGCGCGGCCTCCGGGGTTACGAATTGCGAGTAGGCAAGCGACATGATCAGCAGCACGACCGCCACGCTGGAATGCGCCGCCCAGGTCAGCGCAGCGGCGATGACAATGCACAGCACCGGATCATTGGTGATGGAAGCCAGCAGTGACCGTACCGCCGGCGCCTGTTCGGCCGGCGCCAACGTATCGAGCAGGATATGTAGCGCCAGCAGCGTCAGGCCGAACCCGATGGCGATACGGCCCACCGCCCGCGTCAGGCTGGAGCCGCCGATCCGGAAGGTCACAAGGCCGATAACGAACAGCACTGGTGCGACCGCTGTGATGTTGAATGACAGGAGCTGCACGATCAGAGTAGTGCCGACATTGGCGCCGAGCATGATGGCGAGCGCCGGCACCAGGTCGACCAGGCCATCGGCGGCGAGTGACGCCGTCATCAATCCGGTCGCGGTGCTCGACTGCACCAGTGCGGTCAGACCAAGTCCGGCCGCGAATGCGTTGAAGCGATTGCCCAGCGTCTTGCTCAAGAAGCGGCGAAGGTCGGGTCCGAACGCGCGTAAC
Organism: uncultured Alphaproteobacteria bacterium; assembly: GCA_963813825.1. GTDB lineage: Bacteria > Pseudomonadota > Alphaproteobacteria > Rhizobiales > Xanthobacteraceae > BOG-931. The sequence goes on from CAWFBB010000035.1 coordinate 20,783, forward strand.
ACGCCGCTCATGACCATGTGCAGGCCCCACAGCAGCAGCGCCACGCCACCCATCAGATCGAGCAGGACGAGCGATCCCATTGCACGGACTCCGCAATGTCATTCTGGCATCGGCATAATGTGCCGGCGCACAATTCGCGCATGTATGCCCATAAGCGAACTGATACAACCCTTTATTGGTTCCGCAGGATCGCACCGCGTTACGCCGTCATGGCCGGACTTGTCCCGGCCATTCGATAGTCGGGTGCGGAGGTGCCCGCTTAAGCGAGATCGCCGGGACATAGGCGAGCGAAGCGACGCCGTCGAACGGCTCTGCCCGGCGATGACGAACTGACTTTGTGGAGAGGGCAATCGCCGCTTACGGATCGAGCTCGGTGTCCCAATACAGATAGTCGAGCCAGCTATCGTGCAGATAGTTCGGCGGGAACAGCCGGCCGTTGCGATGCAGGTGTTGCACCGTCGGCTGAAATGGATTCTGCGACGGAAACATTCTCGCTTCGTCGGGCGTCAGATTACCTTTGCGCAGATTGCACGGCGAGCAGGCGGCGACGACGTTGCTCCAGGTCGTGTGACCGCCGCGCGACCGCGGAATCAGGTGATCGAAGGTCAGATCATCGCGCGCGCCGCAGAATTGGCAGGAAAAACGGTCGCGCAAGAACACGTTAAATCGCGTGAATGCCGGATGGGTCGAGGGTTTCACGTAGGTCTTGAGCGATACCACGCTCGGCAGCTTCATCTCGAAGCTCGGTGAGCGTACCGCGCGATCGTAATTGGCGACGATGTTCACCCGCTCGAGGAAAACCGCCTTGATGGCGTCCTGCCAGGACCATAGCGACAGCGGGTAATAGCTCAGCGGCCGGAAATCCGCATTCAGGACAAGCGCCGGAAAACCCGATGGCGATACATGAGCGTTCAAGACCGAGGCTCCTACCTCAACTCAATGCCGCACTGCGGCGTTGGCCATAGTTTATAGGCAGGCGTGACAGGATTGTGAAGCCTGTCCCGGGGCTTACCAGCCAAGCCTTTATTCCAAGCCAAGCCTTTATTACTGCCGCGACAGTTCGGAGGCGCCGGCGAGTTGCACCGCTTCGAGCGGCTGGCGGCCGCGAATCAGGTCAGCGGCCTTTTCCGCGATCATGATGATCGGCGCATTGATGTGGGCGCCGACGAGATCCGGCATCACCGAGCCGTCGACAATGCGGAGCCCGTCGGTGCCGAACACGCGCAACTCCGGATCCACCACTGCCATGCGGTCGGCGGCGACGCCCATTTTGCAGGTGCCGAGCGGATGGTGCACGGTGATCGAGTTGCCGCGGATATAGGCGTCGAGATCGGCGTCGGACGTGCTGTCGTTGCCCGGCGCGATTTCGCGGTCCATGAACGCCTGCATCGGCGCCTGGCGGCAGACGTCGCGGACCATGCGCAGGCCGGCGCGAAAAGTTTTCCAGTCATTGTCGGTGGCAAGGAAATTCTGCCGGATGCGCGGTGCCTTTTTCGGATCGGCCGAAATGAGTTCGACCCGGCCGCGGCTTTCGGGGCGCAACACCACGGCGCGGCAGGCATAGGCATCCGCATAGGGACGCCGGAATGGCATCAGGTAAGGCTTTGCCGTAAAGGGCGCCGCGTTGAAAATAAACTCGATATCGGGCAGCGCGACATCAGGCCGGCTTTTGAGGAACGCCATCTGGCCGGTCGGCATTTCGGTGGCAAGGCCTTCGCCGTTGAAATAGGCCGCACCCAGCGCTCGTACGATACGGTCGAGCCGCATCTCACGATGCACGGGACCCGGCGTCTTGCGCGTATAGGCGATGCTCGCCGAAATATGGTCCTGCAAATTCTTGCCGACGCCCGGCAACGCCACTTTCACGTCAATGCCGTGGGCGCGCAGCTCGTCGGGATCGCCGATGCCGGACAGCATGAGAAGTTGCGGCGAGTTGACGACGCCGCCGCAAAGGATGACCTCCCGTTCCGCACTTGCCGTAACGGTCTGCCCGCGCTGGAGATATTCGACGCCACGGGCGCGTTTGCCGTCGAAGATCAGCCGCGTCACCAGCGTATGGATTTCGATCGTCAGGTTTTCGCGCGACAGCGCCGGCCGCAGATAGGCGTCGGCGGCGCTACAGCGGTGGCCGTCGCGTACCGTCATTTGCAGAGTACTGAAACCTTCCTGCTGGGCGCCGTTGCAATCGGGCGTGGTCTTGTAGCCTGCGGCCTGTCCGGCCGCCGCGAAGGCATCGACCAGGGGTTCGGAAAAATTGGACATTTGGGTCGACAGCGGGCCGTCGCCGCCGCGGTAAAAGCTTGGCCCGCCCTTCCAGCTTTCCTGGCGGCGGAAATACGGAAGCACGTGGGCGTAGGACCATTCAGTAAGCCCTGCCGCCGCCCAGCGGTCGTAGTCGCCGCGATTGCCGCGGGTATAAGTCATGGCGTTGATTGACGACGAGCCGCCGACAATGCGGCCGCGCGCGCATTCGAGGCCTCGCCCGCCGGTCGTTGCTTCGGGTTCGGCGAAATACATCCAGTCGTGTTTGCGCTTGAGCAGGAGCCGCGGCCAGCCGAGCGGGATCTTGATCCAGGGATCGCGATCCCAGCCGCCGGCCTCAAGCAGCAGCACGCGGTGGGATTTGTCCTCGGTCAGCCGCGCGGCCAGCGCGCAACCCGCCGAACCGGCGCCGATAATGATGTAATCGTAACTGCGGCGATCGGGCATGATGTCACCGGAAGCTGTGCGGCGCCGATTTAAGGAATGTTTGGCGGGCCTGTCCATCGCAAAACTTGCCAGAGCTGTATTGCGGGCGCAGCGTGCCGAAAGATTACAAGGCTTTTGCGGCTTCGCGGCGCGGCAAGGACTGGCATGTACCCACCCGAGCGCATCGTTTGCCTCACTGAGGAAACCGTCGAGACGCTCTACCTGCTCGGCGAAGAAGGTCGCATCGTCGGCATCTCGGGCTATGCCGTGCGGCCGCCGCGGGCGCGACGCGAAAAACCACGAGTTTCCGCATTTACGTCGGCCGATATTCCAAAGATCGTCGCGCTCAAGCCCGACCTCGTCCTGACATTTTCCGATCTCCAGGCGGATATCGCCGCGGCGTTGATCCGGCATGGCGTCAATGTGCACGCCTTCAATCAGCGCACTGTCGCCGAGATCCTCGACATGATCCGCATGCTCGGCGCCCTGGTCGGTGCCGGCGTGCGCGCCGCGCAACTCGCCGACGAACTGGCCGCCCGGATTGCCGCCGCGCGCTGGCGTTCGGCCGGACTGTCGCATCGGCCGAAGGTCTATTTCGAGGAATGGGACGAGCCGATGATTGCCGGCATCGGCTGGGTTTCGGAATTGATCGAGGCCGCCGGCGGCGAAGACATCTTCGCCGATCGCGCCAGGCTGCAAGTCGGCCAAGGATCGCATCGTCACAGCGGAAGATGTCATCGCCCGCGCGCCGGATATCATTATCGGTTCGTGGTGCGGCAAGAAATTCCGGCCGGAGAAGGTGGTGCAGCGGCCCGGCTTCGAGCAGGTGCCGGCGGTGCGGCGCGCGGCGCTTGCCGAAATCAAATCGCCACTGATCCTGCAGCCAGGACCGGCGGCTTTGACCGACGGGCTTGCCGCGCTTTCGGCAATCATCACCGGCGCCGCCAATGCGGCGGTTCGCTGAACAAATACCTGTCGACGTCGTTCAAATTTGAATCGATCAAGTCGGACGCGGACCGGATAAGCCCGGCCTAAGCCACTTCCGCCGCGGGGGTTCGCCCCGATACGCCTTATCGTGGTTAACGGCGCTGTTGCGAGCCTGAGAATGAGCCCGGATTTCTGTTCACGGAGCAACCGAAAATCAAGGTGTTTCAACTAGTAACGTAGAGCGGAATGCCGGGCTGGTGACAGAGGCCCGTAATATTGGACACGCTGGCTATGTTGCAAAATCTGGCGAGCTGTTTTCAGCGTCCGTCGCGCGTACTGTCCCGTTTTTTTGTCGCGCGGCGTGGTACGACCGCGGTCGAATTTGCGTTGGTCGCTCCGGCGTTCATTGCGTTTCTCATCGCCATTTTTCAGGTGACGATTTTTTTGTTCGCGCAGCAAGTTCTGCAAAACGCCGCAGTCGAGTCGGGCCGCCTCATTATGACCGGACAGGTCCAGAACGGCAACGTCACGCAAAGTCAGTTCGCCACCGATGTTTGTCCGATGGTCTCGTCGGTGTTCACTTGCGCAAATCTGATGATCAATGTGCAGAACTACAGCGGCTTCTCAAGCGCCAGCACCGGCGAGCCGGCGCTGACTTACAATACCAATGGCACGGTCAGCAACACCTGGGCTTACGATCCCGGCAACCCCGGCCAGGTCATGGTGGTGCAGCTTATTTATCAGTGGCCGATCATCAGCGGGCCCTTTGGATACGTGCTTAACAATCTCGGCAACGGCACCACCGAGATGATGGGTGTCAGCGCCTTTCGAGTGGAGCCCTACTGATGATGCTACGGCTGGCGCGCATTTCTCGTCGTTTTGCCGCATCGACGCGAGGTGTCGCGGCAATCGAATTCGCAATGGTTTTGCCGGTCCTGGCAGTCATATTTCTCGCCACGATCGACGGCGGGCGAGCGCTTGCGGCCTATATGAAGGTGCGAGCGGCGACCTATGCGCTAGGTGCGATCGCCAATCAGTACGCGACGATTCAGTCCACCGATATGACGGCGATCCTGGGCGCGTCTTCGGTGGTGATGGCGCCATATAACAGCGCGACGCCTGCCGTCACGATTTCGCAAATTAAGATCAACGGCAGCGGTGTGGCCAAGATCGAGTGGAGTGCTACGCAGGGTGGTACGGCGCGTACCGTTGGCTCTACCATGACTGTTCCGACAGGGGTTAATGCGAATAGCTCTTATCTGATCTTCGCCGAGGTGAGCTATACATACTCGCCGTTGTTCGGGTTTTTCGGCTCCGGCGGTCTAACCCTTTCGGATAACTTGTATACGACGCCGCGAAGTGTCTCCTGCATTGTCTACATCCCGCAAAGCACCACCTGCTGACCTGAAGTAAAGTCGACAACGCAGCGTCCGCCGCTCGAAAGTCATTTCTTTTCGCAGAGAAGTTTCCGTTGGGTATTTGAAACCTGGCGCGCTCACAGCGTCACCCATCGCATCGCATCGCGGCGTTCGCGTGGGGCCTCGCGGTTTGCCGCCATCAGTTGTAAGCGGGTGGGTATGTTTTTTCTACGTCGCCGCACCGCGCAAGTCGTGCTTAGGACGGCTATCCGCCGGCGCTCTCGTGAGATCAATTCGTGATGTGGGCGGTGCTCACGGCCTGCTCGAACATCGAGAGCAGCGCGGCGTTGATGTCGGCAGGCGAGTTCGCGGAATAATAGAAGTTGGGCGAGGCGCAAGCCTGCAGGGCCGTAGGAATGTATTGGATGTTGCTATTGGCGTAGCCGTCCTCGTCATCGAAGATCGTGCTGGCATCCGAGATGGTTTGATAAGGGATATAGAGAATTGCGATGGTGATTCCGCGGTTTTTTATCGTGGTGCACCAGTCGGTGCTGCTCGGTTCGTCGTTTGGACTATATTTGGGTATGACCGACGCCGAATTTTGATAGGGAATATTTGTAGTAGCCGACCACGAGTTGGAACCATTTGCCGAGTTCCAATTCCCGCTCCATTGCGTTTGGTAATTCTGGGAACCGTCAGTGATGATGAAGACATAGGGCAGCGCATTGGATGAGCTTGTTCCGGTTCCGACGCTGCTGATGAGATTATTCATGCTGGCGAACGCGTTCTCGAAATGCGTGCCGCCGGAGCCGAGATTGGCATTGTTGCCGGTATCAAGCAGGCTCGCGAGGTTAGCTGCTGCGGCGTTGATCGAGCTGGAGCCGGTCGCGGTCAGGTTGGTGGTCAGCGGGAAGTAGGCGTTCGACGACGAGCACGGCGTGATCGAAGTGCAGCCGTACAGGTACTGAATGAATGGGTAGAGCCCAATTTTATATTGATTGGTCACCTGCTCGGCCGCAGAGGCGGTGGACAGCAAGGTCGTCACCGCATAACCGACAGCATCGGCGCGTAGCTGGATGCAAGACGTCGTTCCAGGCGTGGAGCAGGAAGAAACCTGCGTACCGGTCCAGTTCACGGTATTGCCGTTGTTTATATTGTTGCCGGATGAATATGATGTCTGGGTCGTCCCCAGTCTGGAGATGATGAATCCTTGGCAATATCCACCCGACCCTGGGTTCGTGGTTGAACCTGTAGCAGGGATGGGGCCTTGGTAGGGGTTTCCCTGAGCCGAAGTTTGCGCACAGGCGCCCTGCGCCGCGAAGTGACAAGCAAATTGGCAGCCCTGCGGGTATCCGGGGCTTCCCTGCAGGTTGTCCGGATTGACGGCCATCAGCCGCGCCTGTTCGGCGGCGGTCGAAGGCATACTCATTGAGCCGGAGACGTCGACCATCAAATAGAAATTGATGTAGGTCGGAAGCGTGTAGCTCGCTGTCGACGAACCGCTCACAGCGATATTGCTGCGACCCAAGACCCCCAGGAAATAGGTGGGAACGTTGGCGGTGAAGGATACCTTGGCGGTCATCGTCGTTCCGGTCAACGTAACGGTCGACGTCGGAGTCAGGCTCGTATAGCCGACGTTCTCCGGCGATGTGCTGAGGTTGGCATTGAAGAAGGCGTTGGCAAAAGTCGAGCCGCCCGACACGGTACCGCCGCTCGACATCGCCTTGGCGGTGGTGACGACCGACGAGTTGACGGAGACGGTTCCAAGCGCCGCCGCATCGGCGGCCGCTTGAAGCTTGGTCTTGATCATGCTCGCGTCCGTATAGTCGATGACGCAACCGATGGCGGCGACCATCGGCAGCATTGCAACGGCGGTAATCACCGCGACATTGCCGCGGGTGTTGAGCCGGAAATTGGAGGTCAGAGCCCGGATTCGCGCGAATTGGGCGCGCTGGCCCAGCTGCTTCATCATTGCTGTGAACATGGCGCACCTGCTGATACGGTGCGCTTGTAGGCTGAAAGTGCTAGAAAATCGTTACCAGATACTGCTGTTCGGAGTTAAAACTTCAAGTGTTTTCATGGTCTTAGGCCAAAGCGCCGGGCCAGGAATTCGCCGCCATGGCGCAGTCCTTCGCCGTCGATGCCATGGCCAATACCGGGCGACAGGTGCCATTCGACCGGCACTTCCAATGCCGCGAGACCTTGGGTCGCCTGGAACAGCGCTTGCGGCGGAATGAGATCGTCACGGTCGCCGTGAACCAGCAGCACTGGCGGGCGCGAATCTGATCTCGGCGGCGAACGCGTCGGCATCGACATCGGGTGGAACCACCAGGCGGCCCGAATACGCCGACGATTGCCGCCGGCGCCACAGCGCGACGCAATCCGACATGGAGCGCCATCATCGTGCCTTGGCTGAAACCGACAAGCGCGAGCGCAGTCGGCGGCAGCTTGTGGCGCGCAAGCTCGGCGCCGAGAAAGTGCTCGAGCACCGGCGCGGCCTTGTTGACGCCATTCCAGCTTTCTTGCGCGGTACGCTGGCTAAGTGAAAACCATTGCCGGCCCACCGGCGCCTGTCCGCACGGCTCCGGCGCGTGCGGCGATACGAACGCCGCGTGCGGCAGTATCTGCTGCCAAGCGCGGCCGATGTCGATCAGGTCATTGCCGTCGGCGCCATAGCCGTGCAGGAAGACGACAAGCTGCTGCGCGGCTCCGGATTTTGGCGAAAGTCGCGGGCCATCGAGTTCAGCGGCCATGCTTGCCTCGTTTCGACTTGATTGGTTTTGCCGGTGCGACGGGCGCGCCTTCACGCCCCTTGATCGAGCGATAGTAAGTCCAGAGCACCCGTGCCGCCACGGCGCGCCATGGCCGCCACGGTTCGGCGAGTGCCGCCATTTCCTTGGCGGTCGGCCGGGCGCGCAGACCGAAAGCGATGCGCGCTGCTTCCTGCAGCGCGAGATCTCCCGCCGGCCACGCATCGGCATGGCCGAGACAGGACAAAAGATAAATGTCGGCAGTCCAGGGTCCGATGCCGTGGACTGCGGTCAGCGCCGCGTGCGCTTCGTCGGCCGGCAGATCGGCGAGCGCCGTAAGTGGTAGTTTGCCGTGTGCGACAGCGCGGGCGATCGCCTTAAGCGCGCGAATTTTCGGTGATGACAGACCGGCCCGCGCCAGCCGGGGCGCGCGGGCGCGCATGATGGCCTCAGGCTCGAACGGATCGAATGCAGCGGCAAGCCGGCTCCAGATTGCGTTGGCGCTCGCGGTCGAAAGCTGTTGCGACACAACTGTCGTCGCGAGCCCCGCAAAGCCGTCGGGGCGCCGCCGCAATGGGGGCCGTCCGGCGCCGGCGATCAGTGGTGCAAAGCGTGGATCGGCCTGAAGCAGTGCGGCGATTGCGGTGTTGAGATCGCGCTCGGTTCGGATATGGGACAGCTTGGACATCGGTGTTATTGGCTTGATTGACGGGAGAGCGCCGGTCAAGCTCCACAGTTCACGAGCGAAGCGTCGATGTACACCCGCATCCTGCGTTTTGCGCCGAGTCCGAACGGATTCCTGCACCTGGGGCATGCCTATTCGGCATTGCTCAATGCCGACATGGCGCGCGATCTGGGTGGCCGGCTGTTGCTGCGCATCGAGGATATCGATGTTGGACGATCGCGGCCGGAATACGAAGCGGCGATCTACGAGGATCTGACCTGGCTCGGAATCTTTTGGGAGCCAGCGGTGCGGCGACAGAGCGAACATTTTGCTGACTACGAAGCGGCTCTCCTCAAGCTCGATGCGATGGGGGTGCTGTATCCGAGTTTCGAGAGCCGCGGCGAAATCGCCGCGCTTGTGGCCGAGCGCGACAAAGCCGGTCGTTGGCCGCGCGATCCCGACGGCGCGCCGCTTTATCCGGGGCGCGGCCGTAAACTGTCGGCGGCCGAGCGCAAGCGCCGGGTTTATTCCGGTGAGGCGTACGCATTGCGGCTTGCCGTGGACGCCGCGGTTGCACGTGCCGGCGTGCTGACCTGGAACGAGACCGGCCTCGGGCCGCAGGGCCAGACCGGCCATGTCATCGCCGTGCCGCAAATGTGGGGCGACGTCGTGCTCGCGCGTAAGGAGACACCGGGCAGCTATCACCTCGCCGTCACCGTCGATGACGCCCTTCAAGCTGCGAGCGATATCGTGCGCGGACAGGACTTGTTCTGGACCACCAGCATCCACCGCCTGCTGCAAGTGCTGCTCGGCCTGCCGGAGCCGAGCTACCACCACCACTCGCTCATCCTCGACTCCGATGGCAATAAACTGTCGAAATCGAAGCAGGCAAAAAGCCTGCGCGAGCTGCGCGCCGAGGGCGCCACCGCGGCGGATATCCGGCGCATGGTTGGGCTTGGCCGTTAGAGCCGGTTTTGTTCTGTGCGGCACCGTGCCATTCTGAAGGCGGCTGGCAGTCATGGTACAATCGAGGTTTAGCAAAAAGTCTACCGCAAAGCCGGCGCGCCGCGGCAAGCCGCGCTCCGCCAATGCCGCGCGAGCGACTGAGGCCGCGCTGGCGGCGTTCGCACATGATATCCGAACCGCGCTCACCGGCATTCTGGCACTCGGTGAATTGCTGGCGAGTTCCGGTCTTGGCGAGCGCGAACGGCGCTGGGCCATCGGCATCAAGACCAGCGCCGAGCATCTCGCATCGCTGACCACGTTAGTGATCGACGCCGCCAAGTCGGATGCCGGCGGGCTGGTGCTGCAGCAGCAGCCGTTCCGGCCGCGGCGTCTCGTCGAAGATCTGACGGAAGCCCTGAGGGCGCGCGCGGAGACCAAAGAGCTCGGCGCCGAGGTGACGGTTGCCGGTGATCTACCGGAGTTGCTGGTTGGCGATGCGGTGCGATTGCGCGCCGCGCTCGAGAATCTGATCGACAACGCAGTAAAATTCACCGAGCGCGGCGGCGTACAACTTGACGTACATTCGACGCGCACATCGCGCGGGCAGGTGAAACTCGTTTTCACCGTTGCCGACAGCGGCATCGGAATGACGCGCGCCGAGATCAGGCGGCTGTTTCGTCCGTTCACGCAGGCGAGCCCCGACATCGCGCGACGCTACGGCGGGGCTGGCCTTGGCCTCGTCGTCGTCAAGCTTCTGGCCAAGCTGATGCGCGGCAATTTGACGGTGACCAGCGCGCTAGGCCGTGGCTCACGCTTTCGTTTCTCGGCCGTGCTGCCGGTCGCCTCTGTCGAGGCTGCGGCCGCCACGCGTTCACAGCACACCACGTCGCCGGCGCGCCGCCTTACGGTGCTGTGCGCGGAAGACAACCCCTACGGACGCGTCATCCTCAACACCATCCTTACTGAGCTCGGCCATCGCGCCGATTTTGTCGGCAGCGGCGAGGAGGCGATTGATGCGATCAAGCGTGGCTATGACGTTGTACTGATGGACGTGAAGCTGCCAGGCGTCGACGGGCTGGAATCGACGCGTCGCATTCGTGCTCTGATCGCGCCATGCGGGCGTACGCCGATCATCGGAATTTCTGGCCGCACCGAGAGCGGCGACGAAGAGGCGGCGCACGCCGCCGGCATGAACGCTTATCTGCGTAAGCCGATCAGCCCGAGCGCGCTCGCCGCAGTCGTCGCGGCGGTGTTGCCGGCCTGACCCCTGATTGTTTACGCACTCAAGGATGAGCGCGTTGCGGCGTTATTCGGACACGCGCGGTAATGATCGCAGGTCTATTCCGCCGCGTCCGCCTTTGCGGCTTCCGCCGATTCTTCGACGATGCGGAGCACGTCGGTCATGATGCGGTTCAGTTCGAAATCCTTCGGCGTATAGACCGCGGCGACGCCGACCTTTTTGAGCGCGATTTCGTCCTCCGGCGGAATGATGCCGCCAACGACCACCGGCACGTCATCGAGACCGGCAGCCTGCATGCGCATCACCACATCGCGAACGAGCGGCAGGTGCGAGCCCGACAGGATCGACAGGCCGATGACATGCACGTTGCCTTCGGCCGCGGCCGTGACGATGGCTTCCGGCGTAAGACGGATGCCCTCGTAGACAACGTCCATGCCGGCATCGCGCGCGCGCACAGCGATCTGCTCGGCGCCATTGGAATGACCGTCCAGGCCAGGCTTGCCGACCAGGAATTTTACGCGGCGGCCGAGCTTCTTCGACACCCGGTCGACCTCGCCGCGGATATCGTCAAGCCCCGTCGTGTCGTTGCGCGCCGCGCGGCCGACGCCGGTCGGGGCGCGATATTCACCGAACGCTCCGCGAAGCGCAAAACCCCATTCGCCCGTGGTCACTCCGGCTTTGGCGCAGGCGATCGACGGCGGCATGATGTTGCGGCCGTCGCGTGCCGCCGCCCGCAGGTCGTCTAGTGCGGACGCGACGGCCTTGGCGTCGCGCGTTTGCCGCCATTCATTCAACCGCGCAATCTGCTCGGCCTCCACCCCTGGCGCGACGGTCATGATCGTGTCTTCGCCGGTTGTCAGCGGCGAGGGCTCGGTTTCCACGAACCGGTTGACGCCGATGACGGCCAGCTCGTTGCGTTCGATCGCCTCGAGCCGCGCGGTGTTGCTCTCGACCAGTTGGGCTTTCATGTAGCCCATCTCGACCGCAGCGATGGCGCCGCCGAGCCGCTCGATGTGGTCGAGCTCGTCGAGTGCCGCGCGCTTGAGTTCCTCGACTTTTTTCGCGATGACCGGCGAGCCGTCAAACAAGTCGTCGTACTCCAGCAGGTCGGTTTCGTAGGCCAAAATCTGCTGCATGCGGATGGACCATTGCTGGTCCCACGGCCGCGGCAGGCCGAGCGCTTCGTTCCATGCCGGGAGCTGCACGGCGCGGGCACGGGCGTCCTTCGACAGCGTCACCGCCAGCGTCGAAAGAAGAATCCGGTAGACGTTGTTTTCCGGCTGCTGTTCGGTGAGGCCGAGCGAGTTGACCTGCACGCCGTAGCGGAACAGCCGCTGCTTGGCTTCAGTCACGCCATAGCGCTCGCCCGTGATTTCATCCCACAGCTCGGTGAACGCGCGCATCTTGCACATTTCGGTGATGAAGCGCGTCGATGCGTTGACGAAAAACGAGATACGTCCGACCACCTCGCCGAAATCGTTGACGCCGCCGGCCGCTTTCACCGTGTCGAGCACCGCAACCGCGGTGGCGAGCGCGAAAGCGAGTTCCTGCACCGGCGTCGCGCCGGCTTCCTGCAGGTGATAGGAGCACACATTCATCGGATTCCATTTCGGCAGTTCACGGGTCGTGAACAGGATCATGTCCTTGATCAGCCGCATCGACGGCGCCGGCGGGAATACGTAAGTACCGCGTGACAGATATTCCTTGATGATGTCGTTCTGCGTGGTGCCCTGCAGCTTTGTGCGCGGCACATTTTGCTCGTCGGCGACCGCAGTGTAGAGGGCAAGCAGCCAGGCGGCGGTGGCGTTGATCGTCAACGACGTATTCATCTCGCCGAGCGGGATGCCGTCGAACAGCATGCGCATGTCGCCGATATGCGAGATTGGCACGCCGACCTTGCCGACTTCGCCCTTGGCCAGCGGGTGATCGCTGTCGTAGCCGGTTTGCGTCGGCAGATCGAAGGCGACCGAAAGGCCGGTCTGCCCTTTGCTCAGGTTGTTGCGATAGAGCGCGTTCGATGCCGCGGCAGTCGAATGACCCGCATAGGTGCGGAAAATCCACGGCTTGGCGCTCCGCGGCTTATCGCGCACTGGCTTGTCGCTTTGTTGGTCGCGCATCGGTGTTGCACGCAGCCCGGCAACGCCACTGTGACGCGGATTTTGCTGCAATGCAATATCAACTTCATCGAGTTTTAAGGCCGCCGTCCTAGCTTGCCGCTGACGCGAACGCGGAGTCTGCTTTCCGATGTCCTTGCCGGCGGCCAGCTCTGGAGCCTGCCACGATCAACAGCGCGACACACGCAATTTCCTGCTGTTGATGTGGGCGGTCGCGGTCTTCTCGTTGTGCATCGCTTCGGGCATCAACAGCCTGTCCACCGACGACGCCATGCGGCTGGTCGAGGTGCGCGATCTGCTGGCGGGCCAAAGCTGGTTCGACATGACGCAATATCGCCTGGATCCGCCCGGCGGCGTCGCTAGTCACTGGTCGCGCCTGATCGACCTTCCGCTCGCGCTGGTCATCAAGTCTACTTCATTGTTCGTCGCGACAGCTTTTGCCGAAAAATTCGCTCTGATCGTATGGCCGACGGCTCTGCTGCTGATGTTTCTGGCCGGAATATCGCGGCTTGCACGCGAACTTGCCGGTCATGCCGCGGCGCGCCTTGCGCTCGTTCTCGCAGTGCTCATGGTACCGGTCCTGCAGAATTTCCGCACCGGCGCCATCCATCATCACAATGTGCAACTCGTGTTGCTGGTCTGGGCGTTGGCGTTCTTCACGCGCATGCCGTCGCGGCCACGCGATGCCGCCGCTGCGGGGCTTCTCGGCGCTTTGTCGGTCGCGGTTGGGCAGGAAATGGTACCGGCGGTCGCGGCGCTTGCGGCTGTCGTGGGTTTGCGCTGGATCGTCGAGGGCGACCGCTGCAAACGCGCGACCGTGGCTTACGCCCTTGCGCTGGCGGCAGGAGCGATCCTCCTCGCCATTTCGACCATCGCGCCCGCCGATTATCTCATTGTCCGTTGCGACGCAATTTCGATCGGGCAGGTCGGAGCGCTTGCTATCGGCGGCTTCGGTCTTGCAGCGCTCGCAGCGCTGCCGCGACTCCATTCGATTGGAAGCCGGGGCGCCGCGGCGGCCGGGGTGGTCGCGCTGCTTGCCGCTTTCGTCGGAACTAGCGCGCCGCAATGCTTCGCCGATCCCTACGCGCAACTCGATCCTCGGCTCGTGACCCTCTGGCTTTCCTCGGTCAATGAGGCCCGCAATCTGTTCTCGATGTTGCGCGATCTACCGCAACAGGTTCCGGCCTATTTCGGCATCCCGCTCGTAGCGCTCGTGCTCGGGATAATCCGCTGCGTGCGGGAGCGCGGCGAGCAGCGCTGGAACTGGATCGCCTGCACTGCGTCGCTTGCAGCGGTTGCTTTGGTGTCGGTCTGGGAGGTGCGTGGCGCTGGCGGCGCCAACGCGTTGGGTGCCGTGCTTGTCCCCGCTGCGCTGCTGCAAATGCTGCCCGCGCTCGAAAATCGGCCTTCCTATTTCGGTGTTTCCCGCGTCGCGCTCATCGCCATGCTGTTTCTCAACCCCGTTACGCTGGTGGTGCTCGGCAGCGGCGCGGCCCATGCCGTCATGGCCACGGACGTTGCCGCACCGAAAATCGTCGAGAGCGGCGATGCCGGCACTTGCCAGCGCGCGTCGGACTATGCGCCGCTCGCCACGCTGCCGCGTGGCCAGGTGCTTGCTTTCATCGATGCCGGACCATTCATTCTGCTGAACTCAGAACAAACCGTGCTGGCCGCGCCCTATCACCGCAATCAAGCCGGCAACCTCGCCATGCTCGACATGTTCCTGGCGGCGCCGGATGACGCCAAAGCCCGCATGGCCACGCGCGGCATCGATTATGTCGCGTTCTGTCCGGGCGCTCCGGAGCGCTATAATTATGTCGCGGCAGCACCGGACAGCCTTGTGGCTGCACTGAGCAAAAATCAGCCGCCCGGTTTCCTTGACAGGATTCCGGCCGACGCTACCGATCTTGTGATCTATCGCGTGCGGCGCTGAGAAGAGTTCGCGCCGTTCGCGATCAGGCGCGCTTTACCAGTCTGAGGATGATCAGCAGGATCACTGCGCCGATGAAGGCGTTGATGATGTCGCCGATGAAGTCGCCGCCAATAAAAATCCCGAGCCGCGGCAACAGCCAGCCGGCGATCAGGGCGCCGATGATGCCGACAATAATGTCGCCGATCAGCCCGAAGCCGCCGCCCTTTACCACCATGCCGGCAAGCCAGCCTGCAATTGCGCCGACGATCAGCCAAATAATGATGCCCATGTTTTTCCCCTGTTCCCGGTCCCGGCAAGGGCCAGGTTCGCTTGACGCTATGCGCGATGAGCCACGCCAGCCGACACTAGGACGTGACGCGAATGTTGTCAGCAGGTCGCCGCATCAGACTGTCTCCCGGTTGTGGACTAACTAATTGTTGCACCGCAACATGAAGTGCGGCAGACTGATAGGCAATTATCGGAGTCCATCATGGCCGTCGCGCAAAAGAAACCGTCAGCCGCGCCGCTCAAAGATCTTTACGACATCGGCGAGATTCCGCCGCTCGGCCATGTGCCGGCGACCATGCACGCTTGGGCAATCCGCAAGGAGCGTCACGGCCTGCCGGAAAAAGCGATGCAGGGCGAGGTCGTGCCGACCTGGCCGATCGCCGAGGACGAAGTGCTAGTCTACGTCATGGCCGGCGGCGTCAATTACAACGGCGTGTGGGCCGGCCTCGGCGTTCCGGTTTCCCCGTTCGATGGTCACAAGCAGCCATTCCATATCGCCGGCTCCGATGCGTCCGGCATAGTTTGGGCGGTCGGTTCGAAAGTGAAGCGCTGGAAAATCGGCGACGAAGTCATCATCCATTGCAATCAGGATGACGGCGACGACGAGGAGTGCAATGGCGGCGACCCGCTGTTGTCGCCGTCGCAGCGCATTTGGGGCTACGAGACGCCGGACGGCTCGTTCGCGCAATTCTGCCGCGTGCAATCGCGCCAGCTTATGCACAAACCGCCGCATCTGACCTGGGAAGAATCGGCCTGCTACACGCTGACCCTGGCCACGGCATACCGCATGCTGTTCGGCCATGCGCCGCACATTCTCAAACCAGGCGATAACGTGCTGGTCTGGGGCGCGTCCGGCGGCCTTGGGGTGTTCGGCGTTCAGCTTGTCGCGGCGTCGGGCGCCAACGCCATCGGCATCGTCTCCGACGATTCCAAAAACGAATACGTCTTCAATCTCGGCGCCAAGGGCGTCATCAACCGCAGCGAATTCAAGTGCTGGGGTCAGATGCCGAAAGTCGGCACGCCGGAATACGACACCTGGGTCAAAGAGGCGCGCCGCTTCGGCAAGGCGATCTGGGACATCACCGGCAAGCACGACGTCGACATCGTCTTCGAACATCCCGGCGAGGCGACGTTCCCGGTGTCGTGTCTGGTGGTCAAGCGCGGCGGTATGGTGGTGTTCTGCGCCGGCACCTCGGGCTTCAACATCACGTTCGACGCCCGTTACGTCTGGATGCGGCAGAAGCGCATCCAGGGCTCGCACTTCGCTCATCTCAAGCAAGCCAGCGCCGCCAATCAGTTCGTCATCGACCGGCGTATCGATCCGTGCATGAGCGATGTGTTTCCTTGGGACAAGATTCCCTACGCCCACGAGTTGATGCGCACCAACCGGCACAAGCCCGGCAACATGGCAGTGCTGGTCAATGCCCCGCGGACGGGCCTACGCAACTTTGAGGATGCGCTGGAAGCGGCGTCGGTGCCGGAACTGAACCGGCAATCGACGCGGGGCTGAGCCACTCCGCTTATTCCTGCGCAAACGGGACTTTGGCTGGGTCTGCGCTTCCGTGGGACGAGGGGATCGGAGCCGGATCGATTCTCATTCCATTCCGATTTTTGCGCACACGCGCGATCGCGGCGTTGAGTTCGCCGCCGTAGATGAAGATCAGCGCGGTGAAATAGAGAAACACCAGCGCGATCATCGCCGAAGCGAGGCCGGCGTAATAGGTGACGTAGGCGTAGGAAAAATCGGACAAATAGCGGCCGAAAACAAAGCCGGCAAAAAGCCACAACAATAGCGTCGCGATGATGCCAGGCCAGACGGCCCCGAACGGCCGGCGACCCGCCGGCAGCCACATATGCAGGATCAGTAGCGACGTTGTCAGCAGAACGGTCGCGATGCCGAGGCGGCCGACGTCGTAGTGTCTTTCAAGAGGGTCGAGCCAAGGTGCATAGGTCAGCGCCGCCCTGAAGACCAATGGACCGAGCACGACGAGAAAGGCTAGCGCCAGCAGTCCAACCGCGGCGACCAGCACATAGCCGATCGATTCCAGCCGGCACTGCCACCATGGCCGCGGATCGACCAGACCATAGGCGCGGTTGAGACCGATGCGCAGGCTCTCAACCCCGCTCGAGGCGAAATAGATCGCGAAAATGGCACCGACAGTCAGAACGTCGCCGCGGGCGGTGGTGAGTACGCTGTGAATCTGCCCGGCGATGCCTTCGGAAACTTCACGCGGCCACGCCGCGATGATCAAACGAGCCACCTCGTCGGCAAGATCGGTCGAGCCGATGAAGCCGGCGATCGCCGTCACCAGGATCAGGAACGGAAACATCGACATCAGCGTCGATAGCGCGATATGGCTCGCGATCGCCCAGCCGTCGTCGGCGTTGAAGCGAAAGAAAGCGTCCATGACGACACGGTAGCAGAGGCGGATAGTGTTCAAATTGAACGGGTTCCAGCGGCCAATGTGTCAATCATAACACATGCCCGGCCAGTTCCTTCTGCCCTGTCCACGACGCTATGAGACGGTCCCCGACGGGGTGACAGTTCGCTGCCGCCAGTTACGCGCTTGATCCGATCTTCCTTGCGGAATTGCGAATTCTTCGAACTCTAAAATGCATTCTTGCATGGCCGCCACTTGCCAACGCCGCTAGGCAGATGGGCGCGCGGATGCGAATGAGGGGAGCAGAGCGAGTCGCAATCGGTTCGCTGTCGATAGCCGCGATACCCCGACCGCCAAATGTTTCCTCGAAGCTAGTGTTTCTTTGAAGCAAGTGTTTCCTTGAAGATTGATCCGGAAATCATCGCACCACCACCACCGGCGGCTGCGACGCAGTCCTTCGCCGCGATGCGCTATCGCGGCTTCCAGGCTCAATTCGGCACTTATGTCATCGCAATGATGGCCGACAATATCGAGCACGTGATCAGCTACTGGATGCTGTTCCAGAAATTCCATTCGCCAGCGTTGGCGGGTTTCGCCGTCGTGTCACATTGGTTGCCGTTTCTGGTGTTCTCGGTGGCGAGCGGCGCGCTCGCCGACCGTTTCGATCCGCGTCGCATCATCCAGTGCGGTATGGGCTTATTCATTATCGCCTCGCTCGGCTGGAGCTACTTCTTTTTCACCGACACATTGCAGATGTGGCAAGCCATGGTGCTTCTGATCATTCACGGCTGCGCCGGCGTGCTGTGGCAAACGCCCAATCAATTGTTGCTCTATGATATCGTCGGCCCCGCCGACCTGAGCAGCGCTGTGCGTCTCAACGCCACCGCGCGCTATGCCGGGGTGCTTATCGGTCCGGCAGTCGGCGGCGTGATACTGCTTGCACTGGGGCCATCCTGGGGGATTCTGCTCAACACAGTATTTTACGTGCCGCTCGTGCTCTGGCTGGTGAACGCGCCTTACGGACCGCGTTTTCGCGCCGGTGGCACGGCGCCGCCACGGGCAGTCCGAGGCCTGGCCGACATCGTGCAAGCACTCCGCGATGTTGCCCAGCATCCGGTTATTATCGCAATGACGCTTCTGGCTGGCTGCTCGTCGTTTTTCGTCGGCAATGCTTACAACGCGCAGATGCCGAACTTCGCGCATGATCTGGGCCACGGCGATCCGGGAGTGTCCTACAGCATGCTGCTGGCTGCCGACGCAGGCGGCGGGTTTCTTGCCGGCACGGTGCTTGAGGGGCGGGGATTGCTGCCGCCAAAGCAGCGCACCGCGATCATTCTTGCGATGCTATGGTGTTTGTCGCTCGCCGGCTTCTCACTGGTGAGAAGCTATCCGCTGGCATTGGTGCTGCTGTTCGCGGCCGGCTTTCTTGAACTGGCGTTCAACGCCATGGCGCAGACGCTGGTGCAACTCAATGCGCCGCCTGATATGCGTGGCCGCGTCATCGGTCTATTCAATATGGCAAGCCTCGGCCTGCGTGCCTTCTCGGGCATTTCAGTCGGATTGCTCGGCAGTTTCATCGGCGTGCACTGGTCGCTGGCGCTGTCGGCGCTGGCGATGCTGGGGATCGCGACCGGCCTTTTGGCGTTGCCGTAGCTAGGCCGCCTGCACTTCAGTGAGGAAGCGGCGGACTTCACCCTGCAGGCTCGCGGCCTCGGCGGCGAGCGCATCGGCCAGATCCTTGACGTCGGCGGCGGTGGCGCGGGCGCCGATGGTCGCGCCGGCGACTCTGCTCATCGCCTCGGCGCCGGTGCTCGCCTCGACCGAAGCCCGGTTGACGCCTTCGGCGATCGACGACACCGCGCTGTTCTGTTCCTCGACCGTACTCGCGACGGTGGCGGCGATCTCCGACATGTCGTCGATGATCGAGGAGACCTGTTCGATGGCCTGTGCGGCATCTGCGGTCGCCGACTGGATCGAGCCGATCTGGGCGGCGATGTCCTCGGTGGCGCGCGCTGTCTGCGCAGCAAGCGATTTCACTTCGGTGGCGACCACGGCAAAGCCACGGCCGGCCTCGCCGGCGCGGGCCGCCTCGATGGTGGCGTTGAGCGCGAGCAGATTGGTCTGGCCTGCGATTGCCTGAATGAGTCCGACCACTTCGCCGATACGGTTGGCGGCGCTGCCGAGCTCGGTCATGGTATTGACGGTGCGTTTCGACTCCGCAACGGCACGGCCGGCGACTTCGGTCGAACGCGTCGCCTGCAACGCGATCTCGCCGATTGAGGCGGCCAGCTCCTCGATCGAGCTTGCGACGGTTGTGACATTGACCGCGGCGGTGCCGACGCGGTTCTCGGCGTCGCGCGCTTCGAAGCTCACCGAATCGGCCGCGGTGTTGAGCCCGCTCGACGCGGCTTCGAGCCGGCCTGCGGCGTCCCGCAAGCGCGCCAGCGCCTGTTCGACCGAGGCGCGGAACTTGTCGATCATGGCCGCGATCGACTCACCGCGTTTCACCCGTGTGGAATTGGTTTGCTGTTCAACTATCGAAAGTCGCTCGCGCTCGATCATATTGTCGCGGAACACGATCACGGTGCGCGCCATGACGCCGATCTCGTCCTGGGATCTGGTGGCCGGTATGGAGGCCGACGTGTCGCCGGCGGCGAGTCGCTTCATCGCCGCCGCCAGACCCTCCAGCGGATAAGTGATGGAACGGCCGATGCGCCAGCTGCAGGCCAGCCCGATTAGCACCACGGCCAAACCGCCCCAGACGATGAAATCGCGAATGTGCGTCCGCGACGAAGCAAGCGTGCTGGTCGCTTCGTCGGCGCTGTCGCGCGACGCGGCGATGATCTTGTCGGCTTCGGGCAGCACGCTTTCGGTATCGTGGGCGATCAACTCGACCAACGGCTGGATATTGTCGGTACTCGCGACCCATTGCGCGAAGGCGTAGCTGTAAGCCTGTACCTGATCGCTGAGCTTCTTCTTCATTGACGGTGCGCCGTCGACCGAGTCGAACAGCCCGTTGAAATTCTTCACCTCGTCGAGAAAGTGCCTTTCGGCGGTGCGCGCCCGTGTGAGCCGGTATTCGATCTCGTCGCGGCGCATGGTCAAGAGCGACATCAGGAGCCGCGCCGCGTCGACGTCGGCGACCCACGACAGATCGTCGTGAATGATCTTCTCGACCGCCGCGCTGGCGGCGTTGAGCTCGGCATTGACGCCGTCGTGTTCGGTATAACCCAGCGATTTCTGCTCGTTGACCAGGCTTTCGAAGCTGGTCTTGAGATCGCGCACGGTGATGCGCAGCGGCGTAATAACATCCTGCTCGGACGCGTCGATCACACCGGCGATGCGGTCGAGCGATGTCATCGCCTGATCCTGGCTTTCGGCGAAATCCTGGGCTTGCTGATCGGACGGCCGCGCGACGTACTCGGTGGTCGCGGCGCGCATCATCAACAGTGCGGTTTTGAGATCGCGGCTGGCGTCGGCGACGGCCGAGTCGCGGTGCACGCTGTCAAAGGCGCGGCCGACCTCGAAATCGCCGGTCATATAGGCAAGCCCGATGGCGAGGATACCGATCACGGGGATGGCGGCCAGCACGACGATGCGAGCTCGGACCGACAGCTTGGAGAACATTTCTGGCATGGACATGGGGACCGTAGCGGGACCTGGCTGCCGCGCCGCATCCCAGCGGCATTTCACGCAAGCAAAACGGAAAATGGTTAAGATTTGGCAATAAACGCTCTCATATTGCGGTTTTTCCGCTGTCGCCTGGGTGCCGCGCGCCATGCGGGCCGGCAGCTGCTCCGCAGGGGAAGGAGGGAAGCAGGGACGTTGGCTTTTGTGCAGTGCACGCGTAGAGTCAGTGGGGCCGTCCGGGCGGCTTAAATTTCAGGTCTTCGGAGTGCTCCATGTCGGTTGCCATATCGACTATGCCCGCCCGCGATGAATTGAAAACCGCGTTGCACGACGCAGTCGCTGCTGCTGAAGCGTTGTTTGCTGATGCGCGCCGCTCCGTCGCAGCCCGGGTGACGGTCGCAGGCCGCCCGATGGCGCGCGTGTTCGATCGCGAACAGCGTGCCGCGCATGGACTTGCCTGGCTCGCAACCTATGTCGAAGCCATCCGGCAGCTTGCCGCTTACGCCGAGCGGCTTCAGGCCGCGGGTTCCTTTGGCGAGACCGAAGAGCTTCTGGTGCGGATCGGCGCCGGCGAATTTTTGGCGCAAATTCTCGGCGGCATACCGATGAGCCAGGGTGAGATCGTGCGCCTTGCCGATCTCGGGCTGAGCACGTCGGCGGTGGCGGCGCGCGTTACGCCCGCCATCGATCATCTGATCGCCACCGGCAACACCGCGCCGCGCCGCGCCCGGCTCGCCGAGCTGATGCGCGAGCGGCCGGACGTGACCGTCGGCGCCTGCGGCCTCGACGACACGCTCGATTCGATCCGCGAGGAAATGCGCAAATTTGCCGACGGCCAAGTCGTGCCGCATGCCCAGCAATGGCACCTGCGCAACGAATACATTCCGCTCGAGGTCCTTGAGCAGATGTCCGAGCTCGGCGTGTTCAGCCTCACGATTCCGGAGGACTACGGCGGTATGGGGCTCGGCAAGGAGTCGATGTGCGTCGTCTCCGAGGAATTGTCGCGCGGCTATATCGGCGTCGGCTCGCTTGGCACCCGCTCAGAGATCGCCGCCGAATTGATCCTCGGCTCCGGCACCGAGGATCAGAAACGTAAATGGCTGCCGAAGATCGCGTCGGGCGAGGTCTTGCCGACCGCGGTGTTCACCGAGCCGAACACCGGCTCCGATCTCGCGAGTTTGCGCACCCGCGCAGTGCGGGAGGGCAACACTTACAAAGTCTACGGCAACAAGACCTGGATCACGCACCCGGTGCGCGCCGACCTGATGACGCTCCTGGTGCGCACCAATCCGGCGGAGAGCGGTTATCGCGGCCTGTCCATGCTGCTTGCCGAAAAGCCGCGCGGCGACGACAAGAATCCGTTCCCCGCCCCGGGCATGAGCGGCAGCGAGATCGAGGTGCTCGGCTATCGCGGCATGAAGGAGTTCGAGATCGCGTTCGATGGCTTTGCCGTCAAGGCGGAAAATCTTCTCGGCGGCATCGAGGGTATGGGATTCAAGCAATTGATGGCGACGTTCGAGTCGGCGCGCATCCAGACCGCGGCGCGCGCCATTGGCGTGGCGCAGGCGGCGATGGAGCAGGGGCTGAGCTACGCCACGGCGCGCGTGCAGTTCGGCGAGCCGATTGCTGCCTTCCCTCGGGTCTCCGACAAGCTCGCCATGATGGCGGTCGAGATCATGATCGCGCGCCAACTCACCTATTACGCCGCGCGGCAGAAGGATTCCGGGCGCCGCTGCGATCTCGAAGCAGGCATGGCGAAACTTCTTGCCGCACGCGTCGCCTGGGCTGCCGCCGACAATGCCGTGCAGATCCATGGCGGCAACGGCTTCGCGCTCGAGTTTCCGATATCGCGTATTCTGTGCGATGCCCGCATCCTCAATATTTTCGAGGGTGCAGCCGAAATCCAGGCGCACGTCATCGCGCGCAGATTGCTGGATGGGACAAACTAAGCCGCGGACGTCCACACCGGAAGCCGAATGGAGGCCGGCGCGGGTCGTCGAATGTTGCCTTCCGGATTAAAGCGGACATCGCGCGTACGTATCGTATCGTCCTAATGAAGTCGCCATTGGCCTTGTGGTTGCGGCAATTAACGCGCAGAATATGTGGATTATTCGCGGACGCGAAATTTGAGGCGTCAGCGTATTGTCATAAAGCGGCCAACTCCGAAACCGCCGCTTCTTTGATAGCCAGCACTTGTGCCGCCGGTGGGCACGCTAAACTCAGAATCTGACGTGTGACGGGACTACTTTGATCCGCAAACAGCAACGCAGGAGTGAGCCATGCAGAGAACTCCATCCTCGGTGATTGCGATTGTTTTGGTGTTCTTCGCCGTCTTGGGCAGTCTGGCTTATGCGGCGCAGGACAGGTACACGCTGAAATTGGGCCAACTCTCATTTGGCGATTTCAAAGGATATGAAGACTGGAAGGACGTCGCCGTCAGTCAGACCGAAACGCAATTGAAAGAAATTGTGGCGAATGACGTGATGATAAAAGCTTACAGACAAGGCCTTCCGGCCACTGGCAAGTTTTTTCCCGAGGGCTCCAAGATTGTGAAGATCGAGTGGAGCTTCAAAAAGAATCCCGTGTCCCCTTATTTCGTGCAGGTGCCGGACGTCCTGAAGGCGGTCGACGTGATCGAAAAAGATTCCAAAAGATTCCCGGATACGCACGGATGGGCATACGCCAATTTTGATTATGATGCCGCGTCTGACACGTTTACGCCTCAAGGGACCGACGCCAAATGCGGGTATGCCTGCCATACGGCGGTGGCGGCGCAAGATTACATTTTCACTGCATACCCCAAGCGGTAAACGGGCCGGCCATTTGATGGCGTGAATCGTTGCGAACTCGATTGGCGGCGCCGTCTGAAAGTCGCGGGGATTGACGGTGTTATTCACGTCGGTGAATGTCGCCCGGTGGAATCACTCGCAGCGAAGTCTTTAGGCGAAGGGCCTCTCCCCGATTCGGGGCAGGCGTGGCTGCGTCTCGCCGCGACGATGCTTGTCTCGACCATCGGCGGCGTCGGGATGTGGTCGGTCGTGGTGGCGCTTCCGGCGGTGCAAGCGGAGTTCGGGGTGCCCCGAGCGGAGGCATCGTTGCCATTCACTCTGGCGATGGTCGGGTTTGCCCTCGGTGGCGTGATCATGGGTCGCCTTCTCGATATTGCCGGGGTTCTGGGACCGCTCGCGGTCGGCGCCGTGGCGCTGAGCCTCGGCTATCTTGGTGCCGCCAGCGCCGGCAATATCGTCGTATTCGCTCTTGCGCATGCCGTCATCGGATTCGGCAGCTCCGTGACATTCGGTCCGCTGATGGCGGACATTTCGAACTGGTTTGTCCGCCGCCGCGGCGTCGCGGTGACGCTGTGCTCATCGGGGAATTACATCGCCGGCACGATATGGCCGCCGATCGTGCAGCATTCCATCGCACTCTACGGCTGGCGCGCGACCCATGTCGCCATCGCGCTGACCTGCGGCGCGGCAATGTTTCTGATCGGCCTTGTCGCGTTGCGCGGGCGGGCGCCGGCCGTGACCATGAACGCGAGCGTCGCTGCGCGCTCAGGTACGCCCGCGATGCTGGGCCTTTCATCGGGCGCGCTGCAAACGCTTCTGGCGCTGGCATCGGTCTGCTGCTGTGTTGCGATGTCGATGCCGCAGGTTCACATCGTCGCCTATTGCGGCGATCTCGGTTATGGCGTCGCCCGCGGCGCCGACATGCTGGCGCTGATGATGGCGTTTGGCATCGTCGGCCGCGTCGGTTCGGGGTTCATCGCTGACCGCATTGGCGGCATGCCGACGCTGATGCTGGGGTCGGCGCTACAGGGCATCGCGCTGCTGCTCTATCTGCTCTATGACGGACTGACGTCGCTGTACGTCGTCTCGGCACTGTTCGGCCTGTTTCAGGGCGGCATCGTGCCGAGTTATGCCATCATCGTGCGGGAATATTTCCCGGCCAAGGAGGCCGGCGCGCGCATCGGCATCATTCTGATGATGAGCCTGTTCGGCATGGCGCTCGGCGGCTGGCTGTCCGGATACATTTTCGATTTGACCGGTTCGTACCGGGCCGCATTTTTCAATGGCCTGGGTTGGAACGCGGTCAATGGCGCGATCGTGCTGTGGCTGTTGTTCCGCCGCCACTCACGCATTGCTTTCGCATGAGGTGTTTCCGACGGGTTATTTCCCTTTGAGCAACAGCCCGACATTGCCCGAAAGGATTTTTTCGCCGTCGACGCCAAGCCCGCGGATGTCGCGCACGAAATCGCGCACGATCTCCCGCTTGCGGATTTCCTGCGGGTAGTCGGTGGCGAACACGATGCGCGAGGCGGGGATTTCGCACAGCCCGGCCTTGACCGCGCCGATGCCGCCGGCAAATCCCGCGGTGTCGAACACCAGATTATGCGCGATGTAGTGATCGAAATCGTGCTTCGGCGCGATGCCGTGGCGCTTGTTGCCGGCGGTGCCCCAGAACTCCTTGTCCTGGAAGCAGCGGATGCGCGACAGCATGCCGGCCATACCACCCGACAGATGCGCCATGTGCACGGTGAGTTCGGGATGGCGATCGAACACGCCGGAATTGACCAGGCGGATGGTCGCCATGATCAGCGAGAACTCGCGGCCGACACCGCGCGCGGTATCGTAGGCGTCGAATTGCTCGGCGCGGTTGAGCTTGAGCGCGGGATGCACAAACACGAACATGCCAAGCTTGCACACCTCGTCCCAGAACGGCTCGATCGCCGGATCGTCGATCCACTTGCCGTCGAATTCCGAGGTGATGGTGACACCCTGGTAGCCGAGTTCGTGCCGGCAGCGCGCCAACTCCTTGAACGCGGCCGCTCCGCCGAGCGGATGAGCGTGTGCGGCGCCGATGAAGCGGCCGGGATAATCGCGCTCGGCCTTCTTGGCTTTGTCGTTGATGAATCGGGATGTCTCGAGGTCGGCGCACATGCCGGCGGCGCTGGTCAGCCACGCAGCGTCGATGCCGGCGACATCCATCATCCGCACGTGCTCGTCGAGATCGTAGAGCAGCGAATGGATCGTGTAGCTCGGCGCGCCAGAGGCGTCGTAGTTGAGGATCAGGCGGTCGCCCGGGTCGTCCTTGATCAGTTCGCGCGGCGTGAAATGGTGCTGGAAATCGACGATCATTGCGGTGCCTTTTGCGGATTTGGGATGCTCTCGTAGCCCGGATTTCGTTGCCGCTCAATCCGGGCTACAGTGCGCGCCATGGCCGATTTCATGTCTCACGTCGCCGTTCCCATCGCCATCGGCGCGGTGGCGCTTGTTCTCCTGGCGGGCCTCGTCAACATGATGCGCGGCGGTTCGGGCAACACCTCGCAGAAGCTGATGCGGCTTCGCGTGCTGCTGCAATTCATCGCCATAATCGTCATCATGTGCACGCTCTGGGTCATGCACAAGTGAGCCGAATTTAACCGGGCCATGGTCAAGCTCAACAAGATCTACACCCGCACCGGCGATGACGGTACGACCGGACTCGGGAGCGGCGAGCGACGCAAGAAATACGACTTGCGCATCGCGGCCTACGGCACCATTGACGAGGTCAATGCCGCCATCGGCGTGGCGCGGCTGCATACTGGACAACATGCTCCACCCGAGGCCGTCGTGCTCGATGCCGCGTTGTCGCGTATCCAGAATGATCTGTTCGACGTCGGCGCCGATTTGTGCACACCCGGCAAGGGCAAAGGTCCTGGCGGCGCACGGCTTACGGTGACGCAGGCGCAGGTCACGTGGCTCGAAAAGGAAATCGACCGGTTGAACGCCGCGCTTGCGCCGCTGAAATCGTTCGTGCTGCCGGGCGGCGCCGCGGCGGCGGCCTATCTGCATGTCGCGCGCACGCAATGCCGGCGCGCCGAGCGGCTCATTGCGGAACTCAAGGACAAGCGCGGCGAAACCGTAACGTCCGAAGTGCTGAAATACGTCAATCGCCTTTCCGATTATCTCTTCGTCGCCAGCCGCTACGCCAACGGCAAAGGCGAACGCGACGTGCTCTGGAAACCCGGCGAAAACCGCTAAGTGTCTGTCCGGTGAGTTATTGAATCCTATAAATCGTTTGTGATTCAAGGGTGGCGGGCCTGATTCGGAGGGGCCGCCGATGTGGACGACCGAAAATCGCGGCCGCTATGACCGCAGCCGATTACGCTATCCAAGCGATCTCACCGACGACGAATGGGGTCTGGTCGAACCGTTGATCCCGCCGGGCAAGCGCGGCGGCGACAAGCGCACGGTGATCATGCGCGAGGTGGTGAATGGCCTGATGTACATTCTGTCGACTGGCTGTCAGTGGCGGGCAATCCCAAAGGATTTGCCGCCGCGCTCGACCTTGTACGATTACTTCGATCTGTGGAGTTGGGATGGCACGCTCGATCGCATCCATCACGAACTCTATGTGAAGTGCCGCGAGGCGGTCGCCAGAGAAGCGAGCCCCACCGCCGCAGTGATCGACAGCCAGAGCGTGAAAAGCGCCGAAAAAGGGGGGCGTCGATCGATCCTCCGGGTTACGACGCGGGAAAGAAGATCAAGGGCAAGAAGCGGCACATTCTCGTCGACACCCACGGCCTGCTGATCCACGCCATCGTGCACGCCGCCGACATTCAGGATCGCGATGGTGGCGCGTTGGTGATGGCGACGATGTTCGGCCTGTATCCGTTCCTGCTGAAACTCTATGCCGATGGCGGCTATCAAGGCCCGGTGTTCCGTCGCGCTGCGAGCAAAATCATGGCGCAAGTGAATGTCGAGATCGTCAAGCGCTCGGACCACGCCAAAGGCTTTGTCGTGCTGCCAAAGCGATGGGTGGTAGAACGCACATTCGCATGGCTCGGGCGCTGTCGACGGCTCGCCAAGGATTGGGAAAATCTCAATCGAAAGGCGCTCGCGTTCCTGCGTCTCGCTTCCATCAGGCTGATGTTGAGAAAGCTATGCAATCCCGTATGATCTCTCCGGACAACTCTAAGAGGAATCGGGCGCGATGGTGATGCCGCTTTACGATCACAGCCCGTTCCGGTGGCCGACGCCGCCTTACGTCATGTGGTCCCTCATTGCCCTCAACGTCATTGTCTTCGCTGCGCAAAGCACGCTGGGACCGGAGGGGCTCGCACAACTGGAGCACGCGGCGGGTCTCATTCCTGTGGCGCTCACGTCCGGCCAATGGAGTACGGGGCCAATTCCACCGCCGCTGACGCTCATCACCGCCCTGTTCGTGCATGCCAACGGCATGCACATTTTCGGTAACATGATTTTTCTGTTCGTGTTCGGCGATGACATCGAAGAGGCGCTCGGCCATTGGCGCTTCCTCTTCTTTTATTTCGCCTGCGGCCTTGGCGCCGATGCTGCTTTCGTCCTGAGCGATCCGACGTCGAACATCGACTTGATCGGGGCGTCAGGCGCCATTGCCGGCATCATCGCGGCTTATTTGCTGTTCCGGCCGTGCGCCAAGGTTACGGCGCTGCTCGGAGTCATACCGTTGCGGGTGCGCGCCTATTGGTTGATCGGCCTCTGGGTGATCCTGCAGATCGGCGAAATCGCCTCCAATGCACAGGATGGCGTTGCCTATTGGGCGCATATAGGCGGCCTGATCACCGGCGCGGTGCTGTTCGTCCTGATGCGGCCCCCGGGGATCCCGTTGCTCGATTGCGTGCACTCTGAGCCGTTTCCGGCGGCCGGCCGGGCCGCGCCACCACGTTGACCGCGAGCGCTGTGGCGATTAGGTTTCCGCACCGCAGCATCGGCCGCGGCCAAGCGCGGCAGAAAGCAGCGGAAACAGCTAAAAAAGCCATCATCAGCCAAAACTTACACAGCCAAGCTTGAAGTCATGAAAATTCTCGTGCCCGTGAAACGGGCGGTCGACAAAGACGTGAAAATCCGCGTCAAGGCAGACGGTTCGGGCGTCGAGCTCGGCAACGTCAAAATGTCGATGAATCCCTTCGACGAGATCGCGATCGAAGAGGCGATCCGGCTCAGAGAGGCCGGCAAGGCGACCGAGATCATCGCTGCCTCGATCGGCCCGCAACAGGCGGCCGAAACCATCCGTACCGCGCTCGCCATGGGCGCCGACCGCGGCATCCTGGTGAAGACCGAAGGCGCCGTTGAGCCGCTCGCGGTGGCGAAAATCCTCAAAGCCATCGCCGATGCGGAAAAGCCCGGCCTTATCATTCTCGGCAAGCAGGCGATCGACGACGATTGCAATCAGACCGGCCAGATGCTGGCGGCGCTGCTCGGCTGGCCGCAAGGCACGTTCGCGTCGAAGATCGCGCTCGACGGCGATGCCATCATGGTTACGCGCGAAGTGGACGGTGGTTTGCAGACGGTGAAGCTGAAAATGCCGGCCATCGTCACCACCGATCTGCGCCTCAACGAACCGCGCTACGCCTCGCTGCCGAACATCATGAAGGCCAAGAAGAAGCCGATCGACGACAAGACCGCCGCCGACTATGGCGTCGACATCAAGCCGCGGCTTGAAGTGGTGAAGACGACGGAGCCGCCGGCGCGCAAGGCCGGCGTCAAGGTCAAGACTGTCGGCGAATTAATCGAGAAGCTCAAAGAGTCGGGAGCAGTATGAATGTCGCTT
This sequence comes from uncultured Alphaproteobacteria bacterium, assembly GCA_963813825.1. Lineage (GTDB taxonomy): Bacteria > Pseudomonadota > Alphaproteobacteria > Rhizobiales > Xanthobacteraceae > BOG-931. The sequence goes on from CAWFBB010000035.1 coordinate 50,254, forward strand.
TGTCCGCTCATTCCCGCGCAAGCGGGAATCCAGATGGCAGGCATCGTCATCGCCGCGATTTTTGCTGGGTCCCCGCTTTCGCGGGGACGAGCGGAGAATAACTGATGCCGACGTTGTTGCTCGCCGAACATGACAACAAGACCTTAAAGGACGCGACCAACAAGGCGCTGACCGCCGCCAAGGCGATTGGCAGCGAGGTGCATGTTCTGGTCGCTGGCTCAGGCTGCAAGGTGGTGGCCGAGGCCGCGGCCAAGCTCGACGGCGTCGCTAAGGTCCTGCTCGCCGACGCGCCCGCTTACGAACACATGCTGGCCGAGCCGACTGCGGCGCTCGTTGTCGCGGTCGCCGGCCCTTACGACACCATCATGGCAGCGGCGACGACGAGCGGAAAAAACATCATGCCGCGCGTCGCGGCGCTGCTCGACGTTATGCAGATTTCCGAGATCAGCAAAGTCGTCGCGCCGGACACGTTCGAGCGGCCGATCTACGCCGGCAATGCCGTCCAGACCGTGCGCTCGGGCGAGGCCAAGAGGGTGATCACTGTGCGCACCGCGGCTTTCCAGCCGACAGGCGAGGGTGCCGCTGCCGCTCCGGTGGAGCCGGCTACCGCCGCGGCCGATCCCGGCATTTCAGGCTTCGTCGGCGAGGAACTCTCCAAGTCGGAACGCCCGGAATTGACTTCAGCCAAGATCATAATTTCCGGCGGCCGGGCGATGCAAAGTCGCGAGAACTTCACCAAGTATATAGAGCCAGTGGCCGATAAGCTTGGCGCCGCGGTGGGTGCGTCCCGCGCCGCCGTTGATGCCGGCTACGCGCCGAACGATTGGCAGGTTGGTCAGACTGGCAAAGTCGTGGCGCCCGAACTCTACATCGCGGTCGGCATTTCGGGCGCTATTCAGCATCTGGCCGGCATGAAGGATTCGAAGGTCATCGTCGCCATCAACAAAGATGAGGAAGCGCCCATCTTTCAAGTTGCCGACTTTGGATTGGTGGCGGACCTCTATACCGCCCTGCCGGAACTAGCGAGCGAGCTGGACAAGGTCAAGCGCTGACCGAATCTGGCGCGGGACCTCAGAAAGCACTAAGGTGAAATGACATGGTCGAGGTCAAAGAACGGCCCAAGCAAGGGGCCCAGACCAGCGGCGAGCGGACCCAGGGCATGGCCCATTCAATTCGCAAGATCGGCATTGTCGGCGCCGGCCAGATGGGTAACGGCATTGCCCATGTCTGCGCCCTCTCCGGCTTTCACGTGATGCTCAACGACGTCGCGCCCGACCGGATTACCGAGGGGCTTGCCACCATCAGCGGCAACCTCGCTCGCCAGGTCAGCCGCCAACGCATCAGCGATGAGCAACGGCAGGCGGCGCTCAAACTCATCTCGCCGGCCAAGACCCTCGATGATCTCGGCGACTGCGATCTGGTGATCGAGGCGGCGACCGAGCACGAGGAGACCAAGCGCAAGATTTTCAGTGCGCTGTGTCCGTCGCTGAAGCCGGACGCCATCGTCGGCACCAATACCTCGTCGATCTCGATCACGCGGCTGGCCGCCGCAACCGACCGTCCGGAAAGCTTCATCGGCATTCACTTCATGAATCCGGTGCCGCTGATGGAATTGGTCGAGATCATCCGCGGTATCGCCACCGACAACTCGACGTTCGATGCGACCAAGAAATTCATCACCAAGCTCGGCAAGCAGATTGCGGTCTCTGAGGATTTTCCCGCCTTCATCGTCAACCGCATCCTGCTGCCGATGATCAACGAGGCGATCTACACGCTCTACGAGGGCGTCGGCAATGTCGAAGCGATCGACAACGCGATGCGGCTCGGCGCGCACCATCCGATGGGCCCGCTCGAGCTCGCCGATTTCATCGGCCTCGACACCTGTCTCTCGGTCATGCAGGTGCTGCACGAGGGGCTCGCGGACTCCAAATACCGCCCATGCCCGCTCCTTGTGAAATACGTCGAGGCCGGCTGGCTTGGCCGCAAGGCGCAGCGTGGCTTCTACGATTACCGCGGTGAGAAGCCGGTGCCGACGCGATAGCGGTGGCCGCGCTGGCGGCGAGCTGCCGTTCCCGCGCAAAATTTCCGTGGATAGCGGTCAGCCGGCGCTGGCGGACTTCGCGTCGCGATTTATAACAGTTTTGTGAATGGCGTAGCGTTTCGTCGGGAAAGCGTAATTGTATCGTCCCGGTACAGGGACAGTGCCGCGATCGATTTGGATCGCGTGGCAGCGGCTGTGCATTACGTTATTTTCCGCACCGACGCCGGCAAACTCGGACACGTCAAGCTCAACCGGATCCTGTGGTACGCGGATCTCGAGCATTATCGCCGTCACGGCGCATCGATCACCGGACTCCAGCGCTATTCGCGGGCGCCGCAAGGTCCGCTTGCGCCGGAAATTTCCCGCGCCGTCGGCATGCTGGTGCGGGCGGGGCGGGTAGTCGAACAGCCGGTTGCGGTCGCCGACTACACCCGCAGGGAGATGATCAGTCTCTGCGATCCCGATGTTGTTGTGTTCCGCGGCGATGAAACCGAAATCCTTGAACGCATGATCGGCGTCGTCGCGCCGCTCACGGCCCGTCAATTGGTGCAAATGACATCCGCCGATGCGCTCTGGCAGGAGGTCAAGCCGGGTGAAGCCATGGTGATTGCGACGGGCTCGATCATAACGCAAGCACCGTCGCTGTAGCTGTCCGTACAGCCGGACTCTACATCATCAATTCGACGAACAGTCCGATCACCACCACATAGCCGAGCGTGAAAACGATGGTGCGAATATACGGTATAGCCGCCCAGTAGACGACGGCGTGCGCGAGCCGCAACCAGAAGAATGACGCCGCGAGCAGCGCCGTCGTCCCATTGGCCTTGCCGGTCATCTGGATCAGAATCACCAGCACCGCGAAGGGCGCGAGAGTCTCGATCGCATTGATATAGACGCGGTCGGCGCGTTTGCCCCACGGCGGCAGCGGCCGTTGCGCCGGATCGACGTAGTTCGGCGGCGTGAGCGGCCCGTTGGTCATCACCTGCGCGACGACATAGGGAATCCACAGCGATGCCGTCAGCATCGCTGTCAGAGCCAGATATTTGAGATCGGTCGACATTGTTCGTTGCCCCCTGTGATGAGCGTTGTGGCTGAGAGGTAAGCCCAGCCACTTCGCTCGTTTGTACTAATCGTAGAGCTTACGCCGCCGCCGCCATTTGCGGTGCGGTTTCGCCCCAGCATGGCAGCGCGGAGACGCGTTCGAACCAGCTCCGCACATTGGCATAAGGCGCCACCGGCATCCCGGCGCCCTGGGCGTGGAACAGCGGCGCCGCGACCGTGAAGTCGGCGAGAGTGACCGTGTCGCCGACCAGATATTTGCGCTTCGCCAGATGCGCATCCAGCATCTTGGCTTCCTTGTTGAAGGCTTCCATGGCTTTCGCAACCGCAGCCTGGTCGGGTGCGCCGAGGTTGACGAATTTCTTCACCAGGTTCTCGAAGGTCAGCGGCCCGCAGGCTTGCGCGCCCCAATGTGCGAGCTCCCAGCATTGCCACCGGGTGATGTCGGCGCGGCTCCGCGCATCGTTCGGCCACATCGTCGTCGGGGCCTTCGACGCAAGGTACTGCATGATAGCGCACGATTCCCACAGCGTGAAATCGCCATCGACAAGCGTCGGCGTGCGCCCGTTCGGATTGAGCGCGAGATAAGCCGGCTCGTATTGCGCACCCTTGGTCAAATCCACGAATTCGAATTCAAGCGGCATCTTGAGATAAGACGCCAGCGCGCGAACTTTCCAGGTGTTTGGCGAGGCGGGGAAGCCATAAAGTTTCATGATCAACTCCTGCGGTTGAACGAACGAGATGATTGACTGCAGCCCGGTCCGCCTAGTCGCAGCATGAGGCGGATTTGGGTTGCTGATATGACGCTTTTGTATCGACGACAGCGCCCTCGTATTCATCGTGGCGGCGCACCCAGGCCATGCTGAATTTCAGGCCCTCCTCGTCGCGGCCTTTCGGCGCGAGATCGAGTAGCTGGTAGGTGCCGACCAGCATATCGAGGCCGCGGCCGTAGCTCGAATAGGTGTGGAACACTTCGCCGGTTTCGTTCTTGTAGAACACGCTGGCGCCGGGCCGCTCCTCGCTCGGGAACTCGGTCACCTCGTAGTTGTACATCGCCTTGCCGGAGGCTTTCTCCTCTGGCGACTCCGATACCTGATAGTCGTGGTTGAAGTCGGAGCCGAACGACGACACCCATTTGAACTTCCAGCCCATGCGGCTTTGGTATTTTTGGATCTCCGGCAGCGGTGCGCGCGAGACGACGAGGAATGTGACGTCGCGCTGCGCCAGATGGATCATCGTGCGTCGAAATGATCGGCGAGATACGAGCAGCTCGGGCAGCCGGCTTCCCAGCCGGGACCGAGCATGAAGTGATAGATGATCAACTGGCTCTTGCCGCCGAACAATTCGGCCAGCGTTCGCTTGCCGTCCGGTGTATCGAACACGTAGGTCTTGTCGACCTTCACCCACGGCAGTTCGCGGCGTTTTTTGCTCAACGCATCGCGCGCTTTGGTAAATGCCTTTTCTTCCGCGAGATGCGCCTTGCGGGCGGCGATCCATTTGTCCTGCGACACGACTTTGTGCGGTTCCATGGTTCCCCTCGCCCCTGGTGTTACTGCTGCGGTGCCGGCGTCATCCAGCCGACGCCAGCGCCGCCTTGCTCCAGCAAGATCGCGATGCGGCCGACGCCCGGCACGTCGAACGGCTCTTTCATGACTTTGGCGCCGGCCTTGACCGCCTTTTTGACTCGCGCGTCGACGTCATCGACCGCGATATAGGACATCCAGCCTTCAGGAACGCCATCGTATTCGTGGCCGCTGATATCGAAGATGCCGCCGACGGGTTCGCCGCCCATCGTGGCCAGCCAATAGGTGCCGCCGGGCATCGGCATGCCGTCATAACTCCAGCCCATCGCATCGGCGTAGAATTTCTTGACGCCTTCGACGTCGCGTGTGGTTCGCTCGTTCCAGTAGAAAGTGCCGTGTGATCCGCGCATGTGAGACTCCACTTGTGTTGACGTTCAGCTATTTTTGCCGCGCTACGCGGCGACAAACTTTTCCATCTTGTCGAGCGCGCCGTTCCAGCCGCCCTGATGGGCGATCGCGCGCGTCGTCGTCGAAGAATTGCTCGTGGGTCAGCGTCAGCAAGGTGCCGTCGCCGTCGGGCTTGAGCAGCACCGTAACGATGGACTCCCGTTCCGGCGTGGTTTTCCAGGCCCAGGTGAAGACGAGTTTCTCGTTCGGGACAATCTCGCGATAGACGCCGCCGACATCGTGCTCTTCGCCGCTCGGCGCTTGCATGACCCAGCGGTAGTGGCCGCCGACGCGCACGTCGGCCTCGGCGTGCTTCGCCTTCATCTCGCCAGGACCCATCCAGCCTTTTACTTTTTCCGGATCAATCCACGCCGCGTAGACTTTGGCAGGCGGCGCTTTGAAGCGGCGCTTGATGGTGAGGCTTGGCTTGGTGGCTGTTGCGGTGGCCATGAGTTCTTCCTTTCGTGAGGAGGATTCATCTTCCTCCAGAAATGCGGCAAGGCGATCGAGCCGCGTGGACCAGAACTTTTCGTAGCGGTTGAGCCATTCGAAGGCGTCGCGCATCGGCTCGGCGTCGAGCCGGCAGGCGACGACGCGTCCGGTTTTCGCGCGCGCGACCAGGCCTGCGTCGGACAGCACGTCGAGATGCTTCATTACGGCCGGCAGTGACATCGAAAACGGCGCGGCAAGCTCGCTGACTGACAGCTCCGGCTGCTCGGCAAGCCGCATCACCAGCGCCCGGCGCGTCGGGTCTGACAGGGCGGCAAATGTGCGGTCGAGCGGGGTATCTTGAAGCTTAACCATTTGGTTTAGTATAGGGGCGACGGCGAGGATGTCAACTGCGGTCCGTCCACAATCGTGGCCTGTCACCATCCGCCACCGGGTCCGGCCCGAAGTGGCCGGCCCGATGACAAGCTTCAGCGGATGATCCAGTACGCCGAAGTGATTGCGTTTGCGCTGTGTTCCCCATTGGGACGGTGGCTACTGGATGTCCGCCTTCGCGGGCATGACAGCGTGGTGACGGATTCATCCGTTCTTAAATCTGCCGGCGTTTATTGTTCCGGCATGGACCCCGCAAGCCTCATCACCGCGCTCGTCGGCTCGCAGACCGGGATGCTGCAACTCGCGGTCGCGGCGCGGCTGACGCGCATGGACAACCAGGATAGCGGCGCCTCGGTGGCAAAATTGATCGACGCCGCGCAGCAGAATTTCAATTCGCTCGCCAACGTCCCCGCCGGGATCGGGTCGAACCTCGACGTCAGTGCGTAGGACGCATCGGCTTCGGCGGCCACACTCTATCGTCCGCCTCCGCTTGGCCGGCGCGCGATCGCACGCCGCCGATGTTCACTCTTCCTTGAGACCGGTCGCCGCGGCGAGTTGCCGATAGGTTTCGATATCATGCTTGAAAAAGTCGGTGTAGCTTGCGGCCGATCCGCCGCTGACGTCGTAGTCCAGCTTTTCGATCCGTGCGCGAACGTCGCTGTCCATGAGCGCTTCATTGGCCACGGCGTTCCAGCGGTCGAGAACCGGTTGCGGCGTGGCGGCCGGCGCCGCCAGTGCGCACCATGCAACGATCCGGTATCCGGGATAGCCGATTTCGGCGAAGCTCGGCACGTCCGGCAAATGCGTGGATCGCGTCGATGAAGTGATCGCGAGTGCGCGCAAATCGCCGTTGGCCAGATAACCTTTGACCGATCCGGTGCTGACGATCATGAAATCGACCTCGCCGGCGAGCAGTCCGCGCACGGCTTCAACTAGGCCCCGGTAAGGCACATGGGTCGCGGCGTCCTGCGGCAAGCCCGCGCGTTGCAGCATCATCGCCACGGCGAGATGCTGTTGTGTCAGGTAGCCGGCGCTGGAGAATTTCAACGCACCCGGCCGGGCGCGGATGAGCGCGATAAGGTCGGCCACCGCATTGACCTGCATCTGTTTGCCGACCAGGAGAACGAGCGCGCCTTGCGCGAACAGGATGATCGGCGCGAGATCGCCGTAAGGGTCGTAGGGCAGGGCGTGATTGAACGCCGGCTCGGACCCATGCGTCGCCGCACTCGGCACGACCAGCGTGTAACCGTCAGGCGGCGCCTGCTTCGCCGCAACCACGCCGACGATGCCGCTGGCGCCGGGACGATTCTCCGCCGCAATCGTCCAGCCGTATTTGCGGCCGACATAATCCGCGACAAATCGGGGAATGAGATCGTAGGGCCCGCCCGGAGTGGAAGGCACGATGATGCGGATCGGCCTCGTGGGATAAGGCGCCTGTGCAAAAGCCCGCGACCCGGTAGCGGTCGCCGCCGTGGCGACCAGATCGCGCAGCAGCCGTCGCCGATTGATACGCATTGTCCTCCCCTTCCGGCACGTTCGGATGAATGAGCGTAGCGTAATTCGCGATGATGTGCCCGGGATCGGCACAAACCTCGACGTCCGCGCATAAACATCACCGCGCTTATCAACTCTCAAATTATTTCAGCTGTTGTTCCGCCGCTTCGATCAGGCTGAGATCGACATAGGGCGTCGGATCGAGCGCCACCGGCAGGAACCCGAGATCGTGCAGCATTGACAGATTCTGCTTCAGAGCCGGGATATTCGGCCGTGCCGAGGGATCGTGATAGAAATCTCCCTTGTCGAAAACCCAACCCTCAAGTTGCGTTTCCGGAAGTTTGGTGAAATTCGCCAAGATGCGGGTCGCCTCCGCGCGGTGCGAAGGATTGAGGAACCAACGCAACGAAATCAGGTAATCCTCAAAGAAATCGACCAGGACCGCGTGGTGCTGTGCGATGAAATCGGCGCGCGAGGCGGTGATGAGCTGCTGGATAGGGCCTAGCTCGCTTTCGAGCGTGAAGAGAAGATGTGCCTTCGCCTTCAGCGCGGGATCGTAGACGAAAGGCGCGGTCATCGCGACGAGGTCCGCCTTGCCGTCAAGGAGAAGGCCCACCAACGTCGGAAAGGCAGATTCCGTCAGCGTGTAGTCGCGCTTGTCCACCAGACCGTGCTTTTGCAACACGGCGCGTAACCCAAAATCGGCGGCGCCCCCGAGTGCATTCGCGACGAGATGCTTTCCTTTCAAGTCCGCGATGGTTTTGATCGTGCCATCGTTCCGCACGTAATAGGGAATCGAGGCGTATCCCGCGACCCCGCCTTGATTTCCATCGGCGGCAGCGGTCCCGTTGAAGCATCCGCCAGACATTGCCATCGAGGGATGAACCACGATCCGGTACGGCCCCACCGCTATTTCTCCCTTCATTGCTTAGCGTTGGAACGAGCTATCGACCTGCGTATGTGCAAGCGGCGGGTGTCTAGAGGTTGCCGGTGTTGTTTCAAAATGCACGGCTCTACGCTGTAGTGGAAAAACCAGATCACCGATTAAGTTTGAAAAACCACCCCAATTGCGGCTGAACCCTGCGCCAAGCAACAAATAGCGGGGCATGGTTGTTCTCGGTTACGTTTTCGCCGTCGCAACGTATAACATCCGCCAACCACGGCGCGGCAAGTGGCTTCGGGGAAATGACGGGCTGACTTCTATTCTACGCATTGAGGGTTCCACACACGATGACGAAGATACAGCGACGGGAGTTCGTGTTCCTTCTCGGCGGAGTTGTCGCTGTTTGTCCACGCACCGCGCGAGCGCAACAACCGGAGCAGCGCGGTGTGCTCACAAAATCACAACTGGACGCGCTCAGTGCTTACAACGATGCCCTAAACGGCTTTCGCGAAGTCTTGCGTGAGCGACGGGCTCAGCTCAATGCGAATCAGCCGTTGCCGGGCTTGCCGGGACAGGCACTCTACCTCGCGCGTATCCGCATGATGAGCGCCTATAAGGATCTTACCGATGTTCTTCCGGCGAAAATTGGCAGAGCCAATAAATTCGGGATTCCTCCCGCGTACTTTGACGCCGACAGCGAACCGCTGATCGATGAATACAGAGCAATCTTCGACATCCTGGAGGCGCCCCCCGCTAACGCTCAGAACTCGGATACGCCATTTAAGGACGTCGTTGATTTGGGAACCGCAATCGCGCGCGCCAAGGGCCTTGATGCAACGACTTCTGAAGTGGCCGGCCGAATCTGCCTGGGCCTCTTCTTTGCCGAGACAAATGGCAAACAAAACGTCGGCAATGCCCGCTCCAATACTTACAAAGGAAGTTTACAGACAGGCCCCGCTGAAGACCAAAATGGTCAGAAGAAATGGGCGGCGATGAAAAGGTCCATAGCGGCATTCAATCCCGCCCTGAATGCGCGTGACGACAGAGAAGAGGCGAGGGTCGGCAATCTGGATCATCGGCTCAATCATTGGACGGCCGTGAGAGACGGCCTTGCCAACGCCCACGCCGATCTTTTTGCGGGCATCCCCGTGATCGCGAAAGCGCTGCCGGACCCGATCGATCAGATGAAGCTGTTCGAACTCATTCAGATCATTCCGACTCCCACCAGGGCGGCTCTTAAATCCGGTGACTTGACCAACTACAAGATTTCGGACCCGCGAATCATGGGATTTCTGCGAAACAACAGCATCTTCACTTTTGGCAAAGCTGACAGGGCGAAAACATCCGCGACGATGCGCGAGATTCTCGATGCGATGTGGCTCTTCAACGACAAATTTGACCGGGCGCTGTCTCTGTTCGGTCAAATCAAGTCTCGGTCGTAATCTGACTGCCGCTTCTTGCGTACCCATGCTATTCACGACCGCGCAGGCGAGCCCACTCTGGCGTTAGCGCTCATCCTAGCGGTGAGCGTAAGCCAGATGGTGACACTGGCTTCCGGGTGGGCTCACCTGCGCGGTTGCAGTGTCATGCCCCGCGGAGGCGGGGCATCCAGTAATCACCGAAGCTTGACGCCCCAGCTCTCGCCTCAACGCTTGCGAATACTGGATCACCCGCCTTCGCGGGTGATGACACTTCGAACGGCTATGCCCGGCCATGACGGCTAACATATAGCGACTGTCCAACTCGCTGTTATTTCGTAAAGTCGGATTAAACAGTGCAGGGGCTGTTATGACCATTCACCGCCGCGATTTTATCCGACTCATTGGAATTCCCCCGTTAGCAACGATCGCGGGGTATGCGAACGCCCAAGAGTCCCCATCACATTACCCATCACGCGCCGTCCATGTTCTCGTCGGGTTTCCCGCAGGCCTTGCGGCGGACCTCATCGTCCGCGTGGTGGCGCAGTCAATTTCGGAAAAGCTCGGCCAGAGTTTTGTCGTTGAGAACCGGCCAGGCGCAGGCGGCAATATTGCGGCTGAAGCCGCCATCCGATCGCTTCCGGATGGCTACACGCTGTTCGCGATCTCCTCGGCCAATGCCGTCAACGCAACCCTTTATCAAGGGCTGAACTTCGACATCGTCGCGGACACGGCGGCCATTGCCGGAACACATCGGGCGCCGAACGTCATGGTCGTGACGCCATCGCTTCCGGTCGAGACCGTTCCCGAATTTATCGCTTACGCCAAAGCGCATCCCGGCCAGATCAACTACGCATCGGCCGGATACGGCACCACCAACAACATTGCCGGCGAATTGTTCAAGCAGATGACCGGGGTGAACCTCGTCCACGTTCCTTATAAAGCGAGCTATTTGCCGGACCTTTTATCCGGGCAGGTCCAGGTCACCTTTGCGCCTGTCGCCGCTTTTCTTTCGCATATCCGGGAGGGAAGGCTTCGTGCGCTTGCGGTGACCGGCACAAGCCGGATGGACGCGTTGCCAAACGTCCCGACCGTGGCGGAATTCGTGCCGGGATATGAGCTTTACATCTGGGGCGGCTTCGTCGCGCCTAAGGATACGCCGCAAGATATCATTGCGAAGCTCAACACCGACATTAACGCGTCGCTTGCCAACGCGGAGGTCAAGGAGAAATTGGCCGCGATGGGGGCCGAGCCTCTTGTTCTGTCGTCCAGCGATTTTGGCAAATTCATCGCTGACGAAGTGAAGAAATTAGGAGCGGTGGTTCGCGCCGCCAACATCAAGGCCGATTGATATTTGAGCAGGCAGTCCATCCCCTTGCTGTCATCACCCGCGAAGGCGGGTGATCCAGTATTCGCAAGTGTTGAGATGAGAGCTCAGGCGTCGAGCTTCGGTGATTACTGGATGCCCCGCCTCCGCGGGGCATGACAACGAAAGGTAGCGCCCCGCGTTTGAAAGCGGCAGTGAAATCAAGGCCGCGCCCTTGCCAGCAGGATGACAAGGCCTATCAGCGCGGTTGCTGCCATCACCGCATAAATCGGCAGGCTCGACGACGCATGCAATAGGCCGACGCCGGTCGAGGCCATGGCGCCGATCCCCATTTGCAGAAATCCGAGGAGCGCTGCCGCGCTGCCGATATTCTTGTTGAACGGAGCTAGCGCCAGCGCGGCGGCGTTCGGATAGGCAATTCCGCAAAACGGCAGATAGCACAGCAGCAGCGCGACATTCGCCGCCAATCCGTACCAGCCGAAGATGGTGCCGAGCAAAATAATGGGCATGATGACGTTCTGGCAGATCACCGCGGTGCGGAAAATCTTGCGGTCCTGATGCCGCCGCGACAGCCATATATTGAACTGGCTGCCGCCGATGAAGCTCAACGCGATGCCGGCAAAAATCAGCCCGAAAGCGCGCGGTCCGACGTGAAATGCGTCGATGAAGATAATCGGCGCGCCCGTCACATAGACGAACAATCCGGCGAACGCGAAGGCGCCCCCGACCGCATAAGTATGAAATTGCGGGAGTGCGAGGATGCTCAGGAATTCCTTGAATATCGCGCTGGGCCGCAGCGAGATGTCAGGATCCGCCTTGTGCCCTTCGGGAAGGACCAGCCAGAGCAGCATCATCACGCCGAGCGCAAAGCCGGCGAGGATGACGAAAATCCACTGCCAGCCGATTGTCGTCGTCACGTAACCGCCGATCGTCGGTGCGAAGAATGGCGAGACGCTCAAGACCAGAATCAGCATCGACAAAATTTTGGCGCTTTGCTCCACCGGGAAAAAATCACGCACCATGGCGATGGCGCCGACCTGGGCGGCGCAACCGCCCACGGCCTGCAGCAGCCGGAACGCAATGAAAAGACCGGGCGAGCGCGCCGTCATGCAGCCGAGCGAGGCAAGCACGAACAGGCTCAGTCCGCCATAAAGCGGCTTCTTGCGGCCGAACCGATCGAGCAGCGGCCCGTAGAACAGTTGTCCGAGCGCAAGACCGATGAAATAGCCGGATACCGACAGCGAGATTTCCGCGGGCGTGGTGCCGAGGTCGTGCGCGATCTGCGGGAATGCCGGCAGATACATATCGATCGAAAACGGGCTCACGGTGCTGAGCGCGCCGAGAATGAGAATGATGAGGAGATCGCCGCGGCGTGTGCGCGTCATGATGATTTTATTTTTGGGATTTCAATTCGTTTGGGAGAAGAGCGGGCGTTTCGCGCCAGTCGCGATCGCAATGTATCAGTGAGGGGTGTCCCCGATCGCCGCGCTCACGAGCTTCACGCCGTCGTCGCTCGACCATTCCGCCGGTCCCGCCATGTTGCCGATCTCGCAACCGGAGCGGTCGACCAGCACGGTCGTCGGCATGCCGAAAGCTTTGCCGGCGGTTTTGAGGTCTTCGTACACGTGCGCGCTCTCGTCGGAATAATAGGCGAGGTGGCTGATGCCGACGTCTTTGAGAAATGCCAGCGGCTTCTCCGGATCGCGGGTGTCGATGTTGACGGCGACGACTTCGAAATTCGGGCCGCCGAGATCGCTTTGCAGCGCGTCGAGCGCCGGCATTTCCTTGCGGCATGGCACGCACCATGTCGCCCACAGGTTCAGGAGCACGGTGCGGCCACGCCAATCGGCAAGCTTGCGGTCGTGGCCGGCGGCGTCCTTGAACGACACGTCAGGGACCTGGAACGGCCGTTGTGCGACCGTCAGCGCGGCGACTTCGCCATGCACCAGCGGTACGAGCTTTGCCGCCGCATTAACCGCCGGCTGACAGGCGGTATCGGCCGGATTGCTTCGCAAGTGCCCAATCCCGTATACCCCCGCCAGGACCGCCAGCACGACCACCGCGGCAACGGCGGAAAGCAGGCGGAGCCGGCCGATTTTGCCAAAAGACGGGTCGGATTGTTCGATCATTAGCGGTAAAACCTCGGCGCAACCTTCACGAACGGCGTGTCATGAGCAACAAAATGTGGGGCGGACGCTTCGGCTCCAAACCCGACCCGATCATGGAGGATATCAACACCTCGATCGAGTTCGACCGCCACCTGTACCGGCAGGACATCGCCGCCAGCAAGGCCCACGCCGCAATGCTCGCCAAAAAGGGCATCATCGCGGCGCAGGATGCAAAGAAGATCGCTCAAGGTCTAGACACGATCCTGTCAGAGATCGAGCGCGGCAAATTCGCCTTCAAACGCGCTCTTGAAGACATCCATATGAACGTCGAGAGCCGGCTCGGCGAATTGATCGGGCCGGCGGCGGGTCGGCTGCACACCGCGCGCTCGCGCAACGATCAGGTCGCGACCGATTTCCGGCTCTGGGTGCGCGATGCGATCGACGGGCTCGACGCGCAGCTTGCCGCCTATCAGCGCGCGCTCGCCGAGAAGGCGCTGCATCACGCCGGCACCGTCATGCCGGGTTTCACCCACCTGCAAACCGCGCAGCCGGTGACGTTCGGCCATCATCTGCTCGCCTATGTCGAGATGGCGGCGCGCGACCGCGGCCGGTTCGCCGACGCGCGAACGCGGCTCAACGAGAGCCCGCTCGGCGCCGGGGCGCTCGCCGGCACGTCGTTTCCGATCGATCGCGCGATGACGGCGAAAGCGCTCGGCTTCGCGCGGCCGATGGCCAATTCGCTCGACGCGGTCGCCGATCGCGATTTCGTGCTGGAGACGCTGTCGGCCTGCGCGATCACGGCGATCCATCTGTCGCGGTTCGCCGAGGAGATCGTGATCTGGTCGTCGCCGCTCGCCGGCTTGATCCGGCTGTCGGACAAATTCACCACCGGCTCGTCGATGATGCCGCAGAAACGCAATCCCGACGCCGCTGAGCTGGTGCGCGCCAAGACCGGGCGCATTACCGGCGCGCTCACGGGCCTTTTGATGGTGATCAAAGGTTTGCCGCTCGCCTATCAAAAAGACCTGCAAGAGGACAAGGAAGGCGCGATCGACGCGATCGGCGCGCTCACGTTATCGTTGACGGCGATGACCGGAATGGTGCGCGACATGGAGCCCGATGTCGCGCGCATGGCGGCGGCGGCCGGGGAAGGTTACTCCACGGCTACCGATATGGCGGATTTTCTTACTCGCACGCTCAAGCTGCCGTTCCGCGAAGCCCATCACATCACCGGCAGGATCGTGGCCGCCGCGGCCGACGCCAATCTGCCGCTCGACAAGCTGCCGCTGAAAGCCATGCAGGCCGTCGAGCCCAAAATCACCAAAGCGGTGTTCGGTGTGCTGTCGGTCGGCAAGTCGGTTGCGAGCCGCAAGATCTATGGGGGCACCGCGCCGAACCAGGTTCGCGCCCAGGCCAAACGCTGGCTGAAACGGCTGAAAAGCAACGCATAAACGGGATGGCAAGACCTTGCCGACACAATCTCGCCGCCGCGTTGTGATCTGCTAGATTGTTGCGGTAGGGGAGCTTGCTTTGGTTGCTGCGCGACGAGGATTTGGCCGAACACTGGCATTCGGCGCGGTAGCAGCACTCGCGCTGTCGCTTGCCGCCTGCGGGCGCAAGGGGCCCCTCGATTTGCCGCCGAGCGATACGCCGGCACCGACCTCGAACCTTACGACCAGCCAAGCGCCTGCTTCATCAGCGATTGCAGGGCCAGGTGGTCTGTTCGGCGGTCCAGCGCCGAATGATCCGGCGGCGAACACCGTCGACGCCCAGGGGCGCCCGATCTACCAGCCGCCAGCGCAAAAAAAATCGTTTATCCTCGACCCGCTCCTCCAGTAGTTGCACGGTCGCTGTAGCGATCCCTTTCGTCTCACGCTAAACACCTCCCATGCATCACTTCGCGTATCGCGACGGCGTTTTGCACGCCGAGCAGGTTGACCTGATAGCGCTGGCGGACGCCGTCGGCACGCCGTTCTATTGCTATTCGAGCGCGACGCTCGAGCGGCACTATAAAGTGTTCGCCAATGCATTCGCCGATGTCGATGCGCTGATCTGTTACGCCATGAAGGCGAATTCCAACCAGGCCGTGATCGCCACCTTGGCGAAGCTTGGCGCCGGCGCCGACGTCGTCTCCGAAGGCGAGCTGTTGCGCGCGCGCGCCGCCGGTATTCCGCCCAACAAGATCATGTTTTCCGGTGTCGGCAAGACCGGGCGCGAACTCGCGCTTGCGGTGGACGAGGGTATTCTCTGCGTCAACGTCGAGTCGGAAGCTGAACTGGAGTTGCTTGCCGCGATCGCCGCCGCCAAGGGCCGCACCGTTGCGATCTCGGTCCGCGTCAATCCCGACATCGATCCGAAGACCCACGCCAAGATCGCAACCGGCAAAGCCGAGAACAAGTTCGGCATTCCGATCAGCCGCGCGCGCGAGGTCTACGCCCGCGCCGCCAAGCTCAAGGGCGTGCGCGTCGCCGGCGTCGATATGCATATCGGCAGTCAGATCGTCGAACTCGATCCGTTCGGCGACGCGTTTGCGCTATTGGCGGATTTCGTGCGCGCGCTGCGCGCCGACGGGCATACCATCAGCCACGTCGATCTCGGCGGCGGCCTGGGTATTCCCTATCGCGACGACAACGAGCCGCCGCCCGATCCTGATGCCTATGCCAAAGTGGTCAAGCGCGCGACGCAAAATCTCGGCTGCAAGCTGATCTTCGAGCCGGGCCGGCTCATTGTCGGCAATGCCGGTATCCTGGTCACCCGCGTGCTCTATGTGAAGCGCGGCGAGGCCAAGACCTTCATCATCGTCGACGCCGGCATGAACGATCTGATCCGGCCGACGCTGTACGAGGCGCATCACGAAATCTGGCCGGTGAGGGAGTCCGTGCCCGGCGCGCCGCGAATCATTGCCGACGTGGTCGGGCCGGTGTGCGAGTTCGGGCGACTATCTTGCGCTCGATCGCTCGCTGCCGGAGCCGCAGCCGGGCGATCTCCTCGCCGTGATGTCGGCCGGCGCCTATGGGGCGACCCAGTCCGGCACCTACAATACCCGCGCGCTCGTGCCTGAAGTGCTTGTGCGGGCTGGCGAATGGGCGCTGGTGCGGCCGCGGCTCGACGCCGGTGCGCTGATCGCGCTCGACCGCCTGCCGGCATGGCTCTGATCTTGCATCGCTGAGTTGTCCGCGGTGGCGGAGGCGGCGAAGTGCCATGAACCCGCCCTCATGTTACTGTGTTGTGATGCACAATCGCGCTGTGCGGAGCAGTTTGTGACGGAGACAATTTTACCTGATCCGGTGCCGGTGCGGCCCGGCGCTGCTGTCGCGCAACCGCTCCTGGCGGTGCCGCTCAAACACGCCCGCTGGGTGATTTTTTGGGAGCGGCTGTGGCCGGCGCTGACCGGGCTCGCCGCCGCAATCGGCCTGTTCCTCGCTTTGGCATGGCTCGGCGTGTTCCTGTGGCTGCCGCCGCTGGCGCGCGCCGCAGCCGTGATCGCCTGCGGCGCGGTCGCGGGCGCCGCGGTGTTTCCGTTTCTGGTTCTGCGCATCCCCGGCCTGCGCGACAGCCTGAGCCGGCTCGACCGGTTGAGCGGGCTGCGCCATCGGCCGGCGACCGCGATCGCCGACGATCTCGCCGTCACCTCGAAAGACCCGTACTCGCTGGCGCTGTGGAACGCTCACGTCGCGCGCACGCTCGCCGCGGCGCGCTCGCTCAAAGCCGGCTGGCCGTCGCCGCGGGTGTCGCGGCACGATCCTTATGCGTTGCGCGCGCTGGTGCTGATCGCCTGTCTCGCGACATTCTTTGCCGCCGGCGGCGAACGCTGGCACCGCATCGCGGTCGCGTTCGACTGGCATGGCGTCGTGCTGCCGCCGAATTTCCGCGTCGACGCCTGGGTCGTGCCGCCGGGCTATACCGGCAAGCCGCCGGTAATTCTGCCCGGCATCCATCCCGGCGAGACCGCGGCGCTGCCGACCAGCGGCATCGTCGCGGTGCCGGTGAATTCGACACTGGTGGTGCGCTCGACCGGCAAGCTCAGCCTCGACATGACCGGCACGGGCGGCGTCAAGCCGGCGAAGGATGTCGTGAAGCCGCCGGCCGGCACCGAGGAGCATCGCTTCACCATCACGGCGACCGGCGCGGCGACGTTGCGGGGCGCCGGCGACGATTTGAGCTGGGCGTTCAATGCCATTCCCGACAAGCCGCCGACGATCGCGCTGACCAAGGATCCCGAGCAGCAGCAGCGTGGCTCGATGTTGCTGTCATATCAGCTTGAGGACGATTACGGCGTGAGCGAAGCGCAAGCCACGTTCGCCCGCAAGGACGGTACATCCGGCGGCGAGGCGGCACGTCCACTGTACGGACCGCCGGATTTCCCGCTGGTGCTGCCGCAAGCGCGCACCCGAAACGGCGTCGGCCAGACCATCAAGGATTTGACCGATCATCCCTGGGCCGGCGCCGAAGTCGAGATGACGCTGATTGCCAAGGACGACGGCGGCAATGAGGGCAAGAGCGAGCCGTTCGCGTTCCGCCTGCCCGAGCGCGTTTTCACCAAACCGCTCGCCCGCGCGTTGGTCGAGCAGCGCCGCAATCTGGCGCTCGACGCCAATGCGCGCCCGCTGGTCGTCAGCGCGCTCGACGCGTTGACCATGGCGCCGGAGAAATTCGAGCCCGACGCCGGAATCTATCTCGGCTTGCGCGGCATCTTCTGGTCGCTGGTTCGCGCCAAAAGCGACGACGATCTGCGCGATGTCGCGCAGCGCATGTGGTCGATGGCGGTGCAGCTCGAGGACGGCGACATTTCCGATGCGCAAGCGGGCTTGCGCAACGCCGAGGAGGCGCTGCGCCAGGCGCTCGAACGCGGCGCATCCGAACAGGAACTCAAGTCGCTGATGGATCAGCTCCGCGCGGCGATGGATCGCTTCATGCAGGCGATGGCGCAGCAGCAGAAAAACAGCCAGCAGCTCGCCCGGCCGTTGGGCCCGAACGAGCACATGCTGAGCCAGAAGGATTTGCAGAGCATGCTCGACCGGCTCGAGCAACTGTCGCGCAGCGGCGCCAAGGACGCCGCGCAGGCACTGTTGCAGCAGCTCCAGCAGATGATGGAAAACCTGCAAATGGCGACGCCGGGGGACGACGGCGACGACTCCGACGATATGATGTCGCAGCTCGACGAGCTCGGCGACATGATCCACCAGCAGCAGGATTTGCGCGACCGCACCTTCAAGCAGGGCCAGGACCAGCGCCAGCAGGGCCAGCCGCGCGGCGGCCAGTCGCGGCCGAACCAGCAGCAAAACCAGCAGCCCGGCATCGATGGGCGATCTGCAGAAGAACCAGCAGGCGTTGCGCGACCGTCTCAACAAGTTGCTCGACGATTTGAAGAACCGCGGCCTCGGCCAGAACGGTCAGCAGGGCCAGGAAGGCCAGCAGGGTCAGGGTCAGAACCAGGGTCAAGACGGCATGGATCAGCTCGGCCAGGCCGGCGGCGACATGGATGAGGCCCAGGGCGAACTCGGCGACAGCAACGCCGACAGCGCGGTGGATTTGCAGGGCCGCGCGCTCGACGCCATGCGCAAGGGTGCGCAGTCGATGGCGCAGGCGATGCAGCAGCAGATGGGGCAGGGCGGCGGTCCCGGCCGCTCTGGACGGCTGGGCCAGTCGCGCGCCGATCAGGACACCGATCCGCTCGGCCGGCCGATGCGCGGCCACGATTTTGGCAACGATTCAACGGTACAGGTGCCGGGCGAGATCGACGTGCAGCGGGCGCGGCGCATCATCGAGGAACTGCGCAAGCGCTTCGGCGACTTCTCCCGCTCCCAGGAAGAACTCGACTACATCGAGCGGCTGTTGAAGGATTATTGAGTCGCCGCCTGACGCGCGACCCCTCCCCCTTGTGGGGAGGGATGGGGTGGGGGTCGCGAGGGGAAATCTCAAGCGACGACGAGTGCACCACGCCCGTCCACGATTTGCACTTTACCTCCCGACCCCCACCTCTAACTCCTCCCCACAAGGGGGAGGAGAACTTGCTGCGGCGAGCGGCTGTTGAAGGATTATTGAGTCGCCGCTTGCCGCGCGCGACTCCCTCCCCCTTGTGGGGAGGGTGGGTGGGGGTCGCAAGGCGAAGTCGCTAACGTTGACGCCTGCGAGCAGCCTCACGACCCCCCACCCCTAGCCCCTCCCCACAAGGGGGAGGGGGAACCGCCGAGCCGATGCGCTCACACTTTCATCGATGTCAGCAATGCCCATCATCGCGTTGACACTCCGCCCCATCGGCCTATTTTAGGGGGGTTCCGAGGGGTGCCCGTGTTGGGCTGAGAAAAACCCTTTGAACCTGATCCGGGTCATGCCGGCGAAGGGACGGAAACTTCTTCCAAAATCCGCCCCAAGACCGCGCGACCGGACTGCTTAAGAGCATGGTCCCGAAAAGCGGATTTCCGATTTTCGGATAAGATCACGCTCAAGCGAATAGAGCATGGTCCCGAAAAGTGGGTTTCCGGTTTTCGGACCAGACCATGTCCAACGTAGATGGAGCGCCCGATGAACAAGCCTTTGTCCGAATCCGATCTCGCCACCCCGAAGGTCACCACCGGACCGCTGATGGGGTCGCGCAAGGCCTACGCGACGCCGGAGAGCGCGCCGGATCTGCGGGTGCCGGTCCGCGAGATCGTGCTGTCGAAGGAATCGGGCGAGCCGCCGCTGCCGGTCTATGACACGTCTGGCGTCTACACCGACAACGACGTCGCGATCGACGTCGAGAAGGGACTCAAGCGCAGCCGCGTCGAATGGGTCAAGGAGCGCGGCGGCGTCGAGGAATACGAAGGCCGGCCGCTCAAGCCGATCGACAACGGCAACGTCTCGGGCAAGCACCTCGCCCGTGCCTTCACCAACACGCCGAAGCCGATGCGCGCGCTCGAGGGCAAGCCGGTCACCCAATACGAGTGGGCGAAGCTTGGCGTCATCACCAAGGAAATGATCTACGTCGCCGAGCGCGAGAACATGGGCCGCAAGACGCAGCTCGACCGCGCCGAATGGGCGAAGAACGACGGCGAGAGCTTCGGCGCTTCGGTGCCGCTGTTCATCACGCCGGAATTCGTGCGCAGCGAAGTGGCGCGCGGCCGCGCCATCATCCCGGCCAACATCAATCACGCCGAGCTCGAGCCGATGGCGATCGGCCGGAACTTCCTCACCAAGATCAACGCCAATATCGGCAACTCCGCCGTCACCTCCTCGGTCGAGGAGGAAGTCGACAAGATGGTGTGGTCGATCCGCTGGGGCGCCGACACGGTGATGGACCTCTCCACCGGCCGCAACATCCACAACACCCGCGAATGGATCATCCGCAATGCCCCGGTGCCGATCGGCACCGTGCCGATCTACCAGGCGCTGGAGAAGTGCGACGGCGATCCGGTCAAGCTCGACTGGGAGCTCTACAAGGACACGCTGATCGAGCAGGCCGAGCAGGGCGTCGATTATTTCACCATCCACGCCGGCGTCCGCCTCGCCTATGTGCCGCTGACCGCCAACCGCGTCACCGGCATCGTCTCGCGCGGCGGCTCGATCATGGCGAAGTGGTGCCTGTCGCGGCACAAGGAGAGCTTCCTCTACGAGCGCTTCGACGAGATCTGCGACATCATGCGCAAGTATGACGTCAGCTTCTCGCTCGGCGACGGCCTGCGCCCCGGCTCGATCGCCGACGCCAACGACCGCGCCCAGTTCGCCGAACTGGAAACGCTCGGCGAGCTCACCCAGATCGCCTGGAAGAAAGGCT
Source organism: uncultured Alphaproteobacteria bacterium (assembly GCA_963813825.1). GTDB lineage: Bacteria > Pseudomonadota > Alphaproteobacteria > Rhizobiales > Xanthobacteraceae > BOG-931. The sequence continues at coordinate 71,132 of CAWFBB010000035.1, forward strand.
GCCAGGTGATGATCGAAGGCCCCGGCCACGTGCCGCTGCACAAGATCAAGATCAACATGGACAAGCAGCTCAAGGAGTGCGGCGAGGCGCCGTTCTACACGCTCGGGCCCGCTCACCACCGACATCGCGCCGGGCTACGACCACATCACCTCGGGCATCGGCGCCGCCATGATCGGCTGGTTCGGCTGCGCCATGCTCTGCTACGTCACGCCGAAGGAGCATCTCGGCCTGCCGAACCGCGACGACGTCAAGGAAGGCGTCATCACCTACAAGATCGCGGCGCACGCCTCCGACGTCGCCAAGGGCCACCCGGCGGCGCAACTGCGCGACGATGCGCTGTCGCGCGCGCGCTTCGACTTCCGCTGGGAGGACCAGTTCAACCTCGGTCTCGATCCCGACACCGCGCGCGAATACCACGACGAGACGCTGCCGAAGGACGCCCACAAGGTGGCGCACTTCTGCTCGATGTGCGGCCCGAAGTTCTGCTCGATGAAGATCACGCAGGACGTGCGCGACTACGCGGCGAGCCTGGGCGACAACGAGAAGGCGGCGCTCGGGCTCGACGTTGCGCAGAAGGGCATGGCGGAGATGTCGGAGAAATTCCGGCAGATGGGCGAGCAGGTTTACGTCGATGCCGGCGAGGTGGCGAAAGCTCCGCACACCACCGCGCTCGACTCCGAAGCCGCCCACGCCGCGAAGAACGCCGCGCTGGTGAAGGAAAGCAACAAGGCGCTCTAAGTGTGCCGACGCTGATTATCATTGCGGGCCGAACGGGGCCGGCAAAACGACCTTTGCACGAGAATATGTCGCCTGATGATCGACGGCCATTCGAGTTCGTCAATGCGCGATGAGATAGCCGGTGGGCTGGTTGCTCAGGGTCCGCAGGCGTACCTGGATATTAGTGCGGCGCGGTCCATGCTTCGGCGCGTTGAGGAATTGACCGAAGCCGGTGCGGACTTCGTTATCGAGACCACGCTCGCCAACCTGACCTACGCGCAAAAAATTCGGGATTGGCAGCGGCGCGGCTATCTGGTTTCGTTGATGTATCTGCGGCTGGAACTTGATCGAGGATTCTGATCGCGCGAGTTCGCAAACGCGTCGCTGCTGGCGGGCATGGTATTCCGGAGGATATAATCCGCCGGCGCTTTGCAAAGAGCCGGCATTACTTCGAGACCATCTATCGGCCGATTGTCGATGAATGGTCTGTGTGGGCCAGCCGGGAAGGCCCTCTGGTTCTCGTCGATTCATGGGATGGAAGGCATGAGAAGAGGACTTGATTTTGAAAAGGCAGAAGCCGCGTTCAAGCGTGCTGCTGACAAAGCCGCACATGGGACGCGCGAGGAAAGATCGGGGCGCTTCGAACTTTACGTTGAGCGCCGTCCGGAAGGCGATTACGCGGTTAAAAGGGGCGGCTCTCAACGGGCCTCCGCTATTGCGCCAACACAAAAAGCAGCAATTAAGAAAGCTGGAAAGCTCGATCCCAAAGCGGCTGTCCTTGTCGAACGCGTCCGCGATACCAGTGTCGGCGGCAGGGATAAGTGGCGTAAATCCTAGTTCACGGCCGAACTCGATAAGACTACCTCTTCCCATCTGCAGGAGAGAGGTCACGAACGCCGTACCGCGAGCAGCTGGGGTTTTCTATGCTTCGCAAGAAAGGTTTTGATCACGGGTTTCCGCAATCAGACTGGGATGCTGCGAAGGAGGAAGCGCGTGCTAGTATGATTGAAAAAGCGCGAGCTCGAAGCACAATTTCGTATTCTGATTTGGTGACCCAAATTCATAGCATTCGTCTCGATCCTCACGACACGAGGCTCGATCACTTGCTTGGGGAGATATCGTCCGATGAGGAATCGGAGGGTAGGGCGATGTTGACCGTTTTAGTAGTGCACAAGACGGGTGACATGGAGCCGGGCAAAGGGTTTTACGAATTAGCGCGCTCACTCGGTCGCGACATCTCTGATCGCGAGAGATGTTGGTCGGATGAGCTTCGGCGTGTGTATGCGGTTTGGTCGCGTCCGGATCAAGCCTAATCTAGAGTACAATCTGTACGTTCAGGCCGCGAGCGCTTCATATTGCTAGTACATTACAGGAAGAAATTTGCCGACACTCTGTGAAACATTTCGGTGGCAGGCGGGCGTGGTATGGAGCCGCAGTAGTCCCTAAGACTTGACCCTTCCGCCATCCACTTCCAGCATCTGCCCGGTCAAGAACGCGGCATCGTCGCAGGTCAGAAACGACAGCGCACTGACCAGATCCTCCGGCACCTCGACGCGCTTGATCGCCTGCAGGCCGGCTTGGCGGCGACACGCCTTCCAGCACCTATCTACCGCAGCCGCGGAGTTCGGCAGCTTGAGCAACAGCGCATAAGCCACCTCCATGACCCCCAAATTCCGGCTTGATGCCCTGACGGACGGCGCGACGCATAACTACATCGGGAAAAGTCGGCGATTAAGGGATACGAAGTTGATCGGCGTCACGTTCGCCCGCGCTCTTATGATCTCGGCGGTTGTCGCCGGCGCTTTGGCGCCGGTCGCGTGTCTTGGCGAGGGCGCGCCCGCGTTGCCGGAGAAAGCGACGCGCGAGCTGCCGGCCGCGCTGCTGTCGCTGCTGCAGCAGAAAAAGATGCCCAGGCTTTCGCCGATCCTGCTGCGCATCTTCAAGGAAGAATCGGAGCTTGAAGTCTGGAAACAGACGGCCGCCGGACGTTTCGAGCTTCTCAAGCGCTACCCGATCTGCCGCTGGTCGGGCGAGCTCGGGCCGAAGCTGCACGAGGGCGACTATCAGGCGCCCGAGGGCTTCTATGCCATCACGCCAAAGCTGATGAACCCGAATTCCAGCTACTATCTGGCCATCAACATCGGCTTTCCCAATGCCTTCGACGCGGCGAACGACCGCGACGGCTCCTTTCTCATGATCCACGGCAATTGCGCATCGGTCGGCTGTTACGCCATGACCGACGAGCAGATCGGCGAAATCTATGCGCTGGCGCGCGACTCTTTCCTCGGCGGCAAGCCGGCATTTCAGGTCCAGGCCTATCCGTTCCGCATGACGCCGGACAATCTGGCGCGGCACCGCACCAATCCGAACATGCCGTTCTGGCAGATGCTCAAGATCGGCAACGATCATTTCGAAGCGACGCATCTCGAGCCCAGGGTGGATGTGTGCGATCGCCGTTACGTGTTCGATGCGCAGCCTTTGCCGGGATCGTCAACGTCCAGATCGTCAATGGCTCTGGCGTTCAGCCCGTCGGATCAATGTCCCGCCTTCGCCGTCAACCCGAAGGTCGCGCAGCCGGCGCTTCAAAAACAACGCGCCGATGAAGCCGCGTATGCGCAACTGGTCAAAGACAACGTGCCGGCGGTCCCGATCCACACCGGACTCGACGGCGGCATGAATGAGGTCTTCCACCCTCCTTTCCCATACAACTTCATATCGCTTGCAAACGTGCTGCTGGACGGATCTCTGGAGTTGCCGCCATTGCCGCCGATCCCGTACCTCGACAGCACTCGCGCGATGAGCGACCGTAGCGCGGCGCGGGTGAGGGCTACGTCTTGCGGCATTGCGAAGCAATTAGGGCGTTTACGCCCGTCTTCATCGGGCTATGGCGGAAGCACATCGCAGCGCTTAACGATGCGGACTACTCCGGCTTGCTAATTCGGTCGCTACCGCTCCTCGCAAGACGGTTAAGCGGCGCGGGCGCTACACCCTCCGCGCGGCCGCCACACCGAGGACCAGCAGCACCAGGAAGATGACGAGGAAAACATAAAACAGAATGCGCGCGATATCGGCGGTGGCGGCGGAAATGCCGGTAAAGCCGAACACCGCGGCAACGATGGAAACCAGGAAGAAAATCAAGGCCCATTTCAAAAGCGACATGATGCAATCCCATTTTTTCAGCGGTAATAACGGCTCGCCGCCATGGAAGTTCCATCGCGCACCTTGCGGGTGTGACCGTTTTGCATCACGCGCCGTGGAATCGCCGCCGCCGCACCGCGGCGCCACGCAATGGCCGCGTTGCCGCCTTGTTGCGTGCCTCAGTTGCGGCGTGTCCCACAACAAAGAGGGCTATAGCGTGAAGTACCATATTGTGTTCGCAATCGGCGCCGCCCTGGCGCTGGCTTGTCCGCTCGGCGCGCAGGCGCAAGGCATTCCCGACGGCGCCGCGCACGGCGCTTATGTCGGCAACAACGCGGCCGGGCCGGTCGGTGCAGTGGTCGGCGGCGCGGTCGGTGGCGTCATCGGCGGCATCAATGGCGCGCTCGGCATCGGGCCGACCTATGCGGCCTATCCTGCCGGGGAGCCCGTGCGGGCGCATTACCGCCACCACCACGTGCGGCATTCCTATCGGCACATTCAGCACGAACATCCCACCGGCTAAACGCGCGCTGTCATGGTCCGCCAACGGGACCGCGCGACGTCGCGCGTCCCGATGGCAGGCTCCGCGAAGCAATCCAGCGTTCAATGCCAGCAGCTCTGGATTGCTTCGCCGTTATCGCTCCTCGCAACGACGAGGATTGCGAATCTTTTCCAGAGTGAAACGCGTTCCGTGCGCGCCGGGCAAAACATCGCTCCGCGCAACGTGCCGATTTGTTTGAACAATCGCGAACGGAAATGATTCGCTTTGACATTGCCGCGGCGATTTGAATAAGGGGCGATTAATCCCGTTCGCCGTGAAGGACGTCAGCCGATGACCTCGGTTGATGGGAACGGGACGCGGCGCCCGCGCGTGGCGGCTCGTCACTGCCACTCCCGGGCGGGTCCGGGCATCATGCTCGCCGGCATTACGACCGGTGCGTGGGGTGCTGCCACTGGACTGGGACAGGCGACCGCGGGTAACGCCCGCGGAAACCAAGTCCCAGGAAGCCTGGCCTGGACCTGAGCCTTTGGGACTGGCGTCCCTCTGGCGAGAGCCGCGGTGGAACGCCGATAGGCGAGGCGCGCCCCCTCGCAACCTCTCCCGCGCAAGCGGGCGAAGCGAAAGAGACAAGGGCGCGTCCCGGGCCGGTAAAACGGCGCGGAGGTGTCGTACACAGCGCCTGTCGGCGTTCCGCTTCCTTTTTCGTTCTTGGCTTATAGCGTGGCTTGAAGCGCGGATCTTGAGATTGCCTGTGACCACCGCCGGCATTCTCTGGCGAAGATCGGTGCGGAGAGCGGGCTTTCGTTCACCGTGAACAACAACTCGGACGCAAAGCGCGTCGCGAGAACGGGATCGTGCATCCCCTCGCTATCGCGGGGCGGGATGAAGCGAGCGTCGCTGTTTGACAATTGAATCGGAAGGATGCGCGTGCGCGCACAGATGCCGGGTTTGCGGCAAAAGGATCGCTGCGCGCGTTGATGTTGCGGCGGGGCGGGATGAATATTTTTGTCCATTGTCATGCCCCGCGCAGGCGGGGCATCCAGTAATCTGTGCCCTATCGGCAAATTGCGAACGCCTGCGTTTACTGGATCGTCCGCCTGCGCGGACGATGACAAGCCGGTATTGCCCAGTTAAGCCGCGTAGCGACCATTCCGGCCAAAACTACAAAACTCAGAAGAAGTGCTTGAGCGCCGTGAGCACGTTGATGTTGGCCGGCGGCGGCTGCGGCGGCAGTATCCCAAAGCGGCCGGCGGCCGGCAGGCGGCCGGTGCCGCTCGTCGTACGCGGATCGGACGGCCATGCATCCGGCTCGGCCGGAAGCGGCGAGTCGACGGTGGCGGCAACCGGCACTGATCTGATCTCGGCCGTAGCGAGCGGCGGGGCGACTGCAGTCGCCGATGCCTGGTTCTCAGGTAATTCTTGGGTCTGAGGTGCTGCTTGGGTTTCGGGTGAAGCCGGCGCCGGGGGCAGGGGCGTCGCGACAACCGGTGCGGCCTGGCTCACGTCGTGATTCGCCAGCGCAGCGCGAACCGTGGCTTCGATCGATGCGGTGTGGCGCGGCTCGGCATGCCAGCCGGTTGCTTGCGGCGGGGTGGGCTCGACGGCGGCCGGCATGAATAAGGAAAAATGTGCGGCGATGTAGGCGACGAGGTATCCGGTCACCGCCGTGCCAATTCCCGCCGCCACGATCTCGACAAATTTTACCGTGAACCGCCGCAGATAGGAGACTTCGCTCGCCACAGACATCGTCAAATACCGCTGTAAATACCGCTCAAATCACGTCGTCACGCACCCATAGAAACGCCAGTATCGGGCAAAATTGAGATGAAACTCAAACGGCCGTTCGGTTTTTTTGCCTGTGGACGCCTGCGGGGCGGCGACGGCGCGTCGCGATCAAACGATGCGGCGGCGGAGCTCGCTAGAGCTCGCTTTCGTCGATCTCGGCCGCCTTGAGCAAATGCCGGAGCAATCCCGTCTTCAGCGCCTTGTTGCCGTGGATCGGGATCGAGAGCCGCACGACGCTACCTGCTTTGCCATAGATATGATGGCTGCCATTGATGCGGAGCAATTGCCAGCCGTGGCGCTCGACGAGTCGCGCAAGCTCCCGGCCGGAAACCGATTTCATACCGCAATTTCAAGAACGCGATCGCCGGTGCCCTTCTGCGGTTCAGCGACATCGACTGAAAGACAGCCCTCGATGGCCTCATGGATGTTAGCGAGCAATTCGTCCATCGTGTCGCCTTGACTGGCGCAGCCGGGAACGGCCGGGACTTCGGCCCAGAAACCGCCTTCTTCCGCCTCGTGAACGACGACCTTGATCTTCATGTGTGCGCCTTTTCGGACCGAAGCTCAATTTACGCCCGCGCGACCTGTATTCAAGTCCGCAATACAGAAAGGCACTAAGACCTTACCCTTCCGCCATCCACATTCAGCGTCTGCCCGGTCATGAAGGCGGCATCGTCGCTGGTGAGAAACGACAGCGCGCCGACCAGATCGTCCGGCACCTCGACGCGCTTGATCGCCTGCAGGCTGGCGACGGCGACGAATTCCTCGTCCATGTTGGCAAAACCGGGGCGCGGTGCGCGCGCCAGCGTTCCCGGCGAGCGGGTCAGTCCCGGCGCGATGGCGTTGACGGTGATGCCGTCGGCGGCGACATCGCCGGCAAGCGCGCGGGTGAAGCCGATGATGCCGCCCTTGGACGCGACGTAATGCGCAAAGCCGGTGGTCACCGAGCCGAACGTGCTCGACGCCATGTTGACGATGCGGCCCCATTTGCGCGCGCGCATGCCCGGCACGAACGCCGCGGTGACGAGAAACGTGCCGTCGAGATTGATCGAGAGCACCTTGCGCCAGTCGGCAAACGTCATGGTGGTAAAATCCTGCTGCGGATAAATGCCGGCGCAGTTCACCACGATATCGGCGCGGCCGAATTTCGCCTGCACCTCTTTCGCCATCGCCGCAACCGAGTCCGGGTTCGCCACGTCGCACTTGACCGCGAGCGCATTGCGCCCGGCGGCTTCGACGAGCTTCACGGTCTCCCGCCCGTCCGCCATGTCGGCGATGGCGATGTGCACGCCATCTTCGGCGAGCCGCTTGGCGAAGGCTTGCCCGATGCCATTGGCGCCGCCGGTGATGACGGCGACCTTATCCTTGTGGCCTTTGGCCATGATTGTCTCCTCCCGACATTGCGCGTCCTGATGTCGGGATGCAGCATGGATTGCCGGGTCGAGCCCGGCAATGCCGAAGTTGGAGGAGCGTTTGCAAATCTTTTCCGCGAGTGACAGTGGCTTTTTGCAGGCGTCACCTTTTCAGATCGCACGAAATAATTCGCACTCCAAACAAAAACGCGATGTCTCAAGGACTTACAAAAATCATCGCGCGGTGCGCATTGTTTGATTGACAAACAGTACAGCGAAGTAGTTATCGCCGCATCCCGTTCGCCGTGAAGGATGTCAGCCGATGACCTCGGCTGATGAGAACGGGATGCGGCGCCCGCGCGTGGCGGCTCGTCACTGCCACTCTCGGGCGGGTCCGGGCATCATGCTCGCCGGCATTACGACCGGTGCGTGGGGTGCTGCCACTGGACTGGGACAGGCGACTGCGGGTAACGCCCGCGGAAACCAAGTCCCAGGAAGCCTGGCCTGGACCTGAGCCTTTGGGACTGGCGTCCCTCTGGCGAGAGCCGCGGTGGAACGCCGGCAGGCGAGCGCGCTGTCACCAGCGCGAGCCGCAATCGCAAGATTGCGGAGGATACGGATCAGCGTCTTTCGGCGTTCCGCTTCCTTTTTCTTTCTTGGCTTACAGCGTGGCTTGAAGCACGGATCGTGAGACTGCTGGGACCACCGCCGGCATTCTCTGGCGAAGATCGGTGCGGAGAGCGGAAAAATGCGGTGCGCGTGAGCACTACGCGATGCACATGCATCGCGAGAACGGTAGAACTCATCCGCCCCCGCTAGCACGGGGCCGGGATCAGTGAGAAGCGTCGCTGTTTGACATTGTGGATCAGGATGAATGCGCGGCACCTGCGTCATTGCGAGTGCACGTAAGAAGGAGGACAATTCCATAAGAGCGCCGCCTATAGGGATATCCTAGAAGGCAATCGTCGACGAGTGGTATGTTTGGGACAGTCTTGAGGACGACTTCGCGCTGTCGGCATCGTGGAATAAAAAATGAGACGTTCCTTGCCGATCGAGTTCGTCGGTGATAACCGCGGTCGAATACGACGAGGACGCCGCCGAGCTGGACATCACATTCACGGGCGGCAAGACCTATAGATACCGGAACGTTCCCGTGGACATCTATGCCGGACTTCTCGACGCGGAACTCAAAGGGCCGGTTCTTCAACGAGAACATCAAAGAAGCGTTCGCGTTCGCCGAAGTGAGACGCCGTTCGCGGTGATATTTCGCTGTTTGACATTGTGGATCGGACGACAACGCGCAACGGCAAATGCGCCGCGAGCGCTGTTGGCATCAGGGATGCGGCGCGGTGTTTCGCACCTTGGAGAAATGCGACGACATCCATAGCGCCGTGATCAGCGCGCCGAGGAAGCCGGCGATCCAAAGAGATGCCGGTGGCGGAAATCCGGGCGGCAAAAAATAATCCAAGAGCGCGCCCGCGATGGCGACGTTCACCGCGCCCCAGATCACATTCATCAGCGCCGAGGATTCGCCGACGCCGGGCGGGGAGGCGAACGGCGTCTGGAACCGGTTGCCGCAGATGCCTTGGACGGTGTGCGGAATGGCGTTGACGGCAAAAGCGCCGGCGATAAATGTCAGACCATAAACATACCAGGGCATGTCGCGCCTCGATGCTACTGTTTCACGCGGGGCGGTTTGTTCTGGGCGGGTGATTGATCCACCCGCTGGTTTGCGGAGGCGGGCACGAGCGGCTCGCAGCGCGACAACATGTTCCGCGATGCCGCTCGTCGAAATGCTATGCCGCCTACCTCAGCGACAACGCCAGTCCGCTCAAATCCAGGCTGACGATCAGGCCGTTCTGCGCGCCGCTGAGCGCCAGCACCGCGCCGCTTTGGTTGGTGAGGACGATGGCCTGCGCGCCCCTGCCGATGGCCGCGCCGGCGCCGCCTTGGGCGTAGACGCCGGCGACGTCGGACGGGCGGCGGATATTGCTGACGGTGCCGTGGAAGCGCGTCTCCGAGGCGCCGAAGGTGAAGCCGTAGCTCAACCCGCCGATCGACAGCGGATAACTGCGGCCCTGGAATGTCAGTACGCCGCTGCCGGCCGAGCCGCCGATGACGAATCCGGCCTTGACGATCCGCAGGCTGATCGTGCCGCTGTCGGCGTGCGCAACCGATACCACGCCGACGAGCGCCGCGATGGCGATGAGGCCGGCTCTCAATCCCGACAATACTTGCATCGTAGTCCCCTCACATCAAAAGCGCCGCAGCGCGTGGGCCAATCGGCATTGTAGCGCGGCGCCATCGTGGGCGCCATGACGGGCCAGCCGCTGAACGTGGACGGTGGAAGGGTGAGGTCGTCTCAGCATCCGTCGTAACTCAAGCCATTTGTCTACGCGTGGATGCGTTGGGACTACGCGTCCTCCATCGTGAATCCGACCTTCAAGGTGACCTGGTAATGCTGCACTTTGCCCTGGTCGATATGGCCGCTGGTGCGCAGCACTTCGAACCAGCGCAGATGCCGCAGCGTACGATGGGCGCGCGCCAGCGCCGCATTGATGGCGCTCTCGATGCTTTGCGTCGACGAGCCGATCAGTTCGATGGAGCGATAGACGTGCTCCGCGCCGAGATCGGCGTCGGCATTTTGCATCTTGAGCGCGAAATCGAAAGCGCCGTCGCGCCCCGTTGGTTTGGCGGGCAGCCGCCGGTCGGCAAGTCTGGTGACCTTGGCTCGTTTCATGTCGTCCTCCGTCGGTCGCTGGCGATGCCCCGAACGGCCCGCTCAGGCTCGGTTTGCAACGTTTGGACGGATACTGCGGTTCCGGGCCGGCTCACACGTCGGTCAGCTCAAATCGCCCTGTTCAAATCGCTTTGGCGCCGAGCCCGACCTCCTCGTAGCCGCCGCCGGATTCATCCGGCCACGACACCGCGGTCTTGAATGCAGGCCGCGCCGCGAGCTGCTGATACCAGGCGTTGACGCGCGGCCGCCGCTGCGCCGACCAGAACTGATCGGCCCCCAGCGCCGCGAGGCGGAACATGTAGGGCGCGATCGAAATGTCAGCGAGCGTGAATGCCTCACCGACGATCCACGGACCTCCAGTCGATGGCCCTCCGAAGGATGGCTTTGGCGCGAGCGTGTGCTCGAGCTGGTCGAGCAATTCGTCGATCGTGCCGCGCGCCGTGGCGAGCTCCTCGTTCGTGATCTCGCCCCGCACGGCGCGGCCGTGGAAATCCTGATAAATCTGGTCGGCCGCCGCGCCGCTTGCTGGCGCAATTCGTCGTCACTCCAGCGATTGCGCAGCTTCGGCAGGATGTACTTGACCAGCGTCAGCTTGGCGATCGCGGTAAAACCCTCGTCGCAGAGAAAGACGAATTCGCGCATGCGCGCCGCGCCCAGCGGGTCGGGCGGCGTCAGCGCCGGCCCGGCGAACGCGGCGTCGATATATTCGTTGATGACCGAACTCTCGCGCACCGCTTTGCCGTCGTGCACCAGCGTCGGCACCATGCCGCGCGGATTGATGGCGAGATATTCGGGCCGCATCTGATCGAACTTGAACAGGTCGATGTAGCGGCTGGTCCATGGCACGCCCTTCTCCTCGAGCGCCATGCGGCAGCGCACCGAGCAGACCGAGCTCCAGAAATGATAGAGTTCGACGGCCATCACGCGTCCTCCCCGGTGAAGTGCTCGGCGTTTCGCGCGATCGGGTGTGCCGTTCGTTCCCCGGTCAGGTCAGCTATTGCGGCCTTCCTTGACTTGCCCGTCCAGCCATTCCGACAATTTGCCGGAATCGGCTTTTTTCTTGGCTTTTCGTTTCGGCGCGGCCACCGGCGGGGGATTGGCGGCGTCACGCTCCAGCCGCAGCGCCTTTAGGCGCTCGGTCTTAACTCGAAATCGCCGCGGCCGAGGATTCGTACTCCTGCGTCGCCTTTTTGGCGTCCTGGGCGCGCTGGGACTTGGCGAACTGGGCATTTGCCTGATGTTTATTGGAGTTATCCGCCACAATGACCATCCTTTTTTCAGAGAATTATGAGCATTGGCCTTGTCATAGCAGCAATCGCCCCCCGAATGTGGCGAAGTTTCGACTCCCTTGCGTCACCCCCGGCTAATGAACGAGCGCATGTGGTTCGGCAAAATCGTCGCCTCGTACAGATTGACCTCCGGGGGCAGTGCCACCATCAGCACCGCGACCTTGGCCACGTCTTCGGCGCTCATGACATAATCCTCCGGCGTCTCGCCGGCGCCGGCCTCGGTGCGGCCGCGGCGCGTCGTGAACGACGACAGCGTCGCGCCGGGATGGATGATCGAGGCGACGATGTTGTGCTTGCGGCCGTCCATGGTGAGCTGGTGCGTCATGCCTTGCAGGCCGAATTTGGTCACGGTGTAGGGCAGCGAATCCGGCCGCGGCGTTTTCGCCGAGACGCTGCCGATATTGATGATGCGGCCGCCCTTCGGCGCCTGGGCTTTCATGATGCGGATCGCCTCGCGGGCGCAGAGGAAGGCGGCGGTGATGTTGATGTCGAGCGCTTCGCGCCAGTAGTCGAGCGTGATGTCCTCGGTGTTTTTGTGGGTGGCGATGCCGGCATTGTTCACCAGCACGTCGAGCCGGCCGTAAGTTTCCTGCACCTCGGCGAACAGCGCGGTGACGGCGGCTTCGTCCGTCAGGTCGGCCGGCGCCGGCAGCGCATGTCCGCCGCGCGCCTTGATGCCGGAAGCGACCTCGCCGAGCAGTTGGGCGCGGCGCGCGACCAGCACGATCTTCGCCCCCTCCGCAGCGAATGCCTCGGCGATGCCGCGTCCGATGCCGTTGCTGGCGCCGGTAACAACCGCGACCTTGTCCTGCAGTTGCTTGGCCACCTTTATTTCTCTGCCGCCTTGCGTAGCGCCGCGTTGATGCGATCCTGCCAGCCCGGGCCGTCCTCCTGGAAGAAGTCGAGCACGTCGCGATCGATGCGCAGCGACACCATTTCCTTGACGCCCGGCAACGACTGTGGCTTGGGCGCCGGGGCCTCGACGGGCTTTGTGGTCGCCGCCTTGAACGCCTTTTCGGCGGCGGTTCGCGGATCGAAGGTCGGTCGCCGGCTCATGTTTTCTTTTACCACACTGTGATCGCTTTTGGCGTGCCGGACGTATCCTGCGCACAGGCGACCAGCGCCGCAAGGAGATTGTCACGGCCACCGATCCATCAGATATCCGATTCGGCACCACGCGCGCTGTCATGCGCTGGATTCTTGCGGCGTTTTTTGTGGCCGCGGGCGTCGCGCATATTGCCGTGCCCGATGTGCTGCTGTCGATCACGCCGGACTGGGTGCCGTTCGCGCCGCAGGTGATATTCATCACCGGCTTGTGCGAATTCGCCGGCGCTGCCGCGCTGGTCACGCGGCCGCTACGCCGCTGGGCCGGTATTGCGCTCGCAGTCTATGCGATCTGTGTCTGGCCTGCCAATTTCAAGCATGCCTTCGACGACATCGATATCCCGCATATCTCGTCGAGCTGGTGGTATCACGCACCGCGGCTTGCCTTTCAGCCGGTGATCGTGTGGTGGGCGCTGTTTTGCGCCGGGGTCATCGACTGGCCGCTGGTGCGGCGACGCAGCAAGCCCCGGTCGCATTGATCGCGCCCCGCAACAATGGCAAGACTCCGTGCGACATAAAAAAATTAATCGCCGTGCGGAGGAAAAACGATGAGCGAGGCAACCATCGACGTCACCGCGGTTCTCGACCGCCAGAAGATCACGGCTTTCAACATCCGCCTCGTCATCCTTGCCTTCCTTGTCATGATGACGGACGGCTACGATCTCGGCGCGGCGGCCTTTGCCGGGCCGGGCCTGATTAAGGAATGGGGCTTGCGCGGTCCCGAACTCGGCGTCCTTCTGTCGAGCTCGCTCGCCGCCGGCTTCTTCGGGCCGCCGCTCCTCGGCTATCTCGCCGACCGCTTTGGGCGAAAACGCATCATTGTCGGCGGTGCCTTTGCCTTCGGCCTGTTCTCGCTTGCCGCGGTGGCGACGACCTCGCTCAATCAGCTTGTCCTCACCCGCGTTCTCGCCGGTGTCGCGCTGGCCGGCACGCTGCCGATCATGGTGTCGCTGATCAACGAATTCGCGCCGAAGCACGCGCGCGCCACCATGGTGGTGCTGATGTTCACCGGCGTGACGTTCGGCGGCGGCCTGCCGGGCCTGATCGCAGCGAAATTCATGGCGGCTCACGGCTGGCGTATCCTGTTCTGGGTCGGCGGGCTGGCGCCGCTGGTGATCGCCGCGGTGCTGATGGTCATGCTGCCAGAATCGGTGAAATACCTGACGCTGCATCCCGCCCGCCGCGCCGAGCTGGTGGCGCTGCTCAAGCGCATCGACGGTATGCTGCAAATCGGTTCCGACACGCGCTTCATCATTACCGGCGAGCAGAACCGGCAGCGCTTCCGGATTGGCGCGCTGCTCGAGGGCCCTCTCGCCGTGCTCACGCCGCTGTACTGGCTGTCCAATCTGGTGTGCCTGATGGTGTTCTATTTTATCAATCAGTGGATGCCGACCGTGCTGTCGAGCTCCGGCGTGACGATCGAACAGGCCGCCATCGCGACGACGCTGTTCCAGTTCGGCGGCACGCTGGCCGGCCTCTTGTCGATGCGGTTTCTCGACAAGGTCGGCTTTCTGCCGGTGCCGATCCTGTTCGCTTGCGCCATTCCGATCGTCATCGGCATCGGCGTTCCCGGCCTGCCGCCCGCCGCATTGATCGCCCTGGTCGCCAGTGCCGGCTTCTGTTTGCTTGGTTTGCAATTCGGCAACATCGCCACCGAAGCCAACATTTATCCGACCTATATCCGCGCCTGGGGCATCGGTTCGAATTTTGCCGTCGCGCGGATCGGCGGCGCGCTCGGGCCACTGCTCGGCGGCATGGCGTTCGGCGCGCACATGCCGGCGCAGACAGATCTTTGCCATCGCCGCGGCGCCGCTTGCCGTCGGCCTGATCGTGGCACTGTTGATCGTGCCGCGCTATCGCGCCCAATTGCAGCGCCAGCAGAGCGCCGCCACTGATCCGTCTCTGGCGGGTGCGCGCGCATGAAGTGGGCATTTTGCGTCGCCGTATTGCTGGCAACGGCCACAATGGCGAGCGCACGCGACATTGCCGCGATTTGCACGGAGAAAAATGGAGCGAAGACCGCGAGTGGCGAGCCATTTTTGCCCGAAAAACTCACGGCGGCGCATCGCACCTTTCCGTTCGGCACACTGGTTCGCGTCACCAATTTGAACAATGGCCGAACTGTCGTGGTGCGTATCAACGATCGCGGACCGTTCAACAAGGGCCGGGTCATCGACGTGACACCGGCTGCCGCAGCGCAACTGCACTTTTCCGGTCTCGCTCCGGTCGCGCTCGTTGTCGTTACGCCGGGCCATTGAACACGGCGACCACGGCCGGACATTGCGCGATCTTCAGCTTTTGCCCGCCGCGTCACTGATGGCGGCAAGGAGCGGCAGCAGCGCACGGTTGATTGGTGTTGCGATGCCGTGGCGTTCGCCGGCGGCGACGATGGCGCCGGTCAATGCCATGTGCTCGAGCGGGCGTCCGGCGAGCCGATCGAAATACATTGATGTGCCGGCGTCGGGCGGAAACGTGAATAGCGCAGCCATGGCGCGCTCGGCCTCGTCATCGGTGAATTTGGCTCCTTCGGCGCGGCCGACGGCGATCGCTTCGCCGAGAATGGCGAGGCACACCTCTTTTATGTCGGGCCGCCGCAGCACCGCCTGGCGCTGCATGGTCAGCGCGGTGATCGGGCTGGCGATGGCGTTGATCAGAAGCTTGCGCCACGCCGCCGTGGCGAAATCGGCGCTGTTGCGGACACGAAGCGGTGTGCCCTCGAACAGTTGCGTGAAAGCGCGGCCGGCTTCGTCATCCGCCGCAAGAAGGTCCTGGTCGGCGCCCTGCCGCAGCCGCACGTGCAAAAGTTTTACGTCGCGGTCTGGTTTCCGATCTTGGACCAGCCGCTCGCCATTGTAATAGACGATGACGGGCACCACTTTTGCGCCGTGCGCGAGCGGGGCGACGCGGGCAGTGTGATCGATACCGTTTTGCAGCACTGCGACACTTGTCGCCGGCGTACACAGGCGCGCGAGCCACGGCGCCGCCGCAGCGGTATCCTGCGTCTTGGTGCAAAGCAGAACCCAATCGGCCGGCTCGGCCTCTGCAGGGTCGGTGAGCGCGCACAACGGCAATTCGGCCGTGCCGTCTGGCCAATCGAGTTTCAGCCGCGCAACTGGCTGGCGCACGCAGGCAACCACCCGATGGCGGCCGGCTTTGGCAAGACAGCCGGCGGCGACGCCGCCGATGCTGCCGAGCCCGACGACAGCTACTGTCACTTTATGGTTCGCTGCGTCCGGCTGCACTCTGCTGCGTCACTTCGGCGTGCTGGCCTGCCGGGCGACGGGAGCCGCGGCACTTGCATCGCGCGCGTCAGTCTCCCGTCCGCCGCTTCCGCTGCTGTACGAACCTTGATCGCCGCTATTGCGATGATGGGAATGGACGTAGCCGCCGCCGTTCGACCGGTTTATTGCAGCGCCGCTATATGGCACGCCGTAGTTACTTCCAGCTTGGCTCTGCGCCAGGCACGCCGCCGACGCGGTCATCAAAATGACTGTCGCGAGCAAAACTGGCTTGGCCATCATGGTAGGAACTCCTCAAGGCAGTGTAGCGAAACGCTGTCGCCGTGCATACCCGAATGCAGACTTGCGGTCGCCGCGCCGGGCGCGGTTGCGGCTTCCTTCGCCGCCGGGATAGGCTCTGCGCCTCATGCAAGAGGCTCGCGACTTATGACCGATTATCTGGAAATCGATCCCGCAACCGTCGAAAAGCGCCAAGTCTATCGCATGCTGGTGGGCTCCGTGGTGCCGCGGCCGATCGGCTGGGCTTCGACATTGAGCAGAAGCGGCGTCGCCAATCTCGCGCCGTTCTCCTTTTTCACCGTGGTCTGTGTGATCCCGCCGATGATCTCGCTCACGATTGCCCGCAACCCGGATGGCAGCGAAAAGCACACGCTGAAGAACATCCGCGACACTGGCGAATTTTGCTTCAACGTCGTGACCCATCCGGTGTGGAAGGAAATGGTCGACAGCGCCAACGGTTTTCCGGAGGAAGACTCGGAGTTCACGAAGACCGGATTGACTCCGCTCCCGTCGGTGAAGATCAAAGCGCCGCGGGTCAAGGAAGTGCCGATCCATTTCGAATGCAAGCTAGAGCGCGTGCTCGAGCTCGGCCCCAACCGGCATCCTCTGGTTATCGGCGAGGTCGATCTACATGCACGTCGATCCGGCCTGCATGACCGGCAAATATATCGACATGCGCAAGCTCGATCCGATCGGCCGCCTCAACGGCTTCTTTTATTGCACGCTCGGCGAAATCTACGAGCGGGAATTCGTCGACGGCCAGCCGCGATGATGCGAGAATCAGGCGTTGGATTTCAGGAGAGATCAGATGTCTCGATTCCTGATTTTCTCGAAGCCTGACTTCCGATCACCAATGCGTATAAGTGTGGCAGGCGTATTTGCCGATGACGAAACTCGCGGTAGCACTTGACGATCTTGGCCTTGCCGACGCGATGCTCGGAATATTGCGCCTGCGCGCTTTGGCAAAAAGCGAAACCAATAACGGCGGCAAAGCCGATTGCAGCTACGGTCTTTTTCATGGATTTCCTCCCCAACCCGTCGCGCCCCAAATAAACTATCGCGCGGCATTCCAATTCCGCAATAGCCTACTTCTTCTTGAACACTTCGAGCCGCAGTGGCAGCACCGCGCCGAACCAGGCGGCGTGGGCGGAATGGTCGGTGTAATCGTCGCCGGTTTCCGGGTGCAAAAGCACGGTCAAGCCGTCGCGATTGAGCATCAGCCACGGCACGAAATCCGCCAGCATCCCGACCGGAAACGCGATCTGGAACATCGATTGCGGATGCGGCCCGACGAGTTCGTCGTGCCAGCGCCCAAGCTTCGCCAGCGGAAATTTCGCCCCGGCCCCCTCACGCAGACGCTCGGCCTTTGCCCGCGTCGTCGCCGGATCGTAATAGATATGGGCGTGATAGTCCGTGATCGCGGCGGGGGTCTTGGCCGTCATCGCAACACCTCATGGAGCGGCGGCACAGTAAAGCATGTCGCCTGTTTGAAGCGAAAGTAACCGGTAAGCTCAATTCGTTGTCGCCGTCCGCGGCCGTGACACCAGGCTCGCAAGCAGCACCGCCAGAATGCCGGTAAGGAAGATGCCATCGAAAGTTCCGGCGCCGCCGATTGAGGCGATCGGCGCTCCAAGGCCGCGGACCTTGTCCAGATTGGTGATGTCGGCGCCGATTAGCGTACCGAGCCCACCGGCGATATAGGCGAGCGGTGCCGCATCCTGGCGCGATAGCAGCAGGGCAACGATCGCGGTGATCACGGCAGGCTCGAACACCGGCACCGCGATGCCGATGCCGGCAACGGGATTGGCGAGCCAGTGGATGACGAGCGCGACGATGGCGGTCGCAAGCAAGCCCTTGCCCCACAGGTTCAGCTTGGCGAGCAGGTAAATCGACATCACGGTCGGAATGACGGCGCCGCCGATATTGACCGCGATCACCGGCTGCGACAGGTCGACCAGCGGCACCGCGTATTGCATGCCGAAGAAGTCGACCACCCGGTCGGACATCATCCGTTCGGGCGGCAATTGGGCCACCGGGATGTTGAAATAGCTGCCGATCAGCGATCCCAACAGCAGCAGAAGGGCGCCGCGCGGACTGAGGCCGAGGCTGAGATAGGCGTATCGTAACAGCCGTAATTCCACGACGATCAGCAGGACGAAGAAAGCGCCGATCAGAAAGGCAAAGAAAACAGGCGTCAGCGGCAGGTAATGAAATTGGCTGACTTGCATAAACCACTCTCCAAAATCGGCCCGCTCGGCGATCATATGCGCCTTGCACCCCCAACGCGCGAGTCTATAATCCGGCGCTTCCTTCGCGCAGGGGATTTTTGGTGGCGCCGCTGGGAGCGAAATCCGTAGCTATTATCATGGGCAGCCAGTCCGACTGGCAGACCATGAAGCATGCTGCCGAAACCCTCGACGCACTCGGCGTGCCGTACGAGACGCGCATCATTTCGGCGCACCGCACGCCGGACCGTCTCTACGCATTCGCCAAAGGGGCGAAGGCCGCCGGCTTCAAAGTGATTATCGCCGGCGCCGGCGGCGCGGCGCATCTGCCTGGCATGACGGCGTCGCTGACCAGCCTGCCGGTATTGGGCGTGCCGGTGGAGTCGAAGGCGCTGTCCGGCCAGGACTCGCTCTACTCGATCGTGCAAATGCCGCCGGGCGTTCCGGTCGGCACGCTCGCGATCGGACCGGCCGGAGCGGTCAATGCGGCGCTGCTTGCCGCCAGCGTGCTGGCTCTCAGCGATCCGACGCTCGGCAACCGTCTCGACGACTGGCGGAAGCGGCAGACCGACGGCGTCGCCGAGGCGCCCAAGGATTCCAGCGCGTGATTGAAGTGACGCCCGTGCTTCAGCCCGAGGCCACGATCGGTATCCTCGGCGGCGGTCAACTCGGGCGCATGCTGGCGCTTGCCGCCGCGCGGCTCGGCTTCAAGTGCCATATCTTCGCGCCAAGTCCCGAAGCGCCCGCCTTCGATGTCGTGCACCGGGTGACGTGCGCCGACTACACCGACACCGAGGCGCTCGACCGCTTTGCCGGTGACGTCGATATTGTCACCTATGAATTCGAGAACGTACCGGCGGAGACCGCGATTTTTCTCGCCGCGCGCGTTCCGGTGCTGCCGGATCCGAATATCCTGGCAACGACTCAGGACCGGCTTGCAGAGAAAAATTTCGTCACCGCGCTCGGCATCGGCACCGCCGCTTATGCCGACATAGGCGACCCTTCGGCGCTTGCACCGGCGATCCAGAAGATCGGGCGTCCGGCCATCCTGAAAACGCGCCGCTTCGGCTATGACGGCAAAGGCCACGCCACGATCAAGAACGGCACCGACCCCTTGGCGGTTTGGCGCGACGTCGGTGGCCAGCCCTGCATCCTTGAAGCGTTCGTGCCATTCGAGCGCGAAATATCGGTGGTCGCCGCGCGCGGCCATGACGGCGTTGTCGAGTGTTTCGATGTGACCGAGAACGAGCACCGCGATCACATTCTCAAAACCTCACGAGTACCCGCCGCGCTACCGCAGGTGGCGGCCGACAAGGCGCTGCAGATCGCCGAGACCATTGCGCAAAAATTTAATTATGTCGGGGTGCTCGCGGTCGAGATGTTTGTGCTGCGCGGCGGGGGAATTTTGGTGAACGAGATCGCGCCCCGGGTGCATAATTCCGGGCATTGGACGCTCGATGGCGCCTCGGTGTCGCAATTCGAACAGCATGTCCGTGCGGTCGCCGGATGGCCGCTGGCCAAGCCACTCCGCCGCGGCCGGGTGGAAATGACCAACCTGATCGGCAGTGAGATCGAGGACTACCGGTCCTGGCTCGCCGTTCCTGGAACCGCGGTACACATCTACGGCAAGACCGCTGTACGGCCCGGCCGCAAAATGGGCCATGTCACGCGGGTGTTCGCGGACTAGCTTTTTCGCACTTATTCTGGTAAATGCCGCTGCAAGGTAGCGCTGGCTATTAGCCAGTGCGGCCGGGCAATCCCACGAACTACTGCAAATAAGGAGCACGCGTGCAGGTTCTTGTCCGTGACAACAATGTCGACCAGGCTCTCAAGGTGCTGAAGAAGAAGATGCAGCGCGAGGGCGTCTTCCGCGAGATGAAACTCCGCGACCATTACGAAAAACCATCGGAAAAAAAGGTGAGGGAGAAGGCCGAAGCGGTCCGCCGCGCCCGCAAGCTTGCGCGCAAGAAATTGCAGCGCGAGGGCCTGTTGCCGATGAAGCCGAAGCCGACCATCGGTCCCGGTGCCGCCGCCGGCCCCGGCAGCAGGTCCGGCCCGCCGCGCATGCCTCGCTTCGGCTAGAGGCGCGAATCGATCTGGTTATGACGATGGCGCGGGCCGTTTCGCCCGCGCTGTTGTTTTTACGGGCTGGGCATTATCGTCCTGAATGGCCACGCGCGGGGATGCCACGAGGCATCGCATGACAAGTCCGAAAATCGCCCGGTACGGATGCGGGGGCGCTGCCGCGCTTTTCGCCGCGTTCGCCCTCGCAGGCTGCGGTACGCTCGGCAATGCGCCCGCCGACGAGAAGGTCGATCCGGCCTATGCGGTTGCGCAACCGAATTTGTCGTCGCTCAGCGAAGTCATCGCGCAGCATCCTAACGACCCGCAGGCTTACAATATGCGCGGCTCGGTGTACGGCGAAGCCGGGCAAACAGAGCCGGCGCTCGCCGATTTCAGCAAGGCGATCAGCCTCGATCCCAATTACGCGCAGGCCTACGCCAATCGCGGCCTGGTCTATCGCAAGACCAACCAGCCCGATCTGGCGCTGGCCGATTTCGACAAGGCCTTGACGATCGATCCGTCTTACGCGCCGGCCTATGTCGGGCGCGGCATTGTCTATAGCCAGCAGGGCCGCAGCAGTCAGGCGCTTTCCGATTTCAACAAGGCGATTTCGCTCAAGCCGGATAATCCGGAAGCCTATTACAGCCGCGGGCTTTTATATCAGGCCCAGCATCAGCAGCAGTTCGCCATTGACGACTTCACGACGGCGCTCGGTTTGTCGACCCAGAAAACCGCGCTCTTTGTCGCGCGCGGACTCAGCTATCTGGCGGTTGGCGATAACAAGTCGGCGTCCGGGGATCTCGACGCCGCGGTGCAGGCCGCCCCGCAGAACATCAAAGCCTGGGCCAGCCGCGGTCTCGCCTATGAGCGGCTTGGCGACAAGGATAAGGCTGCGGGCTCTTACGCCAAGGCGCTCAACATCAATGACAAATACGAGCCGGCGAAAGCCGGCTTCGCCCGCGTCGGCGGCCAGGTCGGGCGTACGTATCAGACGTTCTAACGTGACGGAGGAAAGCGGCGGCGATGACCATCACGCTCAATCACGCCATCGTCCCGGCGCGCGACAAGGTCGCGGCAGCGAAATTCTTCGCGGGCATATTCGGCCTCAAGCGTGGCCGCACCGGATATTTCGCCCCAGTCAAGGTCAACAAGAATTTGACATTGCTGTTCGACACCGATCGAAAGTTCGAGAGCCACCATTATGCGTTTCACGTCAGCAAAACCGAATTTGACGCGATTCTCGCGCGTATCAGAAAAGCCAAGATCGTTTATGGCAGCGCGCCGTGGAGCCCTGACGACGGCAAGCTCAACGATTGGGGCGGCGGCCGCGGGGTCTATTTCCGCGATCCGAACGGTCACGTCCTGGAGTTGATGACGGTTCCGCAGTAGTGCTCGTTCCGGGCTCCTCGCTATGCGGTAGTCCGGAATGGCGGAAAACTAATCCAGATCACCGGCAAGGAAGCGGGCGACTGCGATCAGTGCACCATTGTTGTCGAGATCTTCGTGGCCACCGTCGAGGAATTTGACGATGTGCTTCGGCTTGTTGGCGAGCGCGAACAACTGTTCGCCTTCGGCGAAGGGCACGGTCTGGTCTTTCACGCCATGCAGGATCAGGAGCGGCGCCGTCACCTTCGCGATGCGCTCGTCGGAGTGGAATTGATCCTTCATCAGCAGGCGCACCGGCATGTACCAATAACGCTTCTCGCCGACAGCGACAGCAGACGTGAACGGCGCCTCCAGAATCACCCGGCCGACCGGCTTCTCCGCTGCCAAAGCCACAGCGACGCCGGTTCCCAGCGATTCGCCCCAGACCACGATCTGCGGAACGGAATAACGTGCGGCGGCGAATGCGTAGCCGGCTTCGGCGTCGGCGATCAGGCCGCGCTCGCTGGGTGAGCCGCTCGAGCCGCCGTAGCCGCGATACTCGACCGCGACAAGGCCGATGCCGTCGGAGATGAGTTTATCGAAGCGCGCGACGCGATAACGCAGCGCGCCGCCATTGCCATGAAAGTAGAGGATGACCGGCTTGCCGTCGCCGGGCGCCACGTGCCAGGCGAATATATGCTCGCCATCGGACGTCGTCAGCGTGACTTCCTCGCCGCGCGACAGCCCGGCTTGCAACGGTGTGGTGTGGCTGGTGTCCGGAAAATACATCAGCGAGCGCTGGGTGAAATATAGCAACGCGGCGAAACCGACATAGAGACACAGCGCCACCGCTGCGAGCCACATCATCGCCTGCGACAGCCATGCCGGGCGCCGCTGTTTTGGCCAGATGCGCGCGCCGATCCCGTGTAAGACGGCCACTGCGTGCCGTGTGAACACCCGCACGTTCTCGATGCCATGCTGTATCGTATCGCCTACTCGTCCATGCTGATGTGTCGAGATGAAGCGGGCGATCAAATCTCTCGTCGTCTCTGCCGGCATGGTCTAGGTTTTTCGCTGGAGCATGATCTTTCGGAAAACCGGCATCCACTTTTCCGGATCATGCCGTGGCGCGATTGATTCGGCACTCTGTCATCGCGATCATGGCATGCGCACAAAAAACGACCGGCCGGCTTATGCAAGCCGGCCGGTCGAACTTTCCCTTTTTCAACCGATCAACAAATCTTCTCACCGACAGATTTGGACCGGCCGGACCTGGTAGCCGTAGCCCTCAACCCAAACCCGGCGCTTTCCCCAATAGCAGCCCGGTGCGAGCTGTGCGTAGCCCTCCGGGGGATAGTAGCCGGGTGGAGGTGGCGGCGGCGGATAGTAGGCCGGGGGCGGCGGCGGACTATTGGCAATCGCACTGCCGATGATCGCGCCGGCGGCCACGCCGCCAAGAACGCCTGCACCGACGGCGCAGCCGTAACAGCCTGCATTTGCAGTGCTCGGGACAGCCAGTGACGCAAGACCGATGCTCGCTGCAGCAGCGAGCCCGAAGAGCGACTTATGCATGTATTCTCCTCAAGCGACCGGGCGGGTGCCGATCTGAAATCGTGCTGAGCGGGAGTCCCCGTGCCACTCCCGCGGTATCGCGGCACATCTGTTCGCCAGTGCCATTAGAGCCGGTACTCTTTGGCGGAAGTTTGATGGCGAATCGCGTTTCCACTGTCTTAACGCCGGAAAGTTAAGCAAATTCAAATCGGCGGCATTCCAAAGAGGACGTCGCCGGGTTGCCAGAAATGGCCTTGAATCAGTGTCGGAAGGACTGGTGTCCGCGATATCACACGCAGGCCCGGCCCCAGGCATAGCCATTCCATACCCGCCGCCACGCGCAGGGTCGCGCATAGGGATACGGTCCATAGGGGTAGTAGCCGTAGCCATAGCCGTACGGATAGTAGGGGCCGGCCAACGCGCCGCCGACTATCGCGCCGGCGACAAATCCGGCTCCGGGGCCCCAGCCATATCCACCATGCCAGCCGCCGCCATGCCAGCCGCCGTACCCGCCACCACCCCAGCGAGCCTCTGCGGTACTCGACATCGCTAGCGCCGCCGCAGCAATGCTCGACGCTGCGACAACGGCCGTTACAATCTTCCTCATGCTCATGACATCACCTCGACGTGGATGGGGTCATTTCCCCACAGCCCAACCGCCCCCCGGCGCCATAAGTTCCCATATCGCGGTGAACGTGGACTGAACGAAGATGCCTGAATATCGCCATCATTGAACACCGAAACCGCCCCGCTTCTGCATGTCCCTGACCTATGCCATTGGCGATATTCACGGCTCGCTCGACAAGCTCCAGCGGCTGATATTGCACTGCGAACAACATGCCGGCGGCCGGCCGGCGACATTCGTATTCCTCGGCGATTACATCGATCGCGGACCGCAATCGTGCGGTGTCATTTCCTTTTTGATTGATCTGCAATCGCGGCGTGGCGATCGTGTCGTTTTGCTCAGGGGCAATCATGAGGCGATGGCGCTCGGCGCCATCGACGGCACCGGACCTGCGCGCTTTTGGTTCGCACAAGGCGGCGTGGCGACGCTCGAAAGTTACGGTAACGTGCCGCTGGCCGAACTTCCGCGTGCGCATGTTGACTGGATGCGCTCGCTCCGATTGAGCTACGACGACGGCCGCCGTTTTTTCGTCCACGCCGGTATCGATCCCGGCAAGCCGCCGGCGGAACAGGATGCCGTCGACATGCTGTGGATCCGAGAGCCGTTCCTATCCGACACCCGCGACCACGGCCGGCTGGTGGTTCACGGCCATACGCCATTGATGACCGGGGAGCCGGATCTGCGCGGCAACCGGCTCAATCTCGACACTGGAGCCGTGTTCGGCGGACCGCTGAGCGCCGCGGTGTTCGATGATACTCGGACCGCTCCGCTCGCCTTCCTTCAGGCGCCTTGATCAGCGTTGCGGCAGTATTGCGACAATCCGTCGCAGGGTGCTTACTCGCCTCATAATACCGGCGGTTTTTGCAGGTTGTGACATAGCTGTTTGCGTCTGCCCCGCGCTGTATTCTCCCATCGCGATTCGCGCGACGGGGTGACAGCGCATGCAAGATAAGGCGGCCAAACCCCGGCACAAAGGGAACCCGTCACGGCGGCCGCAACCGAAATCGCTCCGCGCGCCTAGCGATAAATGGGCTGGTGAAGCGAGGAAGGCGGCGCGGCCGCCGTCGCGCGCGGTGGTTATGCGGCTTGCTGCCGAGGTCGATGCGCTAGCGGCGCAACTTGAGGATTCCCGCGCCCGCATCTTGGCTCTCGAGGCGCGGGTCGACGTCGACCCGCTCACCGAGACGCTCAATCGCCGTGGCTTCGAGCGCGAACTCAAGCGCTCGCTCGCTTACGTCAAGCGCTATGGCGCCGGCGCGGCGCTGGTTTATCTCGATCTCGACGGCTTCAAGCCGGTCAATGATCGCCATGGCCATGGCGCCGGCGATGTGATGCTCAAGGCGGTGGCGGCGACGCTCATACGCAACGTACGCGCCTCGGACGTGGTGGCACGTTTCGGTGGTGACGAGTTCGTACTGTTATTGTGGAACGTTAGCGGTCCCGCGGCCGAGGCGAAAGCGCGGGCACTGGAAGCGGCCGTTTACGGCACACCGATAAAATGGGGCCGATCAACGCTCGTTGTCGGCGCGTCCGCCGGCGTGGCGCTTCTTGGCGCGCTTGACACTGCCGCCGATGTGCTGGCGCGCGCCGACACCGCGATGTATGCGCGCAAAAGCGCGCGCAAGGGTATTGCCCCGGCGCACCCGGAGCAGGAGCAGCTCACGCAATAATATCGGGCGTAAGCTCGTCCTCGATGAAGGTAATGCGGTCGCGCAAGTAGAGCTTGCGCTTCTTCAGCCGCTGCACCTGAATCACGTCGGCGCCCAGCGAGTTCCTGCAATGCCGCTATCGCGGCGTCGAGGTCGCGATGTTCCTGTTGCAGCCGCGCAAGCTGCTCGCGCAGCTCGCGTTCTTCCTCTTTCGTCATTGCCGCCTTGGTCGCGCCAGGGTGCGCCGTGAGCCCGGTAAGTGGTTATGGAGTATCGCGTTTTGGTTAACGGCGGACAAGTCTGCCGGCCTCCAGAAGCATGGCAGAACAATGCACAGTGGGTATTTTCCGTCGCGCTAAAATGGAGTATGTTGGAGGTCAGTTGTGGTCGTGCAGGGGTCAGACAGCCATCAATGCAAGGAGAGATGCCACATGGCGATTGAAGCGCATCTTACGGAACTTGAGAGACGGCACGAAGCGTTAAAGCACGAAATCCACGAGGCACTTACCCACCCATCAACCGACGACTTGCAGATTGCGGAATTGAAGCGGCGAAAATTGCAGGTAAAGGACGAGATCAGGCGGCTTAAGGAAGATTTCGTCCACTAGTTCTCATCCAGTAGTACCAATCAGTATTTACGCCGGCCAGAGACGTTAGCGGGCCGGCCGTCAAGCGTTATTCGCTGCGTGCGGTTGAAACGCCTTCGCCATACCCCGCAGCTTAAACTTTTGAATCTTGCCCGTTGAGGTTTTCGGGATATCGGCGAACACGACGTAGCGCGGGCATTTGTAAG
Source organism: uncultured Alphaproteobacteria bacterium (assembly GCA_963813825.1). GTDB lineage: Bacteria > Pseudomonadota > Alphaproteobacteria > Rhizobiales > Xanthobacteraceae > BOG-931. The sequence continues at coordinate 97,549 of CAWFBB010000035.1, forward strand.
GCGCCAGGTTTTGCCGGCACCAGGCGACCAGTTCTTCGGCGGTTGCAGTCGCGCCGGGCTTCAGTTCCACGAAAGCGCACGGCGTCTCGCCCCATTTGTCGTCGGACTTGGCGACCACGGCGACGACCTGCACCGCCGGATGCTTGTAGAGTGCCTCCTCGACTTCGATCGACGAAATGTTCTCGCCGCCGGAGATGATGATGTCCTTGGAGCGATCCTTGAGCTGGATGTAGCCATCCGGATAGATCACGCCGAGATCGCCGGAGTGAAACCAGCCGCCGGAGAATGCCGCCTCTGTCGACGCTTGGTTCTTCAGATAACCCTTCATCACCACGTTGCCGCGGAACATGACTTCGCCCAACGTCTCACCGTCGCGCGGCACCGGCGCCATGGTTTCGGGGTCGAGCACGTCGAGCGCATCGAGCACCGGATAGCGCACGCCCTGGCGCGCTTTCTTAGTCGCCTGCTCGGAGCCGGAGAGTGCATCCCATTCGCGGTGCCAATCGTTGACGCTCGCCGGCCCGTAGGTTTCGGTCAGTCCGTAGACATGCGTGACGTTGAAACCGGCCGCTTTCATCGCCGCCAGCACGGCCTCCGGCGGCGGCGCGGCAGCGGTGACGAACTCAACGACATGGGGCAGGGGCTTTCGTTCCTGTTCCGGCGGGTTGAGCAACGTCGACATCACGATCGGAGCGCCGCACAGATGTGTGACCTTGTGTGTGGCGATGGCGTCGTAGATCGGCGCCGCGCGCACTGCACGCAAGCAGACATGAGTGCCGGCGACGACCGAGAGCGTCCACGGGAAGCACCAGCCGTTGCAGTGGAACATCGGCAGCGTCCACAGATAGACGGGATGCTTGGCCATGGCGCACGTCACGACATTTGCCAGTGCCAACAGATAAGCGCCGCGGTGGTGATAGACGACGCCCTTCGGGTCGCCGGTGGTGCCGGACGTGTAATTGAGCGCGATGGCGTCCCATTCGTCGCGTGGCATCAGCCAGGTGAAATCGGCATCGCCTTCGCCCAGGAAATCCTCGTATTCGAGATTGCCAAGCCGGTCGCCGCTGCCGGTGAACTCCGGGTCGTCATAGTCGACCACCAGCGGCTTGGCCTTGCACAGGGCGAGCGCGTCCTTCACCACTTTGGAGAATTCGCGGTCGGCGATCACAACCTTGGCCTCGCCGTGGTCGAACTGGAAAGCGATGATGGCGGCGTCGAGTCGGGTATTGATCGAATTGAGCACGGCGCCCGCCATGGCGACGCCGTAGTGCGCTTCCAGCATCGCCGGCACATTCGGCAGTACCACCGCGACGGTGTCGCCGCGTTTGATGCCGCGCCGCGTGAGTGCCGACGCCATTTGTCGGGTGCGGGCAAAAAATTGCCGATAGGTCCAGGAACGCTTGCCGTGGATGATTGCGGTCTGGTCCGGATAGATTTCGGCGGCGCGGGCGAGGAACGACAGTGGCGTCAGCGGCTGGAAATTCGCCGCGTTACGGTCGAGACCGGTTTCGTATGCTGTCACCATGGCTTTCGCTCCCCGGCATCGAGCCTAGCGATAAATCGCTGCCACGATCAATGCCGGATGCCCGCCGCGCCCTGCCATATCAGCGCCAGCGAAATCGCAAACATGAGAAAATAGGTGATCCTGTAGAACGGTTCGGTTGGCGTCCTGCGCACCAGCCAGATGCCGAAGTAATTCGCCGCAACCGCGAGCGGCAGCAATGCGGCCGAGGTGGCGAAATTGCGCGGCGAAAATTGGCCGAGCAGAAAATAGGGTGTGATCTTCATCAGATTTAGAAAGGCAAAGAAGATGACGGTTGTTCCGACGAAAGTGAGCTTATCGAGTTTCTGTGGCAGAATGTGAATCTGGTAGGGCGGCGCGCCGACATTGACGAGGAGTGACATGAAGCCGGCCAGTGCGCCCCAGAATACTCCGAGAACAGGATGCGGACGCCGCGGCTTCTCGGCGGCCGGCGTGAGGTGTGGCCAAAGCCATCGGTTGAGCCATCGGTAGAGGACAAAGCTCACTCCAATGATTCCTACCGCGAGTTCGATCGCTGCGTTGGATACGTAGCTCGCAAACAGAGTGCCTGCGACCATGCCAAGAACGCCGCCGGGGATGAGCACTTTCAGATTCCACGCGCTCCAGTCGTGGCGGTAGTTCCACACCGAGATGGCGTCTTGCGTGATCAGGATCGGCAGCAGGATGGCCGCGCCCTGCAAGGTCGGCACCGAGAACGTCAACAGGGGCACCGAGATCATGCCGAGGCCGGCAAAGCCGCCTTTGCCGAGCCCGAGCAGGATCACCGCCGGCAACGCCAGGAAGTAAAATAAGGGATCTGTGATCACGGCCTGATGGAGGGATCGGAGGAGGGGACTGGCGTGACATAGATCAAAGCGCGGGCGATTTTGCCAGCGTTGAGATGTCACGTGCTCGTTTGATCGAGAGCGGACGTGTCCAGGTGTGCGAGGAATGGCGGCAGCGTGTGAAAGGCAATATGGATGTTATCGTTGAAGGAGACCAGTTTGTAGCCGTGTCGGCCGAAGATCCGCATCAATGCCTGCTTTGAGAAAATCGAGACGTGGCCGTTGCGCGGGCCGACATACCACCAATTCATGCCCAATTGCTCGAAGTCCGGCGACTGCACCAAGGTCGTGAAGAAGATGAAGCCCGGATCGGCGGCAAATTCAAGGAGCGAGGATATCCCCGCATTCGGATCCGGTAAGTGCTCAATGGTCTCGAAACAGGTCACCAGATTGAATTTTCCTTCCGGACGTTGCGCGTATTGCGGCACCATCGGATCGTAGCTCAGCGCCACCGGAAAGCCGTGCTCGCGCAGCGCGGCGCAAAACGTATCGTTGCCGCCGCCGTAATCGAGAACGCGCGTCTCCGCCTTGTGCTGGCCCCACAGTCGCGCCACGACGTCGGCATTGGCGCGCGGCCGCGCCGTCCGATAGTCGGGATCGACCAGCTTGTACTCGTCGTTATAGATAAAGGCCTTGAATTGTTCGGTGGTCCAATCGTCAAAAGCATCGGTAAAGAGGAATTTGCAGTCGGAGCATCGGCGATAATAGATCGGCACGCCCGACAGGTCGAAACGCACGCCGCGCGCCTCCTCGCATGTTTTGTGAAAATCGACGACGCCATAGAGCGCGGCCGGAGCGCCGCAGATTTTGCACGGGCACGTTGCCGTGGAGACAGGCCTGAGACCTTCGAGCATCCCGGCTCGCCGTTTAAGCGAATGAATCGCTGACACGCGACATTAGCACGGTTTGCAATGGTGCGGCGTCGCGGCGGAAGATACTCTCGCCGTCATTGGGAAGAGGGAGTAACAAAGAGCGCATGGACGCCCGTTCGAGCCGCTATCCCGAGGTCTACGCGCGCTGGCAGCGCGATCCGCAGGGCTTTTGGGGCGAAGCGGCAGCCGACATCGACTGGTTCGAGAAACCGAAAACGGTGTTCGACCCGGACGCCGGCATCTATGGCCGCTGGTTCGTCGGCGGCGTCTGCAATACCTGCTTCAATGCGGTCGACCGTCACGTCGATGCCGGGCGCGGTGAGCAGGCGGCGATCATCTACGATTCGCCACTCGCCGGCGTGAAACGCAGCATCACCTATCACCGCCTGCTCACTGAAACGCAGGTGCTCGGCGGCATGCTGCGCGATCTCGGCGTGCAAAAGGGCGACCGGGTCATTCTCTACATGCCGATGATCCCGGAAGCCGTGATTGCCATGCTGGCCTGCGCGCGGATCGGCGCCATTCATTCGGTGGTGTTCGGCGGTTTTGCGCCGCGCGAACTCGCCACCCGGATTGATGATTGCAAGCCGAAGGCGATCCTGTCGGCAAGCTGCGGTCTCGAGCCAGGGCGGATCGTCGCCTACAAGCCGCTGCTCGACGAGGCGATCAGGCTTTCACAGCACAAGCCCGATGCCTGCCTGATCCTGCAACGGCCGCAGGCGCAAGCCGCGCTGAACGAGAGCCGCGACCGCGACTGGGCGGCGATGCGCGACCATGCGCTGATCCATGCCCGCTCGGCGTTCGACTGCGTTCCGGTCGCAGCGACCGACCCGCTCTACATTCTCTACACCTCCGGCACGACCGGCCGGCCGAAAGGCGTGGTGCGCGACAACGGCGGCCACATGGTGGCGCTGAAATGGTCGATGAAAAATCTCTACGGCGTCGAGCCCGGCGAAGTGTACTGGGCGGCGTCCGACGTCGGCTGGGTGGTTGGCCATTCCTACATCGTCTATGCGCCACTGTTTCACGGTTGCACTTCGATCCTCTATGAGGGCAAGCCGGTCGGCACGCCCGACGCCGGTGCATTCTGGCGCGTCATCGCCGAGCACAAATGCGCTGCCATGTTCACGGCGCCGACCGCGTTCCGCGCCATCAAGAAGGAAGACCCGCAGGGAAAATTTTTCACGCAGCATGACCTGTCGAAATTCCGCACGCTGTTTCTGGCGGGCGAGCGCGCCGATCCCGATACCGTCGCGTGGGCGGAAAAGTTGCTCAAAATTCCGGTGATCGATCACTGGTGGCAGACCGAGACCGGCTGGGCGATCGCCGGCAATCCGATGGGGCTCGGCATGCTGCCGGTGAAGCACGGCTCCCCTACGGTGGCGATGCCCGGCTACGACGTGCATATTGTCGACGAAGCCTGCAAGGAAGTGCCCGCCGGCACGATGGGCTCGATCGTCGTCAAGCTGCCGCTGCCGCCGTCCTGCCTGCCGACGCTGTGGCAAGCGGACGAGCGGTGCCGCGAAAGCTATTTCAACGAATTCCCCGGCTATTACAAAACCGCGGACGCCGGCTACAAGGACGACGACGATTACATCTACGTCATGGGCCGCACCGACGACATCATCAATGTCGCCGGCCACCGCCTCTCGACCGGCGGCATGGAAGAAGTGCTGGCGTCACATCCCGATGTCGCCGAATGTGCCGTGCTCGGCATCAAAGACGCGCTCAAGGGCGAGGTGCCATGCGGTTTCATCGTGCTCAAGTCCGGCGTCAACCGGTCGCCGGCGGAGATCGAGAAGGAATGCATTGCGCTCATCCGCGACAAGATCGGCCCGGTCGCCGCGTTCAAACTCGCAATTACGGTCGGGCGGCTGCCAAAAACGCGCTCGGGCAAAATCCTGCGCGGTACCATCAAGAAAATCGCCGACGGCGATACCTGGCAGATGCCGGCCACCATCGACGATCCGGCGGTGCTCGATGAGATCGCGGCGGCGTTGAAGGGGAAGGGTGTGGTGGCGTAGCTCTGTTTCCGCCGCCGTCACTTCGGCAAAAACGCGTTAGTGTAGAGCTTGGACATATCCGGCGAGGTCGGCAGCTCCTTCAGATCGTCGATCGAACGCTTCAGATTGGCGATCGACGCGGCGTCGAACGCGCAACCTTTAGTGAACATGCCGATCGTAAGATCATAGTCCTTCGCCATCACCTTCTCTGAAAATCCGGTGATGCCACTCTCGATCTTCACCGTCTCGGCCTTATGGCTGCGCATGTAGTCGACTGTCTCGATCCACGCGGCGATAAAGGCGCGCACCGCGTCGGGATTGGTATCGATCAGGTGCTGCGACGCAAATACCGTCCCGGACGCCATGCTGCCCTCGTATTTGGTGACCGGAAACAAAAGGCGGCCGGTCTGGTTCTCTTCCATGGCAAGGAGCAGCGAGGTGACGGAGACGTCGGCATCAACAAGGTTTTGGCGAAACGCCGCAATGATGCTGTTAGCCCCATTACCGATCGAAACCGCGTTGACCCCTTGCGGGCCCCAGCCCTGCGTACGCGCCAACTCCTTGGCCAGCCAATCGGTCAGCGAGCCCGCACTGGAAACACCGATATTCTTGCCTTTGAGCTGCTCGATCGAGTGGATCGGCGAATCGATCGGCACGCCGATACCGAGGAACGGGAGTGGCCCGGTGGATTCACACACGCCGATCATCGGCGCTCCCTTGGCCACGAGCGCCATCTCCGTGCCCGCGCCATCGCCGATATCGAGAGCGCCGGCCGCCATGGCTTGAGCCATTTTGCTGCCGCCGGTGAAATCTACGATCTTCAGGTCGATTCCATGTTTTTTGAAGATGCCGAGCGTGTCGCCAACATTGACCGGGATGATCGGATCCGCGTTCGGCGATGCCTTGCCGACTGTGAGCGTCACTGCCGCGGCGATGCGCGGCAATCCAGTTGATCCCGCAATCACGGACAATGCGGCCATGAGGCAGCCGCGCAATAGTCTCCCGGTCATGACACCCTCCTCTGGCGTTCCTCTGCGCATTTTTGATCCCGCTTGTCACGACGGCTGCGGGCCGCGGACCAGCGATTTTTTTGGTTTTATTGGGACGCTTGTTGGCCCGGCTTTCTCGGCACAGGCGGCATTACGACGGCATCGTGTACCAAGAGAGCCGCAGGCACAACCTCACGGATTGACGCAACTGCGTGTCTCGAATTCGAGCGGATGTTCCAAGGGGCCACGCAAAGTGCGGTCCAGTGAAACACCCCACGCCCCGCTTCGTTCTCGATTGCAGCGACAACACGGATGAATACCTTACGAGCCATGATACGCGTTGCTGGATGGCTGTTAGTCCTTGCTCTGGCCGTGTTGAGCGAGCCGCTTGCCGGCCTCGCCGGCGCCGACCGTCAACCGTGCACGAGTTCGCCTCCGGAACAAAGTTCGCCGCCGCCGGCCCCGAGCCAACCGGCAACCGCCGACAAGCCGGCTGAAAAAAACGCGCCACAGCCGCCGACTACCGACGATATCTGCCGCACGCTGGAGAATGCCGCGGCGGAAAACCAACTGCCGGTCGAGTTTCTGGCTCGCGTGATCTGGCAGGAGAGCCGTTTCAACGCGCGCGCCGTGAGCAACAAAGGCGCGCAGGGCATTGCGCAATTCATGCCGCAAACGGCAGATTTCCGCGGCCTTGCCGATCCGTTCGACCCGATCGATGCGCTGCGCAATGCGGCAAGCTATCTGCACGACCTGCGCGACAAGTTCGGCAATCTCGGGCTCGCCGCGGCCGGTTACAACGCGGGTCCCGGACGGGTGAGCGCATGGCTCGCCGGCCGTCGCACCTTGCCGAGCGAGACCCGCAATTATGTGGCCATCATCACCGGCTGGACGGCCGACGAATGGGCCTCAGCGTCGCCGCCGGACGACGGCCGAGACCACGATCCCGCAGGGCGTGCCGTGTACCCAACTCGCCAATGTGATGCTGGCGCCGAAGGAAGAGGCGCACCGCATCGCCGCTTATGTGCCGCAATGGGGCGCACAGCTCACCGCTAATTGGTCGGAGAGCAAAGCGTGGGCGACTTATCGCATGTTGCAGAAGAAATACGCGGTGTTCATCGGCGATCGCGAACCGATCGTATTGCGCAGTCACTCCGGGCCTGCCAGTGCCACGCGCTACGAAATCCGCATTTCTGACGACAACCGCGGTTATTTGGATAAATTTTGCGGCAAGCTCATCGCTGCCGGTGGCGCTTGCGTAGTGTTGAAGAATTTGACGGCGCGGTCGTGAGCGACCGTCATTGCCGGCGCGATCCGGCAATCAAGCCTTTTTCCGAATGCGATGATCGATCGCAGGATCAAGTCAGGAGATGACGGCAGGCTTACTCGCCCTTGCCGCCGAGCTGCTTGAGCTTGGCGAACACGGCCTCGACGTTGAGATCTTCGGCCTTCTTGACGGCCGCCGGTTCGGGCTCGGGCTCTTCCTTGGGCGCGGTCGTGACGGAAGCGGGTAACAGCGTCGCGCCCTGCGACTCGATCGGCGCCGGCTTCTCCTTGGCGGCCTTCATCACTTCGAGATCGAGGTCGATCTGCGAGCACAGTCCGAGCGTCACCGGATCGAGCGGCGACAGGCTGGCCGAGTTCCAGTGGGTACGCTCGCGGATTGCGTCGATGGTGGACTTGGTGGTGCCGACCAGCCGCATGATCTGGCTGTCTTTGAGCTCGGAGTGGTTGCGCACCAGCCAGAGAATGGCGTTCGGCCGGTCCTGGCGGCGCGATACCGGCGTGTAGCGCGGGCCCTTCTTCGGCTTGGCCTCGGGCAACCGGACTTTCGGATCGGCGATGTGCAACTGGTAATTCGGATCGGCTTCGGCGGCGGAGATTTCTTCGCGCGTCAACTGCCCTGTGAGAATCGGATCGAGGCCTTTGATGCCTTGCGCGGCGTCGCCATCGGCGATCGCCTTCACTTCCAGCACATGCAGGTTGCAAAGGTGCGCGATCTGCTCGAACGACAGCGACGTGTTCTCGACCAGCCATACGGCCGTCGCTTTCGGCATCAGGGGCGCGTTCGCCATCGGTAAATCTCCTCTGCGCTCCGCCCGCCCGTCCGGGCGAAGCCACCTAACGTCATCAAAGATGACTGGAAAAGTGACCGGAATATAGGCGGCAGACCTGCCATGCGCAACCGGCAGGAACTGTCCTGCGGGCAACTTGGCGGGTATAGGGATGCGCCCTATAATCGCGGTAAATCAATGCATTCGAGGCCAAGGAGCAGCGACGATGAACCGGATTGTGACGCCCGCGGGCGGCAAGCCGATCGAGGCTCACTCCGCCAAGCTTTTCACGGTGCTGAGCCCGCTCGGCACGCCGCCGAAAGTCAGCAAAAAGCAGGCGGCGCCGCGGCTCGAAAGCCTCGACGGCAAGACCGTCTATCTGGTCGATTGCCGGTTTGACGATTCGATCGAATTGCTCAAACAGGTCGCGGCGTGGTTTGCCTCGCACATGCCGGGCGTGAAGACGAAGATCGTATCGCTGTCGGCGACCTATCAGAAAGACGATCCGAAAACCTGGGACGAGATCAAGTCGAACGGCGACGCCGCGATCATCGGCGTTGGTCATTGCAGCAATTGTGCGCCGGCTGTCACCACGCATGCGATCACGCTGGAGACAAAATACGGCGTGCCGACCGTCGCGCTGCATACCGATAAATTCGACAAGGTGGTGGCCTCGGTCGCCAAGATGGCGGGCCTGCCGGAAGTGCCGCGCTCGTTCGTGCCGCAGCCGGTGATGGGCAAAACGGCGGCCGAACTTGCCGCATACGTCGCCGGTAACAATCCGATCACCGGGCGTCCGCTGATGCAGGAAGTGATTCTGGCGCTGACATCGGCGCCGGGCGGCGTTCATGCCGGCCATTGAGGCGCCGGTTGCCGGAGTGATCGGTCCGGACAACGAGGACAACCTGCAGCGGTTGTTTCTGGATAACAATTGGACCGACAAGCTTCCCGTCGTGCTACCGACGCGCGAGCGGGTCGATGCCATGCTCAAGGGAACCAGTCATGCGCCCGACGAGATTGTCGGCCATTTGCAGCCGGTCGAATTTCGCGCTGCCTGGCAATTCACGGTCGAGCAGGTCGCGGTCAATGCGGTGATGGCCGGCGCACGGCCGGAATACTTTCCGGTGATTTTGGCGATTGCGGCATCGGAGCTCTCGGCGCGCAGCAGTTCATCGAGTTCTTCGGCGATGATGGCAGTGGTGAATGGGCCGATCCGCAATGAGATTAATATGAATAGCGGCGTCGGCGCCATGGGCCCGTACAATCACGCCAACGCTACGATCGGCCGCGCCTATGGTTTGCTGTCGCAGAATTTGCAGGGCGGTTCGGTGCCCGGCGAGAGCTACATGGGCTCGCAGGGCAACAATTACGGCTACAACAATCTCACCTTCGCCGAGAACGAGGAGCGCAGCATCTACGACCCGCTGCATGTGCAGAAAGGTTTCAAGCCCGCCGATTCCGCCGTAAGCATTTTCTTCGGCTGCCGCTCGACGACGTTTTGCTTGGGCTTGCGCGAAAAATTCTGGCGCGAGCACGTGGGCGACATGCTTGCCGGTATCGACGGCCAGTCGGCGCCATGCTTGTTGCTCGATCCAATCACGGCACGGCAGTTCGTCGACCGCGGCGGCTTCGATACCAAGCAGAAACTCATCCGCTTCATCCACGAGACCGCGGAAATGCCCGCCGGCCGCTACTGGGATCTCCAACTGGTCCAGAACTACGTCTATCCGTGGGCCACGTTCGGCCAGGAGCCGATGGCGACCTGGCTCAAGGCCAGACCCGACGAGCCGATCCGCATTTTTCCCGAAAGCGAGATCAACGTTGTGGTGGTCGGCGGCGAGGCCAACGGCTACTGGCGCATCATGGGTGCCAAATACCGCAAGACCGTTTCCATTGACGCGTGGCGATAGTGATATGACATCCGCTCATTCCCGCGTAAGCGGGCAGCCAGACCTTCGTGACACTGGGTCCCCGCTTACGCGGGGACGAGCGAAGCTGGAGCGCGCCGGTTAGCGATGAGAATGTTCCACACACTCTGTTTTATTGCGTTTGTGCTTGCTGCCGCGCTGGGGGCGTTGCCGGTCCAAGCTGCGGATTTCCCTGACCGGCAGGTGCATCTTATCGTGCCCTATGCGCCGGGCGGGGGTGCCGACATCGTCGGCCGACTGGTTGCGGCAAAGCTCGCCGAAACCTGGGGGCAATCGGTTGTCGTCGAGAACAAGGCCGGCGCCAACGGTCTTGTCGCCAGCGAATACGTGTTGCAGCAGCCTGCAGACGGTTACACGGTGATTGTCGGCACGCTGGGCAGTCACGCCATTATGCAATATCTCAATCCTAAGCTCGGTTACGATCCGCTGCGCGATTTTGCCGCCGTCACCGTGCTGGTATACTCGCCGCTGATTTGTCTGGTCGCCCCATCGTCGCCATACGCCACGCTGCGGGATTTGGTGGAGGACGCCAAGACCAAACCAATGTCGTTCGGCAGCCCCGGCGTCGGCTCGCAAATGCATCTGATCGGCGAGACGTTCAATCTGTCCTACGGCACGCAGTTCCAGCACGTCGCCTATCGCGGCGTGGCGCCGGCCATGCAGGATCTGCTCGGCGGCCATATCCCGATGGTCATGGGCGAGATGGGTTCGGCGAAACCGTTAGTGACGTCCGGCCAGTTGCGAGCGCTGGCGGTGACCGGAAGCAAACGAAACCCGAGCGTTCCGGATGTCCCGACCTTCGCCGAGGCCGGCTATCCCGGCTTTGAGGTTTCGAGCTGGTTTGCTTTGTTCGTCGCGGCCGGCACGCCAAAGCCGATCATCGACAAGATTGCCGCCGACGCAACGCGCGTCGTCCGCAGTCCCGAGATCAGTGCGCGGCTGATGGCGGACGGCTGGGAGCCCGGCGGCGGCACGCCGGAGGAATTCAGGTCACTCTGGGTGAAATTGTCCGAGCAATTTGGCAAGGTCATTCAGCAGCGTCACATCACAGTCGAATAGGAATGCCATGACAGCGGTGCTTGACGGCAAGGTTGTGATCGTCACCGGAGCGGGGCGCGGGCTCGGCCGCGCGATGACGCTCGGTCTGCTTGACGCCGGAGCGCGTGTCGCCGCGGTGGAGATCGATGCGCCTGCGCTCGGTGAGTTGCGCGAGGCGGCGGAAGATCGCGGCGCCGACGATCGCATTCTCGACATTGCCGGCGATGTGACCCACGACACTGCAGCGCCGAAAATCGCTCGCGCCACGACTGAACGCTTCGGCCGCCTCGATGTCCTCATCAACAATGCCGGCATCAGCACCGCCCTCATCCGCGGCGGCGAACAGGCCGCCGGCAAATTGTGGGAGACGACGCCGGAGGAATTCCGCCGCGTCATCGACGTCAACGTCGTCGCCGGGTTCCTGATGATGCGCGCGGTGCTGCCGGCCATGCTGGCGCAGCGCTGGGGCCGCATCATCAACGTCACCACCAGCCTCGACACGATGTGGCGCAGCCTAATGCAGCCTTACGGCGGGTCGAAGGCCGCGAACGAGGCGCTGTTGACCGCGCTGGCACAGGAGCTCGACGGCACCGGCGTCACCGCTAACGTATTGGTGCCGGGCGGCGCCGCCAATACGCGGCTCGTGCCGCAACGTGCCGTGCCCGATCGTTCGGTGCTGATCGCACCCGAGGTGATGGTGCCGCCGCTGTTGTGGCTGTGTTCGAACGAATCCGACGGCGTCAACGGACAGCGCTTCATCGGCGCGCGCTGGGACGCCAGGCTGCCATCCGCCGAAGCGGCCAAGAATGCCGGCGCGCCGGCGGCGTGGCAGCAGCTCGGGCGTCAGGCGGTCATGCCCGAAAAAATGAGCTGAACGTTTTCAGTCCGGGACTTTGCCTTTCACCGCATTGGCGAAAGCTTCGTAGACAATTGTGCCATCCGCGGCGATGGGCAGTTGCTCGCGCAGCTTGGCCCTGAGCTGCTCTTTTTCGTCCGGCGACATGGCGCTGAGCACTTGGCCGGCCGGCCCGACCGGCACCAGGTTCGATTCGCAGAAGTCGTCGAAACTGGAAAAGGCGACCGGAATGCGGATCACCCGCGTCTCGACCGCTTGCAGTCCTGCCGCCTGCCAGAATGCTTGCATGTTCTCTCGCAGTGAGGCGGCGGCGTTCGGCCGGTCCGGATAATTCTTGCCAAGTGATCGCAGCGCGGTCTCGATGGGTGCCAGCGGCACGCCGCCGTTTAGCGTGTCCCACATATAGGTAGCGACGAGGCCGCCAGGCCGCACCACCCGCGCCATTTCGCGCACTGCCTTTGCCGGGTCGGGAATAAACGTGATGACCAGCGCCATCGCCGCGGCTTCGAAGCTGCGGTCGGGAAATGGCAGCGCCTGCGCATCCGCAAGCTGGAATTGAGCGAGCTTCGCCGCGGGTCGCGTTCGCGCGAAGCTGAGCTGGCCCTCCGACGGATCGACCGCCGACACCGCGCTCGGCGCGCAATAGGCTATCAATTCCTCGGTGAAAGCGCCGTTGCCGCAGCCGACTTCGACCCAATTCAGGCCTTTCGGCGCGGCGAGCCACTCGAGAAACTGCACGCCGACGCGCTTGCTCCAGCGGCCCATCATCCGTTCATAGGCTTTGCCGTCGTTGAACATTTGGCCGGGAGTAGTCACGGGAAATTCCCTTCGGGTGGACTGTTGCCGCCAGTCGATGGACTGTATTTTGCTTCACGCATTTTGACCACGGGATGAAACGTCATGGATTTCGGCTTCAGCGACGAACAGCGGATGCTGCGCGACACCGTGCGCAAGCTCATGCAAAAGCACGCACCGCCCGAATACGTGCGCCAGCACGACCGCGACCGCTCCTATCCCGAAGAACTATTTCAGGCCTTTGCAGAAGCCGGTCTGCTCGCGCTGCCGTTCCCCGAGGACTACGGCGGAGCCGGCGGCAACCTCGTGGACATGGTCGTCGTCGCCGAAGAGATCGCGCGCGTGTCCGCCGATCTGGTGATGGCCTACACCGGCGGCGTCTTTTGCGGCCTGAACCTCGTGCGCATGGCGTCCGAGGATCAGAAGCGTCAATGGATACCGAAATTCATTGCCGGCGAAGTCAAGTTCTCCATTTCGATGTCGGAGCCCGATGCTGGCTCCGACATTGGCGCGATGCGCACCAGCGCGGTGCGCGACGGCAATGAATGGGTGATCGACGGTCAAAAAATCTGGGCTTCAACGGCCGGTGCCAAGAACAACGTCATCAATCTCTATGTGAAGACCGACGCCAAGGCGCATTACCGTCAGGGCCTGTCGCTGTTCCTGGTCGACAACGACACGCCGGGCCTGACGTTGCGCAAGCTCGACATGCTCGGCCGCCGCGCCACCGGCACCTATGAGCTGATCTTCGACAAAGTGCGTGTGCCGCCCGATCGCCTGATCGGCGGCGAGAACAAGGGCTGGGATTGCGTGATGGCCGGATTGCAGGTCGAGCGCGCCACGTCGTCGGCGGGCAATGTCGGCGCAGCGCAAGGCATCGTCGATCTCGCCGTGCAATACGCCAAGGACCGCAAGCAGTTCGGCCGGCCGATCGGCGCAAATCAGGCCATCGCGCACATGCTCGCCGACATGGCGACCGAAGTCGAAGCGGCGCGCTCGCTGATGTGGCGCGCCGCCTGGATGGTTTCAACTGGCCAGAATGCGCTGCGCGAGATCACCATGGCAAAACTTTTCACGTCGGAGACCTACGTAAAGATCGCGAGCCAGGGCATGCAGGTGATGGGCGGCTTTGGTTACAGCGAAGAGTTCGACATGGCGCGCCACTTCCGCGACTCCCGTGCCGCCACCATCGCGGCCGGCACATCGCAGATTCAGCGCAACCTCATCGCCAATCTGATGGGCCTGAAGGTGCAGTAGAGCCAACGCCGCGGCGGCCTCGACAGGTTGCCGGATCACCGCTTGTTAACCGCTGGTCTTCATTCTGCTCGCGAAGTGATTCGTGGAGTGTCGCGTGAGCGCCGAAATACTGAAGTTCAGCGATTATCGCATTGAAGATGGTGCTGATGACGAGATCGACCTGGTAACGGCAGTGGACGTCGCAATCCGCGACTTACGTGAAATTTTGACGTGCTGGGGTTCTGAGACTGCGCGACAGCGAGCGGAAGAGTGCGAGTCGATGTTGCGTCGTGCATATTCCGGGTGTGAACCCTTTAGCCCGGGGCGCGGCCCTTCACCGCATTTGTGAAGGCGTCGTAGACGATGCGGCCGTCGGCGGCGGCCGGCAGATAGCGGCGCAAATATTCTTTAAGGTCTTCCCGGTCGCCTGGCGACAGATTGGCGACCGCGTTGCCGGATGGGCCGACCGGCACATTGCACGATCGCCAGAAATCGCCGAAGTCGGAATAGGCGACCTGAATGCGGATGACTTCGGTTTCGACCGATTGCATCCCGGCCTGTTGCCAAATCTTTTGCATATTGTCGCGATTGGAGTGTGGCGCGCCGGCTGGCCGTATCTGGGAAAACGGCGCTGAACGCTCCAGCGGAAGTTCACCCCTAGTTATTTTGGATCGCGAACTAGCACTACTTTGGCAGATTTACTCACGCTGCTTTTCTGCGCCGATCCAAGATTGGCAGTACGGACATCGCTGAGAGCTTGTTCGCATGATGAGGTCGACGATGGCGTGGCGGACCGCCGGTAACGTCGGTTGAGGAGGTGGGCCGTTGATTTTTTTTTTCCGCCTCACTTTTGTGAGCCGACGATGTTGGAGGAACGCGTAAGCAATCATCGTCATCAGCGCATGACGATGAAGGCCGTGCCAAGACCTTCCCTCGAAGTGGTCGAGACCTAGTTCCTCCTTCAGCTGTTGATGGGCCTGCTCGCAAATCCATCGTGCCTTGATCGTCGCGGCCAAGCTGGGTAGGTCCATTTCGGCGGCCAAGTTGGCAAGATAGTATTTCTTCTCGCCCGACGCGCGGTGCTCGCCGATGAGCCAGGCTTCTTCCCCTGGAAGATGCTGCTGACCCTTATCCCATATCCGCTGCGGAGGTCCGTCGGCGATCCGGACACGGACAGCAGAAAATCGAGCTTTGAGCCGACCCTTCGTGCCGCTGCGCCAACTCACAGTTCTCCACTTGGCACCGGCCAACATGTCTTCAGCTGCTGTCGATAGACTATCTGGCACGTACCGCTTACGGGGCCGGCCTCGAACTTTGGTAGCTGGCCAAATGAGCTTCACCCCAGCAGGGTACACCTTGAGGTGACGAGGGATGCCAACAGCCCAGGCAAGCTTGCGAGCCGTCAGCCCTTGACGGAAAGGCGCACTGAGACCGTAACCGGCATCCGCCAGCACACGGCGGAAACGCACGCCGATCGATATCAGGCGATCAATCTCCGTCAGTGCGATCTCGGGCTTTGTCCGTGTTGTTCGATATCGGCCGGAACACCAGCTCGCTGCAGCCGCGACCGATCGCTGATCCAACTGTCTGGAAGAAAAAGCCGCAACGCCACCATCACCGGCACTTCGCCGCGGGCGAGCGTCAGTGACACCAGAGTCTGACAGTTGGCGGTCTTGCCTAGCGCTGAAGCGTATTGCGCAGCGACGCCGACCGAGTGCGTGCCCTTCTTCGGCACCGCCGTATCGTCGATTACCAACACCGCATCGCCGCCACCAACAAGCCGATCCGCTTGAATGATCAGCTCCGTCTCCAAGGGCGCCGCGTTCCAGACGCCAGCCGAAACAAAATGATGCAGCTGATCATAATCGCCAGGCGCAAGCCGCTCCGCCATTGGCTGAACGCTCTTGCGATCCCGGGCCCGATTAGCCCTGCCACATAAAGCGGACACATTCGCCGCCGCGCCTTATGACCCAAGCGATCCAAAAACGGCTTGAGCCAGCCTCGAAGCTCGTCTTCCCAATTCGATGTGGTGCCCACCATGGTCGGCCCTCCAAAAGCCGACCACCCATGAATCATAGAAAAACTGATTTGGGAATCCCGTGCCGCTAAAAATCTGCCAAAGTAGTGCTAGGCTGTGTACTCATAAAAACTGGCGCCGTCCGCCACATCAAGAACGGACATTTTGCGGCGCGAGATTTTCGCTTAATCTTCTTGCAACGACGCGCTGCTCGGGCCGCGCCTGCGGCTCGATTACATCACCCAGCCGAAACACGCCCGCCGGCTTTTGTCTTGTTCGCCGCGCGCGCCGCCGCGCTGCCGGCAGCCTATCGGCGCGATCTGGTCAACGGTTTGTGCGAGTCGTTCGATTTGCCGGGGACGCCGATCAGATTGATGTTGCGGTCGAAGCCCAATCTATACGCCGGCAAGAAGCGCCGTTCGGGCGGCGACCGGGGGCCGAAAGTCGCTTCAGCGCCGCCGTAGCGCTTGCCTTGCTTGCGCGTTTGTGCTGCCGTTCGCGCCCATTTTGCAGAAGATTGCGTGCGTTGGGCCGTTCGGGGAATACGTTTTGTGAGGTTCAGGGACGATATCGAGCGGCAGAAGTCGCTGCTGTTCGTTGCGCTTTCGTTTTTCTGTTTGGGTCTGCCGCGCATCGTCACCAACGCGGCCGGCTTTGCGCTGTTCGTCAATGCGTTTGGTGCGGCGCAACTCCCCTGGACCTATCTTGCCGCCTCGGTGCTCGGTACCGCCGTCGGCTGGGTTTACTTGAAGGCACAGCGTCGGCTTGATTTCTGGATCGTGCTGTTGGGCGCGTTGACGTTTGATCTCCTCGTGCTTTCAGCTACGCGTGTGGGCCTCGCGGTCGGCCCGACTCGCGTCTGGATCGCAATCCTGACGGTTTGGGTGGAAGCCGAATGGATGATTGCGGGCCTGGTATTCTGGGGCCTCGCCGAACGGATGTTCGACCTTCGGCAAGCCAAGCGCCTGTTCGGATTTGTTGGCGGCGGCGAGTCCGCCGCGGTCATCGGCGGCGGCGTTCTTGTTAATCTGCTCCTGAAATTCATCGGTACGCCCGATCTTCTGCTGCTTTCAATCGCGGCGCAGGCGGCCAGCATCGTGCTGATTTGCTGATCCGACGAGGTCACGCCCACGATCTGCAGGAGGAAGAGGAGGAGGACGCCGCCGAGGGCGATGCGCAGGCCGTGCCCCCAGGTTCGTTCGGCCGCTTTCGCAGCCTGGTGGTCGCGATCTTCGCTGTGACGTTCCTTGCCGAGGCCGTACACTTCTTCGTTGACAACGCGTTTTATGATTCCGCCGGCGTGGCGGTACCGGAGCGCGATGCACTTGCCGGCTTCATCGGCTGGTTCTTTACTATAAGCGGCGTGCTGCAACTTCTGCTCGGCGTCTGGGCCGCACCAGCGTTGCTGCGCCGTTTCGGCGCCGGGGCAGCACTCGCCACCCTGCCGCTGATGTGCGGGGCGACCGCGTTGCTCGCTGTGCTTGCGGCGCCGGCCGGGGCGCTGATGCTTCTCGCCGCGGTCTGCCTCGTTAAACTGATGGACGAGGCGCTGCGGCATGGCTTGTACGCGTCCGGCCTGCTGGTGATGTTCCAGCCGCTGCCGCCCGAGGCTCGCACGCGCGCTCACGCCATGAACGGCAGCTACATTGAACAGATCACCGCCGGTGTCAGCGGCCTGTGCCTGCTCGTGCTCACGTACTTCGACTTGAACCGTGCCTGGATACTCGCGGCCGTCACAGCCGCGATCTGCGTGGCCTGGTTCATTGCAACGCGCGCGCTGCACCACCAGTATCTCGATGCGCTCCGGCGCGCCTTCGAGCGCCGCGCCGGAACCGAAGCGCGCGAACTGGATCCCGAGGCCGCGCGAACGGTCGCACTCCGGCTACTGGACAGTCCGCATCCCGGCACCGTGGCGCACGCGCTCTCGGTGCTCGGCGAAGGCGATGGCACCGCAATTGGCGGCTCGATCGCAACTCTGCTGTCGCACCCCTCGGTAGAGGTCCGTCGGGCCGCGCTCGAACTCGTGCGCGTACATCGTCTGATAGAGGCCCGGCCGGCCTTGTTGGAGCGGCTCGTGTCCCACGTCGGCGGCGCCGAGGAAGGTGCGGCCTTGTGCGCACTTGCGGCGCTTGACGGCGCCGCAGCGATCGAACGATTGATTCTTTTCCTCGACAACCCCGACCCGGAGCTGCGCATATCCGCATTCGTCGCGCTGATGACCGACTGCGGCGAGGCTGGGGTCTCCCGGGCGCGTCCTGCTTTTGATGCACTACTCGGCATGCCCGATCCGGAGGTCCGCGGTATCGCGGCGCGCGTTCTTCAACGCGCGCCACGGCCGTCCACCAGCGACGTGGCGCGATTGTTGGACGATCCGGTGCTGGCGCTGCGGCGCGCGGCATTGGCGGTGGCGCGCCGCGACCTCGACCCGGCGCTGGAGCCGAGGCTGTTCGAAGCGCTGGCGGTCCCAGCGACCGGGAGTGCCGCCGCAGCCGCTCTGGCCACCCGGGGGACCGCAATCCTGCCGCGACTTGCGCGACTGCATGATACTGCGGAGACCGCCAGCAGCACACGCTGTCGCATCGCTTGGGTGATGGGCTCCATGCACCATCCCGCAGCGGTCGAATTCCTTATCAAGCGAGCCTCGACCGGTACGCTCGACGAGCGCAATGCTATCGCGGAGGCGCTCGCGGCGGCATCCCCGCGCCTGAGCCCCCGGGATGCAGAGGGGCTCTGGCCGCATGCCCTCGACGCTGCCGCATGGACCGGCATGCTTGCCGCGCTGGCCACGGCCTGGGCTGCGAATGGCGGTGGCGCATTGCGTGAGGCCCTGCAGCGGGCGCGCGACGACCAGCGTGAGCGTTTGTTACGGCTGCTCGCGGTTCTGCTGCCGCACGTCCGCATCGCGCGTGCTACGCTGCGCCTTCAATACGGGGAGGGGCCCGAGCAAGCAGTAGCGCTGGAGACGATCGACGCCTTGCTGCCGCCTAGGCACCGCACCGCGATCATGGGTGCGCTTGATCCCGAAGCAGCCCCGCCGGCCCTGACGGACGACGCGGCGACGCGCGTCGCAGCCGGGGAAAACGGCGCAATGCCGTCCTGGCTCAGAGCGCTCGCGGTCCGCGTGAGCGCTGATCATGGAATCGACACCGCCCAACAGTTTCAGCAATGGAGCCGCGATCCGGATGCGCTAGTCGCGGCAACCGCCAGAGCAATCCTCTCCCGAAGCGCGGGGGACAAAAACGGAGCAACGAGTTTAATGAGCATGCTTGCCATAGAAAGATTCATGATCTTGCGCTCAGTCGCGATGTTCTCCGACATGCCCGGCGACGCCTTGCTCGACCTGGTCCAGCTCTTGCGCGAAGAAGAGGTGGATGCCGGGCGCGTGGTGATCCGAGAGGACGACTACGGCAGCAGGCTTTACATCGCGGTGTCGGGCCGTTACCGGGTGTCGCGTGCCGGCACATTGCTGGCAGAATTGGGAGAACGCTCGGTATTCGGCGAGTTGGCGTTACTCGATCCAGAACGGCGCTCGGCGACGGTCGAGGCGATAGAGGACGGTCTTCTGTTCACGCTCGACCACGAAGATTTCCAGGAAGCTTTGGCAGGCAGCATCCAGCTTGCGCAGAGCGTCATTCGCATGCTGTGCCGTCGGCTTCGCGACACGGGAGCGCGGATCTCCGTCAGCGCGGACTCGGCGCGCCCGGCATCGGGGCTGGCGTCATGAACGACTTTCTGTTGATTGGCTACGGCATAGTGGGGCGCGGTGTGTTTCGCCACCTGCGCGGCCACATCACCGTGATCGACCGGTTGCCGCTCGATGTGCACGTCTTGCCGGGACAGACCGTCGAGACGGTCGAGGCTTCCGTCAATCCCTACACCGTACTCGGGCTGCTGGAGCGGCATTCGCGCCCCGGCACCATTGTGGTTGAGACCGCAACCGAAATCGATACCACCGAAGTCGTGGCATGGTGCCACCGCAATGGGCGGCATTTCATCAACACCGTTGCCGACATCTGGCACCCGACGCTGATGAAGTGGAGCGAAGGCTACCGCTGTATCGACGGGCTCGTGCAACGGATCATGAAGCCGCTGCTGGCGCTCAACGATGCGACGCCGGTCGGCCCGACCAGTGTTGTCATGCACGGCGCCAATACCGGCATGGTCAACCATTATTTCAAGCAGGCGGTACGGGCGCTGGCGCGGCAGCGCGGGGTGGAGGTCGCGGCGGTCGCCGCTGAGGTGAGCGCCGTCTACGTCGTCGAGAAGGACACGATCTGCTTCGTCCATGGCTTCAAGCCGAGCGACGGCGTGTTCTACAACACCTGGAACATCCGCGAATTCCTCTTGGAATCGGCGGCGCATGCTGAGTATCCGGATGCTGGCACCGTCACAATCGCGCCGCGCGCCTTGCAACGCGACGTGTTCCTCGATGACATGTCGATCAAGGGTCGCATGGTCTCGCACGAAGAGACCTTCACTATGGCGCATTGGTTGGATCGTGCGGGCGGCAACCGCGACGCAGTCGTGCAATTTCTTTACGAGGCCTCACCGGTCGGCTTGATAAGCCGCATCCGCCATCCGTTCGGCAGCAATTACGTCGAGCGCATCGTAACGACCGAGGTGGATTGCGGCTTTGATCTGGTGGCCGCGCTGGTCGTGCTCAAGGACGGCGCCAACTGGTATTGCGGTCACCGCATGACCAATCCGGAGGCCCACGCGTATTTCACCGAGACCAACGCGACCGCCTGGTTCGTTTCGGCGAGCGTGCTGGCGGCGATCGACTGGGTCCGCGCCAACCCCGACCGTGGCATCCGGTTGCCGGAGTTCGCCGACGATGAGGAGATCGTCGCAGGTTTCCGGAACTGGAGCGATCCCGCGAACCACTTCTCGCGGCCAGTACAAAATTTGTTCCTCTCAGAGCCCTATGCCGATTTGGCCGTCGAGAATCTTTACGCCCGCGACACCGATCCGGCGGCGACGGCAGCACTCAAGATGTCATGACGGCACTCTAGGCCGGTTCCAAAAATTCCACGACTTTGCCGGCGCGGAAGTCGTAAAGTTTGCCGGCCTCGGAAAAGCTCGGCAGGCACAACTCGACGATCTTTGCCGCCACTTTTTCGGCGGCCGGGCAGCGTCATCGGGTCTTCGCCGGCGCCGCGCGATGCCGCCGCGGCCGTGCATCTTCAAATATATTTACGTCTCGCGGCCGGATTCGATCGTTGTTCAAGCTTTTGACCATGTTGTAGCGCCAAAGAAAGACGATCCAGATTTTTGCTAAACGTTGGCGAAGCTCAACTTGGGCCGCAACGCGTTACGACGAGCTCGCTGCGAACTATCTGGCCTCCGTCCAGCTCGCATCAATACGGCTGTGGCTGCGCGTTAGTGAGTCCGCGTCCTAGCTCGGCGCGTGACCCTTCACCGCGTTGGCGAAAGCTTCGTAAACAATGCGGCCATCGGCGGCGGGCTTCAGTTTTTGCCGCAAATGCTCCCGGAGCTGATCGCGTTTGGCCGGCGTGAGATTGGCGACCGCATTGCCGGACGGGCCAATCGGCACGTTGCAAGATTTCCAGAAGTCATCGAAGTCGTCGTAAGCGACCTGGATGCGGACGACTTCGGTCGCGACATTTTTCAGGCCGGCTTGCTCCCAGTATGTCCGCATGTTGTCGCGACCTGATTGCGGTGCGAGCGCCGGGCGCAGGTCGCCGGCGCCAATGTCCATCAAACCCATATAGATCGGATTCACCGGAAGCCCGCCGCCGGGAATGTCCCACATGTAAGTGGCGACCGGGCCGCCGGGCTTTGTGACCCGCGCCATCTCGTTGGCGGCGCGCTGCGGATCGGTGACGAAGCTGATCACCAGCGCCATCGCGGCGGCGTCGAAACTGTTGTCGGGAAACGGCAGGCTTTGCGCTTGGGCGACGCGAAAGCGCGCCAGCTTCACGCTTTGCCGTTCGCGCGCATAGGCGATCTGCTGGTCGGAAGGATCGATCCCCGTCACCGCGGCTGGAGCGCAACGCGCAATCAGTACTTCGGTGAAGGCGCCATTGCCGCAGCCGACGTCGATCCAGCGAAGGCCTTTCGGAGCATCGAGCCAGTCAAGAAACTTCTCGCCGACCAAATGGCTCCAGCGGCCCATCATCCGCTCATAGGCCTGGCCGTCGCGAAAGAGGTTGGGTTCGCCGGTCAGGTCCTGCGGCGCGGTCATGCTTACTCCGCTGCCGCCTTCGTCGCGCTCGCCTGGATCGCGGCCCAGACCCTGCTCGATGTAGCCGGCATGTCGATGTGATCGATGCCAAGCGGTTTGAGCGCATCGAGGATGGCGCTGATGACTGCGGGCGGCGCGCCGGTGGCACCGGCTTCGCCGGCGCCTTTGATGCCGAGTGGGTTGGTGGTGGCAGGAACCTCGGTGAGTTTCGACGTGAGCTCGGGAAAATCCTCGGCGCGTGGCATGGCGTAGTCCTGGAAGCTGCCGGTGATGAGTTGGCCCTCCTTGTCGAAGACGACCGCCTCCATGAGCGCCTGGCCGACACCTTGGGCAACCCCGCCGTGAACTTGTCCCTCGCACAGCAGGCAATTCATGACTTTTCCGACGTCGCCGACAGATGCGTAGCGGACCAGCGCGACCATGCCAGTCTCCGGGTCGATTTCGACTTCGCAGATGTGGCAGCCGTTGGGATAATTCGACGGCTCCGCCGCAAACGTGCCGGACGCTTCGAGGCCAACATCAAACTGTGGTGGCAGGAACATCGGCCGGAACAGCGACTGCGCGACGGCCGTCAGCGGCAGCGAACGATCGGTGCCGACGATGTGGAAACTACCGTCCTTGAACTCGATGTCGCCGGCCGCGGCTTCCATCATTATCGCCGCCATCGGTTTCGCCTTCTCGATGATGGCGTCGGCGGCACGTTTGAGGGCGTTGCCGCCGACGTGCATGCTGCGCGAGCCATAGGTTCCGCGCCCCATCGGTACGGCGTCAGTGTCGCCCTGGACGAAGCGGATATTCTCGATCGGCACGCCAAGCCACTCGTGGACCATCTGGGCGTAAACGGTTTGATGGCCTTGGCCGTGCGAATGTGTGCCGGCGATGACGCTCAGCGCGCCGCTTGGATCGAACCGAATCACCATGCGGTCGTTGAAGATCGCCGCTTCTTCCATGAAATAGCCGATGCCGCGGCCGCGCAGCTTGCCGCGTTTCTTCAATTCGGCGGCACGCTTGGAAAAGCCGTCCCAGTCGGCGAGCTTCAGGCACTCGTCCATCACCCGCATGAACTCGCCGCTGTCGATAGCGACGCCGGAGTGCAGCTTGTGCGGCATGGCGGACGACGGCACGAAATTGCGGCGTCTGATCTCGACCGGATCGACGCCGATGACCTGGGCGGCGCGGTCCATGAGCTGCTCGATCAGGAAGGTCGCCTCGGGCCGGCCGGCACCGCGGTAGGGCGCCATCGGGGCGGTGTTGGTCAGAACCGCCTTTGCGGCGGCGTGCACAGCAGGAATGTTGTAGACGCCAGGGGCGAGCTTGATCGCGAATAGCGGCACTACGATCCCCGCCTCGAAAATGTGCGAGCCCATGGCATGAAGGGCGTCCATGCGCATGCCGAGAATCTTGCCGCCGTCGTCCAGCGCCAGCGCGCCCGTCACCACTTGATCGCGTCCGTGGGCGTCGCCCAGCAAAGATTCCGAGCGTGTTGCAACCCATTTGACCGGGCGACCGCCGCAGCGGCGCGACGCCCAGCACACCAGCGCATCCTCGGGGTAATTGCCGTTCTTCATGCCGAAACCGCCGCCGACGTCAGGCGAGATCACGCGCAATTTCAATTCGAGGATTTTCAGCACATTGCCGGCGACATGCGCCCGCGTACCGTGCGGGTTCTGCGACGTGGAATACAGCGTGTAGCCTTCGCTGTCGGGATGATATTGGCCGATCGCCGCGCGCGGCTCGATCGGGTTGGCGCTGACGCGTGCGTTAGTGAGCTTGAGCGTTACGACATGCTTGGCCTTGGCAAAGGCGGCGTCGGTCGCCTCCTTGTTGCCCATCATCAGCCCAACCGAGATATTATTGGGCGCCTCGTCCCACACCGCTGGTGCGCCGGACTTCACGGCATCTTCAAGATCGACGACGGCGGGCAGCACGTCGTAGTCGATCTCCAAAAGTTCGGCAGCGTTCTTGGCCTGCAACAGAGTTTCCGCGACCACGAAGGCGACGCGTTCGCCGACCGAGCGCACCTTGCCGACGGCGAGGATCGAGCGCAGCGTACGAAAGCCCTTCGGCCCGCCCATATCTTCCGGCATGGCCGGTGAAAAACTGCCGAGCTTGTCGGCTTCGACATCGGCGCCGGTAAGCACTGCGACGACACCGTCGGCGGCCTTGGCCTTTGTCGTGTCGATGCCTTTGATGCGCGCATGGGCATGCGGCGACATCACCACGGCACCATAGCACTGCCGCGGCAGGTCGACATCGTCGACGAAACGGCCGCGACCGGTGATAAAACGAGGATCCTCCAGCCGGGGCACGGGCTGGCCGATGCCGAACTTGATCAAGCGTCCCTCCTCAGGGTGGCTTCTAGATGTACGCCGTACAGGCGTGGCGCAGGGCACCGTATTCCAAGTAGGATAATAGTCGAGCCTGCGGGATATCTTGCACTCTCCAATATAGCAAAATGCCAGGGAGGACTGCCCATGAAAGACGACATGCGACTATCGCGCCGGGACGCGCTGATGGCAGGCGCAACCATCGCGGCAGGCGCAGCAGCCGTGGGCGGCATTGCCGGCGATGCCGACGCGCAGGACTTGCGCCGTTTCGACCGTCAGCCGGCCATCGACGCCAAGCACCGCATCCTGCTCAAAGGCGGTACCATCATCAGCATGGATGCCAAGGTCGGCGACCTGGCAAAAGGCGACGTACTGGTCGAAGGCAGCAAGATCACCGCGATCGCTCCCGAGATCCCGGCCGCGGGCGCGCAGGTGATCGACGCGGCAAATTCGATCATCATGCCGGGACTGGTCGATTGCCATCGCCACTCCTGGGAAGCGCAGCTTCGCCGCATCAATCCCAATTCGCCGACGCTCGCGGATTACTCGAATGCGACGCATCTGTCGTTCGCCAAGTTCTATCGGCCGCAGGATCATTACGTCGGCAATTATCTGACGGCCGTGGGCTGCATCGATTACGGCATCACCTGCGTGATCGACAATTCGCACAATTCCCGCAGCGCCGCCCATTCCGATGCCGCCGTCGAGGCGCTGATCGACGGTGGCATACGTGCGGTGCACGCTTCCGGCCCGCCGGGCGCCGGCGATTGGGCTCACCAATGGCCGCAGGATCTCGAGCGGCTGCAAAAGAAATATTTTTCCTCCACCGACCAGCTTTTGACGTTACGGATGTTCTCGGGGCCGAGCCGCGAGAACTGGGAATACGCCCGGAAGCTCGGCTTGCGTATCACGACCGAGTTCCAGGGCCCGCAACAGGCCGCGCTGCTCGATCCTCTGGCCGCCGACAAGCTGGTAGGTCCGGACAACACGTTCAATCATTGCGGTGCGCTGCCGGAGCGAACCTGGCAAATCATCGTCGACAACGGCGCGAACGTCGATGTCTGCCCACGCTCGGATGCGCAATATGCGCTCGGCGAAGGCGTGTGCGCCCTGCAGCATGCCTGGGACCACGGCATCAAGCCCGGGTTCAGTGTCGACAACGAAACCTCGTATAGCGGCGACATGTTCATGGAAATGCGCGTGGCGCTCTACTTGCAGCGCGCGGTGGCGAAGAACAAAGCGTTCCTGGGCGATCAAAATCCACCGAAGCCGCTGATGATCAGGGACGTTCTCTATTGCGCGACGCAGGCCGGCGCACACTGCGCCGGGCTTGATGACAAGATCGGCTCGCTGACGCCGGGCAAACAGGCCGATATCGTTTTGATCCGGACCGATGACCTCAATCTTTATCCGCCGAACAATGCGCTCGGCGTGGCGGTCCAGGCGGCTGATCGCGGCAACGTCGACACCGTCATTATCGGCGGCCGCGTGCGCAAGTATCGCGGCAAAGTGGTGGGGCTCGACATGAACAAGCTCAAGGGCATGGTCGATGAGTCGCTCGGCCATCTGTTCACGGCCGTCGGCTATAAGCCGGATATCTTTGCCGAGTTGCTGCCGAAGCTGTCCTAGAACCTTTTTCGTCAAAAGCCGCCCGGCACGCCGGAGCGGTCCATCCGGGAAAATGCCATGGCTACGGAAAAAGTAGACGTCATCGATCTTATCGATCGGCACCCTGTGACGCCGTTTCAAATCGGCGTGCTGATCATGTGCATGCTGGTCGCGGGGCTAGACGGCTTCGATACCCAGGCGATCGGCTACACAGCCCCCGCGATCGCGGCTGTGATCCATCTGCCAATGCCCCAGTTCGGGCAAGTCGCTTCCGCCGGGCTCGTCGGCGCGGCAATCGGGGCACTTTCGTTCGGGCCGCTCGCCGACATGTTCGGCCGCAAGTGGTTCATGATCGTCGCGATGGTGGTTTTTGCGATCTTCAGTTACCTCACTGCGCAATCAGCCTCGCTCAATGAGTTGCTGTCCTACCGGTTCTTCGCCGGGCTTGGACTTGGCGGTGTGACGCCCGCATTCCTGGCGCTGGGAGCCGAGCTTGCGCCCAAACGCCTGCGCGATATCTTCGTGACGGTACTGTTCGCATCCTTTCCGGGCGGTGGCTTCATCGGCTCGCTCACCAGCGCCTGGGTCATTCCAACATTCGGATGGCAATCGGTGTTTTATATCGGTGCAGTCGCGCCGATCGTTATCGCGATCATCCTCGCGATCTGGCTGCCTGAAATCGATCCGTTTTTTGCTTGCCCGAAACATGCGCCAGGAAGAGGTGCGGCGCACGCTCGAGCGGTTCATGCCGGGCGAGGTGCCGGCCGGTGCGGAACTCATCGCGCCGCCCGATCCGGCGCGGCAAGGCGTTCCGGTGAAACACCTATTCATGGAAGGCCGTACGGTCCCGACCGTCCTGCTGTGGGTGCCGTTCTTCATGGCGTTCATGGTTCTGGTGACGGTGACGTTCTGGACGCCGGCGGTGCTCAATTCCGTCGGCTTCTCGCTGTCGGCCGCGGCGTTGATCATCGGTCTGAACAATCTCGGCAGCGTCATCGCCAGCGCGACGTCCGGTTGGGCTGTTCATCGTTGGGGTGCATTCCGAGTTCTCATTCCAGGTTTCGTCATTGGCGGCCTTTGTCTCGCCTGGTTCGGGCAGGCGACGACGTCGGTGGCGACGCTCAGTGTGGCCTCGTTCCTCGCAGGTTTCTTTGTCGGCGGCACCGGCACCGGCCTTATCGCGGTCGCCGCAGGGATGTATCCGACCGCGATCCGTTCGACCGGCATTGGCTGGGCCATGGGTATGGGACGGGTGGGACAGGTTTTTGGACCCATCTTGACCGGTGTCCTGGTCGGTCTCGGCTATAAAGTCGGCGGCATTTTCTACGCCGCGGCCGTGCCGTGCTTCGTCGGTGCGCTGTTTTTGCTTTTCCTGCTGCTCGCGCGTCCGAAGATGGAAGCCGACACGGTCGGCGTGCAGACGGCCGCCGAATAAACGGCAGCTTTGATATCGCGCCGTCACTTTCGGCGCGGCCGAAAGCTCACGCCACGCGGAAGACGTTCGAGATTTGGTCTTCCGGTCTGGGCTGTTCGGCGCGCTTGATGCGGTTGCGCCCCTCGGTCTTGGCCTCGTAAAGCGCCAGGTCGGAATGTTCGAGCAGCACTTCCAGCGTCTGTTCGGCATTCGCGCTCGCCGACACACCGCCGCTGACCGTGGCGTTGACCTGAAAGTTTCTGACAAACCGGCAATTTTCCGCGAACGCGCTGCGGATCCGATCAGCGCGGACACAGGCTGCTTCGATACTCGATCCCGACAAAACCACGGCGAACTCCTCGCCACCCATGCGGCCAAATACGTCATTCGGCCGAAGCGCGGCGGCGGCTATCTCGCAGAACTTTCGAATCACGGCATCGCCAATGGCGTGGCCGTATTTATCATTGATGGCCTTAAATCGATCGAGATCGAACATCATCACCGAGAGCGGTGCGTTATCGCGCCGGCACCGCTCTAAGACCCGCTCTGCGCTGGTCAGGAACGTGGCTCGGTTGGCAATGCCCGTGAGCGAGTCCGTGCGCGCAACCATCATACTGGCGGCCTCGTTGCGCTCCTTGATCAACGCGAGAATGAAGACGGAGATGCCGAGCGTGAAGACGATGCTTTCAAAATAAATAAATCCAAACATGCTTGCGAGCGAAGGCACCGCATCCTGGTCGGTCGAGCCGAAGACGGTGCTGTACGTTCCGACCCACAATGCCGCACTGTGCACTGCGCTCAATATAATAAGCGGCCATCGTGCAGTGAGTTTTTCTTGTCGGCTGTCCCATAAGGTCGCCGCTATGGCCAGGGAATACGTTGCTCCCACAGCGAGGGACAGTGTCCCGCCCGGCACGTGCGGCAGACCGCCCGCGAGGCCGACGACGATCGGCCCAAGGAGCGCAAAGACCAGCGGAGCAGGTTTCGAGTCGATATTGCGCGCGGCCTTCCAGATCAAGCCTGATTGAAGCGGCAGCAAGCAACCGCCCAGAACTGACCACAGCGGCTGGTGCAGGGCAACTCCGAGCATCAGCGAAAGAATGCCTGCTGCGGCGATGACGTTGGCGCAGCCTGATAAGGCTAATGCGGAAATCGTTCGGTTTTGCAGCCAGGCGAAGAGCAGGACTACACCGGCCGCTGCCAGGGCAAAGCTCTGCATAACCATCAGCGTTGGTAGATCGAGAGCCATGATCCGTAACCTGCGCTACCGTCGTTTCGCGACAAGCTTTCCTGCAGCGCCGCCCCGGGGCAACGCCCGCCGGAGGCAGAGTTGGCCCCCGATGTCCCCTTATCCGGACTGTTCGTGAATACACGGTGCTTAGTTAGCGCCAATTGTAATCGAGACTACGTAAAAACACGGAACGTATCGACGCCGTTGCGCTTCGCCACAGGACCGCCGATGCTCGCGGCCGATAGCGTGAGGATATGATGCTGAATAGTCCCGGTGTGACCCTGAAGCTCGCTCAATTCGTCGTCGATACGCGCTGGGACGACTTGCCGGCCCAGGTCGCGCACCAGGCCAAGCGGTCATTGATGAATTTCTTCGCGGTTGCGCTCACTGGCTGCCGCGATCCGATCTTCGAAACCATGCTGGCCTCTCTGGCGATGTTTTCCGGTGGCCGGCAGGCGACACTGATCGGCCGGCGCGAGCGCATCGATGCTTTGAACGCCGCATGCCTCAATGCCGCCGGCGCGAACGTGCTGGATTTTTGCGACACCCACACGCCGACTGCGATCCATCCGACCGCTCCGATCGCTCCGCCGCTCCTGGCGCTGGCCGAATTGCAGCAGGTGTGCGGCCGCGACCTTATCGCCGCTTTCGTGCTCGGCCAGGAAGTCGCCTGCCGCATCGGGCTTGCGATGTCGCCGAGCCACTACAACAGGGGCTGGCATATTACCGCGACCTGCGGCGTGTTCGGCGCCGCAGCCGGAAGCGGCAAGCTGCTCGGGCTCGATGTGCAGCAAATGGTCTGGGCGCTCGGCGCGGCGGCGACGCAGGCGGCTTCGCTGTGCGAATGCCTCGGCACGCCCGCAAAGAGCGTTGGCGTCGGCAATGCCGCGCGCAATGGTCTGTGGGCGGCGCTGCTGGGAGCAAATAATTTCGCCGGACCGGCAGAGCCGCTGACCGGCAAGCAGGGCTATTACAACGCGCTGAACGAGACGCCGAATCTCGCGATGCTCGCCGATAAGCGCGGTGAAACCTGGGAGATCATGGGCACGGCCTATAAGCCATATCCATGCGGCTTCGTGCTCGCGCCGGTGCTTGACTGCGTGCTCGACTGGCGGCGTGACAACCCGGCCGCGTCGGTCGAGAAGGTCGTGGTGACGGCCAATCCGCTCGTCACGCTGCG
This sequence comes from uncultured Alphaproteobacteria bacterium, assembly GCA_963813825.1. GTDB lineage: Bacteria > Pseudomonadota > Alphaproteobacteria > Rhizobiales > Xanthobacteraceae > BOG-931. The sequence continues at coordinate 127,669 of CAWFBB010000035.1, forward strand.
AGCCGACCGGCCGAACATTACGGCGGGCCGTGAATCGCAAGTGAGCGTGCAACACGCCGTCGCCGCCGCACTTGTCACCGGCAAGGCCGGGCTGGCGCAATTCAGCGATGCCTGCGTGAATGATCCGCGGGTGTTGGCGATGCGCAGCAAGGTCGCACTCGCGCAGGATGACACGATTCCGACGATTGCAGCCGCGGTAACCATCACAACGGCGGGTGGCAAAATTCATAACCTGTCGCAAAAGGCGGCACGCGGCAGCGACTTGAATCCGATGAGCGACAAAAATCTCGAGGATAAATTGCAGGACGCGGCAGCAACCTGGAATCCCAGCCACGATATCGCGCCGCTGATCGGCGCGATCTGGAGCCTCGACGGCAGCGAGGATGTTTCGCAACTCGCGGCACTTACCGTCCCGAAGGCCTGAGCGAAGACCGGAACGCGGCCATGAAAGTTTACGAGGGCAGGCGCACCATCGACGGCCTGGTCGTGACCGTGGATGGACGGCCGCTGCCGGAATATTATGGGGTCGAACGCTTCACCCGGTTCGGCTTCGAATGGACTTACGAAGGCGACAGCCCGCAGCAGCTTGCGCTGGCGGTCCTGGTCGACTTCCTCGGCGACAATGTCCGCGCGATCAAGCTTTCCAGGATGTTCATGCGGGAGGTCGTCGCCAATCTCGACAACGACTGGCGGTTGACGGGTTCGGAGATTGAAGATGCGGTGCGAAAGCTGGAAGGAAAGTAGTTTTTGATTAGGCGGGCCGCGTCCGCTATGAGCGATGGTGCGGTTGCGATGCATTCAGCAGGATGGTGCCATGATCAATGCCAGACGCTTCAGCCATGTGACCCTCGAGACACCCGACATCGAGCGCCAGATCGCGTATTTCACGGAAATTGCCGGCTTGGCGGTGGCCGAGCGTCACAACGGGAGCGCCTATCTCGCGACCAAGCACGGCGATCTCGTGGTTAAGCTCGAGACCGGCGCCCATGCGCGCTGTGCGCGGCTCGCCTTTCAGGTTGCGCGGGACACCGAGTTCGCCGACATCCGCGAGGGTATCGAGGCGGAAGGCTTAAGGTGCCAAGCGCGTAATGATTGCGTTCCGGGCATCGCGCAGATGCTGTCGTTTGAGGATCCCAAGGGCACGGTGTGCGAACTGTTCGCCGCGCAAAAGCCGATCAGTGAGCCGCGGCCGGTTGCGGGCATCGGTCCGATCAAGCTCGGGCATCTGGCATTCGTCGTTCCGGAGCCGAAGGAATACGCAGACTTCTACAGCCGGGTTCTTGGCTTTCGCGTCTCGGACTGGATTCAGGACTGGTTCGCCTTCATGCGCTGCGGACCGGACCATCACACCATCAATTTCGTGCGCGGCAAGCGCACGCACATGCATCACGTCGCCTTTGAATTGAAAGACTGGCCGCAGGTGCAGTCGGCTTGTGATCTTCTGGGCAGCAAGAACATTCCGATCATCTGGGGGCCGGGCCGCCACGGCCCCGGTCACAACATTTATACGTACCACCGCAATCCCGACGATCAGATCATCGAAATGTTCACCGAGCTCGACAAAATGCTCGATGAAAATCTCGGCTATTTCGAGCCGCGGCCGTGGCATCGCGATCATCCGCAAGTGCCGAAGGTCTGGAGCGCGCCGCCGAACGATATGTGGGGCCCGCCGCCGACATCGGAGTATCTGCGCCAGAGGGAATGACCCCGCGATCGGATTGATCGCCCGACGTCCTGCTCAACCGCGGTTCGCCCGCGCGTTTCGGTGTGTTAAGCTTTCGGCCAAGAATAATTTGCGTCACGGACCACGGAAACCGTGGTGCAGTGGAGGATCGCGATGATCTCGCAACGCCAGGTCGAATTTCGCAACGAATACCGCTCCCGCATCGTCGGGTGGTACAACGGCTACTTCCACGTCGCGCTGATCTACGCGATGGGAATCGCGGTTTTCTATATCTACGTCTCGCACATCCATAACGTGACGCCGCTGGAATGGCTCACCGTTCCCCTGACTTTCGTCTTCACCAACGTATTCGAATGGACGGTGCACAAATACGTCATGCACCGCCCGGTGAACGTCAAAGGCCTGCGCGCGATCTATGAGCGGCATACGCTCAACCACCATCAGTTCTTCAGCGATGAGGAGATGCGTTTCCGTGACGATAAGGACTGGCGCGTTACAGTGTTCCCGCCTTATGCGCTGGTGGTGTTCACGCTGATGTCGATCCCGCCGGCCTTTATTCTCGGCGCGATTTTCTCGCCGAATGTCGGCTGGCTGTTCATGTGCGTGACCACGGGCATGTATCTGATCTATGAGTTCATGCATTTCTGCTGTCACCTCGACGAAGGCTGGTTCGTCAAGCGCTGTCCGTTCGTCAATACGTTGCGTCGGCATCACACCGCGCACCACAATGCCCGGCTGATGATGGAGGTGAACATGAATCTGACGTTTCCGATCGCTGACTGGGCGTTCGGTACCTCCGACCTCGATCGCGGCCTGCTCGGCCACGTCTTCAACGGCTATTCGACGGCGCATCTGAAAAACCGTTTACGCGCGCGGCCGAAGGGCCCGGAAGAAGCCGCTGCCGTGCCGGTTGGTCTCAACTAGGATTGAAGCGGAGGGCGCAGTGCCGACCGATGTAAAAGCCGGTGTTTCAGCCGCGGTGATTCTTGTTGCGCTCGGCCTGGTCTATTGGGGCGGCTCGCCGATCCGGCCGGCTTTCGATAACATTGTGCTGCTCACCGCTGCGTTCTTCGTCGTGGCGATGTGGATATTCCCGGAGGCGGGAGCGAAGAAAGGCGGCGGCAAGCTGCGCTGAATAGGGACCGGCAAACGCCGGCCCCTGCGTTTGATCCTGTCAGCCGCAAATCCAGACGAAGCCGATGGGCGACTGCACCCAGCAGCTGCCGACGCCGTACGGCCACCAGCGGCCGCCATAAAAGCGCCGATGCGGGCCATACCAGGTGCCGCCATAGTAGCGTCCGCCGACGCGATAGGCGCCGCCACGGACGACCACGCCGCCGCCGGGGCCGCGATAGGCGCCGCCGTGGACGACCACGCCGCCGCCGTGATACGCGCCGCCATGCGCATAGCCGCGGGCGTCAGCCTTCTGAAGCAACGCCGGCGCCATCATCAGTACGATGGCGAATGCGAGCAGGCATTTTTTTAACATGTCTAGAACCTCCCGGGTAACATGAGCTCAGAGCAAACGACGCTAGGCAATGCGTGCACGATATGCAATTCATTTGTCCTTGATCAGACGTCAGTTGTGAACGGGGATGGAAATCGATGAATAGCGCGGTCAACAGCAAGCGCGTATTTTGCGTCCAGCCGCACCGCCCGATCGGCTTTGGCGAGATGCTCGGCAAGCGCGACGACATCCGCTTCGACATGCTCGAGCAGAAAAGCCCGGATGCGGCTGTGCTGGAAATATTGTCCGCGGCTCATGCGTATCAGATGAGCTCGGCGCGCGACGAACTTGCCGCGCACTACCATGCTGGGACCGAGCTGCTGGGCCGGGCGCCAAATCTGTTGATCGTTTCGACCAATGGCGCCGGTTACGACACCGTTGACATGAAGGCCTGCACCGACCGCGGCGTGCTGGTGGTCAACCAGTCCGGCGGTAACGCCGAAGCCGTCGCCGAGCACGTCATCGGCATGATGCTGTGCATGGTCAAGCGCATGAACGACAGCGACCGCGCGTTGCGCGCTGGTACGCTGAAGAATCGCGGCGACTATATGGGCCGCGAAGCCTACGGCAAGACCATCGGCATCGTCGGGCTCGGCAATGTCGGCAAGCGTATCGCGGAGCTGGCCGGCGTTTTGTTCAGGATGAAAGTGCTGGCATACGATCCCTATCTGCCTGCCGAAGCGGTCAAGGCGCGCGGCGCGGAGAAGGTCGAACTCGACGATCTGTTGCGGCGTTCCGACTTTGTCTCGATCAATTGTCCGCTGACCCCGGAGACGCGTAATTTGATGGGCGCGCGAGAATTCGCGCTCATGAAGCCGGGCGCCTATTTCATCACCACGGCGCGCGGCTCCATTCACGATGAGGAAGCCCTCGACAGAGCGCTGCACGACAAAAAAATCGCCGGTGCCGGGCTCGACGTCTGGGAGAAGGAGCCGCCGCCCGCCAGTCACCCACTGATGAAGTACGACAATGTGATGGTCACGCCGCACATGGCGGGCGTGACGCACGAGGCGCGCGCCACGATGGGGCAGATCGCCGCCGAGCAGATGCTCGACGCACTCGACGGCAAGCCGGTGCCGCGCATCATCAATCCGCAGGTGTGGCCGGCTTACGCCAAGCGCTTCCAGAACGCATTCGGCTTCGCGCCGAAAGAACCGCCGGACGAGCCGAACTGGCACGCGTCAGAAAAGCACGAGTGACGGTCGGCAGCTATTCCGATTGGCGACCTCACTCGGCGGTCAACCCGGCAGCCTCGATCATCTTGTGCCAGTTAGCCTCGTCTTCCGCGAGAAATTTCGCCAACTCGTCCGGCGACATCGTCATCGGCGCGCCGCCGTCTTCCTTAAATCGCGCGACGATCTTGGGTTCGGCGACGGCGTTCTTGAGCGCGGTGTTGAGCAGTGTCACGATTTCGGGCGGCGTGTTTCGCGGTGCGAACATCGCGTACCACACAGTGACCTCATAACCCGGCACGGTCTCGGCGATTGTCGGCATGTCGGGCAGCAACGGCCAACGTTGGGCCGACGTGACGCCGAGCGCACGCAACGTGCCCGCGCGCACCATTTCCAGCACCGGGCCGCCGAGATTATCGAAAAGCACCTGGACCTTGCCGGTCATGAGGTCGGGATAAGCGGCCGCCGACCCACGATACGGCACATGCACCATGTCGATTTTCGTCAGGAATTTGAAATATTCGCCGGAAAGGTGTGGAGATGCGCCGACGCCTGACGATGCCATCGATATTTGTCCCGGATTGGCTTTGGCGTAGTCGATGAATTCTTTTACGGTTCTCACCGGCAGTGACGGCGAGACGACCATCAGATTTGGCACGCGCATCACGATGCCGACCGGCGCCAATTGATCGAGGACATTGCTCAGCTTTTTGTACAGCGACGCGCTGATGGTGACAGTCGGGCCCGCGAACAAAAGCGTGTATCCGTCGGGCAGCGCATTGATGACCGTCTCGGTGGCGATTGTGCCGCCGGCGCCGGTGCGGTTCTCCACCGCGAACTGATTGCCGAGGTGCTCGGACAGCCACTGCGCCACAATGCGGGCCACCAGGTCGGTCGGACCGCCGGCAGCGAGGCCGACGATCATACGGACCGGCCGCGTCGGATAATCAAGCGCCCATGCAGCGTGAGACGCGGCAGGTATCGCGGCAGCGCTCGCTACCAGATGCAGGAACCGTCTTCGCGGGACTATCATGAGAGCTAGCCGGTATATTCCAGAATGTGCATGCCCTGGCCCCAACGGTCGATCAAATACAGCCGGCCGTCGTCGTCGCTGCCGATGTCGTTTGACTGGATGCCGGGCGTGCCTTCGGGCCGTTCCGGGACGTAGCAGCCGACCTCTTTCGGGTGCAGCGGATCGCTGACGTTGATCGCACGCAGGCCGGCGTTGAAATAGGTCAGGAACACGATGTCCTTCCACGGGCCGTCCGCCGGCAGGTTCTCCAGAATGTTGTGCGCGCCGAAGCGGCCCGGGCGCTCGTAATATTTTTCGCGGTCGGGCATGAAGGTCGCGATCGGCAGCGGATTGGTTTCGTCGCGGGCGTCGATCACCCACATGAATTGCGCATCCCAGAATTTCTCCTTGGCGCGCGCCTCGTCGGTCACGATGAGATAGGGCCGGTCGCCGATCGGCCAGCATGTGTGGGTCGAGCCGGGGAACGGCGGCGACCATTTGATGTGACCGACGAGCTTCATGTCGCGCAGGTCGGTGCAGTCGATGATCGACATGCCGCCGCCCCACCACGCGCAATACATGCGGTTGCCGCGTATCATCGGCGGCCCATGCAGCGTGACTGCCTCCTCGGCCGGCATCGGATCGTTGCCGATCTCGTCGCTGTCGGTCTTCATCCACGGCAAGCCCCAGATGCTGACCACTTCCGGCTTGAGCGGATCCTTGATGTCGAGCGTCCAGATCACGCGCTTAGACCAACCCGGCGCGTCGTTCGGCATGAAGGCGAGGTTGCGCTTGAGATCGACGCCGAAGCGGTGCGGGCCGGAGCCCGGCATGTCGTAGAAGCCGATCGGTTTTGGCGTCGCCGGCGTCGAGACGTCGAAGATGAAAAAGCCGGCGCGGGCATTCTTGCCCTTGTCGCCGGCGAGCCGCTCCGAATTCACGTAAAGCAGGTCGTCGCCGACGATGCGCAGCTTGTGGCAATGGATGCCGGGCGGCGCGCGGAATTCGCCGACCTTGTGCGGCTTCGATGGATCGCGCACGTCGTGAACCGTAAAGCCTTCCGGGCCATTGAAGCTCGAACCGCCGACCGCGCCGACATAGGCATGGCCCTTGTGCACCTGCACGAGACTGCCGCCGCCCCATGCCGCCGAGGCGTCGTGGCCGATCAGCCGGAAATTTTTTGCTTCTTCGGGAGTGGTGGCGGGCATGGGTTTTCCTACTTGTTCAAAAGCTTCATTGCGTGGTCATAGTAGCTGAGATCGATATAGCGCTGCGGATCGGCGGGCGTGCCGCCTTCGACCTCGGCGCGCAGCGTCAGCACGTTCTTGAACCCGGCAAGGTCGAATGCGGCGTCAGGCGCGAAACCGAAGCCGGGTTCGGCCATGAGAGTAAGGCTCTGCTCTGCCATGTCCTGCGGCAGCTTGAGCTTGTCGACCAGGATGGCGACGGCATCGGCGCGGTTTTTCGGATCGAGCGACCAGCGCAACGCTTCGACGAAGGCCGCAAGGTAATTTTCGAGCGTCGCCGCGTTGTCGCGCGCCCAGGCGCGGCGCACGAAGGCACCGCCGGCCTGGTAGGGGCCGAGCATGTCGGTGGTGCGGCCGAGGCTGCGCATGCCTTTGGCGGCAGCTTGCTGCGAATAGGGCAGGTTGAGGATGGCGCCGGCATTGTTCTTGTCGTCGAGCAGCGCTTTCAGCCGCCGCTGGCCGTTGCCGACGGGATTGAACGTGTAGTCCGCGCCCTCCTTGAGACCGTGCTGGAGAAATATTTTCTTCGCCTGCAGGGCGTAGGCGGTGTTGGTCGCATCGACGACGATGGCGTGGCCACGGATGTCGGCAAAATCCTTCACGTTGTCCTGGACGTAGAATTCGTTGGTACCGCTGTCGCCGCCGCTGACGATCACAATGTCGATCTTGGCGACGTCGATCATCGCCACGGCATTGTCGACGGCCGAATGCACGATATCGACCGTGCCGCTGGCGAGCCCTTCACGCTGGCGTTCGGAGCTTTCGGTGAACTCGAGAGTGACGTCGAGGCCGCGCGCGCGGAAGAAGCCGCGGTCTACGCCTACATAGAATGGCAGCGAGCGGGCGGTGGGAAAGGTGTTGACGTGAAGGGGGACGGGAGCGGACTGCATCGCGGCCATTAGGCACCAAACTCCTGCCAACGGGATGCCGCACGGCATGCTTCCTCCATGGCGCGAAAGTTGCTTTTATTGTCATCATCCGCGAAGGCGGATGATCCAGTAATCACTGACGGCTCAGGATATGCAAGTGCCGTCCGCGAATACTGGATGCCCCGCCTTCGCGGGGCATGACAACGCGAGGAACTTTCGTGGCCGATAGCAATCTGACGTCTGTTGCTGATCGACCCGATCCCCACCCCGCAGAGCGTTCCGAACTATTCGGCCATCCAAAGGGCCTCACCTTCCTGTTCACGACCGAGATGTGGGAGCGCTTCTCGTATTACGGGATGCGTTCGCTGCTCGTGCTCTACATGACCAAATATCTGCTGCTACCCGAGCACTCTGGCGACGTGCGCGGCCTGCTCACAGTTAAAAGCGCGCTGGAAAGCGTGTTCGGCCCGCTCGCCGTGCAGCCGCTGTCGTCGCAGATCTGGGGCTTCTACACCGGGCTCGTCTATTTGACGCCGGTGTTTGGCGGGCTCCTGGCCGACCGCGTGCTCGGCCAGCGCCGCACCGTGGTCATTGGCGCCAGCTTGATGGCGATCGGCCATTTCATGATGGCGATCGAGTCGCTGTTCCTGTTCGCGCTGTTGGCGCTCATTCTCGGCAACGGCTGCTTCAAGCCGAATATCTCGACACAGGTCGGCGGCCTTTACCCGCCCGGCGATCACCGCCGCGACCGCGCTTATTCGATTTTCTATGTCGGCATCAATGTCGGCGCGTTTTTGGCGCCGCTGATTTGCGGCACGCTTGGCGAGCGGGTGGGCTGGCAATACGGTTTCTCCGCCGCCGGCGTCGGCATGTGCCTCGGACTTTGCATCTATCTATACGCACTGCCGATGTTGCCGCAGGATGAACTCCACAAGGCGAAAGCGGCGCATGTCGAACGCGAGCCGCTCACACCCGATCAATGGCGCGCCATCGTCGCGCTGCTGGTGCTGTTCCTACCCAACATGCTGTTCTGGGCGACCTACGAGCAGATGGGCAACACGACGATCCTCTGGATCGATAAAAACGTCGACCGCACCGTCGATCTGTTCGGCTGGATCGTGCAAATCCCCACCACGTCGTTTCTCGCCTTCAATCCATTCATGATCTTCGCTTTCACGCCGTTCGTCGTGACGCTGTGGGCGCGGCAAGCCGCGCGCGGCACCGAGCCTTCGACGATCACCAAGATGGCGCTCGGATGTTTCGGCGTGACGGCGTCCAACCTGGTGAAAGCCTTCGCCGCGTTCCACGCCGGCAGCGGCCAGGTGAGCTGGCTCTGGGTGCTCGGCGCCATCGCCATCATCACGGTCGGCGAGCTTTATCTGTCGCCGGTCGGGCTGTCGCTGGTCACCAAAGTGGCGCCCGTACGCATCCTGTCGATGATGATGGGCGTTTGGCTCGCGACCAATTTCGCCGGCGGATTTTTGGCCGGCTGGCTCGGCAGTTTCTGGAGCCGGATGGCGCCGGTTGAGTTTTTCCTGATGATTGCCGCGATCGCCGCCGTGGCCGGCGTCGTCATTCTGCTCTGCCGCCGGCCGTTAAGAGGTCAGACTCAGGGACTAGGGCGCGTAAACGGAAAGCCGTCAGGCGGAAATCGCCGTCCCCACCTCGGCTTGCTCGCGCATTGCATAGCCGCGTCCCCAGACTGTCTCAATATAGTCCTTGCCGCCCGATGCGCTGGCGAGCTTTTTCCGCAATTTGCAGATGAAGACGTCGATGATCTTCACCTCCGGTTCGTCCATGCCGCCATAGAGGTGGCTCAGGAACATTTCCTTGGTCAGCGTCATTCCCTTGCGCAACGCCAGCAGTTCCAGCATCTGGTATTCCTTGCCGGTCAAATGCACGCGCGCGCCATCGATCTCGACCATCTTGCTATCGAGATTGACGCATAGACCGTCGGTGTTGATGACCGACTGCGCATGCCCCTTTGATCGCCGCACGATGGCGTGGATGCGTGCGACCAATTCGTCCTTGTGGAACGGCTTGGTCATGTAGTCGTCGGCGCCGAAGCCGAGACCCTTGATCTTGTCCTCGATGCCGGCGAGGCCGGAGAGTATCAGGATCGGCGTCTTTACCTTGGAGACGCGCAGCTTCCGCAGTACGTCGAAGCCCGACATATCCGGAAGGTTGAGGTCCAGAAGAATAATATCGTAGTCGTAGATCTTGCCGAGATCGATGCCTTCCTCGCCGAGATCGGTCGTATAGACGTTGAAGCTCTCGGACTTGAGCATCAATTCGATCGATTGCGCCGTGGCGCTATCGTCTTCAATCAGCAATACCCGCATGCCCGTTTGCTTTCTCACAACGTTAAGTCGGAATATTAGCGCCGGCCACGGTTAATTAAGACTGAATCTTCCGCCGCGCCGCCGCCAATGGCCTCCTAAACAGACTGCCCCGCGCACCAGCCGCTGGACCAGGCCCATTGAAAATTATAGCCGCCCAGCCAGCCCGTGACGTCAACCGCCTCGCCGATCGCATACAGACCAGGGACGTTCCGCGCTTCCATCGTCTTGGATGATAGGTCTCGCGTATCGATCCCACCGAGTGTCACCTCGGCCTTGGACCAGCCTTCCGAGCCTGTAGGTTGGATCTCCCAGCGTTTGAGGCGGGCCGCAAAGGCCGCAAGCGTGCGGTTTGGAACATTGGCCATCGGCCCAGGGGGCAAACACGCGTCAGCCAGCGCGTGCGCGAGGCGAAACGGCAAAATCTCGGCGAGTGCCGTCTTCGTTTCGGCCCTGGGGCCGTGACTGCTTGCGCTCCAGCAGAAAGCCGTTTGCGTCGCACGACGGCGCCATGTCGAGCGAAATCGTATCCCCCTGCCGCCAGTAAGACGAGATTTGAAGAATAGCCGGACCGGAGAGGCCACGGTGAGTGAAAAGAATGTTCTCGCGGAAACTCTGTCCTGCGCAGGAAGCGATCGCCTCGACGGATACGCCGGCAAGAACTTGGGGGAACCCGAGCGTTTCGGGTGTCGCCTGCAATGGCACCAGCCCTGGCAGCACTTCAGTGACGCCCAAGCCGAAGCGACGCGCAACCTCATAGGCAAAACCGGTCGCCCCCATTTTTGGGATCGATAGGCCGCCCGTTGCCAGCACCAGCGCCGGGGCGGTGAAGCAGCCGTGGCTGGTCGCCAGGCGAAAGCAGTCGTCGCGGGAAATATCCGTGACGGTGTGGTCGACCCTGACGTCGACACCGCCCCGCGCGCATTCGGCCAGCAACATGGCAACGACGGCACGTGCCGAGCCATCGCAGAACAATTGTCCCAGTGTCTTTTCGTGAAAGGGGATGCGATGGCGTTCAACCAGGGAGATGAAATCGGTCTGCGTGTAGCGGTCCAGTGCTGACTTGCAGAAGTCAGTGTTGCCGGACAGAAAACGACTCGGCGCACTATGCAAATTTGTAAAATTACAGCGGCCGCCGCCGGAGATCAGGATCTTGGCACCCACCCTGTCGGCATGGTCGAGCAAGAGGACCTTCCTGCCACGCTGTCCGGCAGTGACAGCGCACATGAGTCCCGCAGCACCGGCCCCCAGGATAATGACGTCGAACGTATCCGTTGCTCTCGTCATTTGACCCTTGTTCACCTGCGTGTCGTGCCGGAATCAGTTTTCGTTTGAGAAAGGCCCTCACAACAAGGACCCGAGCCGCAGCGGGTTGTTCTCCCGATCGCTCCGGCTCTAAAAGGTGCACAGGTCAGGTTTGATTGCCGTATCTCTCGGTTACGGCTGCGGCAACGAACCTTTTACGTCCTTCGGCATTTGGGCTCGTGCCATGAGCGGCGCACCAATCCGGAAAGACGTTCGGATCGATGTAAACGCGCAACACGACGTGTCCGTAGGCTTTGAGACCCCGCTCCATTTCCTCGGCAATTTTCAGCCAGTCCTTCCAATGGCGCGGCATCTTGTTGCCGTCGGCGAAAATTTCCAGCAGCGCCGGGTAATCTTTTTCATTGATCCAATAGGCTCCCACCGCTGGTGGCGGCCTGTCCTCTTGGTTGATCGTATAAGTCATCCTGGAAGTCTATCAGACCGTCGACGCCGTGCGGGATATTGAATTGCATTTCTAGTGAGAACCTCTCCCCGCGCGCGGGAGAAGGAGGGCGATTACTCTGCCGAGACGCCGGGCTTACTGGATGCTCCGCTTTCGCGGAGCATGACAAAAGGTGGTGCGGCGCGTTGGTGGGTGCTGCGCTTAGAGCATGATCCGGAAAAGTGGAAACCGGTTTTCCGAAAAGATCATGCTCCAATGCAAAACCTAGACCGTGATCCGATTCAACCTGATCGGATCATGGTCTAGTTGCCTGCGAACGGATTGGCCGAGACTGGAATCGGTCCTGAGTAACGTTCCACGCATTTGACCAGGCTGGGCAGCATCTCACTTGTGTTCGTCAGGTCGAACACGTAAGTGCCGCCGGCCGTTTGGATCTTGAGCTTTTCGCCTTCCATGAAATCCTTGAACAAGGCAACACTCGGTTTGAGCGGGATCGAGACCTCCGCGGTGCCGATTGCCGTGGCCGTTGCGGCTCCCGATGCGCGCGTATCAACAGCCATATCGATCGGGTAGCTGGCGTTGTAGGTGAGATTCCAGGAGGGATCGATCAGTACGATGCCCCATTCGAACTGGCTGTTCAGAAAAAAGGCCACCGTGACGCCGTTCTTGTAAGTGGCGGCGCCGGCGCAATAGGCGAGCGTCGTCGTTCCTGGGTTGGCAAAGGCGCCTGCGTCCCAGGCGTCGACCTTGTAGCCGTAAAGCACCGGGCCCGTTGGCGCGGTTCTTGGCGGTGCGGCGGCGGCCGGAGCCGGAGTCAGGATTAGGCGCAGGAGCGACGACAGGCGCCTGTGCCGAAGCACTTAAGACCGCTCCAATCAGTCCAACGCTCAACGCAACTGCTGACAAGGCGCGCATGACATTCACCCCCAAAACCGGCCCTTTCCCAACTCAATGGTGCGGCAGCGCTCACGCGAAGGCAAGCGGCGCTAGATCGCCGCGCCAGGGCCACACGTCCTCGCGGGCACTCTTCCAATTCACAATGTCAAACAGCGACGATGACTGGCGTCATTGCGAGCGCAGCGAAGCAATCCAGCGCTCAATGCAGGCGGCCCCTGGATTGCTTCGTCGCAAGGGCTTCTCGCAATGACGAGTTTTCTCGTTCTCGCGGCGCGCTTTTGCGCCCGAGTCATTCTTCACGCTTCAAGAAAGCTGCCTCGAACGGACGGGAGGCAGTTTGTTTGCTCCCCCTTAACGAGGGAGGCGGAGCGCCGAACGGCGCACCAAAGTCCAAGGTAGCCGCGTCCGGAAAACCAAGCCCCGACGTGGCCGCGAGCCTGATAAGAGGACCGCTCGCCTTCCGGCGCTCCTCCGCGGTCATGCGCCAGGGATTCTCCATCCCCAACTCGGCCCGGGCCGCGCTTCCTGGAATCACCGGATCCAAACGGGAGGACCCTCTCCGGCACCAGTGCAGCGAGCACCTCGCAGTCCGGTCACGCGCCGGACGGGACGATGCCCAAGCCGCTTGCGAGCAAAAAGTGACGAACTCCGCCCGCAAGAACCGCACCCGCTCCGTCAGTCGGCGTCTTCCGGTTGACGTCCCTCACGATGAGCGGGATAAACCAATATAACTGAATAAAGGACATTTGTCAATGGAAAAGAGACTTAGTCTTAATCCCAGTCACGTTTCTCTCACCCTTGATGCAAGCGGCGGTAACGTCAGTAGCCGTCGAAGATCCAATGTTGTTCCGTGTTGTGGCAAATGGCTTGACAGCTCACGCTGGGGTGGAGCGGGGATCGGCGGCCAGAGGCAGAGCGAAAATTCAATCCTGCAGTCGTCTCGGCCTTCTTCGATGGAATCGAGGCCGGCTCGGTGGACTCACGGGCTAGACGCGATCAGGTAATTCCCCTGCCAACCAGGGAGGAGGGATACAGCCACATTTTCTTTCTTGGGACGACTGGTGCGGGGAAAACAACGCTTCTCAGACATGTGATCGGATCTGATTCGATTGAAGATCGATTCCCTTCCACATCTACGGCGAAGACCACAACGGCCGACATTGAGATTATTACCGCGCCAGGCGCGTTTCGTGCCGCCGTTACGTTCACGCCTGAACACGAGGTTAGAGCCCACATTGAGGAGTGCTTGGAGGAAGCATGTCTTGAAGCCGTCCAGAGTCGTTCAGACGGAAAGGTTATGGGCGCGTTCCTGCAACATCGCGAGCAACGCTTTCGGCTGTCCTATGTCCTGGGCTCCTGGATGGAGATGTCGGGTGCCGATGAATCCGAATTTTCGTTTGATGATGAGGGCCTGAACGAGGCCGAGATCGATGAAAGCGAGGCCGTAGGGCCGGAGGAACGATCCCGCAATCTTACGCGGCTTCGAGCATACTTAGAGCGAATAAAGAGAATTGCAGATGAGGTCGAGAAGGGCGTGGCCGATACTTTGGGACCGCTTCTCGACCAGAAGACGGCCGACGACCGCGCGGCTTGGCTTGAGCTATTCGGGAGCGAAGCCTTCGCTCACAAAGAGTTTCCGGAGATCACTCTCGACGTCATGGATGACATCTCAGATCGATTTTTCGCGGCTAATGCAGGTACGATTGAGCGCGGAACGACCGGATGGCCAATGCTTTGGTCCTATGACGATGAGAATCGGAGCGAGTTCCTCTCCCACGTGCGATGGTTCTCAAGTAATCATCATAAGCAATTCGGTCGCTTGCTCACGCCGCTCGTTGACGGAATACGCGTCCAAGGGCCCCTTTATCCCGCGAGTGCTGAACTAAGCGGAGCTGATAAGCTGGTGTTGCTCGATGGCCAGGGACTTGGTCACACGGCGACCACCGCGTCGTCGATATCGACTAAGATCACGCAGCGGTTCGATTCTGTAGACATGATCCTTCTGGTGGATAACGCTCAACAGCCGATGCAGGCCGCACCTCTCGCGCTGTTGAGGGCGGTCGGCAGTGCTGGTTTTGCCGACAAGCTGGCCATCGCCTTCACCCATTTTGACCAGGTAAAAGGTGCCAACCTCGGCTCATTTGACCAGAAACGTGAACATGTGGTTGCATCTGTTGCAAACGCGATTGCAAGCCTGCGAGATATTGTTGGCGCCGGTGTTTCCGGAACGTTGGATAGGCAAATCGAAAAACGGTCGATCTTCCTCGGCGGGCTTGATCGGCCTTCGGCGAAAATTCCCGTTGGATATCAGCGGGAGCTGGGACGCTTAATCCAAGTGATGCAACAGGTGTCGATGCCTGAAGAACCCGTCGATTGCGCGCCTCAGTATGAGTTCAAGGGCATCGAGATTGCGATGCACGACGCGATAGACGCGTTTAGAGATCCATGGAGAGCGAGGCTAGGTCTCGCCTACCACGATGCAATCGCAAAAGAGCACTGGACGCGCGTCAAGGCGCTCAGCAGGCGGCTCGCAAATGGGTGGGCTGATGAGTATGACACCTTGATGCCAGTCGCAGATCTCGAAGCTCGGCTGCGCGAGGAGGCTTCTAAATGGTTAGAGCGGCCCGCTGGCTGGAGCCCTCAGCCAAAGGACGACGCGGAACGCGAAGCCGGTTTAGACAAAATCCGTAAAGCGGTGCATAGGCGCATTTCTGAGCTCACAAAGCGTCGACTCAAGGATGAACAGGTCGCTTCATGGAGAGTGGCATATGATCACATTGGTTCTGGTTCGGCGATGCGCCGTGCCAGGACAATTGATGACATTCATCGAGCCGCGGCGCCGAACATCAGTGCCGCCATGAGTCAAGATGCGCGAGAGTTTCTAAACAAGCTGTATGAAATCCTCCGAGAGGCGATCGAGGAGGCTGGGGGCAAAATCCTTCTGGTTGCTGCTTGATCAGAGGCAGGAGCCTCTGCGCGCTTCTTCGCCGTCGCCACTTACATGTGCGGATCGATCCGCGAAATGAGCAGGTAGGCCGCCGCCGCCATCCGCCTAAGGCTTTGGCGGATTCTTCATCTGAACCAGTTCGGAGATCTGCGCCGCGGTCAGCGGCGCTGACAGGAATTTGGTCGCGACGGCTTCCGCCATGATCGAATCCATGCCGACGATCTGATCGGGGTCGGTCGATGCTTTCGGCACCAGAGTTTTCATCTTCTCCGCGAGCGGCAACGGGATGCCGGCGATCTCGGCGTACATCGCGAGCGCTTCCGGCGACGAATACATGTAATCGATCGTCTCCTTGTAGCCGTCCATATAGCGCGCAATCTGATCCTTCTTTGTCGCCAGCGTGCTGGCGCTCGTCATATTGATGCGCACGGTGCGGCCTTGCAGGACTTTGATGTCGGCGGCGCGGGCGATGATGCGGATCTTGCCTTCTTCAAGATCCTTCAGTCCGTAGGGCATCGCCGCCCAGGCGGCATCGACCTGGCCGGTCATGCCCTGGGTCATGCTCAGTGTGACCCCGCCGAGCGCGGTCGGAACGGCGTCGATCTTCTCCTGAGCCAGTAGGGCCAGCAGCGCGGCGTGGCTCGACGAGCCGGCCGCCGAATAGCCGATGGTCTTGCCCTTCATGTCGGCGAGCGACTTGATCGGCGAGTTTGTCGGCACAAACCAGTAGATCTCCGGCTGACCGGCCATCTCGGACGAGAAAATACGAAGCGGTGCGCCCTTGCCGTAACCGCCGAGCACAGTCGAGATGCCGCTGGCCATCGACATATCAATCGAGCCGCCAATGACGGCGCCCACAACCTCGGCGCCGGCGCCGGTGAAGAGAAGGTCCAGGTTGAGGCCGTGCTTCTTGAAGATGCCGGCCTTCTGGCCGATCTCGCTGATCGACGTGTCCCAGGCGCCGCGTTGCGGGATGGCGACCTTGAGTAAATCCTCGGCAACGGCTGGCGTAACGAACGCGAGCGTGATGACGCAGAGCAGGGCCGAAACGGCTTTCATGATGGTCTCCGGCGAAGGTGAAGGCGGATCGAACAATAACAGCCGCATTATGGGGGCTTCGTCTCCCGATAGGCAATGACTGCTTGTTATCTCGACCAACAGGCATGGCGCCCCTGCACGCGCCTACAAAATAGTGTAAGCTCATTGCAGAGCTGCCGGCGGGACGTGCCGAGGTCCCATTTTTTGATTTTTGAGTGGCAGCGCTCATGCTGTCGGCAAGCAAAATACTGCGCTGAAATACCGAAATGGCGGTCTCACGGGTGTCATCGGCATTCGCGATGCTGCGTTACACACGCTCATGGCGTGCGCTTTGATCTTTTCAGACAAACAAAGGGGGAAGACGATGAATCGATACTTTACGGTAGGGCTGGCAATGCTCGCGGGTGCCGGCCTTGGTGCCGCAGCGATGCAGGGACTTCATGCCCAGGGCAAGCCACCCGTTTATCTGGTGACCGAAATCGATGTGTCGAACGTCGACGCTTACGTCAAAGAGTACGCCCCGCTGGCTCAGGCAAGCATCAAGAAGTCGGGCGGCAAACTCCTTGCCGCCAGTCTAAAGGTATCTCAGGTAGAAGGAACGCCGCCGAAGCGAGTTGCTATCCAAGTCTGGGATAGCCTCGATCAAATACAAGCTTGGCGCAACGGCGCCGATTACAAAGACGCGCGGAAAATCGGTGACAAGTACGCGACATTCCGTTCCTATGCCGTTGAGGGAATGCCGCAATAATAGGCGTGATTGAACCGAGATAAGATTTGGGGAGGTCGCGCGAGATCGCGGCCTCCCTTCGAAGCAAGGCCGGTATAAAACCTCCCCGCCGCAATTTCTCCGTCCAGTAGCCGGTGCTGCCGTTCCCACCCAGCCTCGCGTCGCTTGCGCGCTCGATTAGCCGACGCGGCCGGTGAGGGCGCTATTATTTTGTAGCGCGACGTTTCGTCGTCGCGGCTTCATCGACCGCGCCGCCATCCGCCGTCAGCACCACGCCGTAGTCACGCGCGGCGGCATCCGCCGAGACGAAGCCTTCGCGCACATCGTCGAGCACGTCTTCCGGCGGGCGTGAAAGGGCGTCGCCATAGCCGCCACCGCCGGGGGTATCGAGCCGGAATACGTCGCCTTCTTGCAGCGGATAATCGGCGTAGCGCGTCGGCAGCCGCTTTGCCTTGTCGGTTTCCGGATTCATCCAGATGTCGCCGGGCCGGCCGGTGTCGCCGCCCGCCATGCCGTTCGGCGGGATGATGTGTTTGGTGGAGCGGATCGAGAATCGCGCCTCGGCGAGATTGACGTATTCGCGGCGGATGCCGAGGCCACCGCGGAATTGTCCGGCGCCGCCGGAATCGCGGATGAGCTCGAAGCGGGTGAGCCGCGTCGGAAATTCGCTCTCGATGATCTCGACCGGCGCCATCTTGGCGTTGCTCTGGTTGACACTGGTTCCCGAGGCGCCGTCCTTGGTTGCACGCGCGCCGGCGCCGCCGCCGAAGATCTCGTATTGCACGTAGCTCTTGCCGGCCGAGGTGCTGCGCCCGCCGATGATGATGGAACGGCTGCCGGCGCCGTCGGCGCGCACTTTTCCCGGCACGATCGGAGCCAGCGCCGCGAACAGCGCATCGACCAGCGCATGAATGGTCGGATTGTAGGTGTTGACCGGCGCCGGAAATCGCGGATTGAGGATGCTGCCGTCGCGCGCGGTGATGCTGAAGGCCCGCAGCAGTCCACTCGACACATACATGTGCGGATCGATCAGCGAAATGAGCACATAGGCGCATGCCGCCTGCGCCAGCGGCGGGCGGATATTGGCCGGCCCCTGGGTCTGGTCGGCGGAGCCGGAGAAATCGAAATGCAGCCGGTCGCCCTTCTTCTCGGCAACGACATGGATGCGCACCGGCTGTTCCAGCGTGATGCCGTCGTCGTCGACAAAACGCTCGGCTTCGTAGCGGCCGTCGGCCCATTCGGCGATCGCCGCCCGCACCCGCGCCTCGCCGATCTCGAACAGGCGCGCATAACTCGCCAGCACTTTGTCCTTGCCGTACTTGGCGACGAGTTCGTGAAGCCGCCGCTCGCCGAGCCGCCCCGAGCCGAGCTGGCCGCGGATATCGCCGATCACCAGTTCGGGCGTGCGGCTGTTGGCGGCGATGACGCGGTCGAGATCGGTATTGTGCTCGAACTTGCGCTCATAGCGCATCGCCGGCAGGTGCAGTCCCTCGTTGAAAATCTCGCGCGCCTGCCCCGAGCAGCTTCCCGGCACCGGACCGCCGATGTCGCCCTTGTGCGCGATCGAGGCACCAAAGCCGAACAGCGCGCCGCCGACGAACACCGGCACGATCACGCACATGTCCGGCGCATGCGGACTGCCGCCTTGATACGGATGGTTGATCAGGAACGCGTCGCCTTCGGCAATGTCGTCGCCATAGGCCTTGAGCACGGCGCTACAGCACGCCGGAAACGCGCCGATATGCAGCGGCAGCACGACATGCTGGGCGACCACGTCGCCTTGCGCGTTCATCAGCGCGCACGACGCATCCTGCGATTCGCGCACGATGGTGGAGAACCCGGTGCGGAACAACGAGTTCTGCATCTCCTGCACGATGCCGGCGAGGCTCGCCTTGATGACTTCCAGATCGACGGCGTCGATGTGCATCGGCTATTCTCGTCCTCGTTGGTCGCCGCATCGCTATCGTGTCATCATCCGCGAAGGCGGATGATCCAGTATTCACCGTATTCTTTAATATGAGTACCGAACGCTATTATTGGGTCTACATTCTTGCAAGCAAGATCGGGGTGACCTGCTCCCCAACTTGCCCCATTCATAAGTAGAGTCTGTTCCGGTTATGCCCCGGATCGGGGCGTGCTGCGAACTCGGTTGGTGTGAGCCCGTCGAGGCTCGTGTGCGGTCTGTTGGTGTTATAGTCGATCCTCCATTCTTCGATGATTTCGCGCGCGTCCTTGAGATTGCTGAACAGGTGCTCGTTGAGGCACTCGTCCCGCAGACGACCGTTGAAGCTTTCCACAAAGCCATTCTGCATCGGTTTACCGGGAGCGATGTAGTGCCATTCGACGGCATGCTCCTGTTGCCAGGCCAGGATGGCGTTTGAGGTGAGCTCGGTGCCGTTGTCGCTGACAATCATGCCTGGATAACTCCGCAGTTCAGCGATGCGATCAAGCTCACGCGCGACACGCAGGCCAGTGAGCGACGTGTCCACGACCAGGCCGAGACATTCCCGGGTGAAGTCATCGACCAGCGTGAGAATGCGGAAGCGCCGGCCGCTGACCAGCGTGTCCGCCACGAAGTCGAGCGACCAGCGCAGATTGCGACCCTGCGGCACTGCCATCGGCGCCCGGGTGCCGAGGGCCCGCTTGCGGCCACCGCGCTTGCGCACGGTCAGGCGCTCTTCCTTGTAAAGCCGATAGAGCTTCTTGCGATTGAGCTTGATGCCCTGGCGCTTCAGCATCAGACCAAGACGCCGATAGCCGAACCGACGTCGCTGCGACGCCAGCTCCCGCAGCCGCTTGCGCAGCTCTTCATCGCCAGACCTCTTTGACGCATAGCGATAGGTCTTCGGATGCAGGCCGACCAGCCCGCAGGCCCGCCGTTGCGAGTAGCTCTTCTCTCGGACAGCCCAGGTCACAGCACGTCTCGCAAACTGGGCGTCAGAAGTTTTTTCCGAGCATCTCCTTGAGCGTCGATGCGTCGAGCATCGTCTCCGCCAGCAGCTTCTTCAGCCTGCGGTTCTCTTCCTCCAGCGCCTTCAGCTTGCGGGCGTCGGAGATCTCCATCCCGCCATAGCGCGATCGCCATTTGTAGAACGTGGCATCGCTGATGCCGTATTTGCGGCACAGCATAGCGAAGCCGATAATCCCAGCAGCGTGCTCCTTCAAGCACCCTGATGATCTGCTCTTCGGTAAATCTGCTTCTTGCGCATGTCCGTCTCCTCGGAAGGAACGGGACTCTACCCAAAATCGAGGGCGTTTAAGGGGAGCAGGTCAGGGGGAACGCTTTATATCGGGGTCACGAACAACCTGTTGCGAAGAACTTACGAGCACCGGTCGGGTACGTTGCCCGGTTTCAGTAAGCAACATGCGGTTCATCGCCTCGTCTATTATGAGCCACATAATGATATTGAGGCTGCGATCCGAAGAGAGAAGCGCCTGAAAAAATGGAATCGGGCTTGGAAAGTAAGATTGATAGAAAATCGAACCCAAATTGGGATGATCTCTATCCACAAATTGCTTCGCCTTGAGTACTGGATGCCCCGCCTTCGCGGGGCATGACGACTTAGCCACTTATCTCCTTCACAATCAAATCATCCGATGCCCCACCTTTATACATCGTCATCATCCAAGACGGATGATCCAGTATTCGCTGGGCCAGCGAATTTTCTCTCAGGTCCGTGTTTACTGGATCGTCCGCCTTCGCGGACGATGACAGTGCGGGGGCCTTTACGTCCCTTCCGTCACGATCAAATTCTTCCAAGTATCGACGCGCGCGACCTGGCCGGAGCAGATCACGGTGGTGCAGTCGAACTGATCGAGAATCGCCGGTCCCTGCAACGTCAAGCCCGACGTCGAGCTTCTCGCGCTGATAGACCGGGCATGGCACTGTCGCGCCATCGAGGCGGACTTGCCGCGTCTCGCGTAGCGCTTCTGAAAGCTTGCCGCCCTGCGGCGTGAATTTCGGCAACGCCACCGGCGGCACCAGGCCGATGCCGCGCACGCGATAGGAAACGACCTCGACCGGCTCCTCGGGCGCCATGTGGCCGAACTGACTCTTGTGCTCGGTATCGAACGCTTTGCGCAGCACGGCGAGGTCGGACATATCAGCGGGCGCGCAGGGGATGGCGATTTCATAGCCCTGGCCGGCGTAACGCATGTCGAGCGCGCGCTCGATGCGGATTTCATTGTCGGTAAAGCCATCGCGGCGCAGGTCGTCGCGCGCTCGCGTCTCCAGCTGCGCGAAGACTGCATCGACGTCACCCGGCGTCAGCGCGGCGATCGGCGTCATGCGCGAGCGGATGTAGTCGTGCTTGACGTCCGACATCAAAAGCCCGAGCGCGGAAAACACGCCGGGATAGAGCGGTACGATCACGCCGGCCATGCCGAGATCGCGCGCCATGCGCGCTGCGTGCAGCGGCCCGGCGCCGCCAAAAGCGAGCAGCATGAAATCGCGCAGATCATGGCCGCGCATGGTGGAGATCGCCTTGATCGCCTCCTCCATCTTGACGTCGATGATGCGAACGATGCCTTCGGCCGCCTCGGCGACGGCGAGCGACAGCGACTTGGCTACGCTCGCGACGGCGTCCTCGGCGCGGTCGCGGTCGAGCACCATGCGGCCGCCGAGGAAATTGTCGGCGCTGAGATAGCCGAGGACGAGATTGCAGTCGGTGATCGTCGCGAGCTCGCCGCCGCGCCCGTAACAGGCTGGCCCCGGCACGGCGCCGGCGCTGTGCGGACCGACCTCGAGAACGCCGAAGCGGTCGACCCTGGCGATGGTGCCGCCGCCGGCGCTGACGGTGTTGATGTCCATCATCGGCACGGCGAGGTCGCGGCCCTCGATCTTGCCGCGGCTGGTGAAAATCGGCTGGCCGTCCTTGATCAGGGCGACGTCGCACGACGTGCCGCCCATGTCGAAGGTGATGATGTTGGCGATGCCGGTCATGCGGCTCGCCGCGACGCCAGCGGTAACGCCGCCGGCCGGCCCCGACAGCACCGTGGTCACGGCGGTGCGCGCGGCTTCCGCGAACGTCGAGGTGCCGCCGTTCGATTGCATGATGTATTTCTGCCGTGTCGTCACACCGGCGCCGGCGAGGCGGCGATCGAGACTCTCCACATAGTGGGCCAGGATCGGCTGCAGGTAGGCATTGATGACCGTTGTGCTCAGGCGATAGTACTCGCGGATCTGCGGCAGGATCTCCGACGACAAAGAGACGTTGCATCCCGGTAATTCCTCGGCCGCAATCTCGCGCACCCGCGCTTCGTGCTGCGGATGCAGGAACGAGAACAGCAGGCATACCGCCAGCGCTTCGATGTGTTTTGCCTTGAGACCGCGCAACGTCTCGCGCAGCGCCGGCTCGTCGAGCGCAACCAGCACGTTGCCGCGGGCGTCGACGCGCTCGCGCACTTCGCCGGTCAGGCTCGGCGGCACCAGCGGTACCGGTTTGTCGTACATGACGTCGAAGATCGCGGGACCATAGGGCCGCGACTGCTCCGCCACTTCATAGATGCCGCGAAATCCCTCGGTGACCAGGAGTCCGGTCCTGACGCCCTTGCCCTCGAGTAGCGCGTTGGTGCCGACGGTAGTGCCGTGGCAGAAAAAGCCAACATCGCTGGCGGGCACGCCGCCCGCTATCAAGGTCTCGACACCTTGCAGGATAGCGCGCGACGGATCGTCCGGCGTCGAGGCGACCTTGGTGATCGAGACCGCGCCGGTGTCCTCGTTGAGATAAACGAAGTCCGAGAACGTCCCACCCGTATCGACCGCTACCCGGTAGCGAGGCATTCGTCGGCGTCTCTCAAGCGAAACTGCACCCTGCGTCAAAACGAAATGCCCCGCTTTCGCGGGGCATGGCAAGTCACCAGTTGATTGATTTTCCGGTCATTGCGAAAGCGGGAATCCAGTGTCCTGCCGCTGGGTCCCTGCTTTTCCGGGGAACGAGCGGGCCGGGACAATTAGTGCAACGCCGCAGCGGCCTCTGGATTTTCGATGTGGGCGATGTTGTTCTTCACCGCCTTCTGTATCTTCTCGAAGGCGCGGACCTCGATCTGGCGGACGCGCTCGCGCGACACGCCGAACTCGTCGGCAAGCTCTTCCAGCGTGATCGGGTCGTCGGCGAGGCGGCGGGCCTCAAATATCCGGCGTTCCCGGTCGTTGAGCACGCTCAGCGCATCGCCGAGCGCCTTGTGCCGGTTCTCCGACTGCTCGGACTCGGCCAGCCGGCTCTCCTGGCTGACGCTGTCGTCGACCAGCCAATCCATCCACTCGCCGGAATCGCCGTCCTCGCGGATCGGCGCATTGAGCGAAGCATCGCCGCCGAGCCGGCGGTTCATGTCGATGACGTCCTGCTCGGTGACGCCGAGGCGCTTTGCGATCAGCTTGACCTGATCGGGGCGCATGTCGCCTTCCTCGAGCGCGGAAATCTTGCTCTTGGCCTTGCGCAGATTGAAGAACAGCTTCTTCTGGTTCGCGGTGGTGCCCATCTTCACCAGCGACCACGAGCGCAGGATGTATTCCTGGATTGCGGCCTTGATCCACCACATGGCGTAGGTCGCGAGCCGGAAGCCCTTATCGGGCTCGAAGCGCTTCACCGCCTGCATCAAGCCGACATTGCCTTCCGAGATGACTTCGGCAATCGGCAGGCCGTAGCCGCGATAGCCCATGGCTATC
The DNA here is from genome assembly GCA_963813825.1 of uncultured Alphaproteobacteria bacterium. Taxonomy (GTDB): domain Bacteria; phylum Pseudomonadota; class Alphaproteobacteria; order Rhizobiales; family Xanthobacteraceae; genus BOG-931. Next base: position 151,483 of record CAWFBB010000035.1, read on the forward strand.
TTGGCGACGAGACGAAGATGGCTGGTGACGAGTTTATGCGCGGCTTCGCGGTCGCCGTGCTCGCGCCAGCTCTTGGCCAGCATGAATTCTTCCTGCGGTTCCAGCATCGGGAACCGCCTGATCTCTTCTAGATACCGGGTGAGACCGGTTTCGCCCGATAAAATCGGCAGTGCAGCAGTTTGGGCCATGATAGCGCCCTCCATTCTTGATGCCCCCGCGAGAGCGGCGGGCATTTGGCTCCGCCGCTCCCCGAGCCGACGGCGCCTGTTTGATTATCTCGCACCTGCAACATACACGGTCGAATCGGACCAGTGGAAGTTAAGCTTACGTCACATCACTGCGACGGAGCCGTGATCCTGTCCGATGGACGCCTAATTGCGCAATACGAGCAAACCGTTACGTATTTCCGACAAAATATCCCCGGTCTCCGCCAGGGGCGGCCAAGGCACTACGCAAACGGGTAAGGTCAGGTGGTAGTTCCGACCGAAAGGCCAGAATCTCCCCAGTCGAGGGGTGTCTCACCGACAGAATATGGGCATGCAACGCCTGTCTGCCAAGGGCGGCCAGGGCATCCTGAGCTTTCGGGGGTAAAAGCGCGGCTTTGGTGCGGAAACCTGCCCCATACGCATGGTCTCCCAGCAAAGGATGGCCGATCGAGGCCAAATGCACCCGAATCTGGTGGGTTCGGCCGGTTTCCAGCTGGCAGGCCAGCAGACTGGCCACCGGAGCGGGGGATTTCCGGGCGCGGCCGGATTCGGGTTGGCCCTGGTAGCGTTCCAGCACTTGCCAATGGGTCACGGCCTCGCGGCCGCCCTGGCGCACCGCCATGCGGTCGCGCGCTTTGGGATTGCGGTCGATCGGCTTGTCGATAGTGCCGTGGGGTCGCTCGGGCGCACCCCAGACAAAAGCCAGATAGCCGCGTTTGAAGGCTTCGTCGCTCCGGCCGTGGTCGGCGAATTGCGCCGCCAGCGCCCGGTGCGCCCGGTCGTTCTTCGCTACGACCATCAGGCCGGTGGTGTCCTTGTCGAGGCGATGCACGATGCCGGGACGCCGCTCGCCGCCGATGCCGGACAGGCTGTCCCCGCAATGGGCGATCAGCGCATTGACCAGCGTGCCGGTCCAGTGCCCGGCCGCCGGATGGACCACCAGGTTGCGGGGTTTGTCGATGACGATGATATCGCTGTCCTCATAGACGACATTGAGCGGGATCGGTTCGGCTGCGGGTTTGGCCGGCTCCGGCGGCGGCACGTCGAGCAGGATCGCAACGCCGGAATTGACGCGGTGGCTCGGATCGCGGATCGTGCGCTTGTCGAGCGCGACGGCGCCGTTTTCGATCAGCGCCTTGAGCCGCGAACGCGACAGTTCGGCGACGTGACGGGCGAGCAGGCGGTCGAGCCGTTCGCCGGCTTCATTTTCGGCGACGGTGATTGTTCTTTGCGTGGTTGGGGTAAGCGTCATGAACAACATGTCCGGTAATCTCCGCACCTTATCAGCAGCGGCGAACACCTCCCAATCCGAGACGGCACATCTCGTCGCGCGCGCGCGGGTGATGATGGTGATATCGGCGCTGACGACGCTTCTCGCCGTCGCCGCCGTCGTCGTCGTGATCGGTTATCGGGTCTATAATACGCACGGCAGCGCGATCTCCGACACTACTCTGTTGTTGCCGCAGGGCGCCCGCGTGATTTCGACTTTGGCCACCGCCACGGCGATTTCAGTCACGCTCGAGATCGATGGCAAGATCGAGGTCCGCATTTACGACCGCAAGACCCTGCAGCAGACCGGCCGCGTGCACTTCGGCACCGCGCCGTAGGTTTGTCACGGCCGCAATCGGCTTGCACGGCAGCGCCATCGCGGCTATTTCGGGCTCACGCTCCCTTCGTCTAGCGGTCTAGGACGCGGCCCTCTCAAGGCTGAAACAGGGGTTCGATTCCCCTAGGGAGCGCCAATAGTTTCAATAATTCACGCCGAAAATGGGACCCATCGCCGACATCGTACGGCAAAAATTCGGCCTAGGCCCGCGGACTTCGTCAATCACAAGCAAGAACGACGCGGCCCCCAGTACGCACGCCGAGGGGTCCGGGACGCGGTCCAGCAAAAGCTCGGGAGAGGATTGCTTATGTCCCCATCAAAAAATTGGTTCTCTCTGCTTCGCGGTAGCACCTCGATTTTTTGCATCGGTTGTCTTGAGTCCCGGCGGGTCAGTTTTGAGAATGCCCCTTTCGGCGCACTGAAAATCTAAGTACCTTTGTGCGAGAGCTGCCCGCGAGACCTGCCCGCTAGACGTGCCGATGTCTTGTTACACCGGCAGCCTTTTGTGCCTACGGCTGGCGAGCATTCTCATCAGGGTATTTGGTGGCTTAGCCGTTATTTGGTCGACGGCGCAGAGCGGCGCGCGGCATCAAGTCGGAGGCGTGCATGGAGAAGTGCTATCAACGCTTGCTGCTGGCGCTATGCGTTCTGTTGGGGCTGGCCGTAGCGGCCACCGAGCAGGCCCGGGCGCTCACCCTGTTTCCGGTTGCGGCCAGCCCGGGTGCCATCACGGCGGGACCGGACGGCGCGCTGTGGTTCACCGGTGATAACGGTGAATGGAGCGAACCAGATTGGCCGCATCACGACCGCGGGTGTGATTACCGAATTCCCGATCACCACGGCCTCTAGCGGCGCCATGGATGATCACGACGGGGCCGGACGGCGCGCTGTGGTTCACCGAATTGATCGACCAGATTGGCCGCATCACGACCGCCGGCGTGATTACCGAATTCCCGATCCCCACGGCCAGCAGCCCCCTATAGCATCACGGCGGGGTCAGACGGCGCGCTGTGGTTCACCCAGCCATAATGAACCTGATAGCGGCGGACAAGATCGGCCGCATCACGATCGCCGGTGTGATTACCGCATTCCCGGCCGGTCCCGGTCCCTATGGCGGCAGCCGCCTATGGCATTACGGCGGGGCCGGACGGCGCGCTTTGGTTTGCCGAAGGCTAACGGATATTATATCGGCCGTATCACGACGGCCGGTGTGCTTACTGGGTTCCCGATCGCCTCGGGCGATACAGCGCCTGCGGCATCATCACGGGACCGGACGGCGCGCTGTGGTTCACCGAATTTACCGGCAACAATATCGGGCGCATCACAACCGCGGGTGCGGTCACCGAATTCCCAATCCCCACGAGACTCTAGCAACGCCTGTGGGATCACGGTAGGTGCAGACGGCGCGCTGTGGTTCACCGAGACAGGCGCCAATAAGATTGGCCGCATCACGACCGCCGGTGTGATTACCCAAGTCCCGCTCCCCACGGGCTACAACAGCCCCGTCGACATCACGACGGGGCCGGACGGCGCGCGGTGGTTTACCTGTTGTAGATCCGGCAGCAGCGGCAATGTCATCGGGCGTCTGGCGATGCCCCTCAACACCCACGACTTCAACGGCGATGGCTACAGCGACATTGCCTGGCGGAATGCCGACGGCGATTTCGGCATCTGGTTGATGAATGGGACGCAGATTTTGAACAGCCCGGATTTCGGCAACGTACCTAATACCTGGACGGTCGTCGGCCTGCGCGACTTCAACGGCGACGGCAATGCCGACATACTCTGGCGCGATACCGCAGGCGACGTCGGCGATGTGGTTTATGGACGGAGCGCAGATTTTGCAGCAACCCGTTGTCGGCAACGTGCCCACCAGCTGGACGGTCGTGGGAACCGGCGACTTCAACGGCGATGGCAAGGGCGACATTCTGTGGCGCAATTCCAATGGCGATATCGGCATCTGGCTGATGAATGGAACACAGATCTTGCAGATCCCGATTATAGGCAACGTGCCGGCGAGCTGGACTATCGCGGGAATCGGCGACTTCAACGGCGACGGCTATAGCGACATTCTGTGGCGCAATTCCAATGGCGATATCGAGATCTGGTTCATGAACGGAACGCAGATCTTGCAACAGCCCGTTTTCAGTAATGTGCCCGACCAGCTGGGCGATCGTCGGCACCGGCGACTTCAACGGCGACGGCATGTCCGACATTCTCTGGCGCGATACTGCCGGCGATGTCGAGATCTGGTTGATGAATGGAACGCCAGATCTTGCAGCGAACCCGTGGTGGCCAACGTTGCCGCCACCTGGGCAATCGCGCAAACCGGCGACTTCAACGGCGACGGCATGTCCGACATTCTCTGGCGCAATTCCAACGGCGACGTCGAGATGTGGTTTATGAACGGAACACAGATTTCGCAACAATCCGACTTCATCAACATTCCAACGAGCTGGACGATCCAAGGCGCTGGAGCCGATTGAAGAGGCGACGACGCAGCGACATTCTCTCGGCGTTTTGCCATCGCTCCCGGCCGGATTTTCCCAGAAATAGAGGATGATCGGTGATCTGCGCGTCCCGGCGGGCGCAGGCAGTCCGCTGGCCGTCTGGCCCGAAGCGCCAATGTGTGCTGGCGATCACAGCCGCCGTCTTGGTTCTTGCTACGGTTGAAAACAGAGACGGAGGGGGCCATGAAACTGACATGCTGCGCAGTCGCGCTTGTGGTTTTTGGATTTGGCGGATTGCAGTTGGTGCGCGCGCATTTGAATCCGCCGCAGCCTGCTTTCTGCCCCACTCCGGGCGGTTGTATTCCCGCGCCTGACGTTGAATGGGCGAGTACTATTAAGTTGGGTCACTGAAAAGCTTGGTCAAGGCGCTCTATTCGTGCAGTGAAGGGCGCAGAGCGAGCTGCTGCGACGACCCCGATAGTTATGCTGAAATAGTTCGTGACTGCGCCATACTTGATTGGCGCTAATCCTCCCGGTAGCAATGACGGCGCTATGAATTCCCCTAGGGAGCGCCATGTTTTTCAAAAGTTCGATGACTAAGGCAGCCGACAGAGGCTTCTGAAAAGAACGGATGGAAGCCGAAAAGCAGACAACGACCGGCGTATCGGCTCTCGCCGTCGAGTCAAATCCCAAGCGGTCTTCAGTCAACAACGCCCTGATCCCGGCTTCGAAAGTGCTACAGGAACTGCTCGACAACCTGCCTCCGGATCAGTTTACGTTGGGGTGGCTGTCGAGCCATCTCCACAGGCGCTCTTTCGGCGTTATCGTCCTGGTTCTTGCGCTGATCGCAATGGTGCCCGGAATTTCGTACGTGGCTGGTTTGCTACTGTTGGCTCCAGCGATTGAAATGATTGCCGGCCGGAGCGCGCCGACGTTTCCTCGCCGAATTGCCGGCCGGCCGTTCCCGACCCGCCGCCTTGCCGCCGTCGTGCGGCGCGCGGTTCCGGCCTTGACGTATCTCGAAAGGGTCATCCGTCCACGCTGGCGAATACCAGTGGGAGCGACGAAGCGTTTGGTCGGTCTCGCCGTCCTATTGCTGACCGCACTGCTTTTGCTCACGCCGTTGCCATTGATCCAAGTCGTGCCGTCTCTGATCATCGTTGTGCTGTCGGTAGCGTATCTCGAGGACGATGGCCTTCTGCTTTCGCTCGGACTTCTTGCCGCGCTTTTCCTTGTCGGTGCTTCCGCGGCGGCCGTCTGGGGAATGATCGCTGGCGCCGAGAGGATTTTCCTGTGAAGGTTGGCCACGATCATCTTTGCTGATCGTCATTTCATTTTACCGCCAGTGCTTGGCGGCCTTATATGCGGTGATCTGCTCTCTCAAGGCTGAAACAGGGGTTCGATTCCCCTAGGGAGCGCCACACCATCAGACGTCCGTCAGCCGACCTGATCCCATCAACGCGTCAGCGAAAATCGTTCCTCGAAGCTTGTTTCGTCGATCGTCCGCACCACACTCGACAGCGCGGCTTGATCGGCTGAGCTGCCACCGAACTGCTTCTGCGCTTCGGTGTCATATTCGGCGAGTGTCGCCGCCGGCAACTTGGACTTCACCTGAACGACCTTATAGCCGCCGGCTTTCAATTGCGCGAGCAGGTCCGGCAAGGCGACCGACGTGGAATGCTGGAAATCGTGCATCAGGATGATGCCTTTGCCGCTCTTCTGGAGTTTCTGCAGCACCGTGGTGATGACCTTCGCCGGATCGTGTGTTTTGAAGTCGTTGGAATCGAGGTCGGCGGAGAACGTCGCAATGTCGCGGCCGGCAAGATACGTCATGTCTTCCGGTTTGTAGCGCAAGCCCGGAAAGCGGAAGAACGGGGAGGGCGCCTCCTGAAGCGCCGCGCGGACCGCGCTAAATCCCTTTTCAATTTCGTCTTTGGCCTGCGCGGCATCGAGCTTGGCCAGATTGGCGTGAGACCATGTATGCGATCCGACGGTATGTCCGGCCGCAGCGACGTCGCGAAGCAAGGCCGGATGCCAAAGGGCATGCTCGCCGATCGGGAAGAAGATCGCCTTCGTGCATTGATCGCGCAGCGCCTTGAGAACTGCTGGTGTGTTGCCCGGCCAGGGACCATCGTCAAAAGTCAGTATGATTTCGCCGGGCCGCAGAAAATCGTAGGTCTTGAACTGTTCCGACCCGAAGCCCGGTCCGCCCGCGGTGTCTATCTCGACAACGCGCGAAACGCCGAGAGTATTCTGATTGGCCGTACATGCGGTGGAAGTTTCGTCGGCCCGCGACACGGTGACGAGAAGCGCGATTGCGAGCGCAACCACGCAGGTACTGATGGTGCGCATCGACTTTCGGCCCTTGCTCGGTAGATATTCGTGCTCCATGCCGCTTATTTGCGACATAGCGATTGTCGCATCGTCAGTTGTAACGATTAACAATCTATAATCGACCGGCTCCGCGATGATTTCCGCCGCTTATGTCCGAGTCCAAATGCTCGCATCCCCGCGCCGGCGTTGACTGGGCCGGCACTTTCACGTTTGGCGGTCTCGCGCGGTAGAGCCCTCCGCAATAATCCGGAAGCTTTCCGGTATCGGCTAAATCATCTTGGCGAGTTTGGCCCGGCGGTCGCGCCGGGTCTGGTCAGACCGATCGGGATGGCCGGAAAGCGCGGCCATGGCACCTGAAATCGTCGACCAAAGCCATGGGCACGCCGAGACCGTTCTCGCGGCCCCGTCCGATACGCTATAATCCCGTCATGGCCGGCATCTTCATCAATTATCGCCGCGATGACGCCCCCGGAGTGGCGGGCCGGCTGTTCGATTATCTGGCGACGCGGTTCTCCAAAGACGATCTCTTCATGGACGTCGATGCCATGAAGCCCGGCATCGATTTTTCCAAGCAGCTCGACACCCAGGTCTCGCAGTGCCGCGTGCTGCTGGCCGTGATCGGTCCGCATTGGCTCGACGCCAGGGACAAGACCGGGCGCGCGCCGGCTCGACAGCGACAAGGATTATGTGCGCATCGAGCTCGCCTCGGCGCTCAAGCGCGATATCGCGGTGATCCCGGTGCTGGTCGACGGCGCGATCATGCCGACGGAAGACAACCTGTCGGATGATTTGAAGCCGCTGGCTTTCCGCCACGCGCTCGAATTGCGCCACACCCGTTTCAACGCCGACGCCGATGCGATCGTGAAGGTGCTGGAGACGGTGGTGCCAAGGCGGCGTAATCCCGTTCCCCTGATCGGCGCCGGCATCGCCGCGGTGCTTGTCATCGCCGCGGGCGGCGTGATGTGGCAAAAGCTGAAGACGAAATCGGCCATCGCGCCGCCTGCCATCGTGGCGGCACAGCCCGCTCCGACTCCGCCCATCGTGTCGACGCCGGCGCCGCCGGCACCTTCGGCGCAAGTCACCGAAGCGCCATCGGCGACGCCGCCGTCCGCGGCGGGGGCGGTCGCAGGATTGCCGCTTGGCACCAAACTTGGCGACGTCATGCCAAACGTCGCCTTACGCGGCTCGAATTATCGCGTCGCCGAAAGCGCCGACCCGCCGGCATGTCAGGCCGCGTGCCGCGCGGAAACGCGCTGTGTGGCGTGGACTTACGTCCAGCAGAAAGCGAACGAAACCACGGCACATTGCGCATTCAAGGCGGTGATCCCGCAAAAGTTTACCGACGCATGCTGCACGTCAGGTGTCGAGCGCGTACCCGATCCGGAGCTGCGCGTGCCGCCGCCGATCCCGTCTTCCGTCACGGGAGCGGTTGCCGGCGTCGAACTGGAGGGTGGCAGTTACCGCTACTTCCCCGATGCCACCATCGAGGGCTGTCAGGCCGCTTGCCGCGCCGACAATCAATGCATGGCGTGGGACTACGTGCGTCCCGGCATCTTCGCCACCGACGCGCGCTGCTTCCTGAAAAACAAGATGTCAATGGAAGTCCAGAGCCCGTGCTGTGTCGCCGGCTATGAACGGCAGATCGGGGCAAGCCCGACGGCAGCGGCAACGCCTGCTCCGGCGGCGACGGCGAACAAGCCGGTCATGCACAACACCGACCTGCGCGGCTCAAGCTATCGCAACTTCGAACTGTCGTCGGCCGACGTGACGCTGTGCCAGAACACCTGCAAGGCAGAAAGCCAATGTCTCGCCTGGACATACGTCCATCCCGGGGTGCAAGGACCGAACGCACGTTGCTGGCTGAAAAACCTCGTACCGCCGCCGTCTGCGAATAATTGCTGCACGTCGGGCATCGAGCGCGCCGCCGCACAATGAAACGGATTTCCACGCCGGCGGTTTCGCCCCGGCTGTTGTCGCGATCGGCGGCGCCGGTGCCATGATTGCGCTCAACGGCAGTGTCTGACATCGTACCATAAGCTTGCAAAACATCTTTCAGATCAACAACAACGGCCCGTTTCGAGTCCATTAAGGCTGTGTGGCCGCCCGTCACAAACGGCCCGCCGCGGTCTTGCGGTCGTTGTGACTTGCCGCTAAATATGTGGCTTCGAGTTTTCGGCCCGAATGACTAGGCCTTGCAGCGACAAACGCGCCTGACTGACGATCCTTCACCAAAAATTCGAGCGAACCGAGCCGAGCGCATTCGCGCGGCTCATATTGGCATGTCTACAAGGAGAGACCCGTGAACAACGGTACCGTGAAGTGGTTCAACGCGCAGAAGGGCTATGGATTTATCCAGCCTGAGGGCGGTGGCAAGGACGTCTTCGTGCACATCAGTGCCGTCGAGCGTGCTGGCCTTCGTGAACTGAGAGAAGGTCAACGCGTTTCCTTCGAAGTCGTGGTGGACCGCAAGACCGGCAAGTCGGCTGCGGAAAATCTGAAGACCATGTAACTGAAACGGCGGCCGCATTGCCGGCCGCCGGACGCGAAACCCGGGTTGCGCAACGCGCAATCCGGGATTTCTTTAGGACGCTGTCCCCGGATTTTTCATTGCTCGATCCGGGTTAGGAGAGCGTCTGCACGATCAGCACGACATTCAGCGCAAGCACGGCCGCCGTGCCGGCAATCGCCACGGCGGTGGTGAGGCGTGAGTTCGTGAACGCACCCATGATATCGCGCCTGCTGGTGAAGATGATGAGTGCGATCATCGGCAGCGGCAGCGCGATACTAAGCACGACCTGACTGATCACCAATGCGTGGGTGGTGTTGGCGCCGAGTGCGACCACGACGAACGCCGGAACCATTGTCACCAGCCGGCGAAGCCATATCGGGATGCGGAACCGAACAAATCCCTGCATGATCATCTGCCCGGCCATCGTCCCGACGGTCGACGCCGATACTCCCGAAGCAATAAGCGAGAGCAGGAAGATGCCGGCGGCTCCGGCCCCGAGCAGTGGCGTCAGCGTGCGATAGGCGGTTTCAATCTCGGCGACCTCGGGATGGCCGGCGTGAAACGCGCTCGATGCCATCATCACCATCGCTAAATTGACGAGGCCGGCGACGGCAAGCGCGACGATCACTTCTTTGTTGGAGAAGTGCAGCACTTTGCGCCGCTCAGCGTCGTTGCGCGCCGGCACCCGCGCCTGCATCAGGCCGGAATGCAGATAGATCGCATGCGGCATGACGGTCGCGCCGATGATGCCCACGGCGAGAAGCAGTGCTCCGGCGTCCGCGATCTGGGGCACGACGATATGATAGGCCGCAGCGCTCCAGTCGACCGGGGCGATGAACATCTCGGCGATATAGCAAAGACAGATGATGCCGACGATAGAACCGATGATCAGTTCGAGCGGCCGGAAGCCATAGCCCTCGAACATCAGGAGGCCGTAAGTCACCACCGCAATCACGGCCATGCCGGCAACGAGCGGCATCTGGAACAGCAACGACAATCCGATGGCGCCGCCGAGAAACTCGGCGACATCGGTCGCCATGGCGGCGATCTCGCTGACGATCCACATCGCCAAAACGGCCGGACGCGGAAAATGATCGCGGCACATTTCCGCGAGATTCTTGCCGGTCACGATGCCGAGCTTGGCCGACAGGCCCTGGAAAAGCATCGCGATCACGTTGGCAAGCAGCACCACCCAGAGCAGGCCGTAGCCGTATTTTGCCCCGGCCTGGATATTGGTCGCGAAGTTTCCCGGATCGACGTAGGCGATCGAGGCTACGACCGCGGGGCCGACAAAGGCCAATGCCGCACGAAGTCCGCGGCGTTCGCCGGCCAGCACTTGCCGCGCCGTGGCAACGGTCTGCTCAGAAAGCGACGCGGGCCGAACGACTGGTTCGATCATTTCCCGGGCTGTCATCGGAATTCGGTAAGCAAGCGCTCCGCCTCGCAGCATTTACCTCAAAGTGTAGCCCTGGTTACAGTATAGGGAGCGAGCCTCGTGGTGTCAATGGCTAGACTATGTAGCGATGGCTACACTTTGACACGACAAGTGAAATGTGGTGTTCGATCTGGCGCGGCAAATTCAGTGGCTACGGTTCACAAGCCCCTGCCGACTCATCCGCTCCGGCGGTAAAGGCGGCGACGGGCAAGGTCGCAATGGCAAAGCTCCCCGCGGAAGGTACCCAGGCGCGCCGCTTCGGCAAGACGCGGTCGGCCCAGTCAACGGCACTGCTCGAGGATTACGCCGAACTGATCGCGGACCTTCTTGCGGGCGAGGGCGAGGCGCGGCCGACCGACATCGCCCGCCGTCTCGGCGTTTCCCACGCCACCGCCATCAAAACCATCGCCCGGCTCAAGCGCGCCGGCCTTGCGACCGCGCGCCCGTACCGCGGCGTTTTCCTCACCGAGAAAGGCCATGCACTTGCCGACAGGGTGCGCGTGCGGCACCGGCTGGTGGTTGATCTGTTGCGCGCCATCGGGGTGCCGACCGAATCCGCCGAGGCCGACGCCGAGGGCATCGAGCACTACGTCTCGGAAATCACCCTCAAGGCATTCGCGCATTTTCTGAAAGAGCGCGGGTAAGATAGAAAGTTCGCCACGAGGTCCAACCGCCACCCATCCCCACCCCACTCCCACGCGGGGGGACGCCACATCGCGCGCCTTACAGCGGATAAATTCCGCGTAAATGCGCGAGTTCTGTTCGTTTCGTTTTTTGGCGGCAAAGACGGCAATCCGACTGGGCCGGATTCAAGGTCATTTGCCGCGAACCATCGCGTTCTTCGTTTTGCGCGGACCGCGCCTCTTTTGCACTTTGCGCGCATGGAAAAAAGCCAACTTTCCCCCCGATCCGGCTAATCCTGATCGGAGTTCATTGAGGGTTTTGAGTTCAGCGATGGTCTCGCCTGGTCGTTTGGCCGCTAAGCCAATCAAGAGAACTTCGATCAAACCGAGCGTCGCGGTATGCGTGCTGAACCAGTCAGTGTTGCCGCGAGCTACCGGAAGAACCAAGTCGACGCTGTCGCTCAAAGCAACTCCGAGCGAGTCAGTCAAAAGTATCGTGCGCGCGCCGACCTGATTAGCGCGTGCGAGTAAACTCTCCAACTCGCGGTAGACGCGAGTGTATGCAAGAATGACAACAGCATCATTTTTCTTCAGGCAAAGTAGTTCGTCGGCGAGCAAAAAACCAGTTTGCACGATACTTCCGGCTTGGATGCCGAAGCGCCTAAGCTGAATTGCAAAGTAGTCAGCCAGCGGACTCGAAGGGCCAACCCCGAATATTGCGATCCGGTTCGCTTTTGAAAGGATGTTTATCGCAGCATCAAAAGCGCTGGACTTGATGTCTGACTTCAATTTCTCCAATGCATGCAAGTGAATGTCGACAACCGATTGGAGCACTGAGCTGCCGTCGTTGGCTAATGCCTGGAAGGTTCGAGTCATTCGCGCGGCAGGCGACAAACTCGTGCGCAGCTCGTCGGCAAGGTTGCGGCGAAGATCATCCAGACCGGAATAGCCGAGCGCCTGGGCTGTGCGGATAATCGTGGCATCGCTCGTACCTATTTTGGCCGCAAGCGCAGCGGCTGACGAAACAAGAACCTCCTCCCGGTTTTCTTGAAAGAAACGAAGGGCGTCCCGTTCTGCGGCGCTTAAGTTTTCCGACGCCAATGCTGCTCTGTCTGCAAAGCGGTGCCGTTTGTCCATCACTTAGTCCTTGACTAATCTATGTAGTAAATGCGACTTTTACGCGCTGGTTATTGTAGTGTTCACAACCAACAACCCGATCGTGGGGCGCACCGACGCCAAGTCGGGTGCCGTGTGGAGACGCTACTTAGGCCGTTTTTTTTGGCCTTCATCGAACAATCGACGATCGATCGCGGTGTCAAAAGGCATCGTCGAGTAGCCATGTCTTGGAGGGAGCGATGAGACTGACTGAAAAGAAGCGACTTTCTCTTTCATCTCTACCACTGTGCGGCGCCATGCGCACGGCCGGCATTGTCGCAGGTGCTTGCATAATGGCCGCGGCGGTCACCCCCGCAGTTGCCGGGAGCGGTCTGGTGCCTTTCAAAGCGATCAGCCTGCCGGCCGGGGTATCGAGTTTCGACATCAGCTATGTCGATCCGGGGGCGCACACGTACGTTTTGGGGGACCGTACCAACAACGGGATCGACGTGATCGACACGCGCACCAACACCCTGACAATGATAGCTGGCCAAGGCCTGTTCAAGGGCGTTGTTGCCGTTTGCGCGGTGGCCAATTCCTGCTCAGGCCCGAATGGCGCGCTCATCGTCAATGCCACGACGGACAGCAGCGGCAACATCACCGGCGGTGAGATTTGGGCCGGCGACGCGGGTGCGGGCTTGACCTCCGGCCCGGGCTGCACCGCTCCAAATCAATGCTCTTCCGTCAAGGTGCTCAGCCTCGTCACCGGGAAGCTTATCGCAAACATCAACACCGGCGGGCAGTTCCGGAACGACGAGATGTGCTTCGATCCGGTCGACAACGTCGTGATGGCGACAAACAATGCCGATACGCCACCGTACGCCAATATTATCGATGTGAGCACGAAGACAATCGTCGCGCAGATACCGTGGTACAACAATACCAACGGCGCTGAGCAGTGCGTGTACGACTCGCGCACCGGTCTGTTCTATGGGACCGCTCCGGAGATCAATGGACCCGGAGACGGTTCGGCGCCCGGCGGTGTTTCAGTCGTCGATCCAAAGGTCGCAATCGCTCAGAATTTCACGGGGAGTGGTGGTGTTCCAGGGCCAGGGCAAGGCAACGACATCCCCGTAGTCGCGACCTACGTCATTCCGCTCACCGCCTGCGACACCCCGCAGGGCATGGCGGTCGGACCGGCGCCGCAGCTTCTGGTCGGCTGCAACGGCGGACCCGCCAGTACCCAAAGCAACGATGCTTCGGTCGTCATCAACGATGGCTCAACCGGCGGTAGTCCGGGCTCGGTCATCGCGGAGCTGCAAAATGAGGACGGTCCGGACATGGTCTGGTACGACCCGTCCAGCAGGCTCTATCTGCTGGCGCGGTCGACCAAGACTCCGGCCAACACGACGGGCCAACTCGGGATCGTCAGCGCCTCTACTTTCGTCGAGGATATCAGCATCAACTCGGTCGCACTTTCGGGTGGCGCTCACTCGGTCGCTTCCGACTCGAACTCGCGGAACGCCTATTTCCCCGTACCGATAGCGTCCGCGGCTTCCAAGTTGTGCAGCTCCGTGGGTGGCAATGACTCGACCGGGTGTATTCTGGTTCTGGAACGTCAGATCAGCAACACCCATGACTTCAATGCCGATACCACGAGCGACGTGCTCTTCCGCGATACCAGCGGCAACGTTGGCCAGTGGCTGATGCAGGCTGCCAACTGCAGCAATACCCAGGTGTCAAACAGTGGCGTCGCGTCCATCAAGAGCACCAGTGTGTTCGGCCAAGTACCGCTGAACTGGTCGATTGTTGGTCAGCGCGACTTTGTCGGTAACGGCAGCTCCTCCATCCTGTGGCGCGACACCGCGGGCGATGTTGGCATATGGCTGACGACCCCGGCGCAAAACAGCGGAGCACAATCGATCTGTGGCTTGACCGGTGGTGGTCAAATCAGCAGCGTGGTCTCCTTGGGGCCGGTGCCGACAAGCGTGTCCGTGGTCGGGACTGGCGAGTTCAACTCCAACGGCATGGGCGATATCTTGTGGGAGGACACGTCGGGTAATCTGAGCGTGTCACTCATGAATGGCGCCACGATCACCTCGACGCGACCGGTTGGCCAAGTGCCGGCGGGCTACACGGTCCTAGGGGCGGATCGGCGAGGTTGGGTCTTCCTCAACAATCTCACGACCAATGACGTCACCATCTGGGTTGTGAGCTGCCCTGGAAGTGCCACCACGTGCACCTTCACGTCCACGGACTTGGGGATTGCGCCGTCGAATTGGCACATCAAGGCCATTGGCGACCTTGACGGCAACTCCTTTTCCGACATCGTCTGGGAAGACACCAGCTTCAATCTCGGGGCCTGGTTCCTCCAAACGGCCAACAGCGCCCCAGCCTTCCTCTCAACGACGGTCTACGGCACGATAGGGCCGCAATGGTCGGTCGCGCAGACCGGTGACATGAACGGCGACGGCAAAGCCGATATCCTGTTTACCGACACCTCCGGCAACGTCGGCGCCTGGTTCATGAACGGCAAGACCATCGCTGCGGTCACGCTCTACGGCAATATAGGCACGAGCTGGACCGTGCAGTCGCTGAACTCGCAGTGACGACAAACCCGATGCTGGCGCGATGTGAAAGTCATCGCGCCAGCATCGCTCGAAACGGCATTAACGTCGTCGGTACGATCTGAAGCAATCCGAAAAGCCCTAGCCGATAAAAACTGGGGCATTTAGCTGGCTACCGGAGCGCTCACACGGCAAACTCCGATCGTAAGTAGCTATCAATATTCCGCGGGTGGCTAGAGTTATCCCCTCAACCACCCCATACTGGAGGGGCAGGAAACGCCTTCTCTTCAAATCCACGGAAGAGTTGGCAGATCCCGCCCCTCACTTTCTCTTTTGACCGAGCCTCATGAGAACGGCTCCTTCGCTTCGGATTGACGCGCGGTGCTTGCGATGAACCGGAAGCAACGACGTACGGCGGCGAAGTTGGGCAACCACGCGGTATCACCTTTTACGATCGCGAGCCGCCCTCTCGATATTTCCGAGCTTCTGACCAGGGCAGTGCGGCATCATCAGGCCGGTCAATTGGTTGAGGCCGAAGGCTGCTACCGAAAAATCCTCGCGATCGATGAAAACCACTTCCATGGCCTTCATCTTTTCGGCGTGCTCGCTCAGCAAATGGGGCGCAGCGATTTTGCGGAACGATTGATCCGCAAAGCCATCGCTTTGAATGATCGCGTATCGCCTTGCCACAATGATCCGCTATCGGATGTGATTGCGCCCGCGCGCGGTAATCGCGCGGTTCCCCGACGCGATCTGGCTCACGCGTACAGCAACTTCAGCATCGTGCTGATGTCGCTCGGCCGTCCGGTCGAAGCGCTCAGAGCCATCCAGCGCAGCATTGAGCTCGAGGAAACGGACAACAGTAAGCTCCTGTTCGTTCAGTGCCTGCAGGCCTTAAATTCAGTTCCGCAGGACATCGATGTTCGCGACAATCTTGCGCGAGCACTGTCTGAGCCCTGGGGTCGAGCGATCGATCTCGCCAGATTTGCCGCCAACGTGATCAAGCGCCACGGCAAGACGGGCGCATACACTCGTCGCTTTACCAGCCACGCCACCGCGAAGCGGAAGCAGCCGGACATTATCTCTACGGCGGAACTGAGCGAGATCAGCGGCGATCCGCTATTGAGAAGCTTGCTGGAAGCTACGTTTATTTTCGACATTGAGCTGGAACGATATCTGACCGCAGTCCGCAATACGATGCTGTTGATGGCTATCGGCAACACCGAGCCTGAAGAATGCAATCAAAATCTACTACGTTTCTTTTGTGCGCTATCGCGGCAATGTTTCATCAACGAGTACGTCTTTGCTTGCAGCAATGAAGAGAAGAAACTGGTGGAGCAATTGCAAGCGCTGCTGGACCATGCGCTGGATCGGGACGAATCCTTGTCCGAACTTTGGCTGCTAGCCGTTGCTGCCTATCGCCCCCTTGTTTCCCTGCCCGCAGCCAATTTTCTCGCGCGGAGGCGCTGGTCCTCTCCCGTAGCTCAGCTAGTGGCGGCGCACCTGCAAGAGGTGGAGCAAGAACGGCAATTATGCGGGTCGCTGCCGTGTCTGACTGCAATTAACGAGCATGTGTCGCTCGCGGTGCAACGTCAATACGAGGAGAACCCTTATCCAAGATGGGTGAAGGCATCGCCCGTGGGCTTGACCACGACGATCTACACTCACTTACGAGAGCAATTTCCAAACGTGGATTTGCGCAACCTTCGGAGCGCGGAGTCCACAGAAATCCTCGTCGCAGGCTGCGGCACGGGCCAGCATTCGATCGAAACCGCGCGGCGATTCAAGGGAGCGAGCGTCCTTGCAATCGATCTTAGCCGCGCCAGCCTGAGTTATGCGATGAGAAAAACGCAGGAACTCGGCTTGAAAAATGTCGAATACGCGCAAGCTGACATTCTGCAGCTTGGCGGGATTGGCCGCACGTTCGATGTTATTGAGGCTAGCGGCGTGCTGCATCATCTGTCGGCTCCGATGGCCGGATGGCGAGTGTTGCTCTCGATGCTGCGCCCAGGCGGGTTCATGCGACTTGGGCTTTACAGCAAGTTGGCACGTCGTGAGCTCGACGCTGCACGCGCCTTCATCGCGCAGCGCGGCTATGGTCGCACCGCGGAGGAAATCCGCCGCTGCCGGCAGGAGCTTGCGAGCTTTGGAGAAGACGCAGCCCTTGCAAAGGTCTTGGACTGGGGCGATTTTTACAACACCAGCGAGTGCCGGGATTTGCTGTTTCACGTTCAAGAGCACCAAATCTCGCTGCCGGAGATCGAAGATTTTCTGCGGCAGAATGAATTGCGGTTCTTCGGGTTCATCTTGTCAAATGACGTCCGGGGACAATTCCGAAGTCGTTTTCCAAATGACACGACGTTGGCCAATCTCGCGTTTTGGCACATATTTGAAACGGAAAACCCAGCGACTTTTCGAGGCATGTACCAGTTCTGGGTGCAAAAGGCAGAATAGCGGCAGGCGCTTCCGTTTATGCCGTATTCATAGCGGCAGCGGTTAGGCAAGTCCGATGAATGGTTGAGCGCCCGATTTTCCAGCTAGTTGAAGATCGAATTGTAATGCCCCGACGAGGAGAGGGATGGGGCTTGGTCTGTCCGCCTATAGGTAGGCGCTCAAGCGACCTGATCGGTCAGCGCGTCGACGATACCGTCGACGACTTCTTCTACCATCGTCTTGTCGTCGCCTTCGCCCATAACGCGGATTACCGGCTCGGTGCCTGACGGCCGGACCACCAGCCGGCCATGGCCGTTGAGGCGATGTTCGGCGCTGGCGATGGCCGAGCGCACCTTGGAGCTTTCCAGCGGCTTGCCGCTGCGATAGCGCACGCTCTTGAGCACCTGCGGCAACGGCTCGAAACGGTGACAGGCTTCCGACACCGGCTTGTTCAGTTTTTTCACCACCGCGAGAATTTGCAGCGCGGCGACAAGGCCGTCGCCGGTCGTCGCATAGTCCGACAAAATGATGTGGCCGGAAGGCTCGCCGCCGACATTGAACCCGTGCTCGCGCATCTGCTCGAGCACGTAGCGGTCGCCGACCGGCGTCCGCACCAGCTTGAGGTTCAGCGATTGCAGATGCCGCTCAAGGCCGAGATTCGACATCACCGTCGCGACGATGCCGGGTTGCGCCAGCCTGCCATCGTCACGCCAGCTCTCGGCGATGACCGCCAGAAGCTGGTCGCCGTCGATGAGATGGCCGCGCTCGTCTGCTATCACGACACGATCAGCGTCGCCGTCGAGCGCGATGCCGATATCGGCGCGCATTTCCCGGACCTTGCGGCAGAGCGCCTCAGGCGCGGTCGAGCCGCAGTCGTGATTGATATTGAAGCCATCGGGCTCGACTTCGATCGGAATGACGTCGGCGCCGAGCTCCCACAGCGCACCGGGAGCGACGCGGTACGCCGCGCCATTGGCGCAGTCGATGACGACCCGTAATCCATCCAGCGAGAGGTTGCGCGGCAGCGTGCGCTTGGCGAACTCGATGTAACGGTCGTGGACGCCGTCGATACGTCTGGCGCGGCCGAGGTCCACGCTCTTGGCGAGGCGCTTGGTGATGTCACCGTCGACCAGCCGTTCGATGCCATGCTCGACTTCGTCGGACAGCTTGTAGCCGTCGGGCCCGAACAGCTTGATGCCGTTGTCGTCGAACGGATTATGCGAGGCCGAAATCATGACGCCGAGGTCGGCGCGCATCGAGCGCGTCAGCATGGCGACAGCGGGCGTCGGCATCGGGCCGAGCAACAGCACGTCCATGCCCACCGAGGTGAAGCCCGCGACCAGGGCGGTCTCGATCATGTAGCCAGAAAGCCGGGTGTCCTTGCCGATGACGACGCGGTGGCGGTGCTCGCCGCGGCGAAAAGTAAGGCCGGCGGCTTGGCCGACCTTGAGCGCCAATTCCGGCGTGATGACGCCATTGGCGCGGCCGCGAATGCCGTCGGTGCCGAAATACTTGCGAACCATACGCAGAAACCCCGCCGCACTATCCCACGGCGGATACTACCTCGTTCTGCCTGACGTTCGCTTCAAAAAATATTCGACATTCTTACGGTCGCAGTCAACGCGCCGTTCACCATACCGGAACGGAACTCTCGCAAAATCAATACGTTGCCGCCCGGCGAGGTGCCGGGCGGCAAAAAAGGCGAGCCTGCTTTTAGCGTTTGGGCTTGTCGTGGACGCTTTGCGGCGGCTGGACGATCGAAATCGGGTCCGATCCTGGAAAGGACTCTTCCAGCGCTTGGTCCAGTTTGTCGTCCAGCTTCTCCTTCTGGGCCGCCTTTGCGGCCTCTTTGTCGTGCCGGCCCTTGGGGCTGAGATCGGCTTCGTCCTCGTCGAGGTCAGCGTCTGTCTGGAACGACCGCTGTTTGCTGAAATTGTCCATTATCGCCATCCTCTATGTGGCCGTGCGCAAAATGCCCGCGCGACAGGCCTGTTTCATCCAAGATAACCGTCAGCGCGCGAGAGCGTTCCTCGCCGACGGTGGTGCCTAAGGTTTGTGCTATCAAGGGCGGGTGAAAGCCGGGAACCGCGTGCCGTGAAAACCATGACCTGCATCGAGGATCTGCGGCAGACTTATCACCGCAAGGTGCCGCGCGCGTTCGTCGATTATTGCGAATCCGGTTCCTATGCCGAGCAGACGCTGCGGGCCAATCGCTCCGATCTCGAGCGCATTACGCTGCGCCAGCGGATCCTGCACGACGTCGCCAATCGCAGCACCAAAACCACCATCCTCGGCGAAGCGGTGGCGCTTCCGCTCGCGCTCGCACCGGTCGGGCTTACCGGCATGCAGCACGGTGACGGCGAAATCCTGGCGTGCCGCGCCGCGCAGGCTGCGGGAATTCCATTCACGCTGTCGACCATGTCGATCTGCTCGATCGAGGATGTCGCCGGCGCGGTCGAAAAGCCGTTCTGGTTCCAGCTTTATGTCATGAAGGATCGCGGCTTCATTCGCGCGCTGATCGAACGGGCGGCGGCGGCCAAGTGCAGTGCGCTCGTTCTGACGGTGGATCTTCAGGTCATCGGTCAGCGTCATCGCGACATCAAGAATGGCATGAGCGTTCCGCCGGAAATCCGCATCAAAAATCTCTTCGATATCGCGACCAAGCCGGCTTGGGCGCTGAGCGTGCTCAATGGCAAGCGCAAGACCTTCGGCAACATTGCCGGGCATTATCCCGGCATGGCGAACGTTACAGTCTTGTCGAAATGGACCGCCGAGCAGTTCGATGCGACGCTGAGCTGGAAGGACGTCGAGTGGGTCAAAAGTTTGTGGCCCGGCAAGCTTATCCTCAAAGGCATTCTTGATGTCGAGGATGCGCGGATCGCGGCCAAGACCGGAGCGGCCGCGATCGTGGTGTCCAATCACGGCGGCCGCCAGCTCGACGGCGCGCCGTCATCGATCTCGATGCTGCCGACAATCGCCGACGCCGTTGGCTCCGACGTCGAGGTCATGTTCGACGGCGGCATTCGCTCCGGCCAGGACATCATGCGTGCCATCGCGCTCGGCGCGCGGGCGTGCCTGAGCGGTCGCGCCATCATCTATGGGCTTGGCGCCGCCGGCCAGCGCGGCGTCGCGCGCGCCATCGAGATCATGCGCGACGAACTCGACGTCTCAATGGCGCTGACCGGCGTCACCAGCATCGCCGATATCGATCGCGGCGTGATCGCCGGCATGGGGTGATTTTATTCTTCCTTATAGCCATAAGCCTGGGCATTGCCGGTCGCGCCGTAATATTTGTACGGCAGGAATTTGCCCGACATCGAAAGCCGCACGCGGTCGCCTTTGGGGTCTGACTGACGTTCCATCTGCATGTCGAAGTCGATCGCCGACATGATGCCGTCGCCGAATTCTTCCTCGATCAGCGCCTTCAAGGCCGGACCGTTGACCATCACCAGTTCGTAGAACCGGTAGATCAGCGGATCGGTCGGCGGCATTGGCGAACCGCGGTTCGGCACCTCGTTGAGCAGCGTTTGTTCGCCCTTGCTCAGTCCGAACATTTCCGCCGCCTTCGCGGCTTGCGGCTTGGTCATTTTCATCTGGCCGAGCACGGCGCCAGCGATCAACACCGGCGACATACCGCCGATTTCGCCGCAGATGTATTTCCAGCTCCAGCCTTTTTCGCGTTTGATGTCGAGCAATTTCTCGGTGAGTTCGGCGCGTGTCATGGACAACCTCCGTTCGTGGCATTTCCTGCCCGAAAATGGAGCAAGCGCCGTGCCAGACAGCGGTCCCTGAAAACAAATCGGGCGGCCTCTTGGGCCGCCCGGAAAGCGTTTCTGTAGGTGGATCAGCGTGGAACGACGCCGCCAATGCCGACATTGATGCGGCTGATGTTGAAGCTGCCGTCCGGCTGCTTGGCGGCTGCCAAGACCGCAAACGCCACGCCGGGTTTGAGATCGTTCATGCTGCCGATCGCATAGCGCATGATCGGCACGTCGGGCCCGACGATGATGTTCTTCTCACCGTCCTTATATTTGACGGTCACGACCGGACCGTTCACGCCGGTCACCGCCGCGCCAACCGTACCGTTTGTCATCGTACTGTTCGGCGCGCCGTCCCACGGCCGGAAACCTTCACCGGTCCCGCGCATCGCTTCGGGGAAGATGTGAACCTCGATGGCCTTCTGCGAGCCATCGGGCTGCGGCATCGCCCCACTGCCGATGAATTCGCCGTCCTTGATGTCAGCCAGCGTTGCCTTGTTGACATCGACGACCGTCGTCTTGTCGGCGAGATTGATTTTCAGCTCATCGCCCTTGTCGGACTTCGCCATCACGGTGTTGCCGACGACTGTCTCGATGGTTCCACGCAGGTGCACGGTTTGCGGCGCCTGCGCGAACGCTGAGGTCGCCGCGAACACGGCGACGAGGGCGATGGCTGTCGATACCAATGCGGCAAAAACCGGGACGGTGCCGGGTAACGTCTTTTTCATCTGACGCTCCTGCATTGTGACTGGAGTTCTCAGCGCCAAACCGCGTAATCGCCGTACGAGATATTGGCCGCTTCCAGCGTGCCGTCCGGATTCTTCTTGGCGCCGGCGATGAATATCTTCTCGCCGGGCTTGAGATCGGCGAGGGACTTTTTGGCGTAGGTGGCGATTTCGGCGGTCGGCGGCACGATGATGGTCTTGTCGCCGTCCTTGTACTTCACGACAAGTTTCTCGCCGTCGACACTGGTGACGGCGTTATCGACGGTCGCATTCGTCATCGTGCTGTTGGGCACAAAATCCCACGGCCGGTGGCCGTCGCCGACGCCGCGCATCGCTTCCGGGAAAATGATGACCGCTGTGGCCTTTTGGCTGCCGTCCGGCTGCGGCATCGCGGTCACGGCGACATACGAATTCGGCTTGATGTCGGCGAGCGAGACTTTGACCACCTCGTTGACGGGCGCGTTGTCGGCAAGATGAATCTTCATTTCGACGCCATCGCGCGATTTTGCGGTTACCACCTGGCCGTCGACGCTTTCGATCGTGGCGCGCACCCGCACCATTTCCGGCGCCTGAGCCGCCGCAAAAGAAGCGGCGAACAGCAAGGCAAAAGCGCTCGCGCCCGCAATTTTTCCTGTCGTGATCGTCATCGTTATCCTCCCAAGGGGTTACCGTTTCACGCCGGCGGCACATGCCATACTGCACATGGCTTGGCGTCTGGGTTCTGAAACCCCGAAGCTGGCTAGGTTATTCCTGCGCCCTTCCCAGCGGAAGGGTCCAGATCGCCTTCGAGCAACGCCCGCAATTGCGGCGTGACTTCGGGTTTTTTGCCGAACCACAGGGCAAAACCGCCCACGGCCTGGTGCAACAGCATTCCAACCCCGTCGGCGGTGCGCAGGCCGCGGGCCTTGGCGGTCCTGATAAGCGGCGTCAGCATCGGCGCATAGACCAGATCGGCGACAATGGCGTGACTGGGCAACCGCCCAATATCGGCCGCGAGGTCCGGCTGTCCGGCCATGCCGAGCGTCGTCGTATTGACGAACAGCGCCGCGCCGCCGAGCTGATCGTTCAATTCGTCGAAGCGCGCGACGCGAACGCGGTCGCCGAAACGCGCGCGCAAGGCGTCGGCGCGGCTCGGCGTCCGGTTGACGATGATGACGCTTTGGGCGCCGCGAGACAGTAGCGCGTACACGACGGCCCGCGATGCGCCGCCGGCGCCGAGCACAACGGTCTTGGTTAAGGGGCGATCCCAGCCGGCCGCGCAGGCATCGAGATTGCTCAGGAAGCCTTCGACATCGGTATTTGTCGAGCGCAAACCGCCATCGAACCACAGCGTATTGGCCGCGCCGACGGCGCGCGCGCGATCGTCGGGCAACGACAATGCGAGCGCGGCTTCCTTGTGCGGCACGGTCACATTGGCGCCGGCGTAGCCGTGTAAGGCGAGCGATTGGATGAACGCGCCGAAGCGGTCGGGTGCTACCGCTTCACGGCGGTATTCGCCAGCGATGCCGTAAGCTTTCAGCCAATAATTGTGAATGAGCGGCGAGCGCGAATGTTCGACCGGCCAGCCGACGATGCAGGCGGCGCGGCCGGATTCGGTCACGCCTCGTCCGCCACGCCCATGCGCAGCACGCCGATCTCGGGGCACTCGACCTCAATCGTGTCGCCGGGCTTGAGCCAGACCGGCGGATCGACTTTCGGTACATTTTTTGTCGGCGTGCCGGTGCAGATCACGTCGCCGGCTTTCAGCGTCATGAACGTCGTGGTGTAGGAGATGATATCGGCGAACGAGAAGATCATGCTCGCCGTGGTGTCGTCCTGCGTCACCTCGCCGTTCTTGCGTACGGTCAGATGCAACGGCTTTGTCGGGTCGATGTCGGTCTCGATCCATGGCCCCAGCGCGCCGGTGGCATCGAAATTCTTGCCCTGGGTGACATTGAACTGGCCATGCCGTGTCCAGTCGCGGATGGTGCCTTCATTGGCGAGCGTCATCCCGGCGATCACGTCGAGCGCGCGCTCCTTCGGCACATGCTTGCAGTCGCGGCCAATCACGATGGCGATCTCGCCCTCGTAGTCGAGCTGTTCGGAGATTTTCGGCCGGATCAGCTTGCCGCCCGAGCCGACCATCGAATTCGGCGCGCGATAGAACATGCTCGGATATTTCGGATTGTTGGTGACATTATAGTCCGCGCCGCGGTTGGCGTAATTGATGCCGATGCAGAGGATTTTCTCCGGCGCTACCAGCGGCGGCAGCAGCTCGACCGCGGTGAGCGGCATTTCGGCGCGCACGCCCTCGGCGGCGGCCTTGGCCTCCGGGAGCGCCTGCGCGCGGAAAACCTCGACCAGCGTTGTGAAACGGCTAAGTCGCCCGCGCAGATCGACGATGCCATCGCCGACGACCGCGCCGAAACTCTGCCGGCCGCGCAGATTATAGCTTGCAAGGCGCATGTCGCGTCTCTCCCCGGGTTACGCAGTCATCACGTCGGTTGTCCGGTCGATGTGTTAGGAGTTGCCGCCGAATCCGTCAATCCGGCTTTTCAAATGGCTTAGTATTGACCCTTGGGCTCCAGCCCGAGCAGGTATTGGCCGAACATGCTGCCGGCCGAATCCCAATTCAGGCTGATATGGGCGCCGGCGGCATGTGCGTCACGCCAGAAGCGTTGCAGCGGATGGTCGAGGAAAAGCCCCTGGCCGCCGGCAGCGAGAAACAGTGCATCGATGGCCTGCAGCGAAAGCCGCACGCAAAACGCCTGGTCGCGTCGGTTGCGCAGCCGGACGTCCATGCTGACGGCTTCGCCGCGGGCGGCCATATCGTAAGCTTCGGCAAGATCGCGAAACAGCAAAAGCTTCGCGGCATCGACGCAGACCGCCGCTTCGGCCGCCCGCAATTGTATGGTGGTGAGCTCGGCCATCTTGCGATTGCCGCCCGCCACCGCGCCACGCGTGGTCCTGACTTTGGCCATGTCGAGGAACGCTGCGATCGCGCCCTCCGCCATGCCGACGACAGGAGTCACGATCGCGATCGGCAGCACGGCGAGGAACGACTGTTTGTAAAGCGGGTTTGCGCTGGCGCGCATTCCCGGCGCGGTGGCATTCAACAGTTCGGCAAAGGTCAGCGCCCGATGGGCCGGCACAAAGGCATTGTCGGCAACAACCGTCTTGCTGCCAGAGCCGGCAAGACCCATCGTCCGCCAGTTGTCGTCGATGGTGATATCGGCGGTGCGCAGCACGAAGAATCCCGCCTTTGGCGGGCCATCGGCCTGCGGGATCATGCCGCCGAGGAATTGCCACTGCACATTATCGCAGCCGCTACAGAAGCTGCCCGAACCGGAAACGCGATAGCCGCCATTGGCCATCTCGGCGCGCGCGACCGGCGCATAGGTCCCGGTCGAAAGCGCGGCGCGGTCGCTCCAGATTTCGTCCTGCGCAGTTTTTGAAAAGCAAGCGATCAGCCATTGCTGCGATGCGAGCAGGCCGAAGACCCAACCGGTCGAGCCGCAACCGCTCGCTATCGTCGCCTGGACCTGGACCATGACATCGAAGCCGTATTCGAAGCCGCCGTAAGCTTGCGGCTGCATGATCTTGAATAGGCCGGCTTGCCGGATGCGCGCGATCATGTCGTCGCTGACGCGGCGCGCCGCTTCGGTCTCGAGCGCCCGTTCGCGCGCGATGCCGGCGATCGCGCGCGCCTTCTCAAGAAGTTCGGACGCGCTTGGCCGGGCAATGGATGCTTGGTACGGAGTGCCGGGAAAACCGCTGTTCATTTTAAAAACTTATACGAACCATGCTTTCGGGCAAGGTCGGCAGAGCGGCGGCGGTTGGATGCTGGTACGTGTGACTTTTCGCGATCGTACGGTTTACGCACGCTCCATCATGGATATTCATTTTGAATCATTGACACTTGCGATCGTCTTGCAGTTTGTCGCCGGCGACCGGTTTCGACGAGAAGTCCATTTCGCCGAAGGCCGTATCGAAGATGCATCCGTGCTCACACCCGGACGCCGCAAGCATGAAAACTCTTTTGTTGATTGTTCTAATGAATTCAAGTTGACGAAAACAATTTCCTATTTAGAACAGACAACAAGCTCCATCTTGGAAAAAAATTCTTCCACCTTCTGTGTTCCTTATGAAACAAGTGGCCGTTTTCCAGTCCCGGAATGAAATGCACTTTGTTCGGTTCGCGTCGGTGCAGCCGAGCGGCTCGGAACGCCGGTCGTGAACCGACTCGACGCTCTCGAAGCGCAAAGCATTTTTGTCTTTCGTGAAGCGTTCGCGCGATTGCGGCGCGTCGCATTGCTGTGGTCGCTAGGCAAAGATTCCAACGTCATGATCTGGATCGCCCGCAAGGCGTTCTTCGGTCGTGTGCCGTTTCCGGTCCTGCACGTCGATACCGGCAAGAAATTTCCTGAAATGTACGCCTTCCGCGATCGCTACGCGGCGAAGTGGGATCTCGATCTCAAGGTCGAGTCTTGTCCGCCGGTAGAGGCGGTCGATCCAAGTCTGCCGCCGGCGGCGCGTTCCGCCGCCCGCAAGACGGAAGGACTAAAACTCGCGCTCGGCAAATACGGCTTCGACGCATTGATAGCCGGAATTCGCCGGGACGAAGAGCCGAACTCGGGCCAAGGAACGCGTGTTCTCGCCGCGCGGCCATGAAGGAGGCTGGGACGTGCGCGAGCAGCCGCCGGAATTCTGGGATCATTTCAATGCCGCGCCCCAACCGGGCACTCATCTGCGCGTTCATCCCATCCTGCATTGGACGGAGCTCGATATCTGGCAATACACGAGACGCGAGGGCATTCCGATCATTCCGCTTTACCTGGCGCGTCATGGCAAGCGTTACCGCTCGCTCGGCGACGCCGACATCACGTTCCCCGTCGCGTCGGAGGCAGCGACGATGGACGAGATCGTCGCGGAGCTCGAAGGCACCATGATCCCGGAACGCGCCGGCCGGGCGATGGACCACGAAATCGAAGACGCGTTCGAGCGCCTGCGTGTCGCCGGCTATCTGTAGTCCGCAATCCGAAAGTTTTCCGATGAACGTACTTGTTACCAGCGACACCGCGAAGCTTCGCGAGGCACCAGACCTGTCGCTGTTGCGCGTCGTTTTTGTCGGTCACGTCGATCACGGCAAATCGACGCTGATTGGGCGGCTGCTGCATGAGACCGGCAGCCTGCCTGACGGCAAGGTTGCAAGCCTGACAGCGGTAAGCCGGCGCCGCGGCTTGCCTTTCGAATGGTCGTTCGTGCTCGACGCGTTGCAGACCGAGCGTGACCAGGGCATCACGCTCGATACCAGCCAGGTGCGGTTGCGTACCGCGTCGCGGGATATCATGCTCATCGATGCACCGGGACATGCCGAACTATTGCGCAACATGGTGACCGGGGCCGCCCAAGCCGACGCTGCTCTGTTGCTGATCGACGCGTCGGAAGGCGTGCGCGACCAGAACTCGCCGCCACATTCATTTGCTGCATCTTCTGGGCGTTCCGCAGCTCGCCGTGGTGGTCAACAAGATGGATCGCATCGACTTCGATCAATCGCGCTTCGACGCCATCAAAGCCGAGATTGCGAGCGAACTGTCCCGCCTTGGCTCATCCGCTCTGACGATCCTGCCGATTGCGGCGCGTCATGGCGATGGGGTAGCGCGGTACACGCCGGCCATGGCGTGGCACGACGGGCCGACCGTGTTGCAAGTGCTGGGCAGCTTCGCTCCGGCAAAGCTGCCCGCGGCGCTGCCGCTGCGTTTGCCGGTTCAGGCGGTCTACAAATTCGACGATCGCCGGATCGTCGCCGGGCGCATCGAAAGCGGTCAGGTTGTCGTCGGCGATGACGTCATGCTGTTGCCGAAGGGGATACGGGCGCGGGTCCGGACGATCGAGGCTTGGCCTGCGTCCCCCGAGGGGCAATCGCCGCAGACCGCCGCCGCCGGGCAATCCATCGGCGTCACGCTGGATCGGCAGGTCGTCCTCGAGCGCGGCGACTTGATCGTTGCGCCCGATCAGCCGGCGACGCCCGCGCGGCGGTTGCGCGCTCGAGTATTCTGGCTGCATCACGAACCGCTTAGGCTTGGAGAAACGCTCAACGTGTGGGTCGGCACCGCCGAAGTTCGCGGCAGTGTGGCCGTCTTAGACAAGGTGATCGATCCCGGCGAACTGGCGATGGGCGCGCCGCGCGAACTTGCGCGCAATCACATCGGTGAAATCGAAATCGAACTTGCGCATCCGATCGCGGTTGACGTCCATGCGCAGAATCCGCGAACCGGCCGCCTCGTGCTCGACATCGCCGGCCGCATCGCCGGCGGCGGGCTTATTCTGTCAGTCGATCGCGGCGCGGATCGCGTTCGGGATTCCGGAACGGATCGCAATGCCCTGATCGCGTTAGCAGCGCGGCTCAACGACAGCCTTGGCCCGATGCATCCGCGCGAGCGGATCGAGCATTTTTGCCGCGAGGTGGCAGGCAAAGTCGTCTTCACCACCAGTTTTGGGCCGGAGGATCAGGCCATCCTTCACATTCTGCAAAACCTGTCGCTCGATATCGACGTCGTGACGCTCGATACCGGCCGGCTGTTTCCCGAAACATACGCACTCTGGGCGGAGACCGAGCGGCGATACGGCCGCCGTATCCGCGCCGTCTACCCGCAGCATGAGAACGTTGAAGCTCTTGTCGAAAGACATGGGATCAACGGTTTTTATGACGCACCCGCGGCAAGACAGGCGTGCTGTCATGCCCGTAAGGTCGAACCGCTGTCGCGCGCACTTGCCGGTGCGTCGGGCTGGATCGTCGGACTTCGCGCGGACCAGTCTGATCATCGGCAGGAAACACAGCTTGTCTCGGTCGACGAGCGCGGCTTGCTCAAGTTCAGCCCGTTGTTCGACTGGAGCCGGCAGGCGGTCCAGGCCTTCGTCGAAGACAACGCGATTCCGCTCAATCCGCTGCATGAGAAAGGTTTTGTTTCGATCGGCTGCGCGCCCTGTACGCGCGCCATTGTGCCCGGGTGAGCCCGAACGCGCCGGCCGATGGTGGTGGGAGCAGGACAGCCAAAAAGAATGCG
Organism: uncultured Alphaproteobacteria bacterium; assembly: GCA_963813825.1. Classification (GTDB taxonomy): domain Bacteria; phylum Pseudomonadota; class Alphaproteobacteria; order Rhizobiales; family Xanthobacteraceae; genus BOG-931. The sequence goes on from CAWFBB010000035.1 coordinate 180,270, forward strand.
GTCTGCACCACCGGAACGGCCGCGCTGCGGCGACTACGCCGGTACGCGTGACTTCCGACAGTCAAAATAGAGAGTAGCAACGCGGCTGGAGTGTGATCATGGTCGACCCGCTTTACGTCGCATCTGGGTTTGGCGTCGGGTTTCTCGTCGGCATGACCGGCGTTGGCGGCGGCTCGCTGATGACGCCTCTGCTTATTCTCCTGTTTGGCATCCATCCGGCGACCGCGGTTGGCACCGACCTACTATTCGCGGCTTCGACCAAAACCGTCGGGACGGGCTGTCATGCCGCGGCCAAAACGGTGGACTGGGCGCTGGTGGCCTTACTGGCGACCGGCAGCGTTCCCGCGACAGCCGTCACCATCCTCGCGCTGTCTCAATTCAATCTGGAAAGCGCCGCCGCGCAACACGTCATCACGCTGACGCTGGGCGCCGTGCTGGTTGTCACCGCCGCATTTCTGATTTTCGGCAAAAGCCTTCGCGATCGCTATGCGGGACAGATCGCGGCGCTCGATCCTGCACGCGTCAGGTGGTTCACAATCATTCTCGGCCTGGTCATGGGCGTTCTGGTCACCATCACGTCGGTGGGAGCGGGCGCGATCGGCGTGACCGTATTATTGCTGCTGCATCCCAGAATGCCGGCCGCACGCGTGGTCGGCTCGGATATCGCGCATGCGGTCCCGCTGACGCTCCTTGCTGGTGCCGGGCACTGGTATTTGGGATCGATCGACTGGGGATTGTTGGTAACGCTCCTGATCGGATCGCTGCCGGGGATTATCGCGGGAAGCTATCTGGCGACGCGGACGCGCGAAGCCACGGTGCGGTACGCTCTGGCGAGCGTACTGGTCGTCGTCGCCGTAAGATTGCTTGCTTGACCCATCACGCATGATTACCTCGTCCGCGAACCGACGCTTTCCATTGATGACAATTTCTGTCGACCCGTCGTTTGGGCATCGGCCTTTGTGGCATCGGCCTTTTGCCTTCCCTCCGATGTGTTAAGACTTGGCGCTGAACCGTCAACGGCCAATAGCCCAAGGCCCACAGCGTGCCCATCCATCAGCCGGTATTCGATCCGCCTTTCAACGTCGTGCGCGCAAGCCATGTCGAGCTCGGCGTGCGGGATCTCAAGCGCTCGCGCGCCTTCTATGTCGATTGCCTCGGACTTCTGGTCAGCGACGAGAGCGAGGACGCCCTCTATCTGCGCGCCGTCGAGGAGCGCAATCATCATTCGCTGGTGTTGCGGCAGGCCCGCGAGGCCGACGTGCGCGCGCTCGGTTTCAAACTCGCGAGCGAGGACGACCTTGATCGCGCCGAAGCCTGGTTTCGCCGCCACAACCTGCCGACGTCGTTCCCGGACCTGCCGCATCAGGGCCGCACGCTGCGCACGGCGGATAACTTCGGCACGCCGCTCGACCTCTACGCCACCATGGACCGGCGTCCGTCGATGCTGCAAAAATACGCGACGCATCAGGGCGCGCGTATCCAGCGTATCGATCATCTCAATTGCTTCACGCCGGATGTGCAGGCGAGTTACGATTTTTATTCCGAACTCGGATTTCGCCTCACCGAATATTCCGAAACCGACGGCGCCGATCCGCGCCTGTGGGCGGTATGGCTGCATCGCAAAGGTAACGTCCACGATCTGGCCTTCACCAACGGTGTCGGCCCACGCCTGCATCACGTCGGGCTGTGGACGGCGGGCGTGCTCGACATCATCCATATCTGCGACGTGATGGCGACCTGCGGCTATCTCGCCAACATGGAGCGCGGCCCCGGACGCCACGGCATTTCCAACGCGTTCTTTTTGTATATTCGCGATCCCGACGGCCACCGCATCGAGCTGTTCACCTCCGACTACCTCACCGTCGATCCCGATCACGCGCCGATCCGCTGGTCGCTCACCGACCCGCAGCGCCAGACCTTGTGGGGACATCCGGCGCCGGCATCGTGGTTCGAACAGGGCTCCCCATTCTCCGGCGTCGCGCAACATGAACCGCTGCTGGCGGCGCAACCAATCGTCGCGCCCTAGTGTCATCATCCGCCAAGGCGGATGATCCAGTATTCATTGCTCAAAAGGGTTATTATTAGCGTTTGTGATTACTGGATGCCCAGCCTTCGCTGGGCATGACAATGATAGATGAGATGAAAACTCTCTTTCTCGACTGCAACGATCAGCTCGCTCCAGTGTGGCAGCATGTGTTGCGTGCCGACGACCCGCCGATCGATGTCAACCGCAAGCCGTTCGAGCGCAGCGAGCTGCCGCAGGTGCTCAAGGGTTACGACATCTGCATCGACGATCATTCCTACATGCCGACGGAATTCGTCGATCAGTGTGACGCGCTCAAACACATCGTGTTTCTCGGCACCGGACCGGCGAGTTATATGAGCCTTGCCGACATGGCGGCGCGCAATATTCGCGTGCATATCATCAAAGGTTACGGCGACACGGCGGTCGCCGAGCATAGCATCGCACTTCTCCTCGCCTCGTGCCGCGACATCGCTCGCATGGATCGCGAAGTTCGCGCCGGCAGCTGGACGCCGCACGAGGGTGTGCAGCTTCTCGGCAAGACGCTGGGCGTCATTGGTCTTGGCGGCATCGGCAGCGAAGTTTTGCGCATCGGTCGCGGGCTGGGCATGGAGGTGATCGCCTGGAATCGTACGCCGAAACCTGGCGCGCCGCTGGTCGCGCTCGACGAACTCTTGGCGCGCTCCGACGTGATCTCGATGAATTTGACGCTCAACGACGAGACTCGCGGCTTTCTGGGTGCGGCGCAGTTCGCGCGCATGAAGCCGGGCGTGATTTTCGTCAACACCGCGCGGGCCGGCCTGGTCGATGAGGCGGCGTTCATTGAGGCGCTGCACTCCGGCCGCATCCGTCACGCCGGGCTCGACGTGTTCCACTCAGAGCCGCTCAAGCCCGACCATCCGCTGGCGAGTATGGAGAATGTCACGCTGACGGCGCACGCCGCGTTCCGGACGCTCGAAGCCTCGATGACCTTGCTGCGGCGGTCGATCGACATCGTCAGGGACATCCTGGCAGGGAATACTTAAGCCCTATGGCCGTGGCCCCAAACGGCCACGAATGTTAGGCTCCGCGCATGGGCGAGCGCTTTTGCGACATCAGCCTGCGGGTGAACGGGGAGGGCGTGTCGGAGCGCGTCGAGGCGCGCAAGACGCTGGTCGATTTCCTGCGCGACGATCTGGGCCTGACCGGCAGCCATGTCGGCTGCGAGCAGGGCGTATGCGGTGCCTGCACGGTAGTGGTCGATGGCGCGGTGCTGCGCGGTTGCCTGGTGCTGGCGGCCCAGTGCGACGGCACCGACGTGCAAACGATTGAAGGCATTTCCGATTCCGGCGCCATCGCCGATCTGCAAGAGGCCTTTACTCGACGCAACGCGCTGCAATGCGGCTTTTGTACCCCGGGGATGCTGATCGGCGCCCAGGCGCTCCTCGACCGCGGCGGTGTGCCGAGCCGCGACGCCATCCGCGAACATATTTCCGGCAACTACTGCCGCTGCACCGGATATCAGGCTATAGTCGATGCAATCGAATCCACCGCGCAATCTCGCGCCCAGGCTCGGGCCGGAAAGGCAGGCTGACCATGAACGAACACGTACACGCGCCGACGCTGTCGGAGCGCGCCGACGAACTCGAAGAAAAGATGATGGCCGAGCTCGGCGAGCGCGTCGCCACCAAGTCGGTGTTGTTCGGCATGGCCGACGGCAAAATCGAGATGATGAGCGGCTTCGATTTCAAGAAGAACAATCCGGACAAATTCTTTCTGATGGGCGCCGACCCGCGGCTGCCGCAAATGCCGAAGAAGCCGACGCTGATCGACTTCTTCAAGAACCGTTTCGCATCGCTCAATCACCTCCTGCAAAGCGCGACGCTGGCGAAAAAGAACGGCCATAACGAGAAGATCATTCTTGCGTGCCTGCTGCACGACATCGGCGTCGCCGGCTTCATCCGCTGCGACCACGGCTACTGGGGTGCGCAGATGATCGAGCCCTATGTCGACGAGGAAGTGAGCTGGGCGGTGCGCATGCACCAGGCGCTGCGCTTCTTCCCGGATACGTCCGTCGGCTACGAATATCCGCAGATGTACATCAACAATTTCGGCGCCGACTATAAGCCGGAACCCTACATCGCGCGCGACTACGAGACCGCGAAGAACCATAAATGGTACATGACCTCGCGCATGATCTGCGTGAACGACATCTATTCGTTCGATCCGAATGCCAAGGTCGATCTCAACGACTTCGTCGACATCATCGGCCGCAACTTCAAACAGCCCGAAGAAGGCCTCGGCTTCGACTCGTCGCCGGCATCGCACATGTGGCGAACGCTGATGTGGCCGACGCGGTATTTGTGAGCTTCACCCTCCCCTGAAGGGGGAGGGTCGGCGAGCGAGGCGAAGCCGGGGTGGGGTCTTGATCACTGCCCCCACCCGCCGCGCATGGCGCGGCGACCTCCCCCCAGCAGGGGGAGGTGATAAGCTCGCATTATGAAAATCGCCGGCGATCAGCCGTCTGGCCTTTCCGCACTCGATCGGCCCAATTCCTATATCGGCCGGTCGGTGCCGCGGCCCAATCTGGCGCGGCTGACGCAGGGGCGCGGCCAATATGTCAGCGACGTTGTGCTGCCGCGCATGGTGCACGTTGCCTTCGTGCGCTCGCCGCATGCGCACGCGCGGATCAAAACCATTGACGCCGCCGAAGCGAAGAAGGCGCCGGGCATCATCGCGGTCGTCACCGGCGCAGAACTTGCGAAAGTAATCACGCCGTGGGTCGGCGTGCTGACCCATCTCAAGGGCATAAAATCGGCGCCGCAGCACGCCATCGCCGTTGAGCGCGCGTGCTGGCAAGGCGAGGCGGTGTGCGCGGTCGTGGCGCGCAGCCGCGCCCAGGCGGAGGACGCCTGCGCTCTCGTCGGTGTTGATTATGACGTGCTCGCCGCCGTGACCGACGCGGAAACCGCGCTCGACGCCGCGACGCCAGTGATCCATCCCGAGCTTGGCGACAATCTCACTTTCGAGCGCACGCTGAACGCCGGCGATACCGACAAGGGCTTTGCAGAGGCCGACGCCATCGTCGAACAGACGTTCGTCTTCGGCCGTCATACCGGCGTCACCAACGAGGCGCGCGCCATCGTTGCCGACTGGAATCCGGGCGAGCAGCGCCTGACCGTGTATCAGGGCACGCAGGCTCCGCATATGACGCAGAACCTGTTCGCCAAGCACCTCGGTCTCGAGGAGCATCAGGTGCGCGTGCTGACCAAGGACGTCGGCGGCTCGTTCGGCATCAAGGTCCACATCTATGCCGACGAAATGGCTACGGCCGCGCTGTCAAAACTTCTGAAGCGGCCGGTCAAATTCGTCGCCGACCGCTTCGAGAGCTTCGTCTCCGACATTCATGCCCGCGATCATCGGGTCAAGGCGCGCATCGGCGTGATGAATGACGGCACCATCACCGCTTTCGAGATCGACGATCTCACCGGCATCGGGCCGTATTCGGTCTATCCGCGCACCAGCGGCATCGAGGCCAATCAGGTCGTCAATCTCGTCGGCGGCCCTTACACCTGCGCCAATTATCGCGCCCGCGCCCGCGTCGTGCTGCAGAACAAGAATGTCATGTGCCAGTACCGCGCCGTCGGTCATCCGATTGCGACCGCGGTGACAGAAGGGCTGGTCGAACTGGCGGCTGCGAAAATCGGCATGGATCCGGCCGCGTTGCGGCGGCGCAATCTGTTCCCCGACGACAAATATCCCGCGACCAGTGCCGCCGGTTTGAAATTCGAAGGCTTGTCGCACCACGCCTCGCTCGACAAGATTTTGAAAATGATGGACTACGCTGCGTTGCGCGCCGAGCAGGCGAAGCTGCGTGAAGGCGGAGTGCATCGCGGCATCGGCTTTGCCTCGTTCATCGAGGTGACAAATCCGTCCGCCGCGTTCTATGGCGTCGGCGGTGCGCGCATCTCCTCGCAGGACGGCGCCACCGTGAGGCTCGACGCGACCGGCGCCATCTTCATCCACTCCGGCGTCACCGAGCAAGGTCAGGGCACCGAGTCGGTTCTGGCGCAGTGCGTCGCGAGCTCGTTCGGCGTGCCGATCGAGAGGGTCCGCGTCGTCACCGGCGACACCGACAACACGCCCTATGGCGGCGGCACCTGGGCGTCGCGCGCCGCCGGTATCGGCGGCGAGGCGGCCTGGCAGGCGGGCAAAGCGCTGCGCGGCAATGTGCTCGCCGCCGCCGCGTCGATCCTGCAAGCCGATCCGAAGGCGCTTGATATCCGCGCTGGCATCGTGGTCGATGCCGACACCGGCCGCGAACGCATGGGTCTCGATGAAGTCGCGCGCGTGGTCTATTTCCGCCCCGATACGTTGCCGCCCGGCTTCCAGCCCGAATTCATTGTGACGCGCCATTACGTGCCGCGTGCCTGGCCGTTCGCTTTCACCAACGGCGTGCAGGCGTCTTCGCTCGAAGTCGATATCAGGACCGGCGCGGTGAAGCTCTTGCGGCACTGGTGCGTCGAGGATTGCGGCACCGTCATCAACCCGCAGCTCGTCGACGAGCAGATCCGCGGCGGCATCGTCCAGGGCATCGGCGCGGTGTTGTTCGAGCATTGCCTCTATGACGATGCGGGCCAGCTCCTCAACGCCACCATGATGGACTACCTGGTGCCGATGGCGGCCGAAATGCCGGATATCGACATCGGCCACGTGGTGACGCCGACGGCGGATTCCGAGCTTGGCGCCAAGGGAGCAGGCGAAGCGGGCACCGCCGGCGCGCCAGCCTGCATCATGAACGCGATCAATGATGCATTACGGCCGCTCGGTGCAACGCCGATAACGACGATGCCGATCACGCCGGAACTGGTGTTGCGCGCGCTGCAGGGGTAATCCTCCCTGCATGCCGACCAAGTCGAAGCCCAAAGTCATTGCCATGATCGTCGGTTCGGCGATCGTCATGCAGCAGCTGGACTCCACCGCGATCACCACGGCGCTGCCGCAGATGGCGATTTCGCTGCACACCGATCCGGTCCGGCTCTCCGTGGCGGTGACCGCCTATCTCCTGAGCCTGGCGGTATTCGTGCCGATCAGCGGCTGGGCGGCGGATCGCTATGGCGGCCGCACCATTTTCCGAGCCGCGATCGCGCTGTTCACGCTGGGCTCGATCTGCTGCGGCTTGAGCCAAAACGTGCTCGAACTGACCGCCGCGCGCGTGCTGCAGGGCTTCGGCGGCGCCATGATGGTGCCGGTCGGACGGCTGGTGCTGTTCCGCAGCGTCGAGAAAGCGACGCTGATCGGCACCATGGCCTACCTGCAGGTGCCGGCGCAGCTCGGCCCGGTGCTCGGGCCGCCGATCGGCGGTTTCATCACCACCTATTTCTCGTGGCGCTGGATCTTCTGGGTCAATCTGCCGCTCGGCCTGATCGGTATCGCGCTGGTGACGATGTTCTTCGACAATCCGAAGGAAGACACGGATCGCCCGCTCGACTGGATCGGTTTCGTTCTGACCGGCGCGTCGCTGTTCTGCATCATGTACGGCATCGAGGCGATCGGCCGCGGCCGCGCCGAGTTTTCGTCGGTCATCGTCCTGCTCGCGGTCGGCACCGTGCTCGGCGCGCTGGCATTGCGACATCTGTTGCGCACCAAGCATCCGCTGCTCGACCTTTCGATCTTCCGTATCCACACCTTTAGCGTCAGCATTACCGGCGGTTCGCTGTTTCGCGCCGGCGCCGGCACGCTGGTGTTCCTGCTGCCGTTGCTGCTGCAGGTGGTGTTCGGTATGTCAGCCGTTGCATCGGGCACCATCACCTTCGCGACCGCGCTGGGCTCGATGTCGATGAAGATGACGGCGCGGTTTGTGCTGCGGCACTTCGGGTTTCGTACCGTGATGATTGTCGACACCATTATCAGCGCCGTAACGATCTTCATGTGCGCGTTCCTCAACGCGTCGATGCCCGTCATCCTGATCTTCGGGTTCCTGCTGATCGCCGGTTTCTTTCAGTCGCTGCAATTCACCGCGACACAGGCCATGACCTACGCCGACGTGGAGCAGCCGCAGTTGAGCACGGCGACCAGTATTGCCGGCATGACGCAGCAGTTAAGCCGCGGTTTCGGCATTTCGGTCGTCGCGGTGATCCTCAATCTCTCGGTGGCGTGGCGCGGCGCGACGAGCCTCGGCACGCCGGATTTCATGATCGCGTTCGGCGCCGCGGCCGTGATGGCGCTCTTGTGCATTCCGTTCTGCTGGCGCCTGCCGCACGATGCCGCTTCCGAGGTCAGCGGACACCGGCCGAAGATCCCGATCTGATCCGCGTTCAAGTGAAGGAAAGCCGGCTTTCTTCGCTCGGATTCCCGCCTTCGCCGCAACGAGCGAAGTATGTTCAAGCAAACTGCGCCGCGCGTTGCGGAAACAGCTTCAGTGCGTTGTCGCGCGCGATCAGCGCCAGTGTTTCGGGCGGAAGGAAATTTGGCGCGGTGAAGTCGGCGACCTCTTCCTTCACCACGCGATCGTTGCAAAACGGCCAGTCGCAACCGAACAGGATGCGCTCGGGCGCGGCGATCTTCGACAGCGCGCCCATCGGCGCGGCGCCGCAGGCCAGTGCGTTGTCGTACCAGAAGGTTCGAAGCCCGGCGAAAATGTCCTCGCGCGAGCGCTGCTTCAGCCGTCTGTCGATCATCGGCGCCACCGAAAGCCGCCAGGCGAGGAAGGGCAGGGTGCCGCCGGCGTGCGACAGGATGAATTTGATATTCGCAAAGCGCTCGAGCGCGCCGGAAAACAACAGATTGACCGCCGCGCGCGTGGTGTCGAACGGGTATTCGATCATGAAACCCGGCCACGGCAGATCGAGCGACTTGCTCGACGGGTGCAGGCTCGGATGGATGTGGACGACGGTGTTGCGGGCGTCGAGATAGTGCAGGAGCGGATCGAACGCTGCGTCGCCGAGAAATGTCTCGCCGTAGCTCGCAAACAGCGAAATGCCTTCGAAATGCAGCGTGTCGAGACAGTATTGGGCTTCCGCGATCGCCAAGCCGACATCGTGCATTGGCAACAGCCCGAAACAGCCGAACCGCTTTGGGTGCTGCGCGATCAGCTCGGCGGCGTAATCGTTACAGCGGCGCGCGAAGACCGCCGCTTTCTCCTGCGGCATGAATCCGACGCCGGGCTGGCCGAGCGACAGCAGCGAAAGCGCGATGCCGTTATTGTCCATGAGATCCAGCGCCAGTGCCGGTGTCCAGTCTGGATAGCGCCCGATCGCGGGCCCGCTGCCGGCCTCGTAAACCGCGTCCCGGTAGAATTGCGGAATGAGGTGGAAGTGGACATCAATCAGGCCGGCGGTCATGGGGTGCGCTCTGCGAGGACAATCAAGCGCCGCAATAGCGCACGCTCGCTCCGCCCCTGTCCAGTCCGCCATGCGCCCGCAACACTTGTCGGCAAAGGCCGGCCTTCTACAATGCCGCCAACGGAGCCGCCATGAGCAATTGGAAAGATCAGCAAATCATCATCGTCGGCGGCGGCATCGGCGGGCTCGCTGCGGCGCTGGCGCTGTCGCGCAAGGGTATCGCCTCGCAGGTCATCGAGCAGGCGCCGGAGTTCAAGGAGATCGGTGCCGGCATCCAGCTTGGGCCCAACGTGTTCTGGATGTTCGAAGTCTTGGGTCTTGTCGCGCCGATCAGCGCGCTCGCGGTGTTTCCGAACAACCTCATCATGATGGATTCGGTCACCGGCGAGGAAGTCACCCGCATTCCGCTCGGTGATGCGTTCCGCAAGAAATTCCATCACCCTTACGCGCTGATCCATCGCGCCGATTTGCATAAGGTTCTGCTCGAAGCCTGCCATGCCTCCAATCTGATCCGGCTCGACGCCTCACAGAAGGTCGTCAAAGTCGATGAGACGGATACCGGCGTCTCGGTGCAGACCGAGAGCGGCAAGGCGTATCGCGGTGCGGCGCTGATCGGCGCCGACGGCCTGTGGTCAACGATCCGCGAAATCGTGGTCGGCGACGGCAAGCCGAAAGTCGCCGGTCATATCACCTATCGCGCCGTGCTGCCGACGTCGGACATGCCGGAGAAATTCCGCTGGCGCGACATGGTGCTGTGGGCTGGCGAGAAAGTGCATCTCGTGCACTATCCGCTGCGCACCGGCGAATTGTTCAATCTCGTCGCGGTGTTTCATTCCGACCGCTACGAGGAGGGCTGGGACAGCTTTGGCGATCCCGCCGAACTGCACGCAGCGTTTTGCGAAAACCTGCGAACCGGTGCGCACGCTGCTCAACAAGATCGAGAGCTGGCGGATGTGGGTCTTGTGCGACCGGCCGCCGATCAAGGAGTGGAGCAAAGGCCGCATCACACTGCTCGGCGATGCCGCCCATCCCATGCTGCAATATCTGGCGCAGGGCGCCAACATGTCGATCGAGGACGCGGTCTGCCTTGCCGACAGGGTCGCCGCAGCGAACGGCGATTATCCGGCGGCGTTCCGCGCCTACCAGCAAAGCCGTTATCTGCGCACCGGCCGCGTGCAGATCATGGCGCGGGTCTATGGCGAGTTCTTTCACGCCTCCGGCGTGGCGAAGGAATTGCGCAACATGATGCTCAGCGCGCGCAGCCCCGAAGACGCGATGAACGGCATGGAATGGCTCTACGGCGAGCAGGAGGAATTGACGCGCGCTGCCGCAGCGGCGCCGGCGATGGCGTCGTGAGCGTGCGGCATCGCCTTTGTTCCCCGGCTGCCCGTGCACTCTGCGCCTGGCTGGCGCTTGCGGCGTTTGCGCCAAGTTCAGCCGGCGCCGCCGATGATTTCTACGCCGGCAAAACCATCGACATGCTGATCGGTCTTTCCTCCGGCGGCGGCTACGACATCTATGGCCGCACGCTCGCCCGTTACCTCGGCCGGCATATTCCAGGCAATCCGCAGATCGTGCCGCAAAACATGCCCGGCGCCGGCTCGCTCAAGCTCGTCAATTATCTCTACAACGTCGCGCCGAAGGATGGCACGGCGATCGGCATTTTCGCGCCCGGTGTCATCGCCCAGCCACTGCTCGGCCATGCCGAAGGCGCGCAGTTCGACGCCACCAAATTCGGCTGGCTCGGCAGCGTGTCGGAGGAAATCAGCGTTTGCGCCTATATGGCCTCGACGGGCATCGCCTCGGTGCAGGACATGCGGACCAAGCCGACGGTGATCGGCGCCTCGGGCGGCGGCGCCGAAAGCGATGTGTTCGCCACCGTCTTGCGCAACGTGTTTCACATGCCGATCCGGATCATCACCGGCTATCCCGGCGGCGCCGAGATCACGCTCGCGATGCAGCGCCATGAGGTCGACGGCCGCTGCGGCTGGTCGTGGACCAGCCTGATGAGCCGCAACAAGGCGATGCTGACGGCAAAAGACATCAATGTGACGCTGCAATTCGCGTTGAGCCAGGACAACGATCCCAACCTCGCCGGGGTGCCGCTGATCGTGGATTTGACCAAGGACCCCGCCGAGCGCGCGGCGCTGAAGCTGATCGTGTCGCGGCAGAACATGGCGCGGCCATTCGCTGTGCCGCCCGGCGTCCCGCCGGCGCGGCTTGCCATGCTGCGCGACGCTTTCGACGCGACGATGAAGGATCCGGACTTTTTGGCCGAGGCGCACAGCGCCGATCTCGAAGTGCGGCCGGTCACCGGCGCCGCGGTCGAGGCGCTCATCAAAGACATCTACGCATCGCCGCCCGAGGCGATCAAACTGGCGACGGATGCGATGCAGGCGAAGCCCTGATTTTGATTTATCCGCCGCTGCGGCTTCCCGTTGTCATGCTCCGCGAAGGCGGGGCATCCAGTAATCACCGCGGTCGAACGTAATCTCGCGCGTTGTGGATTACTGGATCATCCGCTTTCGCGGATGATGACAGTCCGTAGGATGGCTACAGCTTTTGCAAACCGTCTCAGTGTTGTCCGCCCGGCGATGCCGCCGACATCGCGCCTCGCCCGCGGTGGAAATCCGGCGTCGGCGGCGGGCCCCAGATATTGGTCTTGCCCGCGACCCAGGTTTTGGGCCGTTGCGGGGTGTCCTGGTGCCATGGCCGCGGCTCGAAATAGCCGAGGTTCTCATCCAGCATCTTGTCGAGTTCGCAGAAGAACTCGATCACCTGATCGTCGGGATTGCGATGATAGGTGGCGATGTTGTGGCCCGGCCCGTGACGCAGCGGTCCCCAGATGATCGGGATCTTGCGCTGGCCGAACAGGTCGCAGGAATTCTGCAAGTGGATGAAATCCTTCAGCTCGAAGGCCATGTGATGCATTTTGATATCGTCGCCGCGGATGAAATTCACCGTGTGGTGATCGGCGTTGCAGCGCATGAACACGAAAAAATCGTCGACCCAGTCGGAGACCTTGAAGCCCAGCACCTTCTCGTAGAACTCGGCCGTCTTCTGCGGATCGTCCACCACCCAGGCGATGTGGCCGAGCTTGAGCGGGCCGATACCGAGATGCAGAAGATGCTTGCCGAGATAGCTCCATTCCTTGAACAGCGCGATCGTCGTGCCCTTGTTGTCCTTGAACGTCAGCACTGCACCGATGCCCGGAATGGAATCGTTTCGCAGCTCGCTCGAAATACCTTCCTTTTCGAGCTCGCGCGCCATGGCGCCGAAATCGGAATCGGGCGCCACTTCGAACGACAGCATGACGCAGCGTTCGGCGTCGCCTTTATTGAGCTGGATCGCGAGTTGCCCGATCTGGGTGGTGAGGAAAGCGCGATCCTTTTCGCGCTCGGCCAGAACGAGGCCCATGACCTGCGTGTAGTAGTCGATCATCTTTTGCAGATCGGGCGTCTCGAATGTGGCGTGTCCGATGCGCCGGGGCTTGATCATAAGTCTTCTCCAACTGCGTTTCCGGAAGTCCGTGACATGAATCAACCACCGGGCGGTCCCGAACTCAAGGGCATTCGGCCTTGTTCCGGTCTTGCCAAGAGCGCGGGATCGCGGTTTTGTCGTTGGCAACGTACTTTCAGGGAGTGAAGCGATATGGCCCGTACCAAGTCTGCCGGTTACAAGCTCGCAACCTACAAGTCGAGCGATGGCCCGCGCGCCGGGCTGGTGATCGGCGAAGAGGTGTTCGATGCCGCGAAGCTGACCGGCAAGCCCGCCTATGCGACCGTCTTGGGCATATTGGCGGACTGGAAGCGGGCTGAAGGCGTCTTGAAGAAGGCTGCGGCCGGCGCCGCCAAGAGCCGCGCCAAGCGGTTGCCGCTCAAGAAGACCAAGCTGTTGGCGCCCGTCCAGTATCCCTCGACCATCTACTGTGCCGGCGCCAATTACGCCGACCATGCCGCCGCGATGGCGGCGCGCGAGGGAGGCGCGCCGCCGGCCGATCCGCATGAACAGGGCCTCAAGCCCTGGCATTTCATCAAAGCGGCGCGAACCATCACTGATCCGGGCGCCACGGTGAAAATGACCGGCTATGCCCAGTCCATGGACTGGGAAATCGAACTTGCCGCGGTCATCGGCCGTCCGGCCAAGGACGTTTCCATCGAAAAGGCGCTCGATTACGTTGCCGGCTACACGGTTTCCAACGATCTTTCGGCGCGCGATCGCGGACGACGGCCGCCCGTTCCCCCGACCTCGCCGTTCAAGATGGACTGGACCAAGCACAAGACCTTCGAAGGGTCGTGTCCGCTGGGCCCGTGGCTCGTGCCGGCGAGCGATATCGAGGACCCGCAAAATCTCGGCCTCAAATTGTGGGTGAACGGGGAGCTAAAGCAGGATTCCAACACCGGCAAGATGTTGTTCACGCTGGCCGAGCAGATCGCGCAGCTTTCGGAAAACATGACCCTTCACCCGGGCGATCTCATATTGACCGGCACGCCGTCCGGGACCGGGGCCGAAAGCGGCACCTTCCTCAAGGCCGGCGACACCGTGAAGCTTTGGATCGAGAACATCGGCGAAATCGAAAACCGCATGGTCTGACCCAGCTTGTCCTCGGCAGCCGGCATGGCTGGCTGCCGAGGCATGCCTCTTCCGCCGGGCTTGGCGTACGCCCGCGACATTTCCCTTGTCGAAGTTTAGAATGGGACTAGATATTTACCGGGGCCGACCGCGGTCGCGCGGCGCTCCGGTTTGTGCTAAATGCATGGGTTGCCGAGCTGAGTCCGGAACGTCGGACGGCCGCAGCCGGCGGAAACAACAAGGACGTTAATCGCCCCCCAAAAAGGCTGGGCGGCAACAGGGTGAAACGCGAGGGTACAGGCGCACATGGCGGAAAAATTCGTCGCAAAAGTCTCCGAACTCAAGGATGGCGACCGCAGGATTGTCTTCGTCGGCGACAACGAGATCGGCGTGTTCCGCCACGACGGTGAGATTTACGCCTACAGCAATTTCTGCCTGCACCAGGGCGGACCGGCCTGTGAAGGCCTGACCATCGCCAAAGTCGAAGAGCGGTTGCGGCCGGACAAAACGTCCATGGGGCTCTACTTCTCCGAGGACGAGATGCACTTCGTCTGTCCCTGGCACGGCATGGAATATGACATGAAGACCGGCGAGTGCGTCAGCGATCGCAAGATGAAGCTCAAGAAGTACAAGACGGTGCAAAAGGGAGAGGACCTTTATGTCCTCGCCTAAGCGCGCGGCAAAAAAGGTTTCGAAGATTGCGGTGAAGACCGCCAGGGCTCCTGTTGGCCGGTCCGCTCCTGTTGTTCGGTCCGCCGCCAAGCCGAAGATCGAAGTCGTGGAGGGCGCTTCGGCCGATGCGACGCGCCTCGCCGCCGTGATGGAACGCGGCATCGTTGACGGCAAGCTCGACATGGTGACGACCGAGGCGCTGCAAAAGCTGATGGCTGCGGCGTGCCGGGTCTATACCGCGCGCATGGAAGCCGGCGACAAAATCGCCCCGATATCAAAGAATTCGATTTCCGCCACCGACGTCATGGTTACGGCGAGCGGGTTGTTGAAAGCTGCCGATCTCGCCGTCTTCGAGCTCGGCATGTGGCAGAGTTGGACGGGCCGCTAAACCCGTTCGGAAGAGATTGGGAACGTCAGGAGAAACGCTATGGATCTCATCGCCGATCGCGGTCGCCGCGTAACGATCGAGGAACTAAACACCACAAGGCTGCTGTCGCATGCGCGCAAGCAGGCTCACCAGCGCAACCTCGACGACATGGTGATCGTCGACGTCGACGCTCACCACTACGAGAACGAGAGTTTCGACGAGTTCCTGCCGTACATGGAGAACGACGTGCTGCGTCAGCTCAGCATGGCGGCTGGCACCAAGAGAAACCGCACGGGCGTCATGTCCAGCCAGGTTGGCTATCAGGACATGGGCGGCCGCGTGACGCGCTATCCGATGCGCGGCTCGGAAAAGACCGACCATAAGAGCGGCGCCGACCGCGACATTCAGCTCGGCCATCGCTGGATGGACGCCATGAGCGTCGACTATTCCTGCCTGTTCCCGACCGGCATGCTCAACATCGGCCTGCATCCGCAGAAGGAGATGGAGGTCGATCTGTGCTGGGCCTACAACCGCTGGCTCACCGAGAAGATCATGCCGGAATCCGACAACCGCTTCTTCTCGATGCTGTGCCTGCCGTTCAACACTCCCGAGGCGGCGCTGCGTCAGGTGGAGGTGTTCGGCGATCGGCCGCATGTCGGCGGCTTCATGGTCACCACCGTGCGCTCCGACATGGCGGTCTATGACAACGCTTACATGAAGCTCTATCGGGCACTGGAAGAGCGCGGTCTGGTACTGTCGTTCCATTCCGGCCCGAACTGGGGCGAGCCGCTCTTCAAGAGCTGCAATCGCTTCCTGGCGGCGCATGCACTCGGCTTCTCCTGGTACAATGTCGTGCATTGCACGAACTGGGTGATCAACGGCATGGGCGAGCGTTTCCCCAAATTACCGGTGATCTGGATCGAAGCCGGCATCGCCTGGGTGCCGTTCCTGATGCAGCGGCTCGATCACGAATACATGCTGCGGCCGTCCGAAGCGCCGCTGCTCAAGAAGAAGCCGTCGGACTATATGCGCGATATGTTCTATTCTTCGCAGCCGATGGAGATACAGGACTACGGCGCGATGGAAACGACGTTCCGCATGATGAACGCCGAGACCCAGTTGCTGTACTCCTCCGACTATCCGCACTGGGATTTCGATCTGCCATCGACAATCTACGATCTGCCGTTCCTGTCGGAGAAGGCCAAGCACAACATCCTCGGCGGCACCGCCGCCCGGCTGTTCAAGCTGCCGCCACGCAACGACAAGCAGAAAGAGAACCTGAAGAAATTCGGTAATCTCGCCTCGGCCGCAGCCTGATAGCGGCCTTGAAAAGACCAATTGCGATAGGGATGCCCGGCCTCGCGTCGGGCATCTTTTTTTCATGGTGTCTTTCGCTCGCCTTTTGGCTCGCCGTCGCACCCGCCGGCGCGCAGGACGCGGTCGCGGATTTCTACCGCGGCAAGCAGGTCGACATCATCGTCGGCTCCTCGGCCGGCGGGGGTTACGACACTTATGCGCGGCTTATTTCGCGGCATTTCGGCGATCATCTGCCGGGTAATCCCGAAATCGTCGTGCAGAACATGCCGGGCGCCGGCAGCGGCAAGGCGGCCGGCTACGTCTATTCGGTGGCACCGAAGGACGGCACCGTAATGGCCGCAGTTTTCCCCGGCGTGCTGCTCGACCCGCTGATAGGCGACGTGCAGGTCCAGTACGATCCGAACAAGTTCGGCTATGTCGGCAATGCCAATGCCGACGTCTACATATGCTTTCTGCGCAGCGACGCGCCAGCAAAGACCATACAGGATGCTTTCAGCCAAGAAGTCATTCTCGGCGCCAGCAATGCCGGCGGCACCACGCGCGACCTGCCGGCCATGCTCAACAATATGCTCGGCACCAAATTCCGCATCGTCACCGGCTACGCCGGCTCGAAGGAAATCACGCTCGCCATCGAGCGTAATGAGGTCCACGGCGCCTGCGGCATCGGCTGGACCGGCCTGCCGACCATGCATCCCGATTGGTTTTCGAAAAAGCTGATGAATGTCATCGTCCAGGTCGACATCAAAGGCCACCCCGAGCTCAACAAGCTCGGCGTGCCGCTGGCGGCGCAATTCGCCAAGACCGACGAGGACCGGCAGGTCATCGAGCTGATTGAAAGCCAGGGCGTGTTCGGCCGGCCCTATATCGCGCCGCCTGGCGTGCCCGCCGAACGGCTCGCCGCGCTGCGCAAGGCATTCGTCGACACCTTCAACGACCCGGCCGTGAAGGCCGAGGCCGCAAAGATGGAGCTTGATCTCGATTATATGTCGGGCGGCGATCTCCAGGCCCTGGTGAGCAAGCTGTACGCATTGCCGCCAAGCACCATCGCGCGCGCCAAACAGGCTCTGATCTACACGCCGCCAAAATGATCAAGGCGAACCGCAGCAGGAGCCAACTGCCGCCGGTTCGCCTTTAAACCGCTCAGACGATGTGGATGGTCTTAAAGAGCGTTCTGGATGGTCGTGAATGTGGTGACCAGCTTCTGTCCGACGTTGTTAACGCCGGGAATGATGGCGACCGAAATGCCCGAAGCGATCAAGCCGTATTCGATCGCGGCCGCGCCGGATTCGTTTTTCAGGAAAAGCCGCATAAGGTTCAGCATGTCCGTGCCTCCAAAGACTGACTGATACGTGGTGCGATAGCACGGAAGGCATGGTAAATAAATCGAAACCGAAATTAACAGTGAATTTACACGGCCATTAACGCAGCGTGCGAGGAGGAAACAAATGAAGCTCGGGTTTTTCATCATGCCGGTCCATCCGCCGGGGCGGAATTATGCCGAGACGCTGCGAGAGGACCGTGAAGCCTTCATCCTCGCCGACAAACTTGGCTACAGCGAAGGCTATTGCGGCGAGCACCTGACGGATGTTGCCGAGAACATCCCTTCGAGTCTGATGTTCTGCGCGTCGCTCGCCGGGTTTACCAAAAACATCAAGCTTGGCACTGCGGTGAGTAACCTTCCGTTCTGCCATCCGCTACTGCTGGCGTCGCACGCGGCGCTGGTCGACAACCTGCTGGAGGGCCGTTTGCTGTTCGGCATCGGTGCGGGTGTGTTGCGCACCGACATGGAAGCACTGGAACTGCTCGACGCCGATCGCGGTGCGATGTTCGCCGAGGCGATCGACCACATTATTGCTCTGTGGACGAAGGACGCGCCCTACGATCTCAAGGGCAAATACTGGAATATCTCGACAACCAAGACGCAATGGCCGGAGATCGGACTCGGCAAAGTGGTTAAGCCGTTCCAGAAGCCGCACCCGCCGATCCTCGGTACCGCCACCGAGCCGCAATCGAAAGGACTGATCGCGCTCGGCCGCCGCGGCTGGTGGCCGATCTCATCGCATTTCCTGCACCGCAACCATTTGCTGAGCCAGTGGGGCAATTACGCCCAAGGCTGTGTCGAAGGCGGTCACCACGCCGACCGCGCCAATTGGCGCGTGGCGCGTTCGATCTTCGTCGCCGATGACGACAAGACCGCGCTCGCTTATGGCGGTGATGATGCAAAAAGCCCGTATCGATTTTACATGAACCAGCTCACCGCCAAGTTGCGCAAAGGCAATCGCCTCGGCGGCTTCAAGGAGCGGCTCGATATGCCGGATGAGGATCTGACGCTCGACTACATCTTTAACAACGTTGTCATCCGCGGCAGCGTCAGCCGCGTGATCGACGGCATCCTGGAGCTGCACGAGAAGGTCGGCGATTTCGGTACACTCCTGTATTGCGGCAAGGACTGGACCGATCCGGCGCTGTCGCGCCGGTCCATGGAGTTGATGGCGGAAAAGGTCATGCCGGCCGTCAATGCCGCCATCGGCAAGCGGATCGCGGCCGAATAATCCAAGCGGCGGCTGGGCTATCGCGGCTTTGGAACCAAGCCGCAATGGCACCGTTTACCCTGTAACTGCCATCAAATGCGGCAACGTTTGGGCGCAACGCACAACGCGTTTTTCGCATGGCTCTTATAAATTGTGTTTCTTCAATGCGTTATAAGAATTTGTGCGTCGCACATAAAGGCTGGCTTTTTAGGCGGCGTGGAGTTATGCAGAACGCTTCCAGACACGTCGAGGGACGGATTCCAGTATGAAGACGATGATAGCTGCTTGCTTTCTTCTCAGCCTCTCACTCACGGCCGCAAATGCGGTCGATCTCGCCGAGCTCGCGCCGTGCAAGCCTGCCGCAGCGAGAATGTGCGATCACTCCGGCGGCATGACCTGGGACAATCTGCTTCGCTGCGGTGCGACGCTTGCCGCCCATAGCTGGCGCATCAGCAGCGATTGCCGCGCAGTCCTTCACAAATACGGCCAGCTGTAATCCTCTTACGCGCCGTTTTTTGTTTAGGAGTTTTGAGCCCCGGCTTTGTCGCCGGGGCTTTTGATTTTCGGACCGTGCTGCGATCCTCGGCCTAGAACAAGTGCGAGAAGATAAAGTAGAGCGTGCCGGACAACGCCATTGCGGCCGGCAAAGTCAGCACCCAGGCCAGAGCGATATTGCGTACGGTCGACCATTGCAGCCCGGAGCCGTTCGCCGCCATGGTGCCAGCAATGCCAGACGACAAGACGTGTGTGGTTGACACCGGTAAGCCGTAACCGTCGGCTGCCGCGATAGTGGCGGCCGCCGTGATTTCCGCGCAGGCGCCTTGCGCGTAGGTGAGATGCGTTTTGCCTATCTTTGAGCCCACGGTCACGACGATGCGCTTCCACCCAACCATCGTGCCCAGCCCGAGCGCAATGGCGACGACGATCTTCACCCAGTACGGGATGAATTTGGTCGCACTGTCGAGCGATTTTTTATAGGCGTTGAGTGTGCCGACCTCCTGCGCATTGAGATCGTTCTCTTTGTCTGCCATGAGGAAACGGATCGCCTCCGACACAAGATACATGTCGTTACGGGTATTGCCGACCTGATCGGCAGGCATTTTGGCGATCGAGCCGTATTGGCTGACTTGGTTAGAGACATCGTTCACCAGCACAGCCAGCGATGGGTAGGTGCCCTCGTTGATCTTATGTTCCGCGACATAGTCCATAACTGCGGGCCGCGGATTGCCAAGTACATTGTAGCCAGCGGCCTTGGCGGCGATGACTGCGCTCGCCGCCTTGGAGTTTGCCTGGAACTGCTCGACCTGGCTTGCCGGCAATGCGCGGTTGAGCGCGTAAGTCGTCGGCACCGTCCCGATCAGGATCAGCATGATCAGGCCCATGCCCTTCTGACCGTCGTTGGAGCCGTGGAAGAAGCTTACCAGCGTGCAGGTCAGAACCAGAATGCCGCGAATCCAGGTCGGCGGCGGCTGATCGCCCTTCGGCTCGGCAAACAGCTCCTTGCTGGGTATGAGAAACTTCACCGCGAACAGCAGCAGGCCGGCGAGGACAAAACCGAAGATCGGCGAGAACAACAACGCCTTGGCGATCGAGGT
Source organism: uncultured Alphaproteobacteria bacterium (assembly GCA_963813825.1). Lineage (GTDB taxonomy): Bacteria > Pseudomonadota > Alphaproteobacteria > Rhizobiales > Xanthobacteraceae > BOG-931. Next base: position 200,669 of record CAWFBB010000035.1, read on the forward strand.
AGCCTGCCCCCAATCGACACCTGAAGTGCCGCTCCGGCCGTGCAACAACGCATTCATCACGCCGACGCCAATCACCGATCCGATCAGCGTATGCGAGCTCGACGCGGGCAGGCCGAACGACCAGGTACCGAGGTTCCAAATGATTGCCGCGATCAACAGGGCGAAAACCATCGCGAAGCCGGCGCTGCTGCCGACTTGCAAGATCAACTCGACCGGGAGAAGGGAGACGATGCCAAAAGCAACCGCGCCCGACGACCAGAGCACGCCCAAAAGGTTGAACGTTCCCGACCAAACTACCGCGAAGTTGGCCGGCAGCGAACGCGTGTAAATCACAGTCGCTACCGCGTTGGCGGTATCGTGGAAACCGTTGACGAACTCGAAGCCCAGCGCGATCAGCAGAGCGACGAAGAGCAGGATGAACGGCAGGTAGGCCGAAACCTTCACGCCAGCCGCGTCGATATCGCTGTAAATGCTGAAGGCGACGAACAGTAAGCCAGCACCGATGACGCCTAAAAAAAGGATCGCAGTCAGCGGATTGAAGCCCTGTTCGAGATTTGGACCACTTCTTGCCGGTTCAATCGAGCCAGGTAATGCAGCGATGTCAGCCATGGAATCCCTCTCCTCGGACAGGGTTTCAAGTCTGGTCATCCTCGGTGACGGCTGGATGACAGCGGCGCTGCATTGGCGGACTATCCACGACGCATATCCGCGGCTTTGGTTACAGGCCACCAAAAGGCCAAGCTATTCGCCCTTCATCCCCGCGGCCTTGATGATCGGCCACCATTTCTCGATCTCGGATTTTTGCAATGCGGCGAGCGCCTCGGGCGTCAGCTCGTCGCGCGGGAAAAATACCCGCCCGAGATCGGTCAGATGTTTGCGCACGTCGGCATCGGCCAGCGCATCGACGACGGCGGCGTTGAGTTTGTCGATGATTGGCCGCGGCGTGTCTTTGGGAGCCCATAGCGCATTCCAGACGGAGCTGTAGAGACCCGGGACTCCCGCTTCGTCCGCGGTCGGGATGTCCGGCGCCACGGCCATACGGTTTTTGGCCATGACCGCGTAGGCTTTGATGTTTCCAGCCTTTATCTGCGGCAGCGCCGTTACGGCATCGGAGAACACGATGTCGATTTGTCCGCCCACCAGATCCTGGGTCGCCTGTCCGCCGCCGCGATAATGCGCGAACTGAAAGTGCGTGCCGGTAACGTTCTCGAACAGAACGCCGAAAACATGCTGGGGGCTGCCGACGCCCGCGGTGCCGGCGGTCGCCTTGTCCGGATTGGCCTTGAGCCAGCCGATCAGTTCCTTGAGGTTGTTCGCCGGTAGGGTCTTGCGGCTGACGAGAATCAACGGGCCGTCGGTATAAAGCGCGATCGGCGCGAAATCCTTCTGCACGTCGTAGGACAGATCGTACAGCGCTGCGTTCACCACGTGCGTCGTCCAGATGCCCAGTCCGAGCGTGTAGCCGTCCGGCTCGGCGTGGGCGACGCGGGCAAGGCCGATACTGCCGGCCGCGCCGCCGACATTTTCGACGATGACTGGCTGGCCGAGTGTCTGCTGCATGTGCGCGGCCAAAACGCGGCCGCTTATGTCGAGCGGACCGCCGGCAGCGAACGGCACGATGATGGTGATCGGGCGCGACGGATAGGCTTGCGCTCGCGCGATTTTCGGCAGCGGTGCAAGCGCGGCGGCGAATTGCAAAAAATATCGGCGCGGAAGTTTCATGACGCCACCTGTTCGCGAGGTAGCGGCATTGTATACGTTGGCGCCGACGCGCAAAAGAAAGCCCCGGGATGAGCGGGGCTTTCTTCCGATATGTACGAGAGGGGCGGACTATTTGCCGCGGAGGGTATCCTTCAAGCCGCCGACCGCGTTCTGAATCTTGCCAGCGGTCTTCTCGGCCTTGCCTTCGCTTTCCAGCTTGGCGTCGCCAGTTATTTTACCGGCAACTTCCTTCACCTTGCCTTTGGCCTGTTCGGCCGAGCCTTGGATGCGATCCTTGTCCATGAGTGCATTTCCCTTCAAGGTTTTGGTCTCGCAGAGATAACGTGCTGCGATGCAAAAAGTTCCAATGTTGCAATGCAGTAGTGCGATGGATGGAGCGACGGATGGACAAAAGCTCGCACCGGTTTTGCAATTATTGCATCGATCCCGATGAAGCCTCACAGTCGGGTTCGCTTACGCAGTGAAGTCCTGCGCGTGACCGGGATGTACGATGACGCTTTCGCGCCGACGGATTGTGCTGCTCGCGACCAGTGCGATCGCTCTGTCCGCTTTTCCACGACGGGCGTCCGCGCTCGATTATCCCGCGCGTCCCGTGAAAATTTTTGAAGGTTTTGGCGGTGGCGGCACGCCGGATTTGGTTTCGCGTCTGATCGGGCAGTGGCTTTCGGAGCAGCTCGGACAGCCGTTCGTCGTCGAGAACCGGACCGGCGCCGCCGGCAATATCGCGACCGAGGCCGTGGTCACTGCGCCGCCGGATGGCTACACGCTCCTGACCTGCCTTTCGGCAAACGCGATCAACGCGTCGCTGTACGAGCATCTCGAATTCAACTTCCTGCACGACACAGTGCCGGTCGCCGGCTTGATCCGCTTGCCAATGGTTCTGCTGGTCAACCCATCGTTCCCAGCTACGACATTTGCCGAGTTCATCGCTTACGCCAAAGCCAATCCCGGCAAGATCAATATGGCTTCGCCCGGCGTCGGCACGCCGATGCATGTCGCCGGTGAACTGCTCAAGCTGATGGCCGGCGTCAATATCATTCACGTGCCGTATCGCGGGCCGGCGGGTGCGTTCACGGATTTGCTGGCCGGGCAAATCCAGGCGTTCATCATCACCGTCCCCGCCGCGATCGGCTTTATCAGGACCGGCAAGCTACGCGCCTTGGCGGTGACCAGCGCGACGCGGGCGGAGGTTCTGCCCGATGTTCCGGCTGTCGCCGAATTCCTGCCCGGTTTCGACGCGACTGCCTGGGACGGGACCTGCGCGCCTCGCGGCACGCCACAAGATATTGTCGATAAGCTCAATGTTACGATCACCGCCGGGCTGCACGATCCAAAGCTCCTGGCCCGGCTGAAAGACCTCGGTGGCGAGCCGATGCCGATGACTCCAGATCAGTTCGGCAAGTTCCTCGCCGACGAAACAGAGAAGTGGGCTAAGGTCGTCAAATTTTCGGGCGCAAAGGCGAACTAACGATGCTGAGAATTCCCCGACGTCGACTTGTGCAACTTGCGATGGGCGCGGTCGCGCTGCCGGCAATGTCTCACATCGCGCGCGCGCAGGCCTATCCGGCGCGGCCGGTTCGCCTTCTGGTCGGCGCCGTAGCCGGCAGTGCTCCCGACGTGATCGCTCGGCTCATCGCGCAATGGCTTTCGCAACGGCTTGGCCAGCCCTACGTCGTCGAGAACCGCGACGGTGCCAACGGCGCAATTGCCGCCGAATTGGTCGCCCGCTCGCCGGCCGATGGCTACGTGCTGCTCCTCGTCAGCGCGACCTATACAATCGATCCGAGCGTACAGAATTCGTCGAATTTCAATTTCCGCCGCGACATCGCGCCGATTGCGGGCGCCGTGCGACTGCCCGCCGTCATAACGGTGAACCCGTCGTTGCCGGTCAAGACCGTGCCCGAACTGATTGCTTATGCGAAGGCGAACCCGCAGAAGGTCAATATCGGGGCGCCGGGCATCGGCAGTCCGCAATACGTCGCCGGCGAGCTGTTCATGATGATGACCAATACCAAGCTGTCGATGATTTCGTACCGCGGCGGGCCTCCCGCAATCACCGATGCCATCAGCGGACAGATCCAAGGCATGATCGGCACCGTGCTGCTGGTCATCGATCACGTCCGATCCGGCACCTTGCGTGCCGTCGGAGTAACGTCCACGGCGCGCTCCGAGTTGCTGCCGGACGTTTCGACAATCGCCGAGTTCGTGCCGGGCTTCGACGCCAACCAATGGATAGGCTTTGGTGCGCCGAAGAACACGCCCGACGACGTCGTCAAGACGCTGAATGCCGGGATTAATGCCGCGCTGGCCGATCCCACGATCAGGGCGCGGATAACCGCTCTCGGCGGCATGGCGATCGCCGGAACGGCTTCCGACTTCGACAAATTCATCGCCGATGAAACCGAGAAGTGGGCCAAGGTCGTCGCCTTCTCGGGTGCTAAAGCGGAGTGAATGGAACACGCATGAAACCCTGTCGCCGCAGATTTTTGCTTCTCACAGCGAGCGCTGTCGCATCGCCGGCTATCTCACGCATTGCGAAGGCGGAGACCTATCCGGCACGTCCGATCCATTTGATCGTTCCGGTGCCGCCGGCCGGCACTTTCGATATCGTCGCACGTCTCGCCGGCCAGCCGCTGTCGCAGCGGCTTGGACAGCAGATCGTGATCGACAACCGCGGCGGTGCCGGCACCAATATCGGCACCGCCTTCGTCGCTCATGCGACGCCCGACGGCTACACGCTGCTGCTCTCCGGTTCGCCGGGCGCGATCAACGCGACGCTCTATACCAATCTCGATTTCAGTTTTGCGCGCGATCTCGTGCCGGTTGCGAGCATCGAACGCGCGCCGTTGATCATGGTGGTCAATCCGGCGTTTCAGGCCAAGACGGTCGCGGACTTCATCGCTTACGCCAAAGCCAATCCCGGAAAGATCAATATGGGCACTGGCGGCGTCGGCGCGACCAGCCACGTTGCCGGCGAGTTGTTCAATTTGATGGTCGGCATCAAAATGGCGGCTGTGCCGTATCGCGGCGAGGCGCCGTCGGTAACCGATCTCATTGGCGGCCAGATTCAGGTGATGTTCAGCACGCCCGGCTCGGTCGTGAGCTTCATCAAAGCGGGCACGCTGCGGGCGTTGGGCACGACCGGCGCCAAACGCATGGACATTTTGCCGGACTTGCCGGCGGTTGCCGAAACCGTCCCTGGCTATGAAGCCGTGTCCTGGGCCGGCATCAGTGCTCCCGCCAATACGCCGGCCGATATCGTCGACAAGCTCAACCAGGAAACCAATGCGGTTCTCGCCGATCCCGCGCTCCAAGCGCGATATGCCGAGTTCGGCGCCACGGTGATGACGGGCTCGCCCGCCGATTTCAAGACATTCATCGCGGCCGAGATCGAGAAGTGGGGCAAAGTGGTCAAGTTCGCGGACATGAAGCCGGAGTGAGCATTCGGCTTGGGGCCTGCGCTTGATGACTTGCCGTCACTCACACGGCGCGTGGCATGGCGCGAAACTCTTTCGCGCTCGCCATCGCCCAGGCAATCTCGTACCTCTTATCGGCGCTGCCTTTGAGCAATTCGCCGGGCTCGAGCGGCGGATAGAGTTCGGCGAAGCTGCGTACTTCATGCGGCGAAACCCGGCGTGAGAAATGCGCCGGCGCGAATTGGATCGGATGATCGAGCCCCGCCGCGGCGACAAGTTCGGCCAGCGCTTCCAGCGTGGCGCGCTGGAAATTGTAAACACGCTCGGATTTATCGGGGACCACGAGCGCGCGCTGGCGACGGGCGTCCTGCGTCGATACGCCGGTCGGGCACATGTCGGTATGGCAGGACTGCGACTGAATGCAGCCGAGCGCGAACATGAAGCCGCGCGCCGAATTGCACCAGTCGGCACCCAGTGCCATGACACGCGCGATATCGAAGGCGCTGATGATCTTGCCACTGGCCCCGATCTTGATGCGCTCGCGGGCATTGATGCCGATCAGCGCGTTGTGGACGAAGTTCAATCCCTCGCGAAGCGGCATGCCGAGATGGTCGGTGAATTCGAGCGGCGCCGCGCCGGTGCCGCCTTCCTTGCCGTCGACCACGATAAAGTCGGGATAAATTTCGGTTTCCACCATCGCCTTGCACACGGCGAGGAATTCCCAAGGGTGGCCGATGCAGAGCTTGAAGCCGGTCGGTTTACCGCCGGATAACCGCCGCATCGTGGCGATGAACTGCATCAGCTCGATCGGTGTCGAGAACGCCGAATGGCGCGACGGCGAAATGCAATCGACGCCAACCGGCACGCCGCGGGTCGCGGCAATCTCTTCGCTGACCTTGGCGCCGGGCAGCACGCCGCCGTGTCCTGGTTTCGCACCCTGGCTGAGCTTGAGCTCGACCATTTTGATCTGGTCGTTCTTGGCGTTGTCGGCGAATTTTTCCGGACTGAAAGTGCCGTCGTCGTTGCGGCAGCTGAAATAGCCCGAGCCGATTTCCCAGATGATGTCGCCGCCGTTTTCGCGGTGATAGCGGCTGTAGCCGCCTTCGCCGGTGTCGTGAGCGAAATTGCCTTTCTTGGCGCCGGCGTTGAGGGCGCGGATGGCGTTCGCGCTGAGCGCGCCGAAGCTCATCGCCGACACGTTGAAGATGGAAGCTGAGTAGGGTTTGGCGCAATCCGGTCCGCCGACGACGATGCGGAACATCTCCTTCGCGACCGGCCGCGGCGCCATCGAATGGTCGAGCCATTCGTAGCCCGAGGCATAGACGTCGTTCTGCGTGCCGAACGGCCGCTTGTCCAACGCCCGCTTGGCGCGCTGGTAGACGAGCGCGCGCTTGTCGCGCGAAAATGGCGTGCCGTCTTTTTCGCTTTCGAGAAAATACTGGCGGATCTCGGGGCGGATTTCCTCGAGGATGAACCGGATATGCGCCGTGAGCGGATAGTTGCGCAGTATCGCGTGCCGCGGCTGGATCAGGTCGTGGGTGCCGACCACCGCGAGAGCGACGAACAGAACGAGCGGAATTTCGATGAAGATCGATCTGTGGCCGACGACGAATTCAGCCAGGAGAACCGCGGCGAATGCCACGACAATGGTAAAGACAATGAAACGCGCGTTGAATGGCAGAAGCAAGGCGCGCATGACGTTTCTCCCCCGGCGGACACGACTCACCCGTGAGTTTAATCGCTTGCTCGCAATTCTACGACTTATATGCGGCTATCTTGTCAGTTTGATGAGAGAGCAAAGGCTTGGGAGTTGGCCACAAGCTGCGGTCCGTCGGCGAGCAGTATCACGGGACGCAAATCCGGCTGGGTAGGTCGAGAATGACCCACAACGGACTATTGCCACCGTCAATTGGTGCACTGCGAAGGATTTATTCGATCACTTCGTCGGCACGACTGAGGAGCGTCGGCGGCACGATGAGGCCGAGCATCTTTGCGGTCTTGTGGTTGATCACTAGTTCGTACTTGGTCGGCTGTTGGACTGGCAAGTCACCTGGCTTTGCGCCCTTCAGGATGCGATCGACATATGACGCCGCCTGCCGATACAGGTCGGCGGTATCGACGCCGTATGACGCCAAGCCGCCGCTTAGGGTGAAAAAGCGAAAAGCGTAAATTGCCGGAAGCCGGTAATTGGCGGCGAGTGCGATTATTGTCTCGCGATTAACTCCAGTCAGGGGGCTTGGTAAAACAACCAAACCGCCATGCGGCTGATCTGCAAATTTTGCGATGACTGACTCGAACTCAGAGGCGTCTCGAATTGCGCCAGAGACTACAGACATCCTGACACTTGGTCCTGCCGTCTCTGCAGCGCTCAAGTACGCAAGATTGGCTGCAATATTTGCATCCAAAAGGACCAATGCCTGCGTCACCTCGGGAGCAATCTCCTTAAGGGTTTGCAGCCACTTGCCTCCTATGTCGGATTCAAAAGTCGTGAAACCGGTCAGATTACCGCCAGGGTGCGCCAAACTAGCAACAAATCCGTCGCCGACGGGGTCGCCAACTTGGACAAAGACAGTCGGTACGTTGGTGCTGGTTTGGCGAAGGGCTGCCAGGAAATCATTACTATGAACGACGATCACGTCCGGGGCGAGGCTGACGGTTTCCAGGGCGAAACGTCGCATACGTTCGGGGTCGGCACCGCTGAATCGATATTCAAAATGTATATTCCTGCCCTCTATCCAGCCGGCCTCTAAAAGTCCCTGATGTAGCGCTTCGACGCGGCGTTTTGATTCTGGATCGTTCTCGCCAGTGCCGATCAGTACACCGACCCGTCGCATTCGTTCCTGCTGCTGCGAGCGGGCCGAGCGCGGCCACGGGAGCACGGCACCCCCGGAAAGCGCGATGAACTCGCGGCGTCTCATTCGATCACCTCGTCGGCGCATGCTGCTGCGATGAAGCACCGTATCATGCCCCAATCAGCAGGTCTGTGACCGGCTTCACAGTGGCTCGATGGCGCCTTTCCAAGTCGGGCTCATCCGGTCCGTCGTGCTATTTGTCACACACCGCGCGTGAACCGGAAGTGTTAGGCTACATCTCTTTCAGCAAAGACGTTTGCCGAGGGTGACCAATGAGGCGGCGGGGATTTATCGCTTTTGTCGGTGGCGCGGCGCTATGGCCCATCGCCGCGCACGCTGTGCAACAATTTAAGATCGGCCTGCTCGATACGGGTCTCGGCCAGTATTTCAACGTCCCTTTCACGCGTAAACTTGAGGAACTCGGTTATGTGGAGGGAAAAAACGTTGTCATCGAACGCCGGAATGCGGAAGGCAACTATGACCATCTGAGGGATTTTGCGGCTGACCTTGTGCAGCGGCAAGTCGATGTCATTGTGACTGCCGGAACGCCCGCTGGATTTGCGGCCAAACAGGCGACGACGACAATCCCGATCGTTCTTGGCGCCAACAGCGATCCGGTTGGCGTCGGCCTGGTGGCGAGCCTTGCCCGGCCGGGTGGAAATGCAACCGGCACCTCCTTGATGGCGCCCGAGTTGAGCGCAAAACGTCTGGATATTCTTCGCACTCTGGCGCCGGGAATCTCCCGGTTTGCAATGCTGTGGGATTCATCAAATCCCGGCATGGCACAGCGGGTGCGTCAAACAGAAATCGCGGCCGATGAGTCACACGTTATGATCCACACCGTTGGTCCACGAACGCTTGACGAGCTGGAGGCCGCCTTGGCCGACCTTCTCAGTCAGCAGCCTCAGGCGCTGCTGGTGACCTCAGAACCGTTCACACGAAAATATCGCGCCAAAATTCTCGACTTCGCCGGCAGCAACAAGCTTCCGGTGATGTACGAAGAAAGCTCATGGGTCGACGCCGGCGGTCTTATGTCCTATGGACCGGACTACCAGGAGAATTTTCGGACTGCCGCCATCCTGGTGGACAAGATATTGAAGGGCGCCAAGCCAGCAGACTTGCCGATCGAGCAGTCAACAACATTCGAACTGGTGCTTAACCTCAAGGCCGCAAATTCGATCGGACTGGAATTTCCGGCGACCATGCTCGCCCTCTCGAATCGAGTGATCGAATAGACGGATTTTTGTTGCGATGCGTGAAGCCATTGTTGGTACATCGCGTCGTTTCGTGGCGGCGCAGCAATTCAGTCGCTTTCGGGAGCGAAGCGGACTCCCAGCGAGCTGCACATACAGAACCGGATTAATGAGTACGCGCCCCAAGGATTTGTAGTCTAATCAAACATGCGGCGCCGCACTGAATTCACGTGGCCAAGTCGATAAGGACTGTGACAACCACGATAAGGGCCGCGAGTGCCGTCGCGCTGCATGCAAACCATGGTTTCGAGCGGTAAATTGTGAAGCCGGCAATCGCAACGATGAACCATGCCGCAGCAATCAACTCGGCAATGAGGGCAACTCCTTCCGCCGTAATCATTTGCGTCACCAGTGCGCTGAAGCGCCTATCGGGGTGTTCCTTTGGCAAGTATTCGCTGTAACGTACGACGGTGCATAGCCAGCTGGCGTGCCGCTTCCGACACATTGCGTCCACACGATGCGTAGATATTCTGGATGTGCTCCCACCGCGCGCGTTCGGCCGTCATCGGTTGCTTCGGCGGCGCTGGTTTGCAGTGTTCTGGCGCGAGCAGGACGGATGCAATATCGTCGGCATCGACAGGTTTGGTGAAATAGTCGATGGCGCCAATCTTTGCCGCTTTGACCGCGGTAGAGAGATTGCCATAACCCGTCAGGATGATTGCGCGCGCTTCCGCCCGACGTTTCTTCAGCGCTTCAATAACAGTTAGGCCGCAGCCGTCAGGAAGCCGCAGATCTACTGCGGCAAATGCGGGCGCGCTCGCCTCGATCTTGATCAAGGCTCCAGCGACGGTTCCGGCACTTGTCACCCTGAAACCTCGCGTCTGCATCGCGCCAGCGAGGCATTGACATAAAAGCTCATCGTCTTCGACGATCAACAGGGATTTTTCAAACGGCTCAAGCATCGCAATTCACACCGCACGCGCCCCAAACGCGCCAATCCCGAACATAGTCGCTTCAGATTACGAAGCCCTGTCGAACAAGTTAAATGCACGTAAGATGGGTACACATTCCAGAGCGACTCGTGGGGCCGTCGGTTGAAGTGCAGCGGATCGTTGAAGACCAGCTTTCCCGCAGTGTTAAAATGCCAAAATTAACCGATCAAATTTCATAGTTGCGCGCCTGTCGAGCCCGGAATTTCGTTATCAGGCGCCTCACAGGCAACTGCCCGAAGGCTGCCGGTTGAAAATTGGACTGATACTGATAATGCACTCCTCACGTCATTTGCCGAGCGTGGCATCAGCGTCACTGTTTGGCCGCCTCATCAAAATCATTTTTTCGACAGATCGACGCGACATTTCGCAGCAGCGCATCAATTCGGTCGGTTTTAGAGTGAAGCGGACATTGGACCGGATTTTAAGAGCACTCAGCTTAGTGTAGATTCGCCAGTGAGCTGCAAGCCGATGCAATAAATGCAGCCTGGGAGGTTTCGGGTGCAAGTTGTTCGCCGGCGGTTTCTGCAGCACGTGGCCTGGGCCGGTGTGCTTGCGGCGGCGCCGCGGCCGGCATGGGCACTCGACTATCCGAACCGGCCGGTGCGCGTCATCGTCGGCTTTGCCGCGGGCGGCCCGGCCGACCTGATCGTCCGCCTGATCAACCAATGGCTGTCGGAACGGCTCGGCCAGCAATTCATTCTAGAGAATAGGCCGGGCGCCGGCACCAATCTCGCCACCGAAGCGGTCGCGAGATCGGCGCCGGACGGTTACACCCTGCTGCTGGTCACCACGGCATCCGCCATAAACGCCACGCTCTACGGCAATCTCGATTTCGTTTTTGTCCGCGATATCGCGGCGGTTGCAAGCTTCGATCGTCAGCCCTTGATCATGGAGATCAATCCGTCATTGCCCGTGACGACGGTCCCCGAATTCATCGCCTACGCCAAAGCCAATCCGGGCAAGATCAACTACGGGACGGGCGGGGTCGGCACGATCCAGCACGTTGCCGGCGAGCTGTTCAAATTCCGGACCGGCGTCGATCTCGTTCATGTGCCCTATCGTGGCGGCGGCCCGATGATGACCGATCTGCTCGCCGGCCGTGTGCAGGCCGCGTTTGGATTGATCTCGTCGTCGGTTCCCCAAGTCAAGTCCGGCAAGTTGCGGGCATTGGCGGTGACCAATGCCGAACGCTTGCCGATTCTGCCGGACACGCCGGCCCTTGCCGAATTCCTGCCGGGCTACGAAGCGTATGCGGCGAACGGAATTGGCGCGCCTGCAGGCACGCCGGCGGAGATTATCGCGCGGCTCAATCAGGAAATTACTGCCGCCCTTGCCGATCCCACGATCAAAGCGCGTCTTGCCGATTTCGGCAGCTTCCCGGCGCCGATGTCGGCCGCCGACTACGCAAAATTTGTCGCCAACGAAACCGAGAAGTGGGCGAAGGTCATCAAGTTCGCAAATATCAAGCTGGAGTGAAGAGGCTCACGATGACATTTTCGCGCCGTCGATTTCTGCATTCGGCAACAATCGCTGCCGCGCTCCCGGCGTTGCCGCACATCGCTTGCGCGGCCGATTATCCGGCGCGTCCGGTGCGTATCATGATCGGCTTCAATGCCGGCGGCGCACCGGACGTCGTCGTCCGCCTGTTGGCGCAATGGCTGTCGCAAAAAACCGGCCAGAGCTTCATCGTCGATAATCGTCCCGGCGCCGGCGGCAATATCGCCACGGAGGCCGTCCTGCGCGCGCCGGCGGACGGTTACACGCTGCTCGAACTTGGTTCGCCGAATTTCATCAACGCCACGCTGAGCCCCGATCCGAACTTCGATTTGATCCGCGACATCGTTCCGGTTGCCGGCATCGGCCGGAATCCGTTTGTCATGGTGGTCAATCTGGATTTTCCGGCCAAAAGCGTGCCGGAGTTCATCGCCTACGCCAAGGCCAATCCGGGCAAGATCAACATGACGTCGACCGGCACCGGAAACCTCACGCATTTCAGCGGCGAACTTTTCAAGATGCTGGCAGGCGTGGACATGGTTCACGTGCCGGGGCATGGCGAGATGGAGGCCCAGACCGATCTGTTGGCCGGCCGTGCCGAGGTCATGTTCGATCCGATCGTGTCGACGCTCGGTTATGTCCAGACCGGCAAATTGCGTGCGCTCGGCGTCACCACTGCAACTCGCATCGAGACGTTGCCGGACGTTCCCACTATTGGCCAATTCGTACCGGGCTACGAAGTCGACGCGCAGCTCGGCATCGGCGCCCCTAAGGGCACGCCCAAGGACATCGTCGAATACCTCAACGGCCAGATTAATGCCGGTCTTGCCGATCCGGCAATCAAGGAGCGGCTTGTCGGTCTCGGCTTTGTGCCGATGCCGGTATCACAGGCGCAATTCGGCAAGTACATGACGGATGAGACCGAGAAGTGGGCTAAGGTGGTCAAGTTCGTCGGCGTCAAGCTGCAGTGAGTCCGGTTCGCACCGGGCCGTCGGGGAGAAGCTTCATGAAAGTTGTGCGGCGTCGATTTCTTCACGTCGCGGCGGGCGCGGCCGCGCTGGCAGCGATGCCGCGCTTTGCGGCAGCGGATACTTATCCCAATCGGCCGATCAAGCTGGTGCTGCCGTTCCCACCCGGCGGTGTATTCGACATCGTTGGCCGGCCGTGGGCGGACAAGGTCAAGATCAGTCTCGGCACGGTATTCATCGAAAATCAGCCGGGCGCCGGCGGCTCGCTGGCGGCAGCTGCCGTCGCCCATGCCGATCCCGATGGCTACACGATCTTTCTCGGCAGCTCGTCGATCAACCTCACCGAGATGATTTTGCGCGAGCACCCGCTGCTCGATCCGGTGAAGGACATCGTGCCGGTGACGATGGTCGCCATCACGGCGTTCGGCATTGCCATTCATCCCTCGGTGCCGGCGCAGAATCTTCAGGAGCTGATTGCCTATATCAAGGCGAACCCCGGCAAGATGACCTACGGTTCGTCGGGCGCCGGGACCTTAAATCACTTGAGCGGCGAACTGCTCAAATCGCTGACCGGCATCACCGATCTGCCGCATGTGCCGTATCGCGGCGCCGGGCCGGCGCTCGCCGACGTGATCGCCGGACAAATCCCGATGATCATTCCGGCAATGACCGGCCAGGTGCTCGCGTTTCACCGCACCGGCAAGCTTCGCCTGCTTGCCGTGACCAATCCGGCCCGGTTGCCAATCGCGCCGGAGATTCCAACCGCGGTGGAATCCGGAGTGCCCGGACTGGTGGCTCAGCAGGTGCTCGGCATTTTTGTGCCGGCAGGTACAGCAAAGGACATTGTGGCGAAAATCGCCGAGGCGAACCGCGCTGCCATGGCCGACACGGCCTACACGCAGTCGCTGGTCGATCAGGCGGTCATTCCTCTGACCGATTGGACGCCGGAGCGGTTCAACCAGTTCATGGCGGAGGATGTCGCGCGCTGGTCGCCGCTGGTCAAAGCCATCGGAGTGCGACTCGATTAGCACTTGATTTCGCTGGCAAACTCTTCGAACTCGGCCATAGTCGTAACCGGAGGGGCGCGAACCGCATCATGACAATTCAACGCCGGGATTTTTTGCAACTCGCTGCAGGCGCGGTCGCGGCGCCGGCACTATCGCGCGTTGCGCGGGCGGACACTTATCCCTCGCGGCCGGTGCGTTTCATCGTGCCGTATCCTCCGGGCATTGCGCCCGACATCGCGACGCGGCTCTTGGCCGATGGGCTGTCGCAAAGGCTCGGCCAGCAATTCATCGTCGATAACCGGCCGGGCGGCGCCGCCAATGTCGGCACTGAGATGGTCGTGCATGCGGCGCCCGATGGCTACACACTGCTGACCTTGACGATGACCAATGCCATCAATGTTTCGCTTTACGACAATCTCAGCTTCGACGTGTTGAAGGACATCGCGCCGGTGTCCGGCCTCGTGAAATTGCCGCTTGTTCTGGTCGTCAATCCGTCGGTGCCGGCAAAGACGCTGCCCGAGTTTATCGCCTACGCCAAGGCCAATCCCGGCAAGATCAACTACGCCTCGGTCGGCAGCGGCGCGGCGACCAATCTTGCCGGCGAGCTGTTCAAGGAAATGACCGGCGTCGACATCGTCAATATCCCTTACAAGAACAGTTACATTCCCGATCTGCTGAGCGGGCAGGTGCAGGCCGGGTTCACTCCGATTTTGCAATCGCTCTCGTTCATCCGGGCCGGCAAGCTTCGTCCGCTGGCCGTTACCGGAGTCTCACACTCCGAGGTGTTGCCGGACGTTCCCAATGCCAGCGAATTCGTGCCTGGCTACGAAGTGTTCGTCTGGGACGCGGTCGGCGCGCCGGCGCACACGCCGCCGGAGATCATCGAAGCGCTCAGCAAGAACATCAACGCGGTGCTCGCCGATCCCGCGATCAAGAAGAAATTCACCGACCTTGGATCGGATTCGATGGTCATGTCGCCGGCGGAGCTCGGCAAGTTCATGGCCGCCGAAGCCGAAAAGTGGGGCAAGGTCGTCCGCGAAGCCCACATCAAGCCCGAGTAGACGCTACAGGTTTTCTTCCAAAATCCGTTTGAGCCGTTGCGGCGTCACCGGAAGCTGCGTCACCGCGCCCGGAATGCCGATGGCATCGTCGATAGCGGATGCAATCGTGGCGCCGACGCCGGTAATGCCGCTTTCACCGGCGCCCTTGATGCCGAGCGGATTGAGCGGCGTATCGTAATCCTCGCGCAGCATCACCTCGGGCTGCGGCGTTTCATGCATGGCGGGCAGCAGATAATCGACGAAGGTCGCCGCCAGCGGGTCGCCGCGTTCGTTGTAGGTGAATTCCTCGTACAGCGCGCCGCCGAAACCTTGGGCGAAACCGCCGACGATCTGTCCCTCGACCAGCGCCGGGTTGATGGCGCGGCCGATATCGTAGGCAATGCAATACCGTTCGACGGTGACGGCGCCGGTCTCGCGGTCGACGTTGACCACGGCAACGTTGCAGCCGTAGGGGTAAACCTGGTGCTCGGTGCGGAACCAGCCTTCGGCGGACAGGCCGGGATCGCGGCCGTTGAGAAATTTCGACGTCGGCGTCAGGTTCTGCGCGATCTTGCCGAGGCTGATCGAGGGACCGCCGGTGCGGTCTCGCCGGACCACTTCGCCGTCCATGATGTCGAGAACCTCGGGCGTGCATTGCAAGAGTTCGCCGGCGACCTCCAGCGCCTTCTTGCGCACGTTCAGCGCGGCGATGTGGGTTGCCGACGCCGTCATCACCGTGGCGCGCGAGGCATGCGCGCCGATGCCGAACGGGATGAGATCGGTTTGCCCGTGAATCACGCGGCAGCGCTGATAATCGACGCCGAGCGCATCGGCGGCGACCTGCGCCATGACGGTCTCAAAACCCTGTCCGATCGACGCGCCGCCGGTCAACACCTCGACTGCGCCGGACGTGTCGATCGAGATTTTCACGCCGTCCATCGGGCCGAGGCCGCTCTTCTCGACGAACATCGCGATGCCGATGCCGACGAGCTCGCCATTGGCCCGGCGCCGCTTGACGTCGGCATTGAGTTCTTCCCAGCCGATCTTGGCGAACAGCTTGTCGACCAGGCCGACATAGTCGCCGGTGTCGAAGTGGATTTCCTCGCCGAGCGCTTCGAGCGGCCGGAGGTAGGGCATTTCTTCGGGCCCGATCGCATTGCGTCGCCGGATTTCGATGCGATCCATGCCGAGTTGCGCGGCGATGGCATCGACCAGCCGCTCCCGCACGAATGTGGTTTCGTAGCGGCCGGGCGCCCGATAGGTTGCGGCCGGCGTTTTGTTGGTCAGCCGAAACAGCCCGATCGAGCGATAGGCCGGCACGCGGTACGGCCCCGGCAGGATGCCCGCCGTCATGTGCACCACGCGCGTGGCGTGGGTGCGGATATAGGCGCCCTGGTCGTGATAGTAGAGATCGTCGATGGCGAGGATGACGCCGGTGTCGTCGACTGCGGCGCTAATCTTGTGCTTTTGCTGACGCGAATGGTTGGCGGCGATCAGGTGTTCGCGGCGGTCCTCGATCCATTTCACCACGCGGTTGAATCTTTTGGCGGCGACACAAACCAGGACGTCCTCCGGATAAAGCTCGCCGCGGATGCCGAAGCCGCCGCCGACATGCGATTCGTGAACGTGAATCGAACTCGGCGGAATGTTGAGCATCCGCGACAGCAGTTCCTGATTGCGATGCGGCACCTTGGCGGCGCCGTGCAGTTCGAGGATGCCGCGTGACGCATCGTAGCGGCCGATAGCGCCGCGGGTTTCGAGCGGCACGCCGGAGTGCCGGCCGATTGCGACTTCGATTTCGACGATGTGTTTGGCTGTTTTGAAAACGCCGTCGACGTCGCCGTAGCCCTGCTTGATGATCGCGGCTTCGGTGCTGTGTCCCGGCGAGAACTCGACGACCGGCGCCGACGCATCGAGCAGCACCGGAAGCTCCTCGATCTCCATCTCGACCAGATCGGCGGCGTCCTCGGCAATGTACTGGTCGACCGCGAACACGGCGGCGACCGGGTCGCCGACGTAGCGCACGAACCCCTTGGCCAGAACCGGCTGGCGATAGGGATCGAGCGCCGGGATGCTGCCCTCGCGAAAATCGATCGGCGGAATGTCGGCAGTATCGGCGGCGGTCCATACCGCGTGCACGCCAGGCACGGCCCGCGCGGCGCTGGTATCGACGGAGATAATGCGGCCGTGCGCATGCGCCGAGCGTACGATGCGCATATAAAGCTGATGCGGGAAATTGATGTCGCCGGCAAACTCGCCGCGGCCGGTCACAAGTGGCGGGTCTTCAAGCCGTTCGACCGATTGGCCGATCCACGGCTTCTTTGCCGGCGCGGCGCTCATGCCGCGGCGCGTTCGAGGGCCCGGCGCGTTACCGCAAGAACGAGATCGCGCCGAAACTCCGCGCTGGTGATCGCATCTTCCATGGCATCGACGGCGGCGGTCGCCGCCGCCGCCGCGGCGCGAAACGGCTTGTCGCCGGGTATCGCACCGGCAAGCGCTTGCTCGGCTTCGGTAATACGCCGCGGATTGGGCTCGACGCCGCCGACGGCAACGCGCGGCTCGATCATCTTGCCGCCATCCAGGCGATAGGTGCCGATCGCCGCAGCCATGGCGAAGTCACCGGCGCGGCGGCTGAACTCGTAGAAGCCGCAGCGTGTATCGGCGGCAAGGAGCGGCAGGCGTGCTTCGATCAGAAGCTCATCGTCGCGCAGCGCCGTGGTCATGATGCCTTTGAAAAAATCGCGCGCCGCGATGGTGCGCGTGCCACTCGAGCTGCGCGCCACGAGTTCGCCGTCGAGCGCCGTCATCACCAGGCACCATTCGGACGACGGATCGGCGTGGGCGAGGCTGCCGCAGAACGTGCCGCGGTTGCGGATCGGGAAGTGGGCGATATGGTGGACTACGTCGGTAAGAAACTTGCCGAGTGGACCGTCGCAAACCGGCTTATGGAACGCTGAGTGGCGCACGCATGCGCCGATGACAAGCTTGTCCTCGGTAACCGCGAGGCGATTGAGCGCTTCGACGCCGTTGATATCGACAAGATGCCCGGGCTTGGCGAGCCGGAATGCCATCGTCGGTACCAGGCTCTGGCCGCCGGCGAGAACCCGGCCATCCTCCGGAGCAACTTCGGCGAGCAGCGCGACCGCCTCGTCGATCGTTTTCGGCGCGTGGTAGCGGAACGCCGCCGGCTTCATCGCGCTGACTTCATCGGCTGGTTTCAACTTTGGGATTGCAGTATGCTTTTTGGAGTGAAGCACGCTTTTTGGCACAGAGTCAAAGTACGTCGCCCGGGATGAAACCGCCGCCCTTTTCCTATCACGACCCGCGCACCGCGGCCGACGTCGTCGGTCTGCTCGGCAGTCTCGACAACGCCAAGCTGCTCGCCGGCGGTCAGTCGCTGATGCCGATGCTCAACATGCGCTTCGTGCTGCCTGACCACGTCATCGATCTCAACCGTGTCGACGGCCTCAGCTATATCCGGGAGCGGGACGGCGCGCTCGAAATCGGCGCCATGACGCGGCAACGCGATATCGAGTTCTCCGATCTGGTCCGCGAGCGCTGCCCGTTGATGCACGAGGCAATCACGCAAGTCGGACACCGGCAGACGCGCAATCGCGGCACGCTCGGCGGTTCGCTCTGTCATCTCGATCCGTCGGCCGAACTGGTCTCGGTCGCCGCGGCGGTCGATGCAAAAGTGGCGGTCATCGGAAAAAATGGTGCGCGCAGCATCGAATTTTCAGCTTTTCCCGCCGGCTACATGATGTCGTCGATCGAACTCGATGAGCTCGTGATCGGCGCGACATTTCCATGCTGGGCGCCCGGACACGGCTATGCCTTCGTCGAGTTCGCGCGCCGGCATGGCGATTTCGCCATTGTCTCGGCGGCGGTGCTGATCGAAGAGGACCGCAACGGCAAGGTCACCCGCGCGTCGGTGACGCTCGGCGGCATGGGGCCGGCGCCGGTGCGGGCGCATGACGTCGAACGCGCGCTGATCGGCGAAATGATCGAGGAAAAACGGCTGCGCGAGATTTGCGAAGTACTGCGCCAGGTCGACGCCATCGAGGACATTCACGCACCTGCCTCCTACCGCCAGCAATTGGCGACAGTGCTGCCGCGCCGCGCCTTGCTCAAAGCGCACGAACGGATCGTGAAGGGCACAGGCGCATGAAGAAAGGCATGGGCGCATGAGCGAGTCACGAAACATCGCCGTCACCGTGAATGGCCGCCGCTACGAGGCGACCGTGCCGGTGCGCGTGACGCTGGCGGATTTCATCCGTCATCAGCTTGGCCTCACCGGTACGCATCTCGGCTGCGAGCACGGCGTCTGCGGTGCCTGCACGATTTTGCTGGACGGCCATTCCGCACGGTCCTGTCTGATGCTGGCGGTGCAGGCCGACGGCCACGACATCCTGACCGTCGAAGGCATCGCGCCGAGCGCCGACAAGCTTCATCCGCTGCAAGAGGCGTTTCGCGACAATCACGGCCTGCAATGCGGCTTCTGCACGCCAGGTATTTTGACGACGCTGATCGAACTGCTGCGCGACAATCCGGACCCGACCGAACAAGACATCCGCGTCGGCATTTCGGGAAATCTCTGCCGCTGCACCGGCTATCAGAACATCGTCCTCGCCGCGCTCGATGCGGCGAAGCGGCTGAGGGCGGCATCGCGTACGCCGTAACCGATGCCCATCCGCTTCGATGATATCGCCAACCGGCTCAAGGCGTTCCGCCTGGGCTCCGGCCTCTCTGCGGAGGAGATCGCGCAAAAGCTCGGCATTTCGCGCACCGCACTCTACCGCTTCGAGAAGGGCGAAGTGGCGAAGATCGAGACGCTGGAGAAGCTGGCTGAATTGCTCCAGGTCTCGGTACCGACACTGCTGGGCGTCGGCGTCGAATATATCGCGTCGGCGGTGAGCTATTTCGAGCGCATGCGGCAGATCGAGGAAACCGCCGAGCACGTCATCGTACTCGCCGGGCCGATCTCATATGTGTTGGCTTCCGACGCATTCGATCGCGCGCTTGGCGACGTGCTGCGCGAGTTGGTGCCCGCCGGCATCAATACCCGCGAGCGGGCGCTAGCGCAGATCGACGAGTTGATGGTGGTGTTGCGCCAGCGCAAGGACACTTATCGGCGGCGTAAGCCCGCCGTCGTCAATCTGATCGCCGCCGCCGAGATGGAACGGTTTCTGCGCAACGGTCTGGTCGGGCGCCACGATTTGCCGGAAAAGCTCCGCGCCGAACGCCGCGCGCTGGCGCGCGCCGAAGCCGGGCATTTCACCGCGCTCATGGAGAACGAGCCGATCGGCGTCCAGATCGGCATCGTGCAGGACACGCTGCCGCACACGAGCTTCCAGATTTTTCGCCAGCCTGACCGGCAAATCCTGGCGCTGAGCCCGTTCCGTCTCGGCGAAGAGCCGAACGTCCGCGTCGGCATGGCTATGATCACGTCGGCGCCCGAGGCGCTGGCGCTGCACGAGAAAATGGCGCGGGATCTTTGGGCGAGCGCCCTTAAAGGCCCCGCCGCCGTGCGTTTCATGCGGGCAATGATGGCGAATCTGAGCGACTGACCGGACCATCATTCGACCAGGTCGGATCGGATCATGGCTTGGAGCGTGTGCTTATAAATGGCGAGCTAAAATGACATATCTGCAGGCGTCGCCCGCCCAATGCTCTACGAGCGACAACGGAATCTACATCCGTCCGGCATTTCCTGTGGCAATGCTCGCGGGCGCTTTGTCGTCGAGGCCAATACGCTCCACCATACCCGCTTCATGAAGCACTCTATCGCGCAGACGCGTCGGGCTGCGCTCGCCAGTCTTTGCCAACTCGATGATGCGCACAGCCATTACTTGTCTTGCGGCATTGTCCTCCCGCAGCCTGAGCACCTCGCAAACCTCCTCCAACGCCATTGACATTGCCTCAATGTCTTTGGGGTCGAAAGCGGCCTCTTGTTCGCGCAAAAAAGGAAGAATGGTTGCCACGGTTCGCCTCTCTTCTGCCCCGCAGTCATCGGCAGCCTAGGGCCGACGACAAGACCGTCCGCCAGAAAAACGCATCCGACAATCCGATAAGACCTAAGTAGTCTGGGAATGAGTAGTTGCCACTATTCCCGTGTTTTGCGCTGACTGAGCACGCCGTAATCGCTCGACTTAATACCTTCGAGCGCGACGCTCCCAGCGCCAGTCCCCGCAACCGAAAGTCCGAGACGAAACAACTCCCGGACTGCCGCGGCTCGACTAGGCATTCTGTGCTCAAAGCGAAATGTATCTACCGCGTGTAATTCATCGCCATCGAGCATGATTTGGAGGCGCTCTTCTCTCAGGGCGCTTTCCAAATGCCCTTTTGTCTCATTCTTTCCGTTCTTCATAACATCCACTCCGTTGAGAGGACTTAGTCTAACCCATTAATTAGTGCACTTACTCATTTTTGTCAATATCCTCACGCTGCCCTATTTGTGGCCAAAAATTCTATTCAGTTTTCCGTCCGTTCGTGTTCCGTCCTCCGGATTTTTGGGCATTTTCGCCCTTCTGTTGCAGCTCGACTCCGCCCCTCGCCGGGCGCACACTTTTTCATCATCGGTAGGCGTCGGTGGCTGAGAGCGGTCTGGCTCGCGCCTGTGAGAGAGGAGCGCCTATGACCGTCTATCAGCCGGCTACAGCGCATTCGGATTCGATTGAACGGCCGGACTGCCCCAAGTGCGGAACAAAAGATGCGGCTCTTTGGCATAGAGCCAGAGTCCCTCGGGCACGAATTGCATTCCTTTTGAATGTCCGAAGTGCAGACAAGTTGAAGTTAAGATCGGGAAGGGCTGCATAGGGAGCCTCACGCCGTGTGCTGATAAATCCGGCTCAATATCCGCTTCGCTCCGAAAGCGACAGAATTGCTGCGCCGCCCCGAAGCGACGGGCCAAAAGGCGACATTCAAGACTTCGCGTGGTTTTCAAAGAAAAGACCACGCCAATATCCCGGAGCTTTTGTCTTTGCCCCATCTCTATCCGCCTGATTCAAAAACCTCTCAGGTCACAGCGTGGAAATTGCTTTAACGAAAACTGTCCGCATTATTCTTTCTTTATTTATTGCATCGTCAATTTGGTTGAACCTCGAAAGTCGATCCTGGGCAGATGACGCAACCGACGAGAACAGGGCGATCGACCTCGTCTTTAACTCACCGAAAGTCAGTATATTTCTAAAGAAAATGAAGGCGGTGAAGCAACCTGTTGGCGCAATGACAGAGCGAAAGTCAAAATGTGTATTTAATGTGCGAGTATTTGAAGACCACCCTGATCATATAGCGACATTTGGATTCTACGATGCGGATATTTGCCGAGGAAATGTAAAAGAATCGGACTAGATCAGGATCGCTTCGCAAATCGGCCAAGCAGCTTTTTCCTTTAAGTCTGCCAAATAGACCGATCGCGCTAGCGCACGCAGCTTGCACGCGGAATTCTGCCAAGCGGCGAGTGCAATCCGAATATCGATCTCGCTGCGTAGCGTACAATTCCTCGACGCCAGGCACCGTGCCACAATCGCCTGAGACCCGATGACCAGCTCTACAGGGTCATCCTCCCCTCAGGCTTGCCGAAGCCGGCGGGTTTAGCATGGGACTTTGCGCATAGGCCCCTGAAATAAACGCCGAGATAAGCCATGCCCGCCATCAAACCGGTAGTGCCTTTGCGCAGGAGCCTTCAAATATTGCGGGTTGCGCCGCCGTACAGGAACTGCTCGAGGCCGCCTTTTCCATAATCTGTTGCCTGCCATCGCGCGGAGTTCGCGCGGGCGAATATCAGCTCTTATACGAGTGCCGCGTTCCAGCAATCGCCGGGAGGCGGGCGGATTGAGTCCCAAGCCGGCGCGCGGGTGCGGGTCATCACGCGGGTTACTTGATGCCCGCGTCAGAGGGTTTTGTTGTTTCTTGGCCACCCTCCCATAGGCGGGCTCGCTTCTGCGCTTCGGCGATTTGCTCCTTGCTCATTCTCTCGGCCACGGTATCGCGATAGTCTGCCGCACTTGTCGCTGAAATCGGCGATTGGAGCTTGTCGCTCCGCGCCACCGCTAAGTCGAACCACATGTAGGCACTGACAAGGTCCTTCGGGACGCCGTCGCCCTTGGAGTACAAGATCCCGAGAGCATATTGCGCGGTGGCGTTGCCCTGGTCGGCTGCCTTCCGATACCAGCTCGCCGCCGATGCATAGGCCTGCACAACGCCCTGGCCGTTCTCGTACATGACGCCCAGAGCGAATTGTCCGTCGGCATAGCTCTGGTCTGCCGCCTTTCGAAACCAGCTCAGTGCAACCGCATAGTCCTTTGCGACACCATGGCCGTTGACGTACAGACGCCCGAGCTCGAATTGTGCGGGCGGATAACCCTTGTCGGCCGCCTTTCGAAACCAGCTCAGCGCAGCCCCGTAATCCGGTGGAACACCGTCGCCGTTGGCGTACATGACCCCGAGACCGAACTGTGCGCCGGCAAAACCCTTGTTAGCGAGGGGGCGCCAATCTCGCATAGCGGTTTCATAGTCGCCGCGCG
Organism: uncultured Alphaproteobacteria bacterium; assembly: GCA_963813825.1. Classification (GTDB taxonomy): domain Bacteria; phylum Pseudomonadota; class Alphaproteobacteria; order Rhizobiales; family Xanthobacteraceae; genus BOG-931. Next base: position 223,878 of record CAWFBB010000035.1, read on the forward strand.
CGAAGGCGGTCGTACCATCCTCGTATGGACCTGCAGTCGCTGATCCGACAATGCCGCCGACTAGGATGAACACAGTGAGGGCTACCTTGCAGGAACGGTTCATGATTGTCTCACTGTGGATCGCAAAATCGCGCCTCCCCGCAGTCGAGACTATATTGCTTTCTGCGAAAGACGAGGAGCAAGCTTTATCTGCACATTCGGCAAAAACGATTGCCGTAACGACGGAGACTCCGCCGATCCAGCGAACCAACGACCGTGCTGCGTTGCATCAAAGTCTCGCAACCGATGTCGCAGTCGGGTCAAGAACTGCCGCCCCGACCGTCTATCGTTCGCGGCAGTTGTCCTTCCGATAACAGACACGACGCAGATAGCGATGCGCGGCAGCTAAGGGCCACTTCCGGACGTGAGCAATCGCAGCAAAACAGCTATTCGATCACTTCGTTGGCCGACGCTTGCAGGGTCAGCGGCACGTTTAGGCCGAGCGTCTTCGCGGTTTTGAGATCGATGTCGTTGGTTGGTGTGCGCGCCTTGTCGAGCAAAAGACGGTGCGGGATCGTTGGTACGACGTTGACCATTGCGACGTGCACTAAAATCTAAGTTCGAGTGGATTTGAGCTCGTTCATCGCGACCGGGCCTGTCCCAGCAATGCACTTTTAACTGTGTTCTGATTTTACGCCGTAGTTGAGCCATCCGATACTTTCAAAGAGCCCGTATGCGACGCTCAAACTCGCGGTTCCGCGACGAAGGCACGGCGGTCGCGCGCGACGGGTTTAGTTGGCGGCAAGCATCTGACGAAACGCCGCCGCGTCCCAGTAACCTTCCGCCCTGACAATATGGCCGTGCGAGTCGACACGCAGCACGTCAATGCCCTGGGCCTTGACCTCGCGGCCAGCTTTTGCGTGCGCGATCATTGTCCAGTGCGCGGCTATGCAACTGCCGCAGGGTATCGCCGCCAGGATTGTGATTTCCACCCTGGACGCTAAGGCCGCTACTCCAGAGCCGAAAAGCTGAACTACTCCGTCTCGCCCATTGCGAACGGGACTGCCGACCGGGTCTTCGATCTCGCAGTTTATAGCGAAGACCGAGGCAATAAGCTCGGGATCGCGCGCGGCTATTGCTGAGAAGTAGGTCTCAAGGGTTTTCCGAAACACTGCCGCGCAGGGTATTGTTTCATCTGACATGTTCCCGCATCCCGTCCAACAACGACGTGGCCTTGAATTATCGATAGAGCGGGCGTGTGCCGATGTCGAGAAGACGGACCCGGTGTGACCGCTCGATTTTCAGGCAAATGTGAGAAAAATCCGAATGTCCGCATTAGATCGACGACAATTGCCGTTCGGTAAGTATTTTCACTGGGGGCTGTCGCCAGCGCCGTGGCGCGGCCTGCCATTTGGAGCTGTGCATCATGAGTTCGCTCGATATTGAGGAAAGACGCCGTACTCCGCGCCAGCGCCTCGGAAAGTTGGCTACAATCAAGCTCGGGATCGGCATCGCGCCGCGCTATTGTCTCGTCTCCAATGTTTCTACCGAAGGCGTGCGGATCCACGTCAATGGTTTTGAGGTTCTCGATGACTTTGTTCTGCTCTTTCCTGAAGGCGCGGAAGGCCGGAGCGGCACGTACAAGGTGGTCTGGCGAAACGGCCTAGATATTGGCGCCAAGTTCTTAAGTACTGCGACCCAAAATGCCTGACAATGGAGTGCGTCGGGCTCACCACCCGCAACACAAGGCGCGTTTGGCTGATCTCGGCGGCGTGCCAGCGCCGATGTTGCCCGCCGACTTTGCCAAGCAGGTCGCCGACGAAACCGAAAAGTAGGCCAGGGTTGTCAAAGCGGCGAACATCAAGCCGCAGTAATCCGGAGATGGGCCGAATATTCCATAGCGTCCGACAGGCGAACTAAGCACGGCAGCTGGCACTGTTCTTCGCCACCGACGTATGGGCGCGCTTAAATCAATCCATACCCTGCCAGACGATACTAATGAACTTGGCGCCGAGTTCTTGGTTTAGCCGCCAGACCACTTTGTATCTGCTCTCCTGGGTAACGTGGTGACCGGTGAGGACCAGCACGAACTCGTCGGGCACCTCGAACCCGTCAACGTGGAGCCGCACGCCGCTATCGGAAATATCCATGACAACACACTCGCGCGGTAGCGCGCCGTTGCCGATTTGGATCCTCGCCGCCCGGTAGAGCGGGCGCCGCGGCTCCCGTCGCCTCTCCTCGGGCGGCAGCGCAAGCATGAACCCTGGCTCCGTGTTGCGGACGTGCTTTCAGAGATTGGCGACCGCACCCTTCCGTAAAACAGCTACCCTTATGACGATTGCAGGCAGCTTAACGCTGGCGCTTGGATTCTCCTCGCATTTGCCTGAATTTGACGCTGTTCCACCCGGTAATGACTGATCAATCTAGTCGATGGACTGCGGGAGCGGCGGAAACAGTCAGCGTCTGGGAGCGTCCATTAAAGCCGCAACATTGCATTTGGGTCAGCAGCGGCCGCGCCTGTGGCGTTGAAATTCCGCCGACGCTTCTCGGCATCGCCGACGAGGCGATTGATGAAACTTCCCGTCCGATCGATCGTGCCACTCCGGCACTGCCTCGACGGTGTCTCGCCGAGGTTGGCCGATCGTTGACCGGTTAGGGGCAGATGCCGGAGCGATTGGCCGGCTATTTAAGAGCGCTGGAGACGGTGGTGAAGGTCGTATTGAGCTGGGTACCGAGTCCAGCAACGACCGCGATGATGGCGACCGCTATGCCTGCTGCCAGCAGACCGTATTCGATCGCGGCCGCCCCGACTTCATCTGCGTACAGATTCCACAGCAATGTGCGCATGACATGATCCTTTCCCTTGCTGAAGTCGCCCCTCGTGCAAAAGCAGTGCTCGAGTGCGCGTGCCGAACGCGCGTAGGTAAATCTACGCATGCGGTTCCATCAAACTGTTATTGGCGTTGCAAAGATTCTATGCAAATAAGCGGTGAAATAACCGGCGATGTCGCGGGGCTTATCCCGCCGGCGCGCGGGAAAGGCCTTTTTGCGCAAGTTCGGCGAGATATTCGTTCAGGTATTTATCTCGATTGCGACCGAGTTCGAAAAGATAGTCCCAACTAAAAAACCCGGTCGAGTGCATATCGTCGAAGGCAAGCAATCGTCGAAAGCTTAGAACACCCAGCGCGATGTAGATCGCCTTATTGCGCACGAAGCCTTCATCGCGGACCTTGACCCGAATGGCATCGAAGAACACTAGCGGGTAGCAGATATCGAGGGGCCGGTTCTGCCATTCCGCAACCTCGTCCAGCACCGCGTCGGTAACCGCCGAGATCAGGTCGGGTGAAACGTCGATGCCGTAGAGTTCCTCGAGATGGCCACGGATCTCGCGGACCGTCATCCCCCGCGCATACATCGAGATGATCTTGTCGTCGAAATCCGGAAACCGACGTTGGTATTTGGCAATCAGCTTCGGATCGAATGTTCCGGCCCGATCACGCGGCACCGATAGCGTCATCTTCGAAGTGCCGGTCAGTACCGACTTCTTAGAATAGCCGTTGCGGTGATTGGACTTGCCCTCAACGCTGTCATCGTCCAGATGCTCGTCGAGCTCGGTATTCAAAATCCGCTCGGAGAGCGCCTTCTTCAGCTCGTCGACCAACCCGTCTTTATTGAATACATCCTTCGGATCGCGGCCATCCAGTAGCCGATCCAGTACGTCTTTCTCGATTGCCATATGATGCTCCCTTGCCTTCCATCACTATGGCCTCACACACAACATTCCTGACAGTCCCCTTGCCGCGCTACTCGAAGACGCCGATGCCGCGCTCTATTGCGCCAAATCGCAGGGGCGCAACCAAGTCAAACGCGCCGACAACCCCAAGCCGGAAGGCCTGCCGTCGACCGTGATCCGCGTGGCTTGAGCTTTCGGCACAGTTGGGCAAGCAGGCGGCGGGGCAGTGCGCTGGGAGTCCGCTCCGGGTCAAAACCTGCCGCGGCTGCAATAAGTCTGCGCGGCAGTTGTTCCTCCGATAACCGACACGACGCAGATAGCGATGCGCGGCAGCTAAGGGCCTTGGTTGTGTAGAAACGCCTGAGAAGAGGCGACGTAAGGACGTCGCGGTTGGTCAGGCGCATTGATTATTCGGATTGATGCTACGCCCGCATTGCCGCCAGGAGCGGCCGGACACCCATTATGTTCATGACGCGGGTGAGGTTGTAGGCCAGCACGTGCAGCGCCATCTCGGTGGCGACCTTTTGCAGCGTCTTCATCAGGAAATGGGTTGCGCCCATCCTGGCCTTGATGGTGCCGAAGGGATGCTCGACCGTTTCGCGCCGCTGCCGCATCTTCTCTGGGTGCTCATCGAGCCGGCGCTGCACGGCTTCGAGAATATGCTCATGCTCCCATCGGGTGACCCGCCGCTCCTTGCCGGTAGTGCAACTTTGCTTGATGACACAGCCCTGGCAAGCATTGGTCCAGTAGCGGCGCAGGACCAGTCCGTTTTCCTCGGTCGTGTAGCGGTAGGTGGGGACTGTCAGTATTTCTGTGTGAGACCGGTTATCCGTCATGAGTTCACGAACCGCTCGTTGAACATGACGGCGAATTGAGTCTTCGCCTCGGCCCACTCACGCGGCGGTCGTTTCCATTCCGCAGCGGCATGGTTCAAAACCAAATATAGCAGCTTCGTCGCGGCGTCGTCAGAGGGAAAATGTCCTCTGGTTCTGACGGCGCGGCGCAGCTTCGAGTTCAGCGCCTCGATGGCATTTGTGGTGTAGATAATTCGTCGCACGCCTTCGGGGAAAGCGAAGAATGGTATCACGAGCTCCCAATTGCGGCGCCAGCTCTGCGCGATTGCCGGATACTTTGCGCCCCAGGGACCTTGCGCAAAGGCGTCGAGCGCGGCCTGGCCAGCAGCAGCATCGGCAGCACGATAGACAGTCCGCAACGCCTGCACCAAGCTCTTGCGATCCTTCCAGGAGGCAAAATCCATGGAATGGCGGATCAGGTGGACGATGCAGGTTTGAACGATTGTCTGTGGGAAAACGGCATTAATGGCCTCGGGAAAACCCTTCAGGCCGTCGACCACGGCGATGAGAATGTCCTGAACCCCGCGGCTCTTCAACTCGTTGACGACGCGTAGCCAGAATTTGGCGCCCTCGGTCTGTTCGATCCAGATGCCAAGAATCTCCTTAGTGCCGTCGGGTAGAACACCCAGCGCGATGTAGATCGCCTTATTGCGCACGAAGCCTTCATCGCGGACCTTGACCCGAATGGCATCGAAGAACACTAGCGGGTAGCAGATATCGAGGGGCCGGTTCTGCCATTCCGCAACCTCGTCCAGCACCGCGTCGGTAACCGCCGAGATCAGGTCGGGTGAAACGTCGATGCCGTAGAGTTCCTCGAGATGGCCACGGATCTCGCGGACCGTCATCCCCCGCGCATACATCGAGATGATCTTGTCGTCGAAATCCGGAAACCGACGTTGGTATTTGGCAATCAGCTTCGGATCGAATGTTCCGGCCCGATCACGCGGCACCGATAGCGTCATCTTCGAAGTGCCGGTCAGTACCGACTTCTTAGAATAGCCGTTGCGGTGATTGGACTTGCCCTCAACGCTGTCATCGTCCAGATGCTCGTCGAGCTCGGTATTCAAAATCCGCTCGGAGAGCGCCTTCTCCAGCTCGTCGACCAACCCGTCTTTATTGAATACATCCTTCGGATCGCGGCCATCCAGTAGCCGATCCAGTACGTCTTTCTCGATTGCCATATGATGCTCCCTTGCCTTCCATCACTATGGCCTCACACACAACATTCCTGACAGTCCCCGGTAGGTGAGCTTCTCCCCGGCGGGACAAACGTAAACATCTTCTGCAGCCACGTAGCGGAAGTCCTGCTTGCCGTAGCGCCCCTCTGCCTTTGAGTTCGAGGTCATCGGCTTTGGCAGCGTGACTGTGATGCCAGCTTCCTCGCAGGCGCGAATCTCTTCGCTGTTGAAGTAACCGCGGTCGGCCACGGCATCGAGCTTGTCCACGCCCAGTATCGCCTTGGTCTCATTGGCCACATGGGAGAGCTGCGATCGGTCAGTCCCGTCGTTGGTTACCTCATGCATGACGATCAGGTGATGGCTAGTTTCAACGGCAATCTGGACGTTGTAGCCGACGACGCCGGAGCCGCGGCCGCTGGTCGCCATCGAGCGGGCATCGGGATCGACCAGCGATATCTGCTGGTCCGGGGTCGCAAGCATCTCCACCTTGAGACCCTCGAGACGCCGCATCTGCTGCTTAAGCGTCTCGATCTTCTCTTTGAGGCGGTTCATCTTGGTTTGGAGCGTCTCTGACGGCTCCTGCCGGTCGGCGGTGTCGAGTTGCTGCAGATAGCGCGCGACATTCTCCTCGATCTGCGCCATGCGCCGCTCCATCTTGGCGCGTGTGAAGTTCTTGTCGCGGTTGTTCACCGCCTTGAACTTGCTACCGTCAATCGCCACGCTAGCTTGCGTCAGTAGGCCCATCGCGCGGCACAGCGCGACAAAATGCGCGCACACTTTGCGGATGGCGCCGCCATTATCCTTGCGGAAGTCGGCAATCGTCTTGTGATCGGGTGCGAGCCGGCACACCAGCCACATCACCTCAATGTTGCGTTCAGCTTCATGCTCAAGCCGCCGGCTCGACTGAACCCGGTTGAGATAGCCGTAGATGTAAAGCTTCAGCAGGACCGACGGGTGATACGACGGCCGGCCGGTTGCTTCGGGGGCAACCCCATCGAACCCAAGCCCCGCCAGATCGAGTTCCTCGACAAAGACGTCGATCACCCGAACCGGATTATTCTCGCCGATCCAGTCTTCCAGGCACTCCGGAAACAACGTGGTCTGCCCGCGATCCGCCCCCTCAACGAAGCGCCTCATCCGATCCTCCCGCAAATCGCGCAAGAATCTTATCGTGAGAATCAAAGCAGGCGATGCGTTTTCACACATGGGGTAATTCCGGGATCGAGCCATATTCAGGCTTTGGGAATCAGCTCTCCAGGAATCGACGAGGTCCACCTCATGGGGCCTTGCAACGATGGAGAGCCGCAATGGAACATTATGTTGGACTGGATGTATCGCTGAAGCTGACAGCGATCTGTGTGGTGGACCAAACAGGGTCTGTCATCCGAGAGGGGATGGTCAATTCCGCGCCCGAGACGATTGCTGAGTTCGTGACATCAAATGCGCCAAGTGTAGTTCGGATCGGGCTTGAGGCCGGACCGACGGCCACGTGGCTGTGGACTGAGCTCAAGCAACTTGGCCTGCCAGTGATCTGCATCGACGCGCGCCATGCCAAGGCGGTACTCAAGATGCAGATCAATAAGAGCGACCGCAATGATGCGGCCGGGATCGCCCGCATCATGCAAACCGGCTGGTTCAAGGAGGTGCGCGTCAAGGATCTCGACAGCCATTACATTAAAGCTCTGCTGGCAAGTCGGGCGTTGTTGGTTAAGATAAAGCGCGATCTTGAGAACCAGGTCCGCGGCTTGCTCAAGAACCTTGGTCTCGTCATCGGCCGCGCCAAACTCAATGTCTTCGCGGTGCGAGCCGAAGAGTTGATTGAGAGTCGTCCCGAGCTGATGGCTGCGGTCAGGCCGCTGCTCGATGCGCGCAACGCTATCGAGCAGCAGGTCGACGATCTCGATCGCACGGTGATGCGATTGGCCCGCAATGATGCCCAAGTTCGACGGTTCATGACTGCGCCAGGCGTCGGTCCAGTCACAGCTCTTTGCTTCCTTGCGACAATCGACGACCCCACTCGCTTCAAGAGATCGAGAAGCGTCGGAGCCTATGTCGGACTAACAACGCGACGGTACGCCTCCGGAGAGACCGATTGGACGGGCCGAATATCGAAATGGGGCGACAAGATGCTGCGAAGTTACCTCTATGAGGCAGCCAATGTCCTTCTCACCCGCGTAGCAAAATGGTCGACGCTTAAAGCCTGGGGCATCCGCCTTGCGAAGCGAAGCGGGCTCCGCAAAGCCAAAGTTGCCGTCGCTCGAAAGCTTGCCGTCATTCTGCATCGAATGTGGATCGAAGGCACCGAATTCAAATGGTCATCAAAGGAGGCTGCTACTCAGCCTGCATAGCAGGACAACCGAGCTCCCGCTAACAAGCGGGAAACGCACGTCCCTGCCGGGACGCTGGCGTTGGTGCGATCGTCCCAGGCTTTGCGATGCTCGAAAGAGCAAAACGCGTTTTACACATTGATCCACCAGCGTCATCTTACGCCATCATGCGGAGGGCACGCCCTACCGCGGAGAGAACCCTGAGCCCGGCAAGGATGTTCACGGAGAGCTTGACCCCAAGCCCGGAATTAGAGAACAGGCTGGGTCATTATCGACCGATCTAGCCCGTCGCGCCTGCTTTTCGATGTCTGTTTCGCCCCGAAAGCGGACTTGCGGCCGCGACGCATGACGCAGCCGTGCAGATGATCGCATCAGCATGGTGCCTGCATGACTCGAAACAGAACACAGTCGATGGGCCGGTCAAGAGGCGGGTTGACCAGCAAGATTCACGCGGTTGTCGATACAAATGGGCTTCCGGCACGGCTCGCGCTGACAGCCGGTGAGGCACACGACAATCGGCTTGCCGGCAAACTTTCATCTAGCCTGAAGTCTGGAACGGGGAAGGTCAATAATTTGATTGTCAAAAAAATCTTTACGCTTCCGAATCTTTTCGGTGAGTGACGGCGTCTTTTTGACGGCCGCGAAGATTTTCAGATCGGCATGAAATGATTCGTGTTGCGAACTAATAGTCGTTCCGCCAAACACTTAGACAAAACGCCACGCCGCAATCCAGTTGTTTGTTTGACAAACGTTGGTTCCGAGGATTTATGCCGAGCCATCCCGTTCGCCGTGAAGGACGTCAGCCGGTGACCCTGGCTGATCGGAACGGGATGCGGTGCCCGCGGGCGGCGGCTCGTCATCCTCGCTCCCGGGCAGCTTGGGCATCAGCCTCCCGGCATTATGACCGAGGTGCGAGGTGCTTCGCTGGACTGGGACAGGCGAAGGCGGGTAACGCCCGTTCAGACCACGTCCCAGGAAGCCTGGCCTAGAGCTGAGCCTCAGGGACGATGACTCCCTTTGGCGAGAACCGCGGTGGAACGCCGATGGGCGAGCGCCCTTTGCAAAGGGTGAGCCGCACCCAAAAGGTGCGGAGGATATGGATCAGCGTTTGTCGGCGTTCCGCTTTCCTTTTCTTCTTACGCTTACATTTCGTGGCTCAAAGCATTGATCGTGAGGATGCCAGTGACCACCGCCGGCATGCTCTGACGAAGATCGGTGCGGAGAGCGAAGCGAATTCTTACAGTTTACCAACAGCTCGGATGCAGATGCATCGCGAGACCGAGAGGGCTCGCTCCGTCCGCACCCGCAACAGCGGGGAGGGGGCATAGGCGGCCTTCGGCCGCCGTCCATTAAAGATACGCCGACGCTTTGCGTCGGCGAAGCATGGTGGAGGGGGCGCGGGCGGTGAGGAGGATTCTGGCATTGCAGACGAAGCGTCAAGTCAAACGCCCCGCCCACCGCGGAAGAGCACAGTCCCCCTCCCCACTATCGTGGGGCGGAGGAGATAGCACCGCTTCCTTGCCAGTACGAGACGATTTAGATGACCCGATTACGCCCGCGCGTAACGACCGCGGTTGAAGAAGCGATCCTTCTGATCGTCGTTCGCGGTTTCGCGGTTCGATTTGATCTGGCCTACCTTGGCGAGCGCGGCCTTGACCGCCGGCCGCTCGTCGATCGCCTTGAACCAGCGCGCGAGATTGGGATTGTCCTCCCACTTCACGCCCTGGGTGTCGTGATTGCGCGTCCACGGGAAAGTGGCGATGTCGGCGATCGAATATTCGCTGCCGCCGAGATAAGGCGACTGGCCGAGGCGCTTTTCGAGCACTTCGTAGAGCCGCTTCACTTCGGTCTGGTGCCGCAACATCGAATAGCTATGGTCCTTGTCCTTCGGCGCAAACAATTTGAAGTGAGTGAACTGGCCGAAATTCGGGCCGACGCCGGTGACCTGGAAGAACAGCCATTGCAGGACATCGTATTTCTTCGCCATGTCGGTCGGCATGAACTTTCCGGACTTTTCGGCGAGATACATCAGGATCGCGCCCGAACTCGATAATCGTGATCGGCTTGCCGCCGGGGCCTTCGTGATCGACGATGGCCGGGATTTTGGAGTTTGGGTTGATCTTGATGAAATCCGGACTGTACTGCTCGCCCTTCCAGACATCGACAAAATGCTCCTTGTAGGGCAGCTTTGTCTCTTCGAGCATGATGTAGATTTTCTGCACGTTCGGGCTGGTCAACGCGTAAAGATCGATCATGGCAATGTCCTCGCTGGTCGTTCGATACCGGGGGAAGGCGGTGAAACTAACGGCCCGGACCGCATCCGGCAAGGTAGCGAAGCGCATGCGGGGCGCGGCGATGCCGCCCTTGTGCGGTATCGCGGATGCCGCGTAGGTTCGGCCCAATGCGTAAGGTGAAGTGCGGCGGGAGGACGTAATGCAGTGTCGAGTTCGGCAGCGTTTTGCGGTCGCCCTGGCGCTTTCGATTTTGGGATGCACGGGCGCGGCCCGCGCCGCAGACGATTACCCGAACCATGCCGTGCGCTGGCTCGTCGGTTATCCGCCGGGCGGTTCGACCGACATTTGCGCCCGCCTGATCGGACAATATTTGTCGGAGCACCTCGGCCAGCAGTTCGCGGTCGAGAACAAGCCGGGCGCGGGCAACAACCTCGCGACCGAAATGGCCGCGAAATCGGCGCCGGACGGTTACACGGTGTTTCTGGTCAATCCGGCCAACGCCATCAACGCGTCGCTCTATAAAAATCTCTCGTTCAATTTCATCCAGGACATGGCGCCCGTCGCGGGCTTCATCCGCGTGCCCAACGTGATGGAAGTCAATCCGAGCGTGCCGGCGCACACGGTCAAGGAATTCATCGATTACGCCAAGGCCAATCCGGGCAAGGTCAATATGGCGTCGTCCGGCATCGGCACGTCGGTGCATCTGTCGGGCGCATTGTTCATGCTGATGACGGGCGTCGAGCTCGTCCATGTACCTTACCGTGGTGCGGCGCCCGCGCTCACGGACATGTTGGGCGGACAGGTGCAGGTCATGTTCGATAACCTGCCGTCCTCGATCGGGCACATTCAGGGCGGCCGGCTGCGCGCGCTCGCGGTGACGACGGCGGAACGCGCCAAGGCGTTGCCGGATGTACCGACCGTGGCTGAGACGGTGCCCGGCTATGAAGCCAGCGCCTGGTTCGGCATGGCGGTGCCCAAGGGAACGCCACGCGCGATCATCGACAAGCTCAACAAAACGATCAACGAAGCGCTCGCCGATCCCGGGCTGCAGAACAAGCTCGCCGAACTCGGCGGCACCAACATTCCCGGCACGCCGGAAGATTTCGGCAAGATCATCAGTGAAGAAACCGAGAAATGGTCCAAGGTGGTCAAAGCCACCGGCGCGACAGCAGAGTAGCAGAGTGAAGTGCTCCCGCGTTTACGTGTTGCTTGCTTTTTGCATCATCCTGGCATCCGTCGCCTGCGCCCACGCGCAGCCGGCGGACGAGTTCTTCAGAGGCAAGACGCTGCGGTTCACCGTGGTCTATGAGCCCGGCGGAACTTACGATCTTTACAGCCGCCTTTTGATTGCGCATCTGCCCAAGCATATTCCGGGAAATCCGGCGATCCTGATTCAATACATGCCGGGCGCCGGCGGCATGGTCGGCACCGTCAATCTCTATGAGAAGGCCGAACGTGACGGCACGCAGCTCGGCATGCTGCCGCGTGATATCGCCGTCAACCAGATGCTGCATCCGCAAGCGGCGCGTTACGACGCCAAGCGCTTCAATTGGATCGGGCGCATCGCGAGCTATACCGGCGTGATGTTCGTCATGAGCCGCACCGGCGTGAAGACGGCCGCCGATCTGCGCAGCACGGAGGTTATCGCCGGTTCCTGGGGTAGCTCAACCGACAGCTTTGTGACGCCGACACTGCTGAACGCGTTGGCCGGGACGAAATTCAAGATCGTCACCGGCTATCGCGGTGCCGCCGATGTGGACCTTGCCATCGAGCGTGGTGAAGCCGATACGCGGGTTGCGTCATGGACGGCGCTGAAAACGACGCGGAGCGAATGGCTGCGGGATGGCAAGATCGTCGTGCCGTTTCAGACCGGCCTCAAGCGCCATCCCGACTTGCCCGATCTTCCGCTCATCAGCGACCTGGCTACCAGCGACGATGGCAAGCGCATCCTCGAGTTCATGAACTCCAATTCAAGCGTCGGCTGGAATGTCATTGTGCCGCCTGAGGTTCCCCAGGACCGCGTCGCACTGCTGCGTACCGCTTTCGATGCGACCATGAGCGACCCGGATTTTCTGGCCGATGCGCAAAAAATCGAGTTGGAAATCGTACCGGGCCGCGCTGACGAAGTGCAGCAGGTCGTCGAAAAAACTCTCGCTACCCCACCCGAGATCGTTGCGCGCCTGACAGCCATCATGGGCGCACAGCAATGATGTCATTCCGAATGTCATGCACCAAGGAGAACGGCTTTGCTGATTGACTGGCACGTTCACGTCAACGATCCGAAATTCATCGGCAAGCCGTGGTGGCCGGTCCCGGTGCCAATGACGATGGAAGATGCGCTGAAGGCCCACGCGCTTGCGGGTCTCGACCGCACCGTCATCAGCAATGCCGTGCACTACATCAGGCACATGAAGTCGGTGAAGGAAGTCGTCGCGGCGATCGAGAGCTCGAACCGCCATCTCGCAAAGTGCCGCGACCTGCATCCGGACAAATTCGTCGCGATGGCGACATGCGTGCCGGCGGGCGGCGACGAGTTCCTCAAAGAGCTGGAGCGCGCCGTAAAGCAAGACGATGCGCGCGCCGTGATCATCAATTCAAGCCATCATGGACACTACCCGGACGAGGATGCTGCAAGGCCGTTCTTCAAGCTGGTGACCGATCTCGATATTCCGGTTTTCATCCATCCGGGCGATGCGACGACGCCGGCGATGGCCGATTACCGGCTGGCGTCGAGTATCGGCAGGCCAGCCGACAATTGCCTGTCGCTGGCGCGGCTGATCGTGCGCGGCATCTTCGAGCAATTCCCGAAAGTGAAAATCGTCGGCAGTCATCTGGGTGGCGGCATCTGCGAAGTCATCGGGCGCATGGATTATGCCTATGAGCTGCTCGATTTCTCGGCGTTTCTCGGCCCCTACGAGCCGATGCTGATCAAGCGCCCGCCGAGCCATTATCTGAAAATGTTTTATTTCGATTCAGCCTGCTATGCGGCCCCGGCGGCGGAATGTTGCCTCAAGACCGTGGGCGAAGATCATTTCCTATTCGGCACCGATTCTCCGCCAATGGTGCCGTTGAAAATGAAGGGACTGAAAATGATGGATCACATCGGCATGACGCCGGCACAGCGCGAGAAAGTCATGGGCGGCAATGCCGCGAGGTTGCTGAAGCTGAACTAAGAGCGAACAGATGATTATTGAATGGCATACCCACGTCTACCCGCCCGAAGAGGCCGCCGCCGACGCGCTTGCCTGGGACGGCAAGAGCGGGCCGACCTGGGCCGGCCGCTGTCCGATGACGATAGAAAACGTGCTCGACGCGCATCGCCGCTGCAACATCGACGCGACGGTATTCAGCAACGCCGCACACTACATGCGCGGCAAGGCGCCGGCCGACGAGCTTAATGCGATCCAGCGCTGGAGCGATTACGCCGCGGAGATTCAAGAGCAATACAAGGGCGAGCTGTACGGCTTTGCGACCATGCTGCCGTGCGGTGGTCCTGAATTCGTCAAAGAAACCGAGCGCGCCATTCGCCAGCTCGGACTCAAGGGCATCCTGATCCATTCGAGCCACAAGGGTCACTATCCCGACGACGATGAGGCGCGGCCGTTCTGGGAATTGGTGCAGGATCTCGGCGTGCCGGTGTTCATCCATCCACCTCACGTCGGCTTCGGCGAAGAGCGCGTGAAAGAATATCGCCTGGCATCGAGCGTTGGCCGGCCGGCCGATCTCTGCCTGGCGTTGTCACGGCTGATCGTGCGCGGCGTGCTGGAGGATTTTCCGCGCCTAACGATCGTCGCCTCGCACGGCGGCGGCGGTCTCTGGGAAGTCATCGGGCGGCTGAACTACGCCTATGAGCTTCAGGAGGAGTGCTATTTCCTCGGGTCTTACACGCCGATCAAGATCAAGCACGAGCCCGGCTATTATGCCAAGCGCATGTATTTCGACACCGTCACCTATCATCCGCCAGCCGCGCAGCTTGTCGTCGATTCGGCCGGCGCCGATCACGTGCTCTACGGCAGCGATGCGCCGCCATTGACCTCACTGAAGCCGCGCGCGATCAAGCTCGTGGAAGACCTCAAGGTCAGCAGTGAAGACCGCGAGAAAATATTCTGGCGCAACGCGGCGAAGTTGCTCAAGCTCGATATGACGAAGCCTGCATAAGCGTTGGACTGTAAGAACAAGGAGTTTGCCGCGCATGCTGATCATCGACAATGAGACCGTGTCGCAGCTGCTGACCATGGACGATTGTGTCCGGGTGCAGGAGGAGGCATTCCGCAAGCTGCCCACCGGCGGCGCGATCCATCGCCCGCGCATCGACATGTATTTCCCGTGCGAACGGGAGGACGGCTATTTCCGCTGGGGTACGATGGAAGGCGCCAACGACGGCTATTTCGCTATCCGCATGAAGTCGGACATCATGACCTGGCCGAAGGATAAAAATGGCAATTGGACCGAGGAGAAATATTGCCGGGAGCCCGGCACCTTTTGCGGTATGATTTTCCTGCTGTCGACGCGTAACGGCGAGCCGCTGGCTTTCATCAACGACGGGGTTCTGCAGCACATGCGCGTCGGCGGCGGCGCCGGCATCGGCGCGAAGTATCTCGCACGGGAAGATACCCATATCGTCGGCATGCTCGGATCGGGCGGCATGGCGCGCACCTTCCTGGAAGCCTTCAAATGCGTGCGCGATATACGGCTGTGCAAAATCTACAGCCCCAGCGCCGAGCATCGCGAGGCCTTTGCCGATGAAATGACGAAGCGGCTCAATATCGAAGTGCGTGCGGTCGACAGTGCGCGCGAGGCGGTGCGCGGCGTCGATCTTTTGTCCTCGTGCACCGACAGCATGCAGCCGGTCTACGATGCCGAATGGATCGAGAAGGGGATGCACATCACCAATCTCGGGCGTCGCGAAATACCGGATACGATGATGGACAAGCTGGACGTGGTGGTCCGCCAGGGCACCGCAGGTCTGCAGATGAAGCAGACGGAACGCTTTCAGGCCGAACGCGGCCTTTCACCCGCCGCGTTTATCGGCGGCACCTTGGAGGAAATGAAGCGGATTCCGACGAAGAATGCCCAACCAGGGTTCGGCGGTGACAGTCCCGAATTCATGGACCGCGGCCGCGGCGGAGACAAACCCGATTTTGCCGACCTCGTCACCGGCAAGTGCAAGGGACGGACGAGCCGCGACCAGGTGACGTTCTACCGCAATGTAGGCAATCAGGGTCTGCAGTTTTCTTCCGTTGGCGGTTGGGTCTATGCGCAAGCGGTCAAGGCCGGCAAGGGCCGCACTATTCCGACCGAATGGTTCTTGCAGGATATTCGCGATTGAGGATCGAAAGTCGGCCGATGTCTGCGTTGCGAGTTGCAACTGTCGCCTCGGCCATCGCGGTGTCCGCCGCCGTCGGCGTGGCTTACGCCGAAACGCCAGCTGAATTCTACAAAGGGAAGACGATTACACTCTGGATCGGCTTCGCGCCCGGCGGTGAGGACGATCTGTGGGCGCGTACCATAGCGCGTCATTTCGGCAATCACATTCCGGGTAGTCCTGTCGTCATCCCGCAGAACGTGCCCGGCTCGGGCGGGCTTCTGGTCGCGGATCGGCTCTATAATACCGCGCCCAAGGATGGCACGGTCCTCGGGCTCATCAATCGCGGCATCCCGTTCGAACCGCTGCTCGGCGGTCAGGGGACGAAATTCGATCCTTTGAAGTTCAATTGGATTGGTAGCCCTGGCCGCGACACGACAGTTTGCGCTGCACGCAAGGACGCTCCGGTCAAGACGCTGCAGGACCTGTATGACAAAGAGCTAACCGTTGGCGGCACCGGCTCGGGCGCAGATACGGCCATCTATCCGCAATTTCTCGCCGCGCTCTTGGGAATGAAATTTCGCATCGTCCTGGGCTATCAGGGGTCGCACGAGGTGCAACTCGCCATGGAGCGCAATGAGGTTCAGGGCATTTGTCTTGCTTACGATTCGCTCGAGCGCAGTACGCTGGCGCGCGCGCAGGAGGTCAACATCCTTTTGCAGGCCTCTCTCGAACCTGATCCTCGCATCAATGGCGTGCCGTCCGGGCTCGATCTCGCCCAGGCGCCGGAACAACGGCAAGCCCTGCAGCTCTTCTTTGCGCGGGCCTCCATCGGGCGTCCGATTGTTGCGCCGCCGGATGTCCCCGCGGAGCGCATCGCTGCGCTCAGGCAGGCCTTCGATGAGACGCTTCAAGATGCCGAATTTCTTGACGATGCGCGGCGGCAGGATCTCAATGTGGTGCCGCTCACCGGCGGGCAGCTCGCCGATGTTATCGCGGGCGCCTACAATTCGCCGCCTGCCGTCGTAAAGCGTACAATACAAGCCATGGGACGGGACAAGTAGGCTTCAGCATGGCTATCACCAAAAAGAAATCACCCGAAGAGCTGCGCAGCTATCGCTGGCTCGGCAAAAACGATCTGCGCTCCTTCGGCCACCGCTCGCGATTTCAACAGCTCGGTTTTGACCGCGCCGATTGGGTCGGCAAGCCGGTGATCGGCATCATCAACACCTGGAGCGATATCAACGCCTGCCACGGCCATCTGCGCGCTCGCGCCGAAGACGTGAAACGCGGCGTCTATCAGGCCGGCGGCCTGCCGATCGAATTGCCGGCGATGTCGCTAGCCGAGCCGATCGTCAAGCCTTCGACCATGATGTACCGCAACTTCCTCGCCATGGAATGCGAGGAGTTTCTGCGCAGCCATCCGATCGACGGCGCGGTACTGATGGGCGGTTGCGACAAGACGACTCCCGGCCTGCTGATGGGCGCGATCAGCATGGGGCTGCCGGCGATCTACGTGCCGGCCGGACCGATGCTGCGCGGCAACTGGCGCGGCAACGTGCTCGGCTCCGGCTCCGACGCCTGGAAATATTGGGACGAAAAGCGCGCCGGCCGCATCGGCGACGAGGAGTGGAACGAGATCGAGGGCGGCATCGCGCGGTCGTTCGGCACCTGCATGGTGATGGGCACCGCCGCGACCATGATGGCGATCACCGAAGCGCTCGGGCTGTCGCTGCCGGGCGCGTCCTCGATCCCGGCGCCGGACGCCAACCATCCGCGCATGTGCGCCGCCGCCGGCCGCCGCGCCGTCGAGATGGTGTGGGAGGATTTGACGCCGGACAAAATCTTGACGCCGGCTGCGTTCGACAATGCCATCCGCGTTCACATGGCGCTCGGCGGCTCGACCAATGCCATCATCCACGTCATCGCCATGGCGCGCCGCGCCGGCATCGCGCTCGATATGAAGCGCTTCGACGAGATTTCGCGCGAAGTGCCGGTGATCGCCAATATCACGCCATCGGGTAAGTATCTGATGGAGGATTTTTTCTTTGCCGGCGGCCTGCGCGCGCTGATGGCGCAGATGAAGGATATGCTCGACCTGAGCTGCATCACCGTGACAGGGCGCACGCTGGGCGAAGGCATCGCCGACAGCAAGGTGCATTTGCCCGACGTCATCCATCCGCTCGACAAGCCGCTTTATCCGGAGGGCGCAACGGCGGTTCTCACCGGCAATCTGGCGCCGCGCGGCTGCGTGATGAAGCCCGCGGCCGCCGACCGGCGATTCCTGCAGCACCGCGGCAAGGCAATTGCGTTCGAGAACTACGACCACATGGCGCGTGAAGTGGAGCGCGACGATCTCGATGTCACGCCGGATCACGTTCTGGTGCTCAAGAACGGCGGCCCGAAGGGCGGTCCGGGCATGCCGGAATGGGGCCAGCTTCCGATCCCGAAGAAGCTGATCAAGGCCGGCATACGCGACATGGTGCGCATCTCTGACGCGCGCATGAGCGGCACCAGCTACGGCGCCTGCATTCTTCATGTGGCGCCGGAAAGTTTTATCGGCGGCCCGCTGGCGCTGGTGCAGACCGGCGACGAGATCGAGATCGACGTCGCCTCACGCCGCATCCACCTGCATGTCGGCGACGAGGAACTGGCGCGCCGGCGCGACGCCTGGCGTCCGCCGCCGCCGCATTTTCTTCGCGGCTATGGGGCGATGTATTCCGAGCACATCGGCCAGGCTGATGAGGGCTGCGATTTCGACTTTCTGCAAGGCACACAACCCACGCCCGAGCCGGAGATCCACTGATGCGTGAGCGGAAGGAGAGACAGATGACGGGCCGATGTTCTGTCCTGGTTGCGGCGCTTTTGACAATTTTGTTCGCGGCCTTTCCTGCACACGCCCAAAGCCCCGCGTTTCGCGTCGATCCGTACTGGCCGAAGCCGCTGCCCAACAACTGGATTCTCGGACAGATCGGCGGCATGTCGATTGATGCCCAGGATAATATCTGGGTGTTCCAGCGGCCGCGCTCACTCACAGACGACGAGAAGGGCGCGGCGCTCGATCCGCCGCGCTCGAAGTGCTGCGTGCCGGCGCCGTCGGTGCTCGTGTTCAATCAGGATGGCGACGTCATCAAGTCGTGGGGCGGACCGGGCGACAATCTGGGCTACGACTGGCCGCTGCAGGAGCATTCCATCCTGGTCGACAACAAGGGCTTTGTCTGGCTGAGCGGCAACGGCAAGGGCGACAGCATGGTGCTGAAATTCACCATTGACGGAAAATTCGTCAAACAACTCGGCAAGCGAGGGCCGCTGACATCGAGCACCGATTTGAGCCAGTTTGGTCTGGTTGGCGGGCTTGAGCTCGACGCCAAGGCCAACGAAATCTATGCCGCCGATGGCTACGGCAATCATCGCGTTGCCGTGCTCGACGCCGATACCGGCGACATCAAGCGCATCTGGGGCGCCTACGGCAAGCCGCCGACCGACGACAATGTGCCGGCCTACAACGCCGATGCGCCGCAGTTCGCCAATCCGGTGCACTGCATCGCGCTCGCCAAGGACGGTCTTGTCTATGTCTGCGATCGATCGAACAATCGTGTACAGGTGTTTCACAAGGACGGCAGTTTCGTACGGCAATACGTATTCGACCCAAGCACCAAAGGCTCAGGCTCGGCCTGGGGTCTGGCGTTCTCGCCGCTCGACAAAAAGCAGAATTATTTCGTCCTGATCGACGGCACCAATAATGTGCTCGAGACCGTCCGTGTCCGCGACGGCGCCGTTGTCGGCACCTTCGGCAGGCCCGGCCGCGAGGTCGGCCAATTCCATTGGGTCCATGTCGGCAAATTCGACTCGCGCGGCAATCTCTATACGGGCGAAGTCGATACCGGAAAACGGCTTCAGAAATGGGTGCCGGCGGAATAATCGCGTCCCCCTGAGGTGGCCGCCCCCGTGGCAAATGCGCGGCCAGGTCGATTGGAAACCAGGTCGATCGAAAAAAAGGGAGGTCAACATGTTCGGAAGGTTGAGGACTTTTGCGCTGGCGCGGCGCGTACTCGGCTTGGCGAACTTGACGGCGCTTTTGATAGTCATGCCGTTGGTCGCCGATGCCGCCGGCGCGCCGAAGGTTGAGACGACCGACGGTCCGATCCAAGGTTTCTACCGCGATGGCGTCGCCGAGTTTCTCGGCATTCCCTATGCCGCGCCGCCGATCGGCGACCTGCGCTGGCGGCCGCCGCAGCCGCCGGAGCACTGGAGCGCTTCCCTTCTGACGATCAATTTCGGCAATAGCTGCGTGCAGAACCAGTCCGGCAAATTCGCCCACCCGAGCATTACCGAGGACTGTCTCTACCTGAACGTTTATGCGCCGCAGAACTATGCTGAAACACCCGGATCGCGACCGGTCCTGGTGTGGATCTACGGTGGCGGCCTGGTCGCGGGCGAAACCAACGACTACGACGGCAGCAAGCTCGCCAGCAAAGGCGATACGGTCCTCGTGACGGTCAATTATCGCGTAGGCGCCCTCGGGTTCTTTGCGCATCCGGCGCTCGACGGCGAGGGGCACGATATCGGCAATTACGGCCTGATGGATCAGCAATTCGCGCTCAGATGGATACAGGCGAACATCGCCAAATTCGGCGGCGATCCGCATAACGTGACCATCTTCGGCCAATCCGGCGGCGCGACGGCGGTGATGGCCGATCTTGTTTCGCCCACCGCGGCCGGCCTCTTTCAGAAGATCATCAACGAAAGCGGGACGCATGCCGTCGCTACGCCGCTCGCCGACGCGGAAAAAATGGGCGAGAGCTTCGCCGCCAAGGCGGGGTGCACGCAGAATGTAGCCGCCTGCCTGCGCGCGCTCTCACCGGCGCAGATCATAACGCTGGGTCCGCCGCTTGCCAGTTTCTACATTCTCGACGGCAAGATCATCACACAGCCGCCCTACGAATCGTTCAAGAACGGGCAATTCAATCGAGTCCCGATCATGACAGGCCTCACGGCCGACGAGCAGGCGTTCTTTCTACCCGAGTTGCAAGGCGGTCCGCGGCGGCCGCTTTCGGCGGCCGAGTTCGACGCCTTCGTGACGTCATTCGGCAATGACTATAAGAGCGCCATTCTGGCCGATTATCCGCTGTCGTCCTATGCCAACCCAAGCTTGGCGGACATTGCCGTCGCGCAAGGAAACAAAGCCTGCACAGCGCGAAGGTTCGATCAATTATGGTCGCAATATGTGCCCGTCTATGCCTATCAGTTCGACGACGAGACGGCCCCGAGCTATCTGCCGAAGGCGAGCTACCCGACGCGCGCTTTTCACACATCGGAGCTGCTGTATCTGTTTCCGCTGTTCCACGGCGGTCAAGGAACGCCGCATCTCTTGAACGACGCGCAGGAACATCTCTCCGACCAGCTTGTCGCCTGGTGGACCAACTTCGCTCGGACAGGCAATCCTAATGCGAACGACGATGCGAAGCCGCAATGGCGGAAATATTCTTCCGCGGACGACGATGTTTTGATCATCACCCAGTCGGACATGCACATGACGATAGGGTACGGCTCTCAGACTTATCCGGAGAATATGAAGAACGACTGCGCGCTTTGGGACAAGATCAACACTTACGAATAGAAGGTCCCGGCCGGAAAGCGCCGGCGGCGCTATCGGGCAGCTTTTCATGCAGGGCGCCTGCAACAAACCGGATTTGTAAGTTTACGCCCTAATCCGGCGGTAAAATTACGGCGCGGCATTCGCCGAAACCGATGCGTGCGGCGCCCGGCTTGGCGCAAAAACCGCGGAAGATGATCTCGTCACCGTCCTCGATGAAGCCGCGCTTCTCGCCGCTCGGCAATTCGAGCGGCTCCCGGCCGCGCGCGGTGAGTTCAAGCAAGCTGCCCCAGCTCGATTTTTCGGGGCCCGAGACGGTGCCGGATCCAATCAGATCGCCGATCTCCATGTTGCAGCCGTTGCTGGTGTGATGCGCAATCATCTGCGCCACCGTCCAATACATCAGCGCGAACGAAGTCTGCGTGACACGGTGTGGCGCAATGCCGTCACGGCGCATAGCCTCGGTCAGAACATAAGCTTCGAGCGTGATATCGAGGCCGCCATTGGCGCGATCTTCGGAATCGTCGAGATGCGGTAGCGGCGCGGGATCGCCCTGCGGCCGCACATAGGCCGCGGTGCGGAACGGCGCCAGGGCTTCCGCCGTCACCACCCAGGGCGAAATCGTGGTGCCGAAATTCTTGCCGAGGAATGGACCGAGCGGTTGATATTCCCACGCCTGCACGTCGCGCGCCGACCAGTCGTTAAGGAGGCAATAGCCGAACACATGATCGGCTGCCTTGCCTATGGCAACGGTGTTGCCAAGCTCGGTTCCGGTGCCGACGTATGCACCGAGTTCGAGCTCGAAATCGAGATTGCGCGAAGGGCCGTAACTCGGCTCGGCCTCGTTCGGACCTTTGCGCTGGCCGTGCGGCCGCTTGATCGGCAGGCCGCTGACGCGAACCGACGATGCGCGGCTGTGATAAGCGACCGGAACGTATTTGTAATTTGCCATCAGAGGACTGTCCGGGCGGAACATGCGGCCGGCGTTGGTGGCATGGAAAATCGAGGCGAAGAAGTCGGTGAAATTGCGAAACGCCACCGGCATTCTGACATCGGTTTGCGCCATCGGTATGAGATGCTGGCGGATGGCTGCTGCGTTACCGTTGTCGGTGCTCAAGGCCCGCGACAGGCCGAGCCGCAGCGCTGACCATGCCTGAGGCCCCAACGACATCAGCGGATTGAGAAACGGAGCGGCACAGGCGCGCGCCGCTTCGGCCGCCGGGCTGCCGAGGAGCGGACCAGCGACGGAGACGTCGAGAATTTGATCGCCGATTGCAACGCCGACGCGAGGCTGCGCCGCTGACGCCCCGGTCGGCCGGTAAACGCAATACGGCAGGTTCTGAATGGGGAAGTCGCTGTCCGGCGCGTTGGCGCTTTCGACGAAGCTGCGGCGGGCCGGATCGTGGGTCTCGTTGCGGGGCTGTGTCATATGATGATGCTACCGGCTTTCTGCTATGAATCCGACCATGGATAGCCAATCGCCATCACCTAGGGCAATCGTAACATGAGCGTTATCGGCGAGCTTGCGGCTTTTGTCGCTGGCGCGAAGGCTTCCGCTTTGCCGGACACCGAGCAGGAGCGGCTGCGGCTGCACTTTGCCGATACCGCGGTTGCAGCCTTGGCCGGCGCATCGATTGCCGAGGGTAAAGCCCTGCAAAGTCTCGGCGATGGCGGTTCGCTGGCGGGCCGGATCGGCCGACAGGCGGCCGCGATCCGGCTCACGGAAATCGACGATATCCATCTTCCGTCGTGCGTTACGCCGAGTGCCGGTGTCGTTCCGGTGGCGCTGGCGCTGGCGGCGCACACGCGGAGGTTCGATCCGGGCGAGATCGCAAGCGCGACCTGGGCCGGGACCGAGATTGCGACCCGTCTCGGGATCGCGGTGCAAGGACCGCAAATCCTCTATCGCGGCATCTGGCCGACCTATCTGGCCGCTCCGCTCGCGGCCGCGGCAACCGCGTCGCGCGTCATGGGTTTGAACGAAGCGCGTACCGGCCACGCTTTGTCGCTCGCGGTGATGCTGATGGCGGGCGGTGTCGGCCGCATTCATGGCACGCCGTCTGGACGATGGTTTCTCTACGCCAATGCGGTCGCGGGCGGCGTTGCGGCGGCGGAGGCGGCGCGTGCGGATTACCGCGGCGATGCGGAAATTCTGGACAAGAACTGGCTCAACGACACGCACGGCATCGCGTTCGATCACACGCGCCTGACTGAAAAGCTCGGTGCAAACTCGGTTTACACGGCGCTGAGCATGAAGCCGTTCTGTTCGGCAAAGCAGGCCATCGCCGCCATCGATGCGTTCCGCGCCGTGCTCAATCGCGGCGTTCGCAGCGATGCTATTACGAAAGTGCATGTGCGCGTACCGCCGTCCTACGCCGGGATGATCGCGACACGCGCCGAACCCGGCGTCCGCCTATCGACGATCGTCAGCGTCGCCCATCAGATCGCGCTTGCCGCGCTGACACCCGACGCGCTCTACGAGATCGACCGCAGCGCGCCGACGTTGCCGGCGGCGGTGACGCAATTCGCCGCTAAAGTCGAGATTGCCGCCGATGCGAACCTGCAATCGTTCTACCCGCGGCACTGGCCCGCCGAAGTCGAAGTCGAGACAAGCGGCGAAGTTTTGCACCATCGCGTCGTCGCGGCAACCGGCGATCCGGAGCACCCGCTCGACGCTGCCGCTGTCGGCGACAAGGCACATCGCGTGCTTGATCCTCTGGTCGGCGGCGAACGCGCGGCCGAATGGCTCGAGACGTGCCGCGCGGCGCTCGATGGTGTTGCCGCATGCCGCACGCTTGCCGAAAGCTTCGGCGCCGGATTCCAGGGAGAGACGCGTGGGTGAAATCGTCACCAGGACAATTCAATGCGACGGCGGCCTGCCGGCGTTCCTCGCACTGCCAGCCGGTGGCGGTAAAGTTCCCGCCATCGTGCTGATGCACGAACGGTATGGACTGGTGAAGCATGGCTGCGATCTCGCTGCGCGCTTCGCCCGTGACGGCTTCGTCTGCATCGCGCCGGATTTTTATTACAAGCATCCGGATCAGGAGGCGTTGCACCGCGGCGATGTCGGATATCCGATCAAGGATGGCGAATCGAATACGTATATCGGCGCAGCAATCGCCGAGCTTGTGAAGCTGCCGCTGGTCGATGCCGGCAAGATCGCCGTCAAAGGCGTATGCCAGACCGGCCGTCATCCGCTGGTCTACGCTGCCGAGTACCCGATCTCAGCGGCGCTTATCTGGTACGGCGCTGCGGGCGACAAGGAATGGAATGTCAACGAGCAGTTTCCGAAGCCGCTCGATGATGTCATCGCCCGGATCGATTGCCCCGTGCTCGGCATTTTCGGCGAAGCCGATCATGTTATCTCGCTCGCCGACGTGCGGCGGTTACGCGACAGTTTCGATCGCCACGACAAGAGTTATACGATCAAGGTCTATCCCGGCGCGCCGCATGGCTGGCTCAACGACACTATGCCGGGCCGCTATCGCCGCGATGCCGCCGAGGCTGCTTGGGCGTTCCAACTCGCATTTCTGAAAAAGGTGTTCGGTCACGGCTACGACAAGTCGCGCCGCCTGCAGCTCTACGAATCGGAGCACGCCGCCGGTTACGATTTCAGCAAAAACGTGCGCTTGGCCTGACGGCGATCACCTGGAATGTACAATCGTCTGCTGTTTGCCATCGTTACCACTGCGTTCGTCGAGCAGGCGGTCATCACTGTCGCGCGCGTCACCACGACGTATCGCGCCGTCGAGCTTGATCTGTCCGTCGTCTGGATCGGCATCATCACCGCGGTCTATGCCGTACTGCCGATCGGGCTCGGCGTTCCACTCGGCCGCTTTATCGATCGCGGGTATGACGCCGTCACGACCTGGTTCGGCGGCGGCCTGCTGATCGTCGGGTGTGCGGGGTTTGTGCTGTTTCCGAACCTGCCGGGAATTCTCGCGGCCACGGCCATCATCGGCACCGCGCATCTTCTGTTTGTCGTCAGCCAGCAAGTGCTGTGTACCCGGTGCGGGTCCGGTCCGGGCGCGATGGAACGTGCCATCGGCAATTACATGGTCGCGAACGCGGTGGGACAGGGCGTCGGCCCCTATATCGTCGGGGTGGCTGGAGGCTCCGCCAGCGTGCCGCCGACGAAATTGCTGTTTTTGCTGAGCCTGGGCGGTGCTGTTCTCACAACAGGATGCGCGTTCCTCACCCGATCCACCGGCGCGCACAAAGTGGCTCCGGACAGCGTCCGGGCTCCGTTGCGCGAACTTTTGTTTATTCCCGGACTGACAGCGATCATGCTGGTGAGTGTCGTCACCGTGGTGGCGCAAGATCTCATCGTCGTTTACCTGCCGCTGCTCGGCGCGGACCGTGGCTGGAGTGTCGACGCGGTCGGAACCCTGCTTGCCGTCCGGGCGATCGCCTCGATGCTGTCGCGGCTTTCGTTCGCGCGGCTTCATTCGGCCTTCGGCCGTATCCCGCTCACTCTCACGGGCACTTTTGCCAGCGCCGTCGCCTATGCGATGCTGGCCTTGCCGCTGCCGATGCCGCTGATGTACACGGCCATTGCCGTCGCCGGCTTTGCGCTAAGCATTTCGATCACATCGAGCATTGCGGGCCTGCTCACGATCGCTAGCGGCGGGGCCATCGGTACGGCAAATTCGCTGCGCACCATGTTCAGCAGGGTCGGACAATTCATCATCCCGATTCTCGCAAGCGTGATTGCGGCGGCGGTCGGAACCGGCAGCATCTTCGTGATGATCGGGATAAGCCTCGCGGCGTCGGGCGCTGCTGTCCGCTTCGACAGCAAGCGCCCATCGCCGGACGCGGATTAGTGATTGCCCCGTTTTTCCTCCGGCGTGCGTTGCCGTCCGGGCGCTCCTCGCTGCTGGCGTTGCTGCGCCGGCCGGCCGCCGGGCGCTCCCGGCTGGCCGGGCAATCGCTGCAATTGCGGCCGTTGCCCGCGTCCGGGGGGCTGGCCGGGCCGCTGCAAGTTGTTTGGCCGTAACTGATTGCGCTGCTGCAAGTTGCGGCGCTGGACATTGATCTGTCGGCCGACAAGTTGTGTCGAGAACGCCCTGCGCACGACGAAGCGGTCGCGCTCGGCTTCTTGCGCCGATATCCGCAATGGCACGGCGGTGAAGCGCGCCGCCGCGCCCGGCGCTCCCGCGCGCACGGCAAAACCCGTCGCGCCGCGGTCGAGAATGCCGAGCCGGCTGCCGTCCCGGCCGAAAACTTCGATCCTGCCAACCCTGCCGTCGGCGTCGGGATAGAGCTTGATGGACACGCCGCCGGCGCCAGCAGTCGCGGCGTCGGCCGGGACTTCGATCAGGCCGGTCGTGCCGCGGATGCCCAAGGTCGAGATCGGTGTCTCGATCTTCATGTTGCCGGTGTGGGCGACCTGCGCGGCGACGAACGCCACAGTGCCGCGCAGCACATCGAATGTGGCGGCGTTATCGGCCCCGCCTTCCTGATAAACGAAATTGTCCACTTTAATCCGCGAGTTCGGCTCCAACGTGAAGGTCGTATCATCGTCGAATGTGACGCCGAGCGTACCGTCGACAGCGGTTTGCAGAACGTCGCCCTTGTAAATCGACTTGCGAAGCTGGAGCGCGCTCGCGGCATCATTGTGCGTGACCGAAGCGCTGCCTTGCAGCGACGCGATGCTGCCGACCGGATCGGCGTCCGCTTGCGGCTGACTTGGCGCTTTGGCCGCCGGTGCGACAGGCTGCGCCGCCCCCGGCGGTGAGGGCGGTATCGGAGCGGATGGCGGTGTTGGCGGCACCGGGATCTGAGCCGCAGCATAGGCGCTCCAAAGCAGTACACCGCCCAAAATCGGCAGCGCCAAGGCAAGTCTGGACCGGAGCATGAGGGGGGCTCAATCGACGGACGGAAGTCTATTTGCAGCGATATGACAGCGTCAAAGGCAACTATCCGGCATAGTGGGCGTGAATTTCGGCGACAGTTGGACCCCTCGTGCGGACCTTGCCGACTGGTATAATCATGCCGGAAGCCGCGCCCGCGGCATCGTTTTCACCGGACCCGGAAATCGCATGCTCGCAGCACAACGGCGACAGAAATTAACAGCGGCCATGCGCGAGGCCGGCATCGCGCAGATGGTGCTGTACGGCAATGCTTGGCAGGGCGATTACCTGCGCTACGGCGCCGGCTTCGGCATTCTCGAAGGCCATGGCATCGCGCTGATGTCGGCGGCAGGCGAGGTCGAATTGTTTCTCGACAGCGCCGCCGAGACCGACCGTGCCGAAGTCGAAGCGCCGGGCGTGACCGTGCATTTTGCCGCGAATATCGCGCAGGCGGTCGGCGCGCAGCTCGACCGCATAGCCAATAGCCGCATTGCCGCAGCGCCACGTAAGTTCGTGCCGCGATTTCTTGCCGATGCGTCGCGGAGCTTTACGCTCGACGATGCGACCGCGCTTCTCGACAATCTCCTCATGCATAAGAGCGCCGATGAAGTTGCCGCGGTGCGCCGCGCAGCGGTCATCGCCGACGAGGCCTACGAGGAATTTATTCGGGCGGTGCGGCCGGGGCGGCGTCAGTTCGAGATCGTTGCCGATATCGAGGCGCATTTGCGCCGGCAGGGCTGCCCGGACAATTTCATGATCATCGGCTCCGGCGGCAAGGATGTCTTCGGCATGGCGCCACCGTCGGAGCGCCGGATCGCGGCGGGTGATCTGGTGACGACGGAGCTTACGCCCGCGGTTGCCGGATACTTCGCCCAGATTTGCCGCACGCTGGTCGTCGGCAAGGCGAGCGACGTGCAACGGCGCGCCTTCGCCGTCTATGTCGAGGCGCTCGAAGCGGGCATCGCGGCCGTGCGGCCCGGTGTGCGCGCAGCCGACGTGGCGAAAGCCGAGAACGATGTGTTCCGCAAATACGGACTCGGCGAATATACGACCAGTCAGTGGACGCGCGTGCGCGGCCACGGCATGGGAATGTTCGCCGATTCCAAACCGCACCTCCTCGAGGATGTCGAAACCGTGCTGGAGTCGGGCATGACGCTGATCGTACATCCCAACACGTATCATCCCGAGGCCGGATATATCGTGCTGGGCGATGCCGTCGTCGTCACGGAGATCGGCGTCGAAGTTTTATGCAAGACGCCGCGCGAATTGTTTGAAGTCGCCGCGTAAGCAGCAAGAGATAAGCCAATGCGCCGCGGCTTGATCGCTCGTTCGCCGATAGAATTGCCCGATGCAGTATTTGATGCGCGGCTCGACCGCGTGCGGGCGGCGATGCGGCAGGCGCGGCTCGATGCGCTCGTCGTCTACACCAACAATACGCGCCCTGCCGCGGTGTCATGGCTCGCGGGATTTGTCCCCTATTGGTCGGAAGCGCTGTTAGTCCTGCCGCGCGACGGCGCGCCGTATCTCATCGCGGCGCTGAGTTTTCGCGTCAAATCCTGGATCGAGCGGGTGAGCCGGCTGGGCGACGTGCTGCACACGCCGCGGATCGGGCTCAAGGCGGCGCAGCAGATCGCCGCCGAGCGGCCGGATGCCGCCGTTGGCGTGGTCGATTTCGACGGCCTTGCCGCCGGTATTGCCGCCGATTTGCGCGAGGGCGGCCCTGGCCTCACGCTGCAAGACGCGAGTTCGCTATTTGAGACGCTCCGCGCCAGCTCCGATCCGGCGGAGGTCGCGCTGGCGGTGAAAGCCGCCTCGATTGCCCGTCGCGCACTCTCCCGGGCTCGCGGCGATACGCTCAACGGCATGATTGCCACGGTCGAAAGCGAAGCCCGCGGGCTTGGCGCCGAGGAAATCTACATAGCGGCCGCACCCGATCTCGCAAAGGACACGCGACTTTTCCGGATCGAGGGTGAGGCGGCGCTAGGCGAGACTTACGCTTTGCGCGCCACCGTCGCCTATAAGGGCACATGGGTTCGTCTCGTGCGCTCGTTTTGCGAACGTGCGATTGCGCTCGATGCTGCCACACAATTTGCCCAAGCCGTGGCGCTGTTGCCGGGCGAGCAGGGATTTTCCGGCTTTCGCTCGTGGGTGGTCGAAGGTTGCCGGATGGCGCAGCCGCTCGATCCGTTGCTGGGTTCGCGCGTTAATGCATCAAATCCGCCGGCGCCGGGCGCATTAGTTTCCGCGCAGGGGATGCTGATTGTCGATGGGCAAGCGGTGCTGGTCGGGGCGCCGGCCTTGCTCGGCCATAACGGCGAAACGGCAAGCCTGATCGCCGATCCGCTGTTCGATTGAGGCAATCGCGGCGGTGGAAATCAGGGAAACGTTGCGCTGCCCTGGATTTGCAATTCGCGCAATTTCTGGTTCTCGCTCACGCGCCGCCGCCCTTCGGCCTCGATGGCGCGCGCTAGCTCGCTGTGATGCGCCGTGAGCGTGCGAAAATCGACAAGGTCGAGGATCAGCAGCGTCGAAGCCTGGGTCGTTGAAACATTCGCCGTGCGAATCGAATCGCCCAGCAGAGCAAGTTCGCCGAAGAACGATCCCGAGCCGAGACGGACCGACGCGGGTTTGATATCGACGAGGACTTCACCCTCGGCGATGAAATACATGCAGTCACCGACTTTGCCGCGCCGGATGACCGCGGTTTGTGCCGGCACCTCAAGCCGCCGCAACATGTGTGTGATCTCGGCAATCGCCGACGGATCGAGCGATTGGAAGAACGGCACCTTGCTGACCAAGTCCCAGGTCTGGATGAAGTTGCGTCGCCGGCTTTCAGCGGCAAATCCAGTGGCCAGAATACCGGTCCACAACCCGAACGTGGCGATGCCGCAAATCATGACGAATGAGCCGAGCATGTGGCCCAGATGGGTGTGCGGCACCTCGTCCCCATAGCCCGTGGTCGTCAACGTCACCACCGCCCACCACAGCGCCGAGGGCAGCGTGCCGAACGCGGCAGGCTGTCCCTCGCGCTCGATCACGTGCATGGCAGCCGAAGCGAGGAACAGTACGATCAGAAACAATGCCAGCACGCTGGCAAGCGGTTTGGCCTCCAAGACGAATACCCGTCCGAGCTGGGCAAAACCGGGTGAACTTTGTGCGAGCTTGAGGATCCACAACGACGCCAGCAGCCAGCTCGTCGCCGGCTCCCCGCCCGTCGCAAGCGCAAGCGGTACCGGAAAGATGGCCAGCAGGTCGACCATTCCCGAAGGCGATAGCAGGTACCGCCTAAGCGTGCCGGCTTGAACCGCGATCTTGGCACGGACAAAACCCTCGACCGCAAAGTACACGAGGCAGCACCACAGACATGTGGTGAGCCAGCCGGCGGCCGTTTCCGCCAGATCGGGGATCGTGTACGCGGTCATTGCGGCGAGGCCGATCGCGAGAACCGCAAGGCGGCCAAGGGTTGACGCGCCGAAGCGCCGAAGCGGCGCGGTGACGTACACAAGCCGTGTGATAAAGCGCTGCAAATTCCCGCATCCTCGCCAGCGGCGCTGGTGTGGTCTTGGGCCCGTGCCCGACTTAAATTACGCTGTCGGGTTTGGCACGGCCAGTCGAAATTGCACGCTTTGGCGCCTCCAATGTTGCGTTTTCGCGCCAAGGACGTGAATTAACCATGATTTGCCTGACCGGATGAGACGTTAGCTCTCGCAATTCCACGCTGCATCCTCCCAACCAATGCAGAGTGAGGGCGGAGGGGACCATGCATTGGACTGATTTTGTCAACAGCGTCGGATCGCTTTTCATCGTAGCCACGGCCTCGACGAAAACGATGGTACCGCTGCGTATTCTCGCCATCGTAGCCAATTGCTTCTTGATCGCGTTTTACGTGGTATCGCATGAGTGGGTGCCGTTCTTGATGCAAGCCGTCGCGCTGCCGCTCAATGCCTACCGGCTCTATCAGATGATCGTTCTGATCAGGCACGTGCGTGGCGCAATTCGCGACAACAGCTCGATGGACTGGCTCAAGCCCTTTATGACCGGACGTCACTTCCGCAAAGGCGACATCCTGTTCGCAAAGGGTGAAACAGCCAACGAGATGTTCTGTCCGGTGACTGGGTGCTATCGGCTGATCGAACTCGGCCTCGAGATCAAACCGGGCCAGCTCGTAGGCGAACTTGCAATGCTTGCGCCCGACAATCGCCGCACCGCGACGCTCGAGTGCATCGAAGAGGGCGAGGCGCTATCGATTACTTACGAGCAGGTCGAGGAACTCTACTATCAAAATCCGACGTTCGGCTTCTATTTCCTGCGCCTGGCGACTGCGCGCCTGTTCGAAAATATCAGTCGTTTTGAAAGCGAGCTGGCGCATCGGCCGCCAGCTCCGTGCCTGAACCGCGCGACCTCTTTCTAGAAGTTATTGATTAATTGTGTGAATTGGCCTTCGAGGTACGTCCCGCACACTTAATTTCCGGTTCCGAAGCCTTTAGACTGAATGGCCTAATCGGTACTACGCTCTGCCGCTTTCGTTCCGGGACCCAATGCCGTCAAAGCAGATCTCACGTTTGGAGCTGGCGAAGTTTTTGCTCAGCCCGGCACTCTTTGTCATGATCGTACTGATGGTGGCCGAGGCGATGCTGGCTGCGGCAACGACGTGGTTCGTCATCATCGCGGGACAAAAGGTGGCGGTCGGCCGATTCCTGTTATCCGATCTGATCTGGATACTTTCGGCGCAATCGGCCTCCTATGTGGTCGGCGTTATCAGCTGGGTTTTCGCCGAGCAGGCCGGCTATCGCGGCTTTGGCAAATTCATGCTGCGCTTTGCGCGCGAGAACCGCGGCAAGGTCAAGCTGTTCAACGACAAGCCTGCCCGCGAGCAAGTCGAGCCGTTTCTGACCGGCGAGACGTTCCAGTGTTTCTTCAACGTGATGTACGAGCTCGAATTCGCGCTGAAGCTTTTTCTCGGACTGGTGTTCAACGCGATTGTGCTCGGCGCTGAAATCGACGTGAGTTTTCCATTCGCTTACGTCGGCGCGCTCGCGGTCTTGCTGTTGATGCAATGGGTACTGCAAAATCCGATTGCCCGCACCTATCTCGAAAACCAGCGCATGAACAATCGCGTCACCGCGCAAGGCTATACCGCGTGGGACAACGTCTTCAGCGGCAACAGCTATAATCTCAGATTGTGGCTTGGCGGCTTCAAAACGCGCCTGCGCGAAGGGCTGGCGGCGCAGGTTCGCGCGATCGTAGCGCGCGAAGGTATGAGCGCGATGAGCGGCATCGTCAGCCTCGCCATCGTGTTCGCCACCATCACGGTCGTCGCTGTGCAACATGTCGGCCAGACCGCGTTGCTGGTAGGTCTCGCCACGACGCTGCCGCGGCAAATCGAGATGACCTATGAGCTGCATCTGCTGGCCAGCGGCTGGAACGATTTCATCGCGATCTGGACACGGTTCGGCGGAGTCGCCAGTAACATGCAGCCGCAACCGGATCCAGAATTCGACAATCGCATCAAATTCGACCGACTGGTATTGCGGGAGGGCGAAGGCGCCAACGTCGTTTCGTCGGTCGGTGACGCGTTGCAGATCGCGCTCGCGCATCCCACCGGCCGCATCAACGTGCGCGGCAGCAACGGCGCCGGCAAATCGTCATTGCTGGCGAGTTTGAAGACCGAGATGAAAAAGCAGGCTTACTATTGGCCGACGTCCGATCGTCTCGCATTCAGGTTCACCGGCGGTGTGGTGCCGGTTGACGTCGAGGGCGACGACGAGGATGAAGTGGTCGTGGTCGCTGAATCGATGGACAAGAAGCTCGGCTTCTCGTCTGGCGAGCGCCAGCTCAAGTCTCTCGAGGAAATCGTCAACGCGACGCGCGCGAAAGTCTATCTGCTCGACGAATGGGACGCCAATCTTGATGCGGCGAACAAGGCCAAAGCCGATGCGCTGGTCGACGAGCTCGCTTCGCGCGCTCGTGTCGTCGAAATCTCGCACCGCGACCGGACGGCCTGATTAGGCTATGCCCCAATCGCGCCGCGTACACGGTCGGGCGAGAACGGCAGTTCGCGTAGCCGCACGCCGGTGAGAGTGGCGATGGCATTGCCGACAGCGCCGGCAACCAGGGGAACGCCTTCTTCGCCGCCGCCAGTGGGCTTATTGTCGGTCGAGACGATCTTGATCTCGATATTCGGGACGTCGGACATCCGCGCCACTTCGTAGTCGCTGTAGTTCGATTGCAGCACGCGGCCATCCTTGATGATGATTGCTTCGCGAAGCACTGAGCCCAGCGCATAGACAATGCTGCCCTCGGTTTGTGCGGCAAGATTGTGCGGCTGCACGGCAATACCGGCGTCGACGGCGGCCCAGAAGTTGATCACTTTGAGCTTGCCGGTCCTGCGATCCAGTGAAATCTCGGCGATGCCGGCCGAAAGCGTGTCGTCTTTCACCATGGTGGCGACACCGAGAGCGGTTTCGGTACGATTGCGCTTCCAGTCGGACATGTCGGAAACGACGCGCAGCAAATGCTGCATGCGCGGCACGCCCTCCGTGAGTTCGAGGCGGAACGCGAGCGGTTCCTTCCCAAGATCCCTGGCAATGTCGTCGACGAAGCTTTCGATGGCAAAGGCGTTGTGGCCGTTGCCGACGCCGCGCCATGGCGACAGCCGTGCGCCGCGGTTTTCGATCACGTGCTCGGCCAGCTTGTTGGCAACCGGATATTGCGGGACCGGCGTGCCTTTCATGACAATGCGATCTTGCCGCGGTTTCGGATTGCCTGAGGAATAGGCCACGACCAATTCCGCGACGACGCGGTGATGCCAGGCAACGAGCTTGCCGGCATCATCGAAGCCGGCCTCGATGTGATGTGCTGTCATCGGCCGGAATTTTCCGCCCCTGACATCATCCTCGCGCGTCCAGATGAGCTTCACTGGTTTGCCGGCCGCCTGGGCAAGACGGACTGCATCGAAAGCCGCCTCGTGATTGCCACGGCGTCCGTATCCGCCACCCAGGAACTGCTGATGCAGTTTGAGGTTTTTTCGGTCGGTTTGCAGGATTCCGGCGACGCCTTTTAACAGGCTGGTGGCGGCCTGCGTGCCGACCCATAGCTCGGCCGATTTGCCGTCCGGACTGACCAATGCGGTCGCGTTCATCGGCTCCATCTGCGCGTGATAGACGTATCGCGTGCGGTACTCGCCCCGGAACACGCGCTTTGCGGTCGCCATCGCCGACTTGGCGTCGCCCGTGTTTTCATAAGGCACGCCGTCACGGCTCGTATCGCGGCCGATGGCGGCAAAATCTTCCAGGGCGCGCTCGCTATCGAGATGAGCGCCGGTTGCGTCACTCCAGGTCACCTTGAGCAATTTCTTGGCGGATTGCGTGCCTTCGACTGTCGTCCCGATGACGCCGACGCCTTCGGGCAGCTTTACGATGTCGGTGATGCCAGGAACCCTGCGGGCCAGACTGTCGTCGACTTCCATCGGGGCGCCGCCCGCATACGGCGATTGCAGCACGGCGGCGTAGACCATGCCGGGCACGTCGACATCCATGCCAAACTTTGCCGCACCGTTGACCTTCAGCGGCACCTCAACGCGCGCAATGTCCTTGCCGATCAGGCGGAAGTTTGCCGCGGACTTAAGATCGTTTTCGGCAATCCTTGGCAACTCGGCCGGGACCGTGGCGAACTTGGCGATCTCGCCGTAACCGACCCGCCGGCCGGACGACGTGTGCACGACGACGCTCGGTTCGGTGGCAAGCTCGGATACCGCAACATTCCATTTCGCCGCGACCGCATCGAGCAGCACGCGGCGGGCTTGTGCGCCCGCCACCCGCAGCGGCGTGAAGTAGCCATGCACCGAAGCGCTCGCGGAGGTCTGGAACGTATAATCGTAGGCGGGGTTGCCGAATTTTTTGTCGTCCCAATCGGTCGGGAAAACCGGCCTGACATTCGCCCAATCGGCGTCGAGCTCTTCCGCGAGAATGACGGGTAGCGTCGTGAACGAGCCCTGTCCCATCTCCGCGGCAGGCGACACGACCGTGATGACGCCGTCGGGTGCAATCGTGAGCCAGACATTCGGCATATATGGCGCGCGCGGATCGGGCGGCTCGGCGAAGGCGTCATCGACAAGAGCAAGCGAATCGGACGCAATCGTGAAAGCGAAAGTCAGACCGGCCGTGGTTCTCAAAAAATTGCGGCGGTTGACGGTGGTAATTTTCGTGTGCGAGTTCATGGCTCAACCCTCCCGCGCCGCGCGTTGGATCGCGCTGATGATCCGCAGGTAAGTGCCGCAACGGCAGATATTACCGTCCATGTGCTCAACGATGTCGTCACGCGATGGATTCTTGTTGCTGGTGAGAAGCGTTGCCGCCTGCATGATCTGGCCGGACTGGCAATAGCCGCATTGCGGCACTTGTTCGGCGATCCAGGCCTTCTGCAATGGGTGGCTGCTGTCGGCGGATAGCCCTTCGATGGTGGTGACGGATTTTCCAGCAATCAGCGAAACCGGCATCGCACAGGAACGCACCGCTTCGCCATCGATGTGCACCGTGCATGCGCCGCAAGCCGCGATGCCACAGCCGAATTTGGTACCGGTGAGATTGAGGTGTTCGCGCAAGACCCAAAGCAGCGCTGTGTCGGGCGCGACGTTGACCTCTCGCCGCTGGCCATTCACGGTGAAGGCAACCATAGGACATCTCCCTGGTCTTGAACGCGGACACGCTCGCGGCGCTCCTACGCTTTGCTTGTTTTTCGAAATGGATTATCGCGCAATTCCGGCCGCGGCGACAGGCCAATTCCAACTAGCGAACAACTCTCTGCAACGGCCCTTGAATAACCGGCCGCTTACGGATTTGCTTAGGCGTGCCGGGCCAGCCCGGAACTGCTGCAAATGAGGTTCGATTGTGTCCAGAAAACTGAATGACTTGATCGCTGAGCTCGCGCTCGCCAACCGTATTCTCGCCAATGAGGGTGTACTCGACGCGTTTGGCCATGTCAGCATGCGTCATCCGACCGATCCCGGCCGCTATTTCCTGTCGCGAGCCCGCTCGCCGCTTCTGATCCAGCCCGAGGATATCGTCGAGTTCACGCTCGACTCCGAGCCGGTGAAAGCGCCGAAGGCCCATCTCTATGCCGAACGCGTCATTCACGGCTGCATCTATCAGGCGCGCAAGGATGTCATGGCGGTGTGTCATCACCACGCCGCGGCGATCATGCCGTTTGCCATCGCCGGCAAGCCGATCGTGCCGGTCTTTCATGTTGGCGCGGCGATGGGTGAGGTCGTGCCGTTCTGGGACCAGCATGACGAGTTCGGCGACACCAATCTTCTGGTTGTGAAGCCGGAGGAGGGCCGCTCGCTGGCGCGGGCGCTTGGCCCTCACTCGGCGGTGCTTATGAACCGCCACGGCGCCACGGTGGCGGCCGGCGGATTGAAGGAACTGGTATCGCGCTCGGTCTTCATGTGCCAGAACGCCGAGTATCAGTTTCGCGCGCTGATGCTCGGCGCCGCGACGCCGTTGCATAGCGGTGAGACCAGGCTTGCCGGAGCGATCAGTCTGATGCCGAGCGTCATTGCGAGGACGTGGGAATACTGGAGCCTGCGCGAAGGCGGCGGCAGCGCACCGCGCAAGCGCAGCAAGGGAAAGCGCAAACGTTGAAATTCCGGCATTGTCGCGGCGGTGTTTGCTCGCCGCATCCCTCGCGCCGTTGGCCTCGGCCAAGCCGTTGCAATCGCGTGCTGCCGCGTCAGAGCGCGACTTTCCCGCCGGCTTCATGTGAGGCGCTTCGACGTCGAGCTATCAGATTGAAGGCGCGGTGGCGGCGGACGAAGTCAGTGGCGGTCGCGCGCCGCCGCGCTGATGGCGTTCAACATTGCGACGCGGTCTTTGTTGAGCACACCTCGTACCGACTGCTGTGCGCCGATTTGTCCCATTTCACGCTGGCGCTTAATGGTCGCGGTCGCCATCAGCGGTTCGACACCAAGCTCGCGTAGCGTATCTGCGACCTCTTCCATCTCCGCGGCGCGGCGTTCGCCGTGGTTCGCCATGCGTTCGAGATTGTAGGGCACGATCTTCGCCCAATCGAGCCCGGGATAATTGTTGTTCATCGATGTTGCGACTTCATCGACGACGCCGGCGCGCGAAGCGGCCAGGAAGCACTCGAGCGTAAGCGCCTCAATGCCCTTGATCATGACACTGCGCACCATCTTGATGGCGGCGGCCGCGCCGATTTCACTGCCGGCGACGCTGACGCGCATACCGAGCGAGGTCAGCGTCGGAACGACCGCCTGGGCATCCGGGCCGGCCAGCAGCATCGGTGTCTGATGCCGCGCCGGATGAATAGGCGCGATCACGGCGACATCGATGTAACGGGCGGTTTTGCCGAGCACCTTCGCGGTTTCCTGCTTGCGGCCGGGCGATACCGAATTGATGTCGAGGAAATACGGTGCGCCGGCAAGACGGCTCCCCACCGATTGAGCCGCCGCGACGCTGGAGGCCGCTGTGACGGCGGAAACGATTATGTCGGCGTCGCGGACGGCGTCCGCGGCCGATTGCGCGCAGCGCACGCCGATCGCCTGAGCGGCCTGCCGGAGCTTTTCACCGGCGCTTTGCTGAAACAGAATATCCCATGCCGACATGCTTTCGACGCCGGTCTCGCGCAATCCGGAGGCGATAGCCTGGCCTGCTTCGCCGAAGCCGATGAAGGAAATTGTCGACTTGCCGTTTGGCATGGCGATGATCCTCTGGTTTTGCCGCTGATGATGGCAGTTTCAGCGCGAGGATTGCAACACTCGCCGGTTTCCATGGGCGACGCTGCCCGATAGGATGTACGACAAAATATACGGGAGGGTCCGCCATGCCACTGACCGCAGCTCAAACCACGAGCCGCCGCCGCTTCATCCAGTTTCTCGCCGCGAGCCCGTTGTTCGCCGGGACCAGCCTTTCAGCCTTCGCTGCGGAGCCCTATCCGGAACGGCCGGCCGATCCGTTCGTCTGGGCGCCGCGCGACTACGATCATCTGATAGCGAGCCCGAAAGAGGCGCTCGATGTCTTCGATTTCGAGCCGGTGATGCATAAGAACGTGCCGCCGGCCCATTTCGGCTACATGGCCTCCGGCGTCGACGACGACGTGACGCTGCGCGCCAATCGCGCCGGCTTTCAGAAATTCCAGCTCCGGCCGCGCCGCCTCGTCGACGTCAGCAAGATCGACATGAGTACGGAAATTCTCGGGCAGAAATATCAGACTCCGATTATCATCGATCCGACCGGCGGCCATAAGGCTTATCATCCGGACGGCGAGGAAGGCGTCGCGCGCGCCGCCAAGGTCGGCGACCACCTGATGATCCTTTCGACACAGGCATCGACTTCGGTCGCCGACGTGATTGCCGCGCGTGGCCGTCCGATCTGGTCGCAGCTCTACGCCACCAACAAGTTCGAGGTAGCCCAGCATCACGTCGAGAGCATGGAGCGGCAGGGTTCGATCGCGGTGGCCGTCACCGTCGATCGCAACGGCGGCCGCAATCAGGAGGTCGCTCTCCGCATGCGCCGGACCGATACGCGCGAATGCTCGGCCTGCCACGACAATTCGAGCCTCGCGTTGTCGATGCGGGACGACCCGATGTATGAGGGCGCCGATCTTTCCGGGCTGAAGAACATCCAGTCGTCGGCGATGAGCTGGGATTACATCAAGCGGCTGCGCGACGTCACCAAGATGAAAATGGTGATCAAGGGCATTCTCGCCTGGGAGGACGCCAAAATTGCCGCGGAGACGGGAATCGACGCGATCATCGTTTCGAATCACGGCGGCCGGGCCGACAAGTCCGGTCGCTCAACCATCGAGACGCTTCCGGAGGTGATCGAAGTTGCGGGCAATATGCCGGTCCTGATCGATTCCGGCTTCCGCCGCGGCACCGATATCGTCAAGGCGCTGTGCATGGGGGCCAAGGGCGTGGCCGTCGGCCGGCCCTATCTGTGGGGTCTTGGTGCCTTCGGCCAGCCTGGGGTGGAGCGCGTACTGGACATCTTGCGCACCGAACTGGTGGTTGCGATGCAGCAAATCGGTGCACCATCGTTGAAAGATCTCAAGCCCTCGATGGTCGTGAAGGCGTGAGCGCGGTGCCGCAGTCGTCGCGCCGCGATTGTCTGGAGCAGGCGCTGGCGCGTATCGCCGATCCGAAAGGCGAGGGATCACGCGCCTGCCTCACGGTCTATGCGGATGCGGCGCGTGCCGCGGCCGATGCCGCCGATGCGCGCAACGCACGCGGTGTATCGCTAGGGCCGCTCGACGGCACGATCGTCAGCATCAAGGATCTGTTCGACGTCGCCGGCGAGCCGACCCGCGCCGGCTCGAAAATTCTTGCCGACGAAGCGGCGCCAGCAAAAGCCGACGCTACGATCGTGCAGCGGTTGCGTGCGGCCGGGGCGGTGATCGTCGCCAAGACCAATATGACCGAGTTCGCCTTCTCCGGCATCGGCGCCAATCCGCATTTCGGCACTCCGGGCAATCCGCGCGACCGCACCCGCGTGCCCGGCGGCTCTTCGGCGGGAGCGCCGGTCGCGGTGGCCGACGGCATGTGCGAGATCGCCATCGGCACCGATACCGGCGGCTCGGTGCGCATACCGGCGGCACTGTGCGGTCTGGTTGGTTTCAAGCCGAGCCGGCAGCGCGTTCCGACCGACGGTGCCTTCCCGTTGAGCACCACGCTCGATTCGGTCGGGCCGATCGGTCGCACGGTCGCGGATTGCGCCGTCGCGGATGCGGTGATGGCAGGTGAAGACATTGTGCCGCTCGAGCCGCTTGTCATCGCCGGACTTCATTTCGGCATTGCTGAAGGGCTGCCGCTCGACCGGCTGGACGACGCCGTCGCGTCGGCATTCGTCGCCGCCATTGCGCGGCTCGACCGCGCCGGCGTTCATATCTCGCACGAAACCCTGCCGCTGCTCGACGATATGGCCGCGGCCAATGCCAAGGGCGGCATCCCCCCGTTCGAGGCCTGCGCCATTCACCGCGACCGGATCGAAAGGCGCGCCGCGGATTTCGATCCCAATGTCCGCGTCCGCATCGAGCGCGGCTGCGCGGTGTCGCAGGCGGATTATGAAGCGATGGTTCGCGAGCGTGGCCAACTCGTGCGCGCCATGGACGCGCGTCTTACGAGCCTCGACGCACTGATCATGCCGACCACGGCGATCGTCGCTCCCACCATCGCGGAAGTGGCGGATAGCAAGGTCTTTGCCGCCCGCAATGCCGCCGTTTTGCGCAATCCCTCGATCGTCAACTTCTTCGACCTTTGCGCTATCACATTGCCCTTGCCCGCCCCGATCCCGGTCGGCCTGATGCTGGTGGCACGGAACGGGCACGACCATCGGTTGTTGCGCATCGCTGCGGCAACGGCGCAGCTTTTCGCCTCATGATCGCGCTTGCCGCAGGCGCAACAGTTTCCTAGCATTTCGCCAAATCTTGGGAGGATTTTGCCGTGAACCGCACTCGCCTGTTGCTCAATCGCCGCCAGTTGCTTGCCACCGCCGCCGCTACCGTCGCGGCCCCGGCCGTTC
This sequence comes from uncultured Alphaproteobacteria bacterium, assembly GCA_963813825.1. Taxonomy (GTDB): domain Bacteria; phylum Pseudomonadota; class Alphaproteobacteria; order Rhizobiales; family Xanthobacteraceae; genus BOG-931. The sequence continues at coordinate 264,471 of CAWFBB010000035.1, forward strand.
TGCGGGCCCAAAGTGGGCCATTGAAGGTCGGCGTGTTGCTGCCGCGTTCAGGCTATGAGGCCGGCATCGGCCAGGATTGTCAGCGCGGCGTCGATATCGCGGCCGGCATCCTGAAGTCTTTGGGGTTGCCGGGACTTTCAATCATGAACGGCGACACCGAATCGAACGTCGATACCGCGCGCGAACATGCCGAGAAGCTGATCAGCGACGGCGCCCAGCTCCTGGTCGGGACGTTCGACTCCGGCCAGACCACGGCGGTGGCCCAGGTGGCCGAACAGAAGGGCATTCCTTTCGTCATCAATATCGCCGGCGCCCCCGACATCACCGAGCAGGGCTATAAGTTCGTATTTCGTAATTTCCCGACTGCACCGATGCTGGTCCGCGACGGCTTTTTGGAACAGAAAGAGGTGTTCGAGATTACTGGCAACGCGCCGAAGACTGTCGTGTTCATGCGCGTCAACGATACGTTCGGCACGGCGATGTCAAAGGGCTTTGCCGCGGTCATGCCAAAGGTCGGCATGCCGTACACGATTGCGGAGGAAATTTCCTACGATCCGGCGGCGCGCGATCTGTCGGTCGAGGTGACAAAGGCCAAGGCAACCAATGCCGATGCTATCCTCGTCGTCGGCCGCCTCAACGATGCGATGCTGATCACGCGCGAACTCGTCAAGCAGCGCTGGACGCCGCAAGCGATTCTGAGCGTCGGGCCGGGCTGGTACGAAGATCAGTACATCAAGACGCTGGGCAAATTGTCCGACGGACCGATGAGCTTCGTTCCCTGGTACGACCCGAACAAGAAGCTCTCGAAGATGCTCGAAGACGCTTTGGCCAAAGCGTATCCAGGTGTCAATCTCAATACCAACCACGTCTATACTTTCGAGGCGTTGCTGGTCGCCGCCGACGCCTACAAGCGGGCCGGTTCGACCGATCCCAAGGCGCTGGCCGATGCGATCCGGACCACGAATATCACCGACAATTCCAGCATCGGGCCCGGCATCTCGTTCAATGCCAAAGGCCAGAACGACAAGATCATCGGCGGCGCGATCCAGAATCGCGGCGGCAAGCTCATCACCATCGCGCCCAAGGGGGCGGCCAACGGGAAGCCGATATGGCCAATGCCATCGTATCAGAACCGCGCGTGAAGCGGGCGCGAGATTGATCGGTGGGGGTTGATGTTTATCTGAATGTCGCCGTCGCCGGCATTTTGACCGGACTGGTCTATGGCCTGATGGCGCTCGGCCTGTCGGTCATTTTCGGCGTAGTGCGCGTCGTCAATTTTGCCCACGGCGAGATGATGTCGGTCGCGATGTATATCGCGGTGGTGCTGTTTTCGACGCTGCATCTCGATCCTCTGATCATGCTGGTGCCGATCGCAGCCGTGATGTTCGTCTTCGGCTATGCGTTGCAGGCCGGGCTTATCAACCCCTTCATTACCCGGCCCGAGCACAGCCAGTTCCTCCTGGTCGTCGCGCTGGCGATCATCATCGTCAATGCGCTGTTGATCATTTTCGGGCCGGATGCCCGCTCTGTGCAGACATCCTACGCCTACGACAGCTTCGAACTCGGCCCGGTCATCATCGACGCTTCGAAATGCTACGCCGCCGGCGCCGCGATCGTCGTCTCGGCTGTGCTGTTCGTGTTCTTCCGCTCCACACTCATCGGCAAGGCAATCCGCGCTTGCGCCGATAATTACACCGGCGCGCTCGTCGTCGGTCTCAATGTCAAGCATCTCTACGCGCTGACCTTCGCCATCGGCGCGGCTTGCGTGGGCGCTGCCGGCACGATGATGACACTGATCACCGACGTCACGCCCGCGCTCGGGCCAGGCTATACGTTGCTCGCCTTCGTCATCGTCATTACCGGCGGGCTCGGCTCGATGCCGGGAGCGCTTATCGGCGGCGTTATCATCGGCCTGACCGAAGCGGTCGCCGGCGTGCTGTTCACGCCGTCAGCCAAGAGCATGTTCGCCTTCGGCATTCTGGTTCTCGTGCTGCTGTTCCGCCCACAAGGCATACTTGGCAGAAGGCTGACGTGAAAAATATCGCGATCACGCGCCTCGCGCCCGGCCTGTCGCGCCGCGTCGCGGTGCTTCTTGCCGTGCTGCTGGCCGCGCTGCTGATCGCGCCGTGGTTTGTCGGCGACTATCTGCTCACCGTCTTGATCGTCATTTTCTATCTCGCCTTCACCGGGCAAGCCTGGAACATCATGATGGGCTTCGCCGGCCAGCTTTCGCTCGGCCACGCGATCTATGCGGGGCTCGGCGCCTACGTCACGGCGGCGCTGTTTACCCGGTTCGGTCTTTCGCCATGGCTGGGCCTGCTCGCAGCGATGCCGATCGCCGCGGCGTGCGGCGCTATCATCGGATTTCTCGCGTTCCGCTTCGGCGTCGCCGGCGTGTATTTTGCGATTCTGACGATAGCCTTCGCCGAGTTTGCCCGGATCGGTTTCGATCATCTGACCATCGTCAACGCCTCCGCCGGCCTGTTCCTTCCGGTGGCGCAGTACAGTCACAATGACCTGTGGCGGCTGCGCGGCGATCCAACGATGTTCTATTACGTCATGCTCGCCGCCACGGCCGCCGCGTTCATTCTTTGCAACGCCCTGTTGCGCAGCCGCATTGGCTATTTCTGGCTCGCCATCCGCGAGGATGAGCAAGCCGCGCTCGCCGCCGGCATCGATACATTCCGCTACAAAATGTATGCGGTCATGATCTCGGCCGCCGTCACGTCGTTCGCCGGCGTGTTTTATGCGTTCTTCTACAACAATCTATTCCCCGAGCAGGTTTTTAGCATTTCCCGTTCGATCGAAATGATCCTCGGCCCGATCATCGGTGGCGTCGGTACGCTGTTCGGACCGATCCTCGGTGCATTCGTGCTTACCGGTCTTGCGGAATCGGTCACCGGGGCATTAGCCGCGTTCGGCGTCGATCTGCCGGGCGCCAAGCAGATCTTCTACGGGATATGCCTGCTCATCGTCGTGGTTGCGCTTCCGGAGGGCATCTGGCCATGGCTGGCGCGACGGTTCGGAATAACGGAGCGCTCGTCATGAGCGCGCTATTGTCGCTCAATGGCGTGAGCAAACGGTTTCGCGGTCTCGTCGCCGTCGACGGCGTCAGCTTCGACCTGCCCGAGGGCGTGATTTTCGCGGTCATCGGCCCGAACGGCGCCGGCAAGACCACTCTCTTCAGCATGATTGCCGGTGCCATGAAGCCGGATAGCGGCGCGATTACTTTTGCCGGCGCGCCGATCGGCGGCTTGACGCCCGATGCCGTCTGCCGGCGCGGTATTGCCCGCACCTTTCAGCTCGTTCGGCCATTTCCGGCATTGAGCGTGGCGGACAATGTCATTGTCGGTGCTTTGTTGCGGGAACGGCATGTCGATGCCGCGCGGGAGCGTGCGCTGGCAGTGCTTCGGCGCCTCGATCTGTTTGACAAGCGCAATCAGATCGCCTCGACATTGACCTTGCCGGACCGCAAGCGCCTCGAAGTCGCGCGCGCTTTGGCCACCGAACCGAAGCTGTTGCTGCTCGACGAAGTGATGGCGGGACTGCGGCCGACCGAAACCGACCGCATGGTGGCGATGCTCCGCGAGATCAATCGCGACAGCGGATTGACGATCCTCTTGATCGAGCACGTGATGCGCGCCGTGATGGCGCTCGCCTCCCATGTGCTGGTGCTCGACCACGGAGTAGCGATTGCGTCGGGGGCGCCGGAAACGGTTGTGCGCGATCCGGCGGTGATTCAGTCCTATCTGGGCGTTGAGGCGGTGTAATGCTGCGCGTCGAAAACCTCGATGTGTTCTACGGCGACGTTCAGGCGCTCAACGGCGTTTCGCTGGAGATCGAGCAAGGCGCGATCGTCGCCATCGTCGGCGCCAATGGCGCCGGCAAGACGACGCTGATCCGCGCGATTGCCGGGATGCAGCAGCGCTTGCGTGGCAAGATCGAGTTTCGCGGCGGCGACATTGCCGGCTGGCCGAGCTATCGGGTCTGTAATCTCGGCATTGGCCAAGTGGCGGAAGGGCGTCAGGTCTTTCCGACGCTCTCAGTCGCCGAAAATCTTGACATGGGGGCGATGCTACCGCGTGCGCGCGCAGAGCGTGCGAGGAACAGGGAGCGGGTTCTAAGCCTGTTCCCGGTGCTCGCCGAGCGGGCGCGGCAAGCCGCCGGGACGCTGTCCGGCGGCGAGCAGCAGATGCTGGCGATCGGCCGTTGCCTGATGGGCGCGCCGGAGCTCATCATGTTCGACGAACCCTCGCTCGGGCTGGCGCCTTCCGTCGTCCGCAATGTGCTCGACACCATTAGCGAACTCAATCGCGGCGGCCTCACCTGCCTGCTGGTCGAGCAGAACGTGGCGCAGTCGCTTAAGCTTGCGAGCAGGGCCTATGTGCTGGAAAACGGCCGCGTGACACTATCGGGCAGCGGCGCCGAGCTATTGGCCGACGACCGCGTCCGCAGCGCCTATCTCGGGCTTTAAGAACAATGACGGGTGGCGCGAGCGACTAATGCGCCGGACGCCGAAGGCGATCCATCAAGTTCGCAAGGGCGCCGACGCGTGCGCTCAAGGGCGCCGTCGGAAATGCTTGCCGCAACCGGTTGTAGACTTCCGCCGCCGTCGGGGCTTCGACATCGGCAAGTGCCGCCGCCATGGCGCGGGCCATATCGGCTTCGGGCCGGCCGCTGAGCGGTGCGGGCATAATCGTAACGTCGCCAAACGGCATGGGAGGTTGCACCCGCAAAGTCACACGACGGCTCATGGTCAGCTCCAGTGATCCCGGCATTATCGTGGCAAGCCAACGCCCGAGCTGTGTTCAGGTTCCATCGCGTTGCCAGTCACGCGAGCGGGCGTTGTCGTGTTCGTCCGCCGTGCTATATGCCCTTCGTATTGTACCAACATGACGGCGCACGCCGTGTCCAAGGAGATTCTTGTCATGAAACTGTATTACGCGCCCGGCGCTTGCTCGCTGTCGCCCCATATTGTTGCGCTTGAAGCCGGCATCCCGCTCGACTTCGAACAAGTCGACAACCGCGAAAAGAAGACAAAGAGCGGCCAGGATTTTTGGAGCATCAATCCGAAAGGCCAAGTGCCGGTCCTCGAGATCGACAACGGCCAGCGGCTCACCGAGGGCCCGGTCATCGTGCAATATCTGGCCGACCAGAAACCGGCTTCGGGTTTGGTGCCCGCGCCCGGAACGCTCGATCGCTACAAGGTGCAGGAGTGGCTCAACTTCGTCACCTCCGAACTGCACAAGACCTACGGTCCGATCTTCCGGCCGACGACGCCGGACGAGTTCAAGAAGTTGTCGAAGGAAAATCTCAGCAAGCGATTCGACTGGCTCGACAAGCAACTTGCCGGCAAACAGTACCTGATGGGCGACAAGTTCACGGTCGCCGACGCCTATCTGTTCACGGTGTTGCGTTGGTCACCGCGCATCGAGATGGACCTGGCGAAATGGCCGAACATGAAAGCCTTCATGGACCGCGTCGCCGCGCGGCCAAAGGTGCATGAAGCACTGAAAATGGAAGGCCTGGTGCAGTAGTCGAAGCGCTGCAGGAAAGACGGCGCTTGCAACGCTGTTATTTCAACGGTTGGCCGATTGTCACATTGAGCTTGCCGACGCCTTCGATCTCGCACTCGATCTTGTCGCCGGCGACAGTGGCGGCGACGCCGGACGGCGTTCCCGTCATGATGATATCGCCGGCGGCGAGTTCGACCATCTCCGACAGCTTGGCGATGACTTCGGGCACGTTCCAGATCATCTGATTGAGGTCGCCGTCCTGGCGCACCTTGCCGTTGACCTTGAGCACGATGCGGCCCTTCGCCGGGTGGCCAATCTCCGAAGCGGGCTTGAGTGACCCGCACGGCGCCGAATGGTCGAACGCCTTGCCGACTTCCCACGGTCGCTTGATGTCGCGCGACGCGATTTGCAGGTCGCGGCGCGTCAGATCGATACCGACGCCGTAGCCATAGATGCAATCAAGTGCCTTCTCGGACTGTGATATTGCGTCCGCCGCTCTTGAGCGCCACCACCAGCTCGACCTCGTGATGCATGTCCTTGGTCAGCGACGGATAGGGCGACGTGCCGCCGTCCGGCACGATCGCGTCGGCGGGCTTGGCGAAAAAGAACGGCGGCTCGCGCACATCCTGGCCCATCTCCTTGATGTGCTCGACATAATTGCGGCCGACGCACCACAGGCGGCGGACCGGAAAATACTGATCGGTGCCGGTAACCGGGATGGCGGCCTGCGGCGGCTGCGGAATGACATAGTTTTTGCTGTCGATGCTCATGGGCCTTGGACTTTTTGAGGAGGGAATGAAGCGGCGCAGGGCTTATAGCCTACGCGCACGATTGGGAAAAGTGGAGCACGGTTTTCCGATGAGAAAGCGCTCCGTGAAAATCGCGGACAAGCTTTCAGGCGGAAGATGCGATCAACGCAATCGGTTCGAGCGCCGGCGACTGCTCCCTCAGTTGCAACCGATAGAACGAGGCATATCGGCCACCTTTGCGCAGCAATTCATCGTGCCGGCCGGATTCGACGATCAAGCCGTTCTCGACAACGAGAATGCAATCGGCATGCATGATCGTCGACAGCCGATGGGCGATGGCGATGGTGGTGCGCCCTTCGCAGAGCTCGGCAAGGGCTTCCTGCACGTGGCGCTCGGACTCCGAATCCAGCGAAGCCGTCGCTTCGTCAAGTAGAATGATCGGAGCATTCTTGACCAGCGCGCGGGCGATGGCAATGCGCTGGCGCTGGCCGCCGGAAAGCTGCAATCCGTGCTCGCCGACCGGCGTATCGTAACCGGCCGGGAAGTCCAGGATGAAGTCGTGTGCGTGGGCAGCCTTGGCGGCGGCAACGATCTCCCCATCGGCGGCACCGAGTTTACCAAGCGCGATATTTTCGCGGATCGTGCCGCGGAACAGATGAACGATCTGGCCGACATACGCGATCTCCTGGCGCAGCGAGAGGCGCGACACTGCGATGATGTCCTGGCCGTCGATCAGGATGTGCCCGGACTTGGGGTCGTAGAATCTCGGAATCAGGTTGAGCGCGGTCGATTTGCCGCCGCCCGAAGGGCCGACCAGTGCCGTGAGTTTGCCCCGCTGGGCGGTAAAGCTTATACCGCGCAGCACCGGCGTGTCGGCGCGATAGGCAAAACCGACGTCAACGAACTCGACGCGCGCGTCGGTCATGGCAAGCGTCGCCAACGCATCGTCGTCGGGTTCGCCCGCAGGGCTGTCGATGACTTCGTAGAGGATCCGCACACCGACCAGATTATTGTTGAGGTCGATGTTGAGCCGTGCCAGCCGTTTCGCCGGCTCGTAGGCCAGCAGGAACGCCGCCAGGAACGAGACGAATTCGCCCGGCGCCGCCCCGGTTTCGATCACGCGGTAGCCGCAGTAAATGCTCGCCAGTGCAATGGCGATCCCGCCAAGCACTTCCATCATCGGACTGGCGCGGTTGGCGACCCGCGCCATTTTGTTCGATTCATGTTCGACCTGCCGGACACTGACGGCAAGCCTGCGCCGCATCTCGTCCTCGAGCGCGAATGCCTTGACCATGCGAATGCCTTGCAAGGCTTCCTGCATAGTCTCGATGATCTGCGCGCCACCGGCGAATTGCATGCGCGCGATGCCACGCACCCGGCGGATCACCTTGCGCAGGAACAAAAACGCCGGCGGCGTCACGATAACGCCGACAAGCGACATCACCGGATCCTGGATCACCATGACGACGCATAGCCCGATCAACGACATCAGATCGCGGCCAAACGCGGTGATCAAGAGACTGATGACCTGGCTGACCGCATTTGCGCCCGTTGTCAGGCGAGCGATGAATTCGGAAGAATGGCGGTCGGAGAAGAACCCGACATCCTCATGCAACAGCTTGTCGAACATACGCCGCTGATTGTCCGCGATGATGCTGTTGCCGATTCGCGACAGCATCACAGTCGCTCCGTAAGTGGTGAAACCTTTCGCCGCGAATATGCCAACGGTGGCAATGCCGATGACAATGATGGCGTGAAAATTATGGTTCACGTAAGTTTCGTTGGTCATCGTGCCGAGCAGATAGGCGGTGATCGCAGTGGCCGATGCGGCAACAGCCATCAGGCCAAACGCCAGCGCGTAAAGCGGCCAGTGCTGCAACGCCTCATCGACGAGGAGGCGCCGGACCAGAGCAAGGGTCGAATAATCATCCGTGGATTCGGCCGTACGAGCTTTCATACGTGATCCGTCTCGCCTCGCAGGGCCAATGCCAGCCCGCCGTTCCATGCCCGGAAGGGCCGGAATTTTCAAGTGAATTCGGCTGCAGGCAGGCTTCGCGGGAACCGGCGCTGCCGGCTAGATGGCGGTTCTTTGCTCGCTCGGGCGCGCCATTAGCATACGTTCCCACGCAAGCGCGTGGCCGACGATGGTCGCAAGGTCGTCATAACGCGGCTGCCAGCCAAGCGTGGCCCGCACCTGTTCAGAAGCCGCCACGATACGAGCGGAGTCGCCTGCGCGTCGCGGCGCGGTCTCAACCTTGAAATCGATGCCCGACACGCGCTTGACCGCTTCAATCACTTCGAGCACCGAGAAGCCGTGACCGTAGCCGCAGTTGAGCGTGAGAGACGGCGCGCCAGAGCGCAGATAGCGCAGCGCATCGCTGTGCGCGCGCACCAGGTCGCTGACATGAATGTAGTCGCGCACGCAGGTGCCGTCGGGCGTCGGATAATCCGTGCCGTAAACGTCAAGCTTTGGCCGCGTGCCGAGTACGGTCTCGACCGCAACTTTGATCAGATGCGTTGCCGCTTTGCTCGATTGGCCGGTGCGGCGCTGCGGATCAGCGCCGGCGACATTGAAGTAGCGCAGGATCACGTGCCGCAGGCCGTGCGCGCGACCGCTATCGCGCAGCATGGTTTCGGTCATCAGCTTCGACCAGCCGTAAGGTGAGATCGGCTGCGTCGGAGCATCTTCCTTCACCGGCACCTCGGCCGGATCGCCATAGACGGCAGCGGTCGAGGAGAAGATGAAGTGGCGCACCCCACCAGTTACCGCGCACTCGATCAGGGCGCGGGAATTCACTGTATTGTTCCGGTAGTAGCTGAGCGGATCGCGCACCGAATCCGGTACCACGATCGAGCCGGCGAAGTGGATGATCGCGCCGACTTCGTGCTCGCGGACGATGCGCGAAACCAACGCTTGATCGCCGACATCTCCGACGATGAGCGGCGTGCCTTTGGCGACGGCCCAGTCAAAACCGGTGGAGAGGTTGTCGAGCACGACCGCGCGCTCGCCTGAATCGGCGAGTTCGCGGACCATGTGGCTGCCGATGTAGCCGGCGCCACCTGTGATCAGGACCGTCATAACCGTCTGCCTTACTCCGAGATCATAAATACCGCGTTTAGGCCGTCGCGGTGTCAACTCAGACGGGTACCGTGACTGCCGCCAGCGCCCGTTGGGCCGCCGTAAGCACCTCATTCGCCGCGATTTCTTCCATGCAGCGATGGTGGCCGAAGCGGCATGTTGGCTTATGGCAGGGGCGGCAGGATAGCTCGGTCGCTGTCTCGATCGTCGCCGCGAGCGGATTGAGCGGCGCCCAGTGCCATGGGCTGGTCGGGCCGAAAATGCCGATGCTCGGTGTGCCGAGTGCGGCGGCGACGTGGAGCAAGCCGGAATCGTTGGACACGGCAACCGATGCCGACGCCAGCGCCAGAATGGCATCGCGCAGATCGCGCCCGGTGAGGTCGCGCGCCGCCGTGTCGGCGACGATCTCATTCGCCAGTGCTTTTTCATCGGGGCCGCCCAGCACCCAGACCGCAAGGCCATCGGCAAGAAGGCGGCGGGTCAGCGCGGCATATGCCGCGCTCGGCCAGCGCTTCGACGGCCCAACCGCCCCCGGCGCGAGCGCAACGACGCGGCGATGCTCATCGCTCAATCCGCGGCGGCTGCGCCAGGCGGCGGCCTCAGACGCGGCGACCTCGAGCTTCGGCGCCGGCCATTGCGGCGGCGCTTTGGTGTTCCTTGGCAATGCCAAGGTGGCGCAGCGATCGATCATGCGGGGGAGCGCGCGTTCGCCGAAGCGCAGGTCGTTGAGGAGAAAGAACCGCGCCTCGCCTGCGAAGCCGATGCGTTCCGGTATTCCCGCCAAAAACGGCGCCAGTGCCGATTTCCAGGTCCGCGGCATGACGAGCGCCGTGCCGTAGCTTTGCTGACTGAGCCGTTCGGCGAGCGCGCGTTGCCGTGCAAGGCCGAGTCGCCGGCGCGGCAGATCGGCGATGACTGCTTGCCTCACCCCCGGCATGTAATCGGTCAGGGGCGCGGTGACCGTGCTCGACAGCATGTCGATCGCCCGATCTGGAAAGCGGGCCTGAAGCAACTGAACGACCGTGTGACAGCGTACGAAGTCGCCAATCCACATATAGGGAATGATCAGAAGCGGTCTGCTTCCTGAGTCGCCTGCCGGCGAGCTATATAATGAATTATTATTCATTATTATGCGTCAGATTTGGTTCGTGCCGAAGCGGTTCGCGGGCCGAGGGCGCCCAGTTTTACTCATCCTCATAGCGTTTGGCGTAGTGATAGAACGTTCCTTCGAAGTTGCCGAAAGCGATGACGAAGCCGGCCCAGCCGTCGATGAAGCCACACTTGAAAATGTAGTGTTTGAGCAACGACCAAACCCCATGCCCGAAAGCGCCGGCTTCGAGCCCCGCTTGCCGGCGAGCTTCGCAACGCCAAGAGAAGAGCAGCGATCGGTCTTCCTGATGACCTCGAACAGGTTGCGGAGCGGGAACTGCAAGATTGCATTTTGCAGCTTGCCGACTGGCTTGGCGCTCCGATTTTCATAGCCCTCATGCACTGGCTCAAGCGTGTCGCGCATGCTGCCTTTGCGAAAGAGCTGTGGTTGGCGGAAGTTCGGATACCAGCCGGAGCCGTGGATCCACTGGCCCATCATGAAGCTGCGCCTGGGCACGCGATAGACGATCTTTTCGGCTTCGTCGAAAGTGAGGATATAGGCTGAAATCTTCTGCATGTTTCAGGCGGCGTGTGTAGGGCGGATCGAATAGGTAGCACATCCGCGCCGGTCTGCGGATCAGTGCCCCTGTTGGAATTTCCAAATAATATGAATTATAATTCATCTCTATCGAAAGGCTGCCGACGGTCAGATGTTGCGCAGCGACCGTGAGTGGGGCAAAGAATCGGTTGCGGCTGCCGCAGGACGGCCGGACACCAGCGGTCATAACGGATGTTTTTGGTCACCGGCGGTGCCGGTTTTATCGGATCGAATGTGGTCGCGAGCCTTAATGCGGCCGGGCGCGCCGACATCGCCGTGAACGATGTCCTCGGCAATGACGGCAAGTGGCGCAATCTAGCCGCACGCCAGATCGCCGATTTTGTGCCGCCGTCGGATCTTCTGCCCTGGCTCGATGGCCGTAAACTCGAAGCCGTCATTCATCTCGGCGCCATTTCGTCGACCACCGCGACGGACGGCGACGCATTGATGGAAAATAATTTCCGGCTGTCGCTGCGCCTGCTCGACTGGTGTGCAGCAACGCAAACGCAATTCATTTATGCGTCCTCCGCTGCGACTTACGGCAACGGCGAAAGCGGTTTCTCCGATGACTGGTCGATCGCCGCGCTGAAAAAACTCAAGCCAATGAACCTTTACGGCTGGAGCAAGCATGCATTCGACCTTGCCGTGGTCGAGCGCGCCGCGCGCAAGGAGAAAATGCCACCGCAATGGGCAGGGCTGAAATTCTTCAACGTGTTCGGTGCCAACGAATATCACAAGGGCGAAATGATGAGCTTGGTCGCCAAGCGCTTCAACGACGCCAAGGCTGGCAAGACAATCCGCCTGTTTAAATCGCATCGCGACGGCATCGCCGACGGCGAACAAAAGCGCGATTTCATCTACGTTGATGACGCCGTCGCCGTGGTGCTCTGGCTACTCGATACGCCGTCGATTTCCGGCATCTTCAATGTCGGCACCGGCCGAGCGCGCAGCTTCCGCGATCTGATGCTGGCACTGTTCGCCGCGCTCGGGCGCGGGCCGGCGCTCGAATATATCGACATGCCGGCTTCGATCCGCGACAGCTACCAGTATTTCACGCAAGCCGAGACCTCTAACCTGCGGCGAGCGGGTTATAATGCCGACTTCACCGCGCTCGAAGAGGCGGTGCGGCGTTACGTGACGTGCTATCTCGATTGCCCCGATCATTTTAGGTAAGCGGGAGAGTGAAGCTGGAACGGGCCGCGACACGGATGTTCGATTTCGAAGAAGCGCTCAAGCGCGTCGAAGAGCAGGTCATTCTCTGCGTCGGCGATCTTATGCTTGACGACTTCGTCTATGGCGAGGTCACGCGTATTTCACCCGAAGCGCCGACGCCGGTGCTCACGGTCCGACACAATAAGATCGAAATCGGCGGGGCCGGCAACGTCGCGCGCAACATTGCGGCGCTCGGCGCGCGTTGCATCTTCATCGGTCTGATTGGCAACGACGAAGCCGGGCTGACGCTGACTAACGCGCTCGGCAAGTTCGGCGGCTCGATCGTGCCCGATCTGGTGATCGACTCCGGCAGGAAAACGACGCGCAAGGTGCGCTTCGTGTCCGAACATCATTCGGCGCATCTGGTGCGGGCGGACTGGGAGACGACGGAGCCTGCCGGGGCGCCGAGCGAGGCCTCAATCATCGCTTATGCCGAAGCGGCACTGCCCCAGGTCGGCGCGGTGGTGATGTCGGATTACGCCAAGGGTGTGCTGACACCGCGAGTCATTCGCGCCATCATCGACGGCGCGCGCCGCCTCGGCAAGCCGGTGATTGTCGACCCAAAGGCGCACGATTACAGCCTCTATCGCGGTGCGACACTGGTAACGCCGAACCGCAAGGAACTCGCCGCCGCGGTGCATCGCCCGGTCACGACCGAGTCCGATATCGCCGCAGCGGCAGCGGAACTGGCGCGTGCGCTCGAAGCCGAGGCCGTGCTGGTGACCCGCAGCGAGGACGGCATGACGCTGCATGTGGAGGGGCAGCAGCCGGTTCATATTCCGGCCTATCCGGTCAGGGTCAGCGACGTCTCGGGTGCGGGCGATACTGTCGCTGCGGTAATGGCGGTGCTGCTGGCGATGAAAGCACCATACGAGGCTGCCATGCGTGCGGCCAACGCCGCTGCCGCGGTCGTCATCGGTAAACGCGGCACGGCAACGGTATCGCTTGGCGAGTTACGCCACCGCGTCCTGCCGGCCGCATCGCTCGCCCCCGAAGACAAGATCGTGTTCGACTGGTCGGTTCTCGACAACCGTCTGGCGCAGTGGCGCAAGCACGGCATGCGCATCGGCTTCACTAACGGCTGCTTCGATCTCCTGCATCGCGGCCACATCAAGCTCTTGGCCGAAGCGCGCGCGGCCTGCGACCGGCTGGTGGTCGGGCTCAACAGTGACGCATCGACCATGCGGCTAAAGGGCACGGGCCGGCCGATCAATGCCGCCGAAGGCCGTGCCGAGGTGTTGGCGGCGCTCGAAGCCGTCGATCTCGTCGTCGTATTCGAGGAGGACACTCCGCTCGAATTGATCAAGCATGTGCGTCCCGCCGTTCTCGTCAAGGGCGCCGACTACACGCGCGAGGAGGTCGTCGGCCGCGAGGTGGTCGAGGCCGCGGGCGGCGACGTGATCCTGATCGATCTGGTGCCCGGGCAGAGCACTACGGCGATCGTCGAACGCGCGCGCCCGGCGAAGCAATCCGCGGAAGACTAACGCCGATGCAGACCAGGTTTCCCTTTCAGATCGAAAATCGGCTGGAGGCCTTGTTCGTTGGCCCAGCCCTGACGGACTTTTTCTTCGAAGTCGGCGCCTGCGGGTCCAACGGCCGGCACGGGGCGGGCACGAGCGCCGAACCGTGAGCAACGCTCGGCTCATCTCGGTCATCGTCACGACCTATAACCGCGAGGACGCGCTTGACGCATGCTTGCGCAGTCTCGCCCATCAATCGGATCAGGAATTCGAGATCGTCATCGCGGATGACGGTTCGCGATCCGATACCGCTAGTGTCGTCGAGGCATGGGCGTTGCGCCTGCCTGTGCCGGTAAAGCACGTGCGCCACGAGCATATCGGCTTTCGCGGCGGCGAGATCCGCAACCGCGGCATTTGCGCCAGCACCGGCGATTTGTGCATCTTCCTCGACGGCGATTGCCTCGCGCGCGCCGATTTCGTTGCCGCACATCGCAGGCTGGCGGAGCCAGGATGGTTCGTGACGGGAAATCGCATTCTTCTCTCTCGCGCCTTGACCGAAACGGTGCTTGCCAAAAAGATGTCACCTGAGGCCTGGGACGTCGGAACGCTGATAATTGAGCGTCTGCGCGGCGGCGTCAATCGTCTGTTGCCGGCACTGTCTCTGCCTCTGGGAGGATTGCGTAAATTGCACGACAGAGCCTGGCGGGATGCGCAAACCTGCAATCTCGCGGTCGCACGCTCTGATCTGGATCGCATCGACGGTTTCGATTGCGCTTACACCGGTTGGGGTCTGGAGGATTCCGACCTTGTGGTGCGTCTCATTCACGCGGGCGTCCGACGCAAGGACGGCCGGTTCGCCACCGGCGTGCTGCATCTTTGGCACGCCGTGGCCGATCGTTCGCGTTTGCAGGAGAACGAGCGTCGCCTCAAAGACGTCATGGCTGGCGACCGCATAAAGGCGCGGCAAGGCCTTTCTAGTCTGCGCGATGAGCACGTTACGCCCGCCAGAGCGATTTGATCGAAGGCAGTCACTGTGGGCCGAATCGAATGACTGAAGCCGACACCGAGCCTTTCGGCGCCCTGGCGCCGGGGTGGTTCGACCGAATGATTATCGCCTTGACCAGCCGCCTTCCGGATAGCTGGCTCGGGCTGCGCCTCGCCATCTTGTTCCGCCGCGCGGTTGCGATGCGTCTCGACTATCCCGGTGGTGCGCTGGACGTTAAACGTTGGGGGCTGCGGATGCGACTCCATCCGCGCGACAACGGCTGCGAAAAAAACCTTTTATTCACGCCCCAGATGTACGAGCCGACCGAGCTGAAAGAGCTCGGCGCCGATATCGACCAGGCCAAGTGGCGGCAATCGCCTTTCGTATTCGTCGATATCGGCGCCAATGTCGGCTTGTTCTCGCTCTTTGTAGCGGCCCATGCAGGGACCGATGCTCGCATTCTCGCCATCGAACCAGAGCCGGGAAATTTGAGCCGGCTCAACTTCAACGTCAGCGCCAATCCCGGCACCCCGATCAAAATTCTTCCGATAGCTTTGAGTGACGAGATGCGCGAGCTTGCGGTGGAACTGGATTGGCGCGACCGCGGAGGCACCCGGACGAGCAGAATTGCTCAATCCGATGCGCCTTTGAACGCGGTGCGTGTCGCGTCACAGAAACTCTGGCAGCTCCTTGCGTCCCAGCAGGTCGAGGCCGTTGATGCCTTGAAGATCGACGTCGAGGGATTCGAGGACGCAATCCTGGATCCATTTTTTCAGGACGCGCCGCGAGTAATGTGGCCACGCCTCATCATTATCGAGGATTGTCGTAATAGCTGGAAGATCGATCTGATGTCGATCATGCAGGCCAAAGGCTACTCTATTGTCGGCCGCAGCAAATTGAATCTGATTCTGCGGATTGCGCCGCGTTGAAGGGCGGCGGGCTCATAGCTGCTCATCGTGTTGTCCGTGTTTCCCTATCAGGTCGAAGATTGGCTGAAGGCCGTCGCCGGAATGCGCGGATCGACTATTCAATTCTTTCAAGGACGTTTTTCTTTGGCTTGCCCACAAAGAGTGAATGCACGACGACGTTTCAATGTGCGGATTGCGGTAACCGCCTAAAAACGCTTACCGGTGAGCCGACCGATCCATAGCGCCACCGCAGCCAACACGTCGCGTATGGCCTCTCCGGCCCGTCCAATCGCGTGGTCGACCGTGTTTTCGTCCAAGCGGGTCGCGCGCCAGCGAAAAATGAATCCGTAAATCGACCATACGACGAGATACATGAAGATACCGGCAAATGCGACGTCGGTGAAAAAATGCCCGCCGGCGGCAATGCGTAGCACGCCAAGTGCGATGCCAAACGCAATTGCGCCCCCGTAGGCGAGTAAGCGCCATTGCGGCGGTGCCATCGCCGCAGGCGCCAGCGTCCAGAACGCGCCCGATGGTTCGCCGGCAATGAATGAGCAATTATTAGGACACGGGCCGCCAGGATTCCACCACGGTGTAAAAGGGTCAGCGCCGCCAAATTCGACGACGTCGATGGGACGGGAGCGGCCCCAATGGTCTTTGAGGAGTGTATTGGCCAGGAGACCGGGGCCGAGCGCCAGCGTCAGCACCAGCAATAAGGCGGCTCGGCCGCCGATCAGCATGCGTCGACGTGGCAAGATCAGTTTGCCACCGAGGGCGATGAAGCCCGGTGCGACAAGCAATGCGACAAGCCAACGCGAGACGTCGCGCGCGTGTTGCTCCCAAGGTTGGGCATATATCCTGAACCTGTGCGTGTCGGGGTTGAAGAACAATCCGGAGAGATCGAGGTCGAGCTGCGCATAGATGCTGAATAGGACGCCGACAATGACGGCAACGGCGAGCGCGATGAAGAGTCCGATGCGATTCATGCGTGGCGCTGTCTGTGAGTGTCTTCAAATCGGCGTGAGCTATTCGGCGAGTCTCAACGCGAATCGTGTGGATGGGCTGGTCGTGCCTTCGATATCCCGATTACCAGCGCGCCGGAGTTGAAGGCAACAATACATCAGACAAATGCGCGCACGATTAGACGTTCTCGCCCGGGGGTATTGGTTAGAAGTGCCATGGCTTTTTTGAGGTAGCGTCTGGACGCCAGGTCCAGCAGTGTTAGCCTGCGTTTAAATCGACGTTTGATGTACCACGGTTTTGTGACTACACCGCCGAAATCGAATGGCGAATAGAACTTGGGCCGCAATTCACCAACACGCTCGTCCAGGGTGCTGTCCACGATGGTTCCCTAAAATCGAAGTTATCAATGACTTCCGAGTTTTTCAAATGGTAGGCATATTGCCGACTGGTTGGAAGCCCGGATTCAGGCCGGATCTGGCGAACTTGCCCATGATCGAAGGGGCTGTTTCAGCCGTTCATTTTGAGGCTATAGAAAAAGGACAGTCTTATGCTCAGCCTGCATGCGAGCGTTCAAACTTTTTGACGCCCGCGGCAACCGGGATATCAAATTGCGGCAGACGTCAAGTCAGTGCAACCTGTATTTCATTCTGTAAGAATCCAGTTCGAAGCACTGCGAAAATAGAGTCATAGGTGACGCCAACCACGATGACGATGATGACAACCATGCGCACGAAGGTGCGCGATTCGCGAATGCTGGAAGAGATTGCAGGCTGGCTCGCGGTCGGAGTTGCCGTTTCGATGCCGTGGTCCACAACGGCGGCGGGGATTCTTATCTGGCTCTGGCTGGTGGCGGCCTTGCCCACATTGAATGTCCCGGTGGTTCGCCGCGAGATTGCAAGAGGTGCCGGCGGCCTGCCGGTTTTGCTGTGGAGCCTCGGTGCAATTGGCATGCTGTGGGCCGATGTGAATTGGTTCGAGCGTTTTGGCGGTCTCGGCGGATTCAACAAGCTGTTGGTTATTCCGCTGCTGCTCGCGTATTTCCGGCGTTCCGCGTACGGTAAGTGCGTCCTGAACGGATTTCTCACCTCGACAGCGACTTTGTTGGTTGCGTCGTGGGTGATGGTCATCTTTCCCGGACTGCTCTGGCATCCGCGAATGCCTGGAGTTCCGGTCAAGGACTACATCATCCAGAGCGAGGAATTCCTGATTTGCGCTTTTGCGCTTTTAGGCATCGCATTGACCGAGCCCCGAAGCGGATGGTGGCCCACTAAAGCGTGGATGGTTGTCCTCGCTGTGTTTTTCCTCGCCGACATTTTCTTTGTTACGACTGGCCGGACCGCGCTTCTGGTCGTTCCAGTGCTGTTGCTGATGCTCGGCTGGCGGTGCTCGCGATGGAAAGGAATGATCGCCGCTGCGGTGTTTGGCTGTATTGTCGGCGGTGCCATTTGGCTCGGCTCGCCCGCGCTACGTATCCATACGTATACGTCACTAAACGAGCTGCAAGCCTATAAAGCGAACGACGCCCTTAACTCGACCGGCCTGCATTTGGAGTTCCTGAAAAAATCACTGTCATTCGTGAAAATGGCTCCTATCGTCGGCCACGGCACCGGCTCGATCGCGGACCAGTTCCGCAATGCCGTTGTAAGCGACGGCGGATCGGCGTCGGAAGAGTCGGTTAACCCGCATAGTCAGATCTTTGCCGTCGCCATTCAGCTCGGCGCGTTGGGCACGGTGGTGCTGCTGGCGATGTGGGCGGCGCATCTGATGCTGTTCCGCGGCGGCGGAATCTTTGATTGGATCGGCCTGGTCATTGTCGTTCAGAACGTGGTGGCGTCACTGTTTAATTCGCACCTGTTCGATTTCACGCAAGGCTGGCTGTACGTTTTCGGAGTTGGTGTAGCTGGCGGCATGGTGCTGCGCGAATGCGATCTGGCGAGATCGGCGTTGCGATGAAGGAACTCCCCGAACACCCGCGGATTCTGGTCGTTACACTGCGCCGCCTTGGCGACGTGCTGCTGACGACGCCGCTGATCCGGTCGCTGAAGGCAGGGTTTCCTGGCGCATCGATCGACGCGCTGGTGTTTCGCGGCACCGAAGGCATGCTGGAGGGCAATCGCGATATCGACGACGTGATGGTCATGCCGCGGCGGCCTTCGGTAGCGGAAACGATGTCGACCCTTTCGCGCCTGTATCGCCGTTACGATCTCGCCGTGCCGACCCAAACGGGCGATCGTCCCACGTTCCTGGCCTGGGCCGCAGGGCGCCGTCGCGTCGGCTTTGTTGCGCAAGGCGCCGGGTCATGGTGGAAGCGCAAAATATTTGATCGCTACGCCGCAGCCGACGGCGCCAATCATCGGGTGACCGAACTGCTACGGCTTGCCGAGCTGCTCGGCATTCCGCGGCAGAACGAGATGGTGTGCCCGTCAGGCTCGATCGCTACGCCGCCTGCGGTGGACGGCCCCTACGCCGTCCTTCATGCCGCGCCGAATTTTCGCATCCGGCGCTGGACGGACAATGGCTGGCGCGCACTGGCGCGAAGCCTCGCAGATCGTGGCCTTACGATCGTCACGACCGGCGGACCGGATGCCGCGGAGAAAGACTATCTGGGTCGCATTTGGAACACGGCCGAACCGCCGGTTATTCGAATGGACGGCGCGCTACGCTGGCCCGAGCTGACGGAACTGCTGCGCATGGCGGCGGTCTATATCGGTCCCGACACCTCGGTCACGCATCTTGCGGCGCGCGGTGCACCGACCGTGGCGCTCTATGGCCCGGCGAGCCCCAGCCTTATTGGACCTTGGCCGGTCGGGGGACTCGAAACGCCGTGGGCGCGCGCCGGCACCATCCAGCGCCGCGGCAATGTCTGGGTGGTGCAGAACCCGCTGCCTTGCATGCCGTGCGATAAACTCGGCTGCGAGGGCCATGTCGATAGTTACAGCCAATGTCTTGACGAACTCTCAGTGCAGCGGGTCCTGAAGGCCGTGGATCAAGCGCTTGCAGTCCGGCGCGCGGCCTAGGCCGATGCTGCCGGGGTGGCGCGGCGGCGCAAAGCCCGGTAATGAAATGGCGAACGCACCCCGCAGCACGGATCAAGCATGCTCGGACTGAATTTGAGCCCGCGCAGGGCGCTCGTCATCGCTCATGATCTGCTCATGACGGCGGCGGCAATTGTCGCGAGCTTCTATATCCAATTCGAGGCCGTCGGACTGGCGGATCGGCGCGATCCTCTGCTGTTCTTCCTGCCAGGTTTCGTCGCCTACGCCGGGATCATCTATTATTTGTTTCATCTGTACGAAGCGAAGTGGCGCTTTGCCTCGCTTCCCGACTTGATGAACATCCTTCGCGCGTCGACGGTGCTGGCCATTTCGCTTCTGGTGCTCGACTATGTGCTCGTCGCGCCAAACGTGCTTGGGCAATTCTTTTTCGGTAAAATCACGATCGCGCTGTACTGGATTTTGCAGAACGTATTTCTGGGCGGCCCGCGCATCGCCTATCGCTATTTCCGCTATACTCGCACGCGTCATCACGCGCTGGCCGAAGAAGCCAATCCGACGCTTGTGCTTGGCCGCGCGGCAGACGCCGAGATGCTGCTGCGCGCCATTGAGAGCGGCGCCGTCCGCAAGATATGGCCGATCGGCGTGCTGTCGCCGTCGGCGTCCGATCAGGGGCAATCGATACGCGGCATCCCGGTGCTCGGCGGTTTTGCCGACCTCGATCGCGTGGTTGGCGATCTCGCGGAACGCCGTACCATCGTCTCGCGTGTGATCTTCACGCCGTCGGCCTTCGAGCCGGATGCCAAACCCGAGGCGACCTTGATGCATGCGCGTCGGCTCGGCCTCATGGTAAGCCGCCTGCCGTCACTCGATGACGGCGGCGAGATGCCGCGCCTTGCGCCAGTCAATGTTGAGGATTTGCTGCTGCGGCCAAGCGTCAAAATCGATTACGGGCGGCTGGAGACTTTTTTGAAGGGCCGCTCGGTCGTGGTGACTGGTGGCGGCGGCTCGATCGGCGCCGAAATCTGCGAGCGCGTGATCACGTTCGGTGCGGTCCGCCTGCTCATCATCGAGAATTCCGAGCCGGCGCTGCATGCGGTGCTTGAAGCGATTGCCGCCAGGCAAGCCAAGGCCACGATCGATGGCCGCATCGCCGACGTCCGCGACCGCAAGCGGCTTTATCGCCTGATGGCGGATTTTAAACCCGATATCGTCTTTCACGCCGCCGCGCTCAAACACGTGCCGTTGCTCGAGCGGAATTGGGAGGAGGGCGTCAAGACCAATGTGTTTGGTTCGGTCAACGTCGCCGATGCGGCGGCGGCGGCGGGTGCATCTGCGATGGTCATGATCTCGACCGACAAGGCGATCGAGCCAGTGTCGGTACTTGGCGCGACGAAGCGCTTTGCCGAAATGTATTGCCAGGCGCTCGATGCCGACTTTTCCCAGCGGTCGGAGACCGAGCGGCGGCCGATGCGGCTCATCGCAGTGCGGTTCGGTAATGTGCTCGCCTCCAACGGCTCGGTAGTGCCGAAATTCAAGGCGCAGATCGATGCCGGCGGTCCCGTTACTGTCACTCATGCGGACATGGTGCGTTACTTCATGACGATTCGCGAGGCATGCGATCTGGTCGTCACGGCGGCGAGTCATGCGCTTGGCCCCGAGCGCTCCGATGTTTCGGTCTACGTGCTCAACATGGGCCAGCCGGTCAAAATCCTGGATCTCGCCGAGCGCATGATCCGCCTCGCTGGCCTCGAGCCCGGCCGCGACATCGATATCGTGTTCACCGGCGTGCGGCCGGGCGAACGCATGCAGGAAATCCTGTTCGCACGCGAGGAGCCGATGGTGGAAATCGGATTTGACGGAGTCGTCGCTGCCCGTCCGGTCCAGCC
This sequence comes from uncultured Alphaproteobacteria bacterium, assembly GCA_963813825.1. GTDB lineage: Bacteria > Pseudomonadota > Alphaproteobacteria > Rhizobiales > Xanthobacteraceae > BOG-931. The sequence goes on from CAWFBB010000035.1 coordinate 285,912, forward strand.
GTCGCTCGATGCGATGCGCGGTTGGCTCGCGATGCTCGAACAGGGTCTGGCGCGCGAGGAACGCGAGGCGATCTACCGCGTGCTGACGGAAGCCGTGCCGGATTTCCGCGGTGCGGCCGCCTGAACCATTGTGTTCAGCCCGGCGCGGGTATCGTGCAGCGGCTGCCAGCCGGCGGCAAGGAGCTTGCCGGCGTCGATGCGCAGATTGCCGCCGAGCCGGTCCCAGATGTCGGCCCGCCGCAACAGCCGTAGCGGTATTTCGATGTAGTCAGTCGACATCGGTAAAATCATCGGACGACGGCCCTGGGCCTGTCGCAGTATTGCAATCAGGTCGGCGAGCCGCAGCGCCATGCCGGGATCAGCAACCACGTAGGTTTCGCCGATCGTGTTGCGCGCCGTGAGCACGAATTTCAGTGCTGAAATGAAATTGTCGATGCTGAGCATCGAGCGCCGATTGACAAAATCCTTTACCGGCAGCGGCAGCGGTGATGCGGCCGCCCGCGCTAGCATGGCGAAATTTCCTTTGACGCCAGGTCCATAAAGCAGGACCGGCCGCAGGATGGTGAACGGCACGCCGGCAGCTCGCACGGCCTCCTCGGCGGCGAGCTTTGATCGGCCGTAAGCGTCGGTCGGAGCCGGCGGGTCGGCTTCGGTCAGCGCATGGTCGGCGGCAGCGCCGCTCTGCGCTCGTATCGACGAGACGAATACGAGACGATCTACTCCAGCCTGTGCCGCAGCCGTCGCAAGCTGTGCCGTGGCCTGCCGGTTGACGAGATCGTAGGCCGCGGCACCGACACCGTTGCCGGTATGAGCGATCCCGGCAAGATGCACGACCCACTCGATGCCGGCGAGCAGCGGCTGCCACGCAACCGGCTGCGCCAGATCTGCGTGCGGTACGACTTCGACGCCGTCACCAAAGGCGAGCTGCGGCCGGCGGACAGCCGCACGCACCTCATGGCGGTCTCGCGCCAAGGCCGCGACCACGGCGCGGCCGATGAACCCGGACGCGCCGGTGACGAGCACGCGGCTCATGCGCGGCCCCGTCCGAGGGTGATCAGGAGCCAAGCGGCCAGGATGACCGCGCAGACGAGGGCGATCACGTCGCTGACGCGGCCTGGCTCGATCACGGTCGCCACCGCGAGCGCGCCGAGGCCGATGTTCACGGCAAACACCCGTGTCACCACGCCCAGTACAGTAAAGCCGTTGTCGGTTGCGCGCTGATAAAAATGAGTGCGGTGCGCCTGCATGATCGGCTCGCCGCGCACCAGGCGCCGCACCAAAGTGATCGTCGCGTCGGTGAGATAATAGAGCGGCAGGATCACGGCTGCCGTCAAATGCCCGTCGCCTGCGACAAGCAGAAGCAGCACGCCGAGGATGAGGCCGATCGGAAGACTGCCGACATCGCCGAGAAAAATCCTCGCGGTCGGCCGGTTGAAATAGGCGAAACCGAGCATGGCACCGCCCAGCGCCAGCGATAGCACGATGCCGTAAACCGGAAGCGCGCCCTCAAGTCCCAGCACGCTCAGCGCGGCCGTCAGCGGTATCACTTCGGCGACGGTCATCCAGTCGATGCCGTCCATGAAGTTGACTAGATTGACGAACCACAGGCCGCCGAGCAGCAATAGACAAAATTCAAGCCACCGCGGCAGCAAAGCAACGACGCGCAACTCTGCCGGCAGCATGTAAAGCACGCCGGCGATGACGACCGCCTGCAGGAGCAAGCGCGGACCGGCAGGCAGCGGCCTGACATCGTCGATCGCGCCTATGCAAGCCATGATAACGGCGGCAGTGCCGATCACAGCAAGTGATGGGATAGCCGACGGTCCAAGCGGCGAATATGCAAACGCGAAAGCTGCCGCCAGCAGGGTAGCGGCGACGACAGCGATGCCGCCGCCTTGGGGAGTAGGCGTTCGATGTGATGAACGTTCATTCGGCGTTGCTAGCGTGTAGCGTCTGAGCCAGGGATAGAGCGCGACGATCAACAGCGCGCAAACCAGCGCGGCAACGATAACGGTCGCCGCTCCCGCGAAAGCCCACGCCCCGCCCAACGTTCCGGTCATAAAGCGAACCTGCCGCCGGTCATCCCATGAACCTAATTGGCATCCGCCTAACAGACTGCACAGACTACCTGCACCTAATAAAGGGGTCCATTGGCGCCAATGGCGCTGGGCCGCTGTGTGCCTGACAGGTCGACCGGCGAATAGCTCTGCGTGCCACAAGCGTCGGTCAAAATCGCATAGCGCGCATCGACGACGCCGTTTTTGTAGAATACTGAATAGGTGCGGGGGTGGCCTTGGTCCTGAAAGTGCACGCAGACCAGCCAGTTCCAGCCTTTATCGGATTGAACCCACCGCGGCTGCGATATCTCCACCGCGTCGTTGGGTGACATGCTGGTGAATGTGTTTTTCATGTAAGTGGCGACGATTTTTATGTAGCCCGGATCGATACCCGTGGCGGGCTCAGCCTCGTTCGACAGTGCGAGGTTGCTGCACCCCGGCGCGATTAAGAATCCCGCTAATAGCAATACGCAACAGCACACAGCGTTTTGACAGCGGGTTAGGAAATTCTTCACACCGGAACCATTAAGACTCATGGACCATCATGACTTTAGCTGCCAGACCGCCCTTCGAATGCTGTGCCGGCGCTGGCCGATAAGGGATCGGACACCACAGTCCCGCCACGAAATCAGCCCATCTCCCACGGATCCAGGGAGGATCCAACGGCCGGCATGATACTCAAACGGCACGCTTTGTCGCTTATCGCGCTGTGCTTTGGCCTCGGTCTCGGGTCGTGCACCCAAGTTTCCGGAACCGTGTCCGATCATTGGCCGCACTGGGCCGGAGGTGAGCCCGCCGACACCCCGCCAAGGCCGGGTAGTCCTGGATACCAGGACTTTATCGCCCACAGGCAAGGCGGCACCGCCGACTCGGCGAAGACCGCAGCCGCGCCAGAGCCGCCTGCGCCGGCCGGCGCGCCAACGCAGCCGGCTGCCGCCGGTCCTGCCTCCAATGATACCGCGGTCGCGCGGGGCGGTCTGTACTAACGGCTGCAAGCTACGCACCGTCGCCAACTCCCCGGAGTTTGCCGATCGAACCGCTTAGGCTACGCCGGCCCGCAGCAGGTCGTGGAAATGCACGATGCCGACCGGCCGGCCCGTGTCGACGACGAACAGCGCCGTGATTTTCGATGAATTGAGCAGTTGCAGCGCTTCGCTCGCCAACTGATCCGGTCGAACGAACTTTGGCGATTTCGTCATGACGTTGTCGACCGGCACCTGAAGCAGATCGGCGCGCATGTGACGTCGCAGATCGCCATCGGTGATGACGCCGGCGAGCTTGCCGCCGGTATCGGTCACGGCGACGCAGCCAAAGCCCTTGGCCGACATTTCGACGATGGCTTCCGACATCGGTGAGCCGCGCTTGATTGTCGGCATTTCGCCGTCACCATGCATGACGTCGCGCACGAATTTCAGCGCGGCGCCGAGCTTGCCGCGCGGGTGGAATACGCCGAAATCGACCGCGGTGAATCCCCGGCTCTCGAGTAGAGCCATGGCGAGAGCATCGCCGAGCGCGAGTTGCATCAGCGACGATGTCGTCGGCGCGAGATTGTGCGGGCAGGCTTCGCGGGCCTCTGGCAGCGCAAGTACGATGTCGGCGGCTTTGCCCAGCGTACTGTCGGCACTAATCGTGACGGCGATCAGCGCGTTGCGGAAGCGGCGCGAATGATTGATCAGATCCTTCAGTTCCTCAGTCTCTCCCGACCACGACAGCACCAGCATGACGTCGTCCGAGGTGATCATGCCAAGATCGCCATGGCTCGCATCGGCGGCGTGAACGAAAAATGCCGGCGTTCCGGTCGAGGCAAACGTCGCGGCGATCTTGCGGCCGACGTGGCCGGACTTGCCCATGCCGGTGACGATTACGCGGCCGCGCGCCTTGCGAATGGTGTCGACGGCGGCAGTGAACGAGGCGCCCAGCCCCCCGCACATTGCCGCGGCCAGTGCGGCTACACCTTCGCGCTCGGTTTCGAGCGTACGTAGCGCCGACGCGACGTGGGGATTTGCGGCCATTTTCGCCGGCCTCGCGTCGGGCGGGTTCATTTTCGCGCGCTTCTGCACTCAATTACTCCCCGGTACCCAAATATAACGAACGAACGGCGAAAACGATAATCCCACTCACTTCGCCCAAGCCGCAAAGGCGTCGGCAAAGGCACGGTCGCCGGGCGGCCCCTTCTCGACCGCGAGAATGGCGCGGCCGCCATTGGTGTAGACGATCGGAATGTCGAACCATTCCTGATCCTTGAGCAGCTGAATGTTGCGCGTCCGGTCCGCATCGACCGCAGATAGACCAATCAAAAAGAAGCCATTGGTCACTTTCACCGCAAGTCCGGCAAGCGGCGTACCGCGGGCTTGTTCGGCCTGTTTCATCAGCACGCCGGGCACGTTGGCGATGCCGCCACCCGGAAAGTCAGCCGGCAGATTGAACATGATCTCGATAGTGTGGCTCGCCGGCAAAGCCTTGTCGGTGTTCCGCCGCAAAGACCAAGTCACGGTCATGCGCCGGTCGGGAATTTCAATGTCGGCGCGAACCGCCAATTCTGGTGCCAGCCCGGGACCTGGAGAAACCGTTTCCGTACGCCAGATCGCGGAGCCGACGAAACGCCTGCCCTGCGGATCGTTCGGATCCTCCTCGTAGAGTACGACACGCTGCGCAACCGCCGGCGTTGCCTGATTGCCTGCCGCCGGTGCACCCGGCGCCTGCCCTGCCGCTTGTCCGGGCGCCTGATCCTGCGGAACACGGCCGGAAAATTTGGGCTCCTGCGTCGGCTGTTGCACGACCGGAGCGGGCGCTTTGACGCCGATTTGCGAGACGACGTGTGAAATGTTCGGCCATTGCCAGGATAGCACCGCGGCGAGGATACCGATCGCGCAGCCGATCACGGCAAGTTTGATCAGTCCGGCATAGGACCGCGGCGGACGCGTCCGGGCGTATTCTGATTCTCCGGCGGGTGGACGCAGACGTGCAGATTGCGACGTGAACAGCGGCGGCTCATCGTCTTCCAGCTGGTACGACGGCTCAAGACTTTCCGGCGGCAGCGTGTCGTAATCACGCAATTCATCGCCGTCGAGCTGCGGCTCGAAACGGTCGGTCGAGGATTGCCGCGGCTTCAATTCATTGGTCTGCTGTGATCTTCGCGGCAGCGGCTCATAAGTGTCGCGCGTGTCACGCGCCGACTGTGCCGATTTGGCCGAAGCCGCGCCGAGATCATCGGCGTCGCTGACGACATCGCGGAAGCCTCGCAGTCCCGACTGAGAAATCGACGAGCTCCGTGCGCTCAACAGCTTGTTACGCGCTGATGGCGGAGCAGGCGCTTGCGGCGGCGGCGTGGGCCGATCGTCGCTGTCATCAGCGTAAGGCAGAGACACCTCGGGTGGAGTTTCGTGCCACGGCTGCGGCGGATCAACCGGCGGCTGCGGCACGGCACGCTCTTGCGTCGGCGGTGCCGGAGCCGGCGGAGGTTGCTGGGCCTCGGGGGGCGGGGGTGGCGGAGCCGGCGGAGCGGCGCGAGGGGTCGGCCGGAGCGGGCGCGGTTCGAATCGTGATTCCGAGCGCGCTTCCATGCGCGCTTTGCGCGCAGCATCGGCTTCCACCCTGCGGATAGCTTCTTCGAGCGCCAGCCGCTCTCGGGTGATGTCCGACTCGGAAAGCGGTGGGTCGACCGAACGCAACTGTGTGACAAGCGCGGAACGCGCCCGCTCGTAGAGCGAGCGGCGGGCTTCGCCGGTGCTCTTGCCAAGCCCCTCGACGGCACGAGCAATGAGCGGTTGATAGTCGGTCATGGAATGAGCTTACTCTCGGCTCGCTTCATTTTCATCCCGGTCACGTTTCGAAGGGATTTTGCATCAAGATCGTGTCCTCGCGTTCTGGGCTGGTCGACAGCAGTGCGGCCGAACAGCCGACCAGTTCCTCGATCCTTCGAACGTATTTGATGGCTTGCGCCGGCAACTCCGCCCAGGAGCGCGCGCGTGCGGTCTTCTCTTTCCATCCGTCAATGGTCTCGTAGATCGGCTCGACGCGCGCCTGGGCGTGCTCGCTCGCCGGGAGGTAGTCGATCACCTTTCCGTCCAGCCGGTAACCGGTGCAAACCTTGATTTCGTCGAAGCCGTCGAGGATATCCAACTTGGTCAACGCCAAGCCGTTGATGCCGCTCGTGCGCACCGTCTGGCGCACCAGCACGGCGTCGAACCAGCCGCAGCGTCGCGGCCGGCCGGTCACGACGCCGAATTCCTTGCCGCGTTCGCCCAGCGTCTTGCCGATGTCGTTGAGCTGTTCGGTCGGAAACGGACCGGCGCCGACGCGTGTGGTGTAAGCCTTGCAGATGCCGAGCACGTAGCCGATCGCATTCGGCCCTAGGCCGGAACCGATCGCCGCCTGCGCGGCTACGGTGTTCGACGACGTCACGAATGGATAGGTGCCGTGGTCGATGTCAAGCAGCGCACCCTGAGCGCCCTCAAATAAAATTCGCTTGCCCTCGCGGCGCCGCTCATCGAGCAGCGACCAGACCGAGTCCATGAAGGGAAGCACTTTGGGCGCCACGGCGGCCAAGTCTTCATACAATGTATGCGGCTCGAACTCGGTCATGCCGAGTCCGCGGCGCAATGCATTGTGGTGCGCGAGCAGTCGATCGAGCTTGCCGTTGAGCATTTGCAGGTCGGCAAGATCCATGAGTCGGATGGCGCGCCGGCCGACCTTGTCTTCGTAGGCCGGACCGATGCCGCGGCCGGTGGTGCCGATGGCGGCCTTGCCGGATGCACGCTCGCGCGCGACGTCGAGCTCCTGGTGCAGCGGCAGGATCAGCGGAGTGTTCTCGGCGATCCGCAGTGTTTCGGGCGTAACGGTCACGCCTTGGCTTTTGAGCGTGGCGATTTCTCTGAGCAGCGCGTGCGGGTCGAGCACGACACCATTGCCGATGATCGACAATTTGCCTGGCCGTACCACCCCGGAGGGCAACAGCGATAGTTTGTAGGTCGTCCCGTTGATGACCAGCGTATGTCCGGCGTTATGGCCGCCCTGGAATCGGACGACAATGTCGGCTTGCTCGGACAGCCAATCGACGATCTTACCCTTACCCTCGTCTCCCCACTGGGAGCCGACCACGACGACATTCGCCATGAGGAGTTGTTCCCAAAAGGCCGATGAAAACTCAGATGTATCGGGTACCGCCAGCAGCCGACTGTCCCGGATAATGGATGACGCCGTTCGAAGCAAGGAAAAGCGCCTTCGGCCGCCCCTCTGTTTTTTTCCAAATTATTGGTATTTCAGCGAATTCGCCGTTAGCCTTGCCCAGCAATGTGGCGGCGGTGGGCCGTTTGTCGCTGCCTAGCCTAGCGAAGCCAGTCATGCGGCCCCGGCACTGGTCGTGCGCCAACTCCCACGATAGCTCCTGTGCCGCGCAATCACGTCTAGTCGAAGAAGGGAAAGGACGTTCATGCCAGGGGTGCCTGCTGCCGGTGCCGTGCGCAGCGGAGGCTGGCTGTACGACCAGCCGTACCTGTTGCTGTCGCTCACGTCGCTGTTCTGGGCCGGCAACACCATTATCGGCCGCGGCATTGTCGGGCATGTGCCGCCGATGACGCTTGCCTTCATCCGCTGGGCCGGCGCCGCCGTGATCCTGCTGCCGTTCGCTGCGGGCCATATCGCGCGCGATTGGCCGATCATCCGCAAGCATGCGGCAATAATGACGTTGCTCGCGCTCACCGGTTTCTCTGCTTACAACACGATGGCCTATTACGGCCTGCAATACACCACCGCGATCAACGGACTGCTGCTGCAATCGATCGGGCCGCTGTTCGTTGCGCTGTGGACATTCGCGCTGTTTGGCGACCGTCTGACACTGCGCCAAGCCGGCGGCATCTGCGTTTCGCTCACCGGCGTCCTCGTCATAATTTGCCACGGCAGCCTCGCCGTGCTGCTCGGTATCGGCTTCAACCGCGGCGATGTGTTGTTTGTGATCGCGCTGATGATCTACGGCTTCTATACCGCCATGCTACGCAAGCGGCCGCCGATCCACCCTCTCTCGTTTCTTACCGTCGGCATGGGACTGGGAGCGGTGCTGCTGATTCCGGCGGTTGTTATCGAGGCGGCCAGTGGGCGGACGATGATTCTCGACACCGAGAGCGTGCTGTGCTTCGCTTTCATCTGCATCTTTCCATCGCTGCTCGGCTATCTGTTTCTCAATCGCGGCATCGAACTGATCGGCCCGAACCGCGCTGCGCCGTTCATGCATCTCGTTCCGGTGTTCGGGTCGGTGCTGGCGATCGTGGTTCTGGGCGAGCGCTTCGAGTTGTTTCACGCGGTCGGATATGGCCTTGTCTTCTTCGGCATAACGGTCGCGACAAAGAAAAGCAGCGTCGGCAGCGTCAGGAGCTGAAGACCGTTCCCTAGAATCGCAGCGGCTTGGCTTGCTGCACCTGCGGCAGCGCCCGCACTTTCGCCAGCACGTCCGGCGACAGCTCGCCGTCGATCTCGATCAGCGCGATGGCGTCGGCCCCTGGCGCTTCGCGGCCGACGTGGAAGGTCGCGATGTTGATGCCGGCGTCACCGAGCGTCGACGAGAACTTGCCGATGAAGCCAGGCTTGTCGAGATTGGTGATATAGATCATCGAGGGTCCGAACTCGGCATCCATGCGGATTCCCTTGATGTTGACGATGCGCGGGCGGCCATCGGCGAATACCGTGCCGGAGATGTGCCGCGACTGCCGGTCGGTGACGATCGTCACGGTTATCAGGCTTTCGTAATCGCCTTCCGCTTCGCGCCGCGTTTCCTCGACGACGATGCCGCGGTCCTTAGCGACGGTCGTGGCAGAGACGACGTTGATGTCCTGCAGCATCGGGCGCAGCAGACCTGCGACGGCGGCCGACGTCAGCGCTTTGGTGTTCATCTGTGCGACCACGCCCTCGTAGGTGATCTGCACTTTCTGAAGGCCGGTCTCGGTGAGCTGGCCGGCGAACGAGCCGAGCTTTTCGGCAAGCGCCACGAATGGCTTGAGCTTCGGTGCCTCCTCCGCGCTGATCGAAGGAAAATTTACGGCGTTGGTGATCGCGCCGCGCAGCAGATAATCCGCCATTTGCTCGGCGACTTGCAGCGCGACGTTTTCCTGCGCCTCCATGGTCGAGGCACCGAGGTGCGGCGTGCAAACGACATTGGGCAGGCTGAACAGGCAGCTCTGCGTGGCCGGCTCTTCACGGAACACGTCGAATGCGGCACCGGCAACGTGACCCGATTTGAGCGCTTCGCATATGGCGCCTTCGTCGACGAGTTCGCCGCGTGCGCAATTGATCACCCGCACACCTTTTTTCATGAGCGCCAACGTCTTGGCGTTGATGATGTTGCGCGTGTTGTCGGTCAGCGGGGTATGCAGTGTGACGACGTCGGCGCGGCGCCACAGCTCGTCGAGTTCGACCTTCTCGACACCGAGCTGCATGGCGCGCTCGGCGGAAAGATAGGGGTCGTAAGCGATGACCTTCATCTTCAGCCCGATCGCCCGGTCGGCGACGATGGAGCCGATATTGCCGCAACCGATGATGCCGAGCGTCTTGTTGTAAATCTCTACGCCGAGAAATTTGTTCTTCTCCCATTTCCCGGCGCGCGTCGAAGCGTCGGCTTCGGGGATTTGCCGCGCCAGCGACAGCATCAGCGTGATCGCGTGCTCGGCGGTTGTGATCGAATTGCCGAACGGCGTATTCATCACGATGATGCCGCGTGCGGTCGCCGCCGGAATGTCGACGTTGTCGACGCCGATGCCGGCGCGACCGATCACTTTCAGGCTCTTCGCCTTCTCCAGCATTTTGGCGGTGACCTTGGTCGCCGACCGGATTGCCAGCCCGTCGAAACCGCTGATGGTCTCGGCGAGCTTGTCCTTGTCCTTGCCCAGATTAGGTTGGAAATCGACCTCGATGCCGCGATCCTTGAAGATCGCCACGGCAGCGGGCGACAGCGCGTCGGAAATGAGGACTTTGGGTGCCATGGCTGCGCTCAAGCCGCCTTGGCCAAGGCGTCTTTGGCCTTGACATAAGCCCAATCGAGCCAAAGCGTCAGCGCCTCGATGTCGGAGCGTTCGGCCGTCGAGCCGCACCAGATACGCAAGCCCGAAGGCGCATCACGATAGGCGTCGATGTCATAGGCGACGCCCTCTTTGTCGAGCGCAGCGGCAATGCCTTTGACGAATGCGGCCTGCGCGTCGGCGGAAAGCCTGGTGATGGCGGGATCGATAACCTTCAGGCAGACCGAGGTGTTGGAGCGCTGCGATGGCTCGCGGGCCAGAAAGTCGATCCATCCAGTGCGCGCCACCCAATCGGCGATGACTTTGGTATTTGCATCGGCGCGCGCCTCAAGCGCAGGCAGGCCACCGGCCGCCTTCGCCCATTCGAGCGCGTCAAGATAATCCTCGAGACAGAGCATTGATGGCGTGTTGATCGTCTCGCCCTCAAAGATGGCTTCGTTGAGCTTGCCACCCTTGGTCATGCGGAAGATTTTCGGCAACGGCCATGGCGGCGTGTAGCTTTCGAGCCGAGCTACGGCACGCGGCGACAGGATCAGCATGCCGTGCGCGGCCTCGCCGCCGAGCGCCTTCTGCCACGAGAAGGTTACGACATCGAGCTTGGGCCAGTCGAGCGGTTGCGCGAAGGCTGCCGAAGTGGCATCGCAGATAGTGAGCCCGGTGCGATCGGTCCTGATCCAATCGGCATTCGGCACGCGCACACCGGACGTCGTGCCGTTCCAGGTGAATACGATATCGCTTGCCGGATCCGCTTTGCCGAGATCGGGCAATTCGCCATACGGCGCCCGCATCAGAGTGACGTCCTTAAGCTTGAGTTCTTTGGCGACATCGCTCACCCAGCCTTCGCCGAAGGACTCCCAGGCGAGCATCGTGACCGGACGCGGCCCCAGTAGCGACCACAGCGCCATCTCGACCGCGCCGGTATCGGATGCCGGCACGATGCCGATGCGATAGTCCGCCGGCACCCGCAACACTTCGCGGGTCAGATCGATGGACCGTTTGAGCTTCGCCTTGCCGGGCTTCGAGCGATGAGAGCGTCCGAGCAGGGCACCGGAAAGGGCTCGGGAGGTCCAGCCGGGCCGCTTGGCACAGGGGCCGGACGAAAAATGCGGCACACGCGGCCGCACGGAAGGCATTGCAACGGTCATGATCTATCCTTCCAGATAGTCGCCCCTCGTTGGGGAGGGGTAGCCCACCGCCGCAAATAGGGAAACAGCCAGCTCGCGTCAAGTCCGATTCGTTATTTCGAATCGTCTATTGCAGCTCTTGCGCGATTTGCATCCTGCAACGTGTCGGCAGTCAGCAACGCTTATGAGACGGGTGCCGACGCCTCGGCGACTGATCCGCTGCTAAAATTGAACGCCGCCGCCAAGGCGTGCGCTTGTTTCGCCTAGCCTGATGGCGTCCGGCGAACCGAAGCGAATATACTCGAGCTCGCCACGAAGAAACACGTGGGGCATCAGCATCCACTGCAGGCCTACACCTGCATCGAAGCCATAATAGTATTTGCCATGGCTGGAATCCGATAACGTCCAGTTGCCGCCAATTGGGGCCGGTGGCGGCGGCGAGCTCGCAGGCGGCGGATTCGTGCACGTGTACGGAGATTCCTGTCCGCAATAATTCACATTGACGGAGCTTGAGGCATTGACCTGAGCAACGGAAATGCCGCCGAAAGCGTAGGGGAGAAATTGGTCGAAGGCCCAACCGAACCGCGCTCTGAACGTGCCGTAATCCTAAATCGCCGCGGCCGCAGAGGTGTTCACGTTGTAGGTGGTGTCGTACACAGTCGAGTTGGCAGTCTGGAAGTAGGTGTGGCTCGCGGTGTTAGAGGCGATTGCGTTGAGGGATGTTTTGTTGAGGTTAGCTCCAGTCCGATCACGGCGTCCTCGAATTGGACATTGTAGCCAACGTAGAACCCGTAGCTCGCCTTTGTGGTGTTCAACGACCCTAACTGGGGAAAGTGAGTGAGCGGAATGCCATTAAAGTTCGCGTCAAGCGTCGAGATTGTGTTGATGTAAGGCGTGGCCACCGAGGAGAAATCCACGGAGTTATAGTCTGCGCCTATTTGCCCGCCCGCGTAGAACCCAGCCCAGTTAGTGGTCGCCACGGGACCGCGCAGAATGTCGAAGTCGCCCGCGAATGCGCTCGACGGTAACGCCAGTACGACCACAGCACAGATGACCCAACGCATCGGCCGCCTTCTCCGTCCCGTTGGCGCGCAGCGAGCGGCCAAACGCGCGTAATCATCGGGGATTAACCTTAATGGAGCGTTAGCTTGGCGACGTCGTTGCGGTCCGTGCGGATCGCTTTTGGCGCTCCGTCAGCCGAAACCGTGTGCAAAAACAAGAACGGCGCGGTTGCCCGCGCCGTCTCTGCTCAGTCTCTGGCTATTCAGCCGCGTTGCATCAGCCCCGGCTCATCAACGGCATCTGCATGGGGGCCGGTGACATCATCATTGGCGGTGCCTCGGGTTGCAGCATCCAGCGCAGGCCGATCCTGAAATCCCAGGAGGACGTGTCGGTCAGATTGTAAGACGCGCCGGGACAGGAGGCGGTGTTCTGACAAAAGACCTCGGAAGTGGCCGGGGAGCCAAGGCGCAGATAGCGCACGTTCATATCCACCTTGAAATTGTTCGTGACGGCATAGCTGACGCCAGCCTGCGCGTTCCAGGCAAAGTTCCAGGCCCCGGAATCGTTTGTGGTGTAACCGAAGCCGGTCGTGCCATCCGAATTGATACCGTTATCCTGAACCCCGGTGATGCGGTTGTACGCGCCGCCGACGCCGGCGCCGACATACGGCGTGAGGCACCACCAGGTGCCGAAATCGAGATAGGCGTTCGCCATAACCACTGTCGACGCCAAGTTGCCGCTGGTCACGTCAAAGCAAGTGCCGCCGCCGGCGCAGAAATTGGTATAACTGCCGGTCGCTTTCCAGGCCGCCTTGGTGCGGTATTCCGCGGTCATGTCGGCGCGGAGCCAGCTATTGAACTCGTAGCCGATGCCGCCGCCGAATATTGACGTATCGCCCATGTCTTTCTGTACGATCGCCCAACTCGCTGGCCAAACGAAAGCTGAATTGACCTGTGAGTGATCGAATGACGAGAATGTCTGCATACCGACACCGACATCGCCGCGCAAATACCAGCCGCCGAGCGGTTGTTGCACCACGGGCGGCGGAGCGTACATCATCGGTGGCGGTTGGTATGGCGGCGGTGGCGGGGGAGGAAGTACTTGCATATCGGCAGCGAAGGCTGCGGTAGATATTAAAGTCGTTACAGCCGCGCTGATGAAAAGCCTTACGCTGACCATGGCTTCGTCCTTTCCTCAGGCGAAGCCACGCGTTGCGTGGTTCGCCGACATTGAACCAGGACGCAGAGTGGCAGCAAATATTTAAACGGGTCTTAACCTTAACCTTTAACCGCGCTTGTTAATCCGCCGGGCGAAATGCCGGACAATCTGCCTGTTCGAACGGATTTGGGCGGCTCCGGGGACGCGTCAACGCACGGCCGAAGGCGGCGCCCGGAGCAGGTAAGATTTCGTTAAGGATCGGCGCGGCGGTCACGCTGCCGCTGGCTCAGCCTTCGTCCTCTTCGAACTCACCGATGTGATGCTGCGCGTAGAGTTCGAGACCGAGCTTGGCGACTAGGTCGAGTTGCGTTTCGAGAAAGTCGATGTGCTCTTCTTCATCGTGCATCAGCTTCTCGAACAGATCGCGAGTGACGTAGTCCTTGACCGAATGACAGTGCGTGGCGGCTTCCTGGTAGAGCGAGCGCGCCGAGAGTTCGGCGGCGAGATCGCAATCGAGGACTTCCTTCACATTCTGTCCGATGTGAAGCGGATCAAGCACCTGCATGTTGGGAAAGCCGTCAAGGAAAATAATGCGATCGACCAGCTTGTCGGCGTGCTGCATTTCCTCGATCGATTCCTTGCGCCACTGCTTGGCCAAGGCTTTGTAGCCCCAGTTACCGAGCAGCCGATAATGCAGCCAGTATTGGTTGATTGCCGTCAGCTCGTGCCGCAGTCCCTTGTTGAGGTAGTCGAGGACTCCAGGATCACCCTTCATGGCCGTGCTCCAGCAATTGGTAAAGGCGCCCACGGTGTGTGGCGCCTTCATTGCTTATAACAATTCTAAGGTAACTTGCGATAGCCGCTGACGTTATGTGCATAGACCGCGTTTTGCGGAACTTGCGGCAGTCAAGAACGGTTGCCGTCGCCATCGTGGCTCGCGGCGGGAGCCGCAGTAGCAAGCGCCTCGTTCATAATGCGGCGGATCGTGCGGGCGCAGCGGCCGCATTGGGCGCTGCAACCGAGACATTGATAAACTTGGCAGGTGGTCCGGGGAAGTTCGCTGCCGCCCGAAAGCGTACCGCGCACGTCTTGGTCCGAGAACACATTACACGAGCAGACAATCATGTCAGGCAGGCCCGGCGGCGATTGGTTCGATATGCAACTATCCGTAATCTACACATCCTAACTTTGCAAACGAAATCAACTCTTTATAGGGATTCTAATCTTTGCCGAGTTGGCTAGTCTGTTCTTTAATCCTGGCAAATTTCCATTTCGCTAGGATTCAAAAACAGTTGCTCGCTATCCGCCATCATTGATCCAGACCAGATGCGCCATTCAAAACGTCACCTGACCGCCAAGCAATGTGGATAACTCACGCAGGGTCAGGCGGCCGCGGTCTCCTCGTCGGCGTCCCCGTCGCGTGCCCGCCGGCGGCGTCGCGGGCGCAGTCGGCACAGCCGGGAGGGGATGTGGCGCAGATCGTCGAGCAAGCCGGAGAAGCGTTGGCCGCGCGCCAAGCGCGCGGTCCAGCGCCGCCATGGTGCGAGCAAGGCCCGGATCGTCATCGCGCGTCCAAACTCGCAGCACCGAGCCGAACAACAGCGCCAGACCCTGAGCGCGCAATATGCCGCGAAGGCCCGACGCGTTGATGCCGGCCGCGGTCAGCATCCATTGCTGCGACCGCGCGGCAAGCCCGTTGAGCGCCAAGGCGAGCGGTGGGTTACGCATGGCCGAACGCAACACCGAGCGCATCGCGTCGCGATGGGGGGCCATCGCTTCGAGACGGCGCATCAGCACGTCGAACAGACGCTCGCGCGGCGGTTCTTCCTCCATGTCGCTCAAGTCACCAGCCAGCACCGCGCGATCGATGGCTTTGATGTGGGCGGCATAGATCGCGATCGGTGAGGCGAATTCGCCGCGCAATTGCGCGAGCGATACGCCGGCTTCGGTGGCAATGTCGGCGAGTCCAATCTGCTCGATCGGCTTCTCGGCGAGGAGCGAAAGAAGGCCGCGACGATTTTTTCACGATCGCTGCCCGCGGCGGGGCACCGGCCGCGGAGCGTTAGAGCGCGCGGACTTCGCGGCCGATTTACGGGCGGGCCTACGGGCCATGACCGAACTCCTGTAGTGCCTTGAACGAACGCCGTGCGAGATTATTCCCGCGCTGGCAGCACCAGGATGAATGTAGGCTCGCGCTCCGGCGGTTCCAAGGCGGTGCGGCAGCGCATCAGCCGGCAAGATCCCGCGCGCGCCTGGTTGCCGCAGCGACCGCCGCCTTCATCAACGCTGCAAGCCCTTCCTTGCCCATCAGGACCTCAAGTGCCGCCGCGGTGGTGCCGCCCGGCGAGGTCACGTTCTCGCGCAATATCGCTGCATCGAGCGTTTCCCGATGCAACAATTCACCCGAGCCGGCAACGGTTTCTCGCGCAAGCTTCGCCGCCAAGGCTGGCGGCAGGCCCGCAGCGATGCCGGCTTGAGCCAGGGTTTCGGCAAGCAAGAACACGTAGGCCGGCCCCGAGCCCGATACTGCGGTCACCGCGTCCATCAGCGCTTCGTCTTCGATCCATTCGACCGTTCCGGTGGCGACAGCAGGCGATGCGCCAGGTCGCGCTGCGCGGCATTGGCGCCGCGTGCCACCGCGACGGTTATGCCGCGGCCAATCGCGGCCGGGGTGTTGGGCATGGCGCGAACCAATGCGCACGGACGTTTAAGTGCGTCTGGCGATGGATTGAATGCGTCCGACCGGCCATGATCGAGACGACAATTGTCGCCGCGCCGATCATCGTCGCCAGCGGCGGCAGCGCTTGGCGGCGATTTGCGGCTTCACCGCGATGACGATGGCTTCGACACTCGTCAGTTCGTACCAATGCCCGGATTGATCTGGACGCCACGTTGCTCGCGAGCGCCGAAATTTGCGCCGCTGGTTGCGGCTCGAGCACGATCGACGGATTTGGGATCGAGGCCAGATCGCAGCCAGCCCTCCAGCAGAGCGCCGCCCATCTTGCCGGCGCCGACCAGTATCAGCCGGCCAGAGAAATTGCGCAGATCCGTGGTAGTGCCGCTCACGCCTCGCCCGAAGTTTCGAACATGGCGGATTCCATCGCTTCGCGCGCCGACTTGCCCGCCCACACGACAAATTGAAATGCGGGAAAGTAGCGTTCGCAGGCATCGAGCGCGGAACCGAGCACCGCCTCGCATTGGCTGCCGGAAGGCGCGATACCGCCGGAGAGAACAAGCGCATGGCGGAACATCATCATGCCGTTTTGCATCCAGACGTCGAAATGGCCGATCCACAATTGCTCATTGATCATGGCGACGAGTTGCTGCACATCGGGTAGGCGCAGTTCGGGAATCCTGATGTCGAATGCGCAGGCAACGTGCAGTGCTTCGATGTCGCCCATCCAGGTGAACGAAAGCTGGTAGTTCGTCCACCGGCCAGTGACGACCAGCGTAATCTCATCCTCGCCCGAACGCTCGAATGGCCAGTTGTTGCCGGCCGCCATGTGCTCGACCACTTCAAGCGGATTGTTCTGGTGAGTCCGTGTTAATTCGATGAGGGACATGCCGTCTCCAGCTCTGTTCTGTCTTGAGTGGAAATGCGCACGCCACTGACCCTGCCGAAGGCTCGGCTGCGATTTGACGCAGGGACAACTCACGCCGGCGAATTGACCGAGGAGTGCGAATCAGTACGCCCGCCGACTATAAACGGCGCGAATCTTCCCGCCAAACCGCCTTAAAGGCCTTTACCGCCAGCGCTCCCGGCACTCATGAAGTGATTTGCCCCCGCTGCACAATGCTGTGCCCCGTGACAGTCCACAGGCCGGACTGCGACAAGTTGAACTCGCACGAGGCGGCTGTTGGCGGGCGGGGCGCGAGTGGGACGTTTCGGGAGCGGAGACTCGGCCGGCGCCGGTCTTAGTCGAACAGGCTCGAGACCAATTCCTCGGCGGCCGTCCGGCTGATCGCGTCACCGATCAATGCTGCGATCGACAACACGCGGATATTGCCGGCTTCGGTAACCGCCTTGGTCGGCTGGATCGAGTCGGTAATCACGAGTTCCTTGAGGCTCGATTTGGTGACGCGCGCTGCCGCGCCGCCCGACAGTACGCCATGGGTAATATAGGCGTAGACCTCGGCGGCGCCCCGCTCGAGCAAGGCATCGGCGGCATTGATCAAGGTGCCGCCGGAATCGACGATGTCGTCGACCAGGATGCAAACGCCTTCGTTGACCTCGCCGATAACGTTCGCCACTTCGGATTCGCCCGCCCGCTCGCGGCGCTTGTCGATGATCGCGAGCGGTGTGTTGATGCGCTTGGCGAGCCCGCGCGCCCGCACCACGCCGCCGACGTCGGGCGATACCACGATCACCTTAGCGAGGTCGAAGCGCTGCCGGATGTCCCGCATCATGACCGGCGCGGCAAACAGATTGTCGGTCGGGATGTCGAAGAAGCCCTGGATCTGTCCGGCGTGCAGATCGAGCGTGAGGACGCGGTCGGCGCCAGCCCGCGTGATGAGGTTGGCGACGAGCTTGGCCGATATCGGCGTGCGTGGCCCGACTTTGCGGTCCTGCCGCGCATAACCGAAATAAGGAATCACCGCGGTGATGCGCCGCGCCGATGCGCGCCGCAGCGCATCGATGATGATCAGCAATTCCATCAAATGATCATTGGCCGGATACGACGTCGATTGAATGAGGAAGACGTCGGCGCCGCGGACGTTCTCCTGAATCTCGACGAAGATTTCATTGTCGGCGAAGCGGCGGACGATCGCTTTGGCCAGCGGGGTGCCGAGGTGGTCGCCAATGGCCTCGGCGAGCGCGGGATTGGAATTGCCGGAGACGAGCTTGATCGCTCCGTTATTGCCCGCCATTGCCTCTCTCCTGCGCGCCCGGCAGAGACTTTCGCCGACCTGATACAAGCCGCTTGGAAGGCTGGCAACATGAATCGCGGTCTTGTCCCCGCAGGTTTTTGGTTTTCCTAACAGCGGGTTATAAACGTCGGCGCAGCGACCGTTCAGCCGGCTAACGTGATTGCATTGACGTGACGGCCGTAATCCGTCTCGCCGCGGTGGGTGGTGCGGCGGAAGCTGAAAAACTTTGTCGGATCAGCGTAGGTGCAATGGCCAAGATCTTCGATGTGCTCGATACCGGCTCGCATCAGCCGCGAGCCGATATAGCCGGCGAGATCAAACATGGCATGGCCGTCGCGCGCCGCAGGCGCAAAGAACCTGCTGCTTGCCGGGTCTTCGGCGTCAAATCGCGCGATCAGATCGGAGCCGACCTCATAATTGGGCTGCCTGATCATCGGCCCGAGCACGGCGCGGATTTCGTCTCGCGCGGCGCCAAGCCGCTCCATCGCCTCGATCGTCGCCTCCACTACGCCTGAGAGCGCGCCGCGCCAGCCGGCATGCGCCGCGCCGATCACGTACGCCGTCGGATCGGCGAACAGCACCGGCCCGCAGTCCGCTGTGGTCACGCCAATCGCCAGCGCCCGCATGCGCGTGACGATGGCGTCGGCGCGGGGACGCGTCTCCGGCGTCCACGGTGTTTCGGCGACCACGACTTGCGGCGAGTGGATCTGGTAGGCGGTTATGAAGCGGTCCGGCGCAACGCCGATTGCTGCCGCCATGCGCGCGCGATTTTCTGCGACATGGTAGGCATTATCTTTCGAGCCGACGCCGCCGTTGAGACTTGCGTAGAGGCCGTCAGAGACGCCGCCTTCGCGCGTGAAGAAGCCGTGGCGGATGCCGCCGAGTTCGAGCGTGCGCGCTTCGATCTTCATGTCTCGAATCCGGGAAGCGGGCCGAACTTCGGGTCGGCGATGGCGAGGGCCTTGAATAGCTCACCCATGCCTTGCGCGCCACTCGCGGTCAGTCGCGACAGCGCCATGTCGATTTCAAGCGCCTTGTCGCGCCCTGCGCCGGCTCTCAACGTCGCCGCGCGTTGCTCGATGCCGAGGCGAAACAGGAATTCGCGTTGCAGGATCGGCCCGTGAATCTGTCCGCCGATGCTTTCCGCGCTTTGCGCCAGCGCCTCGAAATCGACATGGGCCGTAAGATCGGCCTCGCCCGGCGCGCGCAGCGGATCGGTGTAGGCGTGTCCGGAGACCGCCTGCAACGTCTCGCCAAGGCCGCAGCGGATGTGACCATAATCGAGGATCAGCGCCGCGCCGTCGGTCCGCACGCGGCGTCCGAGCTCGAGCGCGAACCGGTCGGAGCGCCATTCGAAGATCGACCCTTCGGAAGAATGCCGCAGCGCGCGCGGCAGCCCCGTCTCGAAGTGAGCCAGCGTTTCGCGTGCCAAGCCGAAGCAAAGGTTGCCGTCGGCGCCGATTTCGATGATGCGCTCATGCCAGCCGTCGGCCTGCTTGACCGCCTGGTGCACCGGAAGGGCGTCAACGAACTCGTTGGCAATGACGATGATTGGTCCCGCCGGAATGTCTTCGAAGGCGCCGTGCCAAAGCGTCGGCACGTCGAGCGCTTCGAACCGGCGCTTCTGCAGTTCCTGCAACGCCGGGCTGATCTCGACCAGATGCAGCACGATCGCGGCACCAAATCCTTCCACCACGCGCGCGGCACGCAGCGCGTCACTCATCAGCGTGCCGCGGCCGGGACCGAGCTCGGCGACGCGTACGTTTTCCGGCGCGCCCATCTGCCGCCAGACCGCGGCCATCCATAGTCCGATCAATTCGCCGAACATCTGGCTGACCTCGGGCGCGGTGATGAAATCGCCGCCGCTGCCGAACGGATCGCGGCTCATGTAGTAGCCGTGCTGCGGATGGGTCAGGCAAAGCCGCATATAGTCGGCTACGGGCATCGGGCCGGCGGTGGCTATGAGCCGTCGGATTTCGCGTTCGAGCAGGGTGGGCGCGTCAGCCATTTTGCGGTTTGACATCGCGCTGGAGCGCGATGGCGAGAATGACGATACCGCCGAGCATCAGCGGAATGCACAGCAGCATCCCCATAGTGAGGCCGCCCCAAAGGAAGCCGAGCTGTATGTCGGGCTCGCGAAAGAATTCGCAAAAGATGCGGGCAACGCCGTAGCCCAGCGCGAATGCTCCGGTAATCACGCCGGGCCGTTTGAGCCAGCCGATGCGTACCAATAATCCGAGCACGAGGAAAAGCACGACGCCTTCCAGCCCGGCTTCGTAAAGCTGGCTCGGATGGCGCGGCAGCGGGCCGCCGTTCGGGAAGACCATCGCCCATGGCACGTTGCTCGGGCGGCCCCACAATTCGCCGTTGATGAAATTGGCGATGCGGCCAAGGAACAGGCCGATCGGCGCCACCGCCGCAGTCACGTCGCCGAGCGACATTGTCGGGATGCGCCGATGCTGCGCGAACAGCACGATGGCGGCGATACAGCCGAGTACACCGCCGTGGAACGACATGCCGCCGTTCCACAGTTCGAAGATTTGCAGCGGGTGCTCGGCGAAATGCGGAAAATTGTAGAACAGGACATAGCCGGTGCGGCCGCCGAGAATGATGCCGAGCGTGATCCAGACAACGAAATCGTCGAAGTCGATGACGGTGAATGGCGCCGGACCGTCCCACAGCCGTTCTGACGCGATGATGGTGCGCGCATAGAACCAGCCGGCAATGATGCCGACGATATAGGCGAGCGCATACCAGCGCACCGCCAGCGGTCCGAGATGAATCAGCACCGGATTGATTGCGGGAAAAGGCAGAACTGGCAGGACCAGCATCAGGTTGCTTCCATGCCCATGCGAAGTGGCTTCGCCGGCTGCGACGTACCTCTTGCGAGGACGCCGCACCATCGCCATTGTCTGTTCGCATAGCAAGCGGTGCTCCGGCATACGGAGCCGGAGGCAGCCATGGTCCAGACCACAAACCGTTTCTTCGATGAAGTGGCCCGTTTGATGAACGATGCAGCCGGCGCCGCGCAGGGCGTGCGGCGCGAGGTCGAGACGCTGTTTCGCACTCAGGCAGAACGCATCCTGCGCGATCTCGATGTGGTCAAGCGCGAGGATTTTGAAGCGGTCAAGGACATGGCCCGGCTGGCGCGCGAGGAGAATGAGGCGCTCAAGATCCGCGTCGCTGCGCTCGAAGCCTCGCTCGGCAAGACCGTCCCACCCGGGAACAGTTAATCCAGGCGGCGCCAAGCCGGCGGCGGCCGACGCTACATTCCTTGTTTTTCCATACTCCCGCCGCTATAGAAGCGGCCATCGCGGCTCCAGCACCCCTGGAGGCTGCCGCGGAATTAAATTGAAATCACAAGGCTTTAGACAAGGATATCACCATGGCAACCGTCACTCTGATCAAGGCGACGGCGCGCGCGCAGGGAGGCAAGGGGGCCGCCCGCGCTGAACGTCGTGCCGGCCGCGTACCCGGAATCATCTATGGCGACGGCAAGCCGCCGCTGCAAATCTCGCTCGAATATGCCGATTTGCACCAGCGCATTTATGCCGGCCGCTTCCTCACGACTGTTCATGACGTCGAGCTCGACGGCGTGAAGCATCGCGTCATCCCGCGCGATTTTCAGCTTGATGCCGTGCGCGACCTGCCGCTGCATGTCGACTTCATGCGGCTCGGTGAGGGCGCGACGATCCGCGTCAACATTCCGATCCATGTCAAAAATGCCGAGCAATCGCCGGGCGTCAAGCGCGGTGGTACGGTGAGCATTGTGACGCACACCGTTGCGGTACGTTGCCGCGCCGACGCCATCCCGACCGGCATCGAAGTCGATGTCAGTGAACTTGAGATCAATCATTCCAAGCATCTGAGCGATATCACGCTCCCCGAGGGCGTCCGCCCGGTGGAACGCCGCGATATCACTTTGGTTACGGTCGTGCCGCCGTCGGGTTACGCCGAAGAAATGAAAGCGCTTGCGGAAGCGGCTGCTGCCGCTTCGGCAGCGGCTGCCGCTGCCGCCGCCGCACCGGCCGAAGGTGCGCCGGGAGCCGCGCCAGGCGCAGCCCCCGGTGCAACGTCCGGTGCCGCTCCGGCAGGCGCACCCGCCGCGCCCGAGAAGAAGTGAGGTTGATCGCACGCGAGCGGAACGAAGCCGATGTTGCTCCTGGTCGGACTTGGAAATCCGGGAGCACGTTATGCCGGCAACCGGCATAATATCGGCTTCATGGTCGTTCAGGAGATCGCCAAGCGCCACGGCATTGGGCCGTGGCGCCGGCGTTTCCAGGGCGTCGCCTGCGAGGGTCCGGTCGGCGGCGAGCGCGCGCTGCTGCTGTTACCCGGCACGTTCATGAATGAGTCCGGCCGCGCGGTCGCCGAAGCGGTGCACTTCTACAAATTGCAGCTTCACGCCGTCACGGTATTCCATGACGAGATCGATCTGCGTCCCGCCAAGGTTCGGGTGAAGATCGGCGGCGGCATCGCCGGCCATAACGGGTTGCGCTCGATCTCCGAGCATATCGGCAATGACTATCGCCGGGTTCGCATCGGCGTCGGTCATCCGGGCAACAAGGATATGGTGCAGCATTATGTGTTGAGCGACTTCGCCAAGAGCGAGCGTGCGTGGGTCGAGGCGCTGACCGGTATTCTTGCCGACAACGCCGAACTGCTGACTCGCGGTGAGGACGCAAGCTTTCAGAACAAAGTTCATCTCGCCATGGTCGCGAAGGGCTTTGGCGAAGAAGCGGATGTCAACAACGATCGCGACGGCGCGTGACGCTCCGTCCAACGGGTGAAAATCATTCATGGGATTTAAGTGCGGCATCGTCGGCCTGCCGAATGTCGGCAAATCGACCCTCTTTAATGCGCTGACCGAAACCGCGGCGGCGCAGGCGGCGAATTATCCGTTCTGCACCATCGAGCCGAATGTCGGAGAGGTCGCCGTTCCCGACAAACGGCTCGATACGCTGGCGGCGCTCGCCAAGTCGGCGCAGATCGTGCCGACGCGTCTGACGTTCGTCGATATCGCCGGCCTCGTGCGCGGCGCCTCCAAGGGCGAGGGGCTTGGCAACCAGTTTCTCGGCAATATCCGTGAAGTGGACGCCATCGCCCATGTGGTGCGCTGTTTCGAGGACAGCGACGTCACCCATGTCGAGTCGCGCATCGATCCGGTCGCCGATATCGAAACGGTGGAGACCGAACTGATGCTCGCCGATCTGGAAAGCCTGGAGCGCCGCGTTGACGCTTTGTCGAAGAAGGCCAAAGGCGGCGATAAGGAATCCAAAGAGACACTCGATCTCGTCAACCGCGCGCTGGCGCTGCTGCGCGACGGCAAGCCGGCGCGGCTGACTGAGCGCAAGCCCGAGGAGGAAAAGACCTTCCACATGCTCGGGCTGTTGACCTCTCTGCCAGTACTCTACGTCTGCAATGTCGATGAGGAGTCCGCTGCGGCCGGGAACGCCTTTTCGCGCCAGGTTGAGGCGAAGGCCAAGGAGGAGGGCGCAGTCTCGGTTGTCATCTCCGCCAAGATCGAGTCAGAGATCGCGGTGCTCGCCCGCGACGAGCGCACCGAATATCTGGCGGCGGTTGGGCTTGCCGAAGCCGGGCTCGATCGTCTGATCCGCGCCGGTTACGCGCTCCTTCATCTGGTGACGTTTTTCACCGCCGGCCCGAAGGAGTCGCGCGCCTGGACGGTGACGCACGGCGCCAGGGCGCCGCAGGCCGCCGGCGCGATCCATACCGATTTCGAGCAGGGCTTCATTCGCGCCGAAACGATTGCGTACGACGACTACGTGGCTTGCGGCGGCGAGGCCGGCGCGCGCGACGCGGGCAAGTTGCGGCTTGAGGGCAAGGATTATGTCGTGCAGGACGGCGACATCATGCACTTCCGCTTCGCGACTTGATTAATAGAGCATGATCCGGAAAATTGGAGACCGGTTGTCCGGAAAGATTATGCTCCAAAGAAATGCCGGACCATGATCTGATTCAATCTAATCGGATCATGGTCTAATCGCGGTAATTCGCATCTGGAGTTTTGATCGGAGCTGTCTGATTCCTGATGGCGCCGAGGTGCTCGTTGATGCGAAACACGATGAGCACGGTTTCGGCAATGATGCGCGCGACAATCACGCCCATGAAGGCGCCAAGCAGGCTCGTGATCAGGACAATGATACCAATGAAGGGATTGAACGCCATGTCACGGAGCGAGGAGACCGCCCCGGTGATCCCCAACAGGACGCACATGACGACCGCGAGCCAGTAGAAAACCTTGATCACGGTGGGCGTCACGAACCGCTCCCACTGGAACAGGTCGCTGATGCCGAACATGTTTTCTCCTCTTTAGAATTGGAACCGTGATTCCCGCTTGCGGCGGAACACTGCACTTGCCGATTGCGACGGTCAATCGCGGGCCGGCGCCGTAATTGACTGCCCGGCCGGCCCCGACTAGGTACGGACGCATTGCAGGTTCCGATGCGCAGACTGAGCTGGGAGAACTTTGCGGCGCTGTCGAGGCATCTTACCTCCGACCAGCGCCGAACGGCGTCGATCGCGGCGGTCACGCATGCGCTGCACGATGGCTACACAGACCTGATCTATATCATGTTGCCGCTGTGGCAGGCGGAGTTCGGTCTCGACTATGCGGCACTCGGGGTGCTGCGCAGCGTGTTCGTCGGCGCCATGGCCAGCATGCAAATCCCCGCCGGCTTGCTTTCCGAACGGATCGGCGCCGCGGTTGTGCTTGCGCTCGGCACTGCGCTGGCCGGTCTCGGCTATTGCCTGGCCGGTGCCGGTTCCGGATTTGCGATGCTGCTCGGCGCGCTCTTCATCGGTGGAATCGGGGCTAGCGCACAGCATCCGGTTGCTTCGGCGCTGGTCGCCCGTGCCTTTGCCGGCCCACGCTCGCTCACCGCGCTCGGCACTTACAATTTCGCCGGCGATCTCGGCAAGATGATAGTGCCGGCGACGCTGTCGCTCATGCTGCTGGCGATGGCCTGGCGTCCGGCGCTCGCGATTCTCGGCAGTCTCGGCTTTGTGCTCGCGGTGGTGATCTTCGTCGTCACGCCGCGCTACGGACAGGAAAGCGTTGCAGAATCTCAGGCGGAAGCGAAGCCCGTTGCGGTCACGGCGCCGCGGCCATCGGCGTTCCCGCTGTTGGTCGCGATCGGCATCATCGATAGCGCGACGCGCATGGGCTTTCTGTTGTTCCTGCCGTTCATCCTCAAAGACAAGGGCGCGAGTGTCCAGACCGTTGGTTTGGCTCTGACGCTGATTTTTGCCGGCGGCGCGGCGGGCAAGCTCGCTTGCACCTTCATCGGGGCGCGCATCGGCGCCGTCGGAACCGTGTGGCTTACGGAGGGGTTGACCGCCGCCGGAATCCTGGCGCTTGCTCCGCTGCCGCTCGAAGCCGCGCTGGTGCTGCTGCCGGTGATCGGGATCGCGCTCAACGGCACCTCGTCGGTGCTGTACGGTTCGGTACCGGCACTGGTGGCGTCGAAATCGCGGACGCGAGCGCTGAGCATTTTCTACACTGGTACGATCGGTTCCGGAGCGATCGCGCCGACGCTTTATGGACTCGTCGGCGATAAGTTCGGGGTATGGAAGGCGCTGACGCTGGTCGCCCTCATGGTGCTGCTAACCCTGCCGCTTTCAGCGCTGCTTAAGCCGGCGTTGCCGCGAGGATATGGTTCCGGGGTGGCGTGAACGCGTCAAATTTACGTCGCCGGAACATCAAGTCCGCGCCGACGGCTTTCAGGAACGCAAGCTGCGAACGCGCGTTGGGATTGGTGCCTGGCTTGTTAGCTTGAGCCTCCCGTTGCATATGGAGTTGCCAATGAGAAACAGCATCTCGTACATCGCGTTTGTTGCGCTTGCCGCCGGCACGACCGCGGCGAGCGCACAAACGGTAATCACGCGTGGCATCACCGATCAGCCTGTGGAAACCGTGATTACCCAACAGCCGGTTCAGACCGTCCAAACGACCGAGACGGTGCGAACCGTGCGGCCCGCCCCGCGATCTACAACACGCCGCCAGATGGTAACGACGCGGCGGACCACGGTGAGCGAACGGGTCGTGCCGACGCGGACCGTGACGGCGCCAGCAATCGTCGATACTACCGTCGCGGCCGATCCGCAGCCATTTTACGACCGGGCACCGCTCTACGACACCGTCGCCGCGCCTTCCAACATAGACGAGAGGGTTGTGAACGCACCGTATGGTCCAGCCACGGCGATCCCTGCTTATCGCTATGTCTACGAACCGGATCGCATCCTGGTAATCGATCCTACGACCGGCATCGCGGTCCAAGCGCTGCCGCGCTGACCGCTGACCGATTTATCAGATTATAAAATCTGCGCGCGCCGCCGGGAGGCGGTGCGCGCTCGAATCGGAAAACGGAGGAGCCGATGAGGTTTCGTTTCGTCTTCGCATTCGCGGCGCTCTGGTTTTCTGCGGTCGGGGCGCAATTGGCTTATGCGCAGGCCGATGACGCTGGCGTTCCGCAAAAACTCGATCTGACGGCGGCGCAACGCAGTGCGATTTACGCGGCCGTCACCAAAGACAAGAGCAAGGTCGCGCCGCAGCAGTTTTCCACAGCCGTGGGCGCCGAAGTTCCGCCAATGATCGAGCTCTATGCACTGCCGGAAGAAGCGACAGCGGTTAATCCGGCTGCCAAGTTCTTCGAATATACAATGGTCGAAAACCAGGTGGTGCTGATCGACCCGACCAAAATGCGCGTCATAGACCGCATCGGACCCGCGCCGCAGCGGTAACGCAGAAATCCTATTCGGGTTCTTTCGGTGCCCCGTCCATGACCGCCTTCGGCAATACATCGAGATAGGGCCCCATGAAGAATGCTTCGCCGGTGCCGTCGCCGTAATAGCGGTCGTAGGCGTCGATCATGGCTCGCACCGGGGTCACACAAGCCGGCATTGAGGCGACAATCAAATCGCCAAGGGCGTCCGGCCGCTGGCCATAGCGCGGATCGGCGGCTACGGCACGCGCGATGCACTCGGTGGCCGAACGAATAAGTGGCTCCGTCGCGACCATCTTCTCCTGAGATGTAAGCTTGGTTTCGTGTCCCGAAGGATCGAGTGGTCCGGTCGCTACGGTAACAACAAGCGCCGTGCCAAAAAGCGGTGCGAGCAACATGAGATGTCCCTGACCCTAGGTGCAGCCATACTGGGGCGAATCGCGTCTGGTCAATGTGCAAGATTGGTGCAATTTACGGGCCAGAGCCTATGGAACCCGCTGCCATGGCGCTTCGGGCGTGCTATATTGGAACCAGAGGTTCGACGGAGCAGGTCATGATTTTACCCGCGGTTCTAGCCCTCGGCGCGCATCTGGCGATGCCCGCTTCTGACAGCATTCCCACCCTCAATGTGGAGCAGGTCTGCCAGGGCATTGCGCAGCAAGGCGGCGCCTCGTTCCATGATCCGCAAATTGCGCAGGAGAAGAAGGAGTGCCTCGACAGCGAGCAGGCCGTTCGCGGCGAACTCGCCAAGCAATGGCCGAACTTCAATTCTGCCGACAAAGTCGCCTGCACCAGTGAGGCGACGATGGGCGGTGACTCAAGCTATACCGAACTCCTCACATGCCTGGAGATGGCGCGCGATGTGCGCGCGATGCGCGTGGAGGCGGAGCAGCCCAATGACCCATTGGCGCCCGCGAAGCACTGAGCTCGTCCGTCCTCAATAACCGATCAAAATCTCGGTGACTTTCGGCTTCAGTTGACGCATCGCCGCGTCGTCGGAACTGAATTCCTTATCAGCCGACAGTGCGCTGACCGCGTCAGGGCTGGCTTTCGGATCGGGTTGCAACGTCACACCGGATTTGCATCCGCCCGCGATCGTCGCCAATGCACCGCCATCCCAGTCGCTGACTGTTGCGTTATTGTCCTTGTCGAAACCCTTGAGCTTGAAAGCCTTGTGATTGAGCTTTTCCAGGTCTGCCAGCGTTAGCCCGAGCTTCATGCCGCCGGGCGCTAGCCAAGTCGATTGGCCGTTGATCAGGATCAGATAAAGGCCGCTGCGGTTCGCGGGATTTTGCCACCAGATTTCGAGGCGGCGTTTTGGATCCTTCGGATAGACGATGGAAGCGCCGACCTTGCTGCCGCCGACGTCCTCGTCGGCGAACGTGACGTTTTTCGGATCGAACACCATTGCAAGTTTGAGGTTGCTCGAATCCTTGGAGAACGCGCCGTTGCATACGACGGCTTTCATGGCTGCCCCGGGGACGGGTTTTGCTGCCGCGACGGGGTGCGGGGCGGCTTGGGCCGGCGGCGCTGCCGGTCTACCGGAGGCGCTGCCAGGATTCGCTGCGCGGCCCGGCATCGGCTGAGTCATTTGCGATGGCGCGAGCTGGTCTTCCGGATTGAGATTCGGATCCTGCTGCTGAGCCGCCGCCGCGCCGGCGAGCGCGATGGCAAAACTTGCGGCCACCGCGGCGCATATCCATGGTTTGCGCATTCCCCACTCCCTTGCTAACCCTCGGATAGAATAGCACGATCGGCGCGCGTTCGCGCAGCGCAAAACACTCCACGCCTGCCGGAAATTTGGTCGCGCTGGCAGGCCGGAAGGCGCTGAATATTGTTTTCGCAGGTCCTGACAGCTGCGTCTGTCAAAGCGGCATTTGACGGGAAGGTGGTGGAGCCAGGCGGGATCGAACCGCCGACCTCCTGCATGCCATGCAGGCGCTCTCCCAGCTGAGCTATGGCCCCATCAGGGATGAGAATATCAGAAATCGATGACCAGAAAACCGTGGATCAGTCCGATGAATGACTGATCGCTGAATGCGGACCTCCGATCAGCTTTCCTCCTCATTCTCAATGTCGCCGCCGATGATATCGGTCACATCGGCATCTTCTTCTTCCTGCTCCTCGATGAACGCGGCATCATCGAGAGGCTCGTCGATCTCGACTTCTTCTTCTGCGGCCCCAGGCCCCGCGCCATCGGCCGGCTTTTTCGTCCCGGAAGCCTCGGCGTCGGCTTCTTCGAGCGACACGAACTCGGCCTCCTGCGGCTCCGGAACAGCTTCCTCGGCTGGGGCGGCGCGTGCCGCCGCTGCCGCCGCGGCGGCTGCAGCGGCTGCATCCGGACGTCCGCGCGTTACGACCGGCGCAATCACATAAACTGTGCTGCACTTCGGGCAGACAATCGGGTCTTTGTTGAGGTCATAAAACTTGGCGCTGCAACTGGCGCAGAGCCGCTTGGTGCCGAGCTCAGATTTGGCCACGTCGGGATCCTTGCACGATTTGGGAGCTTCACTTGGCTAGTCGTGCCGCGCCTGTCAATAGCGCATTTGAGGTCCATTTTTTCCGACTTCGTCGCAGAAAACCGCGAAATGACGCGCGGCGGCCGCTCGTGCTAGAGGACGAGTGCTGGATAGACCTGCCCATGACCGACGCCCCCGCACCGCTGACCGCGCGCCGTAACGGCCCTCTCAAGGGCCGTATCCGCGTGCCCGGAGACAAATCGATCTCGATTCGGGCGCTCATTCTCGGGTCCCTGGCAGTTGGAGAGACCCGGATCAGCGGTTTGCTCGAAGGAGAGGATGTTCTCAACACCGCGCAGACGCTGCGGCTGCTCGGCGCGAGCCTCGACCGGCGGGGTGGCGGAGCATGGCTCGTTCGCGGCGTCGGCGTCTGCGGTTTTGCCGAGCCCGGGTCTGCGCTCGATTTCGGTAATTCGGGAACCGGATGCCGGCTGATGCTCGGCGCGGTTGCCGGCTGTCCGGTCACGGCGACATTCGACGGCGATGCTTCGCTGCGCAAGCGGCCGATGCGCCGCGTGCTCGAACCGCTGGAACGCATGGGCGCGCGCACGGTCAATTCCACGGACGGCCGCCTGCCGCTGACCCTTGCCGGCGCGCGCGATCCGATGCCGATTGTGTTCCGTCCGCCGGTGCCGTCGGCGCAGCTCAAATCCGCAGCCTTGCTCGCTGGTCTTTCGGCGCCGGGCGAAACCATCGTCATCGAAGCCGAAGCGACGCGCGATCACACCGAGAAGATGCTGAGTCATTTCGGCGCGAAGGTGCGGGTTGAGCCCGACGGGCCGCACGGCAATGGCCGCCGCATCACGCTGACCGGCCAGCCTGAACTGGAGCCGGCGCCTATCGTGGTTCCCGCCGATCCGTCGTCGTCGGCATTTCCGCTGGTTGCCGGGCTGCTGACGCCCGGCTCGGATCTGGTCATCGATGGCGTCATGATGAATCCGCTGCGCACTGGGTTGCTCACCACACTCGGCGAGATGGGAGCATCGATCGAGCAACTGGATTTGCGCAAGGAAGGCGGCGAGGATGTCGCGGATTTACGGGTGCGTCCGGGCGCGCTCCGCGGTGTCGAAGTTCCCGCCGAACGCGCGCCGTCAATGATCGACGAGTATCCGGTCCTCGCCGTCGTCGCAGCCTTCGCCGAAGGCACGACCATCATGCGCGGGCTCAAGGAGCTGCGGGTCAAGGAATCCGACCGGCTCGCCGCCACCGCCGATCTCCTTCGCGCCAACGGCGTCACAGCGGAGATACACGGCGATGATCTCATTGTGCATGGCAAGGGCCGCGCCGTGGGGGGCGGTATAGTGACGACCCATATGGACCACCGCATCGCCATGGCGGCGATGGTTCTCGGCACCGCCAGCGATCGGCCGGTGCAGATTGACGATGGTACGTTCATTGCGACGAGTTTTCCTGGCTTCGTGGAATTGATGCGATCGGTAGGCGCGGACTTATCATGATTATCGCCATTGACGGGCCGGCCGCCTCGGGCAAGGGCACCATCGCGCGCCATTTGGCGCAGGTTTACGGATTACATCACCTGGATACCGGGTTGCTGTACCGTGCTGTGGCCAAGGCGGTGCTCGACGCCGGGCACGCGCCGGACGATGCCGCCCGCGCGATTGAAGCCGCGATTTCGCTCGATCCGACGAAATTCAAAGACAATGCGCTGAAATTGCAAGTTATTACCGAAGCCGCGTCGGTGGTGGCGGCAATCCCGCAAGTGCGGCAAGCGTTGATGAGTTTTCAGCGCCAATTCGCCACCAAACCGCCCGGTGCGGTGCTCGACGGCCGCGATATCGGCACCGTGATCGCGCCCGGCGCCGACGTAAAATTGTTCGTCGTCGCGACGCCTGACGAGCGTGCCAGACGGCGCACCCTTGAATTGCGGGGCCGCGGCGAAGAGGCGGACGAGAATGAAGTCCTTGCTGACCTGTTGCGGCGCGACGAGCGCGATTCCCGGCGCACCGCCGCCCCCTTGAAGGCCGCGCCCGATGCGCACTTGCTCGACACCACCCATTTGGGTATAGACGCGGCGTTCCGGGCCGCCGTTACCATCGTCGAGGCCGTTCGAACGGGCCGAAAGCGCAGTTAGTGCGCTTTCGTCATTGGAGGTTCAGCCCGTCCGCCGCTTCGTTTGCGAGCCCCGGATAAAGCTTCGTCCCGATCGTTTGGCTTAAACCCCAACCGCTGGCGCTGCCGGCGGCTGCCGCTCGTTCGGGACCATCATCATTCACGGGGTCGGGAGTGTTCATGGCTCAAACTGCTGCCGCCGCGCCAACGCGCGAGGATTTCGCCGCACTGATCGAGGAGTCGTTCAGCGACGGTCATCTACAGGAAGGTTCCGTCGTCAAAGGTACGGTGGTCGGGATCGAGAAGGATATGGCCGTCATCGACGTCGGCCTGAAAACCGAAGGCCGCGTCGCGCTCAAGGAGTTCGCGGGCCCGGGTCGCAATACCGAGATCAAGATCGGCGACATCGTCGAGGTTTACCTGGAGCGCGTCGAGAATGCGCTCGGTGAAGCAGTGCTGTCGCGGGACAAGGCGCGCCGCGAGGAAAGCTGGGGCAAACTCGAGAAGGCTTTCCAGAACAACGAAAAGGTCCAAGGCCAGATCTTCAATCAGGTCAAAGGCGGCTTCACTGTCGATCTCGATGGCGCCGTGGCATTCCTGCCGCGCTCGCAGGTCGATATCCGGCCGATTCGCGATGTATCGCCGCTGATGAACCAGCCGCAGCAGTTCCAGATCCTCAAGATGGATCGCCGCCGTGGCAACATCGTCGTGTCACGCCGCACTGTGCTGGAAGAGACCCGCGCCGAGCAGCGCCAGGAGCTGGTGCAGAATCTTGAAGAAGGCCAAGTCATCGACGGCGTCGTCAAGAACATCACCGACTACGGCGCATTCGTCGACCTCGGCGGCATCGACGGGCTCTTGCATGTCACCGACATCGCCTGGCGGCGCGTCAATCACCCGTCCGAGGTGCTCAACATCGGCCAGCAGGTTAAGGTCAAGATCATCAAGATCAATCACGAGACCCACCGTATCTCGCTCGGCATGAAGCAGTTGCTCGACGATCCGTGGCAGGGCATCGAAGGCAAGTATCCGGTCGGCGCGCGGTTCAAGGGCCGCGTCACCAACATCACCGACTACGGCGCCTTCGTCGAACTGGAGCCCGGCATCGAAGGCCTGATCCACGTCTCCGAAATGTCGTGGACCAAGAAGAACGTGCATCCCGGCAAGATCGTCTCGACGTCGCAAGAGGTCGAGGTGCAGGTGCTTGAAGTCGATCCGGTCAAGCGCCGCATTTCGCTCGGCTTGAAGCAGACCATGCGCAATCCGTGGGAAGTCTTCCTGGAAAAATACCCGGCCGGTTCCGTGGTCGAAGGCGAGGTCAAAAACAAGACCGAATTCGGCTTGTTCCTCGGTCTCGACGGCGAGGTCGACGGCATGGTGCACCTGTCCGATCTCGACTGGAAACGGCCAGGCGAGCAGGTCATCGAGGAGTACAAGAAGGGCGACAAGGTCAATGCGCAAGTGCTCGACGTCGATGTCGAGAAGGAGCGTATCTCGCTCGGCATCAAGCAGCTTACCGGTGGCGCTGCTGAAGCCGGCGCCGCCGCTGGCGCACCTGCAGAAGCCGGCGCCGCGGGCGACCTCAAGAAGGGCGTCGTCGTGACCTGCGAGGTGATGGACGTGAAGGAAGGCGGCATCGATGTGAAGATCGTCGGCACCGATTTCTCGTCCTTCATCAAGCGCTCGGAACTGGCGCGCGACCGTTCCGAACAGCGTCCCGATCGCTTCGCGGCCGGACAGAAGGTCGACGCCCGAGTTCATCCAGTTCGATCGCCGTGCCCACAAGATCACGGTCTCGATCAAGGCGTTGGAAGTCGCCGAGGAGAAAGAGGCGATTGCGCAATACGGATCGTCCGATTCCGGCGCGACACTCGGCGATATTTTGGGCACCGCGCTCAAGCGCAAGGGCGAGGAAAACGAGAAGGAAGACGACAAGGAGGAGGCGACCGAGGAGGAGTGACGTCGGGCCGTCATTCCGGGCTCGTCGCTTTGCGGCGTCCCGGAATGACCAAAGCGGGGCGGGACCAACAAAGGAACCCACACTATGTCGCTTGATGCCGACCTGATCGTCGATCGACGCCGCCTGCGGCGCAAGCTCACCTTCTGGCGCGTCGTGGCCATCGGCCTG
The DNA here is from genome assembly GCA_963813825.1 of uncultured Alphaproteobacteria bacterium. Taxonomy (GTDB): domain Bacteria; phylum Pseudomonadota; class Alphaproteobacteria; order Rhizobiales; family Xanthobacteraceae; genus BOG-931. The sequence goes on from CAWFBB010000035.1 coordinate 319,589, forward strand.
ATCGTTCTCGCCATCGCCGGGGCGGCCTTACTCGGCAGCAATCGCATGGGACTCACGGGTGTGCGTCCCTACATCGCGCGCGTCACCATCGAGGGCTTGATCCGCGACGATCGCGACCGGGTCCAGGCGCTCGACCGGCTCGCTAAATCGAAGATGGCGCGCGCCGTCATCGTCCACGTCGACTCGCCCGGCGGCACCACTGCCGGGTCCGAGCAGCTTTTCGATTCGCTGTCGCAATTGCGTGAAAAGAAGCCACTCGTCATTGTCGTCGACAGCCTTGCGGCGTCCGGCGGCTACATCACGGCAATTGCCGGGGATCACATCATCGCGCAGCAGACGTCACTGGTCGGCTCGATCGGCGTGCTGTTTCAGTTTCCCAATGTGGCGGATTTGCTCGACAAGATCGGCGTCAAGGTCGAGTCGATCAAATCGACCCCACTCAAGGCGGCGCCGGATGGTTACGAACCGACCAGCCCCGAGGCGCGCGCCGCGATCAATGCAATCATCCAGGATTCCTACGGCTGGTTTAAAAATCTGGTGCAGGATCGCCGTCATCTCACTGACGATCAGCTCGCCGCCGTCGACGACGGCCGCGTCTTCACCGGCCATCAGGGGATCGACAACAAGCTGATCGACGAACTTGGCGACGAGCGTGCGGCGCTGGCTTGGCTCGCCAAGGAGAAGAACGTCGATGCCAAGCTTCCGGTTCGCGACTATGAACTGCACAGCCGCTTCAGCGACCTGCCTTTCCTGCATGCGGCCGCGGTCGCGGGCCTCAACGCCATAGGCTTGAGCGGTTTGGCCCGTGAGCTGGGCGACCTGGATACGGTCGCGGCAATGGACGGGATCAACCTTGACGGTCTTTTGGCGCTTTGGCACCCTGCGGGCGCAAATTGACCAAAAACGGCGTTGGCGGGGCAGTCATGATCAAGTCAGAACTCGTACAGAACATCTCGACACAGAACCCGCATCTGTACCAGCGCGACGTCGAGAACATCGTCAATGCGATCCTCAACGAGGTCGTCGCCGCGATGTCGCGCGGTGACCGCGTCGAGCTGCGCGGCTTCGGCGCGTTTTCGGTGAAGCAGCGTCCGGCGCGCACCGGCCGTAATCCGCGCACCGGCGCCCATGTCGCCGTCGATCAGAAATGCGTGCCGTTCTTCAAGACCGGCAAGGAAATGCGCGAGCGGCTCAATCGCTCGGCCCCGGGTTGACCGAGCGCCCTCGATCCGCAGGTAGCGTCATCCGCAAGATCGTTGCGGTGATCGTTCTCGTGCCGCTGGCCATCGTGCTCACCGCCTTTGCGGTCGCCAACCGGCATCTGGTGACGGTGTCGCTCGATCCGTTCAACGCGAATGCGCCCGCCGCTTCGGTGACCTTGCCGCTGTTCGCGCTGGTGTTCCTGCTGTTGATCCTTGGCGTATTGATCGGGGGCACGGCGGGCTGGCTGCGACACGGCGGCGGTCGGCGGGCTGCCCAGCGTCTCGAACGCGACGTGGCCGCGTTGCGCGCTGAGGTCCATCAGCTCAGGACGGGGTCGCACGCGCCGCCGCCGGCTCCGGACACGGCGAACTCGCCGGAGCGGCTCAAATTGCAGCCACCGGTCCGCTAAGGACGCCGGTCCCTCGCGCAAGACAAAGTCTGTCGAGCGATGTAGAACGGCGCCTGCAATGGATAGGCAATGTCGGCCAAATTCATGTCGCTGACCGTAAAAATCTGCGGCCTTTCGACCACGGAGGCCCTCGACGTCGCGCTCGATGCGGGCGCCGACATGGTCGGCTTCGTGTTTTTTCCGCCGTCGCCGCGCAATGTCTCGTTCAAGGCGGCTGCGAATTTGGAATCGCGTGTCAGGGGCCGGGCGAAGAAGGTTGCCTTGTCCGTGGATGCCGACGATACGTTGTTGTCTTATGTGGTCGATGCGCTGGGGCCCGATATCCTTCAGCTCCATGGCAACGAGTCGCCGTTGCGGGTGGCCGCCGTCAAGGCGCGATTCAAGTTGCCGGTGATGAAGGCGATTGCGGTCGAGAACAAAGGGGATCTTGCTGCGATAGCGCGCTATGCCGCCGTCGCTGACAGCCTGTTGTTCGACGCGCGTGCGCCGCGCGAGGCGACGCGGCCGGGCGGCTTGGGTAAAAGCTTCGACTGGCATCTTCTGGAAAACCTCGGTCCCGCTGTGCCGTTCATGCTGTCGGGCGGCCTTGATGCTGACAATGTCAGTGAGGCGCTGAGCATTACGCGCGCATCCGGCGTCGATGTCTCCTCCGGCGTCGAGCGGGCGCCGGGTGAAAAAGACCCTGACAAGATCCGCGCGTTTATCCGTGCCGTGCGCGCCGCCGCGGCGAGCAAGATCGCGAGCCCGGCATGACGGTGCAGCGGCCGAATTCGTTTCGCAGCGGCCCCGATGAGCACGGTCACTTCGGCATTTACGGTGGCCGCTTCGTCGCCGAGACGCTGATGCCGCTCATTCTGGAGCTTGAGAATGCTTACGCGCAGGCTAAGGCCGATCCGGAATTTCAGAAAGAGATGGACGGGTACCTGACGCATTACGTCGGCCGCCCGTCGCCGCTTTATTTCGCCGAGCGGCTAACCGGGCATCTTGGCGGCGCCAAAATCTATTTCAAGCGTGAGGAGCTCAATCACACCGGCGCACACAAGGTGAACAACGTGCTCGGCCAAATCATGCTGGCTCGGCGCATGGGCAAGAAGCGCATCATCGCCGAGACCGGCGCGGGCATGCACGGCGTTGCCACCGCAACTTTATGCGCACGCTTCGGCCTCGAATGCATCGTCTATATGGGTGCGGTCGATGTCGAGCGGCAGAAGCCGAATGTGTTCCGCATGAAGATGCTCGGCGCTGAAGTGCGACCCGTCGTTTCCGGCTCGAAGACCCTGAAGGATGCCATGAACGAGGCGTTGCGCGATTGGGTCACCAATGTCGCCGACACCTTCTACTGCATCGGCACGGTCGCCGGTCCGCACCCCTATCCGGCGATGGTGCGCGACTTTCAATGTGTGATCGGGCGCGAAACGCGCGAGCAAATGCAGGCGGCCGAAGGCCGGCTGCCGGATTCGCTCGTCGCCTGCATCGGCGGCGGCTCCAATGCGATGGGGCTGTTTCATCCGTTCCTCGATGATCCGACCATTGAGATTTACGGCGTCGAAGCCGCCGGTCACGGCCTCGACAAGCAGCATGCCGCCTCGATCGCAGGCGGCCGGCCGGGCGTGCTGCATGGCAACCGCACCTATCTGCTGATGGACACGGACGGGCAGATCGAGGAAGCGCACTCGATCTCGGCCGGCCTCGATTATCCCGGTATTGGCCCGGAGCACGCCTGGCTCAATGATATGGGCCGGGTGAAATTCCTGTCGGCGACCGACGACGAGGCCGTGGCGGCGTTGCAATTATGCAGTCGGCTCGAGGGCATCATCCCGGCGCTGGAGCCGGCGCATGCGCTGGCCCGCGTCAACGATCTCGCGCCCAAAAAGCCAAAGGATCACCTGATGGTGGTCAATATCTCCGGGCGTGGCGATAAGGATCTCGATTCCGTGGCGCGCTATCTGCAAAGCAAGGCCCGATGACGGCGCGGATGGACCGGCGCTTTGCCACGTTGCGCGAGCAGGGCCGCGCCGCGCTGGTGACCTTCACCATGGCGGGCGATCCCGATTACGCGTCGGCGCTGGCAATCCTCAAGGCGCTGCCCAAGGCCGGCGCCGATATCGTCGAACTCGGCATGCCGTTCACTGACCCGATGGCCGATGGGCCGGCGATCCAGGCCGCCGGATTGCGCGCGCTCAAGGCCGGGCAGAATATGAAAAAGACGCTCGCCGCCGTGCGCGAATTCCGCGCCGGCGACGATGCGACGCCGCTCGTGCTGATGGGCTACTACAATCCGATCTACATCTACGGCGTCGAAAAATTCCTCACCGATGCCAAGAGCGCTGGCGTTGACGGCCTGATCGTGGTCGATCTGCCTCCGGAGGAAGACACCGAATTGTGCCTTCCGGCGCTTGCGGCTGGCCTCAACTTCATCCGTCTTGCCACGCCGACCACCGACGACAAGCGCTTGCCCGCCGTGCTCGCGAACACCTCGGGCTTTGTCTATTACGTGTCGATCACCGGCATTACCGGCGCCGCTGCGCCCGATCCCGGCAAGGTTTCCGGCGCGGTCGCGCGTATCAAGCGGCATACCAAGCTGCCGGTCTGCGTCGGCTTCGGCGTGCGCACCGGCGAGCAGGCCCGCGCCATCGCCGCAGGCGCCGACGGTGTGGTGGTCGGCTCTGCGCTGGTCGACGCGATCCGGAACAGCCTGGACGGCAATGGTAAGCCGACAGACAGGACTGTGAAGGCGGTCAGCGATCTCGTGCGATCCCTGGCCGAAGGCGTGCGCAGCGCCCGGCGGGCGCAGGCCGAGGCGTCCCGATAGTCGCTTCGTCGCTGCGCGGCCTGCTGTTTTTGATCTGGAGACGAGAGCGACCCGCGCGGGGCACCGTTGTCCGCCCGGCAAGGTCCTGCGTGGACGTTGATTTTCACAACGCCACTGCACACATTCCTGCAACGAAATTGGGAGGCGATCTCATGGCCCGTGATCTGGCCCGCGACTGGATGTGGTCGGAAGCGTGCGAAATGCTGGCGCGCGCCGAGCGCGTGCACCGGGAAATCTTTAGGCCGGCCGGCATTCAAGCCAGGCAACCGGCCTGGGAGCCTCCGGTCGACGTTTTAGAAACTGAGGCCGAAGTTTTGGTGCTGGTCGCACTGCCCGGTGTCGACGCCGACGACGCTCAGGCCGTGATTGAAGACGGCGAACTTGTTATTGCCGGCACCCGCGCGGTACCCGATGAATTGCAGACCGCAACCATTCACCGGCTCGAACTCCCGCAGGGCCGCTTTTATCGGCGGCTGCGGCTGCCTCCGGGGCGATATAGCGCCGTGCGCCGCTCCGCCGTTGCCGGCTGCCTGGTGATTACGTTGCAGAAAGTGGATGTGAGCCGTGGCTGAAGAAATACTCGCCAAGGATAGCGCGCAGGCCGGAGGCGCAATGCCGGCATTGCCGTCCGATGCGCTGATTATCGTGCCGGTGCGCAATACGGTGCTCTTTCCCGGATTGGCGCTGCCGATCACGCTGGGCCGGCAGAAGTCCGTTGCCGCGGCGCAGCAGGCGGTGCGCGATCAGCGGCAGGTCGGCATCCTGCTACAACGCGACGCCGAAGTTGCCGATCCGACTGCTATCGACATGCATCGCATGGGTACGGTCGCCAATATCATGCGCTACATCACCGCGCCGGACGGCGCGCATCATATCGTCTGTCAGGGTGAGCAGCGCTTCCAGATCGTTGAATATCTCAGCGGCTGGCCATTCCTGGTGGCGCGTGTGCTGCGGATTCCGGAACCTGGCGTCCGCACGCCGGAAATCGAAGCGCGTTTCGTCAACCTCAAGGCCCAAGCGATCGAGGCGGTCCAGCTCCTGCCGCAGGTCCCTGGCGAGCTGCTGGCTGCAATCCAATCGATCGATGAGCCGCCGGCACTGACCGACCTCGCGGTCGCGTACATGGACGTGAAGACGGAGGAAAAACAGGAAATCCTGGAAACGGTCGATATCCAGACACGAATGGATAAGGTTGCGCGCATGCTGGCGCATCGCATCGAGATTCTGCGTTTATCGCAGGAGATCGGCCGGCAGACCAAGACCGCGCTCGACGAGCGCCAGCGCGAAGTGCTTTTGCGCGAGCAGATGGCCGCGATCCAGCGGCAGCTTGGCGAAGGCGAGGAAGGCAAGGCCGCCGAAATTGCCGAGCTTGATACGGCGATCGCCAAAGCTGGCATGCCCAAGGATATCGAGGATCAGGCGCGCAAGGAATTGCGCCGGTTGCAGAAGATGCCGGAGGCCGCGGGTGAATACGGCATGGTGCGCACTTATCTCGATTGGCTGATCGAGTTGCCGTGGACGCTTCCTGATGAGAAGCCGATCGACATCGCGGAGGCGCGTCGTATTCTAGACGAGGATCACTACGACCTCGACAAGATCAAGCGGCGCATCGTCGAATATCTCGCCGTCCGCAAATTGGCGCCTCAAGGCAAGGCACCGATCCTGTGCTTCGTTGGGCCGCCCGGCGTCGGCAAGACGTCTCTCGGCCAGTCGATCGCGCGCGCCATGGACCGCAAATTCGTGCGCGTCTCGCTCGGCGGCGTGCACGATGAGGCGGAAATCCGCGGCCACCGCCGCACTTACATCGGCGCGTTGCCGGGCAATATCATTCAGGCGATCCGCAAGGCGGGTTCGCGCAACTGCGTGATGATGCTCGACGAAATCGACAAGCTCGGCGCCGGCATTCATGGCGATCCGGGCGCGGCGCTGCTCGAAGTGCTCGATCCGGAGCAGAACAATACGTTCCGCGACAACTACCTCGCCGTGCCGTTCGACTTGAGCCGGGTGGTCTTCATCACCACGGCCAATATGCTCGACACGGTTCCCGGTCCGTTGCGCGACCGCATGGAGATCATCAGTCTTGCCGGTTATACAGCCGAGGAGAAGCTTGAAATCGCGCATCGCTATCTGCTGCGCCGGCAACTGGAAGCGAACGGTCTCAAGACCGGTCAGGTCGAGATCGACGACGGCGTTCTGAGCGAGATCATCCAGAAGTATACCCGCGAGGCTGGCGTGCGCAGCCTCGAGCGCCAGATCGGCCAGGTGTTGCGTCATGCCGCGGTGCAGATCGCCGAAGGTCAGAACGGCCCAATCCGAATCACGCGTGACGATCTCGTTGCTATCCTCGGCGCGCCGAGATTTGAAAACGAAGTGGCGATGCGGACCAGCGTTCCGGGCGTTGCGACGGGGCTCGCCTGGACACCGGTCGGTGGTGATATTCTCTTTATCGAAGCCACGCGTATTCCCGGCTCCGGCAAGCTGATCCTCACCGGCCAGCTCGGCGAAGTGATGCGCGAAAGTGCGCAAGCCGCGCTTTCGATCGTCAAGAACCGCGCGGCGGCGCTGGGCATCGACGCAAGCCGCTTCGAAAAGAGCGACATCCATATCCACGTGCCGGCCGGCGCGACGCCGAAAGACGGCCCGAGTGCCGGCGTCGCCATGTTCATGGCGCTTGTGTCGCTGATGACCGATCGTACGATCCGCAACGATACGGCCATGACCGGCGAGATCAGCTTGCGCGGACTGGTGCTGCCGGTTGGCGGCATCAAGGAAAAGGTGGTGGCCGCCCACAGTGCAGGCCTGCGGCGTGTCATGCTGCCGGCGCGCAACCGGCGTGATTTCGACGACATCCCCGAAGTCGCGCGCAAGCAGATGGAATTCGTCTGGCTCGAGCGTGTCGAAGAAGCCGTCGCGGCCGCGCTCGAGCCGGCGAAGCCTGCGGCTAAAACAGCTGTGGTGCCACAGCTTGCCGACGCCGAAGCGTGACGCTCTCGTTTGATGCCTGCGTATTTGCGGGCGCACGACATTCCGCGTAAGAGACCGCGATCAATAATTAAGCCGATCTGGCTGCGGGGGAAATGAAGATGGCGAAGGCAAACGACCGCGCGCTCAAGCAAAAGCTGATTGTAGCCGGAAAAGTCCTGGTCGCCGCAGGGCAGGGCGACTTCACCCGCGGCCATATTTCGATGCGGCTGCCCAGCAATCCGAAGCTATTCTACATGAAGCCGCACAGCGTCGGTCTCGACGAGATCACGATGGCGAACATTCTCACCATCGATCTCGACGGCAATGTCGTCGCCGGCAAGGCGCGGCGTCACAGCGAAGTGTTCATCCACTCCGAAATCCTCAGAGCGCGCAGCGACATCAATTGCGTCATCCACGCCCACCCGGCCTATTCGGTCGCGCTGTCATCGAGTGGCTTTCCGGTCAAGGCCTACAGCCAGCCTGGCGCGCTGTTCTATGAGGATATCGGCGTCTATACCGACACCATCGCGCTGATCCGCAGCCGCGACATGGGCGCCGGCGTCGCCAAGGCGCTTGGGCCGCACCGCGCCGCGTTCCTCAAGAATCACGGCACAGCCGTTGCCGGAAAGAGCATCGAGGAGTGTGTCGTTTCCGCCATCATGCTGGAAAACGCCGCGATGATTCAGATGATCGTCGAGGCGGCCGGCAAGCCGGCGGCGGAATTCCCGCGCGAGGATATTTTCCGGCTCAAGGGCGAAATGTCCGCGCCCGAGCAGTTCATCATCAATTTCGACTATCTGGCGCGGAAGCGTCAGCGGCCGGAAGCGATAGTCGCGCTGGCAGGCTCTACCTGCTGCGATACCGGACCGTCTTGGCGATTGAGGAGCTTCCCGATGACGATCATCAATTCCCAGGTCCACGCTTACGAGGCCAACACCCCGAAGCGGCCCTGGCATAGCGTGCCGAACTGGCCCCCGCACGTGACCGGTGACGAGATGGTGGCGGCGATGGACAAGATTGGCGTCGATGGCGCGATCTTCATCTCCGCATTTTCCATGTACCGCTATGACGCAAGCTACGCGGTGGAAGTGCAGCGCGCCCATCCGGACCGGTTCGGAATCGTAAAGCCGGTCGACCCGGACAATCCGGCTGTGGACGACGTCATCGCCGAGTGGAAGCGGACACCGGGCGCGGTTGGCATTCGCATCATGTTGACCAAGGAACCGGGGCGCGAGCGCGATCCGAGCGACCCGGGCCTCGACCGGATCGCGCGCTCCGCTGTAAAGCACGACCTCCCGGTCAACCTCCTGTGCTGGGGCAACGTCGATGCCGGCACGATATTGATCGATCGCCATCCCGATACTCGTTTCATCATCGATCATCTGGCCATCTTGCAGCCCCGCACGCCGCCGGCTCCGCCGCAGCCGTGGGCCGATCTGCAGAAGGTGCTGGATCTCGCCAAGCGCAAGAACGCGGTCATCAAAGTGAGCGGCGCCTGCACGCTGTCCAAGCAGCCGTATCCGTTCCCCGATATCTGGGATCCGCTCGCGCGTGTGTTCGATGCCTGGGGTTTCGAACGCTGCCTGTGGGGCACGGACTGGACGCGCGCCTATGCCGTCGTCAATTACGAGCAGGCCGTAGAGCCGTTTTTCAAGACTGACCGCCTCAGCGCCAGTGAGCGCGCGATGCTGATGGGCGGCGCATGCGCCAAAGCCTATCGCTGGGCACCGCGGAAGGACTAGGTCGCGTCCACGCCGGCGAAGGACGCGTCCCGATTACTCAAGCGATGGCAGGTTCAGCGCGCGGTCAACGAGCCCCATGGCGCGCTTGAAGTCGAAATTGCGATAGACGTTCTGCTTCACCAGGAATGACGCGCCACCGTAGAATTTTTCGTATTGCTGGTGGCGGCTGCCGAATTCCGAGCCGAGGAAATCCCAGATCATCCGCATCAACTTGACGCGCGATTTGGCGTCGGTGGTCGCCGAGCGCATGTAGCGCTCGAGGTCGGCGGCAATCTCCGGATTGCCGAAGTCGGCTTCCGAGGACGGTAGCGTGATGAAGGCGGAGCCGGCCAGCTCGCGGATGATTTCCAGCATCCGGCCGTTAAGCTCCGATTGCAGCGCCATAGCGGAATAGAGCGTGACGACTGATGGCCATAGCACGCCGTCCTTGATCGGGGCCGCGACCTCATGGGCGAGCAGCATCGACTCATAGACTGTCGCCAGTGCTGCGAGCTCACCCATCATCACCTGCACCGGAGGCGCGCCAGCATTGCCGGTCATTTCGTTCATGCGCTGCACCAGGCCGGTCATGAAGCGGAGCTTGGTCACATAGCGCACCTGCGCCTGGTGATTGCCGTAAGCGTGCGAGGGAGTTTTGAACCACTGGTCGCGCGAAAGCTCGACATTACGGTAGATGAACACCCGCTCCCACGGCACGAACACATTGTCGAAAACCACATAGGCGTCGGATTCGTCGAAGCGGCTCGATAGCGGATAATCGAAGGCCGAGCCACCACGCGAAAACGGCCGCCGCGGGTAGAGCTTGACGCCTTCGGCCGCAACCGGCACGGCAACGCAGTTGGCGTAATTCTCGTCGCCGGGTTGCAACGGATGGATGCAGCTCAGATGGATGTAATCGGAAATCGGGCCGCCGGTCGCGAGCTGCTGTGCGCCGGAGATGACGATCCCGTCGTCGCGCTCTTTGACCACGCCGGCATAGAGCGTCGGGTCGCTTTGCTTGTGCGCCGGCTTTGAGCGGTCGATCTGCGGCGGCACGATCGCGTAACTCGCGTAAATATGGTTGTCGCGCATGAACTCGTAGAATGCGACGACGTTATCGGCGAATTTCTGGCCGGCGGTTGCGAACAGTTGCGGCGTCGAGGCGTAGCCGGCGAAAAAGCCGGCGACGTGATCGGGCGATCGTCCCATCAGGCCGAAAGTCGCCTCCGCCCAGGTTTCCGAGAACAGGCGCCGGGCGCGCAAATCGGCGTGCGTGCGCGCAATTTGCCACGCGCGCCACACCGGTTCGCCGGTCTTCGGCGACACGAAAGTCATACGCTCGCGCAGCGCCGGTTCGGCGGCGATGTCGAACAGATTGGCAATCGATCGCGCAGCCCCGCGGAACGCGGGGTGCGCGGCGACATCCTTGACGCGCTCGCCGTCGAGGAAGACGCGCCGGCCATCATTGAGCGAACGCAGATAGTCGGCGCCGGTGCGCATCACATTATCCCGATCCTGTAACTGGTTTTAGCGCCGGAATGGCGCTTCTGTCATTCCGGCTGAAGGCCCGCAATCTCTATCACTTTCGCCCACTTTTGCAGATCGTTCGCCGCCACGGCACGGATTTCGGCGGTCGAATAGATCAGCGGCGAACCACCCACCTCGGCAAGTCGCGCCCTGACGCCGGGATCGGCGAGGCCGGCGTTGACCTCACGATGGAGCGTCTCGACGATATCTTGCGGCGTACCGGTGGGAACGCCGAGCGCCGTCCACGGCTGCACCTCGTATCCCGGGATTGTCTCGCTCATGGTCGGCACATCCGGCAAAGCTGGGACGCGGTGGGACGACAGAATGGCAAGCGCGCGCACGCTGCCGTTCTTGATGTGCGGCAACGAATTGGGCAGCGCATCGATCCCGGCCTGCACGCGGCCGCTGATCATGTCGGTCAGCATCGGCGCTCCGCCCGGATAGGGCACGTGCACCACGTCGATCCCGGCCGAGCTCTTGAACAGCTCGATGGCGAGATGGCTGATGGTGCGGGCGCCGAACGAAGCGAAATTGATCTTGCCCGGATTGGCCTTGGCGTAGGCTATGAACTCGGCGACAGTCTTTGCAGGTACTGCCGGATTGAGATCGAACACCAGAGGCAGCTCGGCGACACCCGCCACCAGTGCGATGTCGCGCTGGAAATCGAACGGCAGCGATTTGTAAAGCGAAGGGTTGATCACGTTGGTGCTGAGCGCGAGCAGCAACGTGTAGCCGTCGGGCGCGGCATGGGCGACGGCCTCCGTGCCGATATTGGTGCCGCCCCCGGGTTTGTTCTCGACAATGAATTTCTGGCCGAGCCGCTTCGACAGCCAATCGCAGATGATTCTGGTCGCGATGTCGGTAGAGCCGCCAGCCGGGAACGGCACGATCCAGCGCACCGGACGGTCCGGGTAAGCCTGGGCCGCGGCATTGCGTGAAGCTGCCGTGGTCGCGGTCAGTCCTGCAAATCCAAGACCTGCAAAATGAAGAAACCGACGGCGCGGAAATGCCATAGAACGTCCCGGAAGCGACCGTTGCGGATGCAATCGTCCCGCAACACGGCCGTATTGGCAAGCCGGCCTCTCGCACTGGCGAAGAACCGCATGCGTGATGTGTCACACGAAAGCTTGCCAAGGAGCCTCCCTGCGGCTCTGCTGCGGGACGCAGGGAGGAATTGCAATGCTCAATAAGACGGTCATCACTACCGCCGCGATGCTGGTGCTCGCAGGTGCGATGGTCCTCGCCAACGCCGCCGACTATCCGTCGCGGCCGATCACGCTCGTCGTCGGCTTTCCGCCAGGCGGCGCGAGCGACATCCTGGCGCGGATCGTCGCCAACAAGCTTTCGAGTCTGCTGGGCCAGCCTTTCGTCATCGATAATCGCCCGGGCGCCGGCGGCAATGTCGCGGGCGAGGTCGTGGCTCATGCGGCGCCCGACGGCTACACGCTGTTGCTCGGCAATAACGCGATCCTCGCCACCAATGCCAGTCTCTACAAGAAGATCGGGTTCGACGCGGAGAAGGATTTCGCCCCGATCACGCTGATCGGCACCCAGGCCAACGTGCTCGTGGTGAATCTCGACCTGCCGGCGCATTCGCTCGCCGAGTTGATCGCGCTCGCCAAGGCTCAGCCGGGCAAGCTCAACTTCGCGTCTTCGGGTTACGGTCTGGCGGCGCATCTCGCCGGCGAATTGTTCAAGACTGAGGCGCACATCGACATCGTCCACGTTCCCTACAAGGGTTCGGCGCCAGCGCTGCAGGACGTCATTGCGGGGCAGGACCAGATGATGTTCGCCACGACATCAGGTGCGATGGGCGTCATCAAGGGCGGGCAGGTGCGGCCGCTCGCGGTAACGACGCTCAAACGCACTGCCAGCCTGCCCGATATAGCGACCATCGATGAGCTCGGCATCAAGGGCTTCGATGCCACGACATGGCACGGACTGGTGGCGCCGGCAGGTACGCCGCAGCCGATCATCGAGACGCTGCATCGCGCCACTGTCGAGGCGCTCAACGATCCCGGCGTCCGCCATTCGCTCGATGAACTCGGCGTCGATATCGTCGGCGATACGCCGGAGCAATTTGGCGCCTACATCAAATCCGAAATTCCGAAATGGGCGGCGGTGATCAAGGCCTCCGGCGCGAAGCTCGAGTGATGCGCCCAAAAGGCGGACGCTTTACTCCACGGCCTGCTGCGCGCAGAGCGCCTTGAGCGCATCGATCTCGTGGCGGCGGGTGAAGGCCAGGAAACCTTCCTGTGCCGAAGTGCGGTGGGCGAGGTAGCTCTTGAGCACGCGCTCGACCGCTTTCGGCGCTTCTTCGGCTTTGACGTCGTGGAAAATCTCGCGGCCGCAGATCGCGTCGGGGCCGAAGCCGCCGCCGACATGGATGTGGTAGCCCTCGACCTGATCGCCGTCCTCGTTGATCTGGATTTTGACGCCGAGCAGGCCGATGTCGCCGATGTAATGCTGCGCGCAGGAATTGGGGCAGCCGGTCAGATGAATGTTGATCGGGCCGTCGAGCTGGACGCGGGCTTCGCACCAGTCGGCGATCTCCGCGGCATGCTGCTTTGTATTGGACATGGCGAGGCGGCAGCCGGCATTGCCAGTGCAGGCGATCAATCCGGCGCGGATCGAGGTCGCTTTTGTTGAAAGACCGATGGCTTCGATGGCCGCTTCCGCCGCTTCGACGCGTATGTCGGCGACGCCCGAAATCAGGAAATTCTGCCAGACGGTGAGGCGGATTTCGCCGTCGCCGTAGTCTTGGGCGATCTTCCCGAGACCGCGCATTTGATCCGCGGTCATCTTGCCGACCGGCAGCACGACGCCGATCCAGTTCAATCCATGCTGCTTCTGCGGGTGTACGCCGATATGCGCCAGCCGGTCGAACGGCGGCCGCTGCGCGATCGCCTCGGCCGGCACGCGCAGGAGCTTGTATCCGAGCTTTTCTTCCATCGCGGCGATGAACTTGTCGAAGCCCCAGGCATCGAGGACGTATTTGAGGCGCGCCTTCGCCCGGTTGGTGCGATCACCGTTATCGATGAAAACGCGCACCACGGCATCCGCCACCATCGTCGCATCGTCGGGCTTGACGATGATGCCGGTATCGCGGGCGAAGTCTTTATGGCCGGTGATGCCGCCGAGCATGAGCCGGAACCACACGCCCGGCTCGGCGCCGAAGCCGTCTTTCACTTCGACGGCCTGGAAGCCGATGTCGTTGGTGTCTTCCAGAACCGGGATGACGCCGCCGCCGTCGAAGCCGACATTGAACTTGCGCGGAATGCCGTAGAGCGAGCGGTCGTTAAGGATATGGAAGTGCCAGGAGCGCGCATAAGGCCGCGTGTCGAGCAGTTCCTGCGGATCGATGCCGGCGGTCGGCGTGCCGGTAACATTGCGGATATTGTCGGCGCCCGAGCCGCGCGAGCACAGGCCGAGATCGAGAATCCCCTCGACCATGGCGACCGCGTTCTTCGGCTCGACCTCGCGCATTTGCAGGTTGGCGCGCGTCGTCACATGCGAGTAGCCGCCGGCGTAGCGCTCGGCGAGATCGCCGACGCCGGCAAACTGCCAATGGGTGAGGATGCCGTTCGGAATACGAAGCCGGCACATATAGGAGGCCTGCGTCGGCGCGGAGTAGAACAGGCCGAAAAAGCGCCAGCGGAAATTGTCGTCGGCCTTCGGCGCTTCGTTCTTGAGCGCTTGCGATTTCAGCTTCTCGTAGCCGTCGAGCGGATTGAGTTCGCGTTTGAACTTCTCCGGGTCCGACAGCTTGCCGCCCGATGCGACGACGCGATCCTGTGCGCGCCACGCCGAGGCATCGGGGCCAATCGGCTCCGCCGCGACGCTTGCGCCGTTCGCGTTGGCGCCATTGCCGTTCGCATTTCGCGCCGTCTTCGCGATCTGCAACCCAACCATGAAGCCTTCGAGATAGCGCTTCTGTTCTGGCTCGAAATCACCCGGCATCAAGACTTCCGTTCGTTCGCGAGCTCAGTGCGTCGCGAGTGCCCACGCCAAGCGGCGAGAATCTATTCAGCGGGGACGCCGATCGGAGTCGGCGCCATCACCTTGGCGGGCGACGGCTGCGGCTTGGCTTATAGGTCACGTAAATGGCGAGGCCGGTAAAGGTGAAGCCGCCGACGATGTTGCCCAGCGTCACCGGAATCTGATTCCACAGCCACCAATCGGCGACGGTGACTTTCGCTCCCATCATCATGCCGGTCGGAATGATGAACATGTTGACGACGGAATGCTCGAAGCCTTGCGCGAAGAAGATGAAGATCGGCATCCAGGCGCACGCGATCTTGCCGATGGTCGAGGTCGTGGTCATGGCGAGCACCAGCGCGAGGCAGACGAGCCAGTTGCACAGCATCGCCTTGACGAAGACGGTGACCATGCCGGCAGTACCGAGAGCGGCATAGCCGATGGTCTTGGCTTCGGCGGTCTGCACAATGCGCAACGCAACACCGGCGGGCGCTGTGGTGCCGAAATTGGTCAGCGCAATGGCGATCAGCGCGCCGTAGGCGACACTGCCGATCAGATTGCCGATGAAGACCCATCCCCAGTTGATGAGCACGGCGGAGAATTTGGCCTCGCCATTGAGCCACGGCAGCGGAACGAGCGCGAAGCTGCCGGTGACGAGTTCGAGCCCGAGCAGCACGATGGCGATCGAGTCCGACCGGGAAGATCAGCGCCCCGACAAGAGGAACGTTGGTTTGCACCGCGCCGGTAAAAGCAAGGCTCGTCGCCACGCCCAAAATGGCGCCCGACAGCATGCCGCGGATCAGCAAATCCTTCGGCGTCAGCATAAGTTTGCGCTTGCCGGTCTCAAGCATTGCCACCGCAACGTCGGCTGGTTTCACGTAATCGCCGTCAGCCATAGTCCGTCTCCCACGATGCTGTTGTGTGCGCGGCGCGTGAGCGCGCGAAACGCTTCTGAGGCGTAAACAGCAAGATGGATGCCAGCCCGTAGAATTGAAGAAAGTTTAATTATTTCAATAATTTAATGGCACAACGAATTGCGCGGCCAGTTCCACACATCCTCCTGTGCTCGCTTTCTTCGCACTCCGCCTCGCCGTTATGCAGTGCGATTCAGGCGGCTGGAACCGGAGAAGCTGTTCGTTCCGCTTCCCAATCCTTGCCGACGCCGGCCGAGGTGGGAAAGATCAGCGACTTGATAACGACCGGCACAGCGCCGGACGTATCGAGGATCACCCCGATATCGATGTAATCGAATTCCTTCAGCTCAAGACCGTCGATCGAGACGATCGGGTTTTGGAATTTCATTTCTTCGCAATAGTGAATGCCGATCAGGCCGCCGACGTCGCCGTCGCCGGCGAGCACGATCGGATGACCCTTGGCCAGCACGGCGTCGAGACCCGCGGCGACGCCTTTGCAAAAATCGTCGAGCCGCTGGAACGTCGCCGAGCCACGCCACGGGATAAAAACAGCGACCGGACTTTGGCCGTCGCCGAGATCGAGGCGTTTGAGCGCCGCCTTGATGGCGGACGCGATGGCCGCGGAATCGATCGCCTCGCCGTCGAGCGCCAGCTCAGGCGCGATCACCGGCACATTGCGCAGTGGCAGCGTCTCCATCGGCGATACGAAAATCGTCGAGCCAGAGACCTGCATCGTATATTGCGACGCGCCGATCACGGTGGCGCGGATGCGCGCCTCCGGCCGTACCAGTTGCGGGCCCCAGTCCTTGAGCCGCGCGCGCAGTTCCGCAGCGAGCTGGGGGCCGACGTCGCCAAATGCCTTGGCTTCGCCGCCATAGATGTATTCCGAAACGCCGCCCGAAAAACTCACATCGGCCACCGTGCCGCGGAAGCCGAGCGCGTCGAGCCGCAACAATCCGGCGCCGCCGGCGCGCGGCGAGCCGCCCTTCATGGCGTCGAACAGTGCGTCGGCCATGCGCGCGGCGAGCTTTTGCGCATCCGGTTCGGAGAGCGCCATGCCGAGTTCGAGTTTCAATCCGAGCTCGGCGCCGAAGCGGCGGCCGGCTTCCTCGATGCGTGCGATGCGGCGGTCGCCGTCGATCACGACCAGACGGGCGCCGACGTCGACCGCGGTGACATCGGTTACTTTGCCGTCGGCGCACACGGCGATCTTCGACGTGCCGCCGCCGACATCCACATTCATCACCGGCGCTCCGGCGCGGATCGAGCGCGCGGCGGCGCCCGAGCCGTAGGCCGCCATCACAGTTTCAAGACTGTCGCCGGCCGAGACCGCGACCATCTTGCCCGCCTGCGCCGCGAACAATTCGCCGATGCGCCGCGCATTGCGGCGGCGCACCGCGACCCCGGTGAGGATCAGCGCGCCGGTATCGATCTCGTCGGGATCGATCTTGGCGTCTTTGTACTGGCGCGCGATGAAGGCGCCGAGCGCCTCGGCGTCGATCTCTTCCTCTGCGGAATAGGGCGTGAGCAGGATGTCGGACTGATAAAAGCTCTCACGCTCGGTGACGACGTAGCGGCTGTCGAGCCGCTCCAGCATGATGCGCGAAAACACCAGATGCGAGGTCGAGGAGCCGATATCGACGCCGACCGAGAGCACGCATAGCTCGTCCTCCTCGCCGAATGTGCGTCCGGTGGAGGAAAAGAAAACGCGACCGCCCTGATCGGCGTCTTGGACTTCCCCGGTCATGCGATCACCCCTGTCATCGTCCGCGAAAGCGGACGATCCAGTAGTCGCCGCCCATCCGAAAAGCCATGAGAGTGACCAGCATCGACAATGATTACTGGGTGCCCCGCCTTCGCGGGGCACGACAACCTAAAAAGGAGCGCACTCATTCCTTCGGCAACAATCCCCGATAGTCGCGCTCGTAATATTCCGGCCGCATGCGGTTTGCCGCGCCTTCCTGCTTCATTTTCTCCGCGTATTCCTGCCGCAGGAACGGGTCCTCCATGTAATAGGGGATCGCGGTGCCGCCCTCGGGAATATCCATCGCGGTGTAATCGGTGTGCTTTTCGCCGGGCGGTCCCGGCTCGCGTCCGGGATTGTGCGGCCCGAACCAGGCGGTGAGGCGGAACGCTTCCTTTGAGGCACCGAAATGTTGGTGATACCAGCGCGCGCCGCCAGGCGCCGCCGACACCATGCCGACCGGCTCGTAGTCGACACGCTTGACCTGATCCGCCTTGCCGTCTTTCCACGGCGTCAGGCCGAGATTTTCCGGCCACGTATATGTGTAACCTTTGCCCTTGATGCAGATCAGCACCGCGGCGGACGTATGTGCGTGTGCCTTGGAATAATGGCCGTTCTCGTGCTGGCCGATCCACAAATAGAATGTGTTGCCGGTCATGAACGGCTCGACGCGACGCCAGCCGGGCGAACGCCGGTTGTCGAGCGGCAGATCGCAATTGACGATGTCGGGAATGAAATTGGTTCGCCGCATGGCAAGCCCGCGCACGGGGTCGGGCTCAATGTCGTCCTTGTATTTGTAGAAGTCGTCGGCGCCAGAAAAGCGGTCGCGGAACTGGAACGGATTGTTGAAGATCGCATCGGTGTTGTTGATGAGATTCATCAGGTTCGGCGCCGTCGTGCCGCCGAGCAGGAGTGCCGGCGAGGAACTCGCATTGACGATGCGGTGCATGGCGTTGACCGGAATCGAGAACATCGAGCCCTTCTGCCACTCGAACACATGCCGCTTGTTGTCGCCTTCGAGCCAAACCTCGGTCGAGCCGCGGCCTTCGACGACGAAGTAGACTTCCTCGTACATGTGCTTTTCGGGATTGAGCGCGCCGGCGCCCGGCACCTCGACGACGTAGGAGCCCCATTTGCCTTCAGTGCCGTGAAGCTGGATGTAAGTGCCGCGACCGCCAGTGCGCTTCCAGGGCTGCAATGGCAGGTTCTGCACCTTGCTGACCCCGATGTCGCGGTAGATCGGAATCCCTTCCGATTCCATGAACAGGTCGTAGGGCGTCTTCGGGCGATTGAATTTGCCTAATCCGGCGCGCTTGAATCCCGCCGGCTCGTGCCAGTGCGTTTGACCGTCAATTTCGTGCATGGTGCGCATCCTTTATGCGGTGTTCAGCGAGGCTGCGCCTCCCTGCGGCGATGCATTGCCGCAGCCCCTCGCGCGCTTCTCGGTCGCTTGATTGCGTAGGCTTATACCTCCTGTACAATGCGGTCGAACTCATTGCAACGGCAGGCAAAGGTCGGGAGTTATCGTGTCAGCGCGCGTGCTTCCCTTGCTCCTTCACGACAATTCCGGACTGACGCGCCGCAACGTCACGGTCGATCACCTGGTGGTTGCCGGGTGGACCGGGCGTGACCGTGCCGCCGTTGAGCACCATATCAAGGAACTCGGGGCGCTTGGCGTAAAGCCACCGGCGACGACGCCTATCTTCTATCGCGCCTCGGCGGCGCGGCTGACGATCGCCGACAGCATCGAGGTGGTCGGCGAAGCCTCGAGTGGGGAGGCGGAGTTCGTGCTGCTTCAGCAAGATGGGCGGTTGTGGGTCGGTGCCGGTTCCGACCATACCGACCGCGAGGTCGAGAAATACGGCGTAACCGTCTCGAAGCAGATGTGCGACAAGCCGATCGCGCCGGAATTCTGGCCGATGGTCGAAGTCGCGCCGCATTGGGACAAGCTTATGCTGCGTGCCTACATCGCTGAAAACGGCAAGCGCGCGCTGTATCAGGAGGGTCCGGTTACCGCGATGCTTGATCCGCTGGACCTGATCGAGAAGTTCAGTGGTAAGAAAGGCCTCGCCGAAGGCACGCTGATGTTCTGCGGCACGCTGTCCGCTAAGGGTGGCGTGCGCCCTTCCGGGACTTTCGAATTCGGGCTCGACGATCCGGTGCTCGGGCGCAAAATTTCCCATCGCTACGATATCCGCACCTTGCCGGTGCTCGGATGATTCGACAGGAGCAAGCACGATGCCGATGAACAAACCGCACCTCGAATTCCACAAAGTCGACATGAAGGACGGCTGGGCGACGCCGCCGGGCTATCCCTCCGGCATCCAGCAAAAGATCCTGGCGAGCGATCTCGACGAGACAAAGAAGATGGGAAGTCGCACGCGGCTGTTGCGCTTCGCGCCCGGCGTCTACACCACCGCGCCGTTCGTGCACGATCATTGGGAAGAGGTCTATCTGGTGTCCGGCGACCTGGTCGTTGGCAACGATGACAAGGGCAAAGGCGGCGAGCCGTTCGACGCGCCGACCTATGCGTGCCGGCCGCCCGGTGTGCATCACGGACCGTTCAGGTCGGACCGCGGCTGCATGCTCTACGAGATTCACTACTACGACGAGAGCAAGAAGTAGCGACATGCTGGCGCCGGAGCAAAAAAGGCCAGTGATGCGGCCGTATCTCGTGGCCGCGCAAAACTTTGCATCCGGCGCGTCGACGCCGCGGCAATTCCTCGAACAGTCGCTGGCGTTGCTCGAGCAGTGGGAGCCGCGCATCGGCGCTTTCGTCTGCACCAACCTGCCGGAGGCACGAGCCGCGGCGGACCGCTCCACGGCGCGCTGGCGCGCCGGCAAGGCGGTCTCGCCGATCGACGGCATGCCGGTCGGTATCAAGGACATCTTCGAGACCGTCGACATGCCGACCGAGATGGGCTCGCCGCTTTATGCCGGCTGGCTCGCCAACAAAGACGCGGCGAGCGTGCGCGCGCTGCGCGACGCCGGTGCGGTGATCGTCGGCAAGACCGTGACGACCGAATTCGCCGCATCGCAGCCGCGCGGCACGCGCAATCCGTGGAACACGGCGCACACGCCGGGTGGCTCGTCGAGCGGTTCGGCGGCGTCGGTCGCGGCCGGCATCGTCAGCGCCGCGCTCGGCACCCAGGTGATCGGCTCGACCATTCGGCCGGCGAGCTTTTGCGGCACCATCGGCTTTAAGCCAAGTGTCAACGCCATCAACCGTCAGGGCAGTCACGATTATCAAAGCCAGAGCTGCACCGGCATTCTCGGCGCGTCGCTGGAGGACACCTGGCAGGTTGCCTACGAGATCGTCGCGCGCGTTGGCGGCGATGCCGGCACGCCCGGCCTGCAAGGCCCTGACAAATTGCCGGCGGCGAAAAAGCCGCGCGCCCTCGCCATGCTTGAAACCGCAGGGTGGGACGGCGCGGCGGCGCCCGGTGCCAAGGCAGCGCCTGGAAGATCATGTGGCGCGGCTGAAATCCGCCGGCATCGATATCCGCACGCGGCACAATGATAAGAAGGTCGCTGCGCTCGAAGCCGAACTGCCCAAAGTCACCGAGCTGTCGCATCGTTGCAACGGCTGGGAAGGGCGCTGGTTTTTCCGCACCATGCGCGACCGCGATGTCAACAAGATGGGACCGATCACCAGAGAGCGCGTCGACAAATACGAGGACCTGACGCTGACGCAGCATCGCGCCGATCTGAAGGAACGTGACCGCATCCGCTCGGTTTATGCCGAGCTTGCCACGGCGTGCGATGCCTGCATTACGCTTGCGGCGCCCGGTGCCGCCCCCGAAGGCCTGAACTCCACCGGCAATCCGGAGTTCGCCGTGCCATCATCACTGCTCGGCGTGCCGTCGCTGTCGCTGCCGCTGTTCGAGCTCGACGGCATGCCGCTTGGGCTGCAGGTGATCGGCTATTTCGATCGCGACGCCGACGCCTTCGCCACCGCGGCGTGGCTGATGCAGGCGCGCTGAGAAAATCTGTCATTGCAAGATCGGGAATGAGCATGCGCTACATCGACGCCTTCAATCATTTCTTTCCCAAGCGCTATTACGACGCGCTGCTGGAAACGCCGGCGGGATCGAAAGATCTCGGCAAGCGCGTGCGCGGCATTCCGGCGCTGTCGGATATCGATATCCGGCTGCGCATCGTCGAATCGTTCGAGAACTATTCGCAAGTGCTGTCGCACGGCCTGCCGCCGATGGAGCGGCTATGGGGTCCGGACAAATCGCCGGAAATGGCGGTCATCGCCAACGATGGGCTGGCTGAAGTTGCAGCCAAGCATCCGAAGCACTTTGTCGGCTGGTCGGCGCTGTTGCCGATGAATGCGCCGGAGGCCGCGGCGAAGGAGGCCGAACGCGCGCTTAAGAACGGCGCCAACGCCGTACAGCTTGCGACCAATGCCAACGGCGTACCGCTTGACGAACCGCGGTTCCTGCCGATCTTCGACGTCATCGCCGCGTCCGGCAAGCCGATCCTGCTGCATCCGTCGCGCACCCGTGAAATGCCGGACTACCCGACCGAGAAATATTCCAAGTACGAAATTTGCAGCGTGCTGGGCTGGCCCTACGAGACCGGAGTGACGCTGGCACGCCTCGTGTTCTCCAAGATCATGGACCGCTATCCCGACCTGAAAGTCATCGCGCACCATCTCGGCGGCGTTATTCCCTATCTGGAGGGCCGCGTCGGCCATTCGTTCGATCAAATGGGTGTGCGCACCTCGGATGAGGATTACGAGTTGCTGCGCAAGTCGCTCAAGAAGCGTCCGTTCGATTATTTCAAGGATTTTTACGGCGATACGGCAGTCGAAGGTGCGCGGTCGGCGACGGTCTGCGGCCTCGATTTCTTCGGCGCCGATCACGTGCTGTTCGCGTCCGATTGCCCGTTCGACAAGGAAAAAGGCCCGGGCTACATCCGCGACACCATCAAGGTGCTCAACTCACTACCGCTGTCGAACGCGGAGCGCGAGAAGATTTATTTCCGCAACGCCGAGAAGCTGTTCGGGCTTACGCCGGCCTAAATCGTCATATCGCAATTCGGCGGTGCTCGAATTGGCACGGAGCTCCGCGGGCGCGGTCCGGCGTTGCGGCCGGCGTGCTCAACTCGACCCGACAAACCGGCAGCGTGCTCGGCGTTGCGTTGTTCGGCTCGCTAATCGGACAGAGCGACGGCTTTCTGTTCGGCGCCAGGGTAGCGCTGATCATTTCGGCGACATTGCTCATCGCCGCCGCTGCGGCCATCGCAATCGGTGGCCATGTAAAGAAGAGCGCTTAGCTCCGCTCGTTGACGATGCGCGTGCGCAGCGTACCGATGCCGGTGATCTCGACCTCGAGCGTATCGCCGGGCTTCATCCATAGCGGCGGCTTGCGGCTGTGGCCGACACCTTCGGGCGTGCCGGTGGCGATGATGTCGCCGGGTGACAGCGCGGTGAAGTCGGAGCAGAACGCAATGATCCGCGGGATCGAATAGATCAATTGATCAGTCGTCGCGTGCTGCACCTCCTTGCCGTTGAGCCGCGTCATCAACGTGAGCTTGCTTGGATCGGGGATCTCGTCGGTGGTGACGAGCCAGGGGCCGAGCGGGCCGGTGCCGGGAAAGTTCTTGCCGGAGGTGACGGAGAATTTCTGGTAATCACGCACGCTGCCGTCGACGAAGCAGGTATAGCCGGCGACGTGATCGAGCGCATTCTCTTGTTTGATATGACGTCCACCTTTGCCGATGACGACGGTAAACTCGCCCTCGTAATCGAAATTGTCCGACACATTCGGGCGGATCATCTCGCCGCCATGGCCGACCAGCGTGTCGGTGAAGCGGATGAACATGCTCGGCTGCTTCGGCAGCTCGCGTCCGGTTTCGGCGGCGTGCGAGCGGTAGTTGATGCCGGCGCAAAGAATCTTGTTCGGATTGGGGATGACGGGCAGAAAGTTTATATCGGCGAGCTTGTAGTCAGGCTTCGCTTCCCTCGCAGCCTTGTGCATCGCCTCCATGGCGCCGGCGCCCAGAGCTGCGCGCAGATCGGGCTGGCCAACTTTGTTGTTGAGCGTGACGACGCCGTCGCCGCTCACCGCGCCGAACAGCTCCTTGCCGCCCGCCGCGAAACTCAAAAGCTTCATTGAACGCTCCATCCCTGCGCGTTTGGCCATTTTCGCCGTTGGTGCAGTGTAACGTCCGATCAGTACGCGGCAAGTCGCGCCCGGTCCGGTTGCGCCGCCATGTCCAGACGCAACCCGCACTTCCTAAATCTTCCTCAAATTTGAATCAATGCACATTCGTTGTCGTCAAGGATGTCGGTAAAAACACTGACGTTCGATGCAACCGCGCCGCCACGATACCGTTGCCGTAACGAGGAGGCCGAATGACAAACGCAGCAATTGGCGAGCGCGCCGTGTTCCTGTGGAACCTGCCTGCAAGACCGAGTGAATACCGGCTTGGAGCCGCGATCGTCATTGTCTCAACGCTGGTATTTTTGGTCGTAGCGCCGTTCGCTAAACAGCCGATCGGGGTGCTGCCGGCGTTCATCCCGATCTATCAATCCGCGCTCCTGATCAACGATCTGATCACGGCGGTTTTTCTGCTCGGGCAATGCCAATTGTCGCGGTCGCGCGCGCTAGGTCTGCTCGCCGGCGGCTATCTGTTCACGGCATTCATGTCGGCAGTGCACGCGCTCACTTTCCCTGGCGTATTCTCGCCTGCCGGATTGCTCGATGCTGGGCCGCAGACTACGGCCTGGCTTTACATGTTCTGGCACGGTGGATTTCCGCTCTTCGTCGTTGCCTATGCGCTCCACAGGTCAGAAGAGCATTCGTTGCGCCAGGCTAACGCCGCAATTCTGGGCGTTGCGGCTGCGGTATGTGTTTTAGTGAGTGGCTTCACGCTTTTTGCGACCGTGGGTCGAGGCTTCCTGCCAGCCATCATGCAGGACAACCATCACACGCCGGTTTTTTTCATCGTGGCGTCCGGTACTTGGATAATGACTCCGCTCGCGTTGCTCGTCTTGTCGCGCCGCAGACCCTATTCGGTGCTGGATCTGTGGCTGATCGTGGCGATGTGCGCGTGGCTATTCGATATCGCTTTAAGCACGGTATTCAACGGGGGACGCTACGATCTCGGCTTTTACGTTGGCAGGATTTACGGTCTGTTGGCGGCAAGCTTCGTGCTGATCATCTTGGTCCTCGAAAACGGCAAGCTTTATGTCCAACTTCATAATCTGCGCGAGAGCGATCGCGCCAAGACCGCCGAACTGCATCGGCTGAGCACGATCGATGCATTGACCGGGATCGCCAATCGCCGCGCGTTTGACGAAGCGTTGAGTCAGGAGTGGCGCCGGATGATGCGGCACGGCTCCGCGCTGTCGCTGCTCATGATCGATGTCGACTTCTTCAAGCGCTATAACGACGCCTACGGCCACGTCGCCGGCGATCAGTGCCTGCGCGCGGTCGCCCAGGTTCTGGCCGGAAAAGCACGGCGAGCCGGTGAAATGGCAGCACGTTACGGCGGCGAGGAATTCGCGGTGCTGTTGCCGCACCTCGACCTTGCGGACACCCGCAAGCTTGGCGAGGTGATATGCGCGGCAATACGCAATCAGAATATCCTCCACAAGCGCTCCGATGCCGCGGCCTGCATCACCGTCAGCATCGGCGCGGCAAGCATCGCCAATTTGCCAGAATTGGCCGCGGCCTTGTCGCGTGAGGGGACGTTGCCGTCGGCGACAATGCCGGGGGCAACAGTGCTGGTCGAGATGGCGGACCATGCGCTTTATCAAGCCAAAATTTCCGGCCGTAATCGGGTTGTCTGCGGCTATGCGGACGATCCGTCAGCCGCGCCGACGCCGTCCGTGGCCCAACGAATGTCGTCCGCAGCCTAAACCCGCCCACGTCTTGCAAGGTCCTCCGCTTACGCGCCAAACTGCCGCCGCACCCACTGGCGGCCCCCCGACCGCCACGGGAAATCCAGAGCGGGGGGAGGGAATTGCGATGGATATCAAGGTCGGCAAGAAGGCGATCGCCGCAGCCACGGAAAAGCTCAAGAACTGGGGTCGCTGGGGCAAGGACGACCACATCGGAACGCTCAACCAGGTGACGCCGCAGGATATCGTCAAGGCGGCAAGCCTGATCCGCACCGGCAAGGTGTTCGCGCTCGGTATTCCGCTCGATGCCAATGGCCCGCAGAACGGACTATTCGGCGGCCGCTTCAATCCGATCCATCAGATGCTGGCGACCGGTACCGACGCCATCGCCGAGCGGCAGGACTGGAACAAGATCCGCTACGCCGACGATACACTGATGCTGTGCGTGCAGGGCGCGACGCATTGGGACGCGCTCGGCCACGTGTTCTATGAGGACAAGGCCTATAACGGCCATGACGCCAAGCTGATCAATTCCAAGGGACTCAACGTGCTCGGCATCGAGCATTCCAAGAACAAGATGGTCGGCCGCGGCGTGCTGCTCGATATCGCGCGTTTTCGCGGTGTGAAATGGATGCAGGATGGCGAAAGCATCGCCAATGACGAACTCGACAAATGCGCCAAGGAGCAGAACGTCCACATCGGCCGCGGCGACTTCGTTCTCGTCCGTACCGGGCAGATGGAGCGCTGCATCAGCGAGAAGCAGTGGGGCGGCTATGCCGGGGGCGACGCGCCGGGCGTCAAATTCGAGAACTGCTACTGGTGCCAGGACAAGGAGATCGCCGCGATTTGCACCGACACCTGGGGTGTCGAGGTACGGCCGAACGAAACCAGCGAAGCCAACCAGCCGTGGCACTGGGTGGTGATCCCGGCGATGGGACTGTGCATGGGCGAAATCTTCTATCTCAAGGAGCTGGCGGAGGACTGCGACGAGGACGGCATCTATGAATTCTTCTTTTGCGGGCCGCCGCTGATCATCACCGGTGGCACCGGCTCGCCGATCAATCCACAGGCGATAAAATAAATCACCCTCCCCTGTAGGGGGAGGGTGGCGAGCGTAGCGAAGCCGGGTGGGGCCGTGTGACGCTGCAAGTTCCCCACCCCGGCGCTTCGCGCCGACCCTCCCCCTACAGGGGAGGGTGAAAGGAGTAACCATGCCCCGCCATCTCAAGCGCGGAATGGACGCGAGTGCGATCAAGGCGGCTGACGCCAAGGTGCGCGAGACGGTCGAGCACATCCTCGCCGATATCGATGCGCGCAAGGATGTCGCCGTTCGCGAACTGTCGCAGAAATTCGACAACTGGTCGCCGGCTTCGTTCAAGCTCGCGCCGGACGAGATCGAGCGTGCCATTGGGCAGATGCGCAAACGCGATCTCGACGACATCAGGTTCGCGCAAGCGCAGGTGCGAAATTTCGCGCAGAAGCAGAAAGAGACGATGCGCGATCTCGAGATCGAGACGCTGCCCGGCGTGGTGCTCGGCCATACCCATATTCCGGTCAATTCAATCGGCTGTTATGTGCCGGGCGGCCGCTATCCGATGGTGGCGTCGGCGCATATGTCGATCGTCACGGCGCGGGTCGCCGGCGTGAAGCACATCATCGCCTGCGCGCCACCGTTCCACGGCGGGCCGCATCCGGCGATCGTCGCGGCGATGCATTTCGGCGGCGTCGACGAGATTTTCGTGCTCGGTGGCGTGCAAGCGGTCGCCGCCATGGCGCTTGGCACCGAGACCATCGCGCCGGTCGATATGATCGTCGGGCCGGGCAACGCCTATGTCGCCGAGGCCAAGCGCCAATTATTCGGCCGCGTCGGCATCGACCTGCTCGCCGGTCCCACCGAGACATTGGTCATCGCCGACGACAGCGTCGACGGCGAAATCTGCGCGACCGATCTGCTCGGCCAGGCCGAGCACGGCCCGACATCGCCCGCGATCCTGATCACCAATTCGGAAAAGCTGGCGCGCGACACCATGAGGGAGATCGAACGGCTGCTCGCGATCCTGCCGACGGCGGAAACCGCCGGCAAGGCCTGGGCCGACCTTGGCGAAATTATCGTCTGCGACGACGAAACCGAGATGGTGCGCGAGGCCGATCGTATCGCTTCCGAGCACGTCCAGGTGATGACGCGCGATCCGGATTATTTCCTCAAGGCCATGAAAAACTATGGCTCTCTGTTCCTCGGTCCGCGCACCAATGTCGCCTATGGCGACAAGGTGATCGGCACCAACCACACGCTGCCGACCAAAAAGGCGGCGCGCTATACCGGCGGGTTATGGGTCGGCAAATTCCTCAAGACCTGCACCTATCAGAAAGTGCTGACCGACGAGGCGAGCGCTAAGATCGGCGAAGTCTGCTCGCGGCTGTGCATGCTCGAAGGTTTTGTGGCGCACGCCGAACAGGCCAACGTCCGCGTACGCCGCTATGGCGGCCGCAACGTGCCCTATGCGGAGGCGGCGGAGTGATTATTCTTCACCGCTTGGACACGTGACAACTATCGACCTCACCAAAACCCCATCCTCCCGCCTCGATGGGCGGCGTGCGCTTGTCACCGGCGGTGGCCGCGGCATCGGGCTAGCCGCGGCATCGGCGCTGGCGGAGGCCGGCGCGCATGTAACGCTCGCCGCGCGTACGAAATCCGAAATCGAGGGAGCTGCTGCGGCAATCCGGGCGCGCGGCGACAAAGCCGAAGCGCTGGTGCTCGATGTCACCGATATCGAGGCGGTACAGCGCGCCATTGCCGCCGCCGCTCCGTTTCAAATCCTCATGAACAATGCCGGGATGAATCGCCCTGCGCCTCTCACCGAGGTCAAGGTCGAGGATTTCGACGCCATCTTCGCGCTCAACGTGCGCGCCGCGTTCTTCGTGGCGCAGGCGGTAGCGCGGCGGCTGATCGAGGCGAAGCTTCCGGGCTCCATCATCAATATGTCGTCGCAGATGGGCCACGTCGGCGCCGCGCGCCGCACGGTGTATTGCGCTTCGAAACACGCCATGGAGGGTTTTACCAAGGCGATGGCGATCGAGCTTGCGCCGCACAACATCCGCGTCAACAGCCTCGGTCCGACCTTCCTCGAAACGCCGATGACAAAGCCGTTCTTCGAGAACAAGGCGTTTCGCGACGAAGTGCTGTCGAAGATAAAACTTGGCCGCCTCGGCCAACTCGAGGATCTGACCGGCGCCATCGTTTTTCTCGCCTCCGGACGCATCCTCGCTGATGACCGGCGCGGCGCTCAAGCTCGACGGCGGCTGGACCGCGGAGTGATGGCAATGGATGACGCTGAACTGCGACGGCAGATTGTCGGCACCTGGACATTGGTTTCTGTGAATTACGAGGACCAGGCGACGCACGAACGCACGCCCGTCTACGGCGCGCATCCGAAGGGTATTCAGATCGCCACGTCGCACGGCCGATGGCTGGCACTGATGACGGGCGAGGGCAGGACCGTTCCGAAGACCGACGCGGATCGGGCGGCGGCGCTGACCAGCATGATCGCCTATACCGGCCGCTACAGGGTCGAAAGCGGCAAAGTCATCACCAAGGTCGAAGCGGCATGGAACGAAGGCTGGGTCGGCGGCGAGCAGGTACGCAACATCCGCTTCGACGGTGACAGGCTTTACATCGAAAGCCCGCCGATGCCGCATCCGAACATCGTCGACAAGACGGTGCGGGTCATCGTGGTGTGGCAGCGGGAGAAGGATTGATCCGCGGGGTTGAAATTTCTGGTTCTACTCGCCAGCCACGCTCGCAAAATTCCGCATAACGTGGTTTGGTAAAATCAAGCAGGGAGGAAAAACTCATGGCACGCATACCACTCATCGACCGCGCCGATATGAACGCCGACCAGGCGCGCGTCTACGACGCCGCCAAGCAAGCCGGCGGACCCGTCGGCGGGCCGTACTCTGTGTATATCCGGTTGCCGAAAGTGTTCGAGGCGGCGCAAAACTTGCGCGCGACCATGTCAGCGGGGCCGTTGTCGCGCCGCGAGCAACAGATGATCAATCTCGCGGTCGCCCGCTTCTGGGGCGCGAAATATCCGTGGTACGCCCAGGTGCAGCGCGTCCCTCAACGTCGGTATCGACCAGCCGACGATCGACGCCATCAATGCGCGGAAGACGCCGGCTCTGGCCGATGCGCGCGAGAAAACCTGCTTCGCGGTGGCGAGCGAAATTCTGGCCAACAAGGGGTTGAGCGCTGCGACCTTCGCCGCGGCGGAAAAGACCTTGGGACTCGAAAGCCTCGTCGCGGCAGTGGCAACGACCGGCAGCTTCTCGATGACCTGCATGACAACAGCGACGTTCGACGTCGAGCCGCCGGCCGACAATCCGACACCGCTCGCAAGCTAGGCGCGCGCACATAGTCCGAGGTGAGTCTCGGCAGTAATTCCGCTATTTGAAGCTGATCAAATCCGTGCGGCTTAGCGTTGAGGCTCCGGTTTTCAGAGGCTCATTCGTCGCATTCGCACTGCTCTGGTGCAGGATTTGGTATAGCCCGATGGCAATTTCGTAATCGGTGGCATCCAAACTTGCATCGATCGGAACAACGACGGTGTAACCACGCAGCGTTGCTCCGACCGATGTATACGTCACCGAGCCGCTCACCTTCCAGCCGGACAGAATGAGCGTCGTAATCCCTTTGGCCTTCAGCGTTTTGTCGAGATCGGTATTGTAGAACCTGTCCTGGGCCTGGCTCTCGATCTTGATGTCGCCGGACGCTGGAGAAACCTCCGGCATCCAGTTTGACATCGTATGGGCGCGGGTCCCGTACGCGATGGTGACGCCAGCCTTCCGTGCCCGCGCCAAGAGTGCAGCGATAGCGGGCGCCATGCGCTCCTTGCAGTTTGGTTGCCGCGTGCAAATGGGATCGACGATGTCGAATATGAGCAACGCCGTTGTTGCGGGGTTTAGAGCCACCGGGACCGGAGCCGGTGGTGACGGCATTTGCAGTGTCTGCGAAGGAGTGCTCATGGGAACCGTTCGGTTGCGTAACGATCCCGTCATCATAGCCGCCTGAACGCGGCCTGTCCCGCCTCGAAGGTTTCAGGCTAGAAGGGTGAGAACGAAACGCCATCACCCACGACGCATGCCCGCGAAAAAGATCGGCTTCCTGTCATTCGGCCATTGGACGCCTTCGCCTCAGTCGCAGACGCGATCGGCGTCCGACGCCCTGTTGCAATCGATCGACCTCGCCGTCGCTGCCGAGGAGCTCGGCGCGGACGGTGCTTACTTCCGTGTGCACCACTTCGCCCGCCAGCTCGGCTCGCCCTTTCCGCTACTCGCTGCCGCTGGCGCGAAGACGAAACGGATCGAGATCGGCACGGCGGTTATCGATATGCGGTACGAGAACCCGCTCTACATGGCGGAGGATGCCGGCGCAGCCGACCTCATCGCCGGCGGACGCCTGCAACTGGGCATCAGCCGCGGTTCACCCGAGCAGGTGATCGATGGATGGCGCCACTTCGGCTACGCCCCGGCGGAGGGAATGACCGATGCCGAGATGGGCCGCCACCACACAGAGGTATTTCTGGAGGTGCTGCGTGGCGAGGGTTTCGCGCGCCCCAACCCGCGTCCAATGTTCCCGAACCCTCCTGGCCTCCTGCGCCTCGAGCCGTACTCCGAGGGCTTGCGCGATCGAATCTGGTGGGGCGCCGGGTCGAACGCCACCGCAGAATGGGCGGCCAAGCTTGGCATGAACATGCAGAGTTCAACGCTCAAGAACGACGAGAGCGGAAAGCCGTTTCATGTCCAGCAGGCAGAGCAGATCCGGATATTCCGTGAGGCGTGGAAGGCGGCCGGGCACGCGCGCGAGCCGCGGGTGTCGGTCAGCCGTAGCATCTTTGCGCTGGTGGACGACCGCGACCGCGCTTATTTCGGGCGCGGCAACGAGAATCAGGACAATATCGGTTTCCTCGGCGACAACACGCGCGCCATTTTTGGCCGCAGCTATGCGGCTGAACCGGACGTCCTTGTCGAGGAGCTCAAGACCGACGAAGCCATCGCCGAGGCTGACACGCTGCTCTTGACCGTCCCCAATCAGCTCGGTGTCGACTACAACGCCCATGTCATCGATTCGATTCTCAAACACGTCGCGCCCGCTCTTGGCTGGCGCTGACGCCTGCCGGTCCCGTGCGCTTCACGGGGAATGTGACGGAGCCGGCGTGTCGAGGTCCTGGCCGAAGCCAATGTCATGGCCGTCGAGGTCCTGGGTGCCGAACTCGCGGCAGCCATAAGGCTGATTGCAAATCTCATAGTCGATCTTGGCGCCGCGGCGGATGAACTCCGCATACAGAAGTTCGACGTCGGAGACCCAGAAATACATATTCCACGTCGCGTCAGAAACAGTCCAATGTGGCACGATGTGTTTGGGATCGGTCGCTTGTTTCAGCATGACGTACATGCCGTCGCGGCGGAGAATGACGAAACAGGGCGGATCGCCATGGAATTTGTCGTACGTGAACCCCATCGCATCGCGGTAGTGATTGGCCGCGGTAACGACGTCCTTGACGAGAAGTACGGGTGCTGAAGCGATCAACCGCGTTTCTGTGCCTGGGCCCATAAGCTTTTCTCCCTGCAAAATTCCATAGCCGGAGTTCCTTGAAATTCTAGTGGGAAGCTATGCAGAAGCAAAAATCTTTTCGGCAAACTGGCGGATTTGTTTGGCTTTGGTTCGGCAAGCTGCGGCTAAAGCGCAATTTTCACGTTCGGCTCACGCTTGCTTCACGCAGGCCTGCCGGAGAGCCGGCAGCGAGGAGCGTCAGCGCAGTAATTTGTCCAATGTGATCGGCAGGTCGCGTACGCGCTTTCCGGTCGCATGGTAGATCGCGTTGGCGATAGCCGCCGCAGTGCCGACGATGCCGATTTCGCCGATGCCCTTGATGCCGAGCGGATTGATGATGTCGTCCGGCTCGTCAACGAAGATCACGTCGATATCGTGGACATCGGCGTTCACCGGCACATGATACTCGGCGATGTTTGCGTTCATGATACGACCGAATTTGTGATCGATCAGCGTTTCCTCGTGCAGCGCCATGCCGATACCCCACACCACGCTGCCCATGATTTGACTGCGCGCGGTCTTGGTATTGAGGATGCGCCCGGCCGCGACGGCACTGACGACGCGGGTGACGCGGACGACGCCGAGTTCCTCGTCAACTTTCACCTCCGCGAAGATCGCCGAATGCGTATTGCGCGCATACGCCTTCGAGTCCTTGAACGTGTTGGTGCTTTCCCGCTCGATGCGGTCGACGGTGCTGTGACGCATGGCGTCTGCCGTCGAAACGGCTTGACCGGTCTCGTTATCCACGATCTTGCCGTCCATCAGGCCGACGTTCTTCAGCTTTGAATTCGGCAAGCGGCGAATTCGGAATTTTCTTGGCCAGACGCAGCAGCTCTTTGCGGACGGCTTCGGACGTCTTGACGATCGCATGCGACACCGAGGCTGCCGTCCATGAACCGCCCTCGACAGGCGCCTTCGGCAGAGTCGAATCGCCGAGCCTTACGGTGACATTGTCGAGCAGCAGGCCGAGCTGGTCGGCCGCCATTTGCGCCATGATCGTATAGGTGCCGGTGCCGATGTCGGAGAATGCGCACGCCACCTCAACGTGTCCGTTAGCTGTCAGCACAATGCGGACGGCGGCTTCCATCTGCAGCGCCTCCCAGACGCCCGTCGCCATGCCCCAGCCGACCAGTTCGCTGCCGTCGCGCATCGAGCGTGGCGCGGCGCTTCGTTTGCTCCAGCCGAACATCTCCGCGCCCTGCCGGTAACATTCGCGCAGCTTCTTGCTGGTGTAGGGAATATCTTCGTGCTGGTCGCGGTCCGAATAGCAGCGGAAACGCAGCTCGAGCGGATCGAGCTTCAGCTTCGCAGCGAGTTCATCCATGGCGCATTCCAGCGCATAGACGCCGGTGGCCGCTCCCGGCGCGCGCATGTCGCTTGGAGTTGGCAGGTCGAGCCGCACCAGCTTATGCGAATACTTCGCGCTCCTGCTTTTATAAAGCTGACCCGACCAGCCGGTGTCGTTGCGGGAAAAGTCTTCGTACTGCGAGGTCACCGAAATCGCCTCGTGGGTGATTGCATCGAGCGTTCCGTCCGCGGTGGCACCGACCGCAAGCCGTTGGATCGTCGCCGGCCGATAGCCGAGCCCATACATTTGCTGGCGTGTCAGCATGAGCCGCACCGGGCGTTCCAGTGCGAGCGCGCCGAGCACGGCCAACACCACCTGATACTGCGGTCGCAGGCCCGAACCGAATGCGCCGCCGA
The DNA here is from genome assembly GCA_963813825.1 of uncultured Alphaproteobacteria bacterium. Taxonomy (GTDB): domain Bacteria; phylum Pseudomonadota; class Alphaproteobacteria; order Rhizobiales; family Xanthobacteraceae; genus BOG-931. The sequence continues at coordinate 353,027 of CAWFBB010000035.1, forward strand.
CATAAGGTGACACGACGCGCACATTGTCCGGTTTCATCTTGAATACGCCGCAAAGATAACGCTGCACGTTCTGCACGCCCTGTGTCTTGTCGTAGACCGTGAGCTTGCCGTCGCCGTCCCAGACTGCCGTGGAGGCGAACAATTCCATCGCGTTGTGGTGCTCGATCGGAACGAAATATTCGGCTTCATGGCGTACAGCGGCGGCCGCGTAGGCCCGGTCCGCTTTGCCGCGCGCTTTCTCGGGCTTCTTGACGGGGAAGGCCTGGTCGCGCCGGGCATACAGGTCGGTGTGGTGCGGTTCCTCGTTGTAGTCGATATGCACCAGCGTGGCGGCGAAACGCGCGATTTCCCACTCCTCGGCGATCACCAGCCCAACCGGCTGTCCGCTGAACACGATTTTGTCGTCATAGAGAGGGCGGAACGGCGAACCCTTCTCGGGTGCGATGTCGTCCTTGTAGGCGGCGCTCTTTGCCGCCATGGGCGGCCGGTTGTCATGTGTGAGAACGTCGAGCACGCCTTTGACCCGCAGTGCCTCGCTGGTGTCGATGCCGGCAATACGGCCTTTCGCAATCGTCGAGGTGACGACAGCGGCATAGGCGAGGCCGGGCACATTGAATTCGCCGGCGTATTTCGCCGCACCGGTGACCTTGGCATGGCCGTCGACGCGGGAAACGGGGGTGCCGATGTAACCAGCCTTATCTTTGTGTGTAGACATGGCTGTTACCGGACTTTCTTGCTGGATTGCGATTGCGGCGTGCTGGAAGCCGCTTGCGTCAGCGCACGCACGATGGTGCGGCGCGCCAGGTCGATCTTGAACGCGTTGTGTGCGAAGCCCTGGGCGTTACGCAGCAGCAGCTCTGCCGCTTGCGCGAATACCGCTGCGCCCACGGTCTTGCGGCGCAGCGTCGCTTCCGCGACGGTGTCGCGCCACGGCTTATGCGCAACGCCGCCGAGTGCCAGCCGTGCCTCCACGATCGTTTCGCCATCGAGCTCCAGCGCCGCGGCGACCGATACTAGCGCGAAGGCGTATGACAGCCGATCGCGGATTTTCAGATAAGTGTAGTTCGCAGCGAAGCCGCGCGCCGGAAGCTCCACGGCTGTGACGATCTCGTTTGCGCCCAGATTGGTGTCGCGCTGCGGGGTATCCCCTGGCAGCCGGTGAAAGTCGGCGAACGCGATCTCGCGTTTGCCGGTGGGACCCGCGACATGAACTTTGGCATCCAGCGCGGCAAGCGCCACGCACATATCGGAGGGATGCGTGGCGATGCAGGACTCGCTGGTGCCGAGGATCGCGTGCATGCGGTTGAGGCCGTTCACCGCTGAGCAGCCGCTGCCGGGCTCGCGTTTGTTGCAGGGCGTCGCCGTGTCGTAGAAATAGTAGCAGCGCGTGCGTTGCAGGAGATTGCCGCCGGTCGATGCCATGTTGCGCAGTTGCTGCGATGCGCCGGCAAGGATCGCACTGGAGAGCATCGGATAGCGCTGCATGACCAGCGGGTGATAGGCGAGGTCGGAATTCGGAACCAGTGCGCCGATCCGCAATCCGCCGTCGGCCGTCTCTTCGACGGACTTGAGGGGCAGACGCGAGATATCGATCAGCCGTGACGGTCGTTCGACATCGTCTTTCATCAGGTCGATCAGGTTGGTCCCGCCGGCGATGAATTTTGCCGTCGGGTCGGCCGCGATCTGCCGCACCGCGTCGGCGACATCGGTGGCACGCGCGTACTGAAAGTTGATCATTGTGATCGCCCCATCGCCTGCTGAATGGCGGCGACGATGTTGGGATAGGCGCCGCAGCGGCAGATGTTGCCGCTCATCAGTTCGCGAATCTCGTCCGCGGTTTTCGCCTTGCCTTCGGCGATCAGCGCCGATGGCGGAGCAGATCTGTCCCGGGGTGCAATAGCCGCACTGGAACGCATCGTGGTCGATAAACGCCTGCTGCAAGGGATGCAGCGCGCCGTTCGTCGCCAGGCCCTCGACGGTCGTGACTTTGGCGCCATCTTTCATGACTGCGAGCGTCAGGCACGAATTGATCCGCCGGCCATCGACCAGCACCGTGCAGGCACCGCATTGGCCGTGGTCGCAGCCCTTCTTGGTGCCGGTCAAATCGAGATGGTCGCGCAGCGCGTCGAGCAATGTCGTCCAGGGGGCGATTGTGAGCTGGGTTTCGACGCCATTGACGGTCAGCGATACTGTAATCTTGTCCGGGACTTCGATGGTGCCGTTGCCCGGCCGTGTGCGTTCTGGCGCCATATGCACCTCCGCCTGTTTGATAAAGTTCGCATTGGGATATGTAGGCGTCGCGCCGCCGACGCCAGCTGGGAGGTTCAAAAAGATTTCTGTTAAGTCGGCGTTTTTACTGGAACAATTTCTTCAATACCTGCGGATTGAGACAACTCACCGGCGCGCGGCCTTCGATCAGCGCGATGGTATTGTCCACCACCACATTGGCCATGCCTTCGCGCAGTGACAGCACGGCGCTGCCGAGATGCGGGGTGAGCACGACGTTGGGCATCGCGACAAGCTCGGGCGATACGTCCGGCTCGTGCTCGTAGACGTCGAGACCGGCGCCCGCGATTGTCTTCTCCTTGAGCGCGCGTACCAGCGCCGCTTCGTCGATCACCGGTCCGCGCGCCGTATTGATGACGATGGCCGACGGCTTCATCAACTTGAATTGCCGCTCGCCTATCAAATGTCGGGTCTGCTCGGTCATTTGCGCATGTAGCGAGACGAAATCGGCATTGCGCAGCAGATCGTCGAAATTGCGAAAGTTTGCGTCGAAATTTATTTCCAGTTGCGGCGGCAACCGCCTCGGATCGGTGTAGAGGATTTTCATGCCGAAGCCGTGGGCGCGCCGCGCCATCGCCTGACCGACGCGGCCGAACCCGACCAGTCCGATTGTCCGTCCGCTCACCGCCGCGCCGGCCAGATGATTGGACTGCGAGCCGGGATAAATGCCGGAGCGAAACAGTTTGTCGCTGAGCACGATATTGCGCGCCACCGCGAGCAGCAGGCCGAAGGCAATGTCGGCAGTGGCGTCCGTCACGATCGCCGGAATATTGGTGACCGGAATGCCGCGCCGCGTCGCCTCATCGAGATCGATCAGGTCGCGGGTGATGTTCATCGCCGACACCGCTTTGAGATTTGGATTAGCGGCCAGAACCTCGGCATCGACGGTATCGTGCAAGAGCGAAATCAAAATGTCGCAGCGGCGCACCGCTTCGACCAGCTTTGCCTTGTCGAGCACGCGGCTTGAATCCGGATTGACCTCGACTTCGGCCACGGCGCGCAGCCGCGTGAGCGCGGCTTCGGCGATCGGCTGGGTGACAAAGACGCGCGGGCGGGCCACGGCGCCGGTTACGCTGTGCCGATGGCGGCGTTGACCTTCGGCAGTACTTTTTCGGCGAGCAAGGTCATTGACCGTTTGGCGAGCGTGGGATCGCGCCAGTCCTTGCCGGCATAGAGCAGCGTGCCGAAGTCACCGACAGTCTCGCGGAATTTAAGGATCTCATCGGCAACCTTCTCGGGCGAACCGTAGATGATGAGGGAATCGCAGATGCCATCGAGTGTCACTTCGCTGTCGGGCTGGTCCCGCCGCGTCTTGAACAGGTCGAGGCGGCCGCCGCTCTTTAGCTTAGTGTACAGTTGGCTGTAATAGTAGCGATAAGGCCCGTTCGGGTCGGTTGCGTAGGCTTTCGCGGTCTTGTCGTCGTCGGCGACGAAAATACTTTTGGCGACGCGCCAGTTCGCCGGATCGGCCTTGCGGCCGGCGCGCGCGCAGCCTTCGGTATATTTCGGCCAATGGCTTTTGACCCATGCCGGCATCAAAAAATTCGCCGAGATCGGATCCCAGCCGCGTGCCGCGGCTTCGGTCACGCCTTTCGAGAACGGCGCTACCGCCGTCACCACGATCGGCGGATGCGGCTTCTGCAACGGTTTCGGCAGATAGCCCTGGCCGATCGGAAGCATCGCTTGCTTCTCGACTCTGATCGTCCAGTATTTGCCTTCGATATTGTATGGCGGCTCGCTTTCCCAGATTTTCAGCACCGCATTGATCGCTTCGAGGAACATGGCATTGCGGTCGGCCTCGAGATTGCCGAACGCTTCGGCGTCCGACATCAGGCCGCCGGGGCTGATGCCGAAGATGAAGCGGCCGTCGAGCATGTGATCGAGCATCGCGATCTGCGATGCCGTCGCGGCCGGATGCGCGTTCGGCATGTTGATGGTGCCGGTGCCGAGTTTGATATGCCGTGTGGCGTCGATCAGGCTGGCGATGAATATGGCGCAGGAAGTGATGTTCTCGGCGCGGTCGGTGGCGTGCTCGCCGACATAGCCTTCGACGAAGCCGAGCTGGTCGGCGAGGATGAAAGCCTCGCGGTCCTCGCGCAGCGATTGCCGCCAGTCCTTGTCCTGCGGGTGGATCGGCATCGTGAAGAAGCCGAGCTTCATGGTGTCTCCGGTAGGGCGCCCCCGCGCCGTTCGATCGCGGATTCTAACAAGCGTGGCCTTCCCAGCCGAATTAATATATTGTGGCATCAGCCATCAGGATTCCTAATGAGTGACATCGCGCTTCGGCAGATCAGGGCCATCATCGCGGTGTGCGAGGAAGGCTCGTTCACCCGCGCCGCCTTGCGCGAAAACGCCACCCAATCTGGCATTTCCCAGCACGTTGCCGCGGCCGAGCGCAGCCTCGGCGTCAAGCTGTTCGAACGCTCCTCTGCGGGCGTCACGCCGACGCCGGCCGGACGGCGCTACTACAAGCACTGCATCGATGCGGTGGGCCGGATCGCAAAAGCCAACGAGGACGTGCGCGCGTTCGCTTCGCGCGTCTCCGGCGACTTGCGCATCGGTCTTATTCCGACGCTGGCGCGCGCGGCGCTGGCGCCTGCGCTTAACATCTTCGTGCAACGCTATCCGGACGTGCGCATCCAAATCGTCGAGGGCTATAGCCCGACGCTGACCGGAATGGTGCAGGACGGCGCTCTCGATTTTGCCGTCGTGCCGGCGACCGAAGGTCGCGTTGGGCTCAAGACCCGGTTGATCGCGCGTGACCGCGAAATGCTGGTGTCGAACGTATCGCGCGGCCTCAAACCCTTCGAGCCGGTGCGCCTGAAGGACTGCGGGCCGCTGAAGCTTCTGCTGCCAAGCCGCAACAATGTCCGCCGCCGGAATATGGAAGTCTATTTCGAGACCCACGGCATCGAAGTCGAAGGGGTCATCGAAATGGATGCGATGATCAGCACCATGCAATTCGTGCGTCTGACGGACTGGGTGGCGATCCTGTCCGGAATGATCTGTTATGCCGATATCGGCCGCGACATGGGGCGGGTGATCTCGCCGATCTACGATCCGCCATTGATCGCGGAATTCGTGGTGATCTCGCCGGCGCGGCATACGCTGTTGGCCCAGTCCCAGCTGTTTTTGGACATTCTCGAAGCCGAAATCTCGCGCATCGAGGATGTTTGGGCGAATATCATTCCGCCCGTGGTCTATCCTGCCGGGCGGCGGCGTGCGGCATCGCGTTAGAGCATGATCCCGAAAAGTGGATGCCGCTTTTCGGAAAGGATCATGCTCAATCAAAATGCCGAAGCTGGATTTGATTCCATCAATGCCGGTAAAGGCTCTAGTCTCCGATCCGGTTTTGCAGCGAGGACGATGTCGATGAGCAAGATCACGCGCCGCAGTCTCGCAAGCGGTGGAGCATTGGGACTCGCCGGCGCGCTGGCGGCGCCGGCGCTGGCGCAAACGGGCAAGCGCCAGTGGCGCATGGTGACGTCGTGGCCGAAACGCCTGCCGGGCCCCGGTATGTCGGCGGAGCGGATTGCTTCGCGCATCGGCGCGCTGTCGGGCGGCCGCCTCGAAATCACCGTGTCGGCAGCCGGCGAACTCGTGCCGCCGTTCGAAGTGCTCGATGCCGTCGGCTCCGGCGTCGCCGAGATGGGACACACCGCGGCGTTCTACTGGCAGGGCAAGGAGCCGGCGGCGGCGTTCTTCACCACCGTGCCGTTCGGCCTGTTGCCGAACGAACACGTCGCGTGGATCGACGCCGGCGGCGGCCAGGCGCTGTGGGACGAGCTTTACACGCCGTTCGGCGTCAAGCCGTTCATGGGCGGCAATACCGGAGTCTGCATGGGCGGCTGGTTCCGCAGCGAAATCAAAAGCCGCGACGACATCAAGGGATTGAAGATCCGATCGCTGGGCTTGGGCGGCGAAGTCTATCGCCGGCTCGGCGCCGTCGCGCAGACTACATCGCCCGGCGAAATCCTTGTCGCTCTGCAATCCGGCGTCCTCGATGCCGCCGAATTCGTCGGCCCCGGCTCCGACATCGCGCTCGGCCTCTACCGCTTCGCGCCGTTCTATTATGGTCCCGGCTTCAACAAGCCGAACGGCACCGGCGAGTGCATCGTTTCACTGAAAGCCTGGGACACCCTCGACGACGAATTGAAAGCGATCGTAATGAACGCCTGCGCCGCCGAAGCCTCCTACGCGCTTGCCGAGATGGAGCGCCTCAATATCGAGGCACTGGCGACGCTGACCACGCGCGACAACGCGCAACTGCGCACCTTCCCGCCGGACCTGATCGCCGCGGCGCGGACAACGGCGGCCGACGTGCTCGGCGACCTCGCCGGCAAAAGCGACAAGGCGCGCAAGGTGTACAATTCCTACACCGGCTTCCGCGACAAAGTTTCCGCGTGGTCGCGCATCTCGACGCAGGCGGTGCTGGAGGCGCGGCTCGGATAGCCACTGACGCGAGCGTGTGCGTCCTGATCTGTTTTTGCGATGGAACTTCTTGGCCCTGATCCGGGATGGTCGGGACACGGCGAGCGAAGCGACGCCGTTCTTCGAACGACGATGCCCGCCCATGACGCAGCAACGACTGTCTCGTTTGCGGAACTTCTGCATGACCACCGGGTCAAGTCCGGCGGTGACGATATAGGTAACGTGCAAAACCACCCCAAGTACAAATCTTTCTCTACGTCGTCATTGCCGGACATGAGCGGGCTTCGCTTGAGACGGCGTATGTTGTACTGGTTTGCAAGGCAGCGAGGTCGCGGCAAGTTTATCGTGATCGTTTGTGTCGCAGCACGTTTGCAGGGGGGCGTGTGGGTACAAAAATAGCGGTCTGCACCGCGATTTTCGGTGGGTACGACGGCGTTCTTGAGATCGAGCGGCCCGATCCGGATATCTCCTATTTTCTCTTCACGGATGGGAGCATCGATGCGGCGCCACACCCCTGGCAGTTGCGTCCCATGCCGGCGATTTTCTCTGATCCACAGCGAGATGCTAGACGCGTAAAGGTTCTTCCACACCTTTTCCTGCCGCTCCAATTCGAGATTTCAGTTTGGATAGATTGAAATTGCCAAATCAAAAACTTGAGCGCGAATGCGATTTCACGGTGGATCGGCGACCAAGATATTGCACTGCCCGGACACGTCGAACGGAATTGCGTCTACAAGGAAGCGGAAGTTCTGATTGCTTCCGGACTTTTCGAATTCGCCGGCCCGCATTTCGAGGCAGATGTCTGCCTATCGGATCTACGGCATGCCGCAGGACTTCGGACTTCACCACACCAATTTTCTCATCAGGCGGCACAACAATCCGGACTGTCTGCTATTTTGCTCGGAATGGTGGCAACATATCAGCGCGCATTCCAAACGCGATCAACTGAGCTTCGACTTCGTGCGATGGAAGTTGCCACGGTCGAAAGTCGGCACACTGGACATTTCCTATAATGACAACAGCGCGTTCCGCTGCAGCGGCATCCACCGAAGTCCGCGGCGGATCGTCTCCGACCATCTGGGCTCCACAGTCCGCTGCAATGATCTACCGCACCCGTTTCTCGCAGCGTCCTATAATCCGCAGTATGATGCGTGGCCGGCGCAGTTTCTCGATCATCTGCGCCATTTGAACGAGATCGCAAGCGGCACCGGCGAGCCGCTCGAAGGCAATCTCTGCTACTTTCACTGCCAGCAAGATTTTAAATACTCGCCCCCCGATCCAAGGCGGGGGGAGCGGCGGGAAACTTTTCTCCGGGCGTTGGCCGGACGCTCCCGGCTGTTGGAAATAGGTTTCAATGCAGGCCACTCAACTCTACTCGCGCTCACCCACAGTAATGCGATTTGCGATACTCAAAATGACATTACGGAATTTTCGAAAAGCCTGCTGCATGAACGCGTGCTGACGAGAAGCGTGCTGTTACGAGGCATCGAACGCGCGCTCCATCAGGACATTACTGCTGCGGCCGAGATACTATTTTCCTGGATCGCCAACGCAGCGCAACAGCGGGAGCGCATATACCTCGGTCTTTCGGCCGGTGTCGATCTGCCCTGTATTACAATTATCCGATTTTCGAAGTGGCGGCCGAAGCAGAAGGTGGCAGCGCGGTGTCGTGCGTTCTGCAACTGCTTGCGATTTTCGATGCCTACTATGGCGCGAAAGGTAATGGCCACTCACGCTCCGCTATTTTGGAAGCGCTTGCGCTTGCGCTGACGCGATGGTGGGGAATTCACAACCAGTTCGATCATGCCGCGAAGATCATTGCGCGTGTCCTGAAAATCAATCCAACGTCGATAAACTTGAGGAGGGCCATCAACGCGTTGGAGCTGCGCAGCAGGACCGCACTGAATGCAAATAATCCCGGCAGGATCGATTCTCGAGATCCTTCCCCCGCAGGCGGGCAGGCATGAGAGGAAAGGGCGCGCTGCCCAGCTCAGCGCACAGTGGTCAGTGGCTCCCGTTGGCGCTCCGCCTCCTTTTTCGTCATTCGAGCGAAGCGAAGCAATCCAGTCCGGCGGTCCGAATCAGTTAGTCAACGAAATCAGGTCTGCGGCCCAACGCTGGATTGCTTCGTCGCTTCCGCTCCTCGCAATGACGGGTATGACCCGGATGCGCATGCATCGCGGGAACGGGATCGCATGTCGTCTTTCTCCGGTCCTTCCCGCTTTCGCGGGGACGACGCGGATGCATCGCGGTGTCGGCTCGGGCGTCTTCCGGCTCGGTTCTTGCTTCTTTTACGCCGTGCATCAGCGCGGCTGGAGTGCAGGCGGACCGGGATATAGCGATGGAAAATCCGCTTCTTCATCCATCGCGGAATCTGTTCCGTGGCGGCGCGTTCATGGCGATCGTCTGGGTCGCCACGACCGTAGGCTATATGAGGGCCGGATGGAATTTCCAGGACTCGTTCTACATGGTGACGCTGACGGTCTTCACCGTCGGCTACGGCGAAGTGCGGCCCATCGACACGCCGTTCCTGCACTGGCTCACCGAGGGCACGATGGTCTTCGGCTGCACCGGCATGATCTTTTTGTCCGGGGCGCTGGTTCAGTTCATGACGCTCAGTCCATTGCAGCAGCTATTGGGCGGGCGGCGCATGCAAGCTGAAGTCGACAAGCTCGAGAATCATATCATCGTCTGCGGTTATGGCCGCATCGGCGTCGAGCTCGCCAAGGCGCTCAAGGACGGGCGGACGCCTTTCGTGCTCATCGAGCAGGACGACCACCGTGTGGGCCAGGCGCGCGACGCCGGCCATCGCTGCCTTCAGGGTGACGCAACCAACGAAGCGGTGCTGCTGGATGCGGGTATCGGACGGGCTCGCGCGCTGGTGACCGTCGTTCCTAACGATGCGGCAAACGTTTTCATTACGCTGAGTGCTCGAAGCCTCAATGCCACGATCCAGATCATCGCCCGCGGTGATGCGGTGTCGACCGAGCGCAAACTGGTCCACGCCGGCGCCAACAAGGTCGTGCTTCCCACCCACATCGGCGCCGAGCGGATCACCGAGATTCTGCTGTTTCCCGAGACCTCGCGCTTCATTCGCGAATCCGAGCGCATGCGCGAGCTGGAAAGGCAATTGCGCAATCTTGGGCTGGTCATCGAGGTCGTCGTCGCGCCGGAGAATGGCGCGCTGACCGGTTTGACGATCGAGGAAATCGAGTCGCGCACCAACAGCGCGTTCTTTGTCGTGCAGATCAATCGCAGTAACGGCGATGCCATTACCGGGCCCGCCAAGACGACGCGTATCGAGGCCGGCGACGGCGTCGCCGTTGTCGGCCGCAGCCCGCAGGCGATAAATGCCTTGTTCGCGGCACCGCGCCAAAGGATGGGCTCGGGACGGGTGCGCTAGCCGATCAGATCGAAGTTCCGATCAAATTGAATCGGAACATAGTGCGGGCAGGAAGCGCGCTATCTTCCCTTCACCACTTTCTGCTTCTGCTCACCGAGCCCGTCGATGCCGAGCGTGACCACGTCGCCGGCTTTGAGGAATTTCGGCTCGGGCTTCATGCCGAGGCCGACGCCCGGCGGCGTGCCGGTGATGATGACGTCGCCCGGCTCAAGGATGAAATATTGCGAGCAGCCCACACGATGTGACGGCAGTCGAAGATCATGGTCGAGGTGTTGCCGCGCTGGCGTTTCTCGCCGTTGACGTCGAGCCACATGTTGAGATTTTGCGGATCTTTCATTTCGTCCTTGGTGACGAGCCACGGTCCAAGCGGTCCGAAAAACTCGCAGCCCTTGCCCTTGGTCCATTGCCCGGCGCGCTCGATCTGAAAGACGCGCTCCGACACGTCGTTGGCGAGGCAATAGCCCGCGACGACGTCGAGCGCCTTGTCCTTGGACAGGTACCGCCCACGCTGACCGATGACGATGCCGAGCTCAATTTCCCAGTCGAGCTTGGAAGAATCACGCGGGATGATGGTGTTGTCGTTTGGGCCGCAGAGACACGACGGAGCCTTATTGAAGATGATCGGCTCTTTCGGGATTTGCATGCCGGCTTCGGCGGCGTGATCGGAATAGTTCAGTCCGATGGCGATGAAATTGCCAACCTTGCCGACGCACGGACCGATCCGCGGCTTGCCCTTTACCAGCGGCAGCTTTGCCGGATTGAGCTTTTTCAGCTTGGCGATGCTCTTCGGCGAAAGCGCTTCGCCTTCGAGATCGGGTATGACTTTCGACAGGTCGCGGATCTGGCCTTTGGCATCGACCATGCCGGGTTTCTCGCGGCCGGCCGCGCCGTAACGAACGAGTTTCATGATTGTCTCCTTGGATTGTCGATTGTGGGATGGTGATCGTTGCTAGAACGCGCCGGGGAACCGTCCGCCGTCGATCAGGAAATTCTGTCCGGTGATGTAGCCGGCTTGCGCCGAACACAGGAAGGCGCAGGTCGCGCCGAATTCGTCGGCCGTGCCGAGGCGCTTTGCCGGCACCGATTCGATGTTTTGCGCCAGCGCGGCTTCGTAGCTGACGCCACGCTTCTTCGACGTCGCCGTCACGTTGGAACGGAAACGGTCGGTGTCGAATATTCCCGGCAGCATGAAGTTGATGGTGACATTGGACCCGGCGACCGAGCGCGCGATGCCGGCCAGGAAAGCGGTGAGGCCGGCGCGCGCGCCCGACGACAGGTCGAGACCAACCAGCGGCATCTTCACCGAGCCCGACGTGATGTTGACGATGCGGCCGAATTTTTTGGCGATCATCGGGTCGATCGCTTTTTGCACGAGCTCCACCGCCACGATCATGTTGGCGATGACGCCGTCGATCATTTTCTGCCGATCGAGCTCGCGGAAGTCGCGGAACGGCGGCCCGGCATTGTTGTTGACCAGGATGTCCGGCTCGGGGCAGGCCGCGAACAGCGCCTTCTGGCCGTCCGGCGAGGCGACGTCGGCGGCGACCGCCGTGATCTTGGCGCCGGTTGCCTTTCGCAGCTCTTCGGCGGTTGCGGCCAGGCGATCCTTGTCGAGACCGTTGATGACGACCTCGCAGCCGGCCTCGGCCAACCGGTGCGCGCAGGCACGGCCGAGTCCACGGCTCGATGCGCACACGATCGCCTTGCGGCCCGCGATTCCAAGGTCCATGCCTAACCTCCCAACAAAACGCGACATCGGCGCGTGCGCCTGTATCTGTTTTCTTAACTCAACAGTTCCAAGTCAACCCGGCTCCGCCCGTGCCTTTTCTGCCCGACGTATCCATTACCGAGCTTGTGCTGATCGTCGTGCTTGCGGCATTTTCCGCCATCACCGGCGGCGTCGCCGGGTATGGCACCGGCGCGCTGATGCCGCTCATACTGGTGCCGATGCTCGGAGCCGCACCGGTGGTACCGATTATCGCCATTTCGGCGATGTTCACCAATGCGGCGCGCATGGTCGCGTTCTACCACGGGCTCAATTGGCGCCGCGCGATCATTGCTCTGGTCGCCGCGGCGCCGACCTGCGTGCTCGGCGCTTGGCTCTACACACTGCTCACCGGCCACGGAGCCGCCATGGTGATCGGCACAACCTTGATCGCGACCGTGCCGCTGCGCCGCATCCTCAAGCGGCGCGGCCATCACCTCGGCGAAAAAGGATTTGCCGCGGCCTCGGCCGGGTGGGGCATCGTTGTCGGCGGCACGACCGGGGCAGGGGTCATCCTGCTGTCGCTTCTCATGGCGTCCGGACTCGAAGGAACCGCCGTGATCGCGACCGATGCTACGGTGTCCATCGTCATCGGCGTCGTGAAGCTCGCGGTTTTCGGCATTGCCGGCGCGATCTCGCCGATCGTGCTGGCGATCGGTCTGATCATCGGCTGCATCGGTTTTCCGTCCACATTCCTCGCCAAACTGATCGTGCAACGGCTGCCGGTGCATGTGCACACCGCCATCCTCGATGCCGTGGTGATTGTCGGCGGCAGCGTGATGATTTTTGGCGCGCTAAGGTAGTTTCACGGCCACTTCACCACGGGGGGCATCGAGGACAGGATCGACTCGACATTGCCGCCGGTGCGCAGGCCGAAAATAGTGCCCCGGTCGTAAAGCAGATTGAATTCGACATAACGGCCGCGCCGCACGAGCTGCTCGTCGCGTTCCGTCTCGGTCCAGGGCTTTGTGAAATTTCGTTTCACCAGCTCGGGATAGACACCGAGGAAGGCGAGCCCGACAGCTTTGGTGAAAGCGAATGTTTTGTCCCAGTCGGTCTCGAGATAGTCGTAGAAGATGCCGCCGATGCCGCGCATCTCGCCGCGATGCTTGAGGAAAAAATAATCGTCGCACCATGTCTTGAATTTGTCGTACGGTGCCACGGTCGAATGGGAGTCGCACGCCGTCTTCATTGCCGCGTGAAACGCAAGTGTGTCGGCGTCGTCCTGCGTGCGGCGGCGATCGAGCACCGGTGTCAGGTCGGCGCCGCCGCCGAACCAGGCTTTTGTCGTTACCACGAAGCGCGTGTTCATGTGCACGGCGGGCACATGCGGATTGTGCAGGTGAGCGATCAGCGAGATGCCGGTAGCGAAGAAGCGTGGATCGTCGGCGGCGCCGGGAATGTCTTTGCGAAATTCCGGCGCGAATTCGCCGAACACGGTCGAAGCATGCACGCCGACCTTCTCGAAAATCCGCCCCTTCATCATCGCCATGACGCCGCCGCCACCGGCTGCGCCGGAATGATCGGTCCGGTTCCACGGCGCGCGCACGAAGCGGCCTGACGGATGGCCGGCGAGCGGTGCGGTTGCCGGCAGCGCGTCTTCCAGCGCCTCGAAAGCCGCCACAATACGGTCGCGCAGGCTCTCGAACCAGGCGCGGGCCTGGTCTTTTCGCTGTTCGATCTGGTTATTATCCATTGCTGCGCCGGCAGGTTTGCGTTCGCCACAGAATGTCACAAAACTGCACGATTATTGAGCCATTAAATGCCCATGCCCAAAGGCCTTTTACCGACTCGCTTCACCAGGCGCCGCTTGCTGATCGGCGCGGCGGGCGCAAGCTTGGTACTTGTCGGGGCGCCCGCGGTGCTGCGTCGCGCCGCGGCGCAGAGTTGGAGTACGGGCCAGCCATTCAGCCTCGGCGTCGCCTCAGGAGCGCCGCGACCGGACGGTTTTGTATTGTGGACTCGGCTTGCGCCCGATCCGATGTCGACCGACCCGGAGACGCCCGGGCGGCATGTCCAGCGGCGATGTCAGTGTCGCCTACGAGATCGCGACCGACGATGCCATGGTCAATATCGTGCGCCGCGGCGATGCCGTGGCCGAACGGAAATTCGCCCACTCGGTGCATCTTGATGTCGGCGGTTTCGAGCCCGGACGGTCATACTGGTACCGCTTCAAGAGCGGCGACGCGGTCAGTTCCGTCGGACGCGCCATCACATTACCGGCGCCAGGGGCGGCGTTTGACAAGATGCGCTTCGGCTTCGTGTCCTGCTCCAACTACGAGCACGGTTATTTCTCGGCCTACCGCCATCTCACCGACGAAAACCCTGACGTTGTCCTGTTTCTTGGCGACTATATCTACGACACGATCGAGGACAATAAACCGATCGTGCGCCGGCACAGCGACGGCGTCGTCAGTACGACGCTGCCGACCTACCGCAACCGCTATGCGCAATATCGCCTCGATCCGGATTTGCAGCGCCTGCATGCGCGAGTGCCTTCGCTTGTCACCTGGGACGACCACGAGGTTGAGAACGACTACGCCGACCAATGGTCGCAATGGTTCGTCGAACCGGCGCGTTTCCTGCAGCAGCGCGCCGCGGCGTATCAGGCGTTCTACGAGCATATGCCGGTCCGGCCGATCCTGTCGCATCCTGAAGGCCCTGTGATGCGGGTCTACGATCGGTTTACTTTCGGAAGTCTGATCGAGATTTCGATGATCGACGGCCGCCAGTACCGCTCCCGCGAGGCCTGTTACGGACCGCCGAACAAGGGCGGCGGCCATGTCGAGACTAATGCCAGTTGCCCGGAACGTCTCGATCCAGGCCGCAGCATGATGGGTTTCGCGCAGGAATCCTGGCTCGGCTCGGCGCTCGCGCACACCAAGGCACAGTGGAACGTGATCGCCCAGGACGTGCTGATGGCGCAATACAAAGAGATCCAGAACGGTGTCGAAGGTTTCTGGACCGATGATTGGGATGGTTATCCGGCAAATCGCACCCGCCTCCTCAAACGCATTGCCGATACGCGGGTTTCCAATCCGGTTGTCATCGGCGGCGACGTTCATTCCTTCTTCGCCAACGATCTGAAGCTCGGATTTCGACGATTCGGCATCGCCCGTCGTGGCGACGGAGTTTGTCGGTACGTCGATCTCGTCCTATGCACTGCCCTACGAAGTGCTGGCGCAAACCCTGCCGGACAATCCGCACGTGCATTTCTTCGAAAGCCGCAAGCGCGGCTATGTCAGCGTCGA
This sequence comes from uncultured Alphaproteobacteria bacterium, assembly GCA_963813825.1. Taxonomy (GTDB): domain Bacteria; phylum Pseudomonadota; class Alphaproteobacteria; order Rhizobiales; family Xanthobacteraceae; genus BOG-931. The sequence goes on from CAWFBB010000035.1 coordinate 368,163, forward strand.
TCTCGACCGGAAAGCGATGCAGGTGCGCATGCGCGTTGTCTCCGACGCCCACGATCCGAACGCGGACATCTCGACGCTCAAGGCATTCGTGGTCGAGAACGGCAGGCCGGGCATCGTCGAGGCATAGGTAGAGGACCTATTGCTTCATTCCGCCGATCTGACGCAACGCTTCGCCGGCGGCCAAGGCTGCGGCAATCGCAACATTGAGCGAACGCATACCGGGCCGCATGGGAATTAACAGGCGGGCATCCGCCTCGTGATGGATGTCCGGCGCGACGCCGGCGGATTCGCGGCCGAACAGCAGAACGTCCGACTCCGCGAACCGGTAGTCGAGATAGGACGAGGCTGCGCCGGTCGTAAATAGCACCAAGCGGCAGCATTGTGCGTGCCGCCAGGCCTCGAATTCGCGCCATGAGACGTGCCGCACGATTGTTACGGCATCGAGATAGTCCATTCCGGCACGGCGGAAGGCGCGATCGGAGGACGGAAAGCCGGCGGGTTCGATAATATGCGCCTCGATGCCGAAACACGCGCATAACCGCAGGATAGTTCCGGTGTTTTGCGGTATGTCGGGCTGATAGAGGGCGATACGCATGGCCGGCCTAAGCACGGGTTCGGCACCGGCTGGGAGGGACCTGTGCGTGCCGGAAATCCCACTCTTGCACTCTCCCGGCAAGGGTGCCAATAAAACGCCGCCGGTATGTGTCGCATTGGGCCTTCCTCAGGCCGGATGCGACCGGTCTATCCGCCGCCGAGTCCCTCCCTGGAGGGGCGCCCGGTTCGCAGCGCGGATAGGGGGCCGGCACCGACGGACGCATAAGGTTCGATAATGAGCGGACATTCGACCTACCAGCCGCAGAGCCCATTCATGCAATGGATGGAACGGCGGCTGCCGATCGCGAAGTCTCGTCTATTCGTCTTTCATCGCCTACCCGACGCCGCGTAATCTGAACTATTGGTGGACGTTCGGCGGCATTCTCAGCTTCATGCTCGGCGTGCAGATCGTTACCGGCATCGTGCTGGCGATGCACTACACGCCTCACGTCGATTATGCCTTCAAGTCCGTCGAAGGCATCATGCGCGACGTGAATTACGGCTGGCTGTTGCGCTACCTTCACGCCAACGGCGCTTCGTTCTTCTTCGTTGCCGTCTACGTCCACATCGCCCGCGGTATGTACTACGGTTCCTATAAGGAGCCGCGCGAGGTGTTGTGGATCCTTGGCGTCATCTTGTTCCTGTTGATGGTGGCCACCGGCTTCATGGGCTACGTGCTGCCGTGGGGGCAGATGAGCTTCTGGGCGGCAACCGTCATTACCAATCTGTTCTCGGCAATTCCTGGCGTCGGCGCGGATGTGGTCACTTGGCTATGGGGCGGCTTCGCCGTCGGTAATCCGACGCTCAACCGATTCTATTCGCTGCACTACCTGCTGCCGTTCGTGATCGCAGGTGTGGTCGTGCTGCACATCTGGGCGTTGCACATGGTCGGACAGAATAATCCGACCGGCGTTGAGCCGAAGGACGAGAAGGACACCGTCGCATTCACGCCCTACGCGACCGTGAAGGACGGCTTCTTCGTCGCCGTCTTCTGCATCTTCTTCGCCTGGTTCGTATTCTACATCCCGAACTATCTCGGCCACTCCGACAATTACATCATGGCCAATCCCGGCCAGACACCGACGCACATCGTGCCGGAATGGTATTACCTGCCGTTCTACGCCATCTTGCGTGCGATCCCGAGCAAGCTCCTTGGTGTCACCGCGCTGGCGAGTTCCATCATTATCCTCGCGTTCCTGCCGTGGCTCGATACGTCGCGCGTACGCTCGGCGAACTACCGGCCGTTGTACCGGCAGTTCCTGATGATCTTTTTTCTGGCCGTGATCGGACTGGGCTATCTCGGTTCGCAGGAGCCGACCGGCGGCTACGTCGTCGCGGCGCGCATCCTCACCGTCTATTACTTCGGCTATTTCCTCGTCATTCTGCCGCTGCTCGGATTATTCGAGCGGACCAAACCGCTGCCGAATTCGATTTCGGAATCGGTGCTGCGTGACGGCGTTCCAGCCGGCGCATCGGCGCCGCCGCCGTCGCGTGTCACAGGTTAGCGGAGGCGGGATATGAAAACTCACCATATACTCGCTGCCTTCGCTCGTCGTCGCTTCGCTATCCGGTGCGGCCATGCAGACGGCGATCGGCGCAGGACGCTCCGCCACGGCAGACGTGGTCGTTCTCCGGCCCATTCGGCATCTATGACCAGGCGCAGCTTCAGCGCGGCTTCAAGATCTATCGCGAGGTCTGCTCGACCTGCCATAGCCTGAACCTTTTGTCGTTTCGCAATCTCGCCGATCCCGGCGGTCCCGGCTTCACCGAGGCGCAGGCCGCGACGATTGCCGCCACTTTCCAGGTGACCGACGGCCCGAACGACCAAGGCCAGATGTTTCAGCGGCCTGGCGGCATTGCCGATTATTTTCCGCCGCCGTTCCCGAACGATAACGCCGCCCGCGCGGCTCTCGGCGGCAAGCTGCCGCCGGATATGTCGGTGCTGGCCAAGGCCCGCGCCTACGAATGGGGCTTTCCGACCTTCATCATCGACGCCTTCAGGATGTATCAGGAGGATGGGCCGGACTACATCCACGCCATCCTCAATGGCTACACCGATCCGCCAGCCGGGTTCGCGCTGCCGCCAGGCGGCCAGTACAACAAGTATTTCCCCGGCGGCGCCATCGGCATGCCGAAGCCGCTGAGTGACGGCCAGGTCGAATATACCGACGGCACGCCGACGACGGTCGATCAGTACGGCCGCGACGTTGCGGCTTTCCTGATGTGGGCGGCGGAACCGACGCTCGACGAGCGCAAGCGGCTCGGCTTCCAGGTGATGATCTTCCTCTTCGTATTCGCCGTGCTGCTCTACTTTACGAAGAAGAAGGTCTGGCACGACGTGCTGCATCATCCGGAACTGACCGAGCCGCGGCCACCGACCGAATATCGAAGCTGAGCTTGGCGCCCGGCTGCTGCCAGACAGGGGCTCCGACTATGACCAGTGCTGCGTTCGAGAACGACCTCAAAGCCGCGATTCGCAGCATCCCGGATTATCCCAAGCCGGGCATCATGTTTCGCGACATCACGACGCTGCTCGGCGACGCGCGGGCCTTCCGCCGAACCGTCGACGAACTGGTGCAGCCGTGGGCTGGCGGCAAGATCGACAAGGTCGCCGGTATCGAGGCGCGCGGCTTTATCCTCGGCGGAGCCGTCGCGCATCAGCTTTCGGCGGGGTTCGTGCCGATCCGAAAAAAAGGCAAGTTGCCGTTCAAGCGGGTCAGCATCGGCTATTCGCTCGAATACGGCATCGATGAGATGGAAATGCACGAGGACGCGGTGCTTCAAGGCGAGCGCGTGATCCTGGTCGACGATCTCGTCGCCACCGGCGGCACCGCGGAAGCTGCGGTCAAGCTGTTGAAGCAGATCGGCGCCAATGTGCTCGCCGCATGCTTCATCGTCGATCTGCCGGAACTGGGGGGCGCCGAGAAGATCAGGAAGCTCGGCGTGCCGGTGCGCACGCTGGTGTCGTTCGAGGGGCATTAGAACTTCGTGCGGAAAGCATCTCGGCTTTATGAGCGGGAGCGCAGCGGCGGGCCTTATGCCGTGAAGAGGGCAGGCATGCCGCCCGACCCAAATAACCAAACCCGACAATGGATTCCAGTCGAGACGGAGTGAGGCTCGCGAGGGTCCCTCGATGAAGGTTTTTTGACGGTACCGCCAGGCGGCAGATGACCCGGCTACCGTCGCGCCTTGCTTGCGGTTGTACGTTCCGAAATTCTTTCGCTAATATCCACGGTTGGCTGATGGGATTGGCGACCAGCGCACGGAGTGCGCGGCGGCAAGGGAATGTGCGTGCGTTTGACACCTGTTCAAGACGGTAGGGACACCGGCGGGACGTCGGCAGCTTGCTTCGCGCGGATTTTGGGCAGGGCGCCGTAGCGTATTTTTTGGGGAACCCAAAGAAGGCCTACACTGATCTGGCAGGCAGGCGAGTACCCGCCACGCGCGACGTCGCCGCAAAAGCACTTTGCCGCATGAGCACTTTATTGGCTTGTGTTGCCAGCCCCCTATTGCGATGCTCACCACGCCTGTGGGTTCGGCGGCTGAGCTAGCGCCTTACCGACGTGGGGTTTGGGGGCGAATGCATTTCAGCGAGGTTGCCGGAACGCGCACGATGGTATCGTGCACGGCAGGTGCGTTTGTTTGCTCGCGCGGACAGTTGGTGTCGCGGAGCGGGCGGTCCCGTACATCGCGAGTGCTGCCCGCGGTTTTGCGCGCGGCGGCATTTACGGCACAGCGTTCGGTGCGCACGCAGAGAGCCATTGCGGTCGCAGCGCGGCCGGGCTGGTTCGAGCGGATCGCAGCGATCGCGGCTGTCGCGATCACGGCGCGGCTGACCGGCGTGTGGCGTTGCGTGAACGCAGCGCTATTCGCGTGCGTGGTTTTCGCCGCGATCGGCGGCGCGAGCCGCGAAGCATTGGCCTCGGACGGCTGCGCAGCCATGAACGCAGGTGGCTGGAATTTGAACCTGACCTCTCAACCGAGCCCAACAACGCTGACCGGGAATTTTTTAGCCGGCGACTTGCCTTATTTGAACGCCGGTGGCAGCGATTTCTTGATGCAATTCAGCGGTGTGGTTGGCGGTACTTATACTTATTTTAACTTGATCAACACTTGGCTACCCGTTTTTACTTCAGGAACGCTAACTCTGACCGTGAGCGGCGGCAGCGGCGATCCCTATACAATCATGTCTCAGATGTACTGCGTCCCCACCGCCCCAGTCGTGACGTCGATCTCGCCTGCCGTGGGGTCGTATTCCACCGACACGACCGTGACGATCACCGGGACAAGCTTTTCCGGAGCCAGCGCCGTCCTTGTACCGTGCTCCTCTTTGCCTCCCGTGCCCCCTTACAACAACCTCTGCCCCGCAGGCGCGTCCTACAGCTATTCTTTGCCAGTGACACCCATCAGCGATACCTCGATGCAGGTCACCTTGCCGGCCGGGGGCAGCGGCACGTTTGACCTCATCGTTCAGACCACTACCCCCCTTTATTACACCATGACGGCCGCAGCGAATCCTTTCACCGATCAATTCAGCTACGCTCCCGCACCGGCGATCAGCGCGCTGTCGCAGTCGGTCGGGCCGTTCGCGGGCGGCAACACCGTAAGCATCACCGGGAGCAATTTCTCCGGTGCGACGGCAGTCCAGTTCGGCTTCAATAGCGCCACCAGTTTCAATGTGATCAGCCCGACCTTGATCACGGCGACCGCGCCGCCCGGCGTCATTTTCCCCAGCCCCGTCTATGTAACCGTGACGACGCCGACAGGTGGCCCGAGTTCGGCAAGCGCGCCAGGCGCCGCTTACACGTATGTGATGCCGCCGCACGCTAGCCAGGCAATCCGTTCCGTGGTGCTTACGCAATCCGGAGCAGCGGCACCGTTTACGCCAGTGACGGGCTCCGGCGGCGTGGCTCCGCTCGTCTACACCGCATCGCTGCCGGACGGGCTGAGCATGAATGCCAGCACCGGCACGATCAGCGGCACACCCACCGTCGCGCTGGCCCAAACCGGCATTACCGTGTACGTGACGGATGCCGTCAATCAGACCAACCAATCCGGTTTCCTTCTCACCATCAACACAGCCGTCACCGCGACCCTGTCGATCCCCTCCGTCGGGCTCACGCTAAACAAGGCGAGCACCTCGCCGGTGCCGGTCAGCGGCGGCGGCGGCACCGGTACGCGGACGTACAGTATCTCGCCGAGTTTGCCGAGCGGGCTGAGCCTGAACTCCGCGACCGGCGCGATCACCGGCACGCCCACGGCGAGCAGCGCGACCACAAACTATACGGTCACGGTGACTGACCAACTCAATGCGGCGGCGGCCAACATTTTTGCCCTCACCATCAACGGCGTCGTCACCGCGACCCAGTCGATCGCCACCATCGCGCTCACGCAAAATAATGCGAGCCCTTCGCCGGTGCCGGTCACCGGCGGCAGCGGCACGCCGCCTTTGACCTACAGCGTGTTGCCTGCACTGCCGAGCGGGTTGACCATGAACTCCTCGACCGGTGCGGTCACCGGCACGCCCGCCGTTACGAGTACAGCGACCACCTACACGGTCACGGTGACCGATGCGAACGGTGTCACGGCCACGAACACCTTCACCCTGACGGTGAACCCCGCGCTGACGGCGACGCAAGCCGTGGCAACAGTGGCTCTGACGCAGAACCACGCCGCGACATCGTTCACCCCGGTCACCGGCGGCGGCGGCACCGGCGCGCTCAGCTATAGTGTGTCGCCCGTTCTGCCCGCGGGACTGAGCATGAGTTCGACGACCGGCGCAGTCACCGGCACGACAGCCGCGACCGTCTCGGCCATGAGCTTCACGGTCACGGTGACCGATACAAACAATGCCACGGCCACGAATACTTTCAGTTTGAAGGTGAACGCCGCGGTGACGGCGACGCAGGCGGTGGCCTTGACGAGCCTGACGCAGAACCACGCGGCGACGTCGTTCACACCGGTCACCGGCGGCGCAGGGACCACGCCGCTGTCCTACGGCGTGTCGCCCACACTGCCGGCCGGGCTGAGCATGAGCTCCTCGACCGGCGCCATCAGCGGCACGCCGACGGCAACCAGCGCCGCCACGGGCTACACAGTCACGGTGACGGACGCGAACTCCGCGACCGCAACCAATACCTTCATGCTTACGGTCAACAGCGCCGTCACCGCGACCAAGTCGATCGGCTCCGTCGCGCTCACGCAAAATAAGGCGACCACGTCGCCGATCCCTGTGACCGGCGGCGGCGGCACCGGACCGCTGAGTTATGGCGTGTCGCCATCGCTGCCGACGGGATTGAGCATGAACACCTCGACCGGCGCCATCACCGGTACGCCCGCGGTGACCCTCGCCACGACCTTCACGGTGACGGTGACCGATGCGAACAGCGCGACTGCAAGCAATACCTTCATGCTTACCGTCAACAGCGCCGTCACCGCGACCGTTTCACTCGGTTCGGTCACGCTCGCGCAAGGCAAGGCGACTACGTCGCCGGTCCCTGTCACCGGCGGCGGCGGCACCGCACCGCTCAGCTATGGCGTGTCGCCTTCGCTGCCGGCCGTGCTGTCGATGAGTTCGGCGAGCGGCGCCATCACCGGCACGCCCAGCGCCGCCGGCGCAGCCGCGGCCTACACAGTGACGGTGACCAACTCCCTCGGCGCCACCGCGTCGGCGAATTTCAGCCTTGCGGTTGCATCCGCGTTGACGCTGACGGCGACCGCGTCGTCGACGACGCAGCTCGGTCAGTTCTATCGACAGACCAATGTCGCGGGCGGCGGCACCGCGCCGTACACCTATTCTGTCTCCGCGGGCAGTGTGCCGCCCGGCACCACGCTGAACACCTCGACCGGCGTTGTGTTCGGCACGCCGACGACGGCGGGCAGCTTCAACTACACCATCACGGTGACCGACAGTACGACGCCGACGGCGCAGACCGCGACGCAGCCGGTGAGCGGCACCATCGCACCGGTGACGCTGACGCTGGTGGCGACGCCATCGGCCACGACGCAGGTCGGACAGGCCTATTCGCAGAGCAATACGGCGTCGGGCGGCACCACCCCTTACATGTATTCGCTCGCTTCCGGCACGCTGGCGGCCGGCACGACGCTGAACACATCAACCGGTTTGGTCTCCGGCACGCCAACCACAGCGGGCGCGTTCAGCTACACCATCGAGGTCACCGACAGCACGACGCCGACGGCGCAGACCGCGACGCAGGCTTCGAGCGGGACGATCACGCAGGCGGCGTCGAGCACTCCGACCGTGACGGCGGTGGCGCCCGACAGTGGGCCGTTCGGCGGCGGTACCAGCGTGACGATCACCGGCACCAATCTGACCGGCGCCACGGTCGTGCAGTTCGGCGGCGCCGCGGCGAGTTCGTTCACGGTCAACAGCGCCACCGCGATCACCGCGATGTCGCCCGGCGGTTCCGGCACGGTGGATATCACGGTGACGACACCGGCGGGGACCAGCGCTGCAAATACCACCGACCGCTTCACCTATAAGGCGGCGACGGCGAGCCTCGTGCAGCAGGGATCAAAGCTCATCGGCAGCGGCGCCGGTGCCGGCGCCGAACAGGGCTACTCGGTGGCTATGTCGGCTGACGGCAACACGGCGCTGGTCGCCGGCTTTAATGACAATGCCGGCACCGGTGCGGTTTGGGTGTTCAGCCAGAGCGCCGGCGGCTGGACCCAGGTCGGCGGCAAGCTCATTGGCAGCGGCGCCGTCGGCGCCGCGCAACAGGGGCGTTCGGTGGCGCTCTCGGCCGACGCCTCAACGCTGATCGTCGGCGGCAGCGCCGACAATGCCAGCGTCGGCGCGGTGTGGGTCTTTACCCAGAACGGCGGAGTGTGGAGCCAGCAGAGCGCAAAGCTCACCGCGAGCGGCGAGAGCGGCGCCGCATTGTTCGGCAGTTCGCTGGCGCTATCGAGCAACGGCGGCACGGCGATCATCGGCGGCGCGGCGGATAATGGCGGTGCCGGTGCGGTGTGGATCTTCACCCGCAACGGCAATAGCTGGGCGCAGCAAGGTTCGAAGCTGACGCCGGGCGACGAAGCCGGCGCCGGCTCGTTTGGCGCTGCCGTGGCGCTGTCGAGCGACGGCACCTCGGCGGTTATTGGCGGCCCGGCCGACAACACCGGCACTGGGGCAGTATGGAGTTTTAGCCAAAGCGGCGGAGTGTGGCTGCAAGCGGCGCCAAAACTGGTCGGCATCGGCAACGTGGGGCCGGCGCAACAAGGAATAGCGGTGGCGCTGTCGGCCGACGGCAACACCGCGCTGGTTGGCGGGGCTGGCGACAGTGCCAACAGCGGGGCCGCCTGGATCTTTATCAAGAGCGGCGGGGCTTGGTCGCAAGCCGGATCGAAGCTCGTCGGCAGCGGCGCCGCCGGCGCGGCCGAGGAAGGACTAGCGGTAGCGCTGTCGGGCGACGCCAGCACGGCGGCCTTGGGCGGCGCCGCCGATAAAGCCGGCAACGGTGCGGTCTGGGTCTTTAGCCAAAGCGGCGGCGTGTGGACGCAAAAAGGAAACAAGCTGGTCGGCAGCGGCAATGTCGGCGCCGCCGCGCAGGGCAGCTCCGTGGCGTTGTCGAATAACGGCAAGACGCTGATTGAGGGCGGGCCATTGGATAACGCGGGCGTCGGCGCCGCCTGGGTGTTTATCGCGCCGCTGATCGCCGCCACCCACGACTTCAACGGCGACGGCTATAGCGACATTGCCTGGCGCAATTCCGGCGGCGATTTCGGCATCTGGTTGATGAATGGGACGCAGATTTTGAACAACCCGGATTTGGGCAACGTACCTAATATCTGGACGGTCGTCGGCCTGCGCGACTTCAACGGCGACGGCTATGCCGACGTACTCTGGCGCGATACCGCAGGCGACGTCGGGATGTGGTTTATGAACGGAGCGCAGATCTTGCAGCAACCCGTTATCGGCAACGTGCCCACCAGCTGGACGGTCGTGGGAACCGGCGACTTCAACGGCGACGGCAAGGGCGACATTCTGTGGCGCAATTCCAACGGCGATATCGGCGATCTGGCTGATGAATGGAACACAGATCTTGCAGGAATCCATTATAGGTAACGTGCCTGCCAACTGGACTATCGCAGGAATCGGCGACTTCAATGGCGATGGCCATAGCGACATTCTGTGGCGCAATTCCAATGGCGATGTCGGGATCTGGTTCATGAACGGAACGCAGATCTTGCAACAACCCGTTTTCAGTAATGTGCCCACCAACTGGGCGATTGTCGGCACTGGCGATTTCAACGGCGACGGCATGTCCGACATTCTCTGGCGCGATACTGCCGGCGATGTCGGGATCTGGTTGATGAACGGAACGCAGATTTTGCAAGAACCCGTTGTGGGTAACGTTGCCGCGAGCTGGGCAATCGCGCAAACCGGCGACTTCAACGGCGACGGCATGTCCGACATTCTCTGGCGCAATACCGATGGCGACGTCGAGATGTGGTTTATGAACGGAACACAGATTTCACAGCAATCCGACTTCATCAACATTCCAACGAGTTGGACGATACAGGGCGCCGGGGCCGATTGAGGAGGCGACAAAGCGAGCGACATTTTCTGGATCGATAACAGTGGCGAAGTCGGCATGCGGCTGATGAACGGCACCGATATCCTGTCGACTGCGGTCTTAGGCGCCATGCCGCTCACGCGGACAATCGCGGAAACCCGGTAGCGCAACGGTGACGTCCCACCGATCGGCGTGGCGCGTTCGCCCTTGGTTGCAACAGGACATCCGGTTAGACGGTGCAAGCTCCGCCGAAGATGTGTTCGGATAACGACGCATTTCGCTGCGGTGCGTGAGGCAGAAAGTGGCCCGAAGCGGACACCGCGACGGAGTGAGTCGATGTCCGCTTTTGAGGGTGAAGCCACCGCGACCCCAATTAGGTCACGCGGCAGCTTTGATCAATCGCGACCGATTGCGATGGTCGCGCAATGTCCGCTTTTCCACCGATTGTGTTGCAAAAGTCAAAAGTTGCAGGTCCACGAATTTTCGCGAAAAATCCGAAAAGGGAATCAATTGCCGATTCGTACAACCTCAATCGCGCTACCGAGGCTGCCTATGAGTTTAACGTGCGACGATGAGGCCCCTCACATATTTATACCAAATCCGCGCCAGAAAAAATGAGCTGCAGTGCAAAACGACTTTTGCAACACAATCGGCTCCGAAAGATGGGGTACCCGGCCATTAAGCGAACAAAACCCTAGTGCTCGCGTCGAACCTCACGCGGCGTCGTCGCGCCACCGCCGCCGAGTGAAGCACTGAGCTTCCCCATCAACAGCCGTAGTTCGACCTCACGAAACTCGGTAAAAATATTCGCGATCCAGCTATGGACTTCGGTCGGGCCACCTGGGCCGGTCACCGCTCATATACTCGCCGAATGAGAAGCTTGGCCGGTCAACCACGCCGCGCACGATCGCCGATAGCCGAGGAACAAGGATGACGCCGAATTCGGGGCGCGTCGGCGGGAAATCCGCTTTCTCGAACATGACCGAAACGGATTCATTGTGCACCGGCACGAACGTGGCCGTTGGCACCAGGCGCCGCAATTCGGCATAGGCCCGCGCCGTCGCCGGCGCGGTATCGCTGACGAACAGAATTACCGGCTCGATCCCGCGCCGCTGCGCCTCGCGTACGAAGCCGATCTCCGTCATCACGGCAAAGAACGTGTCGAACTGCGCATAGCCGAGATCGATGACGACCGTGCGCGGCGCGGTCGCGAGCAGCCGGTCGAACAGAACCATTTGCCCCGGCGTATCGGATATATCTACCGCCGAGACGAGCTGCGGAAAGCGGCCGGCGAGCGCCGGCTCGCGCGGATCGAGATCGTAGCCGGTCACGGCGCGCCCGCTCGAGCGGAGGAATTCGATCATCAGCCGCGCGATCAGCGTTTTGCCGACGCGCGGGCGCGGCGAAGCGATGATATAGAGCGGCGCCTGCTGGGCCATCCCGCAACCGGTCCAATGCGATTCTAAAGAGAGCTGTCTCTCCTTACACCCCGCTCGCGGCGAAGGGTAGGGACGAGCGCGTCAAGGATGCGCTATTGCGCGGACCGCACGACCTGCACACGCGGGCTGCCCGAAGCCGCGCCGCCGGCCGCGATAATATCGTTGAGCTTGACGCGGTCGTACTCGCCCCAGACGTTGCCAAGCCAGTGACGGACGTAGCCGCGCAGCACGAACGAGTAGTTTGCGGCGTCGCCCTTCAGGTTCTTGTTGGCGACAAAGGTGAGGAAGGGCACGGAGGCAAGCTCGACTTGTTCGTAGGCCATCTCGTTCAGCTTCGGGATGGATATCTCGACCGCGTCCTTGAACTTCTTGAAGTACGATGCGTGAGTGGCCTGGTCCCACTCGAAGAAGGTCGTATTGTTGAAGTAGTTTTTTACCAGAAAATATTTGGCGTCGGTGGTGAAAGAAGACGTGTCCTCGATCTCGTTCAACGAGGCGATCGAGGAACCCAGGATGTGAAACACCACGAAGTTGAGCTGGCCCTTCTTCACCGCTTCCAGAAAACCGATGTCGCGCAGCGAGCGCAATGTCGGCGACAGCAATCCGGCGCGCACGTCGATGACGGTCACGCTGGCGTCCGTGGTCGACAGCGTATCGAAGATGCGCATCTGGTCGGGGACGGAAGTGACGTCGACGATGTCGGTGATGTCGGGATGGAAGCGCTTGAGCGTGCCCTTCGGAGATTCGGTGTCGAAGGCGCGCGTCGGCACATGATGCGCGGTGAAATAATCGAGCAGCGTCCGGGACACCGTCGTCTTGCCGACGCCGCCCTTGTCTGCGCCAACCACGACCACTGTAGGCTTCGACATTTGTCCGTTCCCCGCTGACCCCGCGCCGCCGTCAGGCACGATCTATCCGGCTCAGCTAACCATCGGAAAACCGCGGGTAAATCGAGCGTTGTCCGCAGTCGATCCGTTAACAGACTCTTACACAGACCGGGCTCTGTTTGGAAGCCTCCAGATGCCTCGCAACGGCGCAGACTCGCTGTGCGCACGGCATTTTCAAGGCGATATGGTTAATTGCGACGCGGTCGTTGCGACTAATTGCGCGTGTGCGCGCCCCACGGCCCTGGCTCAGCATCGGACGATGGACCTGGCGCGGAGTTTTCGGTTTCCGCGGGCGCTCCCCAGGGCTGTGCCGGCTTCTCGCCGGTTTCGGCCGAACCCCACGGTCCGGTCTGCGGCGCCTGGTCGGTGCCGGACCGATCGGTTGGTTCGCTCGCTTGCGGCGGCAACGCCAGCGGACCGGGATCGTGGCCGCCGGCGAATTTGACCAGCGCCGCGACCCGGCTGTCGACGCTCGGATGGGTATCGAACAGTTCGCCGAATCCTTCGCGCGGGTTATCGATGCACATTTCCATCACCGCCGAGGTCGCGCCCGGCAATTCGCCGCGGCCTTCGATCTTGCGCAGCGCCGAAATCATGGCATTGGGATTCTTGGTCAGTTCCACTGAGCCGGCGTCGGCGAGGAATTCGCGCTGCCGCGATAGCGCGAGCCGAATGACGAACGAGAGGAAATAGGCAAGCGCAAGCAGGCCGACGGCAATCAGGATGGCAACCACCGCGCCACCGCCGCTGCCGCGGCGATCCGACCGCCCGCCGCGAAAGCTGAAGCCGTTGTAGAACCAAAGCCGAAACACCAATTCGGCGAAAAACGAGACGACGCCCGCAATGATCACCGCGATGACCATCATGCGCACGTCGCCGTTGCGGATATGCGTAAGCTCGTGGCCCAGGACCGACTCGATCTCGGCATCGTTGAGCCGGTTGAGGAGCCCGGTCGTGACCGTGATCGAATATTGCTTGTCGTTCATGCCCGTGGCGAAGGCATTGAGCTGGTCGCTTTCCATGATCTTGAGCTTCGGCATGGTGATGCCGCGCGAGATGCAGAGGTTCTCCAGGATGTTGTAGAGCCGCGGCTGCTCAGCGCGCTGCACTTCCCTGCCGCCAGTCAGCGCGTCGATCATGCTCTGATGGAAGTAGTAGGCAATGACGATCCAGAGCGCTGTGCCGATCGTTGCGAATGGCGCCGCCTTGATGGTGCCGGCAAGCGCCAATTGCAGCAGCTTGTCGACGTCGGCGGGAACCGTTAATGCCTCGGCGGTGAGCGCACCGGCATAGACCAGCACATAGATCAGAAAGAACAACCCGGCGAGCAGCGCAATGGAACGCCGCCGGTTCGATTGGATGTGACTGTAAAGACCGTAAGCGGCCATTGCTGATCACTGCTGCCGATCGCTGCGCGCGCAGACCTCAGAATTTGACTTCTGGAGCCGCCGAGGTCGTTTGCCGATCGGCGCCGAGGTCGAAATAGTCCTTCTGCGCGAAACCGAACGTGCCGGCGAACAGCGCGGCTGGAAAACGCTGGATGCCGGTGTTGTATTCCTGCACCGCATTGTTGAAGAAGCGCCGGGACGCCGCGATCTTGTTTTCCAGGTCCGTCAGTTCGGCCTGCAATTGCTGGAAATTTGCCGAGGCCTTGAGGTCCGGATAGGATTCCGACAGTGCGAAAAGCTGGCGCAACGCGCCCGAGAGCATATTTTCCGCCGCCGCCTGCTGTGCCGGCCCTTGCGCTGCTACTGCCGCATTGCGCGCCTTGACCACTTCGTCGAGCGTGCCGCGTTCGTGCGCGGCATAGCCCTTCACGGTCTCGACGAGGTTGGGAACGAGGTCATGCCGCTGCTTGAGCTGCACGTCGACGTCGGCAAAGGCTTGGTTAACCCGCTGCCGCATAGAAATCAGGCCGTTGTAGACCGTGATCGCCCACAGAACGAAGACAACGATCACGGCAAGGACGATGAGGGTCGAAGTGGACATGACGGCTCCTCCGGAGGCTCCTGACGGCAAGGTACTTTTTCAGGTGCGATCAATAACATAGTCGTGAATATGGCAGGACGCGACGGAAACCGGCGTAGGCTTTAGTCGGCCGGCGCCGCCACGGCGTTCATATAGGCCGAGTTAACGGGACCGTTAAGCTTAGCTCTGCATGATTATCGCGCGTCCTGCCCTACCGTTGTAAATCCAGTAGGACAAGCGAGTGCGACCCATGTTGAAGCAAAACATCGGCTCACTGTCTTCGGCCGATGCCGAATCCATCTCCCTGGAGCCCAAACTCGGCGACTCCGGGTTTGCGGCGGATACGGGCACGCCGGACCCGTCCGTGCACGATCAATTGGCGCGCGATATCGCCGACATAGAATCAGCGACCGCGGCGCTGCTCAAGGCGGAGCCGGAGCTCGAATCCTGGTCCGAACCTGACGTACCAGCGGCCCATAAGCCGCGCCCAGTGTGGCTGATCATCGGCGTGCTGTGGCTGTCCACCGCGCTCGTGACCGCGGGCGCCGTTGTCGCCATCGCCACCCTCGCGGGTTAGGCCGAGCGGAATTTGCTAGACACCGCTCGTCCCATGAGGACGGGAATCCAGTTTCGCCGCCATATGAAAATTTCTGCTGGGTTCCCGCTTTCGCAAGAATGCTGTCGATGCGCTCAGAACGCGTTACGGTAGCCGGCGGCGGAGAACACCGTGCGGAAAAGAATTTTCAGATCGAGCCAGAGCGACCAGTTGTCGATATAGAACAGGTCGTGCTCGACGCGCTTGCGCATCTTTTCGTCGGTATCGATTTCGCCGCGATAACCGTGAATCTGCGCCCACCCGGTAATGCCAGGCTTGACGTTGTGCCGGCGGGCATACAGTGAAATGCGTTGTTCGTATTCGTGGTCGTGCGACAGCGCATGCGGCCGCGGCCCGACCAGCGACATGTCGCCAGTGAGCACATTAAAGAGCTGGGGAATTTCGTCGATATTCCACCGCCGCAACCAGCGCCCCACCCGCGTCAAGCGCGGATCGTTGCGCGTTGCCTGGGGCACGACCGGGCCATCGTCACAGGTCCGCATGGTGCGGAATTTGATGATGCGGAACGGCTGCTGATTGAAGCCGTAGCGGCGTTGCACGAAGAAGACCGGACCCGGGCTGTCAAGAAAAACGAGGGCGGCGACGATCAGGAGAAGGGGTGTGATTGCAATCAGGCCGAATGCCGCTGCGACCAGATCGAATGCGCGCTTGCGCGCGATTTCCGAACGTGTCAGCGGACGGCGCGTCAGTTGCAAGCTCGTCATCGGGCCGAGCTTGGCGAGTTTCACTTCCTCGAATTTATACAAGATCGGTTCCGGCCCGATGTGAATCTCAACCGGCAGCGTCATGAAAGTCTCGGCGCAGCGCCGGATCGAGTCGGTCGCCGACCAGGGCAGCAGAAGGAAAACCGCATCGGGCGCCAGGCTGCGCACGCTACCGACGGCCTCGGCAAAGTCTTGATCGAGCGTCGCGGTGCGCAACTCGGCGGACGCGGTGGCGGCAACTGGAGTTACGAAGCGGCAGCCGACAATGTTGATGCCATGCGTCCACGGCTCGTAGCGGTTGATGAATGCGTTCACATTGGCGCCGGTGCCGATCAGGAAGATGCGCTGCGCGGAAATGACGCCAGCGGCGCGGGCGAGCGCGGTAACGCGTACGATGAAATAGCGCAGCATGAGCAAGCCGCCGAGGGTGGCGACATAGAACAGCACGATCCACGCACGCGAATATTCGACGCTGGTCTGCGCCAAAAAGCCGGCCAGCAGCAGACAGATCAACGTGACGTTCCATAGCTGGATTGTTCGTCCCGCATGCGGCCTGAAGGTGCAGAAGTTCGGCAGTCGGTATTCGCCGCGAAACAGGTTCGAGACCGCGAAGATGCTGGCCGCTACGACGCCGACCTGGAAGAACAGGGAAATATTGCCGGGTTTGCTGTAGGCGACGAGATGATAGGTAACGCCGGTAAGGCACGACATCGCGACGATGAAGGCAATGTCGGTCAGGAAAATAGCGGCGGCAAACGTGCCGCGCATCGCGACCACCCGCGCGCGCAGGAACCGACCCGTCTGGGGCACGGAAGCCAGCGTGTAATTCGGGTGCGTGTTCATCAGCCTTGTCGCATTCCGGGCGAAATGTCTGCCAGCATTGCCCCAATTCGAGACAACGGCGGTGTTCACGTCGCTTTATCGCCAGAACCATGCCAACGGGCGGAGGCGCGTATTGGCGGGTAGAAAATGCCACCCGGCTGCGTGTTAAGATTAATGTGCCGGCGCCGCCCGATGCGCCGCCGAGGGAGGAAATATGAAAGGCAAGATCGCGCTCGAGGAGCATTTCGCGATTCCGGAAACAGCGGCGGATTCGCTTGGCTACTTTCCTCCCGGCATCCGCGACGAGGTCGAGAAGCGCAACGCCGACATTCACGGCCGGCGGCTGGACCTGATGGACGAGTTCGGCATCGAGACGATGCTGCTGTCCCTTAACGCGCCGGCGGTGCAGGCGATTCCCGATCCGGCACGGGCCGCCGAGGTGGCGCGCAAGGCCAACAATTTTCTCGCCGAAGAGGTGCACAAGCGGCCGCAGCGCTTCCAGGGTCTTGCGGCGCTCGCCATGCAGGATCCGGACGGCGCGGCGCGCGAGCTTGAACGCTGCGTAAAAGAGCTCGAGCTTTCGCGGCGCGCTGGTCAACGGCTTTTCACAGATCAATGATGCGGACACGCCCGTCTATTACGACCTGCCGCAGTACCGGGCGTTCTGGGCGACGGTCGAACGTCTCGACGTACCGTTCTACCTGCATCCACGCAATCCGCTGCCGCACGACGCGCGAATTTACGAAGGCCATCCGTGGCTGTTGGGGCCGATCTGGGCATTCGGCCAGGAGACCGCCGTGCACGCGTTACGGCTCATGGCGTCGGGCCTGTTCGACGCCTATCCGCGGCTTCAGATCATACTCGGCCACATGGGCGAGAATCTGCCGTTCGGCATCTGGCGCATCGATAATTCCAATGCGTGGATTCCCAACCGGAATGGCTGGCCGGCGAAACGGCCGCTTGGCGAATATTTCCGCGCCAACTTTCATCTCACCACGTCGGGCAATTTCCGCACCCAGGCGCTGATGAACGCGATGCTCGAAATCGGCGCAGATCGCATCATGTTCTCGACCGATTGGCCGTTCGAGAATATCGACCACGCGGCGAATTGGTTCGATGCGTGCCCAATCAGTGAGAACGACCGGCTGAAAATCGGCCGCAGCAATGCGATGCAGTTGTTCAAGCTTGGCGGAAATTGAAGCCGCCGGCTGGCGCGGCTCAGCTCGCCTCGCGCAGCTTCACCGCGCCTTGCAGATCGACCGATACGAGCTGCGACACGCCGCGTTCGGCCATGGTGACGCCGTAGAGCCGGTTCATGCGCG
The DNA here is from genome assembly GCA_963813825.1 of uncultured Alphaproteobacteria bacterium. Lineage (GTDB taxonomy): Bacteria > Pseudomonadota > Alphaproteobacteria > Rhizobiales > Xanthobacteraceae > BOG-931. Next base: position 386,048 of record CAWFBB010000035.1, read on the forward strand.
CCATGGTGATCGGATTGTGCGTGATGATGATGAAACGCGTGTCAGTCGCGCGCGTCATCTCATCGAGCAGGTCGCAGAAGCGCTCGACATTATAGTCGTCGAGCGGCGCGTCGACCTCGTCGAGGATGCAGATTGGCGCCGGATTGGTGAGGAATACGGCGAAGATCAGCGCCAGCGCGGTGAGCGCCTGCTCGCCGCCGGACAATAGCGACAGCGTCGAGGGCTTCTTGCCGGGCGGCTTGGCGAAGATTTCGAGGCCGGCCTCGAGCGGATCCTCGCTCTCGATGAGCTGCAGCTCGGCATTGCCGCCGCCGAACAATTCGCCGAACAGCTTCTTGAAGTTCTCATTGACGGTCACGAACGAAGCAAGAAGGCGCTCGCGCGCTTCACTGTTGAGGCTGACAATGCCCTGGCGCAGCCGCCGGATCGCTTCAACGAGGTCGTCGCGTTCGCCGCAGAGCTTGGAGTGCTGCTCCTCGACCTCGCGCAATTCCTGCTCGGCGAGCAGATTGACGGCGCCGAGCCGTTCGCGTTCGCGCTGAATGCGCTCGAGGCGGCCCTCGACCTCGGCGATCGGCGGCAGTTCGGCACCGGGTTTGACCTCGGCAAGCTCGGCGACGCCGCCCGGCTCGAGCTGGAGCCGGTCGCGGATTTCGTGCTCGATGTCGGCGAACCGCCGCTTGGCGGCTTCGCACCTTTCCTCGCTGCGTGCGGCCTCGGCGCGTGCTTCACCGACCGCTTCGAGCGCGGCGCGCGCGATCTTGTCGGCTTCGGCGAGAGCGGTTTCTGCCTCGACCAACTGGTCTGCCGCGGCGCGGCGCCCGGTGCTGGCGTTGTCGATTTCTCCGATCAGCGCCTGGCGCTGCCCGGCGAATTTCTGCGGCGCATTGGTGAGTTCGGTCCGTTCGCTGGTAGCCGCCTCGGTGCGCTGGGCGATGGTGGCGATTTGTGTCGCAGCGTTGTCATTGCGCTCGTTCCAGCCCTGCCGCTCTTCGGCGATGGCTTGCAGCCGGCGATTGGCGAGTTCGGTCTCGCGCGTGATGCCTTGCGCTTCGACCCGCACTTCAGCAAGCAAGCCACGATCCTTGGCGATGACCTCGTTGATGTCGGCGAGCTTGGCTTCGAGGTCGGCGGCCGCGGGCAACGCGGCTAATGCGGTTACCGCTTCGTGGTGCGCGGCGGCCGCTTCGTCGCGGCCGGCGCTGATGCGCTGTCTGGCTTCCTTGAGCGCCGAGATACGCGCCGCGTTGCGGCTGATCTCGCGCTCGGCGGCGGCATGCTCTTCGCGCGCCGCATCGGTCAGGCGCTGGGTTTCGCGCCAGCGTTCGCGGGCTTGAGTCTCCGCCGCTGCCGCAGCGGCAAGCGCTGTTTCCGCGGCATCGGCCGCATGCCGCTTGGCCTCGACGTCGCTGCGGGCGATCTCAATCTCGGCGGCGATGGCGTCGAGCCGGCCGCGCTGGGCGAGCCGCTGCGCGGCGCCGCTCGGCGCTTGTGCGGCAACCGCAAACCCGTCCCAACGCCAGAAGTCACCTTCGCGCGACACCAGCCGCTGGCCGGGCTTGAGCAGCGCCGCAAGTTGCGGTCCCTGGTTACGATCGACGACGCCGATCTGAGCGAGCCGCCGCGCCAATTGCGGCGGCGCCTCGACGTATTGCGCCAGCGTCGCAACGCCGTCCGGCATTTTTGGATCGAAAGGATCGGTGATCGAACCGCCCCAGCGCAGCGGCGCGCCATCGCCCACCGAGGCGTCGAGGTCGTCGCCGAGCGCGGCACCGAGCGCCTTCTCGTAGCCGTTGGTGACGATGAGCGAATCCATCACCGGCGGCCAGAGGTTCTTGCTGTCGACATCCAGCAGCCGGCCGATGGTTTTGGCTTCGGTTTCGAGCCGATGCGCTCCGCGCTCTGCGACGGCGAGGGGCTCGCGCACGGCGTCGCGTTGACTGCGCGCCTGAGTATGGGCGGCTTCCGCGGCGTGAGCGGCGGTCTCGGCTTCGGCGAGGGCCGCTTGCGCGCTTGCGAGCAGCGTATCGAGTGCGGCCAGATCCGGCTGTCCGCTGCCGGTCGCGACCAGACCGGCTTCGATATTGGTGAGCTCGGATTGCAGCCGCGCGGCGCGCTGCTCGTGCTCCTGCTGTGCGGCCTGGAGCTGATTGCGGCGGGCGCTGAGATCGGCCAGCGCTCCGGTCAAGTCGGCAAATGTCTTTTCCGAGACGGAAAGCGCCGCATCGGCCGCGGCCACGCGCGTATTCACCCCGATCAGGCGTTCGGCGCTGGCCAGCGCCTCGGCCGTCAGTGCCGTCTCCTCGGTCGCGAGGCGATGCAGCGCCGCTTGCGCGTCGGCGGCGAGATTGCGCTCGCGTTCGAGGTCGGCGGCGAACTGCTCGAGCCGGCGATCGAGTTCCTCGATGCGCGCCTTGGCGCGCGCCTCTTCCTGCTCGAGCGTCTCGCGCGCGACGATCAATCGCTGCAAGGCCGCGGCCGCTCTCGCTTCGGCCTCGCGCAGCGTCGGCAGACCGGCGGCGACTTCGGTCTGGCGCGTGGTCGCGACGGTCTGCTCGCCGGTCCGTGCGGCGACAACGCGAACCGCTTCGTCCCGGGTGTGTTCGGCCGTGCCGACTTCGTCCCCGGCGGCGATCCAGCGCAGGTGCAGCAGCAGCGCCTCGGTCTTGCGCACCTGTCCGGAAATGTTGCGGTAGCGTACCGCCTGCCGCGCCTGGGTCTTCAGCGATGCGACCTGCGCGGCGAGCTGGCCGATGACGTCCTCGACCCGCGTCAGATTCTGCTCGGCGGCTTTGAGCCGCAGTTCCGCCTCGTGCCGCCGCGCATGCAGTCCGGAAATGCCGGCCGCCTCCTCCAGCACCCGGCGCCGCTGGTCGGGGCGGGCCTGGATGATCTCGCCGATGCGGCCCTGATGGACGAGAGCCGGCGACCGCGAGCCGGTCGAGGCGTCGGCAAACAGCACGGTGACGTCGCGGGCGCGAACCTCGCGGCCATTGACGCGGAATGTCGAGCCCTGTTCGCGCATGATCCGGCGCGACACTTCGAGCGTCTCGGAGTCGTTGAAAGCCGCCGGCGCGGTGCGGTCGCTGTTGTCGATCGCGACCGACACTTCGGCATGGTTGCGTGCCGGACGTTCGGTGTTGCCGGAAAAGATCACGTCGTCCATTTCGGACGCGCGCATGGCCTTGTACGAGGCCTCGCCCATGACCCAGCGCACAGCCTCGACCAGATTGGACTTGCCGCAGCCGTTCGGGCCGACCACGCCGGTCAGGCCGGGTTCGATCACGAAATCTGTCGGTTCGACAAAAGACTTGAAGCCGATCAGGCGTAGCCGCGTGAGCTTCATGCGGGTGTTATTTCCATGCCCTAAGCTGCGGCCGCCAAGGGAATCGTTAAAGGCTCACGCCTTGCCGGCGTGTCGAAGCCTGCCGCATCGGCGCGGAGAATGAATCGTCGGGACTCCGAGCGCAACAGAAACACCGGGTTTTCCAGACCTTATGCAAAGGAGCGTTCGCCCCGAGGGCGGCGCGTGGGCCTCCCGGGAGGCCGAGCCGGAATCAAAAAACCCTTATCCTTCCTTGAGATAGGGGTCGATTTCCTTGGCCATCGCGTCCATCGAAACGTCGCCCTGGAGCCGCTTGCCGTTGATGAAAAAAGTCGGTGTCGAGTTGACCCCGAGCTTCTCGGAGGCGCGGTCGCGGACGGCTTGGATGTTATCCAGCACCTTCTGATTCGCCAGGCACTGGTTGAAAGATTCCTCGGTAAAGCCGAATTGCTTGGCGATCGCCTTGAGCGGCTCGATCGGCTGTTGCACCACCCAGTCCTGCTGTTTGGCGAACAACGTCTCGATGATCGGCATGAACTTGTCCTTGCCGGCACAGCGCGCCAGCATGAAGCCAGCCGCGGCCAGTGCATCGAGCGGGAATTCGCGGAAAATGAAGCGGACCTTACCGGTGTCGATGTAGCGCTTTTGCAGTTCAGGAAAGGTATCCTGTGAGAAATGCGCGCAGTGCGGGCAGGTCATCGACGCGTATTCGATGATGGTTACCGGCGCTTTGTCGGAACCAAGCACGACGTCGCCGTCCGGGCCCTCTTTCGCCAGCTCTTCCGGCGTCGGGTCGTCGGCACGCGCGACGGCCATGAAGGGGGGCAGCATGTTGCCGGCAATTCCGGCTATGCCGAACAGTGCGGTGGCCGTCAGCAATTCGCGGCGAGTGAGCGTCACAGGGGTACTCCTAGGCCGATAAGGCGAGGGGATTTCTCAGTCAGCAATGTGGCATTAGCACGCCATTGCGCCAAGGCCATCGCGGCCGGCGCCAAGGCTCGTAAATTGTCCGTGAAATCGGTCCCGCCGCGGCTACGAAAGTCCCCGCGTCAGCCCCGTTTGACTGCCGCCCCGAGCCGGGCCAGAGCCTGCCGCAGATCGTCGTCGCCGACGTCCGCGAGAGTCTCGGCGATGCGTTCGACTGCCGCCGTATCGGGCGCTCGGGTAGCTTTGCGCTCGCTGCGCCGTAGCGGCGCCTGGCGCAGGCCGATGCGCGCGATGGCGCGCCAGCCGAGGAAGCGATTGACCCGTTCGCAGATCACGCCGACGAGATGCTGAATTTCGATTGCAGCCGGGCCTTCGACCCGCAGCACCAGCGTGCCCGGCTCGCGCTCCTCGCCGTCGGCCGGCCGCGGCCATTGAATTTTGATCGGCTGGCTGTGCGCTGCAATCTCCGCGCCGACGATCTCGGTCCAGCGCGTGACCAGTTCGGCGGACGCAAAGCCCTGTCGCCTGAAAGTTTCGCCGACGGCCTTGCCGACGAGATCGCGCAGCGGTCTGGCGAAAGAGCGGGAGGGCTTGTTCATGTTATGGCGCTCTGTCATCCCTCGGAGCATGACCGTAGCAGCCAGGCTCGCGGAGCGACAGCGCGACAGGCGGCGCGCGGCGGCGTTGTTACCGCAACCCACCGCGCTGCTTGACTGGTACGACCGGCATCGCCGCCGGCTGCCGTGGCGCGCCCTGCCGGGCCAGCCAGCCGATCCGTACCGGGTCTGGCTGTCCGAGATCATGCTGCAACAGACGACAGTTAAAGCCGTCGGGCCCTATTATACGCGGTTCCTCGAGCGCTGGGGCGATGTCCATGCGCTCGCGGTGGCGCCGCTCGATGATGTGCTCAAGGCCTGGGCCGGACTTGGCTATTACGCTCGTGCCCGCAACATGCACGCCTGCGCCATCGCCGTGGTCGAACGCCACGGCGGCGAATTTCCGCCGAGCGAGGCGGCGCTGCGTGCGCTTCCCGGGATCGGCGCTTACACCGCAGCCGCCATTGCGGCGATCGCTTTCGATCAAATGACGACGCCGGTCGACGGCAATATCGAGCGCGTGATCGCGCGGCTCTATGCGGTCGAAACGCCGCTGCCCGCCGCCAAACCGGAAATTGCCCGGCTTGCGGGCGCTCTTACGCCAAACGAGCGCGCCGGCGATTATGCGCAAGCCTTGATGGATCTCGGCGCCACCATTTGCTCGCCGAAGACACCGGCCTGCGCCTTGTGTCCGTGGAATGATGCATGTGTCGCTTTCGCCCGCGGCAATGCTGAAACGCTGCCGCGGCGAACGCCGAAACGCGAAGGTGCGCTGCGTCGCGGCGCCGCCTTTGTCGCCCGCCGCGCCGATGGCTTCGTGCTGTTGCGGACACGTCCGGCGAAGGGTCTGCTCGGCGGCATGACCGAAGTGCCGACGACGGAATGGGCGCACGACTTTGACGAACGCGCGGCGCGGCACGCTCCGCTGTCATTTCCGGCGATCAAGCGAGTGAAATGGCGCCGCGTTCCCGGTATCGTGCGGCATGTCTTTACTCATTTCCCGCTTGAGCTGGCGGTCTATACGGCGGAGCTCCCTGCAGGCACACGCGCGCCCTCGGGGACGCGTTGGACCAAAATCTCCGAACTGCCCGGTGAGGCACTGCCGAGCCTGATGCGCAAAGTGGTGACGCACGCATTGCCATCGGATTGAATAGCGTCCGAGATATCGAACAAGACATCAAGCCTGGAGAGGATCAGTCATGACAATCCAACGTCACGAAGCCGGCCCGCGCATGAGCAAGGCCGTCGTCCATGGCGACACGGTTTATCTCGCCGGCATCGTCGCTGACGCCCCGAAGGGCAAGAGCATGGCCGAGCAGACCAAAAGCATCCTGTCGCAGATCGACGGCTTTCTGGTCCAGGCCGGGACCGACAAAAGCAAGCTGCTCTCAGCCAATATCTGGGTCACCGACATGGCGAAATTCGCCGATATGAATGCGGTATGGGATGCCTGGGTTTCGCCCGGCAACACACCGGCGCGCGCGACCGTGGAAGTCAAGCTTGCCTCGCCCGACTATCTGGTCGAGATCATGGTGGTCGCGGCGCGATGACGCCTGAGCCCGGCATACTGGCCATCTTCAACGATTGCCTGGCGGGCCGCGAGGCCGAATTCGAAGCGTGGTTTCAGGGTGAGCATCTGATCGAGCGGCTGTCCGTGCCCGGGTTCTGGTACGGACGCCGCCACCGCGCGATTTCCGGGTCGTGCGGCTATTTCAATTTCTACCTGGTCGAGACTCCGGACGTGCTGACTTCAAAGCCGTATCTGGAACGGCTCGACCATCCCACGCCGATGACGCACACGATCATGTCGGAAGTCTTCGTCAACATGAATCGCACTGTGTGCCGGCGCACCAAGCGGCACGGCAGTTTCCGCGGTGCCTTCACCGTTACCGTGCGATTCAATCACAAACCGGACGGGGCCGCGCTGTCGGATACGCTGTCAAAGCTCACCGCGGATACCAAGGTGGCCGGCGGCGAAATATGGATCGCGCTCGATCCGGCCGGCATGCCAGTATCGAAGGAAGAACAATTGCGCGGCGGCGACAAGAAGATTGCCGGCGCGCTGTTGATCGATACGCTTTACCAGGAAGATGCGGTGGCGATCGGCGACCAGTTGGCGAAACAGTTCCCAGGCGCCGATGTCGGCGTATTCCGCGTGCTCTGCCAAATCGGGCGAGGTGATAAATGAAAACGCTGTTGCCGCTGGCGGAGACGGTCGCGCAGCGCCTGACCGCGCGCGGCGAGACGATTGCAATCGCCGAGTCTTCGACCGGCGGATTGATCGCCGCTGCCTTGCTGTCGGTGCCGGGCGCTTCCGCCTATTTTCTCGGCGGCGCGGTGGTCTACACAAAATCGGCGCGCACGGCGTTGCTCGGCTTCGGCGATGCTGAGATGGCGGGCATGCGGGCGGCGACCGAAGCCTATGCGCTGTTCATTGCGCGGCGCGTGCGGGACCGGCACGGCGCGATCTGGGGGCTTGGCGAAACGGGCGCCACGGGGCCGACCGGCAACCGCTACGGCGACCCAGCGGGTCATACCTGTATCGCCGTCGTTGGCCCGGCAGAGCGCGCCACGACGCTCCGCACCGGCAGCGCTGATCGGCAGGCGAATATGGAAGCGTTCGCGAAACGCGCGCTGGAATTGCTGGTGGAGATGACCTCTGGTGCGACTTGATATTGTCGCAGCAGAAGCAGCCGAAATTCTTGCCGACGTCGCGTCGCAATCGCAATTTAAAACGACGAGCCGAAGAGTGCGGTCAATTGGACGGCAAAAAAACGTGAGGCCGTTTGCATACACAACCGGTCACGTCTTTGCCTCGCTCGAAACTTACCGCGTGCGTTGGGCGGCCTCCGTCACGATTTGAAAGGCGGCGCTCACCTGCGGCTTCGCCGACGCGACCTCTTTGCCGGCAGCCATGAGAGTCTTGAGCATCGATGCCTGTTCGTCAGGCGGCAAGCTGATCAGTTCGCCGCCACCGTCGACCCAGTCCTTGCGCGCCCCGTTGGCAATTTCAAGCGCCTGCGGAGCGACGGCCAGTGATTCCCTGTCGCCGTCCTTGTCGACGATCTGTTGCAGATCGGGAGGCAATGAGTCGTACCACTTCTTGTTCAGCTCTATGACTGTGAAGATGGCAGGCTGGCCAATCTCGGTCACGTACTTCGATGTGTCGCCAAAGTGCATGGCAACAAAGTTCTTGAGCGCAGAAACTGCGCCGTCGATCGCGCCCTGCTGGAGCGCCGGCAGGACATCGCCCAGCGTCAGTGCCACAGGATTTGCACCAAGCTGCCCGAACGGAACAGTCTGGAATTGCGAGGCCAGCACCCTGTACTTCTTTCCTTTCATGTCGGCGAGGTGACGGACTGGCGTTCTCGAAATCAGCGAGGAGGGACTTGCCATCATGAAGCCTACGCCATGCAAGCCCTTGTCGGCCCCAAGCCCCAGCATCAGCTTTCTAACCGCGGGATCGGCGGCAAGACGCTGTCCATGCTCCATGGAGTCGACGAGGCCCGGTGCCGCCATCACCTCAAACCGTTCGTCGACGCCGACAAAAAACTCAGGCGGCAGGATAACGCACTGGATCGCGCCAAACTGCGTGCCCTCGATCTGCCGCGGGATCGCGCCCAGTTGGCTCGATGGGTAAATCTCCGGTTTGATGCGGCCACCCGAGTCCTTCTCGATCGCCGCGGCATAATTCTTCGCGAACTGATGGGTCGAATCGTTGAGCGTGGGAAGCGTAATCTTCATCACCAAAGTCTTGTCATCGGCGGCTCGCGCGCCACCGGTCGTGAACGCAAGCCCTGCGGCGAACGCGCCCGCGGCGGTGACCAGTGCCAATGAAATAAATCGCTTCATGCGTTTCCCCCGAAGGCGGCGATGTTTTTCGGTGAGTTGCCGCGCCGAGGATACCGCGTTGGCCCTGTCGCCGAAAGGTCCGATTTGCAAGGCCGCTAGGCAGCGGCGGCTTGAGTGATCGGCACGTGTGATTCGCGTCGTGGGTTTTCAAGATACGGCGTGAGCAAGTCGATTGCCTGTGCTGAATTCAGGCCGAACTGATAAGGGAAGAATGACAGGCCGCCGCCAGCGTCGTGGCGAGACACTACAAACACCTGCCGGTTCCAGGCGACCGGGAAGGTCGCCGAAAGGAAATAGTCGCTGCGGATCGCTGTCACGTCTTCCCACACCACGCTGCGCTTGCGGAACATCAGGCAGCGGGTGATGCAGTCACCATCTATTTCCAGATAAGTCGCGCCGGGAGTCACCGTGACGACCGCCGTGCAAAAGACAGCGAGGAATGCGACGGCGGCGCCGAAGATCAGAAATGGATTGAACGGCAACGTGACGAGACCGAGTGCAATCAAGGCTGAAGAGCCGCAGACATAGGTGATCGCGAAAGTGCGGCTGCCCGCGAGTATGAGCGGTTCAGATGCGTGCGCCGCTTTTTTCAGTTCGGCAAAATCGCTCATGTCAAACTCTTGCCAGCCTCGCGGCGGGCGCGATCAAACGGCGCCCATCTCCGAGCGCACTTGCGCGCGCAGCGTGTCGATCACGGTCAGGCCGTTCGCGGTCTCGATGTGCCAGAAGGTCCAGCCGTTACAGGCTTCGAGGCCCTGCGCCAGTGCGCCAATGCGATGGATCGAGCCGACCGCTTCACCAAATGCCAGCGCGCCATCGGCGCGAACCAGCGCACGATGCCGCCTTTTTGCGTCGACCAGCTTTATGCCGGGCGAGACCAGACCACGCTCGATCAGCGCCGCGAACGGCACGCGCGGCGCTTCGCGCGCGGTCATGAATGTGCTCAGCGACGGTTCGGGCATCGGTTCGATCGCGGCGATGCGCTGCTCGGCGGCGGCTGCGTATTCCGATTCGCGCTCGAAACCGATGAAGCGGCGGCGCAGCCGGCGGGCGACAGCACCGGTCGTGCCGGTGCCGCAAAACGGATCGAGCACCAGATCGTCCGGGCGCGACGCCGCAAGGATGACGCGCGCGAGCAGAGCTTCCGGCTTCTGCGTCGGATGCAGTTTCTTGCCGTCGCGGCCTTTCAGGCGTTCCTCGCCGGTGCACAGCGGGATAAACCAGTCGGAGCGCATCTGGATATCTTCGTTGCCGGCTTTCAGCGCCTCGTAGTTGAACGTGTAGCTCTTGTGCTCGGCCTGCCGCGTCGCCCAGATCATGGTTTCGTGGGCGTTGGTGAAACGGCGGCCGCGGAAATTCGGCATCGGGTTGGATTTCCGCCAGACGATGTCGTTGAGGATCCAGAAGCCGAGGTCCTGCAGCACCGTGCCGACACGGAAAATGTTGTGATAGGAGCCGATCACCCACAGCGTCGCGCTTGGCTTCATCACGCGGCGGCAGGCGGTGAGCCAGGCGCGCGTGAAATCGTCGTAGGCGGCGAAGCTTGCGAACTTGTCCCAATCGTCATCGACGGCATCGACGCGCGAATCGTCGGGACGCTTGAGATCGCCTTGAAGCTGAAGATTATAGGGAGGATCGGCGAAGACGAGATCGACGGAAGCTGCCGGCAGCTTTGCCATTTCGGCAACGCAATCTCCGACGAGAATGCGCGCGGATGGCGCGGACTCAATACTCACGCGGGGCGCCCTGACGGACGCCCCGCGACGCGACACAACCATGACTCAGAACTCTGACTCAGGCGAAACGCGGCCGGCGACGCGGGACCTACAACCGACGAATTGGATAATGCCTCGCCAAGGTAAAAAACGAGTTACTTGCTTCTCGCCTCAACTAGGCAATAAATGCCGGGAAACACTTAGTTAATCGCGCGTCGTAGGTGAGCATTTCGGCGTTCGACACGACAAGGTCACAGGCCGCCGGGCAGAATGAAATTGCACAGGAGATTGGCGCATGCGCACCGATGATTTCCGTCCCAGCAACAACGTCGAAGACGATCGCGAAGCCAGTGCATCCCGCGGCGGCATGCCGGGCGGTGCCGGCGGGCTCGGCATCGGCACGGTCATCATTATCGGGCTGATCAGCTGGTACTTCGGTATTGACCCGAGCGTGCTGCTCAACGGCGCGCAAATTCTGTCTGGCGGCGGTACGCAGCAAACCACTCAGGCGCCGCCGGTCTCGACTGGCACGCCGCAAGACGCCACCGGCCGTTTCGTCGCGCTGGTGCTCGGCGACACCGAAGACCGCTGGACGGAAATCTTCGCCGCCAACAACAAGACCTATCATCCGCCCAAGCTGCGCCTGTTCTCGGGCTCGGAGCCGGGCGGCTGCGGCATGGCGCAATCGGCAATGGGACCGTTTTATTGCCCACGCGACCAGCGCATTTATCTGGACACGTCGTTCTTCGAGGATCTGCAAAACAAGTTCGGCGGCTGCTCGAACAGCACGGCGTGCCGGTTCTCCGAGGCCTATGTCATCGCGCACGAGGTCGGCCATCACGTCCAGGACGAGCTCGGGATCCTGCCGCGGGTGACGCAAATGCAGCAGGCCGCATCGGACAAGACCCAGGCCAATGCGCTCCAGGTCCGCATCGAGCTTCAGGCCGATTGCTTCGCCGGCGTGTGGGCGAACCGCGCCCAAGCCAAGCACAACTTCCTCGATCCGGGCGACGTCGATCAGGCTTTGCAGACCGCTTCCGCGATCGGCGACGATCGTTTGCAGAAACAGGTGCAGGGTTATGTGGTGCCCGACAGCTTCACCCACGGCACGTCCGACCAGCGCAAGCGCTGGTTCCAGAACGGCTTCAATGGCGGTCAGGTTTCGGGCTGCGATACGCTATCGGCCAAGACGCTTTAGTGTAATCAGGTCGCTTTAGTGTAATATACGCTCGTTGCCGCGTAGTTGCGTGAGGCGTACCGGATGCCAGGGCTCGACGAAACCAAGCAATTTGTGCCGCTCAAGATCGCGGTGCTGACGATCTCCGACTCGCGTTCGCTCAAGGACGACAAGTCGGGGGCCGTGCTGGTGCAGCGCATCGTCGCCGCCGGGCATTACGTTGCCGAGCGCAGCATCGTCACCGACGACATCGAATCTGATCCGAAGCCGTGTCAAAGCCTGGGTCGCCGACCCCGTGATCGACGTGGTCATCACCACCGGCGGTACCGGCTTCACCGGCCGCGACGTCACGCCCGAGGCGGTCGAGCCGCTGTTCGAAAAGAAGATGGACGGCTTCTCGGCGCTGTTCCTGGTGGTGAGCTTCCCCAAGATCGGCACCTCGGCAATTCAGTCGCGCGCCACCGCGGGCGTCGCCGGCTCGACCTACATCTTCTGCCTGCCGGGCTCGCCCGGCGCCTGCAAGGACGCTTGGGACGAGATTTTGGTGCACCAGCTCGATTATCGCTACGGACCGTGCAACTTCGTCGAGATTATGCCGCGGCTCGACGAACACCTGCGGCGGGAGAAGGCTCAGGGCTCGACGGTGTAATGGACTGTCATGCCCGGCCTTGTGCCGGGCATCCCGTTAATCCTGGCAATGCCGTGCATTTGTAATCGAGATGGCCGGAACAAGTCCGGCCATGACGATGTGCTCAAAGCTCCAGATCCCAATGCTCGCTGACGACCGGCGGTCCCCAGCTTTTGTGCTGCTCGCTGCGCATCAGCTTGAAGCCGGCTTTCTGATAGATGTGGCGTGCGGCGGTGAGAATGCTGTGGGTCCACAGCGTGATCTTGCTGTAGCCTGCAGCGGCGGGCGAAGCGGATGCATTCGTCGGTAAGCCGCGCGCCAAGCCCAAGCCCGCGCGCTTTCGGATCGACCAACAGCAGCCGGATGCGGGCGACGCTCGGTGAATCCTTGGCTAGAAACACACAGCCGACATTTTCGCCGTTCATTTCGGCGATCCAGCAACGCTCGCGCTTGGCATCGAACTTGTTGACGAAGTCGGCGACGATTTGCGCGCAGACGCCTTCGAACGGCTCATGCCACCGGTATTCCTGTGCGTATAGCTCGGCGTGGCGCTTGACCACCCAGCCGAAATCGCCATGGCGCGGCGTGCGCAGAACATAATCTGATTGCGGCTTGTCCTTCGCATCGCCGCCGAGCAGCGTTTCGATCGTATTCATGGCCGCTATCAATCGTGCCTGGTCGGGCGCATCGAGCTTGCCAAGCATGTCGGACACTTCGCGCTGTGAGCGGGCGTCGAGCGGTGCGACGGCCTTTTTGCCGCGCATCGACAGCGCAAGGTAGCTGCGGCGGGCGTCGCCGGCCGAGGCGGTCCGATCGATCAAGCCGCTCTTCTCGAAATTACGCAGCAAGCGGCTCAGATACCCGGCATCGAGACCGAGCGCGCGGCCGATATCGCTGGCCGTCGGCAGGCGGCGCCGTCCGATCTCGTAGAGCACGCGTGCCTCGCCAAGCGAGTACGGGCTGTCGAGGAAATTCTTGCGCAGCACGCCGATCCGCCGCGTGTAGAAGCGGTTGAAGCTGCGCACGGCGGCGATGCGGCGCTGCTGTTGCGGGAGGGCCGGCATGCCCGAAAGCTTCGAACAGATACTTGACTAAGTCAAGTATATCCAGCGCTGGCCGTACTGTAGGCGAGGCTTGGCAGCGTGACGCGGCGGCGCCGGCCGATCCGCCGCAGCAGATCCGTTTCGGGGTCTGCGGCCGACTGGGAATGGCCGCCAATGCTGGTGTAGAGCGGTTTTGCGATGAGCAAACCCTGCTCGGGGCCTGGCCGCTTGCCGAGCGTCGCCGCCAGGAGCGACAGCGCGTCACGCAAACCCGCCCGCGCCGGAGCGCCGCGCCGGAACACGGCGGCGGTGCCGGTGTTGGAAGGCCGTTCCACGAAACGTTGGGCGTCGCCGGTCCAAGTCGCGTCGAGCACGGTGCCCGGCCGCAGGAACAGGAGCCAGCGTGCCCGCGCTAATGCCGCGGCTTGGTTGAGCCGCAGCGCCAACGCGCCTTCGATCACCATGAAATTGCAGCCGGCGTGCTCGGCCACCGTCTCGGTGTCATCCTGCGAGCCGCCGTCGGCCACCACGACGTCGCTCACCAGCCCGGTCATCGCGCCCGGCACCAGAGCCGCCAAAGTTGGCACGAGTGCCCGTTCGGAATCGTGGGTCGCAATTATGATGCTCAACATGCCAAGCGGCTCAGGATCGCGAAATGTGCAGCCGGCCGCATCGTTTTCGAAGGCTCGGCGTTGATAGCTCACGTTCTTTAGGACGCGGGCGTTCAAGTTCCAAGAACTACGAGTTCCAAGAAAGGCGAGTTCCAAGACTTCCGTGTTCCAAAGGGCGGTGGATCACGGCAAATTGTTCTTGTTTTGTTCACTCCGGGGCATTACGTTGAAACCCATGAAGTCCTCGTCCGCATTGAAACGCCCGCCGGCGCCGCTGTCCTCCGCGCCGGCGGGCGAGCCTGGAAGCTTCGTCGACCGCGAACGCCGTCGCGGCCGCGGCACGGCGTCGAATTCGTCCGGCCGTTACGAACCGCTGGCGCGCGTCGCCTTCGACGACGGCTGGCAAGGACTTGAAGAACTGCCGCCGTTCCAAACCAGCGTCACGGCGGATTCAACCCGCAAGATCATCACCCGCAACGACTCGCCTGATATTTCCTTCGACCGCTCGATCAATCCGTATCGCGGCTGCGAGCATGGCTGCGTCTATTGTTTCGCGCGGCCGACGCACGCCTATCTTGGGTTGTCGCCGGGGCTCGATTTCGAATCCAAGTTGTTCATGAAGCCGAATGCGCCCGAGCTTCTGGAGCGCGAATTGTCGGCGCCCGGTTACGAGCCGAAGATCATCGCCATCGGTACCAATACCGATCCGTACCAGCCGATCGAGCGGCGCTACAAGATCATGCGGCGCATTCTCGAGGTCTTGGAGAGCGCTGGTCATCCGGTCGGCATCGTGACGAAGTCGGCGCTGGTGCTGCGTGACCTCGATGTCCTGGTGCGCATGGCCAAGCGCGATCTGGTCAAGGTCGCGCTCTCGGTCACCACGCTCGATCCGAAGCTCGCACGCGTCATGGAGCCGCGCGCTGCGACGCCGGCGCGGCGGCTCGATACTTTGCGACAGTTGGCGAAGGCTGGCGTGCCGACGACGGTGATGGTTGCTCCAGTCATTCCGGCGATCAACGATGCCGAGATCGAGCGCATCCTGGAAGCGGTTGCGGAGGCTGGGGTGCGCCACGCCGGTTATGTTCTGCTGCGGCTACCGCTCGAAATACGCGATCTGTTCAGTGAGTGGCTGAAAGAGAATTTTCCCGACCGCCACGACCACGTGTTCAAGCTTGTGCGCGATACGCGCGGCGGCAAGGACTACGAATTCGACGTGGGGCAAGCGCCAGACCGGAACTGGACCGGTCGCATGGATGATCGGCCGCCGCTTCGAGGTCGCCTGCGAGCGGCTCGGTTTCAACGCCACGAAGCGGAACATTACGACCGAGCACTTCCAGCCGCCGCGGCCGGCTTCGCGGCAGCTCGATCTGTTTTAGATGTAGCCCGGATTGAGCAGAGCGAAATCCGCGGTCAGTGGTCCCGTCTCGATCCTCCCGGGTTTCACTTCGTTCGACCCGGGCTACATTTCATCCCCGTTATTCTTCGCGACTGTCGTTCGCGTTGCGGATCGTCCTGCGCCGTGGTCATCATGGCGTATGAGTCGCAACGGCAGTGGAACCCAAGCCGCGCGCCTGCCGCTGGATGACGAAATCATCCGGCCGACGTTTCGTCGCGAGCGCTCGGCGCTCAAGCGTGGCCTCTGGCCGGTTGCCGGCTGCGACGAGGCGGGCAGGGGTCCGCTGGCCGGGCCGGTCGTCGCCGCCGCGGTGGTTCTCGATCCCGATGACGTGCCGCGCGGGCTCGATGATTCGAAACGGCTGACGCCGGCAGCGGCGCGAAGTGCTCTATGAGCGCATCTGCGCCCGTGCCCAGGTCGCGGTGGCGATGGCGCCGCCGTGGCGGATCGACCGCGACAACATTCTGCGCGCCTCGCTGTGGGCGCTGGCGCGCGCCGTGCAAGCGTTGCCTGTGAACCCGCGCCTGGTTTTCGTCGATGGCCGCGACCGCATCGATGCCGGCTGCGACTGCGAGGCGGTGATTGGCGGTGACGGCCTGGTGGCTTCAATCGCCGCCGCCTCGATCGTCGCCAAGGTAACGCGAGACCGTCTGATGGCCTGTCTCGGCGCGGCGCATCCCGGCTACGGGTTCGAGCGTCACATGGGCTACAGCGTGCCGGAACATTTTTCCGCGCTCGACCGGCTCGGCCCGACAGTTCACCACCGCCGCTCGTTCTCGCCGGTGGCAATCGCCTGGGGCCTGCTTGACATCGATGCCGCAGCGTCCGAGGCGAACATATTGCCTCTCTAGCAAGTCGGTCCTATACGCACGCGGTTCGCCGTAGGCCGCTTTCGCGCAGGGCCCGATGTTTTTTGTACCGCTTTACGTTGAGATCCTGCGTTCACGCCCGGCGCTGCTGTTCTGGGTGGCAACGCTGGCCCAGGCGCTGATCTGGATCGTGGTGCCGTTGGTATTTTACGCGGCGCCCCCAGGCGATCTGCCGCAATTGCTCGCCATCGGCCACGAATTCCAGCTTCGCGGCGACGTCGGCCCGCCGCTTGCGTACTGGCTCGGCGAGATCGTGTTTCGTGCCGGCGGCTTGTTCGGCGTCTATGTGTTGTCACAGCTTTGCGTCGTCACCGCTTATTGGTGCGTGTTCGCGCTGGGCAGGGCGATCGTCGGCCCGCCGCAGGCAGCGATGGCGGTGCTGCTGATGGTCGGCATTTCGCTGTTCACCGTGCCGACGCCGGATTTCGGCCCGCCGATCCTCGCCATGGCGCTCTGGGCGGTCGTGCTGTTGCACTATTGGCGCGCCGCCATGCAGGGACAGCGCTGGTCGTGGTATGCGCTGGGCACCGCCGCAGCGCTCTTGATGCTGACCACCGATGCCGCGCTGATCCTGCTCGGCACGCTCGTCGTGTTCATTGCGGTGACCGAGCGCGGCCGTGCGGCGCTGAATGCGAAAGAACCATGGATCGTCGGGATTGCGCTGGTCCCGTTCCTGTTCGTGCACCTGTTGTGGCTGATGGCTGCGAGCAACGGTTTTGCGCCCGTGCTCGGGCGGTTGCACGAAGCAGTTTCCGGGAGCCAGAACACCTTTGCGTGGCTGCGGCTCCTTGGTGTGCTGGCGCTGGCGCACGCCGGTCTCGCCATTCTCGTCGTGCTGGCGAGCGGCTGGCCACGCGTCAGCAGCTAATCCGGCGCCGACTATCGCGCGTAGGCCGGTCGCCGCCGATGCCGTTACTTTCGTCAAAGTTCTGGCGCTGGTGCCGGCACTCGTGGCGACGATCGGTGCGGTTCTGCTCGCTGAGCCATTGCCGATCGGCGGCGCGGCGCCGCTCGTCGTGCTGTCGGGTCTTGCCGTCGTCATGGCCGCCGGTACCAGCATCGCAATCTTCCATCAGCGCGCCGTTGGTTACGCCTGGGCCGGCCTCCTGATCGTGCCGGCGCTGTTTGTCCCCGCCGTGATGGTGCTGCTGCCATGGACCATCGGCACCGAGCTCAAAGTCGAGGAGCCGGCCAAGGCCATGGGCCATTTCTTCGCCGACAGTTTCGAGCGCAGGACCGGGCGGCCGCTGGCCGTCGTCACCGGCGATCCGCGTACCGCAGCGCTAATCGCGCTTGCCGCGCCAAGCCGGCCGAGCGTTTATTTCGACTGCCGATCCCGAGCATTCGCCGTGGGTGACGCCCGACGACATCCGGCAAAAGGGCGCGGTCGTAGTCTGGCTCACCGCCGATACGACGCCGACGCCGCCTGCGGAAATCAAAGCGCGCTTTCCCGACCTCGTTCCGGAATTGCCGCGCGCGTTCGACCGCCCGGTGCAAGGCAGACTGCCAACATTGCGTGTCGGCTGGGGTGTGATCAGGCCGGGCAGCGTGGCTTCTGCCGCCTCGCGCTAGCGCGGCGCTCGGGCCGCAACAAAGGAGATCCAGTTCCGATGAATGCCGGCACCCTGACATCGTCGTGGCAATTGTGGGCCGTGCTCTCGGCGGTGTTCGCGGCGCTCACCGCGATCTTCGCCAAGGTCGGCGTCGAGAACGTCAACTCCGATCTTGCGACCTTCATACGCACCATCGTCGTCATCTGCGTCCTGGCTCTGATCGTCCTCGCCACCCGCCAGTTTCAGAACCCGGCGGAAATCTCCGGCCGTACTTATCTGTTCCTGCTGCTGTCCGGGCTCGGCACCGGCGCTTCGTGGCTATGTTATTTCCGCGCATTGAAGCTCGGCAATGCGGCGCAGGTTGCGCCAATCGATAAATTGAGCGTCGTGCTTGTCGCCGTCTTCGGCGTGCTGTTTCTCGGCGAAAAACTTACCGCGGTGAACTGGTTCGGCGTCGCGCTGGTGGCAACTGGCGCCATCCTCGTGGCGCTGCGCTAGGGTTACTGCGCAAGCGCCTTCTTGATCGCCAGAAAATCACGCCAGGCAAGTCGCTTTTGCAGCGGGCTGCGCAACAAGAAGGCGGGATGGAATGTCGCCATGGCGCGGATTTCGCGCTTGCCGGTGTCGTAGGTGAACCAGCGTCCGCGCGTCCGCGTGATGCCGTCCTTGATTCCGAGCAGCGTTTGCGCCGACGGTCCGCCGAGACACACCAGAACGTCGGGGTTTGCGAGCTCGATCTGGCGGCGGATGAACGGCAGGCAGATCGCGGTCTCCTGCGGCGTCGGCGTGCGATTGCCGGGCGGCCGCCACGGCACCACGTTGGCGATATAGGCCGAGGTGCGATCGAGGCCGATGGCTTCGATCATGCGATCGAGCAGCTTGCCGGAGCGGCCGATGAATGGGCGGCCCGAAATGTCTTCTTCGTAACCGGGGGCCTCACCGACGAACATCACGCGGGACTGCGGATTGCCGTCGGCGAACACGATCTGGGTCGCGGTGTTGCGCAGCGGGCAGCCGGTGAAATTATCCAGGAGCGTGCGCAGGTCGTCGAGGTTCGCCGCGGTCTTGGCGGCTTCGCGCGCCGCCATGATGGCGGCGTCCGGCGACGCCGGCGCGGCCGATTGGTAATAATGTCCGCGCAGCTTCCGTGCGGGCCTGTCGTTGCTGAGGCGGCGGCCGAACGGCGGCAGGCGCCGGCGGCGCCGCTTCGTCGGCCATGCGGTCGACCGGCTCCTCGCCGACAAGCGCATCGGCCCCGGCGTCGAGGTAGAAGGACAACAGCTCTCGCGTTTCCCGGTTGACGGAATTCATGGTTGCGGCTTTGTCGTCGGCAGTGTCATCGCGGCGTCAAGTCTATCCGACTGGATGCAGGCATGAAACACTGACGCCAGCACCGCCTGCCGGCGTGAGGTCGAACGGCTACGGATAAAACGAAAATGTCCCGTTACAGGGTGATGGTCGACGATAACTTTCATTCCGGCAGCGATGACGATCGCTCCGAGCACGGCATCTATATGGCCGCCGCCGACGCGATCGCGGCCTGTCAAACCATTGTCGATGACTCGCTGCTTTGGGAATATCAGCAATGTGCGACGGCGGAAGGCGGCCCAACCGGGCAGCAGCTCTACGACCGCTTTGCGGATTTCGGCGACAGCCCATTCGTGGTTGCGCTGGACGGCGCGCCCAAAGTCGATTTCGCGGTCAGGGCCTATGCGCGCAAACGCGCGGAGGAATTGACGGCTCCCGGCGAGACCTCAGCGCTGCTCCGCCAGACGCTGCAAGAGCGCAAAGACCGCCGCATCAGCGAGCGCATGAAGGAGCGCAACGCTGCGCCCAAGGAGGAACCGGAACCCGAGAAAGAGACAACGCCCGAGCAGGAGCAGTTGCCAGCCGCCGAGATTCGTGAAGAATCTTCGCCGATCGCCCGGGAAGACTGAGCAGACTATGACCACACCGGAGCTTCCGGCCCGGGAGGCGATGGAATTCGACGTTGTCATTGTCGGTGCCGGCCCGGCTGGGCTCGCCGCCGCGATCCGGCTGAAGCAACTCGCTCCCGATACGTCCATCGTCGTGGTGGAGAAAGGCTCCGAGGTCGGCGCCCATATCCTCTCCGGCGCGGTGATCGATCCGATCGGGCTCGACAGCCTGATCCCGGAATGGCGCAACGAAGACACCCCGATCAAGACGGCGGTCACTGACGATCGCTTCTATGTCCTCGGCGCTTCCGGCGCGGTTCGGCTGCCGAACCTCCTGATGCCGCCGCTGATGAGCAATCACGGCAATTTCATCGTCTCGCTCGGCGACGTCTGCCGGTATCTCGCCCGCAAGGCGGAAGCACTCGGCGTCGAAATCTATCCGGGATTTGCCGCCGCGGAGCTTTTGTTCGAAGGCGACGCGGTCGCCGGCATCGCGACCGGCGACATGGGCGTCGCCAAGGATGGCCAGCCGAAATCGGGTTTTACCCGTGGCATGGAATTGCGCGGCAAATACACATTGTTCGCGGAGGGCGCGCGCGGCAGCCTGACGAAGCTTCTGGTCCAGCGCTTCGGTCTGGCGAAGGATCGCGAGCCGCAAAAATACGGCATCGGCTTGAAAGAGCTGTGGCAGGTCGCGCCCGACAAGCACCGCAAGGGTCTGGTGCAGCATACGATGGGCTGGCCGCTCGATAACGGCACCGGCGGTGGTTCGTTTCTCTACCACCTCGACGATAATCTGGTCTCGGTTGGATTTGTCGTCCATCTCAATTATCAAAATCCCTATCTCTCGCCGTTTGAAGAATTCCAGCGTTTCAAGACCCACCCGCTGGTGCGCGACACTTTTGCCGGAGCGAAGCGGATCAGCTACGGCGCGCGTGCCATTACCGAGGGTGGCTATCAATCGGTGCCAAAACTGACTTTTCCGGGTGGCGCGCTGATCGGCTGCGCGGCCGGCTTCGTCAACGTGCCGCGTATCAAGGGCAGTCACAATGCGATGCTGTCAGGAAAGCTCGCGGCTGAGCACGTTGCTGCCGCCTTGGTTCAGGACCGCAGCCTCGACGAGCTTGCCGATTACGAAGCGGCGTGGCGCTCATCGCCGATCGGCCTCGACCTGTGGAAGGTGCGCAACGCCAAGCCGCTGTGGTCGAAGCTCGGCACCATCGCGGGCGTCGTGCTCGGCGCGCTCGACATGTGGACCAACACGGTCGGCTTCTCGCTGTTCGGCACGCTCAAGCACGGCAAGGCGGATTTCGCGACGCTCAAGTCGGCGGCGCAGTGCCGGCGCATTGCCTACGCCAAGCCCGACGGCAAGCTGACGTTCGACCGGCTGTCGTCGGTCTATCTGTCGAATACCAATCATGAAGAGGATCAGTCCGTGCATCTCATCGTGCACGATCAGGCTTTGCAAAAATCTTCAGAGCACGACGTCTATGCCGGGCCGTCGGCGCGATATTGCCCGGCCGGCGTCTACGAGTGGGTCGAGGAGGGCGGCAGCCCGCGCTATGTCATCAATGCGCAAAATTGCGTCCACTGCAAAACCTGTGACATCAAGGACCCCAATCAGAACATCACCTGGGTTCCGCCGGAGGGCGGCGGCGGGCCGAATTATCCGAATATGTGATGCCGAGCGAAGCGAATTCGTTTGTGTCGCATCGTCCCATTCGGAACTGCCGCGATTTCGCCTCCCTTCGGGCCTAAAAGCCTGCGTCCTTGCGGGGGCTGGGCAAAACGTTCATTCTCGCGCGCATGGCGCCGGGCGCCCGATTCTCAAATTCGCCAATGGAGCTCTCGTGACTCACACGCTGTCCTGGCAAGCCGCCGTTGTCGGTGTTGCCGTAACTTTAGGCCTGCCGTCAGCTCTGGCCGCCCAGGCGCCTGAACCACCGGATCTGTCAAACTTCACGACCGCGGGCAGCTATCTGGCCGCACGGCACGCCGGGACCGAGCGCGACGCCGGCGCTGCGGCAGCCTATTACCTCAATGTCCTCAAGGCCGATCCGAAAAACCCCGATTTGCTCGGCCGGACGTTTCTTTCGGTCTTGAGCGACGGCGATATCGACGCTGCCGGCAAACTCGCCGACCGCGTTTTGCAGGCGGACAAGACCGATCGCATTGCGCGATTGGTGGTAGGCATTCGCGCGCTCAAGCAGAAAGACTACGGAGCGGCGCGGCAGAATTTTGCCCAGTCGGTTCGCGGTCCGGTGACCGATCTGACGGCGACGCTGCTGTCGGCATGGGCGCAATACGGCTCAGGCGACACGCGCGGTGCAATAGACACGCTCGACAAGCTGTCTGGTCCCGACTGGTACGGCATTTTCAAGGATCAGCACGCCGGGCTTATCCTCGACCTCGCCAACAACAAGAAGGATGCCCTCAAGCGCTTCGACCGCGCCTACAAGGTCGACCCCACGGCGGTGCGCACGGTCGAGGCCTATGGCCGTTTCCTGTCGCGCAACGGCAGCAAGGACGATGCGCTGAAGATCTATCAGGAATTCGACAAGGTGTTGCCGGATCATCCGCTGATCACCGAGGAGATGAAGGCGGTTTCGAACGGCGATAAGTTGCCGCCGCTCGTTAAATCGCCGCAAGCCGGCGCGGCCGAGGCGCTTTACGGCCTCGGCGCTTCCATCGGGCGCCGTGGCGGCGAAGATCTGGCGCTGATCTATTTGCAGTTGGCGCTGTATCTTCAGCCAAATCATTCGATGGCGCTGTTGTCGCTCGCCGACCTCTACGAATCGCTCAAAAAGCCCGAACTCGCGATCAAGGTTTACGAACGGGTGCCGCCAACGTCGCCGCTGTCACGTAACGCCCAGATTCAGCTTGCCGGCGACCTCGATTCGCTCGATCGCACCGACGAAGCCAAGAAGCGGCTGGATGATCTCATTGCCAAGCGTCCGAAGGATACCGAAGCCATCCTCACGCTCGGCAATATCGAGCGTGCGCGCAAGGATTTTGCCGGCTGTGCCGACACCTACAGCAAGGCGATCGACACGGTGCCGAACCCGGACAAATCGAACTGGGTGATGTTCTATTTCCGCGGCATCTGCTACGAGCGCTCGCATCAATGGCCGAGCGCCGAGGCCGATATGAAGAAGGCGCTGGAACTGTATCCCGACCAGCCGCTGGTGCTCAATTATCTCGGTTACTCATGGGTCGATCAGGGCATGCATCTCGATGAGGGCATGGACATGATCCGCCGCGCGGTCGAGCAGCGGCCGGATGACGGTTATATCGTCAACTCGCTTGGCTGGGCCTATTTTCGCACCGGCAATTACGACGAAGCCGTCAAGAACCTCGAACGCGCCGTCGAACTGAAGCCGGACGATCCGACCATCAACGATCATCTGGGCGATGCCTACTGGCGCGTCGGCCGCACGCTGGAAGCGCACTACCAGTGGCAGCAGTCCAAGGACCTCGGTGCGGAGCCTGAAGATCTGCCCAAGCTCGAAGCCAAGCTCAAAAACGGATTGCCCGAGAACAACACGTCGGCCGCTGACGCCGCGAAACCAAATTCCGACGACGACGCTGACAAGTCGAAGAAGCCCGGAAACGGCGGATGAGGGGCGTCCTTGCCCGATCCGATCGTTGAGCCTGCACCGGCCAAGGTCAACCTGACGCTGCGGGTGCTTGGCCGCCGCAGCGATGGCTATCACGAGATCGAAAGCCTGGTTGCGTTCGCACGCTGCGGCGACACGTTGAGCTTTTCGCCGGGCGGCGAGCTTGGTTTGACCGTGCGCGGCCCGAGCGCGGCGCTGGCGGGAGAGAACGCCGACAACCTCGTGCTCAAGGCCGCCCGCGCTCTTGCCGCGCGCATTCCCGACCTCGGGTTAGGCGCCTACCATCTCGAAAAAAGTCTGCCCGTTGCGGCCGGGCTTGGCGGCGGATCTTCAGATGCGGCGGCCGCGCTGCGGCTTCTCGCGCGCGCAAATCACCTAGCCCCCGACGATCCCATGCTTTATGCGGCGGCGCGTGAGACCGGCGCCGATGTGCCGGTCTGCGTCGATCCGCGCGCCCGGATGATGCGCGGGATCGGCGATGTACTGTCCAAGCCGCTGGAGTTGCTGCCGCTCCAGGCGGTGCTCGTCAATCCAGGCATGGCGCTCGCCACCAGGGCCGTGTTCGCGGCCTGGCGCCCGCATGCGATGCCGCCAATCCCCGCCGATTTCGGCGAAATCGCGCGGATGACAAGCCGGAAGCAAATCGTGCAATTCCTGATCGGGCAGCGCAACGACCTCGAGGTGGTGGCAGTCGGGCTTGCGCCGATTGTTGCTGACGTGCTTGCGGCATTGCGCGGATTGCCGGGATGCGCGCTTGCCCGCATGTCCGGTTCCGGGTCGACCTGCTTTGCGGTGTTTTCGTCAGCCGCGGAGGCCATTACCGGGGCGGAGACGCTGCACGCCAAATATCCCGCGTGGTGGGTGCGCGCGACTGCGCTGAATTGAACTCGACCTAATGCGAGCGGGCGATGCAGAACTCGACGGTCTCGGCGAGCGCCTTCTTCATCGCCGAATCGGGGAACAGGGCGAGCGCGTCGCGGGCAATCGCGCCGTAATGGTGGGCGCGGCCGATCGTGTCTTCGAGCGCGCGGTGCTTCACCATCAGGCCGATTGCGTGTTCCAGGTCGGCGTCGCCGGCTTCGCCGCGCTCAAGCGTGCGCCGCCAGAATTCCCGCTCCGCGTCAGAGCCGCGGCGGAACGCGAGCACGACCGGCAGCGTGATCTTGCCCTCGCGAAAATCGTCGCCGACATTCTTGCCAAGCTTGGCCGCGGCGCCGCCGTAGTCCAGCACGTCGTCGACCAGTTGGAAGGTGATGCCGAGATTCATGCCGAACGAGCGGCAGGCGGCCTCTTCGTCGCGCGACCGCGCCGACAGCACCGGGCCGACTTCGCAGGCAGCGGCGAATAATTCCGCGGTCTTGGCGCGGATGACGGCGATGTATTCGTCTTCCGTCGTCGCCGTATTCTTTGCGGCGGCCAGCTGCATGACTTCGCCTTCGGCGATCACGGCTGCGGCGGCAGAAAGGATTTCTAGCGCCTTGAGGTTGCCGACCTCGACCATCATCTTGAACGCCTGGCCGAGCAGAAAGTCGCCGACCAGCACGCTAGCCTCGTTGCCCCAGAGCATGCGCGCTGCAAGCCGGCCGCGCCGCAATTCGCTTTCGTCGACGACGTCGTCGTGCAGCAGCGTCGCCGTGTGCATGAACTCGACTGCAGCGGCGAGCTTAATGTGGCCGTCGCCGGCATAATTGGTCAGCCGGGCCAGTGCCAGCGTGAGGATCGGCCGCAACCTTTTGCCGCCGGAATTGATGAGGTGATTAGCCACTTCCGGGATCATCGTGACCTCGGAGCCGGTCCGCGCCAGGATCGCGCCGTTGACGCGTTCCATGTCAGCCGCGACGAGATCGACCAGCGGGTCGATCGAGGCCTCTCCTGGGCTTTCGAAGGGGATTACGACGGCCACTTAATTCTCTCCAACCATAGGCGAACATAGAAACGCTATGGTGAGGCGGCAAGTGGACAACCGCCAGCACGGCCGCCAAGCATGCGGCCTGACCGCTTGAAGCAGGCGGCGACACCGCGGTTTATCGCCAGATTCGGGAACCCGCACGGCCACGGGGAGTACCATCTAGTTTGAGAATTCTAAGACTTCCGCAATCGCCTAAGCCATACCGGATGACGAAGGCTAGCGGGCCGGACGCGAGCACGATAAGCAGCGGCTCGATCGGCAGCCGGTATCGAATCGATGGAATCGTGATGGTGTAAAGGGCAGTGAAATATCCAATTGTTAAGTAGAACGGCAGAAGATCGAGAAACTGCCGGCGACGCCAAATACCGCACACGATCGCGAATGCCAGGATAGGTCCGAAACTTGCGGCGCCCATCCAGCGATAAAGCGGCTTCTGAAAGGCCGGCGCATTTGGCATGATGTTCCAGAATACAGCAAGCTTGATGATCGCGCGGTGGAAGAAAGCGCCTGGATCTTTGACGATGTACGCTTTGGCCCTGTCGCGGAACGCTCGCGACCGGTTGAGTTCGCCAGGTATCAGATTCAAGTCGATGCCATGATCGACCGACCAGTTCTGCGGCAAATATGGACCATACGTTCCGACCTCCGGATTGTTCGGACTATTGCCCATGTAGAGGTTAAAGCTGGAACTGGTGGTAAAGGGCACGAATTCGTCCAACAGAACGTAGTTCCGTGCCCACCAAGGTGACATCAACAGCACATAGATGCCGGCCGAACTTACAAAGATGCGCATCGTCCTCGACCAAGGCTGCGTGCCGATCGCCGCGGCGGCGACCAGGATCGGCGGCAGGATCGTAAGCGTAGCTTTGATCAGCGTGGCAGCAGTTAGGATTGCGACGGCAGCTGCCATTGTCCAATTCACCTGTGCACCCTGATCTCTCCAGTAGTAGATTACCAATACGCCAGCCACGAGCAGGAAGATGAACGGCGTTTCGCTCAAGGCGAGGCCCTGAGTAAACAGCAGGTACGGATAAAAGCCGCCTATGAAGGCGGCTAACAATCCCGCCAACCGATCGCGAAAAATCCGCGCTGCAAGCAGGCCGAGAAGAACGGACTGCAACGAGACGAGCGTCGCATTCATCATGCGAATGGCTGTCAACGGCGGTGCCAGATTTAGCCAGTCGACGGCGGCGAAAAGCATCGCCGTGCCGGGCATCTCCCATGCGACGTCATTTCCTACCCTGAACTGTCCTTCCTGTAACAGGATCGTGGCGGAACGCAGAAAGCGCTCTTCGTCGCCGCTCAATATGGAATTGCTGAAATAGAAGAAGTCGAGGGATACACAGACGACGAAGCTTGCCAAAGCGATGGCCACGAGGCCCAACCACAGAAAGCGATTGGATGGATGCGCAGTCATGCGTCCCCAAGAGTACGAGATTGGCCCAGGTCCATTTGTAGAAACGGTATGGTAGGATGACAACGAGCCGTCAACCACGAGTAATCGCTGGCCGCGCGACCGCTGGACGGAGGAGAGGGGCCCCTGTCAAACGTCGACGGTGCTGCGACAAGCCGGTGCAGCGTGGCCGCCGTTTCGGTATCGTGCGACAACGAGGAGTGTGTGATCGCGAGGGTTCGCGGTTTTCCGCAAGCGTGCACTGCCGGGCCCCGCGTTGAAGAAGGCGATATGATCGGCTAATCAATCCGTTTGTCGTGCGCCTGTGCAGCGCAAACACTTTCGATCCCATTTGTGCTCACCGGGACCGCCGCCTTGGACATAGCCGTTCTCATACCTTGCTATAACGAGGAGCGCGCAATCGCCAAGGTCGTCTCCGACTTCCACGCGGCGCTGCCAGAAGCGACCGTTTACGTCTACGACAACAATTCCACCGACGGCACGGTCGAGGCGGCCCGCGCAGCTGGGGCTATGGTTCGCCATGAGGGCCATCAGGGCAAGGGTTACGTCGTGCGGCGCATGTTCAACGACATCGAAGCGGACGTCTACGTTTTGGTCGACGGCGACGCAACCTATGACGGGCCGAGTGCGCCGAAGATGATCGCCAAGCTGATCGCAGACAGGCTCGACATGGTGGTTGCCGTCCGCGTCGATGACGAGGAGTCGGCCTATCGGCGCGGCCATCGCGTAGCAAATGTCATGTTGACAGGATTCGTCACTCATTTCTTCGGGCATGCCTTTACCGACACCCTCTCCGGCTATCGAGTGCTCTCACGACGCTTTGTGAAGTCGTTTCCGATTCTCTCGGGCGGCTTTGAAATCGAAACCGAACTGTCCGTCCATGCCCTCGAATTAGGATTGCCGGTCGGGGAACTCGCCACGCCCTACCTTTCCCGGCCGAGCGGATCAGTCTCGAAGCTCAACACCTGGTCCGACGGATTTCGCATCCTCTGGATGCTATTGAAGCTCTACCGTTCCGAGCGGCCTTTGCCGTTTTTCGGCGCGTTCGGCCTCTCGCTCGCAGCCGTGTCCATTGGCCTCGCAGTTCCCATCTTCCGGACTTACTTCGAAGAGGGACTGGTGCCGCGCCTGCCGACAGCGCTGCTCTCGACTGGGCTGATGCTGCTGGGCTTTTTGTCCATCGCCTGCGGCCTCATACTCGACACCGTCACGCGCGGCCGGCGCGAGATAAAATTGCTCGCCTATCTGGCGCTGCGCGCGCCGGGCGAAGACCGGCGGAGTTAGGCCAATGCGCGAACTCGTCCGCACCAACAATCTTGTGCTGATCTCCGCAATCGAAGCGCTGCTCAACGGCGCCGATATCGCGCATATGATCGTCGATCAGAACATGAGCGTGCTGGAGGGCTCGATCGGCGTTTTCCCGCGGCGGATTCTGGTCGAGGAAGACCAACTCACAGCGGCGCGCCGGCTGCTTAAGGAAGCAGGCCTTGCCGACGAACTTCGTCCCGATGCCCGTTAGACGGGCTGAAATCAGCGAGGACGCCATCCTCGCTGGCCGGCTCGTCCTGCGCCAGCCGTTGCGCGGCCATCGGGTTGGCCACGACGCCGTGCTGCTCGCCGCTGCGGTTGCGGCGGCGGCGGGCGAGCATGCTGTCGATCTCGGCTCGGGCGTCGGCTCCGCAGGACTGGCACTGGCCCGGCGTATCGACGGCGTATCGGTCAGCCTGGTTGAGATCGAGCCGGAACTCGCGGCATTGGCCGAGGCCAATGCGGAGCGCAACGGTCTGGGTGATCGCGTGCGTGCGATCTGTCTCGACGTCGGCGCGCCGGCCGCTGCTTTCACCGCCGCGAACTTGCCGCCGGGATGCGCGGCGCAAGTTCTGATGAACCCGCCATTCAATGTCGCACTGCATAATCCATCGCCGGATCGCGACCGCCGCGCTGCCCATGTCGGGTCTTCCGAGACTCTGCGTGAATGGCTGCACGCCGCGGCGCAGTTGCTTCGCCCGCACGGCGTTGTCACGCTGATCTGGCGCGCTGACGGTCTCGCCGACGTGCTCGTGGCGTTGGCGCGGGATTTTGGCGCGGTCTCGATCCTGCCGGTTTATCCAAAGCCGGGCGCGCCGGCGATCCGCGTATTGGCGCGCGCCGTCAAGGCCAGCCGGGCGCCGATGACGCTGCAGCCGGGCTTGGTGCTCGCCAAGGCAGACGGGACGCCAACGGCGCAGGCCGAAGCGCTTCTGCGCGAAAATTCAGCATTGCCGATGAATGGAAACTGATACTCGGGCGTTGCTTAGCGGTTAGGCCTAAGCTGGCATCGAATCGGGCGCCACAGCAGCCGCTTTCTTTGCCCGGAAGCGGATGGGAAAGTGCGAAAGGCCTACAATCACGCCAATCAGCATCAGAAAGATATATATCTTCATTTCCGCTCTATCGTCCCTGTCGACCCGGCAACCCCAATCTAAGCAAGAAGCGTTCCACCAATTAACAAAGCGTTACTTGCCCCTTTTATCGGCAATTCATATGTGGATTTCATGAGTGAGACTTTGTGGCCGCAGCGCGCTCCAGGCTTTTCCACCCGCGCGCTGTCGGCATTGCGGCGGTTCGTTCCGAAGCGCTTTCGCCGCAGCGAGCCGGTCGTTCCGGTGGTTCGGCTGAACGGTATCATCGGGTTTTCGACCCCGCTGCGGCCGGGTCTGACGCTAGCCGGCATCGCGCGCACGCTCGATCGCGCCTTCGCCGTGCGCAACGCTTCCGCGGTGGCGCTGGCGATCAATTCGCCGGGAGGGTCGCCGGTGCAATCGCACCTGATCTTCCGCCGCATTCGCGAACTTGCGGCCGAGAAGAACCGCCGTGTCATTGCCTTCATCGAAGACGCCGCCGCATCCGGCGGCTACATGATCGCTTGCGCGGCCGACGAGATCATCGCCGATCCGTATTCGATCGTTGGTTCGATCGGCGTCGTCGGCGGCTCGTTCGGCTTCGACAAACTGATCGAAAAGATCGGCGTCGAGCGCCGGCTCTATACGTCGGGCGAGCACAAGGCGATGCTCGACCCGTTCCTGCCGGCGGATCCCGGTGACGTCGAGCGGCTGAAAAAACTGCAACGGGAAATCCACGACAGCTTCATCGCCCTGGTGAAATCGCGCCGCGGTGGCAAGCTGAACGGTCCAGAAAATGACTTGTTTTCCGGGGAATACTGGAGCGGGACTCGCGGTCTCGAACTCGGGCTGGTCGACGCCATTGGCGATATGCGCGGCGTATTACGGCAACGCTTCGGCGACAAGCTCGCTATGCCTTTGATCAGCGCCGAACGGGGATGGTTCGGGCGGCGCATCGCGGGAGTGGCGCGGGACGGGCTGATGCAGGGAATGCCAGTGGGACTTGCCGACGAATTAATCTCTGCGCTTGAGGCGCGCGCAATCTGGGCGCGGTTTGGCCTGTAACCGCGGGAGAGGGAAGATGCATCCGTTGCTCGCTGTGACCCTTGGAATGCTGGGAGGCGCCGTACTGGTGCGCTGGTGCGTGCGCGAAGTGCAGCGCGTCAACAGCGTGCTCGACCGTGCCCGTGCGCAGACGGCCGTCGAACCGATCGACCGCAACGCGCTGCCGAAACTCAAGCAGGATCCGAAAAGCGGCGAGTACCGGCCGGGGTAGGGTTTTCCGCTCATTCCCGCGCAGGCGGGAATCCGGCACTGGTTCCCCGCTTTCGCGGGGACGAGCGGGAGGGCTCTACTGCGTATCCTTGATCCCGCGGTCTTTGACGATCTTTCCCCACTTTTCGTATTCGGATTTAAGGAACGTGCCGAACAAATCCGGCGTGCCGCCGACCGGCATCGCGCCGACATTGAGCAGTTTCTCGTGGACGGCAGGATCGGCAAGCGCGTCGTTGACCGCCTTGTTCAGCTTCGCGACGAGCGCGGATGGAGTTTTCGCCGGCGCCAGTAATCCGTACCAGCTCGACGCGTCGGTGTTTGGATAGCCCTGTTCGGCGAATGTCGGAACGTCGGGGAGGGTTGGATCGCGCTTGTCTGCCGCGACGCCGATCGGCACCAGCGCGCCGGCACGGATCTGCGAGATCACCACCGGCATGTCGAGCACGACGACCTGCACCTGGCCGCCGAGCAGGTCGGTCAATGCCGGCGCGGCACCGCGATAGGGCACGTGGAGGAATTGCACGCCCGCGGAAGCGTCGAGCATTTCCTGCGCAAGATGCGGCGGCGAGCCGATGCCCGTTGACGCGAACGTGATGGCGCCGGGCTTCTCCTTGGCCATCGCCACGAGATCCTTGACCGACTTGATGCCGAGGCCGGGCTTCACCACCATCACCTCGGTGACTTTGGTCACCAGCGCGACCGGAACGAAGTCCTTCAGCGTGTCGTATGGCATGCTCGCCATGATGTGCGGCGACACCACCACCGCGC
This sequence comes from uncultured Alphaproteobacteria bacterium, assembly GCA_963813825.1. Lineage (GTDB taxonomy): Bacteria > Pseudomonadota > Alphaproteobacteria > Rhizobiales > Xanthobacteraceae > BOG-931. The sequence goes on from CAWFBB010000035.1 coordinate 417,020, forward strand.
CGGCGGTGGTGAGAAACAGCGAGTAGCCATCGGGATCGGATTTGGCGATGTCGCCGCCGCCCAGCGTGCCGTTGGCGCCGGGCTTGTTGTCGATATAGACGCGCTGGCCGAGCAACGCCGTCATCTTGTCGGCCACCAGACGGCCGACGAAGTCGGTCGGGCCGCCGGGCGGGAAGGCGACGACGATGCGGACAGGCCGGTTCGGAAAATCCTGCGCCTGCGCAATCTGCGCTCCGGATAGTGACAGCACGGCGCAGAAGGCCGCCAATACACAGTGAACCTTGCGCACGTTATTCCTCCCGCTATCCGGCATCGTGATCGCCGATTTCTGATACTAGCATAGCGGGCGTGTGGCGAATCGCCATTGCCGCCCTACCGTGTGCCGAGACTTGACCTGCAACCGGGGTTCTACCAACAACGTGCCAATGCCGAACCCTTCAATGCCAAATCTGTCCATGCGAAGTCCGCCGACCGCCGATTTGCCGCCGTATATGCGTCCGGAACGCTCGTTCCAGGGGCTGATCCTGGCGTTGCAACGCTATTGGGCGGATCGTGGCTGCGTCATTTTGCAGCCGTACGACATGGAGGTGGGCGCCGGCACGTTTCATCCGGCAACGACTTTGCGTGCGCTCGGGCCAAAGCCGTGGAAGGCCGCCTATGTGCAGCCGTCGCGCCGGCCCAAGGACGGCCGCTACGGCGAAAATCCGAACCGCTTGCAGCACTACTATCAGATGCAAGTGATCCTCAAACCATCGCCGGACGATCTGCAGGAGCTTTATCTCAACTCGCTGTACGCCATCGGCATCGATGCGAAAATCCACGACATCCGTTTCGTCGAGGACGACTGGGAAAGTCCGACGCTCGGCGCCTGGGGTCTCGGCTGGGAGTGCTGGTGCGACGGCATGGAAGTTTCGCAGTTTACCTATTTTCAGCAGGTCGCCGGCTTCGAGTGTGCGCCGGTTGCCGGAGAGTTGACCTACGGGCTCGAGCGGCTGGCGATGTATGTGCAGGGCGTCGAGAACGTTTTCGATCTCAACTTCAATGGTCGCGATGGTGCCGAGCGGGTCAGCTATGGCGACGTATTCCTGCAAGCCGAGCAGGAATATTCGCGGCACAATTTCGAATATGCCGACACCGATATGCTGTTCGAGCAATTCCGGATGGCGGAAGCGGCGTGCAACAAATATCTCGATGCCGGCTGGGCTGACAGTGACCGGCGAAATCGGCATCTGATGGCGTTGCCGGCCTACGATCAGTGCATCAAGGCGAGCCACGTCTTCAATCTGCTCGACGCCCGCGGCGTGATTTCGGTGACCGAGCGGCAGAGCTACATCCTACGGGTGCGCGAACTCGCCAAAGCGTGCGGCGCGGCGTGGCTCGCAACCGATGGCGGAGGCAAAGGCACATGAGCGAGCGAGGAGAAAGACATGAGTGAACCTGAAATCGGCGGCCGGCAGCCGCTCCCGATCAATGTCGTGGCCGGCGAAAGCTACTGGTGGTGCGCCTGCGGGCGCTCGAAGTCGCAACCATTCTGTGACGGCTCGCACAAGGGCACCGAATTCCGGCCGCAGGAATGGAAGGCGACCTCGAACGAAGAGGTGTGGTTCTGCACCTGCAAGCGCTCTCAGCACCAGCCAATGTGCGACGGCTCACATAAATCCCTCCCCTGAACGGGGGGGGAGGGCCGCCGCCGAAGGCGGCGGGGTGGGGGTCGGGAGGTCGCGCAATGACGCAGAGGCAATCGCGAAACATTGAGCCGCGCACCTGGGCGCCACTTGACCGAACGATCGTGACGGCCAACAAGCTTCGCGCGCATGCGATGCGGGTAAACCCGACCGAAGCGGAAAGAAAGCTGTGGTGGCACGTACGACATCGGCTGGCGTTGCCAAGCTCGCATTTTCGCCGGCAGGTCCGCCTCGGCCGTTACATTATCGATTTTGCCAATCATCATTTGAAGATCGTGATTGAAATCGACGGCAGTCAACATGCGGAGCAAAATCAAACGCGATGCGAGCCGGACAAGATTTATAGAGTCGGAAGGCTATCGCGTCTTGCGATTTTGGAACAATGAAGTGTTGGGCAACATCGATGGTGTGCTTGAAATGATTCAGAGTGCCTGCCTCGCGACCCCCACCCCTACCCCTCCCCACAAGGGGGAGGGGAAAGAGCAAGCGCCGTAATCCATGCCCGATCTCCTGCTCGAGCTTTTCTCCGAGGAAATCCCCGCGCGCATGCAGGCGCGGGCGGCGGAGGATTTGCGCAAGGCTGTGACTGATCGGCTGGTTGCTGCCGGGCTTGTTTACGAAGGCGCCAAGGCGTTCGTGACGCCGCGGCGGCTGGCGCTCTCGGTGCACGGCGTGCCGGCGCGGCAGCCCGACGTGCGCGAGGAGAAGAAGGGCCCGCGCGTCGGCGCCCCGGACAACGCCATCGCCGGATTTCTCAAAGCCGCGGGGCTGAAATCGATCGACGAAGCGAAAGTGCAGCCCGACAAGAAGGGAGACTTTTATGTCGCGGTGATCGAGAAGCCGGGCCGCGCCGCGATCGCGGTGATCGGCGAGATTTTGCCCGACGTCATCAAGGGCTTTCCGTGGCCGAAGTCGATGCGCTGGGGCGAGCAATCGAAAGCGCCCGGCGCGCTCACCTGGGTGCGGCCGCTGCACTCCATCGTCGCCACCTTCGGGCCGGAAACCGAGGATCCCGATATCGTCGCTTTCTCGGTCGGCGGCATCGCGGCCGGCAATGTGACGCGCGGCCACCGCTTCCTGGCGCCGGAGCCGTTCACGGTGCGACGGCTCGACGACTACGCGGCGAAACTCGGCAAAGCCAAGGTCGTGCTCGATGCCGAGCGCCGCCGCGACATCATCCGCACCGAGGCGAAGCAGCTTGCCTTCGCGCAGGGGCTGGAACTGATCGAGGACGACGGCCTGCTCGCCGAAGTCTCGGGCCTCGTCGAATGGCCGGTTGTCTTGATGGGCTCGTTCGACGAGAAATTCCTGCAAATTCCCGAAGAGGTGATCCGCGCCACCATCCGCAACAACCAGAAATGTTTTGTGCTGCGCGATGCCGCGCACGCCAAACTGGTCGACAAGTTCATTCTCGTTTCAAATCTCGAAGCCGAGGACGGCGGCAAAGCCATCGTCGCCGGTAACGAGCGCGTCATCCGCGCCCGGCTGTCGGACGCGAAGTTTTTCTACGAGACGGATTTGAAGACGCGGCTTGAGAACCGGCTGCCGAAATTCGAGCATATTGTGTTTCACGAGAGGCTGGGCACGCAGGCGGAGCGCATTACGCGTATTATGAATGTCTCGAAGATAATTGCGGAACAAATCGATCGGCAAAAAAAAATAGGAGAGACGAAATATTCGGGCAGCACTGCCGTTTACTACAATAACGTTCAACGTGCAGCCTATCTCTGCAAGGCTGACCTCCTGACCGAGGTTGTCGGCGAATTTCCTGAGCTTCAAGGCTTGATGGGAAAATATTATGCCGAACAGCAGGGTGAGGATGAGGCGGTAGCTCACGCTTGTGAAGATCATTACAAGCCAAAAGGCCCAAGCGACTTGGTCCCGGCGGAGCCTGTTTCACTTGCGGTCTCGTTGGCCGATAAGATTGATACTTTGATTTGTTTTTGGATTATCGGCGAAAAGCCGACCGGCTCGAAAGATCCGTATGCGCTGCGCCGAGCAGCTCTAGGAATTATTCGATTGCTTTTAGAGGCTGAGCTAAGATTGCATATCATTGATCTGGCAAGATACTTGTTGCGTGAGTTAGTCGACTTTTCTGTAAAGGATTCGATGGAAGATGGGCATTTTGTTCGATTGCTTCAGGCGACTTTCAGGAGCCGTCAGGCTGCGCATTCAATAGCAAAGCAGAAACCGCCTTTTGAGGATTCATCGAAGGCATTATTTGAATATCGGGAGTGGTATCTGGAAGGTCTCTCAGGAGACCTTTTATCCTTCTTCGCCGACCGCTTGAAAGTTCAGCTTCGCGAGCAAGGCGCGCGGCACGATCTGGTCGACGCCGTGTTCGCGCTCGAAGGTCAGGACGATCTTCTCCTCATCGTCCGGCGCGTCGAGGCGCTGGGGAAATTCCTCGACACCGAGGACGGTAAAAGTCTGCTGGCGGGCATCAAGCGTGCAAGCAACATCCTGCGCATCGAGGAGAAAAAGGACGGCCGCGAGTATACCGGCGCACCTAAGCCGAACCTTTACACTCAGCCCGAGGAAAAAGCACTCGCCGCCTCAGTCGATGCCGCAAAGGCCGAGGCGTCTGCCGCTGTGGCTAAGGAAGACTTCGCCGCCGCCATGACCGCCATGGCAAATCTGCGCCCTCACGTCGATGCCTTCTTCGACCAGGTCACCGTCAATGTCGACGACAAGGCGCTGCGCGAGAACCGGCTAAAACTCCTCAACGAAATCCGCGCCGCGACCCGCGCGGTGGCCGACTTTTCCAAGATCGAAGGCTAACGTCATCGCCGGACTTGTTCCGGCGATCTCGATTCAATGGGCAACGCGGTGCCGAATTGATCGGGATGTCCGGGACAAGCCCGGCCATGACGCAGGATACGAATCTTTATCTTGAAAATCGATCGCGGGCCGCATCTCGCGCACCGCAAGTCGCCATGCTCCGTCCGGGATACGCTCGCGTTTGCAAATCTTCAGGAGTGAAGCGCATTCGGTGCGCTCGGCGAAAAAATCCGCGCCGCGTAACATCGTGTTTTGTTTGAACAATCGCGCACGGAAATGATTCGCTTTGACATTGCCGCAGCGATTTGAATAAGGGGCGATTAATCCCGTTCGGCGTGAAGGACATCAGCCGGTGACCCCGGCTGATCGGAACGGGGTGCGGTGCCCGCGGGCGGCGGCTCGTCACTTCCGCTCCCGGGCGTCTCGGGTATCAAGCCTGCCGGCACTATGACCGGCGCGCGAGGTGCTCGCTGGGAGTGCGGTGACGCGTCGGCGGCGAACCTGCCTCGTGGCGCTCTTCGCACGAAGCCTGGCCCGAGGTGAGCCTTTGGGACGATGACTCCCTTAGGTAAGAGCCGTGGTGGAACGCCGATGGGCGAGCGCGCCTTGCAAGGCGCGCGCCGCACCGCAAGGTGCGGTGGTTTTCGTGAACAGCGTTTGTCGGCGTTCCGCTTTCCTTTCTTCTTGCAGCTTTCAGTTCGTGGCTTGAAGCGCAGATCGTGAGGATGCCAGTGACCACCGCCGGCATTCTCTGACGAAGATCGGTGCTGAAGGCGAGAGCTTCGCGAGCGTGAACAACAACTCGGGCGCGAAACGCGCCGCGAGAACGGTGAAGCTTACTCGTTCACCGTCATCCCGAGGTGGCCGTGCCATGAGCGTTTGCGCGTCTGCGACGCGCTATGGCGGCCCTCGGACGACGACGGCCAAGGCGCAGGGGCCGTCGTCCTTCGAGACTCGTTCCGCTCGCACCTCGGGATGACGGAATAGAAACTTGCGCGCGTCAGCGCCCGCACCCTTCCCCGCAGGCAGGAGGAAGAGCATCGGATGTTGAGAAGTCGCTGCATGCCGTGCCACCCCGCTTCCGCCGGTTGCATTTGTCGCATAGAACCGAACGGCGGCTTGCGCGTTACCGGAGTGCCGGTTTCAAGCCGAGAGTTATGCTCTCCCCTAAGTCATTCAAATCCGAGGACATCCAATGGTCATCACCGCTGCCCATATCACGCCGCTTGTAGCCTTGATTGCCGGCATTCTGATTTTGATCCTGCCGCGGCTGTTGAACTACATCGTCGCGATCTATCTTATTATTGTCGGATTGACCGGCTTGAATGCTATCCATCACTTCATTCAATAGATTTGATTTATGACATTGCGGCGTCGCCGGAAACGCCGTCAGCAGCAATAGAAACGACCGGATTCGGAACGGCAGGCAATGGCTAAATCGCGCTCCAAGAAATCCCGTCAGGCGGTGAAGAAATCCCCGCGCGTGGCAGGCAAGCCCGGCAAGAGCAGGTGGGTCTATGCCTTCGGCGGCGGCAAGGCGGCGGGCCGCGCCTCGATGCGCAACCTGCTCGGCGGCAAGGGCGCGGGTCTGGCCGAAATGGCGCATCTCGGCCTGCCGGTGCCGCCCGGCTTCACCATCACCACCGAGGTCTGCACCTATTTCTACGACAACGGCAAAACCTATCCGAAGGAATTGAAGGCCCAGGTCGAGGCCGCACTCGCCGAGGTCGGCCGCATCGCCAAAAAGAAATTCGGTGATGGCGAAAATCCGCTGTTGGTTTCGGTGCGCTCGGGCGGGCGGGCATCGATGCCGGGCATGATGGATACCGTGCTCAACCTCGGGCTCAACGATGTGACGGTGAATGCACTTGCCGAGAAATCCGGCGACCGGCGCTTTGCCTATGACAGCTACCGGCGCTTCATCACCATGTATTCCGACGTCGTGCTCGGCATCGGCCATCATCACTTCGAGGAAATCCTCGACGAGCACAAGGATCGCAACGGCTACACACTCGATACCGATCTCGACGCCAGCGACTGGGCCGAAATCATCGCGCACTACAAGGAGCGCGTCGAGGACGAGAGCGGGCAACCGTTTCCGCAGGATGTCCATGCGCAATTGTGGGGCGCTGTCGGCGCTGTGTTCGGCTCATGGATGAACCAGCGCGCGATCACCTATCGGCGCCTGCACAGCATTCCGGAAAGCTGGGGCACCGCGGTCAACGTGCAGGCCATGGTGTTCGGCAATATGGGCGACACCTCGGCGACCGGTGTCGCCTTCACGCGCAATCCATCGACCGGCGAGAAGAAGCTCTACGGCGAGTTCCTGATCAATGCGCAAGGCGAAGACGTCGTCGCCGGCATCCGCACGCCGCAGGAGATCACCGAGGAGGCGCGCAAGCAGGCCGGCTCCGACAAGCCGTCGATGCAGGCGGCGCTGCCGGAAGCGTTCGCCGAGCTCAAGCGCATCCACGCCGCGCTCGAGAAACATTATCGCGACATGCAGGACCTCGAATTCACGGTCGAGCAGGGCAAGCTGTGGATGCTGCAGACCCGCAGCGGCAAACGCACTGGGCTGGCCGCGCTGCGCATTGCCGTCGAGCTGGCTCAGGAAAAGCTCATCACCAGGAGCGAAGCGGTGGCGCGGATCGATCCAGCAGCGCTCGATCAGCTTTTGCATCCGACCATCGATCCCAATGCCCATCGCAAGGTGTTCGCCACCGGGCTGCCGGCCTCGCCGGGCGCCGCCTGCGGCGAGATCGTGTTTTCCTCCGAAGACGCCGAGACGCTCAAAAGCCAGGGCCATAAGGTCATCCTGGTGCGCGTCGAAACTTCGCCAGAAGACATCCACGGCATGCATGCCGCCGAAGGCATTCTGACGACCCGCGGCGGCATGACCTCACACGCCGCGGTGGTGGCGCGCGGCATGGGCAAGCCCTGCGTCTCCGGCGCCGGCTCGCTGCGCGTCGATTACCGCGCCCAGACCATGACGGCCGGCGGCACCACGATGAAGAAGGGCGATATCCTCACCATCGACGGCTCGAACGGCCAGGTGCTGGTCGGCCGCGTGCCGATGCAGGAGCCGGCGATGGCCGGCGAATTCGCCACGGTCATGAAGTGGGCCGACGACGTGCGCAAACTCAAGGTGCGCGCCAACGCCGATACGCCGGCCGATGCGCGCACCGCGATCAAATTCGGCGCCGAGGGAATCGGCCTGTGCCGCACCGAGCACATGTTCTTCGACGACGAGCGCATCCGCGCCGTGCGCGAAATGATTCTGGCGGACGATGAAAAGTCGCGCCGGTCTGCGCTCGCAAAACTGCTGCCAATGCAGCGCTCCGATTTCGTCGAGCTGTTCAAGATCATGGGCAGCCTGCCGGTGACGATCCGTTTGCTCGATCCGCCGCTGCACGAATTCCTGCCGCACAACGAAGCCGAGATTGCCGAGGTCGCGCAGGCGATGGGCGCGGACCCGAAGAAGCTCGCCGACCGGGCGCGCGAACTGCACGAATTCAATCCGATGCTCGGCTTCCGCGGCTGCCGGCTCGCAATCGCCTATCCGGAAATTGCCGAGATGCAGGCGCGCGCCATCTTCGAGGCGGCGGTGGAAGCGGAGAAAGCGACCGGCAAGCCGGTGGCGCCGGAAATCATGGTGCCGCTGATCGCCAGCAAGGCCGAACTCGATCTGGTGAAACAGAGCATCGACGCCATGGCGAAAACCGTCGCCGCCGAGACCAAGGTCAAGCTCAAATATCAGGTCGGTACCATGATCGAACTGCCGCGCGCCGCGCTGATGGCCGGCGAGATCGCGCAGACGGCCGAGTTCTTTTCGTTCGGCACCAACGATCTGACGCAAACCGCATTCGGTATCAGCCGCGACGATGCGGCGAGCTTTCTCAACATCTACACGGCGAAAGGCATCCTGCCGGCCGATCCGTTCGTGTCGATCGACCGCGACGGCGTCGGCGAATTGATCCGCATCGCGGCCGAGCGGGGACGTAAAGTGCGCAAGAACATCAAGCTCGGCATTTGCGGCGAGCACGGCGGCGATCCCGCTTCGGTCGCATTTTGTCACGAGGTTGGCCTCGACTACGTATCGTGCTCGCCATTCCGCGTGCCGATCGCGCGGCTTGCCGCGGCGCAGGCCGCGCTCGGCAAAGGCGCGGCCTCCGACAGCTAGATCTCATTTTGTTCTGATTTGGAACTGGAAGCGCGTGCGTGTTTGTGCGCAGGCGTCCGCAATGTTGAAACTTTTTTTACCATATGCGTCGTGTTCGCCGCGAGTTCCATGTGCGCGCGGTGCGATTAACGCGTTCGCAAGGTTAACACGACAATAGATTGAACTGTCGCATTCGCGCCACAGCTGCAGGTTTCTCATAACTACGTACGCGTTGCGTGCAGGCGTTGGGGTACGGGGTAATGGTTGCGTCGCGTGTCCGGACGATGGGCGCCTCATCTGCGCCCTACTGGTTCAGTGCGTTTTTCATCGCGCTGATGCCGACTTCGATCGGATATCAGGATCTCGCCGCGCTGTTTGCGCATCAGCCGGGCATTGCGCAGCGTATGAGCGAGCATCTGCTCGCTTCGCCTTTCGGCACCATCGAGCGCGCGACATTCAGCTACGCTCGCCCGATCGGGACTTCGATGCCGGAGCCGCCCGGCTATCAGACGGTGAACTTCGATCCGAATTCGCTCAATTCGGACAGCTTTCAGATCGACGCGCCGCTGGACGCGCCGGCGACGCAGCTCGATTATCCCGTGGTCGACCGCAGCCACAAAGGCGATCGCCTGCCGATAGTCAGCCCGGCACCCGCTGTGGCCGAGCCGGCAAGCTTGCCGCAGTTGCAGCCGATCGATGCGTTGCCCGCGGTGCAGCCGGTCATTTCGCCGCCTGCCGCGCCGGCGCCGATGTTGCCGCTCAAGAGCACCGAGCTGGACAACAGCGTGCCGCCGATCGCACAGCCGGCGCAATTGCCGCCGCCAGCGCCAGTGCTGCGATTGCAGGACGCCGATCAAAGTGTTTCCCCGATGCCGGCCGTGATGCAGTCCGCGAGCGTGGACGCAGCGGCGGCGTCTGCCGACGACGATACCGCGCTCGCCGACAAGCCGCCGGAAATTCCGTCGGTGAGCGAAATGTATCCGAACGGGAAGCCGTCCTCGCTGGCGATGATGTCTTTCCTCAACGACGATTTCGCCGAAACCAGCAGCCAGACGTTTTTTGGCGCCGGCACGATGGGCTCGCCGAGCGGGATGCAGCGCTGGGCGCCCGGCGCCGAGCCGGTCCTGGTCTCGCCAGTCGATTCCGGTATCAAGCTCGCGGCGCTCGAGGGCGACGATAGCGAAGCAGGCGAGGGCGGCGAGACGATAGCGGGCAAGAACGACTCCATGCTGCTCCGAACTCCTGGAGATCGCCTCGGCCTCAACGGCAAGCCGCGTGCCCAAGCCGAAAAGTGCCTCGCCGACGCGGTTTATTTCGAAGCGCGCGGTGAACCGGAGAAAGGCCAGGAGGCGGTCGCCCAGGTGGTCATGAACCGCGTGTTCTCGGGCTTTTACCCGAACAACGTTTGCGGCGTTGTCTACCAGAACGCCAGTCGGCATCTTGCCTGCCAGTTCACCTTCGCCTGCGAAGGCAAGGATCTCAACAAGATCGACGAGCCGGACATGTGGGAGCAAGCCAAACGCATTGCCAAAAACATGCTCGACGGCAAGATCTGGCTCGCCGAAGTCGGCCACGCCACGCACTATCATGCCTATTGGGTGCACCCGAGCTGGGTGCACGAGATGTCGCGCCTCTACAGTCTTGGCGTCCATACATTCTATCGGCCGCGCAATTGGGGCGATGGCGTAGACGATTGGGGCCCGAGCGCGCTTAAGGCGGAAACCTTGAGGCCGGATCCCGAGGCGTTCAAGGAAAACCCGATCGCTCAGCCGAAGGCTGCCGATACGGTGGCGAAATCCCAGGCCTCAACAACGACCGCGGCGACTGCGAAGCTGTGACGGATCGTGCTATCGTCTTGTCGCCGGATCGGTCGATGATGCGGCGCAGGGAGGAATAACGATGACGAACGCCATCAGAATAGCCGTTGCTGTTGTGCTCGCGCTGGGTTTTGCCGCGGCTTACGCGCAGAGCGCTACGGCGGCCGCAAAGAGCAAGCATCACACTGCCAAGCCGAAGGTTGAATACATGCGCGCAGCGCCGCAGAAATAGCCGAGGCCTACATCTCGATATCGAGCCCGATATCGAGATTTTGCGCCGAATGGGTGAGCGCGCCTGAAGACAGATAATCCACTCCGGTTTCGGCAATAGCGGCGGCGCTGTCGAGCGTGATGCCGCCGGAGGCTTCGATGACGAGGCGTCCCGCGACCATCGCAACCGCGTTGCGCATCGAATCGAGATCGAAATTGTCGATCAGCACGACATCGGCAAGGCCGACGTCGAGCACCTCCTTGAGCTGATCTAGCGAGTCGACCTCGATCTCGACTTTGACCAGATGGCCGCATGCCGCCTTGGCGCCGGTGAGCACCGCGCGGATGCCGCCCGCCACCGCGATGTGGTTATCCTTGATCAGCACCGCGTCATCGAGACCGAAGCGGTGATTGAAGCCGCCGCCGCAGCGCACGGCATATTTCTCCAGCGCCCGCAGCCCGGGCGTAGTCTTGCGGGTGCAGATGACGCGCGCCTTGGTGTGGGCGATGCGTTGCACGAATTCGGCTGTTCCGGTTGCGATGCCGGAGAGATGGCCGAGAAAGTTCAGCGCGGTGCGCTCGGCGGACAAGATGGCGCGGGCGTTGCCGGAAATCGTCATCAAGCCGGTCCCGGGTTTGACCGTCATGCCGTCACGGCCATGCGGTTCGATCGCGATCTGCGGCGATAGCCGGCGGAAAGCCATTTCGACCAGCGGCAGGCCGGCAATCACACCCGGCTTGCGCGCCACGACGGCGGCGCGGCCCCGCGCGTCTTCCGGCACCGTCGCGGTCGAGGTGATATCACCGGCGCGGCCAAGGTCCTCTTCGAGCGCGCGCGTCACCGCCGCTTCGATTTCGAGCGGCGAGATAAAGGCGTCCGGGCGGAAGAGCGACATCGGGAAATCCATAGCCAGCACAGCACAATAAGGCAAACCCATGCGACGGGGGTTGGGCCAGCCATGCGCCGCATATGGAATAGTAGTTTTCGTTTGGGTGTTTAAGTCCGGCGAATTATAGTGCGCGGCTTTTTGATATCCGTTGCGCTGCCCGGGGCGACTATGACCACAACCAACGACCAGCTCGTCGTGAGTCCATCTACCGCCCAGGCGGCAGGCTGGCGCAGCCCGGCGCTCGTCATCGGCTTCGGCTGCCTGATCACGCTGATCGCCTTCGGTCCGCGTTCGACGCTGGGGTTTTTTCTGACGCCGCTTTCGAGCGCCAATCACTGGGGCCGCGACGTTTTCGCATTCGCGCTTGCACTGCAAAACTTGCTGTGGGGCATCGGCCAGCCGCTCGGCGGCATGATCGCCGATCGTTTTGGCACGATACGGGTCGTCTGCGTTGGTGCGGTGTTCTACGCCTGCGGACTCATCCTGATGTCGCACGCGACCAGCGCCCCGATACTCGATGCTTCGGCGGGCGTGCTGATCGGTTTTGGCTTGGCCGGCTGCTCGTTTCCGGTCGTGCTCGCGGCTTTCGGCAAGATCCTGCCGCCGGAGTGGCGATCCGTTGCTTTCGGTTTTGGCACTGCGGCGGGGTCGTTTGGCCAGTTCCTCTATTCGCCGATCGCCGTTTTGCTGATGGATACATTTGGCTGGCAGCAAACGCTGGTTATCTTCGCGGTCAGCATGCTCGGCGTGTTGCCACTATCGCTGGCGCTGGCCACGCCGAAGACAATGCCGGCAGGCGAGGTGGTGTCGACACAATCGCTCGGACAGGCGCTGAGCGAAGCTTTTGCGCACCGCTCGTATCTTCTGCTTGTGCTCGGTTTTTTTACTTGCGGCTTCCAGCTTCAGTTCATCACCGTGCACATGCCATCTTACCTGATTGATCAGGGCCTCTCTGCGCAGGTTGGCGGCTGGACCATCGCGACCATCGGGCTGTTCAACATCATCGGGTCAGTTACGGCCGGCTGGCTCGGCGACCGCATGCCGAAGCGCTACCTGCTGTCGATCATTTATTTCGTCCGTGCCGCGGCGATCCTGGCGTTCATCTCGTTTCCAGTCACGACGGTGACCTGCTTGATATTCGGCGCGACCATGGGTCTGATGTGGCTATCGACCGTGCCGCCGACCAACGGCATCATCGCACTGATGTTTGGCACGCGCTGGCTGGCGACGCTGGCTGGCTTTGCCTTCTTCAGTCACCAGGTTGGCGGTTTCCTCGGCGTATTGCTCGGCGGCATCGTGTTCGACCGCACCGGTTCATATAATCTGGTGTGGTGGCTCGCTATCCTGTTCGGGGTCCTTTCGGCGTTGATCAACATGCCTATCGTGGAAAAGCCGGTGGTGCGCGCCGTAGCCGCGCCGGCCTAAGTCAAGCCGGCCATGACGAGCGAGGGTCAGTACGACCATGACGACATTCAAAGCCATCGTCGTCGATAAGGCGGAATCTGGCCAGACGGTCCAGCTTAAGGACTTCGACGAAAAAGACTTGATGGACGGCGATGTCACCGTTCGTGTCGAATATTCCACCTTGAATTACAAGGATGGGCTCGCAGTCACCGGCAAGGCGCCAGTGGTGCGCCGCTTTCCGATGATCGCCGGTGTCGATTTTGCCGGCACTGTCGAATCCTCCTCCGATGCCGCGTGGCAACCCGGCGACAAAGTCATTCTCAACGGCTGGGGTCTCGGCGAAACCCATCTCGGCGCCTATGCGCAGAAAGCGAGGGTCAAAGGTGACTGGCTGGTGCGGTTACCAGCCAGCATGACCGTGCGCGATGCCATGGCGATTGGTACCGCGGGCTACACGGCAATGCTGTCGGTGATGGCGCTCGAACGCGCCGGTATTACAGCCCAGCGCGGGCCGATTGTCGTCACCGGCGCCGCCGGCGGGGTCGGCTCGGTCGCTGTCGCCATCCTTGCCAAGCTCGGCTATCAGGTCATCGCCTCGACCGGCCGCACCTCCGAAGCGGCCTATCTCAAGGATCTCGGCGCAGCCGAGGTGATTGATCGCAAGGACCTCAGCGGCCCGCCGCGCCCGCTCGCCAAGGAGCGTTGGGCCGGCGGCATCGACGCCGTGGGCTCGACGACGCTTGCCAACGTGCTGTCGATGACGCGCTACGGCGGCGCCATCGCCGCCTGTGGACTTGCCGGCGGCATGGACTTGCCCACTTCGGTTGCCCCGTTCATTCTGCGCGGGGTGTCGCTTCTGGGCATCGATTCTGTCATGTGCCCGCTGCCGCTGCGCCAGGAGGCGTGGCGCCGTCTGGAGGGGGATCTGTCGCGGGACAAAATCGCGGCGATGACCACTGAGATCGGGCTTGCCGATGTTATCGGGGCCGGCCGCCGTATCGTCGAAGGCCAGGTGCGCGGGCGGATTGTGGTAAAGATCGGGTAAACAGCCGCGAGAGGCGGCCAGACTAACGCCGGACTGACGAGGCTGGTATGGTAAGGGGACGGTTAAGAAATTTTGTTAACGTCGCTCGCGTGTCCGGGCTGGAGTTGGCAATGTTGCTGCGTGTGGCCTTAGTGTGTGCGTGCATTTTCGGAGCCGGGGCGGCTGTTGCCGAGGATCTCGCGCCGGAACAGGCGCGCGCTTTCGTCGTCGGCAAGCTGTTCTCCTATACCTGCTTCGATGGCACCGTCGGGATGGGCCGCATCTTCGGCGACGGCTCCGTGGTCGGAACGATCCGGCCGGGAGGCCAGGGCGTGACGCGCTTTGCATCGCTGCCGGCGGGCACGCTCAAGGTCAACGGCACGGCGATGTGCGCACATCTTTCGGGGCTGCCGCTCGAGCCGTGTTTCCGGGTGCAGAAGCTCGACTACCGCAGCTTCCGCGGCTCTATTTCTGGGTTGTCGTTCGCCTATTGCGACTTCCAGCAGCACAACCCGCGCACCCAACTCACGACCGGTAATCCGCTGCGCCCGCGGGCGACACCGGTCGCTGGCGGCCTACGGCCGGCCATCCAAGAGTAATCGATCCAGGATTCATTCAGTCGAGATCGAGCCGGAACGGCACGGCCTCCCCGACCATGACGCCGCGGCCGATTCCCTCGATGGCGGCAATCATGCGGCCGTTGCGGCCGAGCAAATTGTCGGCGAGCGCCACGATCCGGATATTGGGCGTCGCCGTCGGCGATGCCTGGCGGAGGGCCTGCGCAATGTCGTGCTCGCCGCGCTGCGGGTTGAGTGCACAGACGCTGGCATAGGCGCTCGCAGTAGAGCGGCTGATGCCCATGTAGCAGTGCATCACCAGCGGCGCTTGGCGGTCCCAGCCGCGTACGAAGCGGATGAGATCGGCGATTTGCGCCTCGCCGGCCATGATGTAGCCGTCGAGCGGCATGGAAATGTCATGCAGCCGCAGCCACAAATGATTTTCCGGTGCGACCGCGGCCGGACGCTGCACATTCGCCTCGTCGCCGATCAGCGACACGATGTGGCGCGCGCCGGTGTCTTCGACGGTCTCATACAGGCGGGCAAGCGAGCAGACGTGGATCATGGGCCAAGTATGATAAGCCGAGAATCGTGGCCAGGTTTCGATTGTTATTATTTTTCACATAGCGTCCGGCGGCTGCACAAGTGTGATGCTCATTCGGCAAGCAGAGTCTTAAAGCGCTCCAGATAGCGCGTTTGCGCGGTCTCCGCAGGCCAGGGCTTGAGATAATCGCGTTCCAAGGATTGCGAAATCGCTGGCGGGCGCCCGAAGAAACGCCGCGCCTCCGCCGGCTCGAAGCCGGCGAGACGTGTCGCTTCCAGATAGGCCGCGCCGCGGTCGGCGAGCTTGATCAGTGCCTCGACCTCGGGCGGAGTAGGCGCCGGCAGCCCGAAGCGTCGATGAATGGCCGCGAGCAGACGCAGTTCAACCGATTTGTAGTCGCCGCCGATCACCGATTTGAACGGCGAGATCATGTCGCCGATAACGTATTCGGGGGCATCATGCAGCAGCACCGCGAGGCGGCGGCCGCGATCGAGCCGCGGCGTGCGAATGCGAGCAACGGCCTCTACCAACAAGCAATGTTGGGCGACGGAATAAATATTCTGGCCGTGGGTCTGGCCGTTCCAGCGCGCCACCCGCGCCAGCCCGTGGGCGATATCCTCGATTTCGATATCGAGCGGCGAGGGGTCCAGCAGATCGAGCCGCCGGCCCGACAACATGCGCTGCCAGGCGCGCGGTTTGCCAATGCGACGCGCCGGCGACTTATTTTTCTTCAGCTCACTTGGCAAGTTACTTGGCAAGTTTATTCGCAGTTTTTTCGACAATTTTCTGCACGGCCTCGTAGCGGTAGCATGTCACCAGATGGTCGTTGACCATGCCGACGGCCTGCATGAAGGCATAGACGATGGTCGGCCCGCAAAATTTGAAGCCGCGCTGCGCCAGCTCCTTGGACAGCGCACGCGACGTTGCGGTCTCTGCCGGTACCTGCCGCGTGCTCTTGTAGTGATTGACCTTGGGTTTGCCATCGACGAAGTCCCATAGCAGCTTGGAAAAGCCTGGGCCCTTTTCCATGATCTCCAGCCAAGCACGCGCCGAGAGCACTGTGCCTTCGATCTTGGCGCGGTTGCGTACGATGCCGGCATTCGCCATCAAACGCTCGACTCGCGCCGGGCGGTACCGCGCGATTTTCTCGGGCACAAAGTCGTCGAAGGCGCGACGAAAATTCTCGCGCTTGCGCAGGATGGTGATCCACGACAAGCCGGCCTGAAAGCCGTCGAGAACGAGCTTTTCGTACAACGCGCGGTCGTCGTATTCCGGCACGCCCCATTCGGTGTCGTGATAGGCAACGTAGAGCGCGTCCGCTTCCTTAGGCCACGGACACCGCGCGATGCCATCGGTGTGAACGATAACATTCATTCGGCAGCCTCAGATTCGCCCGGAAAGGCAAAGTGCGCCCAGTCCGGTTTGACGAGATGGATTGCCACGCCGCCGGCGTTCAGCGGCTCGCCGCGCGACATCGCCTCCGTTACCCGGTCGAGACGCAGCAGCGCGATTGCACGGCCAGCAGCGGCCGATCCCATAGTGCCAAGCTGGCGTCCGTCTGCCATGACGGCCGCTCCGGCTTGTGGTGCGGGGCCGTCGTAACGCACTGGCACTGCGCGGGTGCGCGCCGTGCCGCGGTGCTGCATGCGCGACACCACTTCCTGGCCGATATAACAGCCTTTGGCGAAATCGACGCCGCCGAGCTGGTCCATGTCGCTCTCATGTGGAAAGGCGTCGCCGTAGCTGAAATCGGTTCCGCCCTGTGGCACACCGAGCGCGATGCGATGAGCTTCGTAAAGGCTTGCGTCGACGAGCTCTGCGCCCAACCCGGCTGCGGCCGCGGTGGCCAGATGCGGCGGCAGCATCACGCGCATACCGAGCGCCGGTAACCGTGGGTCGGCGTAAGCCAGGCCAATCTTGGCGAAGCCATTGCCGTCCCACATGGCGAGGACCCCGAGAGTCTCAGACAAGTCTTCGACGAGGACCTTGGCGCGCAATTTGTACAGGTTGAGCTTGGCGACGAGCGCTGCACCGAGTGCTCTGGGAATATCGAGAAAGAAGCCGCCGCCGTCCGATGCCGGCGCTTCGGCCACGATGAAATCCGCAATGATTTTGCCTTGCGGGGTCAGCAGCGCGCAGAAGCGCGCCAACCCCGGTGCGAGGGCGAGTATGTCGGCGGTGACGAGCCCATGCAGATAGCCGCGTGCGCCGTCGCCGGCGACTTTGACCACGCCGCGATCCGTAAGAAGGGCGGCTTTCATGTCAAAAATCTTTCATGGGCGGTGCAACCTACGGCACCAGCCGAGTCCTCTCAAGGGCGCTGAATCCCGCGGCCTGAAGTGGCGCTGACCCGGCATTACGGATTAATCGCGCTCAACCTAAAGCGCGCGTGAAGCCGGCGATCTTTGATCGGAACGGCTATTGCCGCAGGATCTGCACTGAAAACTCGCCGTTGCGGATGCGAACGCCGAGATTGTCCGCATAACGGGCTGCGGCTTCCTCGCCATAAGTCGTGGTGAGTTCGGCCAGTGCCAGGAACAGCGCGGTCTGCGCCAGGCAATCGCCATCGATGCCGTGGTGGGCTGCTTCGAGCCACGCCTCATGAAGATAGCCGAGGGCGAGCTTTTTTTGCTCGTGGTCGGCCAAAGGTTCGCGCGCAATCAGATGAGCTGTCGCCGTTGTCATTTTAATCTTTTTCGCCCCAGCGCGGTGTCCCTGTCCGCAGCCAAACTAGCACGCGGGAATGGCGGGCAAAGATCGAAGTTTAAGGCAGGGTTAATGCGTAAGGCTGCGTATTTTCAGCGCTAATTCGCATAGCGGGCGGTGACGTCGCGAGCGATATTGGCGCCCTCCTCGAGATAACGGCGGATGACGACGACGGCAGCCGGGGTGCAACTGCGATAGCTTTGCTGAAAGCCGCGATAGCCGCGATTGAAACTTGCCACCATCTGATCGTGACGATCGCCATTGGGTGCTTCGGCATCGATCAGCGCCTGCGCCTCGGTACGCCACTTCTGGCCCTCGTTGGTGCCGCAGATGCTGCGCAGGAAGTGCAGCGCGCCGAGTATTTCCGAAAGCCGCTCCAGGTCATGATCGTAAGGTGCTGGCTGCGTTTGCGCCGGCGGTACCGGGGGCGATTGCGCCTGCGGCTCGCCTTGCGTTTGTCCCCGTGGCTGCGTTCGTGGCGCCAGAGGCGGCAGCAACGGTTTCGGCTGCGGCGCTGGTTGCGTCTGCTGTGGTGCTGCTGGCGCCGGCGGATAGCCGAAAAATTGCGCGTTGGCGGGGCCGGCGGCAAGATACAGCGCGAGCGACAGGGCGGTGCAGGCTGTGCGCATTGACCGGAACATAGGAGCCGAGTGGATCACCCGGCAAGCATCAGAACGCGGCATGTTTGAGACGCCGGTTTTGGGTCGCGACAAGCAGGTCATGCTTTGGCCGCGGCAAGCCGCTCGAAGGCGGCGTGAACGATCAGCGCAAGCCCTTCGGTGGTTTCCAATCCGGCCAGTCCGGACAGCTCGAGCCAATGCGCTTCGCCCAATTCCTCGTTGAGCGAGACTGTGCCGGCGATCCAGCGCGCCGCGAACGGCAGGATGACAAAATGCCGTTCGACGCCGCCCGCGGCATCGCGGGTGATGGCCTGTCGATATCCTGCGAGCGCGACCGGTTCGACTTCAAGATTGGTCTCCTCGCGGACCTCGCGGACGACAGCTTCTTCCAGCGTCTCGCCGAGTTCGACGCCACCGCCCGGCAATGTGTAGAGGCCGTGAGCTGGCGGCCGCGCCCGCCGCACGATCAGTACGCGCCCGTCGCGGAAGATGGCAGCGCTCACCGCCAGGTAGGGACGCGTTGGATAAGTGCGCGATCGTTCGTCGTTGCTCATCAATTCCCGCTTGATATCGGCTAGTCTGGAAGCGTTGCGTCCGGCGCTATGGATTATTTTCGATCGAAGACTATTTGCGGAAGGCCAAAGGTTCTTAGACCATGTGCGGACGCTATGTCATCATCTCGACGCCGGGAGCGATCAGGGCGCTATTCGGCTATGGCGAGCAGCCCAATTTTCCGGCGCGTTACAATGTCGCTCCGACGCAGCCGGTTCCCATCGTGCGCCTGGTCGAAGGCAAGCGCTCGTTTGCGCTGATGCGCTGGGGCATGCTGCCGTCCTGGGTGAAGGAGCCGAAGACCTTCCCGCTTCTGATCAATGCGCGCGGCGAGTTGGTGCTCGAAAAGCCGGCCTTCCGCAACGCCATGCGGCGGCGTCGCTGTCTGATACCGACTGACGGCTTCTACGAATGGCAGGTCGGCACGCCGAAACGGCCCTATTTCGTGCGGGTCAAACGGGACGCCAACGGCGACGCGCCGCCGCTTGCCTTCGCCGGCCTGTACGAAACCTGGACCGGGCCGAACGGCGAGGAAATCGACACAGTTGCGATCATCACAACGAGGGCGAACCATACGCTTTCCGCCATTCACGACCGCATGCCGGTTTTTGTGCCGCCGCAAGCATTCGATCTATGGCTCGACTGCGCCAATATCGAGGCCGACGTTGCGGCGGCGCTGATCGCGCCGGCCGAAGAGGCGCTGCTCGAAGCCTATGAAATATCGACTGCCGTCAATCGCGTTGCCAACGATTCCGATGAGCTTATTGCTCCAGTATCCGCCGAGGCGCCACGCGTCGCGCCGCCGGCGTCTCCCGATGCTTTCGCCAAGGAAAAGAAGCCAAGACCGAAAAAGACGAAGGTACCGGACGGTCAGGCATCGTTGTTCTAGGACGCGGACCATAAACCCGGTCGTATTTATTTCGCCGGAAGCGAAGTGTTGACCGTTACGCGCACCGTGCATTGGTTCTTTTCCGACTGTGCAGGGATGCTAAGTTGCCGCCAAAAGCCGGGGAGAAAGCGTTGACCGGGATCGATCTGACGCGGCGAACGTTATTGGTTGCTTTGGCGTCTGTTCCGTTCGTCGAACCGGCGCAGGCGCAGGATGTGTGGCCCAGCCGGCCGGTGCGCGTCATGGTGCCGTATCCGCCCGCCGGTGGCGCCGACACCACGGCGCGCATCGTCTATGCGAGGCTTTCCAAGGATCTTGGCCAGCCGTTCGCCATCGAGAATCGCGGCGGCGCCGGCGGTACGATTGGCGAAGCGGTGGTTGCCAAAGCGGACCCGGACGGATACGCGGTTCTCCACGACGCCACCGCGTTTTCGGTGAATGGTTCGCTCTATCAAGATTTGCCGTTCGATTACCGCAGAGATTTCGATCCGGTCATCCTTATCGGCGAGGTGGCGAACATTCTGGTGGCGACGCCGTCGCTGCCGGTGACGACGGTCGCGGACGTCATCGCCTACGCCAAAGCCCGGCCTGACGGCATCGACATGGCGTCATCCGGCAACGGCACCCTTCAGCATCTGTTGCTCGAATTGTTCGCCCGCAGCGCCGGCATCACGATCCATCACATCCCGTATCGCGGCGGCGGGATAGCAATCACCGACGTCATGGCAGGCCAGGTACCGCTCCTTTTCTCCAACGGTTCGTCGTCATTCGGCTTGATCAAGTCCGGAAAAGTGAAGGCGATCGCGCACACCGGTAAAGGCCGGTTGGCTAGTCTTCCGGACATTCCGGCAATGTCCGACACATTGTCCGGATTTGAAGGCTACGACTGGAACGGCGTCTTCGTTCCGCACGGTACGCCCGGGCCGATCGTGCAAAAGCTCAACGCATCACTCAATACGGTGATCGCGTCGCCGCAAGTGACTGCCCGTTTCACCGAGCTTAACGTACAATCGCATAAGAACACGCCGGCGGAATTCAGCGCCTATATCGACGCGCAGATGACGCTGTGGAGCCGGGTGGTGAAGGACGCCAATATCAAGCTTGGTTAAAAGCAATGACGCCGCTGAGGTGTGCTTGACCCCTCGGAGCCGCGGCTATAGCGTTTTGACAACAAATACCGCGTGGGAGGATCGGCCATGACGTCCTTCGCCATCACGCCGCTCACGGATCACACCGGGGCCGAAGTCACCGGCATCGATTTTACGCAGCCGATCGGCGCTGAGACGCGAGATTTGCTGAACAAGGCCTTCACCGATCATCACGTACTGGTCATGCGCGACCAGAAGTTTGTTCCGGATCAGTTCACGGCTGCCGTGCAGCTGTTCGGAGAGCTACAGCCTCATGACAAGAAGGATCATCATGTCCCGGGTCATCCCGGCGTGTCGTATGTTTCCAACGACGAGTTCGTGAATGGCCGGCGGATCATCCCGGGTGAGACATTCCATACCGACCACTCCAATCATCCACGCCCGCCCAAGGCGACGACGCTATTCGCGGTCGATCTGCCTTCGAGCGGCGGCGACACGCAATATGTCAATGTGCACGACGCCTATGACGACTTGCCCGAGACCACGAAGCAAAGGATTGACGGCCTCAAGGCGGTGCACGCCTATCTGAGCAAATACAGCCCGCGACCGCTCGGCCACCTCAGCGAAGAAAGTCGTCGCAACCTGCCGCCGCCGGGAATTCACCCCTTGGTGCGCACGCATCCAGAGAACGGCCGCAAGGCGCTATTTCTCAATCCGGTCCGCATGGAATTGATCATCGGGATGGAAGATGCCGACGCTCTCGAGCTGATCGCCGAACTGATGGCGCACGCGACGCAGAAAAAGTACGAATACCGGCACAAATGGCGCTACGGCGATTGGGTCCTGTGGGACAATCGCAGCGTCATGCATCAGGCCAATCCCGACTACGACATGAGCCAGCGCCGTTTTCTTTACCGGCTGATGCTCAAGGGCGAAGTACCGGCCTGAGGAGATTTGCGATCATGCCTGTCAGAATCGTCGGCATGATCGGCGTCTCGCCGCCGCAGAGTAACGCCACATTGCATATCATCGAAGGCGGCCTGTCACCGTCCTATGTGGCGGACGCCGCACGCGCCCATGAAGCATCGGGCTTCGATCTGGTGCTGGTTGGCTATTCGTCGTCGTCGGCCGAAGGCTTTCTCATCGCCCTGCACGCGGCGGCGCACACGCAGCGTCTCGGCTATCTGGTGGCGCACCGACCCGGATTCGTGGCGCCGACGCTGATGGCACGCAAGATCGCGACCTTCGATCATCTGGCGGGCGGACGTCTCGCCGTGCACATCATCACCGGAAAGACCGATGACGAGCAGGAGGGTGACGGCGATTTCACACCGAAGGCGGAGCGCTACCACCGCGCGTCGGAATATCTCGAATTGATGAAGCTTACGTGGTCGAGCGAAAAGCCTTTCGATTTCACCGGCGAGTTCTATCGTGTGCAGGGTGCTCATTCGGATGTGCGCCCGCTGCAAAAGCCGCATCCGCTATTTTTTTTCGGCGGCGCCTCCGAAGGCGCGCTGGCGATGGGCGCGCGGCATTGCGACGTTTATGCCATCTACGCCGAGCCGCTCGCCTCGACGCGCGAGCGCATGGCGCAATTTCGCGCTCAGGCCGCGGCCTTTGGCCGGAAGCCGGGGTTCAATGTCTCGGTGCGTCCGATCATCGCCGCGACCGAAGGCGCCGCCTGGGACAAAGCCAACAAGATCCTTGCCGGCATGACCGGCAAGAAGGGCTGGAGCCGGCAGGAGGCGACGTCGGGCCCGGTCGATAACGCAGGCAAGCGGCTGATGAGCTTTGCGCTCGAAAGCGACATTCACGATGAGCGGCTGTGGATGCCGATTGCGCGCGCGACCGGCGCGCTCGGCAATACATCATGCCTGGTCGGCACGCCGGAGCAGGTTGCCCAAGCAATCCTGGAATATTACCGGCTCGGCGTCGGCTCGTTCCTGATCCGCGGCTTCGACCCGTTCAACGACACCGTCGACTTCGGCCGTGAACTCATTCCCCGGATCAAGGCTGGCGCCGCGGAGATCGACCGGCTTCAAGCCGCCGGTTGAGCCAGGCGCGGCATGATGAGCGGACGTCTGCCGGACTCGAGTTCGGCAATCTTTTTGCCGCGCCTGATGTACGGATTGGCGTAGATCAGCCGCAGCCGTTCCGCCAAACGGTCGCCGTCCAGAACAAGCGGAAAATTGAACATGTCGTGGAACATGAAGTGCCGCGACGTCGGCGACGGCCGCGTACATTCGAAGGCAAATTGCGAAGCGAGTTGCTCCGACGGCCAGCGAAAGCCACGTTGTTCGAGCGCCGGCCGATAGTGACGGCACAATACGCCGTCCTCGGGCATACGCATGGGGAAGGTTTCCTTGTTGTCGATGAGGTATCGCATCAACCGCATCGAGCGCAGGCCGGAACCGTTGCCGACGTTCCAGGCGTCGTTGTACCACCACGGCGCGCCGACATAGTCGTAGTCGAGGAATTCGGGACGCCAGCAGTCGACGTGGAGCACCCACGCGTCCCACTGTACGATCATCCAGTGGCTGGTCTTGATGTGATCGGGCAACTCGTACCAGACGAATTCGCAACACCGCTCTACGCTCGGCCAGGGGTCGACCTTCACCCAACGGGTGCCCTGCACGTGGATCGGCTGGTCGGAAAAGATGATCACATCGCCGAAGTCGATGTCGCGGATCGAGTCCTCGATCGCGAGGCGAGCCAGCTCATGACACTTCGTGTCCATGATCAGCAAGGTGACTTCGGGTAATTGCAGCTTTGCCATCGGTGTATGCCTGCGCTCGAGTCCTGTTAAGGGCCAGATCAGCTACGAACGAATTGACGCAATGCAGCCTGCACGCGTGCCATGACATCATTCCAGTCGCGCCGCCCGTCTTGCCGAAACTGCCGTGCCGTCGGGTACCAAGGGCTGTCGTCGCGATCGAGCAGCCATCGCCAGCACGTCGTGTAGCGATTGAGCAGCCAGAACGGCTTCGCCAGCGCGCCGGCGAGATGCGCCACGGACGTATCGACGGCGATGACCAGGTCCAGATTTTCGATCAGCGCGGCGGTATCGGAAAAATCGTGCAACTCGTCGGTCCAGTCGACGACACGACTTCGCAATGCGCTGGCGCGCAGTTGCGTCACGGCGTCGTCGCCTTTTTGCAGGCTGTAGAATTCGCAGCCAGCGATATCCAGTAACGGCGCGAGCTGGTCGAACTGGATGCTGCGTTGTTGGTCGATACGATTTGATCCGGGCAGTTCCTTGCGCGGATTGCCGGCCCACACCAGTCCAACTCTGGGCGCTTTGCGTTCGCCGAGGCGATCGCGCCATGCAGCGATTTTGTGTGTCGTGAGCAGAGAGGTAGGGAGTTTGCGACGGGATGTTTTCGAGCCGTGTCCGGAATGCCAAAGGCAGGCTCAGCAGCGGGCAATGCATGTCGAAGTCCGGTAAGGGGTCGCCCATTACCACGATCTGCATCGCAGCCACGGAGCGTGCTCATCATTGTGAGCAACGGCTTCGGCACCTCAAAGATTACGTTCGCGCCACGCTCCGCGACGCCCGGCACGTAGCGGCAGAACTGAAGCGTATCGCCGAGGCCTTGCTCGGCATGGATAAGGACGGTCTTTCCGGCGATGTCGCCCGATCCGCGCCATTGCGGCTGGGCAAAATTCCGCTTCGCCGCCATAAGCTGCTCGGTGTCCCAGCGCCACTCGTATTCCTCCCAGCCGCGCGCAAAGTCGCCGCGAGAGCAGCCGGGCCGCTCCTAGATTGAAACGGGCGTGGGCAAAGTCGGGGCGTATCGCGATGGCGTGGTCATAGGCCGCTATCGCGCCGTCGAACCGGTTGAGCTCCTGCAACACGCTGCCGCGGTTGCAATGCGCTTCGACAAAGTCCGGCCGCAGCGCGATGGCCCGGTCATAGCTCGCTAACGCCTCCTCGAACCGCAGCAGGTGCCGCAAGCGCATTGCCGCGATTGGAATGCGCCTCGGCAAAATTCGGACGCAGCGCGATGGCGCGTTCGAAGTGCGCCAGCGCCTCCTCGAACCGGTTGAGTTCGTGCAGTGCGTTGCCGCGATTAGAATGTGCGAGCGCAAAGTCCGGCTGCAATGCCAGCGCGCGGTCATAGCTCGTCAGCGCCTCGTCGAATCGTTTCAGCCCGTGCAGCGCGCTGCCGCGATTGCAGTATGCCGCCGCATAGTTCGGCCACAGCGCGATGGCGCGGTCACTGCTCGTCAGCGCCTCGTCATAGCGCCTGAGTGCGTGCAGGACGCTGGCTCGGTTGGAGTGCGCCTCGGCATAATCCGGCCGCGCCGCGATGGCGCGGTCCAGGCTCGCCAGCGCCTCCTCATGGCGGTTCAACTCCTTGAGGATGTTGCCGCGATTCGAGAGTGCGTCGGCATAGTCCGTCTTGACCGCCAGCGCACGGTCATAGCTCGCCAGCGCTTCATCGAGCCGATTGAGCTCTTTGAGCGCGCTGCCGCGGTTGTTCAGGGCGTGAACGTTATTACGATCGCGCCGCAACGCGACATCGAATTGCCGGACGGCTTCGGCATGATTGCCGCGCTGATAATAGACGACGCCGAGCAGATGCCGGCTGTCGAAGTGATCGGGCCGTGTCGCAAGGACGCTGGTATAAAGTTGTTCCGCCTCGGCGAGCCGTCCGGCTTGATGGTGCGCCAGCCCGTCAGCAAACAGCGCGTTGACCCTGGAGGGTTCCGCCCGCAGCGCGGGCGCGAAGGCTTTCGGCAGTTTGTTGATATGGAGGTTCGATTTCTTCACGGCCGCCTGTCGCATAGGTCACGGAAAAGCCCACGCGAAACCGACGCTACGCTCGCGAATCACTCTCGTTAGAGTGAGCAGCTTGGCCGCCGATCGTCAATCAAAGACCGGCAGCAACGATATTGAGATGCAGTGATTGTCGCAAAGGGCCCGATAGCCGCCGTGAGCGAATTATCGTGGTCTCCGTGCCGCCTTCCTCCTGCGTCGGCGCGCGGCCGCTTTCGCACGGCATGACGAGCAACGGCAACCACCGTTCTCAACAAAGTACTTGTGATACTCCGTTCCGTAATCGTAGGTAATTTCCTCCCCGGGCTCGATGCGGCGCAGCGCTACGATCACGATGCCGCGATTGCGCCCGACCGTTTTTGCATTTGGCCGGCAGGAGTGATTGATGTAACGAGCCAAGTTCCAACGTGGCGAGCCATCGATGGTCACCTTGCGGGTCACCTGGAACAGGTAACTGGCACCTCGCGCCTCTCGTCGATCGGCTTCCTCTGGCGAAAGGCGCCATCCCCGATAGGTCGCGATGTAGGCGGTTCTCTTTATTGGCTTTGTTGCGAACAGGCCAAGCCCGGTGCGCGAACGGCCGATACGGAATGAGCGCGAAGGCATCGTCCGCAATTGCTCACCGATTCGACGGAAGCCATCAAGCGAAATTCCACATCCATGCGTTCCGTCATGCCCGGAGCGTGGGCAATAAATCCGCGATCACTGCTTGTGCTGCATTGTGTCCCGGCGCACCTGTTACGCCGCCGCCGGGATGCGCGCCCGAGCCGCACAAGTACAGACCGGGCACCGGCATGCGGTAATCGGCATATCCCAGCATCGGGCGCGCGGAAAAAAGCTGATCGAACGTCAGGGCGCCATGGAAGATGTCGCCATTGGGCAATCCGAAGATGCGCTCCAGGTCGAACGGGGAGAGACTGTGCCGCGCAATTACGCTCGCCTTGAAGCCTGGTGCATAGGTCTCAACTGTATCGATCATCAGGTCGGCTACGGCCTCACGGTGCTGGTCCCACGACGAGCCATCGGCAAACCGCGGTGTCACATGCTGGCAGAACAGGCTCGCCACATGCGCGCCGGGCGGTGCGAGGCTGTCGTCGAGGGTCGAGGGAATGAGCATCTCGACGATAGGCTTTCGGCTCCAGCCGAAGCGGATGCAGTCGCGATAGGCTTGGTCCATATATGACAGACTCGGCGCCAGAATGATGCCTGAGGTGTGATGGTCGCCCGCGCCCCGCAGCGCGGAAAAATCCGGCAGCTTCGATAGCGCGACGTTCATGCGGAATGTTCCGGAGCCGGCCTTCCACGCCTTCATGCGTGCAGCGATCGCAGTTGGCACAACCTCGCGCGGTATCAGGACTTGGAGCAGGAATTGCGGATTGACGTTGGCGATCACCACGCGCGCCCGCAACGGGGTGCCATCCTCCAGCACGACTCCGGCGGCGCGGCCGCGCTCCACGATGACCTCGCGCACTGCTGAGCGCACGTCGATACGAACGCCATGCTCGGCCGCTGCCTTGGCCATCGATTGCGTGATTGCGCCCATGCCACCGATCGCATGGCCCCATACGCCCTTTTTGCCATTCACCTCGCCGAACGCGTGATGCAGAAGCACATAGGCCGAGCCTCTCGTGTAAGGACTCGCCAAGTTGCCGACGACCGCATCGAAGCCAAGCAACGCTTTGATCGGATCGGACTCAAACCAGTCGTCAAGCGTATCGCCCGCCGATTTGCGGAACAGATCGAATGCCGTCCTTAGACAACCTGCCTGCCACAGTTTCTTACCGATAGCAGCGAACCTGCCGAGCTCGTTTATCGTGCGGGTAAAACCTCCCCGCATCGGATTGGGAGGCGCGTCGAGCACAAGACTGCGCAACACATTTGCTAGGCGATTGATCTCGTTCTGGTAGGACGGATAGCGGGCGGCATCCTTGGCGCTGAATTTTGCGATCTCGATCGCGGTGCGGCCCCCGCCGCTGAGGAGATAACGGCCGTCCGGCAGCGGCAGGAAGTTCTGAGCGCGGCGTTCGACGATGCGCAATCCGTGCTCGCGCAGCTTCAAATCGCGAATGACCTTGGGCTGCAACAGGCTCACGGTGTAGGCCGCGGTCGAGTTGCGGAATCCGGGATGAAATTCCTCTGTCACGGCAGCACCGCCGACCACCTCGCGGCGCTCAAGCACGCGCACGCGTAAACCCGCCATGCCGAGATAGGCCGCGCAGGTTAAGCCGTTGTGGCCGGCTCCGATGACGATGGCGTCGAGACCGGACATTGCCTGTTGAGGCTCCACATCTAGAGCACTTTGCCCGGATTGAGGATGCCCTTGGGATCAAGCATTTGCTTGAGGCTATGCATTAGGTCGAGCGCCACCGGATCCTTCACCGACGGCAACAGGTCGCGCTTGACTACGCCGATACCGTGCTCGGCCGAGATCGATCCGCCATATTTTTTGACCACGGCGAAGACCGCGGCGTTCACGTCATCCCAGCGCTTGAGATACTGGGCCTTGTCGGCGCCGACCGGCTGCGTGACGTTGTAATGGATGTTGCCATCGCCGAGATGGCCGAACGGCAGCGGCCGCGCGCCGGGAATGAGTTTGGTGACGGCCTCGTTGGCCTCCCGGATGAAGGCCGGCACCGCAGCGACCGGCACCGAAACGTCGTGCTTGATCGAGCCGCCGGCAAAACGCTGCACCTCGCCGAACATTTCGCGGATGCGCCAGTACATTTTTGCCTGTTCGATGCTGTCGGCGATGGTGGCGTCGAACACCAGGCCCTTCTCCATGCCTTGCGCCAGAATTTCTTCCATGACTTCGCGCAGCCCTTCGCGCTGCTGCGACGACAGCTCGATCAGCGCGTACCAGTCGTGCGGCGAAGCAAGCGGATCGCGGACACCCTGGCCGTGTTCCAGCACCAGCTCGATGCCGCGGCGGGTCATGATCTCGAAGCTGGTGACGCCGCCGGCGGTGCGCTCGGTGGCGATGCCGAGCAGTTCCAGCGCCGCTTCCGGCGACTTTATTCCAGCAAAGGCGGTTTCGACCGAGCGCGGCCGCGGCACCAGCCGCAACACGGCCGCCGTGATGATGCCGAGCGTGCCTTCGGCGCCGATGAAGAGGTTCTTCAGGTCGTAGCCGGTGTTGTCCTTCTTCAGTTTGTTGAGGTTGTTCATGACGCGGCCGTCGGCCAGCACCACTTCGATGCCAAGCGCATGCGAGCGCGCGATGCCGTGGGCGATGGCGGCCGTGCCGCCGGCATTGGTCGAAAGATTACCTCCGATGGTGCAGGTGCCTTCCGACGGCAGCAGTTGCGGATAAAGCCGGTCCACAGCCGCTGCAGCCTCACGGGTGCGCTGCAAAGTGACGCCGGCCTCGCAAGTGATGGTGTTCGAGGTCGGATCGACTTCGCGGATGCGGTCGAGCCGGTTGAGCGACAGCACGATCTCATTGTGCAGCGGAATTTGGCCGCCGACCAATCCGGTATTGCCGCCTTGTGGCACGATCGGCGTGCCGGTGTCGTTGGCAAGCCTGGCTATGGCCGACACCTCGGCGACCGTCGACGGCCGCAACACCACCGGGGTGTGGCCCTGGAACATGTTGCGCTGTTCGACGAGATACGGCGCCTGAATATCCGGATCGGTGATGGCGAATTTCTCGCCGACGATCGCGGTGAAGCGGGCGAGCAGCGCGGGATCGATCTTGGGCTTGTCGAGCATCGGAACAGGTCCACTTAAAGTCAGACTGGAAAATGGCAGCCGGACAGACGCCGCGCAAGCGCATCGTTCATCGCGGTGCGGCAGCGCGCTTGAGCCGGTCGTTGATGGCCTCGCCAAGTCCGCCGTGGGGGATCGGCATCACCGCGATGGTCGTTGCGCCTGACGCATCCAGCGCGCGCAAATGCGAGAACAGATTTGCTGCCGCCTCGATCAGGTCGCCACGCTCTGACAGATTGAGGGCGAGTTTGGCGTTTGCGGCGCCTTCGGCGAGCGCCATTCCGAACGCGAGCAAGCTCTCACCGGAAGCAACACTGCGGGCATCGAGCCGGAGCGGCGTCCGCGGCGCATAATGCGATGCGAGCATGCCGGGAGCGAGCGGCACGTCGTCCGCCGCCGCTGCCTCAAGCGGTGAATTGGCGAGCTGATGGCCGAGCACAGTCTCGATCGCCTCTCGCGGCACGCCACCCGGCCGCAGCAGCATCGGTTCGCCGAGGCAGGCGACGATCGTCGATTCGACGCCAACCGGCGTCGCGGCGCCATCGACGATAAGCTCGATGCGGCCGCGCAGGTCGGCGAGCACATGCGCCGCCGTAGTCGGCGAGACGTGGCCGGAGCGGTTGGCCGAGGGCGCCACGATCGGACGTCCAAAAGCGGCGAGGATTTTTTGCGCCACCGCGTGATGCGGCACGCGCACCGCGATGCTGTCGAGTCCGGCGGTTGCGAGGTCCGCAACCGGGCAGCCGTCCGCCTTGGGCAGCACCAGCGTCAGCGGGCCCGGCCAAAACGCCGCGGCGAGCTTTGCCGCGTCGGCGTCGAAGCGCGCCAGTGTCCGCGCCGCCGGCGCATCGGCAACGTGGGCGATAAGTGGATTGAACGCCGGCCTGCCCTTGGCGTCATAGAGCCGTGCAATGGCGTGGGCATTGGCCGCGTCGGCACCGAGGCCGTAAACCGTTTCGGTCGGAAAGGCGACGAGACCGCCGGCTTTGAGGCAGTGCACGGCATCGCCGATCGCGGCGGCGTCCGCCCGCGATACGCGCGTCACTAGCGGGGCGGTGGTCCGGACTGTCATGGCGCGGCATCAGTGCTCAAATAGCCGGGGCGTGCAAGGGTAGAGCCGCGGCGCTTGCAGGGCCGCAATGCCGCTTGTATAAGCCGCGGCACCAGTGGCGGAGTGTAGCGCAGTCTGGTAGCGCACCTCGTTCGGGACGAGGGGGTCGCAGGTTCAAATCCTGCCACTCCGACCATCGATATCAATCGCGCAAGCCCCCCAGACTAAAATGGCGCCTGCATGTTCTGCCATAAGGCAGTTCATACGTCGGCGCTATTCTGCCTTAACGAGGGCGACAAATTTCGCCACCGCGTTTTTCTAAAGATGTCTGCCGGCCTTTGATTCGGAAAATTAAAGCGCGTTCTGGATGGTCGTGAAGACGGTGACCAGTTTGTTGCCGACATTGTTTACGCCGGGGATGATCGCCACCGAGATGCCAGAAGCGATAAGGCCGTACTCGATCGCCGCCGCGCCGGATTGGTCTTTCGCGAAACGCTTGATCAGATTAATCATTGGGTGCCTCTGTTTGTTTGCCGCCGAGGCGCAATCAAATAGCAGAAAATTTTATACAAATAAATCTGTATCGCCGTTAAGCGTAAACGCCAAAACAGTAACCCTATGATTTCGAGAGCATGATCCAGAAAAATTGAATCCAATTTTCTGAAAAGAACGCACTCAATAAAATACCAAGGACACGATTCGATTCAACCAGATCGAATTATGGTCTAGACCCCAAGATAACGGTGCTGAATATCGGCGGCGCTCGCCAATTCGGCGGAGTTTCCGCTCCACACCACGCGGCCGCGTTCGATGATGGTGTGGCGGTCGGCGATGCGGGTGAGCGCGCCGACATTCTTGTCGATGACCAGGATCGACTGGCCGGCGGCACGCAGGCTTTGCAGGCATCGCCAGATTTCGTCGCGCACCAGAGGCGCGAGCCCTTCGGTCGCTTCGTCGAGGATGAGCAGGCGCGGATTGGTCATCAGCGCGCGCCCAATCGCCAGCATTTGCTGCTCACCGCCGGACAAGAGGTTGGCCATGGCGCCGGCGCGGCTGGCGAGCCGCGGAAACAGCGCGAAGATCTTCTCGATCGTCCACGGTTCTGGCGCGGCGCTACGGTTTGCCGCGGTGGCGACAAGATTTTCCCGTGCGGTGAGATTGGGAAATACCTGGCGGCCTTCCGGTACCAGCCCGATGCCAAGCTTGGCGACGCGATAGGACGGCAGATCGCGGATTTCTTCGCCGTCGAACCGGATCGAGCCCGCCGTCGCCCGGGTGATTCCCATGATCGAGCGCACGGTGGTGGTCTTGCCCATGCCGTTGCGGCCCATCAGCGACATCATTTGGCCCCGCGCAATCGCGAAGGAAATGTCGAACAGTACGCGGCTTAGCCCGTAGCTGGTTTCGATGCGTGAGACTTCGAGCAGCGGACGGTCAGCCGGTGTTTGTTTTGCCAGTGTCTGTTCAACCATGGCCGCTCGCGTTCTGCTCGCCGAGATAGGCTTCACGCACCGCGGCATCGCTCCGCACGGTCGCTGGGTCGCCCGACGCAATGACTCGGCCATAGACCAGAACGGTGATGCGGTCGGCCAGTGCGAACACCGTTTCCATGTCGTGCTCGATCAGCAGCGTGGTGATGTCGCCTTTGAGCTCGCGCAGAATTCCAACCATGCGAGCCGACTCGTCCGGCCCCATGCCGGCCATCGGCTCGTCGAGCAGGAGAAGGCGCGGTTGCGTCGCCAGTGCCACGGCGATTTCGAGCTGGCGGTGTTCGCCATGGCTGAGCTTGTCGACGCGTGTATCGGCGCGGCCCGAAAGGCCGACGCGCGCCAGCGCGGCCGCCGCCGGCCCACGCAATGAGTTGTCGCGGCGCGCTTCCTGCCAGAAGCAAAACGAGTGGCCGGCATGCGCCTGAACCGCGAGCGCCACGTTGTCGAGCGCGGTGAATTCGCGAAATAGCGATGTGATTTGAAACGATCGGGCGATCCCGAGCCGGCTGCGGCGATGAACTGGAAGTCTCGTAATATCGGCGCCGTCAAACCTGATCGTCCCGGCTTGCGGTGCGATCTCGCCGGCAAGAAGCCCGATCAGCGTCGTCTTGCCGGCCCCGTTGGGACCGATGATGGCGTGAAATTCGCCGCGCGGAATGTCGAGCGTAATGGCGTCGGACGCGATCACGCCACCAAAGCGCCGGTTCAGGCCGTCGATCCGCAGCAGCGATTCAGCCACGGCGCGCGCCTCCGATCAGTCCATCGATGCCGCCGCGCAGGTAGAGCGCGACCAACAGAAGGCCCGGGCCAAGGAACAGCCCGGAATACTCGGTGACGCGCGACAGCCCTTCCTCCAGCAGCAGATATGTCGCGGTGCCGATCAGGGGACCGAACGGTGTCCCGAGGCCGCCCAGCACGACAAACACCATGAGATCGCCGGAGCGGGTCCAGAACATCATCGCTGGGCTGACGAAGTTGGTGTGATTGGCCAGGAGCGCGCCGGCCAATCCGCACATCGCGCCGGCGATGGTAAAACACACCAGCCGGTAGCGGAAAACCGGGAATCCGATCGCGCGCATGCGCCGCTCATTGGAGCGCGCGCCTTGCACGACGAGACCGAAGCGCGAATTGACCAGGCGCGACACCAGATAAACGCTGGCAAGCAGCAGCGCGAGACACAAATAGTAGAACAGCGTCCTGTTATTGAGATCGATCAGGCTGCCGAAAGTGCTGCGCTGGCGTATCGTCATGCCATCGTCGCCGCCGTAACGGTCCATTCCAAGGGCGGCGTAATAGATCATCTGCGCGAAGGCCAGCGTGATCATGATGAAGTAAACGCCGCGCGTGCGCAGGCTCAGCGCGCCGACCGCGAGCGCGAACAGCGCCGAGACGCCGACCGCGGCCGGCCACTGCACGAAGCCGGAACCGATGCCTTCCTTCCACAGGATGCCGACCGCATAAGCCCCGATACCGAGATAGGCGGCGTGACCGAAGCTCACCATGCCGCCATAGCCCATGATGAGATCGAGGCTGACCGCGGCAATTGCCATGATGATGATGCGCGTGAACAGCGTCATCGCAAACTGATCGCCGGTCAAGGAGGCGTAGACCGGCAGCAATGCGAGGATGGCCAACAAACCTGCGGTTATGGCGCTGCGCGGATTGAGCCACGCGCTCATCGGTTCGCCGCCGGGAACAAACCCTCCGGCCGGAAAACCAGGATTCCCGCCATCAGCATGTAGATCAGCATCGACGCCAGTGCCGGGCCCAGCGTGCTTGCGCTGTCGTTACTGAGCACCGACCGCAACATGTCGGGCACGAAGGCGCGGCCGATCGTATCGATGAGGCCGACCAGGATCGCAGCCACGAACGCGCCGCGGATCGAGCCGACGCCGCCGATAATGATGACGACGAAAGCCAGAATCAAAATATTCTCGCCCATGCCGATCTGCACGGTGAGGATCGGCGCCTGCATCAGGCCGGCAAAACCAGCAAGCGCGGCACCGAGGCCGAATACCAGCGTGTAGAGCAGCTTGATATTAATGCCGAGCGCGCCGACCATCTCGCGGTTCGATGCGCCGGCGCGGATCAGCATACCGAGCCGGGTGCGCATGACGATAAAATAGAGCAGCGACGCGACGGCAAGCGTCACGCCGATGATCACTAGCCGATAGACGGGGTAGTACACGCCCGGAATCACCTGCACGGCATTGAGCATCTCGCTCGGCAGCGACAGCGTCATGCCGGCGGGGCCCCAGATCAGTCGCACCAGATCGTTGAAAAAGATCAGGATGCCGAATGTGCCGAGGACGTGGTCGAGATGGTTGCGTCCGTACAGCGGCCGTATCGCGATGATCTCGAGTACGACGCCGGAGATGAATGTGGCGGCGAGCGCAAGGATCGCGCCGAGCACGAAACTGTCGGTGGCCTCGGCGAAGGTGGCGGCAAAATAGGCGCCGAGCATGTAGAGCGAGCCGTGCGCCAGATTGACGAGGTCCATGATGCCGAAGATCAGCGTCAGGCCGGCCGCAAGCAGAAACAGCAGCATGCCAAGCTGCACGCCGTTGAGAAACTGCTCGATGAAATAGAGCATGGACAGAAGCTCCCGGCGATCCCCCGGCCGGTGCGCCCGAACAGAATGGCGGCGGACGCTGGCGCGCCCGCCGCTGTGATGTCGTTAGGACGCGATTACTTCATCGGGCACTGACTGTGATACGCGTCCTGGTCGTCTTTGACGATCGTCGAAATGGTGTGCAGGGAGTAGCTGCCGTCAGGGTCTTTGCGTGCTTCCTCGAGGTAGAAGTTCTGGATCGGCAGATGGTTGTTGCCGAACTTGAAGTTGCCGCGCACCGATTTGAAGTCGGCCTTTTCCATCTCCTTGCGCATGCCCTCTTTGTTGCTGAGGTCGCCCTTGACCGCGGTCACGGCGCTATTGATTAATCCAACGGCATCGTAGGTATCCGCGCCATAGAACGACGGCAACGTCTTGTACTTGGCCTTGTAATCGGCGACGAATTTCTTGTTGGCGTCATTCGGCAGATCGCTGACCCACAACATCGCGCTCGGATTGCCGACGGCGAGATCTTTCAGCCGCGGCAGCGACAGATCGTCGATGGTGAAACCGGAATAGAGCGGAATTTGTCCCTTCATGCCGGATTGCGCGTATTGCGTCATGAACTGGACGCCGGGGCCGCCCGGGTAGAACACGTACATTGCGTCGGGTTTCGCCGCGCGCGCCTTGGACAAGCTCGGCGGAGAAATCGAGTTGATCGGGCCAGCGTGTCAGCTCCTCGCCGACGATCTGGCCTTTGAAGGTCGACTTGAAACCGGTCACCATGTCCTTGCCGGCAGTGTAGTTTGGCGCCATCAGGAACACCGACTTGATGCCTTTGTTGTTCATGTACGTGGCGACTGCGGCCGGTACCTGGTCATTCTGGAATGAAGTCGAGAACACGTAGGGCGAACATTGGTTGCCGGCGAGTTGCGAAGCGCCGGCATTTGTAACGACCGTCATCGTCTTGGAGTTGGTCAGCGCCGGCAGCGACGCCAGCATCACATTCGACCAGATGTAGCCGACCATGAAATCGACGTGGTCGGACTGGACCAGCTTCTGGGTCTTTTGCAGCCCAACGTCCGGTTTGATCTCGTCATCCTCGTAGATGACCTCGACCGGCAGGCCGCCGAGCTTGCGGCCAACCTGGTCGAGGCCAAGCTCGAACGAGTTGCGCATGTCGTTGCCGATAACAGCGACAGGGCCGCTAAAGCTGGAAATGAAGCCGATTTTGACGGTTTTTTGTTGCGATATGGCCGGCACTGCGAGAAGCGCAAGCGCCGTTGTCCCCAATAGCAATGGCCTGATCATCGCGTGAATCCCTCTGATTGTCCCAAGGAGCGCGCGGGTTTATCCCGGCGAATTTGTCCCAGCCGCATTTGTAGAAAGCGGCTTGAATTTGCGCAACATCGATCCCGGGGGCTGCGGCGTTGCGGCGGGAGGGCACCTCGGAGGCGCACCGGGTGCTGCGCATGCCGTTAACCTTCCATTCACCATAATATCTTAGGGACCGGAGCCGGGGTCAGCTCTCACGGAGGATATTATGCGCAGATCACTTCTTGTGCCTCTCGCAGTGGCCATGATGGCGTCAAACGGCTTTATCCTCCACCAGGCCGCGGCCATGACGCTCGCCGCGCCTTCGGCACTTGGTGTTGCAACCGAGGATACGGGTCTGGTCCAGAAGGCCAAGGCCGTCTGCGGCAATAATGGCTGTGTGACCGTTCAGGTCAAACGCCTCGACAAGCACCAGTTGCGCAAACCGCCACCGATGGTGCCGGCGCGTCCTCTGTCATAATTTCTCGGCGAGGAAGCGAAGCAGCCGCGGGGCCAGAAAGCCGGAGTAACTGTCCGGCTCGTCGATCGGATCATTCATCCAATAGTGCGGCGCGCCGTCCACGATGCATGGCCGAACGAAGAAATTCGCCTGCTTGAGCGCGAGCTGAAACGACTCTGTGTGGGCTTTGGGATCGACCAGGTCATCCTGGGTGCCGGTGACCAGCAGCACACCGATCTTGTTATTGGCGAATGTCGCGTAACTGATCGGCGACGCGTCGAAATAGAGCTGGCGACTTTCCGCCGGCGGCGCGCCGAGGAATTTCTGAATGTTGTTCTCGGCGCCGCCCTGGATCTGATAGGTGGTCCACATCGCAGCCAGATCGTAGACGCCGTAGACGCCAATCAGTGCCTTAACCTCGGCGCTCACGGACGCGAACGTGTCCAGCGGGTAACCGCCGCTGAATTTTTTCCCGCTCAGCGCCGCGAGCGCCGCCAAGTGACCGCCGGCGGATGCACCGAGAAGACCGATGCGGGCCGGGTCGATACTGAATTCGCCAGCCTTGCCGCGCACGAATTGCACGCCGGCAAGCACGTCTTGCACCGCTTGCGGGAACATCTTTCCTTTGGTCGCCAGCCGGTAGCTGATGGCGAACACCGCAATGCCGCGCGCGGCAAGATACGGCCCCCAGTACTGGAACGCGGAGCGCGCGCCCTGGACCCAGCCGCCGCCGTGCACGGCGACCAGCGCCGGGGCTGCTTTCGCACCTTTGGGCAGAAAAAGATCGCCCACGAGCTCGACGCCGTCATGATTGGCGTAGGTGATGCCGGCGTGGGTGATGACACCGTTGTCGGTCATTTTTTTCTCCTTGTCATAGGCGCCGGCCTATCGCGCCTCGATCTTGCCAGCGGTGTCAATCGGCCCGCTCATGCCGGTCACGCAAGCCAAGCCTGTCGGATCGCCCGGCGCTCGTGCGATGGCAAAGTGCATATCACGTGGTAAAACAACGGGCCGGGATTGAAAAGCGCGTAGGGCAATGTCCCTGCAAGGTGGAAGTTTTGCATGGGAGGGGAAATGTCAGTGGCGTCATCGAGTGAGGCGCAGTCGCTGGTTGTCAATGCAACGCGGGTTGATTTGATCGAACGGGGATCCGGACATCCGCTGCTTTTCCTCCATGCTGAAAACGGCATCGAACCAGCCATTGCGGCGATCGAGGAGCTGGCGAAGGGAGCCCATGTCATTGCGCCGACTCATCCTGGCTACGGCCGTTCCGAATTGCCCAAGGGTATGCGTTCGGTTGACGATCTGTCGTATTTTTATCTCGACCTGCTCGATCAGCTCGATCTCCACGACCTAACGGTCGTCGGCGTCGGGCTAGGTGCCTGGGTCGCCGCCGAGATCGCGGTGAAAACCACGGCGCGAATGTCACGCCTGGTGATGGCCAACGCCGTCGGCATCAAAGTGTCCGACCGCGAGACGCGTGACATTGCCGACATATTCGCATTGACGGAGCCGGAATATATCGCACTCACCTATTGCGACCCGAAAGACGGAACGCGCGATTACAAGGCGTTGCCGGATAGCGAGGTGCTCGCAGCCGCGCGGGCGAAAGAGGCTACGGCGCGGATCGCGTGGAATCCGTATTTCCACAATCCCCGACTCAAAAGCCGGCTGCATCGCATCCACATCCCGACGCTTTTTTTGTGGGGCACCCACGACCGCATGCTCAGCGAGGCCTACGGCCGCGCCTATTGCGCGATGATTTCGGGCGCCCGTTTCGAGCCGATCGAACGCGCCGGGCATTTTCCGGATCATGAACAGCCGAAGGCTTTTGCCGAAAAGGTGCTTGCCTTTGCCAAGGCCAACTGACGGCAACGCAGGAAGAGACGCCATGAGAGTTTATCAGTTCACCGAACAGCCTTATTTTCCCGGCTGGGACAAACATTCCGGCTCGTTGCGCGTCAATTTCCTCAACCGCAACTGCGACCCGCGCATCGCCGCGGATCTGTTTCACCGCTATTACGACGAGTGGCAGCTCTCCGACGAGCTCGGCCTCGACATCATGCTCAACGAGCATCATCAGACCGCGACCTGCATGTCTTCGACAGTGGTGGTGGGGCTTTCGGTCCTTGCCCGCATCACCAAGCGGGCGCGGCTTCTGGTGCTCGGTTATCCGATCGGCCACCGGCCCGATCCGCTCCGCGTCGCCGAAGAGTTGTCGACCATCGACGTCATTTCGCGCGGCCGCCTCGACATGGGATTCATCAAAGGGGTGCCTTACGAGTTCCCATCCTCCAATCAGAATCCGGTCGGGGTCATGGACCGCTTCTGGGAAGCGCTCGAATTCATCATCAAGGCGATGACGACGCATGACGAGGTGTTCAATTGGGAAGGCGAGTATTTCAATTACCGGCAGGTGAATGTCTGGCCGCGGGTATGGCAGGAGCCGCATCCGCCGATCTGGAGCACGACCGGCAGCACCACGCAGGCAAGGTTGTTAGGCGAGCGCGGGTATGTGATGTCGACGCTCGGTTCCGGCTACAACACCCGCCCGCTTTATGACGCTTATCGCCGCGGCTACCTTGCCAAGTGGGGCAAGGCGCCCGGCCCGGACCGCTTCGGCTATCTCGGCCTCGTCGGCGTTGCCAAGGACAAAGACGAGGCGCGCCGCCGCGGCGATCTGGTCGCAGGCTATTTGCGGTCCAGCGGCATCGTGCACGTGCCATTTCGAAATCCGCCGGGCTTCCTTTCGGCCGAGGACAATGCGCGGATGTTGCGCGGACAATCGGCGCCGCGCAGCTACACCAAGGATCGCCGCGTCATCAATATGCAAACCGCGAGCGTCGAGGATTTGATCGCGGCCGGCATTCTATTCTGCGGCACGCCGGACGAGGTTTACGAGCAGATCGTCGATTTCTGCCAATACTGCGGCGGCATGGGCAATCTGTTGATGATGGGCCATGCCGGCTATCTCACCCACGAGCAGACCGTCGACAACCTTTCGCTGTTCGCCAGCGAGGTCTATCCGCGGCTTAAGGCCTGGCAGCAGCCCAATGCCGAGCAGATGGCGGCGGAGGCGGCGGCGTGAATTGCGCAAAAGTTGATCATGAAATGACGTAAGGGATCAGGGAGCGCATCCCATGCGGGTCTATCACTTCAGCGAGCAGGCCTATCACCCGGCCTGGAATGAACATTCCGGTACGCTGCGCGTCACCTTCCCGAACCGCAAATGTGACCCGCATGTCGCGGCTGATCTTTTTCACCGTTACTACGACGAGTGGCAACTCTGCGACGAGCTTGGCCTCGACATCATGCTCAATGAGCATCATCAGAGCGCGACCTGCATGTCGTCGTCGGTGGCGGTCGGCCTTGCGGTGCTGGCGCGTATCACCAAAAAGGCACGGCTTCTCGTGCTCGGCTATCCAATCGGTCATCGGCCCGATCCGCTGCGGGTCGCCGAAGAGCTGTCGACTATCGACGTGATCTCGCGCGGCCGCCTCGACATGGGATTTATCAAAGGCATTCCCTACGAGATAGCCGCTTCCAACCGCAATCCTGTCGAGCTGATGGAGCGCTTCTGGGAGGCGCATGATTTCATTCTCAAGGCGATGACGACGCACGACGAAGTGTTCAATTGGGAAGGCGAGTTCTTCCAGTACCGGCAAGTCAACGTCTGGCCGCGGGTGTGGCAGGAGCCGCATCCGCCGATCTGGTCGACCACGGGAAGCTCGACGCAAGCGCGCGTGCTGGGCGGTCGCGGCTACGTCATGGCGACGCTCGGCACCGGTTACGGCACGCGGAAGATCTACGACGCCTACCGCAAGAGCCATATCGCGAAGTTCGGCAGGGCGCCCGGCGCCGACCGCTTCGCCTATCTTGGCCTGGTCGCGGTCTCCCATGATCGGGAGGAAGCGCGCAAGCGCGGGCACCTGATTGCGGGCTATCTGCGCACTAGCCCGATCGTGGCGCTGCCGTTCCGAAACCCGCCCGGCTATTTGCCGCCCGAAGACAATGCGCGGATGCTGCGCGGCGAAACACCGCCACGCACCTACACCAGGCAGGGTCGCGTCATAACCATGCAAACCGCGAGCGTCGACGAACTGATGGATGCCGGCGTCCTGTTCTGTGGCACGCCCGACGAAGTCTATGGGCAGATCGTCGACTTCTGCGGTCACTGCGGCGGCATGGGCAACCTCCTGATGATGGGGCAGGGCGGCGAACTGACCCATGCGCAGACGGTCGATAATCTCACCCTGTTTGCTCGCGAGGTTTTCCCGCGGCTCAAGGAGTGGAAGCAGCCGGACGCTGAAGAGGTCGCGAAAGCCGTTGCAGCGTAAAGATGTCCTGTATCTCCGCGTGATGGCCGGGTTCGTCACAGCCATCCAGATCTTTGATTTCATGAGGCTTTAAGTCGTGGAATGCTCGCAACGAGCGCGGACATGACGGCGAAAACTGTTCAAAAAATGGAACAAATCTTGATTTTGGCACGCCGCCAGCGCATTAAGGGCGTAGGCAGGGGGAAGAATAGGTAACGACCATGGCGGGCGAGCCGTTCGCATCAGATCCGTTTGTCGTGGGAAGGAGCGGATCTGCCGCCGAGCTGTGTCCGATTCCGGCGGAGGAGTCGCTATGCCCTGTGGTGTCGCATGATTGGGTCAATGCCGAATACAAGCATCTGATCGTCGGGGCGTCGCCGAAGGCGCTCGCCGTCAATCCCGGTCAGTTCTTCAATCTGCTGTGCCCGTCGCCTGATGTCGGCGAATTGTTTTTCCGCCGGCCGCAGAGCGTCTATCGCATCGACCGCGCCAACGGCCGCATCGAATTTCTCTACAAATGTGTGGGCCGGGGAACGCGCGGGCTGGCCTCGCTCAAGCCCGGTGACGACCTCAATATGGTCGGGCCGCTTGGCGTCGGCTTTCATCTCGATCCGGCGTGGCGGCACATAGTCGTGCTCGGTCGTGGCGTCGGCATCGCCACGCTTGGGCCCATTTCTCAACTCGCGAAAGCCAACGGCGTCGGCGTCACCGCTATTTTGTCCGCGCGCGACAAGGATTTCGTCATGGCCGGTGCGTTTTTCCGCGAGGCCGGCGATGTCATCAGTGTCCTCGACACCGATGGATCGAGCGCGGTCGACAACGTCGAAAAAGTCATCCAGGATTTGATTGCGCAAAAACGCGCCGATGCCTTTTTCACCTGCGGCTCGAACCGGCTGTTTCAACTGATGAAGCGGCTCGGCAAAGTGCACACGATTCGCGGACAGGTGGCGATGGAACAGTTGATGGCGTGCGGGCTGGGCCCTTGCTACGTCTGTGTGCGCACGTTCGAGGTCGACGGCAAGAAAGAGCTGCGCCGGGTCTGCATCGAAGGCCCGGTGTTCGACATGCAGGAGGCGGTCGGATGGTAGATATGAGCGTCAAGATCGGATCGGTGACGCTGAAAAATCCGATCATGCCGGGCTCCGGCTGCTTCTCGACCGATCTCGCCCAAGTCATGGACATCAACCGCCTCGGCGCCATGGTGGCAAAGACGGTGTCCCGCGACTATCGCGCCGGCAACCCGCCGCCGCGCGCCGCTGAGGTCGAAGGCGGCATGATCAATTCGATCGGGCTGCCGACCAAGGGCATCAAATATTTCTTCGAACACCAGGTGCCGGACTTGCGGCGCTTCACGCCGCCTCTGGTGGCCTCGATCTCGGGGACGACGGTCGAAGAATTCGAATCCATGGGACGCGATGTGACGAAAGCCGACATCGACGTGCTCGAGGTCAACATCTCCTGTCCGACGCGCGATCCCAAGGGGGGCAATTTCGCGCTGCACGCTGAGCACACCTACGATGTGGTCAAGCTGATCCGCGCCACCACGGACAAGCCGGTCTGGGTCAAGCTGTCGCCCAATGCCGGCGATATCGTTACCGTAGCCCAGGCTGCCGAGCGCGCTGGCGCCAATGCGCTCGTCGTCGCCAATACGATCCTCGGCTTGAAGATCAATACCGATACATTCCGCCCGGCGATCGGCAATAAATTCGGCGGCCTCTCGGGTCCCGGCATCAAGCCGGTCATCCTGCGCATGGTCTATCAGTGCGCCAAGGCGGTAAAAATCCCGGTCATCGGCTGCGGCGGCATCGTCAAGGTCGAGGACGCGGTGGAATACATGCTGGCAGGCGCAACTGCGGTGATGATCGGTTATCTCACTTTCCGCAATCCCTCCGGCATGATCGCCATCATCGACGGTCTTGAAAAATGGTGCGCCAAGCGTGGCTTCAAGCGCGTCGCCGATCTTACCGGCGCAATGATCGATGAAGCACCGATGGAGACTTTCGCCGCCGCTGCGGCGCCGATAGGTTAGGGCTCAGGCGGCGAACCGAAGCAATGACCACGCGCATTACCATCCGCAAGCCCGACGATTGGCATCTGCACGTCCGCGACGGCGAAATGCTCAAGGTGGTGCTGCCGTACACGGCGAAGAATTTCGGCCGTGCCATCCTGATGCCGAACCTGATCCCCCCGGTGCGCACGACGGAAGATTGCGCCGCCTATCGAGAGCGCGTGATGGCGGCGCTGCCGCAAGGCTCGAAATTCACGCCGCTATTGACCTGTTACCTCACCGATGACACCGATCCCGACGACGTTGAGCGCGGTTTCCGCAACGGCCTGTTCACCGGCGTAAAGTTATATCCGGCAAATGCCACGACCAATTCGGCGGCCGGCGTCACCGATTACAAGAAAGTCATGCCCGTCCTCGAACGCATGGAAAAGATCAACATGCCGTTCCTGATGCACGGCGAGGACACCGATCCGGCCGTCGATATTTTCGACCGCGAGAAGTCGTTCATTGACCGGTATCTGACGCGATGGGTGAAGCGATTTCCCGGCTTGCGCTTCATCCTGGAGCATCTGTCGTCCAAGGATGGTGTTGATTTCGTACGCAGCGCGGCGCCGCAGGTCGGCGGCACGATCACGCCTTATCACCTGATCCTGACCCGCACCGATTGGCTCGGTCATGGACTAAAGCCGTACATGTACGTCATGCCGGTCATCAAAACCGCGAAAGATCGCGACGCGTTGCGCAAAGCTGCGACGTCGGGCGAAGCCTGCTATTTCCTCGGCACCAATTCCGCGCCGCACCCTTATGCGAAGAAAGTGTCGATCAACGGAATTCCCGGCATGTTCAATGCGCCAGTCGCGATCGAGACCTATGCCAAGGTATTCGAGGAGGAAGGCGCACTCGACAAGCTCGAAGCCTTTGCTTCGCTCAACGGATCGAAGCATTATCGGATGCCGCCGAACGACGAGCGGATCACGTTGGAGAAGACCTCCTGGACAGCGCCCGAGGAGGTCAAGGTTCCAGGTCCCGACGAGCGTGCCATCGTCTATCGTGGCGGCGAAACAATCGAATGGAGAGTGGTGCACTGATGGCTGGCTTCCCCGACAAAGCGGTGATGGCCGAGTTGACCGCGAAGATGCTGATCGAGGTCGAGGCGATCCGCTTCATGACCGATAAACCGTTCGTCTTCACCTCAGGTTGGGCGAGTCCGGTTTACACAGACTGCCGGCGCCTGATTTCGTTTCCGCGCGTGCGCAATACATTGATCGATTTCGGCGTGGCGACGGTTTTGCGCGACGTTGGCTTCGAGCAGTTCGACGCGGTCGCCGGCGGCGAGACCGCTGGTATTCCGTTTGCAGCCTGGATGGCGGACCGGCTGATGCTA
The DNA here is from genome assembly GCA_963813825.1 of uncultured Alphaproteobacteria bacterium. GTDB lineage: Bacteria > Pseudomonadota > Alphaproteobacteria > Rhizobiales > Xanthobacteraceae > BOG-931. The sequence continues at coordinate 461,005 of CAWFBB010000035.1, forward strand.
CCGATGCAATATGTACGCAAGAAGCCGAAGGGGTTTGGCCGCAACGCCCAAATCGAAGGTCACATCGAAGCTGGCGATCGCCTGCTCCTGGTGGAGGACATGACGACTGATGGCCGGAGCAAGATCAATTTCTGCAAGGCTTTGCGGCACGCTGGCGCGACCGTCGACCACGTCTTTGTGTTCTTCTTCTACGACATCTTCTCCGAGAGCAAAAAAATCTTCAGCGATCTCGGCGTGAAGCTGCACTACCTCGCCACCTGGTGGGATGTGCTTGATGTTGCCAAGAAGAGCGGCAAATTCGACAAGGGCAAGCTCAAGGAAGTCGAAAACTTCATGAAGAACCCTGCCGCGTGGTCGAAGGCGCATGGCGGCGTCGCGCAAGCGGCGGAGTAAAGAGGATCAAAATCGGAATCACCGGAACAAACCCGGCTGTGACCGCTAAGAGTTGAGAGTGGTGGGGAAATGCCAAATCAAGTTGCGGATGTGATTGTTGTCGGTGCCGGCAATGCGGCGTTTTGCGCGGCGCTGGCGGCGCAGGAGCAGGGCGCCAAGGTTCTGATGTGCGAGGCGGCGCCCGAGGATGAGTCCGGCGGCAACAGTCGTTTCACGGCGGGCTCGATCCGCGTCGTCTATAACGGCATCGATGATATCAAAACGCTGGTGCCAGATCTCACGCCCGCAGAAATCGAAACGACGGATTTCGGCACCTACACCGCCGACCAGTTCTTCGACGACATGGCGCGCATCACACAGAACCGTGCCGATCCGGATCTGGTCGAGCTTCTGGTCACCAAGAGCTTCAATTCGCTAAACTGGATGCGCGAGAAGGGCATCCGGCTCATTCCGATCTACGGCCGGCAGGCTTTCAAGATCGACGGCATGTTCAAATTCTGGGGCGGCCTCACTGTCGAATCCGTAGGCGGTGGCCCGGGTCTCATCGCCATGCACACCGCGTCGGCAAAAAGGCGCGGCATCGAAATCCGCTACGCCACACGCGGCCTGGATCTGTTGTTCGACGGCAACCGCGTCGAGGGCGTCAAGGTGCGCGAAAATGGCGAGGTGCGCGAATTGCGCGCCCGATCGGTCGTGCTGGCGTGCGGCGGCTTCGAGGCCAATCCGGAATGGCGCACCCGCTATCTCGGGCCCGGCTGGGACCTCGCGAAAGTGCGCGGCAGCCGCTACAATACCGGCGACGGCATCCGCATGGCGATCGACATCGGCGCCGCGCCGCGGGGCAATTGGTCCGGTTGCCATGCTGTGCAATGGGAAATGAACGCGCCCGAATTCGGCGATCTTGCCGTCGGCGATCAGTTTCAGAAGCACTCCTATCCGTTCTGCGTCCTGGTCAACGCCACCGGAAAGCGCTTCGTCGACGAGGGCGCCGACTTCCGCAACTATACCTATGCGAAATACGGCCGCGTGGTGCTGGAGCAACCTGGACAATTCGCCTGGCAGATTTTCGATCAAAAGACCAAGCATCTGCAACGCGACGAATACCGTATCCGGCAAGTCACCAAAGTCACGGCGAATACCATCGAGGAATTTTCGCAGAAGCTCGAGGGCGTGAATGCCGCCGAGTTCGTGAAGACGATCAAGGAATATAACGCCGCCGTGCGCACCGACGTGCCGTTCAACCCGAATGTCAAGGACGGGCGCGGCACCAAGGGCCTCGCCGTCAACAAGAGTAATTGGGCGAACACTATCGACGCGCCACCATTCGAGGGTTACGCCGTGACCTGCGGCGTCACTTTCACGTTCGGCGGCGTCCGCATCAATACCGATGGCGAAGTGCTCAACACCGACTATCAGCCGATCCGCGGCCTTTATGCCGCGGGCGAACTGGTCGGTGGCCTGTTCTATTTCAATTATCCCGGCGGCTCGGGCCTGATGGCCGGCACGGTGTTCGGCAAGATCGCTGGCATGTCGGCTGGCCGCGCTGGCAAGAACTGAGTAAGCGCTGACGATGGACGCCAAGGTCAAACTCCCGCTTAACGAACTCGGCGCTGCCGACGTTGCGCAAAAGATCGCGGTGGGCGAAACGACCTGTGAGGCGGTGGTGCGCGACTGCCTCGCGCGCATCGCGGCGCGCGACGGTGTCGTCAAGGCGTGGGTGAACTTCAATCCGGAATTGGCGCTGGCGCAGGCACGCGCGCTCGATCGCGTTCCGATACGCGGTCCGCTGTACGGAGTGCCAATTGGCATCAAGGACATCGTCGATACGTTCGACATGCCGACCGAGATGGGCTCTCCGATTTATCGCGACCACCGGCCACCGGCGGATGCATCCTGTGTGGCGCTGCTGCGCCGCGCCGGCGCGGTGATTCTGGGCAAGACTGTGACGTGTGAATTCGCCGGCATGGCGCCGGGAGTGACGACCAATCCGCACAACGCCGCGCACACGCCGGGCGGCTCGTCGAGCGGTTCGGCGGCAGCGGTCGCCGACCGCATGGTCCATATGGCGTTGGGCACGCAGACCGGCGGCTCGGTGCTGCGGCCAAGCTCCTATTGCGGCATTTTTGGCTTCAAACCGACCTACAACACCTTCAACAAGATGGGCGTCTGGCCCGCGGCGGAGACGATCGACACCATCGGCGTGCATGCCCGCTCGCTTGACGACATCGCGCTCCTCACCGCCGTGCTGCGCATGCAGACGCCGGAGCCGCCGCGCAAATCCGGCGCCGCGCTGCGGATCGGCCTGTGCCGCACCGAAGTCTGGGATTCAGCGCAGCCGGAATCGAAAGCCGCGGTTGAGGACGCCGCGGCTTCGCTCGGCAAGGCCGGTGCAACCGTGCGCGAAATAATGTTGCCGCCGGCGTTCAAAGGAATGCACAGCGTTGCGCGCGGTACGGTCAATTTTGTCGAACGTGCCGCCTGCATGGCGTCGCTCTGGGATCGTCATCGCGAGGCGCTGTCGCCGCAGATGCGGCGCTACGTCGAAAACGGCCAAAAGACGCCGCGCGAGGATTACATTGCCGCTCTGCAGCGGATCGACGAATGCCGCGCTCGCCTGCCCACCGTGTTCGAGCATGTCGACGTGCTGCTGGTGCCGTGCGTGGACGGCGAGGCGCCGAAGGGTCTCGAAGCGACCGGCGATCCAAGCATGCAGGCAATCTGGACGGCGCTGCATACACCGGCCATCACCTTGCCGACCCATCGCGGCCCGAACAATCTTCCTGTCGGCATCCAACTGGTCGCACAGCGTTACGACGACGATCGTCTGCTCGCTGTCGCGCAGTGGGTGTGGGAGAAGATAGGCTCACCGGAGATGGTGGGTACGTCCCACTAGGCCGGAGCAAGCAATGGAATTCGACAATTCATTCGACGTTCCATTGGCACCGGCGGAAGCCTGGACGGTGCTAATGGACATCCGCGGTATCGCCCCGTGCATGCCAGGCGCGGCAATCACCGAAATCATCGACCCGCAGAATTTTCGCGGCAGGATCGCTGTACGGCTTGGCCCGGTGGCGCTGGCTTTCGCCGGCGCGGTGAAGCTTGAAAATATCGACGAGGTCAGCCGCAGCGCGCAGGTGAAGGCGCAGGGCGCTGACGACAAAGGCCGGGGCTCGGCCAACGCCATGGCGACGTTTCGCATCGAACCTTCGGGCACCGGTTCGCGCGTTTTGATCCATACCGATCTGATGCTGTCGGGCGCCGTTGCGCAATACGGGCGCGGGGTCGGCATGATCCAGGCAACGGCCTCACAAATCATCGGTCAGTTTGCGGCCAACCTGCGTAAGCAACTCGAAGATCAGCGTCCTGTAGCCGCAGCGCCGCCTCCGGTGCCGGCACCAGCCGCCGCGGCTGCGCAAGCACACGCGCCGATCCCCACAGCCGCGCCTCAGCGCAATGCCGCGCCGCCACCACCTGACCCGCCTTTGCCGCCACCGGCAAAACCGATCTCCGGCCTGTCGCTAATTGCCGGCATATTCTGGCGGCGGCTCGTTGCGCTTTTCGGCGGCGGCAAAGATTAGGTATCATTGTTGCCGGTCGGGCAGCGAGGGGTCATGAAAAGGCATCACATCTGGCCAAAAGCAATTGGCGGCTTTGCCGCCGTTCTAGCGCTTGCCAACGTCGCCGCGGCGGCCGGCGTCGAGGATTTCTATAAGGGCCATACCATTTCTCTGGCTATCGGCTACAGCGTCGGCGGCGGTTATGACGCCTATGCGCGATTGTTGGCGCGCTATATCGGCAACCATGTTCCCGGCAATCCCGCGGTCATTCCGCAGCAGATGGCCGGTGCCGGGAGCCTCCGAGCGGCCAATTACATCTATTCCGTGGCGCCGAACGATGGCTCGGTGTTTGGCACGTTTTCACGCAGCATGGGCATTTCGCCGCTGGTCGATAAGGCCGAATTCGACAGCCGTAAATTCACCTGGCTCGGCAGTGTCACCGACGACAATACGATCTGTGTCACCGGCGGCGCATCGCCGGTGAAAAACTGGGACGATTTCGTTAGCAAGCCTTCCAATTTCGGCGGTGAAGGCGCTGGCTCCGATCCGGATATCTGGACACTGCTCTACAAGAACGTGTTCGGCGCCAAAGCTCGACTTGTCAGCGGCTATCCGGGTACCAACGACATCGTTCTGGCAATGGAGCGCGGCGAGGTCGACGGCCTGTGCGGGCTTTCTTGGAGCACCATCAAAACGCAACATCCGCAATGGCTGACCAGTCATTCGATCAACTTCATTGTCCAAGCAGCGCTGAAGAAGGAGCCTGAACTTTCCTCGGTACCGCTCGCGACCGATCTCGCCAAAGCGACGGATCAGCTTCAGATCATCAAGCTACTTCTGGTCAGCCAGGCGATGGCGCGGCCGTTCGCGGCGCCGCCCGCTATTCCGGCCGATCGCAAGGCTGCCCTGCTGGCAGCGTTCGACGGCACGATGAATGACGGCGATTTTCTCGCCGAAGCAAAGAAGCTCGACTTCGATGTGCGGCCGGTCAGCGCCGCGGCGATCGATACGATACTGGCGGAGGTCTATGCCACGCCGAAGGATGTCATCACCCGCGCCGCGAAGGCGATTTCGAGCGAGGGCCAGTGACGGAGCAGATCGGAGCACGCGTCCTGCGGCTTGAGGATCAGGCGCTGCTCACGGGCAGCGCTCGTTTCGTCGATGATGTCGTTTCGCCGGGCGTTCTGCATGCCGCTTTTGTGCGCAGCCCGCATGCGCATGCGCTGATCCGCGGCATCGATGCGGGCGCCGCGCGCGCGAAACCCGGCGTTGTCGCCGTGCTGTCGCTCGACGATCTCGCCCCGGTGCTCAGGCAGCGGCGCATGATGCGCACTTCCAATTCCGGCACCGGTCTCAACCAGAGCTGGCCGTTCGCGCTGGCGGATGGCGAAGTATCTTTTGTCGGCGAGCCGGTCGCCATTGTGGTCGCCGATGACCGTTATGTCGCCGAGGATGCCGCAGCCCTCGTCACGATCGACTACGAGCTTCTTCCGGCGGCGACCGATTGCCGGATCGAACGCGCGCCGCCGGTACGCCGCGAGCTGAAGACGAACCGCGTCATCATGTACAAAGTCGGCTATGGTGATACCGAGGCCGCGTTCGCCAAGGCCGCGCACGTTTTGCATGAAGACCTTTGGATCCACCGCGGCGCCGCGCATTCGATGGAGGGGCGCGGCATTGTGGCGCAAATCTCCGGGCGGGAGACGCAAGTATGGGCTTCGACCCAGAAGGCGCATGATCTGCGTAACGCGCTCGCCGACTACATCGATCTTGACGAAACTCGGCTGCGGGTGGCGACGCCGGATGTCGGCGGCGGCTTCGGGCCCAAGCTGTGCGTCTATCCCGAGGACGTCGCAACCGTCGCCGCCGCGACATTGCTGCGCCGCTCGGTCAAATGGACCGAGGATCGCCGCGAGCATTTTACCAATGCGGCGCAGGAGCGCGATCAATACTGGTCGATCGAGATTGCCGCGGATGCCGACGGCCACGTGCGCGGCGTGCGCGGCCGCTTGATCCACGATATCGGCGCCTATGCATTGCAGGACGTCAATATTCCCTACAACTCCGCGACCACGTTGAGCGGCCCATACATGGTGCCGACACTGGCAATCGACGTCGTCGCAACGCACACTAACAAAGCGCCGGTCTCCTCGGTGCGCGGCGCCGGCTATCCGCAGGCGGCCTTCGCCATGGAGCGCCTGATGGACCGGCTCGCGCGCGCCCTCGGCGTCGATCGCGCCGAGCTGCGCCGCCGCAATCTCATTCCGGCGGAGAAAATGCCCTATCTCAAGCCGCTGAAATCGCGGGCCGGTGAGCAGATGCAATACGACAGCGGCGATTATCCGGGTTGCCAGGCCGACATTCTGAGCGCCGCGGCCTGGGACGAGTTTCCGCAGCGCCAGACGCAAGCGCGCGCAGCGGGCCGCTATATCGGCATCGGCCTTGCGCATGGCATCAAGGGCACGGGACGCGGGCCATTCGAATTCGGTGGTGTCCGGGTCTCGCCGACCGGTCACATCACGGTTTCGACCGGCGCCGCGGCAATGGGGCAAGGCGTCGGTACGGCGCTGGCGCAAATCTGTGCCGAGGCATTCGGGGTACGCGCCGACGAGATTACGGTCATTGCCGGGGACACCTCGGCGACACCCCTCGGCCTCGGCGGTTTCGCCAGCCGCCAGACGGTGACTGCCGGCTCTTCGGTGCAGATCGCGGCCAAGGCCGTGGCGGCGAAAGCCCGCAAGCTCGCCTCGCACATGCTGGAGGCAGCGGAGGACGATCTCGAAATCGCCGATGGCGAGGTGCGGGTCGTCGGCGCGCCGCAGCTGTCGGTCAAGCTCGGCGAACTCGCGCGCGTGCTCAAGGGGGCGCCGGGTTACGCGTTTCCGAAGGACATCGATCCCGGTCTCGAAGGCAGCGCGACTTTCCGCGTCGATCAGCTTGCTTATTCCAATGCCTGCCACGTCGTCGAAGTCGAGGTCGATATCGAGACCGGAGGCGTCACCATCCTGCGCTACTTGGCGATTCAGGACTCCGGTCGCCGCGTCAACCCCATGATCGTCGAGGGCCAGGTCCACGGCGGTATCGCTCATGGCATCGGCAATGCGATGTTCGAATGGATGGGCTATGACGAGTCAGGCCAGCCCGTCACCACGACCTTCGCGGATTATCTATTGCCGACGGCGACGGAAGTGCCGATGTTTGAGACCCTCTACAAGGAATCGCCTTCGCCGCATAATCCGCTCGGCGTCAAAGGCGTTGGCGAGGTCGGCGTCATCCCGGCCGCCGCAGCAATCATTTCGGCCATCGAGAATGCGCTTTCGCCTTTCAACGTGCACATCGCACAGATGCCGGTTACGCCGCCGCAGCTTGTCGAATTGATTGGCAGTCGCCGCGCCGCCGGCGCAAAATGACTTAGGACCTGTTCGGGAATGGAGAATTAAATGAGCCGCTCAAAGTTCGCCGCGAGCATCCTTGCCTGCGTGGCGCTGGCCTTCGCAGCGGGGACGCCGGCTTATGCACAGTTCCCGGATCGGCCCGTTCATCTGATCATACCCTACGGGCCCGGCGGCATCGTCGATTTTGCCGGCCGCGTGGTGGCGCAAAAACTGGGCGACGCCCTGCATCAGACGGTCGTGCCCGAGAACAAGCCGGGTGCCGGCGGTATTGTCGGGGTGGATTTTGTCGCGCATTCCGATCCCGACGGTTACAACGTTGTCCTCATAGATCCTGCGGTCGTCATCAATCCGACGCTACAAAAATCTCTGCCCTATGACATTTTCACGGATCTCGTGGCAGTATCGCGTATCAGTTCGTCACCCGAGGTTCTGGTCGTCGCGCCGCAACTTGGCATCAAGTCCTATGCCGAGCTCGTTGCCTACGGCAAAGCCAACCCCGGCAAGCTCAACTATGCATCCGCCGGTGTCGGCACCGCGCCGCACTTGGCCGCCGAGATGTGGGAGTTGGGAACTGGCATTAAGGCTGTGCACGTTCCTTACAAAGGCATCGGTGGCTCATTCACCGACATGATGAGCAACAAGGTGCAGATGGCCTTTTCCAGCATTCCCGGAGCGCTTCCGTTCACGGGCGACGGACGTATTGTTCCGCTAGCGACGACCGGCTTGAAGCGCTCGGCGGTCTATCCCGATCTGCCAACCGTCGCCGAATCCGGGTTACCGGGATACGACGTCGATGTGTGGCTTAATCTCTACGGCAAAGCCGGCATGCCGCCGGATGTGCTTGCCAAACTCAACGACGCGGTGAAAACGGCGCTGCACGACCCGGAGCTCGTTGCTTCTTTCGCAAAATTCGGCCTCACGCCGGTGCCGACCAGCACGCAGGACGCCGCCGCGTTCACGAAGTCGGAATACGAAAAATGGAAAAAGGTGATAGCCGACGGCCATATCACGCTTGATTAAGCGTCGTAACGCCGATGAGCGATCCCTGGCCGACGGAATTGCGCCTCCATAAGGATCGCAAAATGCTCACCGTGGCTTTCGACAGCGGCGATCGCTTCGATCTCGCCGCCGAATATCTGCGCGTGCGCAGTCCGAGTGCCGAGGTTCAGGGACATTCCCCGAGCGAGCGGCGGACGGTCGGTGGCAAGCAGAATGTGCAAATCATCGAATTGCATCCGATCGGCAATTACGCCGTGCGGCTTGCCTTCGATGACATGCACTCGACCGGGATTTTTAGTTGGGAATATCTTTTCGAACTCGGTCGCAATAGAGAGAAATATTGGAGCCAATATCTCAAGGAGCTTGCAGACAAGGGTCTTTCCCGCGCGCCGGCGAGATAACCCGCCGAAATCACCGGTTATTTCACGGCGTATTTGCGTAGAATCTTTGCGACGCTAATACAGTTTTATGGAACCGCATCCGTAGATTTACCTACGCGCGTTCGGCACGCGCACTCGAGCAAGGCTTCTGCACGAGGGGCGACTTCAGCAAGGGAAAGGATCATGTCGTGCGCACATTACTGTGGAATCTTTACGCAAATGAAGTAGGGGCGGCGGCGATCGAATACGGTCTGCTGGCCGCAGGCATAGCGGTCGCCATCATCGCTGTTGTCGCTGGACTCGGTACCCAGCTCAATACGACCTTCACGTCCGTCTCCAGCTCTCTCAAATAGCCGGCCATCGCTCCGGCACCTTCCCCGAAACTGTCAACAATGGGTCAACCTCGGCGAGGCATCATCGAGGCAGTGTCGGGGTGGGGCGATCGATGGGGCGCCGTCCGGCATCGGAACGGCTCTGGTCCCTTTCCCTCGGGATCCGGGCCGTTCGCGCTTTTTGCGTAGCTTTCCTGCCACGAACGACGCGACCGGCCGGAGGCGCTCCTGCCGGTCGGCAGCGGCAAGCCCGCCACTCCCGTGGCATGGTCGATAGAACGTTTTCTGCTCCGCGACGCGTCGCCACGGGCAAGGCGAAAAGTCTGTCGGCACCGGCAGCCTCTTTTCGTCTAAGGTCGAGGGGAGCGGCCAAAAAGATGCCGCCGATCAAGGGAGGGAATCAAATGAAGTCGCGTGTCTTGAGTGCAATCGGTCTGGCGAGCGTTCTATTCGTTGCGGGACAGGCAATGGCCCAGCAGCCGGCTGCGCCCGCCGCCCCGGCGGGGCCGCCCGATCTCAATGCCATTCCCGATAAAATGCCGTTCAATATTCCGTTCGGCACGCCGATTTCGATGGACCGTGCGGAGGCGCTGGTTCAGGCGGCTGTCGCCGAGGCCAAAAAACGCGGCTGGGCAATGAATGTCGCGGTCGTCGATCCAAACGGCGATCTCATCACCTTTGGACGCATGGACGGCGCCCAGCTCGCTTCCATTTCTATCTCCCAGCACAAGGCGCGCACCGCGGCACGGTATCGCCGCCCGACTCGGGCGTTTGAAGACGGGGTCCAGCACGGCGTCGCCTATATCACGAAACTCGATGACGTCATTGCCTCGCGCGGTGGCATCCCATTGGTTGAAGGCGGCAAGATCATCGGTGCGGTCGGCTGCTCCGGCGGCACCGGATCGCAGGATGAGGCGACCTGCACCGCGGCGGCGAACACGATCAACAAATAGTCTGCGGCGAAAAGTAAATTCAAAAGCGCGAAGGCGGTAACGTTGCCGCCCTCGTTGCGTTTGCGGGCGTGACTCTCTAACTGAAAATTTAGGCAGTGTCCTCTCAAATTAGAACACTACAAAAATTTGAGCTGGTTTGCCGGCCGAAAGCGTACTAAGTATCACTTCAACACGTATTGTCCTGATCATGTTCCGACGCATCATTGCACTTGCGGCTTGCCTTGTATTTACACCTGCGGCCTTCGCGCAGAATTATCCGTCGCGGCAAATTCGCCTCGTTGTCCCATTCGCGGCGGGCGGACCGGCCGATCTATTAGCCCGCATCATCGCCGACGAGATGAGCAAAGACCTCGGGCAGCAGGTCTTTGTCGACAATCGGCCGGGAGCGAACACGATTATTGGTGCAGAGTTGGTGGCGAAGGCAGATTCCGATGGCTACACGTTATTGATGGCGATCGACGGCACGCTGGTGATGAACCCATTCCTCTACAACAAGCTATCCTATGACCCGTTCAAGGATTTTGCGCCGGTGTCGCTGGTCGCGGAGGTTCCATCGGTCATCGAGGCCAATATCAATGTAACTGCAAATACCGTCAACGATCTCATCGAGCAAGAAAAAGCCAAGCCGGGCAGCCTGCTGATGGGTTACAGCACGCCGACCTCGCAAGTGACTGCCGAACTGCTCAACATGATGGCCGGCACCAAATTTACACTGGTGCCGTATCGTGGTGGGACCACGCAGGTCACCGGGCTCCTTGGCGGAGAGATTCAGCTCGGCCTCGAAAGTGTGAACGTAGCGTTGCCGTTTGCTCGCGCGGGAAAGCTGAAAATCATTGCGCTGACCGGCGGCAAGCGCATCTCGCTAGCGCCCGAAATTCCAACAATAGCGGAGACCTTGCCCGGCTTCGACCTTGGCATCTGGCAGAGCATCGTGGCGCCGGCGAAGACGTCGCCCGAGATCGTTAACGAACTCCACGCCGAGATCGTCACCGTCTTGAGCCGAGAAAGTGTGCGCAGTAAGCTCATGGCCGCTGGCATCGAACCCGACACCAGCAAGTCCCCGCAAGAATTCACCGAATTCATCCGCGCCCAGGCGAACATCCGTAACAAGGTGATCCAGGCTGTCGGCCTGAGGCTCGATTGAGACTGTCGTGACCAAATAAGCAGGATTTTGCGATGGCCATCACCTATTACGTGGCTTTGCCATTTTTGCGGACGGAACATGGCGTGGTGGCTGGCGTAGCCCAAGAGATGCCCAGCGAACGCGCCGCAATCCGGCGGGCCGAATCGATGTTGCGCGATTCCGCAAATGTCGGCGCGCTCGCGTTCCGGCGCAGCGGCGATCCAAGCCTGGGAAGTTTCAACGATGCAACAATATTAAAGACGCTCGGCGAGGTGCCCGAGAACCTGGATGAACTATGAATGTAGAATGCAACGTACTAGCAGATCGTTCTGCCCGATAAACGCGCCGCTAGACACTGCGGCAGCGGCCGGATAAAAGTCCGCCAATGCGAAGGGAACCCGATGTCTTTTAAATTTCTTGTTGGACAAGCAGTTGAGTATACGCCCATGGGCGGGAAAATCGGACTCTACCGAATTGTGAGGCAAATGCCGACGGAAGAACAGGCGTTCGACTTGAGATACCGTATCAAGAGCGAGGCCGAAATCTACGAGCGCAATGTTCTCGAATGCCAACTGAGCGCAGATGTAGGTGCTGAGGGCGAGTATGCTACGCCTAACCCTCGTCTTTCGAAGGGCTCACACGGATAATGAAATACCCCTCATTCGAGACAACCGCTAGCCCAGTCTAACGAGCGCGGGTTTCTGCTCTTGCGCCGATGCCAATCGATAGCGCGGCATTCGCGTACCAATTATCGGACTTGAAAGCTGCTGATCGTCTCGCAATCTTGCGCCGGGCGCCGGTTGCTTTCTTGGATTTCGAACTCTGTGATCTTTGCTTCGGGTTTTTTGATGTGACTCGACCTACTCGCACTCTCGCACGCACGAAATACCTCCCGTAACTCAACATTCGGCACCTTATGAAATGATGCCGTTATCCCGACCTTAGGCCGCGCGCGCCTCAAAGGTCAACATTTCAATCACGCGAAGACCACCCCATCGTCCAAAAGCCGTGACATGAATTTCGTCATGCTGGCCTGCCAGTATCCGTGATGTGCATTCCCGCTCGCAACTTCAGTGATACGTTGACTTGGGCAAATCAAGACAATCTCTACCCGGCGAGATAATCGAACGAACGGGCGTGATGTCTGCCAATGGCCCAAAACGCCGGATTTGAGGTGCCCGCCTGCCGACTGGACGAACGTCCAGAGAATACAGTCCCCGGATTTTTCCCCGGAAATGCGCTGCATGTTGCTGAGACGTTTCGCGGCGAGTTGCGAACCGCCAAATTCGAAAACATGCAAAAAGTCTTGATTTGAAGGCTAGACGCTGGTGGGCGCTGTAGGGATTGAACCTACGACCTCTCCCGTGTGAAGGGAACGCTCTCCCGCTGAGCTAAGCGCCCGATGCGATCAGGGTTTAAGGAACGGCTCGGCAGGGTGTCAAGCGAAGCTTAATTCGACGACACGGCGCGCGAGGCGGTCGATTGCAGGGCGCGGATGCGGTCGGCGAGCGTGCTTTTGTTCTCACGCGCGGATTCGATCCCGGTGATCTCCGCAGTTCCGCGGCCGCCATTAATCTCGGATGTCGGCTGAACTTCTGCCTGGGCGGCGGCCGGACTGGCGCCCTGGGCCAATGCGGGCGCGTCGACGCCGAGCATCGACATGATGGCCGAGCCCGGGCCTTCCAGTGTGGCGGTGAGCCGCGCGACTTCGGCGGCGACGTCGTTGATGCGTTCCCGCAAGAGCGCATTCTCGACGCGCTCGGACGCCCAGGTCAATTCCGTGTCGCGCTTGATCGTCGCGATCTCGCGTTGCAATTTGGAACGTTCTTCGATCGCCGCCGCAAGCTGGGCCTCGAGCTGGGAAATGTCCGAGCGGAATTTGCCCACGGCGGCGCTATTGCGGCCGCCGACCGAAGCAAGCTCGGTGCGCAGATCTGCTTCGGTCTGACGCGCGGTATCGAGGTCGCCGCTGTGCTTGGCGATCTGATAATCGCGTTCGGCCAATAAGCGGCCCTGGTCGCCGAGCTTCGATTCCAGTTCCTGCACGCGGCGGCTGAGAATCTCGGCCTCGGTCGTATGAATTAATAGTTGCCGTTCGAGCTCGTTGGTGCGTGCGCCTAGGTTACCGAGCTGGTCGCGAGCCTCTTTGAGATTCGCGGTCGCGGTCTCGGCGTCCTCGCGCTCGCGCAAGAGCCGGATCTCGGTGTCGTGAACCATGCGCTCGTAATCGGCGACGCTGACCTTCATCGCTTCGACTTGCGTGCGCAATGTGGCGAGCTCGACGCGCTGATTGTCGGCGACGATCGAGTGCTCGCCGAGCTCGGCGACGAGCTTCACCAGTTCGGCTTCCTTGTCGGCCAGCGTACGCTCGGCTTCGCGCAACGATCCGCTCTTGATGCCGAATTCCTCCTCGGTGGAGCGCAATTGCTCGCGCAAGGTTTTGTCGCGCGCTTCGAGCGCAAAGATGGTCGACGTCTTTTCGCCTAGTTCTTTCTTGAGATGATTGATGGCGTCGGTCTTCTTGCCGAGGTCGGCAAGCTGCGACGTCGTCTTGGTCTTCATCTGCGCCACGCTCATTTCGAGGCGGCGGGTCGACATCGCAAATTCGGCGCGCAACTGGTCCTTGTCGGCGCGGATTTCGGCGATCGAGAGCGGGGTCGCCGCTTCGAGGCGCCGCATGGTCAGCCGCACGGCGCGGTTATGTACGAGCGGAACGAACAGCAATCCAAGCAGAGCTGCAACAAGAAATCCGATCCCGAAATACATTACGGGTTCAATCATGACGCTACGCCTCCAGCCGCACCGCTGCCGTGGTCAGACCATGCCACGCGGGTTCGAGCTGCACCACATTCACCGGACGTTAACCTAAACCGACTTTGGCCGACGCGCCATTGCAACGATCGAACGGCGCGGCGTCGTGTCCGCGCTGCCAGCTATGGCCGGATCACGGCGATCAGAACGGGTTCCAGGTCGGTCGCGAGGTGAATTTAAGGTAGCCCAGGTTGGCGCCAAGCCGCATCCCCACGCCAGAACGGATCGGAACGAGGACGATATTGTTAGCGGTAAGCGCCGTCATGCCGAGGCCGCCGATAAAATAGGCCGAACCGGCGACGCCGCCGAAACGGTCGAAAATCGCTGCGGTTCGCGGCAGATTATAGACCAGCATCATGGTGCGCGCACCGTCGGCGCCGGCATCGAAACCCAGCGTTGGGCCTTCCCAGAAGACTCGGACATCGCCGGCATTCTTGGTGTAGAGCGTGCCGTCGCCGTAGCGCAGGCCGCCGACGAAGGCGCCGCCGGCCTCTTCGCCGAGCACATAGCCGTTCGGCAGTCCCCACTGGCTCGCAGCCTTCTGGACGATCTCGGCGAGGCCGCGCGACACGCCGCCGAAGAAGTGATGTCCCGCTTCGATGATCTCGTTCGGCGAATACTGATTGGCGGTTGGCGGCTGCGCCGGCGGCTCAGCCGGTACCGGCTGCTGCTGGGCGGCGCAGGGCGCGGCCAGCAGGCCGACAAATACCGCGCCGGCCACGGCGAGGCGCAAGGTTGAATTCATCACGCGATTCCCCCTTAACCCCTTGCTCACGCGCTTAAGTTTAAAACCAGATCGATCCGTTCCAAATCACTCCACCATTCGCCAGAACTATGACGGCAGCACGGCAGAAACGGAAGCAATACTGCGCTTGGATTCTGGCCGCCGGCGGTCTCGCGCTGTCGTTGTCGGTTGCTGCGCCAGGCTCGATTGCCGCCACCACCGAACAGATCGTGGTGGATTGGCATACCGGTCTCGCGATTGGCGGCTATGACCCGGTCGCATTTTTTACCGACGGCAAGCCAATGACCGGCAGCGCCGATTTCGAATTCCATTATGGCGGCGCGATCTGGCGTTTTAGCAATGTCGGCAATCGCGAGGCATTCGCTGCGCGGCCGGATATCTACATGCCGCAATTCGGCGGCTACGATCCGACCGGCGTTGCCCGCGGCGTCGCGGTGTCGGGCAATCCAAATGTGTGGCTGATCAGCGGTCAGCACCTGTTCTTGTTCTACGATCACGCCGGATTGGAAAAATTCGCCGCCGATACTGATCGCGTGATTGCCGAGGCCGAGCGCAAATGGCCGGCCGTAGTCCGCACCCTCAGTCCTTGATATCGCCCCGGGCAATAAAACCGGGGATGAGCAGTTCTTTGGTGCCGTAGACGATTGCCGCGCCGTCCGGTGCCGTCACGCTGCCGCCGGCTGCTTGCAGGATCGCATGTCCGGCCGCGATATCCCAGTCGTGCGTCGGCGCGAGCCGCGGATAAAGGTCGGCACTGCCTTCGGCGATCCGGCAGAACTTTATCGACGAGCCGATTTTCAACATCTTCGCGTGCGGTATGCCATCGACATAGGCTTGGGTTTTTGCGTCCAGATGCGAGCGGCTGACCATGACGACGGTTTCGCCCTGCGGTCGCGGCCGGATGTGGATCGGGATCGGCGGGCTGTTGGCAGTCTTAAGGATCCGGTCGGCGCCTTTGCCAACAACGCCGCGCCAACAGTCTCCGAGCGTCGGCGCGCAAATGATCCCGAGTTCCGGCACACCATTGGCGATGAGCGCAATATTGATCGTATATTCGTTGCGGCCGGCGATGAATTCCCGCGTGCCGTCGAGCGGATCGACAAGAAAGTAGCTGCTGCACTCGGTTGCTGGCGGCGCTTCACGCGCGGATTGTTCCTCGGAAATGACCGGTACGTCCGGAGCAATGCGCCCGAGACTTTCGCAAATGATGGCTTCGGCGGCCTCGTCCGCGTCGGTCACCGGCGAACCATCGGCCTTGATGCGCATCCCGGTCCCTGTGGACCGCGCCAGAATCGCTTCTGCGGCTTGCGCCACGATTTTGGTTAACTCTTCAATCAGCGCGGCGCCGGCGGCTGCATCTATGGTGGGCACGGGCTAGTCCTGCGGGTTCGGCGGGGATAGGTGCCATCTAGCACGGCTCGGATGAGGGGGCACGATTGCCAAATCGGCTAGGCTGTGACAGGCACGGCCCACATTCCCGCAGCGGGGTTGCGCATGTCCGCACCTATGACCGGTCCCATCGCCATCGGCGCACTCGATCTTGCGGCGCTGTTGTGCTCGCGCGTCTGCCACGACCTGATCAGCCCGGTTGGTGCGATCGTTAACGGGTTGGAGGTCCTGGAAGAGGACAAGAACGAGGAAACCAAGGTCTTTGCGCTCGAATTGATCAAGAAGAGTGCGCATCAGGCCTCGGCCAAGCTGCAATTCTGCCGGCTCGCTTTCGGCGCGGCGGGCTCGGCGGGCGCACAGATCGACCTGGGCGACGCGGAAAAGGTGGCGCGCGGGCTACTGGCCGACGACAAGACCAAGATCACCTGGAACCTGCCCCGGGAATTAATGCCGAAAAACCGGGTCAAGCTGCTGCTGAACATGCTGCTGATTGCCGTCGGGACTATCCCACGGGGCGGCATGATCACGGTCGATCTGGCCGAGGGCGCCAAGGGATTCCGGATTGCCTCGTCCGGCCATAATGCCCGGTTGTCCGAAGCCACGGCCGAATTGATCGTGGGCAGCCCAGACCGAACGGTCGATGCCCACGCCATCCAGCCGCTCTATACCGGGATTCTGGCCCGCGATTGCGGACTGGCGCTGTCGGCTGCCGTCGAGAGCGAGGCCGTGGTCTTGAACGCCCTCTAAGGCAGGTTTTGGCCCGTTTATTCCGGCGACGGCGCCATTTAGCCCGCCTGCCGCAACAGAAATTAAACCGTTTGCCAACAGACTGAGGGTGTCCGATCAGGCGCGGCGTGCCTGGCGACGAGGGCGCGCGCCTGGCGCGGTTCTCTGTAATTCTACAAGCTGTGCGTGTGCCATCCGGTGGCGCTCGGCTGGTGTCGAGGGCGCCTCGTATGGACGACCTGCTCCGGGAGTTCCTGACCGAGACCACCGAGAGTCTCAATCTGGTCGACGCCGAGCTCGTTCGTTTCGAGCAGGAGCCGAATAACGGCAAGATTCTCGGCAACATCTTTCGTCTCGTTCACACCATCAAAGGCACCTGCGGCTTTCTCGCGCTGCCGCGCCTCGAGACGCTGGCGCACGCCGCCGAAAACGTGATGGGCAAGTTCCGCGACGGCATGCCGGTTACCGCGGAAGCGGTAACGCTCATTCTCGCCACCATCGATCGCATCAAGGCCATCCTGGAAGAGATCGAGGCCAGCGAGCAGGAACCCGAAGGCGACGACGTCGATCTCATCGAGACGCTTGGCGATATGGCGCGGGGTGAAACTTCGGCGGCGAAGCCAGCGATGGCTCCGGCCGAACTGAAGCGCCCGAGAGCCGCCGAAGAATCCGCAAAGGCCGGACAAACCCGATAAGGCGCCTCCGGAACGTCCCGACGACGAGCGCGGCGAGCGGCTCGCCAACCACTCGATCCGGGTCAATGTCGACACGCTCGATCATCTGATGACGACGGTCTCGGAGCTGGTGCTCACGCGCAATCAGCTGCTCGAGATCGTGCGGCGAAACGAGGATTCCGACTTCAAGGTGCCGCTGCAGCGTCTCTCGAACGTCACCGCCGAACTTCAGGAAGGCGTGATGAAGACGCGCATGCAGCCGATCGGCAATGCGTGGCAAAAGCTGCCGCGCATCGTGCGCGATCTGTGCGCCGAGCTCGGCAAGGACATCGAGCTCGAAATGCGCGGCGCCGATACCGAGCTCGATCGTCAGGTCCTGGAACTGGTCAAGGACCCGCTCACGCATCTCGTTCGCAATTGCGCCGATCATGGCATCGAACGTTCGGCCGAGCGGCTCGCCGCAGGCAAGACCGCTAAGGGCACTATCAGGCTGTCGGCGTGGCATCAGGGCGGCCATATCATCATCGAGATATCGGACAATGGCCGCGGCCTCGATCTCGCCGGCATCCGGGCGAAGGCCGTCGAGAAGGGGTTAGCCAGCGAGGCCGATGTCGCCGTCAAATCCGAACTCGGAAATCTGCAATTTCATTTTCATGCCGGGCTTTTCGACGGCCGCGCAGGTGACGAATATTTCCGGCCGTGGCGTCGGCATGGATGTCGTGCGCAGCAATATCGAGCAGATCGGCGGCACGGTGGACCTGAAGTCCGCTGCCGGGCTCGGCGCCACCTTCACGATCAAAATTCCGCTTACGCTTGCGATCGTGTCCTCGCTGATCGTCGAAGCCGGCGGCGAACGCTTCGCCATTCCGCAACTTTCCGTTCTCGAACTGGTGCGGGCGGACAACGGCGGTGAGCACCGCATCGAGCAAATCAAGGATGCGCCGGTGCTACGGTTGCGCAACAAGCTATTGCCGCTCATCCGCCTGAAGGAAGTTCTCTGCCTCGGCAAATGCGACAATGAGGCCGGCTTCGTCGTGGTGATGCAGGCCGGCAATCAAGTATTCGGTGCGGTCGTCGATGGTGTTTTCCACACCGAGGAAATCGTCATCAAGCCGATGTCATCGAAGCTGCGGCACATTCCGGCTTTCTCCGGCACCACCATTCTCGGCGACGGTTCGGTCATCATGATCATCGATCCGAACGGCGTCGCGCAGGCTCTTGGCCGTGTCGTGACGGCCGGTTATGCCGACGACCCGGAATTGGGGAGCCACGAGGAAGACGACGACGCCGATACCGTTTCGCTGCTGGTGTTCCGCGCCGGCTCGCAGCAGCCGAAGGCCGTGCCGCTTTCGCTGGTCACGCGCCTTGAGGAGATCGATTGCCGCAAGATCGAGGTCTCGGACGGCCGCCCTCTCGTGCAGTACCGCAATCAGCTTATGCCGCTGTTGCCGATCGACAGCGAAACGCACCTTAAAAAAGAGGGCGCTCAGCCGATCCTGGTGTTCTCCGACCATGGCCGGTCCTTGGGCCTCGTCGTCGATGAGATCATCGACATCGTCGAAGAGTCGGCTCGATATCGAGGTGGCAAGCGACCGTCCGGGCCTGCTCGGTTTTGCGGTGATCAAGGGCGCAACCACCGAGATCATCGACGTCGGGCATTTCCTGCCGCAGGCCTTCGAGGATTGGTTCCGCAGGCCGGATGCCTCGACAATGCGCCAGGCGCGCACGGTGTTGCTGGTCGATGACTCGATTTTCTTCCGTGAACTGCTTACGCCCCTGATCAAGGCGGCTGGCTATCGCGTCGTGGCGGTGGCGTCTGCCGCCGATGCGCTCGCGGCCCTTAGAATCAGACGACCGGTTCGATCTGATCGTCACCGACACCGAAATGCCGGAAATGGACGGTTTCGTGCTCGCCGAGGCGGTTCGCGCCATGCCGAGCCGCGCGGAGCTGCCGATCATCGCGCTCGCCGCCATGGTTTCTGCGGAGGCGATAGAGCGCGGCCGAGCGCGTTGGCTTCCACGATTTCGTCGCCAAGTTCGACCGGGCCGGGCTGATTGCGGCAATCAAGGAACAGAGCGCCGATCTCAATCGGGCGGCATGACCATGAACGATTCAACCGAGCTCAGCGATTACGTGACCTTCTCGACAGCCGGCCAAATGTTCGGTCTGCCGATCGAGCGCGTCCAGGACGTGTTCAAGCCGACGCGCATTACACGCGTGCCGCTGGCCGGAGCCGAGATCGCCGGCGTTCTCAATCTGCGCGGCCGCATCGTCACGGCGATCGAATTGCGCATTCGGCTCGGCCTCGGCGCGCGCGAAGGCGGCCAAGTTCCGATGGCGATCGGCATCGAACTACGCGGCGAATCGTTCGGCCTGCTGGTCGATGCGGTCGGTGAGGTACTCAAACTGTCGGACGACGAGCGCGAAGCCAATCCCGATCAATCTCGATCGCAATCTCGGGCGGGTTTCGGCCGGCGTCTATCGCCTCGACGGACAGCTTCTTGTCATTCTCGACATCGATCGGGTTCTCGATCTCGGCGCCGAGGCGGTTGCGGCGTGAGGTCAATCGTGTGCCGACATGATCGGTGCGCCGGTGAAATCAAAGCGGGTTCGCCCGCGAAGCGTGGAGTGAGGACGTTATGAAGACCTGTTTGGTTGTCGACAACTCGAGCGTCATCCGCAAAGTGGCACGCCGAATTCTCGAAGGGCTCGAATTCCAGATCATGGAAGCCGAGAACGGCGAGGAAGCAATCGAGACATGCAAACGGCAATTGCCGGATGCAATTCTTCTCGATTGGAACATGCCGAAAATGGACGGCTATGATTTTCTGCGGGTGCTGCGGCGGCTTCCGGGTGGCGATGGCCCAAAGGTGGTGTTCTGCACCACGGAGAACGATGTCGCTCACATCGCGCGGGCGCTTCACGCCGGCGCCAACGAGTACATCATGAAGCCGTTCGACAAGGACATCGTCGAGGCGAAGTTTCAGGAAGTCGGCTTGATCTGAATGCCGGCGCCTGTAATCGCGCCATTGTATGTCTGAAGTGTAAAGTCAGCGTGTGAAGTAGAGTACATGAGTATCGCCCTTGCTGCTGCAAACCGCGCGGCCGCTGCCGACAAGCCGATCCGCGTCATGGTCGTCGACGATGCCGTTGTTGCGCGCAGTCTGGTGACGCGTTGGGTCGATGCCGAGCCCGACATGACGATCGTGGCGTCGCTGCGCACCGGCCGTGAAGCGGTCGATCAGATCGATAAAAGCGATCCCGACGTCGTCGTGCTCGACGTCGAGATGCCGGAACTCGACGGCATTTCGGCGCTGCCGCTGCTTCTGAAGAAGAAGCGCGATCTCGTCGTGATCATGGCGTCGGCCGTTACCCGCCGCGGCGCCGAAGTGAGCTTGCGCGCGCTGTCACTCGGCGCCGCCGATTACATTCCAAAGCCAGCGACCACGCGCGAGGCAACGACGTCGTCGGAATTCCGGCGCGAACTGATCGAAAAAATTCGCAATCTTGGCGATCGCCGCGCGCGTGCCTCAGCGCCATATCGTGCCGATCTGGCGCCTCGCGAAGACCGTCTGCGCGGCAACGGCCGTCTCGCTACGCCTGCTGTGCGCGAGGCCGTGATACCGTAAGCCGGAGGCACAGGCCTTCACGTTACGGCCGTTCGCCACGGCGATTCCGCGTGTCGCTGCTGATCGGCTCTTCGACGGGCGGCCCGCAGGCGCTCGCCGTATTGATTGAAAAATTACCGGCGGCGATCGACCGCGCGCCGTTGTTGATAACCCAGCATATGCCGCCGACATTCACGACGGTGTTGGCCGAGCATTTGTCGCGCATCGGCGGCCGCGGCGCTCACGAAGCCGAGGATGGCGAGCCTGTCCTGGCCGGTGGCATTTACGTGGCGCCCGGTGGCCGGCATATGCGGGTCGTGCGCGATCGGGACGGCATTCGTATCGTGCTCGGCGACGATCCGCCGATCAATTTTTGCCGGCCGTCGGTCGATCCGATGTTTTCGTCGGCCGCGCAGGTGTGGGGCGCGAGCGCGCTTGCGGTCGTGCTCACCGGCATGGGCAGTGACGGTACCAAGGCGCCGCCGATATCGTCGCTGCCGGCGGCAGCGTGATCGCGCAGGACGAAGCCTCGAGCGTCGTCTGGGGCATGCCGCGTGCGGTGGCGCAGGCCGGCCTGTGCTCGGCGGTGCTGCGGTCTTGCGGAGATCGCGCCGAAGATATGCGGCTGTTTTCGGGGGTGCGCACATGACGCCGGCCGATTACGACTATCTGCGCAAGTGTCTGAAGGAGCGCTCCGGTCTCGTGCTGTCCGCCGACAAGCAATATTTGGTCGAAAGCCGCCTCCTGCCGGTCGCCCGCTCCGCCGGTTTAGCCGGTCTTGCCGAACTGGTGCGCGCGCTTATGCTTGGCGACGACGATGTCTGATGACGGCCGTGGTCGAAGCGATGATGACGCACGAGTCGTTCTTCTTTCGCGACAAGGTTCCGTTCGATCATGTTCCGCCAGACGATGATGCCGGCGCTGATCGCCGCGCGTAAAACCACGCGCACAATCCGCATTTGGTGCGCCGCCGCCTCGACCGGCCAGGAGCCCTATTCGTTGGCGATGTGTCTTCGGGAGATGGAACAAAAGATCGCCGGCTGGCGCATCGAGCTATTGGCCACGGATCTCGGCAATGACGTTCTGGAAAAAGCTCGGCAAGGCCTCTACAGCCAGTTCGAGGTGCAGCGCGGCCTGCCGATCCAGCTTCTGATCAAGCATTTTACCCAGGTCGGCGAGCTGTGGCAGATCGCGCCGGATATCCGCGCGATGGTCAAATACCAGCAGCTCAATCTGCTGTCCGATTTCAGCAGGCTCGGCAGGTTCGACCTGATCTTGTGCCGCAACGTCCTGATCTATTTCGACACCGAAACCAAAATCGGCGTGCTTAACCGTCTTGCGCGCTCGATGGCCGGCGACGGCTATCTCATGCTCGGTGCTGCCGAAACTGTGGTGGGGTTGACCGAACAGCTTCAAGGTCAGTGCCCGACAAGCGCGGGCTTTATATGCCGAATATGAACGCCTCCGGCTTTTTTGCCGCCGCTAAACCGCCGCCGCGCCTGGTCGCGGTCAGCGGGGGCCGCTAAAGATGATCCCGAAAAAGCCTGCCCTCGGACTTGAGCCAGGGTGGTCCGGCCTTCGTAAATGATCTTGCTCAAAAACTCCAGCCAGCAAACAAAAACCCCGGCCTTGCGGCCGGGGTTTTGCAGTCTCGGTCCCGGAACTGTTAGGCGGGAATCTTTGCCTCTTCCTCGCTCGGCTCGCGCAGCACATAGCCGCGGCCCCACACCGTTTCGATGTAGTTCTTGCCGCTCGAGGCGTTGGCGAGCTTTTTGCGGAGCTTGCAGATGAAGACGTCGATGATCTTCAGCTCCGGCTCGTCCATGCCGCCATAAAGGTGATTGAGGAACATTTCCTTGGTCAGCGTCGTGCCTTTGCGCAGGCTCAGGAGTTCCAGCATCTGGTACTCCTTGCCGGTCAGATGCACGCGGGCGCCGTTGACCTCGACGGTCTTGGTGTCGAGGTTGACGCAGAGGTCGCCGGTATTGATGACCGACTGAGCGTGACCCTTGGACCGCCGCACGATGGCGTGGATCCGCGCGACCAATTCGTCCTTGTGGAACGGCTTGGTCATGTAGTCGTCGGCGCCGAAACCAAGCCCTCTGACCTTGTCTTCGATGCCGGCCAGTCCCGACAGGATCAGGATCGGCGTCTTCACCTTCGAAACGCGCAAGGAGCGCAAGACTTCAAAGCCGGACATGTCCGGGAGGTTCAAGTCGAGAAGGATGATGTCGTAGTCGTAGATTTTGCCGAGATCGATCCCTTCTTCGCCGAGATCGGTCGTGTAGACATTGAAGCTCTCGGACTTGAGCATCAATTCGATCGATTGCGCCGTGGCGCTATCGTCTTCAATCAGTAGAACGCGCATGCCAGTCCCCTTCCTCGCCGCGAAGGCTTAAGGTCGGCACGCCGCAGTCGGCGGCAGCCCCTGGAAAACGCCTTGGGACAAACTGATTCGAGACACTAGCGAATTCGATGGTTAACAAAACCTGATTCCCGTACGCAAGCATTCTCTGGGCAAATTCGTCCAAATCGCCATAAGATGTTGCGTAACAGTGGTTTTTTAGCCACGTAGCCGCTCATGTATCAAATTAAGTTCTGACTGTAACCGACTCAAACAACTCGCTTCGCCATCCTGGCTCGGCGAGGCCTTGATCCCCAAGGACGATAACTGGATGATTAACGGCCCGGGTAAATACACCGTTAAGACCGAGCGCCTGGGGGTAACCATTTCTGCGTGCTTAAGGCGGCGGGGTGGCCAGCTATGAGCCGGCCATGAAAGCCAAGCCATGAAAGCACTGGCCGAGCAGATCAATGAACTCGACGGTATCGAGATTTACGGCCGTGTCGTTGGCGTGCGCGGACTGATGGTCGAAGTCTCGGGGCCGCTGCACGCGATGTCGGTGGGCGCCCGCGTGATCGTTGAGAGCCAGACCAAGCCCATTCCATGCGAAGTCGTCGGTTTCACCGGCGCCAATGCCTTGCTGATGCCGTTCGCGCCACTCGAAGGGGTCCGGCGGGGCTGCCGCGCGCTGGTGACCTCGGTGGCCGGAGCGGTGCGCCCGTCGGGCAGCTGGCTCGGGCGGGTGGTCAATGCGCTCGGCGAGCCGATCGACGGCAAGGGCCCTTTGCTGCTCGGGCCATCGCCTTATACGTTCCGTAACACGCCGCCGCTGGCGCATGCCCGCCGCCGGGTCGGAGCGCCGCTCGATCTCGGCGTGCGCGCCCTCAATACATTCATGACCTGCTGTCGCGGCCAGCGCATGGGTATTTTCTCAGGCTCCGGCGTCGGCAAATCGGTGCTGCTGTCGATGCTGGCGCGCAACGTAGCGGCCGACGTCACGGTGATTGGACTGATCGGCGAACGCGGCCGCGAGGTGCAGGAATTCTTGCAGGACGATCTGGGCGACGTCGGTCTCGCGCGCTCGGTTGTCGTGGTCTCCACGTCCGACGAGCCGGCATTGATGCGCCGCCAAGCCGCCCACCTGACGCTCGCCATCGCCGAGTATTTCCGCGACGAGGGCAAGGACGTGCTGGTGCTGATGGATTCGGTAACGCGCTTCGCCATGGCGCAGCGAGAGATAGGCTTGTCCGCTGGCGAGCCGCCAACGGCCAAAGGTTATACGCCGACGGTGTTCACCGAATTGCCGCGGCTCCTCGAGCGGGCAGGGCCCGGCACCGAGCACGGCACCATCACCGGCATCTTTACCGTGCTGGTCGATGGCGACGACTACAATGAGCCGATCGCCGACGCAGTCCGCGGCATTCTCGACGGTCATATTGTCATGGAGCGCGCCATCGCCGAGCGTGGACGTTATCCGGCGATCAACGTGCTCAAGTCGATATCGCGCACCATGCCGCGGGCAGCCGACCAAGCCTATCTGCCGGTGATCACACGGGCGCGCCAGGTGATGGCGACCTATGCCGATATGGAGGAGCTGATCCGGCTCGGCGCCTACCGGGCCGGGACCAGCCCCGAAGTCGATGAGGCAATCCGCCTGCATAAGCCGCTGGAGGACTTCCTGTCCCAAGGCAAGGAAGAAGCAACCAGCCTGGCGGATGGTTACCGCCGTCTTGACGAAATCCTTTCCGGTTCGGAAACCGAACGCTAACGATATAGCGCCACAATCCGGGCGAATTGGGACGCCGCGCCGGGGTTGGCGGCGTCTTTGTCCAGTGGCTTCGGGGGAGTAACAGTCGATGAAGTCCCGTGAGACGCTCATTCGTCTGAAGAAGTTTCAGGTCGACGAGAGGCGGCGCAAAGTTGCGCAGATCGAAACGATGATCGCCGAGTTCGAGCGCATGGCCGCCGATCTCGAGCGCGAGATCAAGGTCGAGCAGGATCGCGCCGGAATCCACGATCCGGGGCATTTTGCCTATCCGACCTATGCCAAGGCCGCGATTGGGCGCCGCGAGAATCTCAAGCGTTCGTCGGACGAGCTCCGCACCCAGCTTGAAGACGCCAAATTGGCGCTCGCCGAGGCCTTCGAGGAGCTCAAGAAGGTCGAGCTGCTCGACGAGCGCGACCAGATGCGCGAGCGCGAGGCCGAAAACGACGCCGAGCAGGCCGAGCTCGACGATATCGCGCTGATGCGCATGCGCGGCGTCGCGCCGGCCTGATAGCCAGCCAATTTTGACGGTGATTCGTCATGCCCGGCTTCGTGCCGGGCATGGGCGTTTATGGGCCGCGGATCGCAAGAGGTCCCCGACGATGCCCTCTCACTCCTCGTTTCGCTCTCGACGAGCGGGCGGCTCCGCGGCGATAATCGGCTCGGAGGCCAGCTTTCCAGGGTACGGCTTCTTGCGGGTGGACCATCCGGCGGGGCCAGGGGCAGTCATGTTGATGCAGGCGGAACTCGTCTGGCTGCTTGGAGCGGTCGCCAAGGGCGATACTGCCGCGTTCGAGCGGCTCTATGGTGCTACCCGGGCGAAACTTTATGGGGTGCTTCTCCGTATCTTGGGCAGACCCGAATTGGCCGAAGAGGTCATGCAGGAGACCTACCTGAAGGTCTGGAAGATGGCGGATAAATTCGACCCGGCGCTGGCAAGCCCGATCACCTGGATGGTGGCGATGGCACGCAACCGCGCGATCGATATCGTTCGCAAGCGCGGCGAAATCTCGATCGAGGATGAGCCGGAGGCGCAGAACGTCGCGGCCGAAACGCCGGCGCCGCTCGCGCGCCGTGAAATGACCGAGGAGCTCAAGCGTCTGCTGTCTTGCCTCGGTAAGCTCGATCCGGAAAAGCAGCGCATCGTGCTTCTGGCCTATTACAGCGGTTGGAGCCGCGAGCAGCTCTCGACCAAGCTCGACATTCCGGTGAACACGATCAAGACATGGTTGCGCCGCAGCCTGCTCGAAATTCGCGAGTGTATGGGAAAGTAACTGCTCAAGTCAGAACAGGACGGCTCTCGTGATATACGACGATGCCCAAGATGCCCTTGCCGCCGAATATGTTCTCGGCACGCTTTCCGGCGACGAACGTGAGCATGCCGAGGCGTTGCTCGAGATTGATCCGGGATTTGCCGAGTCCGTCCGTCTCTGGGAGCGCCGGCTTGGCGAGCTCAACGTCATGGTCGAGGCGGTCGAGCCGCCGCCGTCGTGTGGGAAAAGATCAGCAAGGAAATCGGTTACGTTGCGCCGGCGAGCACAAGTTCGATAGCGCCGGCAGAGGCGGTCGCTGCCATACCGCCTGCGGACGCCCGGCCGTTCCTGACCGACGAAACGCCGATGCCCGCTTTGGCGGAGGAGGCGAAGCACGAACCGACGGCTGCGATGCCACCCGCCGAGCAGCTACCGGACGCTGTTTCGGACTCGATTACGGCTTCGCTGGCCAAATCGCTTGCCGAGCCGCCGGTCGAGGCTACAGCGCCTCCGCCGCCCCGCGCAGGACAAGATCGAGCGGACAGCGAATGTCGAGCGCAGCGCCAACGTCGTGCAGCTGACCCGCCGCGTCAAAAAATGGCGCAGTACGGCGATCGCGATGCAGGCCATCGCGGCGCTGCTGGCGATCTACGTTGTTGCTGCGCAGTTCTATCCCAATCTTGTTACGCTTCGCGGCCGCGCGGCCGAGACGCAGACCGCACAAGCTCCGGCGCAATTGGCGGCGCGTCTCGTCGCCGTTTTACAGCAAGAGCCGACATGCGCCGGCATTCTTGCTCACCGTCGATCCGCAAAGCCGCACCCTGGTCGTGCGCCGGGTTTCGGCCACTCCCGAACAAGGCCGCAGTTATGAGCTTTGGCTGATTGCGAAAGGGGCGCTGCGCCGAAATCGCTTGGTCTGGTCGGCAGTGACGAATTCACCCAGCGAACGATCCCGGGCAATTTCGACCTCGCGACGCTGCGTTCGGCGAGCTACGCGGTTTCGCTTGAGCCCGCCGGCGGCTCGCCAAGTGGCGTGCCGACCGGTCCGGTGCTTTTCACCGGCAACATCGTCGAATCTGTCCCGACGGCGCCGCGTACCTAAGCTCTCGACCACGCACCCAAGTTCTCTGTCCGAACACGCGTGGTTCCCTCTCCAAACGCGTGTGCCCGGCGCGAGGCCGGGCACGTAGAGTAAGTCAGAGAGAACCTGGAAATGCGAAGAGTTATCGGATGGTCGGCGGCTGGCTGCTCATGGCTGTCGGCTGGCCGGCTTTGACCAGCGCTGTCGTGCCGAGATCGAGATTGCTGACATGGGCGAAAATGCCGACCACGGCGACGGCAGTCGCGCAAAGCAGGCCAAGGACCACGATCTTCAGGTGGGTTCCTCGGTCGGCGCTATACATCGAATGGTTCATTGCGACCTCCCGTTTTCTGCCCATTAGTCGCGGCAGCGGGGCTAAAAAGTTCACTCAATGCAAACAACTAGGTACTGTGATTCATACGCAAAATGGGACTTCACTGAACGGTGAAGTCACGTGATAACGATTGATGGGAAGCTTGGTTCCTCCCGGTCAGTACAGCCTGCCTCGGAAGGCCGGAAAATGGAGGGTTAAATCGTGAGCCAAATCGTAGCCGAACTCGCGCCGACGGGCGTCTTGCGTGCCGGGATCAACATGAGCAATTTCCTGCTAGTCACGGGAAAGACCGCATCCGGCGACCCGCAAGGCGTCTCGCCCGATATGGCCGCGGAAATCGCGCGGCGGCTTGGCGTGCCGGTCGCCTACGTGCCGTTCGAGCGTCCCTCGAAGCTCGCCGACGCCGCCGGGACCAATGTTTGGGATATCGGGCTGATCGGAGCCGAGCCACAGCGTGCGGAAAAGATCACATTCACCGCAGCCTATTGCGAAATCGAGGCGACCTATCTGGTGCCGAAAGGTTCGCCGATTTCCAACATTGCCGAAGTCGACCGCCCAGGCGTGCGCGATTACGGTGCGGCGCGGCGCCGCCTACGATCTCTGGCTGGAGCGGAATATCAAGCAGGCGACTGTTTTGCGGTCGGATTCGGCCGAAGGTCCGTTCGATCAGTTCGTCACCGAAAAACTGGAAGCCTATGCGGCTTTGCGGCCGCAGCTTCTGACAGACGTCGAAAAGCTGCCTGGTTCAGCAAATCCTTCCGGGCAACTTCATGACGGTGCAACAGGCAATCGGCACCGCGAAGCCGAATACCGCCGGTGCCGAGTTCCTGAGCGAATTTGTGGAAGACGCCAAGCGTTCGGGCCTGGTGGCGCGTCTGATCGAAAAACATCACGTCAAAGGACTGTCGGTTGCCGCTTAGAGCGTGATCCCGAAAAGTGGCCACCGGTATTCGGAAAAAATTATGCTCAAAAAGGAAATCAGATACTTGCGATCGTCTTCAGCCGGGCCCGTGGGTGAATTTCCGATTGCGCCAGCACGCTGGTTTGCGCCCGGAAGCGTTCGATGATGCCGCGCACGAACGGCCGGATGCCGGGTGATGTGACCAGCACCGGCGCTTCGCCTTCTTGCGCGGCTTGCTCGAATTTCTCGCGCACCGCGTTGATGAATTCCGTGAGCCGCGACGGCTGCATGGCGAGGCTGCGGTCGTCGCCCTGACCGACAATCGATTCCGCGAAAGCCTGTTCCCACTTGGCGGTTAGCGCGATGATCGGCAGATGGCCAGCGGGCGTCGTGTGCTGGGCACAAAGCTGGCGCGCCAGCCGTGCGCGGACGTGTTCGGCCAGCATTGCCGGGTTGCGCGTCGAGCCTAGACCGTCGGCGATGCCTTCGAGGATGGTCGCAAGATCGCGGATCGATACCCGCTCGGCAAGCAGGATCTGCAACACGCGCTGGATGCCGGAGATCGTGATCAGCGACGGCACAATGTCCTTGATCAGCTCACTCTGCTCCTTGGGCAGCTCCTTGATCAGCTTTTGCACCTCGCCGTAGGACAGTAGCTCCGACATGTTGGCCTTGATCAGTTCGGTCAGGTGGGTGGCGAGCACCGTTGCCGCATCGACGACGGTGTAGCCTTTCACCGATGCCTCCTCTTTCAGCGCCGCGTCGACCCAGGTTGCCGGCAAGCCGAAGGTCGGCTCGGTGGTGTGAACGCCGGGTAGCGTCACCTGATTGCCGGCCGGATCCATGACCATATATTGGCCGTGCCACACTTTGCCGATACCGGCTTCGACCTCCTTGATTTTGATGATGTAGCTATTGGCGTCGAGCTGCACGTTATCGAGGATGCGCACCGCCGGCATGACGAAACCCATCTCGATCGCCAGCGACCGGCGCAGCGCTTTGATCTGCTCGGTCAGACGGTCGGAGCCGTCGGGCGCGTTGACCAGCGGCAACAGTGCGTATCCGAGCTCGATCTTGAGGTCGTCGATTTTGAGCGCGGCCGACATCGGCTCGTCGACTGGCGCGGCGGCCGCCTTGGCGGTCTCGACCTTTTTCGCTTCCGTGTCGATAGCCTGCTTATTGCGGCGGTCGATTACGTAAGCGAGGCTCGCGGCGCCACCGCCGAGGATCAGGAACGGGATCATCGGAATGCCGGGAAGCAGCGCCATGATCAGCATGACGGCGGCCGACATGCCGAGCGCCTTCGGATAACCGGAAAGCTGGCCGAGCAAGGCTTTGTCGGCAGCACCTGCCACGCCCGCTTTTGAAACCAGCAAGCCCGCGGCCATCGAGACGATGAGCGCGGGAACCTGCGTCACCAGACCGTCGCCGACCGTCAGGAGAGTGTAGGCGTGGGCGGCTTCGGCAAAGCTGAGGCTCTGCTGGAGTATGCCGATGACCATGCCGCCGATGACGTTGATCAGAACGACGAGGAGCCCGGCGATGGCGTCGCCACGGACGAATTTCGAGGCGCCGTCCATGGCGCCGAAGAAGCCCGATTCGTCCTCGAGGTTCCTGCGACGGCGCCGCGCTTCCTTTTCGTCGATGAGGCCGGCGGACATGTCGGCGTCGATTGCCATCTGCTTGCCGGGCATGGCGTCCAGGTGGAAGCGCGCGGCCACCTCGGCAATACGGCCGGAGCCCTTGGTGATGACGACGAAATTCACGATCACCAGGATGGTGAATACGATGATGCCGATGACGAAGTTGCCGCCCATCACGAAGTTGCCGAATGCCTCGATGACATGTCCGGCGGCGGCGGAGCCTTCGTGGCCATGCGCAAGGATGAGTCGCGTCGAAGCCAAATTCAGCGCCAGGCGGAGCATTGTCGCGATGAGCAGCACCGTCGGGAAAGAGGAGAATTCGAGCGGCGTCTGGATGAACAGCGACGTCATCAGGATCAGCACCGAGAATGTGATCGAGATGGCGAGCGAGAAATCGAGCAAGATCGCCGGCAGCGGCAGGATGAGGACGACAAGGATCGCCATCATGCCGACAGCGAGCGCGATGTCGCTTCGCCGCAGCATGGTGCCAAGGTCGACGAGGCGCGACAGCGCTGTCTCCCCGCCCTGCGCCAATGGTGCGTCGGTCATGCCGGTTGTCCGATTCCGTCGGTCGTGCGATTCAAAACTGTGCGCGGCGGCCGAAGGGCCACCGGCACGAATGGCTTGTGCCGCGCTCGCTTCCAAGGCTGTCCTCGGAGAGTTCAGTGGAAACGCGTACGCCTCCCAGGCAAAATGTGCCGGGTATATGGTTACCGGGTGGTTAACGCTGGGTCAGGTTCCACGCCGAACCAGCCAAGAGGACTGAAAAGAGGACTGAAAAGCGTGAATTCACGTATTTCGCTGTTTGTCGTCATCGTCGTACTTGTCGCCACGGCCGCGCAGGCCGACGGCATCGAGCCAGGACTTTGGCGGATCATCAACCGGACCGAGACCGGCGGCGTCATCGGCCCGCCGCACGAAAGCTCGAAGTGCCTGACAGCTGAGCAGGCGCGTGACCTCGGCACGACGTTTTCGCCGGTGCCATCCACGGTGAATTCGGTCTGCGCGCCAATCGAGCGCAGCCTCAACGGTGACAAGCTGACGTGGCGGCTGACCTGCAAGGGCCAGCTCGACATGGAACTGACCGGCGATTTCACCTTCGACAGCCCGCACCATTACACCGCAATAATGCAAACCAAGGCCGAGATGGGCGGCATGCAGATGGTCGATTCGCAAAACACGCTCGAAGGCCAATGGCTGTCGGCGTGCCCGCAATAATGGAATAGGTGCCCCATGCATTCGCATTCAATCGCGCCCTGGACGCACGGCCATGCTTTTCTCGGCCAGCGTCATGGTCAACATGAACGGCGGACCTGGAGCGTGGTGGCGCTGACAGCCGCCATGATGGTTGCTGAAATCACCGGCGGAACGCTGTTCGGCTCGATCGCGCTGGTCGCCGACGGCTGGCATATGGCGACCCACGTCGCGGCGCTGGCAATTGCGGGGTTGGCCTATTTGTTCGCCCGCCGCCACACCGACGACACGCGCTTTTCGCTCGGTACCGGTAAGTTCGGTGAACTTGCGGCATTCGGCAGCGCCATCATTCTCGGCATGGTCGCGTTCGGCATCGGCTACGAATCGATTTTGCGACTCCTTCACCCCGTCACCATTCATTTCCAGGAGGCGATTCCGATCGCGACGCTTGGGCTCTGCGTCAACCTGCTCAGCGCGTGGCTGCTGCATGAGGGCCATGAGGACGAACACGACCGCGGTCATCATCACGAGCATGATGACCACCACCACCACGCAGGTCATCACGACACCAACCTGCGTGCTGCCTATGTCCACGTGCTTGCTGACGCGATGACTTCGGTTCTGGCCATCATCGGCCTGTCGGCCGCATGGCTGTTCGGATGGACGTTCATGGATCCGCTGGTCGGACTGGTCGGTACCGTGGTGATCGCAAGCTGGGCGCTCGGGCTAATGCGCGAGGCCGGCAGCGTGTTGCTCGATACCGTTCCCGACGGCGAACTCACCCACAGCATTCGTCAGCGGATGGAAATCGGCGGGGACCGGCTGGCCGACCTGCATGTGTGGCAATTGGGTCCGGGACATGCCGCGGTGATCGCTTGTGTCGTTTCCGACGTCCCGCAGGCGCCCTCGGTCTACAAGCAACGGCTCGATGGTCTTGCCGGGTTGTCGCATGTCACCGTCGAAGTGAACGCGTGTTCGCACTAAGGGCGCTGCGCCTGGGCATGCTGAAAACCCTGCTCGCTCTGATCGCGACATTTTGCGCACAAACCGCGTTCGCGGAGGACCGGCCGGCCGCATTCGTCGATGCGGCTTCGGAGGTGCCGGGGCTCATCGCCGACATTCGTTACGCCGGTCCGCATAATTTTGTCGGCCGACCGATCGACGGCTACGAAGCGCCACGCTGCCTTTTGACGCAATCCGCAGCCAACGCGCTTGCTGCGGTGGCGCGCGATCTCAGTTCCCGCGGCCTTCACGTCAAAGTATTCGACTGCTACCGGCCAACGCGGGCCGTGGCCAACTTCATGCGCTGGGCGCGCGATCTCAATGACACCGCCGGCAAGGCGGAGTTCTATCCCAATGTCGACAAGCGCACGCTGTTTCGCGACGGTTACATCGCCTCGCAGTCCGGCCATTCGCGCGGTTCGACGGCCGACCTGACGTTGGCGCAGGCCGACGGCCATGATCTCGATATGGGCACGCCGTTCGATTTCTTCAGCCCAAAGTCGTGGACTGCCGATCCAAGCATAAGCGCCGAGGCACATGCCAATCGGGTGCTGCTCGCCACCGCCATGCGCCGCCGCGGCTTTCGCGGCTACGACAAGGAATGGTGGCACTTCACGCTTCGCGGCGAGCCGTTTCCAGATACTTTTTTCGACTTTCCGGTGAAATAAGAGCGGTGTTTCACAAACCCAAATAAAACTTCTTGATCAAATCGTTATTGTTGAGCTCGTCGGTGGAACGGCCCTCGAAGGCGATCTTGCCGTGGACAATGACGTAGCCGCGATTGGCGATGCGGATGGCTTGGGTGAAATTCTGCTCGGCCATCAGCACGGTGAGCTGATAGCGCTGCTTCATCTCGTTGATGGCGTCGATGGTGCGGCTGACCAGAATCGGCGCCAATCCGACTGAGGGTTCGTCAACGAGAAGGATTTTCGGCGCCAGCATCAGTGCGCGTCCAAGCGCGACCATCTGCTGCTCGCCGCCTGACAGGCTGCCGGCAAGCTGCCTGCGGCGCTCGGCGAGCCGGGGGAATGTATCGAAGCAGACCGCGAGATTGTGCGCCAACTCCCGGCGGGCCGCGGGACGATAGGCGCCGAGCAGCAGATTTTCCTCCACAGTCAGCTTCGGAAACAGGCGGCGGCCCTCGGGCACCAGCGCGATGCCAAGATCGACGATCTCTTCGGTGGTGCGGCCAATGAGATCGTGATGAATGCCGTCGATCTCGGCGACGATCGAGCCCTGGCTCGGCCGCACCATGCCCACGATGCATTTCATCAGCGTCGATTTGCCGTTGCCGTTGGTGCCGAGCAGCACGACGGTCTCGCCGCCTCCGACTGTCAGCGAGACGTCATCGATCACGCGCACCGCCCCATAGGCGGCGTGAATGCCGGCGATGGTAATGCTGCTAGCCAAGATAAGCCTTCTCCACTTCCGGATTTCGTACGACCTCGTCGGGCGGGCCGTCTGCGATCTTGTGGCCGGAGACCAGCACGACGAGCCGACGTGAGAAGCTCATCACCGCGCGCATGATGTGCTCGATCAGGATGATGGTGACTCCGCGTTCATTCAGGCGCAGCAAAAGCGTCAGGATCTCCTCGATCTCGGAGTGGGTCAGGCCGGCCATCAACTCGTCGGCGATCAGGAGCTTCGGCTCTGCCGCCATGGCGCGCGCCAGTTCGAGTTTGCGCATTTCACACTGGGTGAGATCGCGCGGCAGATGCCGCGCCTTCGGTTCGAGGCCTACTTCATGCAGCAGGTCGGCACACCGATCCTCGACTTCGGCCGCGCTACGCAGGCGACTGCCCCGCGCGGCGACGGTGTACATCAGCGGTATGCGAATATTGTCGATCAAGCTGAGGCTGACGAACGGGCGAGGCAACTGAAAGCTGCGCGACAAACCGATATGGGTACGCTGATGCGCGGACATTCCGTCGAGCTTGCGGCCGTCGAAGCGCACGGCGCCTTGCTCGTTTTGCAGCGTGCCGCAGATGCAATTGACCAGCGTCGACTTGCCGGAGCCGTTTGGCCCGATCAGACCGAGACGTTCGCCAGCCGGCACCGAGAGCGAAATATTCTCGAGCGCCACGAAGCCGCCGAAGCGCTTACCGAGATTGTCGATCTCGAGCAAATTGCTCGGTGTGACGGTGCCGGTCACGGCACGGCTCCCGTAACGTCGGTCTCGACGCGCCGCCTGCCGACAAATTCATCCGGCTTGCGCTGCCAGTATTTGTGGACGAGGCCGAGGATGCCATTAGGCGCCACGATAACGAAGCCGACCAGCAGACAGCCGACGATCAACAGATTGACGGCCGACGAAATCGTGACCGTGGCGATCTGTTGCAGCGAGCCGAGTAGAATGGCGCCGATCAGCGGACCGACCCAGCTCGTGGTGCCGCCGATCAGCGGCATGGCGATCGAGTTGACGGCGTAGTCGAGTCCGAACGTCGAATCCGGTTGCAAATAGCCGATGTAATAGGGGAACGGCGCGCCGGCCATGCCCATCAGCGCGCCGGAGATCGTTGTTGCCATCAATTTCAGCCGCAGCGTCGGCACGCCGGAGGCTTCGGCCGCCAATTCGTCGTCGCGGATGGTGGCAAAACCGTAGCCCAGCCGTGAGTTCTCGATGACCCGCGCAATCGTCAGCGCGGCGACGGCCAGCATCATCATGACCAGAAACAGATATTTGATATAGGCGCCGATGATCGGGACGGCCTCAGGCCGCAGGATATAGGCGCCGCGCGAACCGCCGACATAATCCCAATTGACG
This sequence comes from uncultured Alphaproteobacteria bacterium, assembly GCA_963813825.1. Lineage (GTDB taxonomy): Bacteria > Pseudomonadota > Alphaproteobacteria > Rhizobiales > Xanthobacteraceae > BOG-931. The sequence continues at coordinate 496,372 of CAWFBB010000035.1, forward strand.
ACAAGCGTCTGCAACACCACGGCTAGCGCCAGCGTCGCGATGGCAAAGAACGCGCCGCGCAAGCGCAGCGTCAGGTAACCCATGCCGAAGCCGATGATGCCCGACACGGCGCCGCCGATCAGCATGAGAACTGGCAGCGGGACGCCATAAAATTCGTTTTCGGTGGTAAATTTGTAGGTAGCGACTGTCGAATAGGCTCCGACCGCGAAGAAGGCCGCAGTACCGAAATTCACGTAGCCGCAATAGCCACCGAGAATGTTCCACGCCGTCGACAACACGATGTATTGCAGCACGACATAGCCGGCGAAGTACACATAATCGTTGCCGACCGCAGCCGCGCCAGCGAACACCAGGCCGGCGACCACGAGGCACACGATGACGAAGCCCGGTGTGCGCATGGTTCAACGCCCCAACAGGCCGGCTGGCCGTACCGCCAGCGTCAGCAACAAAAATCCGAACGAGACCGCCGGCGCCCATGACGGGCCGTAGAACGTCGAGGTCAGGCTTTCGACGATACCGATCAGCATTGCCGCGATGATGGTACCCGGCAGGCTGCCCATGCCGCCGAGCACGCAGATGGCGAACACGCGGCCGATATATTGCCGGCCGACCGACGGCTCGACTGGCTGGATGATGATGAGGAACGCGCCGGCGAGCGCGGCCGTCGCGATCGAAATGCCGAAGGCGATCCGCTTGATACGGATCGGGTCGATGGCCATCAGTCGCAACGCAAGCTGATCTTGCGACACGGCCATGATAGCGCGGCCGACGAACGTGCGCGTGAGAATGAGTTGCAGCACCGCGATCAACAGCAGCGAAACCAGGAAAGGCACCAGGATGCGGAACGGGATGTCGACGTAGCCGAAATGCCAAGTCGGACCGATGTAGGCGGCCTCGACGTAGCGGTAGTCGACGCCGAAATAGAGCACGAGCGAGACTTCGGTGATGAACAGCACGCCGAAGAAGAAGGCCAGGCCGCGGAGCGATTCCTGGCCGTGCTTCTCGAACGAGACGTAATAGATTTGGTAGATGCCGGCGCCGAGCACGTAAAAGGCCGGCGTCACCACGATCGCGGTCAGGATCGGGTCGAACCCGAAGCTGATGTTCACGATATAGGCAACGTAAGAGCCGAGAATGATGAAGGCGGGATGGGCAATGTTGACGATGTCGAGGATGCCGAACGAGATCGACACGCCGCATGTCACTGCGGCGTAGAAGCCACCGATCAGAATGCCTGAGATAATGGCATTGACCAGAAGATCGACCGAAAAGATCATTACTCAACACCCAGCCCTGCCCGAGTGTGCAGGATGTGCACCGTCTTGGCTATCGGAACCTCTCTTCGCGGACGGAGAGAGGGTGTGGCACGTTCGCGCTACGCAGCGGCGCGAACCCGATCGGGAATGGTGAGCGGTTTGTTGGCGCTGTTGAGAAACTCGATGGTCATGAAGACCATCTCCTTGTCGCCAAGATTCTCGAGGTCGTGGACCTTGTATTCGCCCGGCCCGTAGGTCTCGTGGCGGGTTTCGCCCGGCTGATAGGTGTACTCGACCGTGGTGCCGTCTTGGAGGTGCTGGCGGCCGCGTCCGCCCGAAACCGAGGTCCAGAAATAATCGAGGACATGGCGGTGGAAGCCGATTCGTTCGCCGGGAACGAGGCGGATGATCCAGACCCGGACCTTGCCATCCTCCGAGAGCAGCGTGGAGCCCACGCAACCGTTGTGGGTCTGCTTTTCGCGCTCGAACTCCGCCGCGATCGCGGGCGACCATGCCGACTTGTCGGCATGGTCGGTTGACTTGTCCAACATGCTCAAGGCCATGGCGTTCCTCCCGTTATTATTGTCACAATATAGAAACCTTTCCGGCTTGGGAAATAGCGGGAAAACAGCAGGATTTACGCATGGCAAGCGGGCGCCGCGCGCTGATCGTTGGCGGATCGATGAGCGGGCTGTTGGCCGGCATCATGCTCGAACGGCGCGGCTGGGCGGTCGATATTTTCGAACGCGTGGGCAGCGAACTGTCCGGCCGTGGCGCCGGCATCGTCGCGCAGAGTGAATTGATCGCGCGCGTCAACGCGCTCGGCCTCGACACCCGCGACCTCGGCGTTGCCGTGACCTCACGCAAAATCCTCGATCACGACGGCAGAGTCACCGCGACCATCGAATGTCCGCAGGTGATGACGGCCTGGGAGCGTCTCTATCGCGTCTTGCGCGATGCGTTTCCGCCACAGCTTTATCACCGCGGCTTCGGTCTGAAAGCGTTCGAACAGAGTAGCGCGCACGTCGTCGCCCATCTGAGCGACGGTTCGGCAGTGGAGGCCGATGTTCTGATCGGTGCCGATGGATTGCGCTCGACAGTGCGCCAGCAGTGCTCGCCCGACGTCGCGCCGCTTTATGCCGGCTATGTTGCCTGGCGTGCGCTGCTTGCAGAAAGCGCGATCCCGCCGGCGATCCATCGCGAATTGTTCGAACAGATGGTGTTCTGTCTGCCGCCGGGCGAGCAGTGTCTCGGCTATCCGGTCGCCGGCCCGAATGACGAGTTACGGGTGGGACAGCGCCGCTACAATGTCGTGTGGTATCGGCCAGCGGATGAAGTGAAGGAGCTGCCGCAGCTTCTGACCGACGTAGCCGGAGTCACCCATGCGATCTCCATACCACCGCCGCTCATTCGCCGCGAACATATTGCCGCAATGCGCGCCGCCGCCGGGCGCTTGCTGGCGCCGCAATTCCGCGAGATCGTGCGCCTGATCGACGAGCCGATCCTGCAACCGATCTACGATCTTGCAAGCCCGCGCCTCGCATTCGGACGCGCCGCCATCATCGGCGATGCGGCTTTCGTAGCGCGGCCCCACGTCGGGGCCGGTGTCTCAAAGGCTGCCGATGATGCCGCGGCCCTGGCGCAGGCCCTCGATGCCAGCGATGTCGAAACCGCGCTGCGCCGCTTCGAGGCGGAACGTTTGCCGGACAACAACAGGATCATCGAGCGGGCGCGCCACCTCGGCGCTTACTTGCAGGCGACGCAGACCGACGAAGAACGCGCCCGCTCTGAGCGCCACAGCATTCCCGAAGCGGTGCTTGCCGAAACCGCGATGATCGATTTTTTACGGAATTGACGAGAACGCTTGCTTACGCTTCGCCCGAGAAATTTTGCGGGATGCGGCAGTGCGCGACTCTGGCTTTGCGGATCGTCTCAGGTGTATTGCGGCTGCGCCCGACGAAGCGCGGCACGCCATCGGTGATGACCGCGCCGACACCCATGATGTCGCCGTTGTTCAGCGCCGAGAGCGCGTCGTTCTGCGAGCCGCCGAGGCAGGCATCGACGAGGACGATGTCGGCATCGCGTCCGGCGGCAACGACGCCGCTGTTGAGCCGATAGATTCGGGCATTGTTGCCGGTCGCCATCGCTACCGCGATCTCGGGAGGAACGCCGGCAAGTGCGGCGAGATGGCTCATGGTGTAAAGCATGCCGAGCGGCATCACGCCGGTGCCCGTGGGCGTGTCGGTCGCAATCAAGAGCCGTTCTTCCTGGCCCGCCGCCTTGAGCAATTTCGCGACCAGCAGCGCGGTGCGCAGGTTGCCGGCGGTGCAGATCTGCATCGCCAGATCGCTTTCATCGACGAGGCGAGGGAAATCGGCATCGGGCATCGCGATCGGGCCGCCATTGACGTGATAGGACACGTCGGGCTGCATCTTGAGCACATGATCGGCCCAGATTCCCGCCGAACCGGGAATGGACGAGCCGCCGGTATGCACCATCGTCACCATGCCATGTTGCTTCGCCATTGCGACAAAGGGCGCGTAGTCGTACGGCGTTGCGAATGCGCCGAAGCCGGCTTTGGCGAGCCATACGCCCTGCCTCGCTAGTTCGGCGAAGTCGGCATCGGTCAGTCCCGGTTCGAGAATGATCGATCCGGCATGGACGCACATGCCGCCTGGGCGGTAATGCTCAAACGATTTTCGCGCCGCGATCGCCAGCGCCTTGACGCCGGCGGGATCGCGCGGGCGGCCGGGCACGTGAACCTCCGAGGCGCTGATGCAGGTGGTCACGCCTCCGTGCACATAGCTCTCGAGGAACCCAACGGTCTTTTGACGCGGGGTGTAGTCGCCGAAGGTGATGTGGACGTGGGAATCGATCAGGCCCGGCATCGCCATCATGCCGCCGGCGTCGATGGCGACATCGCAATCCGGCGCGCCGGTTCCGACCGAGGCAATTTTTCCGCCTTCCAAGAGAATGGAGTCGCCGGCCGCGACCGGCGAGGCGATATCGCCTGAAAGAATTTTTGCGATATTGAAGATCGCTACCTTCATGGCTTCAAGACAGCTTTCCAGCCTTGCGCGCGACGACCTCCTCGTGGGCCAGCCCACCGACGCGGGCATTAAGCCGGCCGCGATTTGCAAGGCAAAAGATAACGGCGACCTCGTCGGGCATCGGTGCATCCGGCAGTGCGAGCGTCATGCCGTCGTAGTGGGAGCGCACGTAAACGTCATCTTTGTGGTTCATCGGAATGTCGATCGCTGTGCCTGGACCGGCTTTTTTCGTAAACGACGAAATCCACGCATTGCCTCCGCCGAGCATGTCGCGAATGGGATTGGCAAACGCCGTCGTCAACAATGCGTTGGCATGCTCCTGCTCGCCGTTCATGCCGACGATGCCGCCCTTGCCGTAACTTTGTACCTCGTGGCTACCCAGCGCGGACAGCGCGAGCCCGCCGAGTACCTTGCCGAGCGTGACGCTACCTTCGATCATCGGCGCGAGATCATCGACAAAGCGACCAGCATACGGATTTTCCACCACCGCTACCGCGGCTACGCGGCGTAACGGCAGATTGGACACGCGTCCTGCCTCTTCGCGGCGTTCTTCGATGATCAAAAAGGTGCGGCGAACTTTGATATGCACGGTTGCCGGCTCCTTCGGCGGAAATACTCCGATAACGCCAGCAAAAAGGCAATATTTGACGTCGCCAGTGAGACCACCTAACGAACGAAATGGTTACGCCGCACAAGTCCGATAGCAAACGTAACCTCGAGACGATCTCGGCCGAGGCACGATAATGAGCGATATCCGGCGTGTCCTTGTGGTCGGTGGCGGTGTCGGGGGTCTGATAACTGCGGCCGCCTTCGCTCAGCGCGGCGTCGAGGTTGTTCTCATCGAGCGCCGGCCCGCCTTCGATGTGCCGGGCGTCGGGCTCGGCCAGCCGGCGAATGCGCTGCGCGTTTACGATGCGCTCGGCGTTCTACCGGAAATCCTGACGTCGGGGTTTGCCTACGACCGGATGTCCATCTTCGACCCCAACCGGGAACTCATCGTCGAACATAAATTCCTGCTTGGCGGCGAGATGGTACCGGCGTTCTGCGCGCTGTCCCGCCTGCGATTGCACGAAATCCTGCTGGCGGCGGCCGAGCGTGCCGGAGTTGAGATACGCATTAGTTCGACGGTCAGCGAAATCCACGAAGAAAAAAACCGGATCACCGTCCGTTTTTCCGACGGTCAGACAGATAGCTTCGATCTGCTCGCCGGCTTCGACGGCATACGGTCGACCACCAGGCAGCATCTCTTCGGTGGCGCATTCCTGCCGCGCCCGTCCGGTTACGGCGCCTGGCGCGTGCAAGTGCCTCGGCCCGATTACGTACGGGGCATGGAATTTTTGCAAGGTGTCGGGAGCAAGACCGGCGCCATGCCGCTGAGCGACAATCTCATGTACGTCTTCCATATCCGCCCGGAAGCACCCGATGCCGCTTTCAGGCGCGAGGACTATCCGGATTTGTTCAAGGCGCGCCTGTCGCAATACGGTAGCTACGTCGCCGAGGTTTCGGCTTCCCTCGGCGCGAATTCCGATATCGTCTACAGCCAGATTGAGCCGGTCCTGGTGCCATGGCCGTGGTTTCGCGGCCGCGTCGTCATCGGCGGCGATGCCGCGCACACGTCGCCTCCGCACCTGACTCAAGGCGCAGCGATGGCCGCGGAAGATGGCTGGGTGCTCGCGCGCGAAATGCTTGCCGACGATGCACCGATCGAGGCGCGGCTAATGCGGTATTCGCAGATGCGCTACGCGCGCTGCGCTTTCGTCTATGCATTTTCGTATCAATGGATGCTGGATGAACAGTCGGTCCGGACGCCTGCCGATCTTGCCGTCGCGCGGGTCGAATTGGCGAGCAACGCATCGGCTCGGATCGCCGCAAGCGATCGTATCCTCGATAGCCGCATCATTTAGGAACTGCTCCGGCTGCCGGAACAAACGGAAGGTCAGACGTGCTGGCCGCCGTTGATGTGGATCTCGGCGCCATTGACGTACGACGCCGTGTCCGTGCAAAGGACGTAAATGATCTTGGCAACTTCGTCCGGCGTGCCGAGGCGGTGCATCGGAATGTTCTCGACAATCTTTTCCGTTCCGGGCGACAGCATTGCGGTGTCGATCTCGCCCGGCGCAATGGCGTTGACCCGGACGCCGCGCGAGCCGAAGTCGGCCGCCATTTCGCGCGTTAATGCGGCGAGTGCAGCCTTTGACGTCGAATACGCCGTGCCGGCGAACGGGTGCACCCGCGAGCCGGCAATCGAGGTGACGTTGACGACGGATCCCTTGGCGGCACTCAGCTCATCGAGCAAGCCGCGCGCCAGCATGATCGGCGCAAAGAAATTCACCTGGAAAATATGATGCCAGTCATCGCGCGAGGTCTCGATCGAGCCGAGCCGTTTGCCGCCGGCTGCCTTCGGCGATATCGCGGCGTTGTTGACCAGGGCGTGCAATTCGCCGTGAAGACGGCTCTTCGTTTCCGCAATCGCCGCTTCAGTATTTTCCGGATCGGCCAGATCGACCTGAATGTGGTCCTCCGGTCCCGCCTCCCAGGGGCAGTTCTCCGGGAATGGATGCCGTGAGCAGGTGATGACGCGCCAGCCAGCCGCCGAAAAGCGTTTGACCGTGGCATGGCCGATGCCGCGGCTCGCCCCGGTCAGGAGCAGCGTGCGGCGCGGTTGATTCGTGGTCGCCATGGTCGTTATCTTAAACTCACGGGTATAGCCGCGTCTTGGTCCACGGCGCGGCCAGGCTCGGGCGCGTAAACGAAACGCGGTCGTGCAGCCGGAACGGCCGCTCCTGCCAAAATTCTATTTCTTGCGGCACGATTCGATAGCCGGCCCAATAGGGCGGGCGCGGCACGGTGCCGACGGCATATTTCGCCGTGAAAAGCGCGATCTTCTTTTCGAACGCCAATCTGCTTTCCAGCGCCGAGGATTGTTTGCTTGCCCAGGCGCCGATCTGCGCCATGCGCGAGCGCGTCGCGAAATAGGCGTCGGCCTCTTCCTTCGATACCGCTTCCACGGTACCGCGCGCGCGCACCTGGCGTTGCAGCGCCTTCCAGTAGAACGTCAGGGCAGCCTTTGGCGCGTCTTTCAGTTCGTGGCCCTTCGTGCTGTCGGCGTTGGTGTAGAACACAAAGCCGCGCTCATCGAAGCCCTTCAACAACACCATTCGCGCATTGGGCAGGCCGTCCGGCCCGACTGTCGCCAGCGCCATGGCATCCGGATTGACGGGCTCGGCGCGTTTGGCATCGGCGAACCACTCCGCAAACAGCCGCACCGGCTCCCCGGCCTCGGTGAAGTCACCGCCTGTTAACCGCGTTGGGTGTTCTATCGGAGCCGCGTCGGACATTGTACGGGGTATCCAAGTGCTCGCGTGGCGCGACCGGAAAGCGAGTATCCGGTCTGTATATAGTGGAACAGGGGCGCTGCGCCTATGTTGGCGGTGGCGCTGTTTGCCTGGCGTCGCGGCCCTGATTTGCGGGCTGGCAGCCGGCGGCTGTTCCTTCCAATTGCATTCGCTGCTCGCCAAGGACGAGGCGGACGCCGACCAGACCAGCTCGATCGTCCGTCCTGTCGATCGGACCAAGCGGCCGGCCGAAGCGTCAGCGCCGTCCGACACCGACCTTGCCTATGCGCGTGCGGTCGCCTCTGATGTGCTGGCCCACGACGGCAAGGATGCCAGCGTGCCCTGGCAAAATCCGAATACCGGCGCTGGCGGCAATATCACTCCGCTCGCCCCCGCCTACGTCGAAGGCGGCCAGTCATGCCGCGATTTCATGGCGAGCTATGTTCACGGCGAATCGCAGGACTGGCTCCGGGGCGCCGCCTGCCGTACCAGCCAGGGCAGTTGGGAAGTCAAAACCCTCAAGTCCCTCAAGCAGGGCTAATCGGCCTAAAATCTCCGCAGTTGAGTACCGATTTGGCCGCAATATTGCGTGACGGCGGCTTTCATCCCACATTCAGTCGTGAATGGGCGGCGGGGCCGGCCCGAATAGGAGCGGAGTCGAAAGGGGATGCGTGATCCCTACGAGGTGTTGGGGGTCGACCGCAAGGCAAGTGCGGGCGACATCAAGAGCGCTTACCGGCGACTCGCCAAGAAGCTGCATCCCGACGCCAACAAGAACGACCCGAAGGCAGCGACGCGCTTTGCTGAACTGAATGCCGCCAACGAACTGCTTGGCGACGAGGACAAACGCAAGGCGTTCGACCGCGGCGAGATCGACGCCGAGGGCAAGCCGCGTTTCCAGGGCTTTGCCGGTGGCGGCGCAGGCCCCGGCTTCCGTCCTGATTCAAACTTTGAAAATTTCAATTTCGGTCCCGAGGGCTTCAGCCGTGCGACACGGCGCGGAAAAGCTGGTGGCGGCGCCGGCGGCGGCTTCGGTGGCTTTGAAGACATTTTGCGCGAAGCGTTCGGCGGCCGCGGCGGCGCCGGTGCACACTCGAATTTCGAGCCGGAGGATTTTGGTGTCGGTGCCGATGTTCAAGCCGAGATGTCGGTGTCGCTGTTGGACGCTGCCAACGGAGCGACGCAGCGCCTGCATTTGCCGAACGGCAAGGACGTTGACGTAAAAATCCCCGTGGGGATCATGAGCGGCCAGCATATCCGCCTGAAGGGCCAGGGTATGCCGGGACAGGGCGGAGCGGGCGATCTGCTCATCACCGTCAATATCGCGCCGCATCCGGTCTTCACCCTCGACGTCGCCGACGTCAGGCTCGAATTGCCGATTACACTCTATGAGGCCGCCCTTGGCGCCAAAGTACGTGTGCCGACGCTCGACAAGGCGGTCGAGATCTCGATCCCGCCGTGGACGTCGAGTGGACGCACGTTCCGGCTCAAGGGTAAGGGCTTCCCGGCCAAGGCCGGCCGCGGCGATCTGCTCGCCACCGTGCGCATCGTACTGCCGGAGAAAAGTGACGCCGAACTCGAAGCGCTGATGGAGAATTGGCAGCGCGACAAGTCCTACGATCCGCGCAAGGGCATGTGAATTCCATTCCGTCGCCAGTGCATTGGCGCGTCGCCGTCTTCCTATCCGCCCAGCGGCGGCGTGTGCGTGTCGATCTGATCGTAGGCAGCCTGCGCGATATTGTGCAGTTTGTCGCGCTCCGCAGGCCCGCTGAGCACATAAGCGATATTCTGGTCGACCCAGTAATAAGCCGCGTTTTGATCGCCCGATGTGTAGCGCAGTGCGGTCTCTTGATCGCTGGTGCGTCCGCAATAGAGCGTGAAGCGTTCGCCTGACGGCCCTTCGTACATGAAGAATGCCGTCGCTCCGGTCGGGCCAGGCAGCAGCCGGCCGCCGACGAGCTTCAATCCCATCTTTTCGAGTTGCGGCGCCAGCAACTGCGAGCCGAGCCGCTTCGAAAGCCATTCGACAAGATGCGGCCGCTGGTCTCCGGGCACTTCAACCGGGTGACGGACCTCGACCACGTAGAGCCGATAGGCTTCGAGCGCGTCGGCGGTGAATTGTGAGAGGTCGGAGCGCGCCGGGGTTTCAATGCCGCGCACCATCCAGCCCGCAATTCCGCCGGCGACGAATGTCGCCAGCGCTGCCGCGGACGCCAATGCGATCCAGCCGTTACGGCGACGGCATGCCATTCGTGCGACGTCGAGTTGCGGCGGGATCTTTTCGTCGGCGATGGCGCCGTAACGCCCCTGTATGAGCTCGGCCTGCTTGCGCCAAGCCGCGACTTTAGCCGTGTCCTCCGGGTGAGTAGCCAGCCAACTCTCGACTGCACCGCGTCGCTCGGCGGCGATTTCGCCGTCGACATAGGCGTGGAGTTCGTCTTCGCTCACGTTCAGGTGTTCAGTCATCGTTCGCTCTTTTGTTATTTCACGCGGCGCAGCGCCGGGCGCTCGCCGTCGAGATAGGCTTTGATTTGCAGGCGAGCGCGTGCAAGCCGCGACATCACCGTTCCTATGGGCACGCCAAGCACTTCCGCGACCTCGCGATAGGTGAGACCCTCGAGCACGACGAGGAGCAATGCAGTACGCTGTTCCTCGGAGAGGTCGTCGAGCGCGCGACCGATATCGCGACTGCCGCCGTCCGATCCGTTGATGGAGGCATCGCCATCATTGATTGGCATCAGCGTCGGGCGGCGGGACATTGAGCGCAGGCGGTTGCGATTGAGATTGGTCAAGATGGTATAGAGCCATGCCCGCACGTCTCCGCCGTAAAACAGATGCTCGGAGCGTAGCGCCCGCACTAGCGTGTCCTGCACGATATCGTCCGCCATTTCGGTATCGCGGGTCAGCGCACGGGCATAGCGGCGCAGAGCCGGGATTGTCGCCTCGATCCGCTGCCGGAATTCACTCAACCTCTGCTCCCAATTCGATGCCCGAAATGTCTATCAAAACAACACCGCCGCCTGCCGACTATTCCGGGATCGCCCAGGCGCCGATCCGGCAGCCCGCGCGCTTGCTGGCTGCCACGGGCCTATGCCATAGGAACTACCTGGGAGAAAGCCGCCGAAAGAGGTCAGTTAGATGCCTGAAGTCTCTGGCCTGATGCGCGGCAAGCGTGGCCTCGTCATGGGGGTCGCTAACCATCGCTCTCTTGCCTGGGGTATTGCCAAGGCCTGCCACGGACACGGCGCTGAGCTGGCCTTCACCTATCAGGGTGACGCTCTGAAAAAGCGGGTCGAGCCGCTGGCCCAGGAGGTCGGCGGCCTCGTCGTGGGCGACTGCGACGTGACCGACCCCGCGACCATCGACGCGGCATTCGCGGCCGTGAATGCGGCCTGGGGCTCGATCGATTTTCTTGTTCATGCAATCGCATTTTCGGACAAGGATCAGCTCGACGGACGTTACATCGATACCACCGCCGACAATTTCACCAAGACCATGCTGATAAGCTGCTATTCGTTCACGGCGATTGCACAGCGCGCCGAGAAAATGATGCCGAACGGTGGCGCCATGTTGACCCTGACTTACTACGGGTCGGAGAAATGGATGCCGCATTATAACGTAATGGGGATCGCCAAATCCGCGCTCGAAGCGTCGGTGCGTTATCTTGCCGCCGATCTCGGCGTGAAGAACATTCGCGTCAACGCCATCTCGTCGGGACCGATCAAGACTCTGGCGGCTTCCGGAATCGGTGATTTCCGCTACATCCTCAAATGGAACGAGTACAACGCGCCGCTGCGGCGCAGCGTCACCATCGAGGAAGTCGGAGAAGCCAGTGCATATCTTCTGTCCGATATGTCGCGCGGCGTCACCGGCGAGGTGCATCACGTCGACGCCGGCTATCACATCGTTGGCATGAAGCACCCCGACGCACCCGATATCGCCGTCGGCAAAGGTGAATAGTCGGCCGGTGCCGGTGCTCTATTTCGTTCGCCACGGTGAAACCGACTTCAACGTCGCACAGCGCTTACAGGGGCAGTACCAGACCAGTCTCAACGCCCATGGGCGGCAGCAAGCCGCGCATTGCGGCGAATTGCTCGAGGACTTGTTCGCACGCGACCGGCTTCGAGCCGGCGATTTTGCCTATGTGTCGAGCCCGCTCAACCGTGCGCGGGAGACGATAGAGATTATGCGCCGCGCGCTCGGCCTTGATCCGGCCGCCTACGATACCGACGACAGGCTGATGGAGATTTCCTACGGCGCGTGGGAGGGGCTGACGCTGGCGGAAGTCAAGGCGCGTGAACCAGGAGTGTTGACGCGGCGCGATCGCGACAAATGGGATTTTGCGCCGCCCGGCGGTGAATCATATCGCGACGTCGCCAAGCGCGTTGCCGATTGGTACGCGTCGGTTACGCGCGATACCGTCGTCACCGCGCACGGCGGCGTGGCGCGCGTACTGATGGCGAACTTTCACATCTTGCCGGATGAGGAAGCGACCCACGCTGAGGTCGCACAAGGCGTCGTGTCTGTTTTCTCCGCAAACACGATGGCGCGATACGCCTAATCAAAAACGAAAGCGGCCGAACCTTGGTCCGGCCGCTTTAGCGAACCACCCTAAGGGCGTTCGCGAAAACCAAAGCTGACTGCGCTGCCCCAGTACGAGGCTCGCGCATAACGTCAGGACTTCGTTTTCTTCTTCTTCTTTGCTTTCTTCGCCATGGCTTGCATCCTCGTTGCGTGTTGAACCAACGGCAGGGTTGAGTTCAAGCTATTCGAGCGGTGTCTCGATCCCCTCGGGCCTTCGTCCCCTTACCACTGACGAGGATGCCATACGACTGCTTTTCCTGCAATCGAAAAATGCCAAATAACCTTGATTTTTCCGTAGCTTAACGGATGTTCAGCTTGTCATTAATCGTTATTCAGCGAGATGAATGCGAAATGAACGCGCGGCAAAACCGGCTAGCAACTCCGCCTGCTTGATTGGCGCTGTCTCGCTACGGCGAAAGATGCGAAGGATTCCTGCCGCGGTTGCGAACATCAAAGATACGAAAATAAGCAGCGCCGGCCGGCCGCGGCGCATTTGACCCAGTGGCACTCGCGGGCTACGTCGTTCGCCATGTCGTTCAATACGTTCGGACATTTGTTTCGGGTCACGACCTTCGGCGAAAGCCACGGGCCTGCGATTGGCTGCGTGGTTGACGGCTGTCCGCCGCGCCTTCCGCTCACCGAAGCCGACATTCAGCCGTACCTTGATCGGCGGCGTCCCGGGCAATCGCGTTTCACGACGCAACGGCAAGAGCCGGACGCGGTCCGGATCATCTCCGGCGTTTTCGGCGACGAGGCGACGGGACAACAGGTCACGACCGGCACGCCGATCGCACTGCTCATCGACAATGTCGATCAACGCTCGAAGGACTACTCCGATATTAAGGACAAATATCGGCCCGGCCACGCCGACTACACCTATGACGCCAAATATGGCCTGCGCGATTACCGTGGTGGCGGCCGGCAATCCGCTCGCGAAACGGCGATGCGGGTCGCCGCCGGCGCCATAGCGCGCAAGATCGTGCCGGCTTTGCAGGTCCGCGGCGCGCTGGTGCAAATGGGGCCGCATCGGATCGACCGCACGCGCTGGGACTGGGCCGAAGTCGAACGCAACGCGTTCTTCTGTCCCGATGCCGAGAAGGCTGCATTTTTCGAGGATTATCTCGACGGCGTGCGCAAGCGCGGCTCGTCAACCGGCGCGGTGATCGAGATCGTCGCCGACGGCGTGCCGCCGGGTCTCGGCGCCCCGATCTACGGCAAGCTCGATGCCGATATGGCTGCGGCCTTGATGGGCATCAATGCGGTCAAGGGTGTCGAGATCGGCGCGGGCTTCGGCACAGCCGAGCTTTCCGGCGAAGAAAACGGCGACGAAATGCGCATGGGCAACGATGGCAAGCCCGTGTTCCTGTCCAATAATGCCGGCGGTATTCTCGGCGGCATTTCGACAGGCCAGCCGGTGGTCGCCCGTTTTGCGGTCAAGCCGACCTCGTCGATCCTCACCCCGCGCCGTACCGTCGATCGCTACGGCCACGAGACGGAAATTTCGACCAAAGGACGCCACGATCCCTGTGTCGGCATTCGGGCCGTGCCGATTGGCGAGGCCATGGTGGCATGCGTGATTGCCGATCATTATCTGCGGCAACGCGGGCAGATCGGCGATACCCCTATTTGGCCATTCGCGCCGCCCGGGCGCTAACGAAAGTAAAGATGGAAGACGCTCACCAACGCATCCGTAACGCCGTCGCCGCATTCGCGCGTGGCGAGGTCATCATCGTCGCCGATGACGACGATCGCGAGAACGAAGGCGATCTATTCGTCGCCGCCAGTCTTTGCACGTCGGAAAAGATGGCGTTCATCATCCGCAACACCTCGGGCATCGTTTGCGCGCCGCTGTCTTCAGAAGAAGCGCGCCGGCTTCACCTCGATCCGATGGTTGCGTTCAATGACGCGCCGCTTGGTACTGCATTCACCGTATCGGTGGATGTGCGCCACGGCCTCACCACCGGCATTTCCGCCGAAGAGCGCACCAATACCGTGCGCGCTCTCGCCAACGGCAATAACGGGGCATCGGACTTCGTCCGGCCCGGCCATGTCTTTCCACTAGTGGCGAAGGAGGGCGGCGTGCTGATGCGCTCCGGCCATACCGAGGCCTGCGTCGATCTGTGCCGGCTTGCAGGAGTGCCGAGCGTCGGCGTGCTGTCCGAACTGATGAACGACGACGGAACGGTGATGCGCGGGCCCGACATCAGCGCATTCGCCGAACGCCACAAGCTTTTGCGCATGTCGATCGCCGATCTGATCGCCTATCGTCAGGCGCGCGACAAGCTTATCGAGCGTGCGGGCGAATTCCCGGTCGAATCCGAAATCGGCACGCTGACCGGCTACGCCTTCCTGACCCCGTTCGATCCGGTCTATCACATGGCGTTCGTCTATGGCCGCATCGGCGACGGCAACAACGTGCTGACGCGCCTGCACCGCGCCAACATCATTTCGGACGTTTTCGGCGGCGCCAAGCCGATCCACCAGTCGCTGGCGAAATTCAAGGCAGAGGGCAGAGGCATTCTAGTATTGTTGCGTGACGGCACCGCGGGCGTCCCGGTGGTCTCGATACCCAAAACCGATACCGCCTCGGGCGAAGCGCGGACGCGGCAGTGGCGCGAGGTCGGTCTTGGCGCGCAAATCCTCAAGGAACTCGGCGTCAACTCGATACGCCTGCTGACCTCGTCGCGTCACACCACCTATGTCGGGCTGTCCGGCTTTGGCATCGAGATTGCGGGTACTGAGCCGGTCGACGGGGCATGAGTGACCTGGCGTGCGCCGAGCGCAAGAACTGGAGGGCGGAGTGACCAACATCGTTTCCCGAATTCGCATCATGCTCGCGGTCGCCGCCGTCGGGGTGGCGCTATCGAGTTGCGGCTACAACACCATCCCGACGCTCGAAGAACAGGCCAAAGCGCGCTGGTCCGACGTGCAGAACCAGTATCAGCGCCGCGCCGATCTCATTCCCAATCTCGTCGCTACCGTTCAGGGTTACGCCGCCCAGGAAAAAAGTGTGCTCACCGCCGTCGTCGAAGCCCGCGCTAAGGCGACGCAGATCAAGCTCGACGCGTCCGATTTGACCGATCCGGAGAAGCTCAAGGCCTTCCAGGATGCGCAGAATCAACTGACCGGGGTGCTTGGACGATTGCTGGCAGTGACGGAGAATTATCCCGATCTGAAATCCAACGCGAATTTCCTGGCACTCCAGTCTCAGCTCGAAGGCACCGAGAACCGCATTTCGGTGGCCCGACGCGACTACATAGACGCAGTGCGCGCATACAACACGGCGTTGCGCACGTTTCCGACCGTCATCTGGGCAAAAACGGCGTTTTCAGGCGAAAAGCCAATGGCGGAATTCACCGCGAATGAGGGCACGCAAACCCCGCCGCAGGTGAAATTCTGATCGCCGGTCACTGACATGCTTGCGCTGTTCCGGGGTGTTGCAATCGTCTGTTGCCTCGTGACGGCGGCATTCGCGCTCGATTTCCCGCAGCTCACCGGCCGCGTCGTCGATCAAGCGAATGTCATGACGCCGGAAAGCCGGGCCGATCTCGAGGCCAAGCTCAAGGACCTCGAAGACAAGTCCGGCATCCAGCTTGTCGTTGCGACTGTGAAGTCGCTGCAAGGCGGCGACATCGAAACCTACGCCAATGAGCTGTTCCGTGCCTGGAAGCTCGGTCAGGCGCAAAAAAACAATGGCGTGCTGCTCCTTGTCGCGCCGGCCGAACACAAAGTGCGCATCGAGGTCGGCTACGGCTTGGAGGGCACGCTTACCGACGCCTTGTCGTCGGTCATCATTTCCAGTGCCATCGTTCCGCGCTTTAAAGCGAGCGACTATTCCGGCGGCATTGAACGCGGGGTCGACGGTATCGTCAGCGTACTCAGCGGCGACACTGCGGACTGGCAGCCCAAAGTCAGCGTGCGATCGGATCAGGATGATCTCGGCAACGAGATCTTTTTCATCATGTTTGTCCTGTTCATCATCTACATCATCTGGACCGGCTATCGCGGCAGCACGTCCGGCCGCTATGTCACGCGCAGCGGCGGTCCATGGTTCATTCCCACGGGCGGATCATCACGGGGATCCTCCGACTGGGGCGGCGGCTTCTCCGACAGTGGCGGCGGTTTTTCCGGC
The DNA here is from genome assembly GCA_963813825.1 of uncultured Alphaproteobacteria bacterium. Classification (GTDB taxonomy): domain Bacteria; phylum Pseudomonadota; class Alphaproteobacteria; order Rhizobiales; family Xanthobacteraceae; genus BOG-931. Next base: position 512,729 of record CAWFBB010000035.1, read on the forward strand.
GGCGGCGGTTCGTCGGGTGGCGGCGGCGCATCGGGGAGCTGGTGATGGAGCTTTCGCGCGAGGACCATGAAGCGGTCTCGGCCGCAATAAGGAACGCGGAGCAGCACACCTGCGGGCAGATCGTCTGCGTGCTCTCTCACGCGTCGTCGGACTACGCGCTTGTGCCGGTCTTGCTCGCCAGTGTGCTGGCGCTGCTTACGCCGTGGCCGCTCATTCACTTCACGCAATGGAGCGTAGAGCGGATTTTCCTCGTGCAGATCGCGGTGTTCATCGTCGCCGGTTTGGTTTTCTCATGGCCGGCGCTACACGTTGCGCTCGTGCCACGGTCCATGCGCCGTGCTCAGGCGCATCGCGCCGCACTCGAGCAATTCGTCGTTCGGCGGATCGCCAACACTACGAATCGCTGTGGAATTCTCATTTTTGTGTCGCTGGCCGAGCGCTATGCGCGGATCATTGCCGACGAGGGCATCGCCGCAAAAGTAAATCGCGCCGAGTGGCAGGCGGCGATCGTTGCTCTGACGGGCCACATGCACGACGGCCGGATCGCGCAAGGCTTCATTGCCGCCATCGACCGCTGCGGCACGGTGCTCGCCGCGCATGCGCCGCCGGACGGCTCGCCAAATGTCTTGCCGGATCGCCTCTACGTTATCTAGCAGACCGGCGCCAGACGCACTTCGCACCGCCTCACAACGTCTCGATGAAGAAAGTCGCGCATCAACATGTAGGATTTGCGGCAGAGCTTTTCGTCGTATCGGAGAGCTCCCGCATGGACGGTCGGATCGCAGAACGAATGGACGGCGCCGCCGAACATCATCACCTGCCAATCGACATTGGCTTTGGTCATTTCTTCTTCGAATGCATCCATCATCGGTTTCGGGGTCACCGGATCGGCGGAGCCATGGATTGCCATCACCCGGCCTTTGATGTTGCAGGGCGTGCCCGGCATCACCGGATTGGGATTGGTGACGTGGAATACGACGATACGCCTTGAAATCGGCGCCGGCGCGCGCTTGCTCGAGCACATAGCCGCCGCCGGCGCAGTAGCCGATCGCCAGCTTCTTGGTGGCGTCAATCAGGCCAAGCTTGTTCGCCTCGGCAGAAAGCGCATCATTGGCGGCTCCGCCGCAAGCGATGGTAAAGGCACGATCCTTGTGCACGGCTAGCATGCCGGCCCGTAGTTCATCCGGTGTCTTCGGTTTTTGGCCGTAGCCCGCGCCGAACATGTCTGCCATCAGCACAACGTAATCTTTGCCGGCGACGGTGCGTGCCTGACCGATGGTATCGGCGCAAACGCCTTTCCAGTCGGGCTGCATGAAGACGACCGGGCGCTTTGCCTTCACGCTGTCGTCGCAGACGATCATTCCCTCGAACTGCTTGCCGTTGACCTGATACGGCACCTTCTTCTCGGTCATCGTGCACTCCCGATCGATTACATCGCCGCGAGATTACCAAGAAAACGCAATGGAAACAGGTGTCACGCAATCCTGCTCAAGACGGTCCGACAGAAGCGGCATCGAAGATTCGGTCGCGGTGGACCGCATCACGCTGGTCAGGCAGGAGACGCCGGACGCGGCCTTTCGCGTGGTGAGCGACGCCGCCCTCGGCGTAAGCACTTAAAATGCCGCGGCAGTTTGCCTATCGGATCGTTGCCGACCTGGGCTAAGCTCTCCTTAAAAATGGGGGCCAGGGAGGGGACGGACACCGTGGATGCGCGGTTTTGGCTGATTTCAAACCTTTAATGGCGTTTCCTACGGTGCGCTCCTGTTCCTGGTGGGCAGCGGGCTGTCGCTGATTTTTGGCGTCATGCGGATCGTCAATCTTTCGCACGGCGCCTTTTTTCTTTGGGGAGGCTATATTGCGCTGTCGGTGATATGGGCGACCGGCTCGTGGGCGTTGTCGCTGCCGGTGGCGGCGGTCGCGGTCGCGGTTCTCGGCCTCTTGATGGAGCGCGTGTTCCTCCGCCCGCTTGGTTTCGACCCGTTACGCCAGGTGTTGCTGACTGTGGGCTTTGCCTATCTGTTTCAGCAGGCCGCGCTTGACATCTGGGGCGGCAACAACTTCGAAATCAATCCTCCGGAGGCACTAGAGCATAGCATTGCGATCGGTGGCGTCTATTTCCCGCTTTACCGCGCATTCATGATCGTTATGGCGCTGGTGATCGGCGTCACGATATGGCTGGCGATAGAGAAGACGCGCATGGGCGCCGCGGTACGCGCCACAGTCGATGACGCGCAAATGGCACGCGGTGTCGGCATCGATACCAACCGCATATCCATGTTGATTTTTGCGCTCGGCGCGCTCCTCGCGGCACTCGGCGGCGTGATCGGCGGCGCCTTTCTTGGCATCTATCCTGGCCTCGATTTTGAAATGCTGCCGCTGGCTTTCGCTGTCGTTATCATCGGTGGTATGGGCAGCTTGGGCGGCGCCGCCGTTGGCGCGCTGCTGGTCGGACTTGCCGATAATTTCGGTAAGGCGCTGTTTCCCGAGTTGTCCTATTTCACACTCTATGCGCCCATGGTGCTGATCCTGGCGATCAAGCCAACTGGCCTGTTCGGACGCGATTGAAGCGCACGATGAGCCAGAAAGCCAAAATCCTCTCCGTCGCGGCCGTTCTCCTGGCGCTCGCCTATATCATCCCTCATTCGAGCTCGTTCGTGGTGTTGCTCGCTACGCGCGCACTGGTATTCGCTATTTTGGCGATGAGTGTTGATATTCTGCTCGGCTTTGCCGGCTTGGCGTCGCTCGGCCAAGCGGCCTATTCCAGCGTGGGGGCTTATCTGACCGCGATCCTCGCCGCCAAATATCAATTCGGTCTGGGTTGGGATTTTTGGCTGGTAGTGCCGCTGGGGATGCTGGTGGGTGCGGCGATGGCGGCTTTTTTCGGACTGTTTGCGGTCCGCGCCACTGGCGTCTATTTCCTGATGATTACGCTCGCGCTCGGCCAATGCGTCTGGGGGCTTGCCTATCGCTGGAACTCGCTCACCAACGGCGACAATGGCATCAATGTCACAGGCCGGCCGAGTTTCGGACTCGACCTGACCAACGAGCGGACATACTTTTTTTTGGTTTTCGCATTCTTCGCCGTCACATTGCTGGCGCTCTATATTCTGGTGCGATCGCCATTCGGCCGCAGCCTCGAAGGCATCCGCGAGCGCGAGCTGCGTATGCGGATACTTGGCTACAATACCTGGCTGCACAAATATATCGCCTTTATCATCGCTGGCGCCGTCGGCGGGCTGTCTGGCGTGCTGTGGGCGTTTACTAACGGGCTGGTCAGCCCCGATACCGTAGTGCTGACAACTTCGGTTGACGCGCTTCTGATGGTGGTGCTCGGCGGCGCGGGCACGCTGGTCGGCGGTGCCGTCGGTTCGGCGATCGTGTTTGGTCTGCGCGAATACCTCAGCACCCTGGTGCCATGGTGGCAGTATGTGCTGGGTGGCGTCTATGTACTGACGATCCTGTATCTGCCGATGGGTTTGATGGGCATTCCGGCGCGCGTGCGTCAATGGCGCGCAGTGCCGGCAGCGGACGGGCAAAACCTATCGCCCGCTCAATCTTGAAACGATAGCTATCCAAATGGAGAGAGGGAGTGAGAGTCATGTCGAACAGCATCGCAACACAGGCCGGATTCAAGTTGATGGCCGCCGGGCTCGCCTTGGCGGCGGGACTTGTGCCGGCGGCGGCACAACAGGAACTGCGCATCGGCTTGCTCTCGCCGATGACCGGATTCCTCTCGCAGACTGGCCAAGACATGACGCACGGTTTCCAACTGTATCTCGACGAGCACAACGGTATGCTCGGGGGCGCCAAGGTCAACCTGATCATCGAGGACACTCAGGGCAAGCCCGATACAGCGGTGACCAAGGCAAAGAAACTGGTGCTGCAGGATCACGTGGACATGTTCATCGGTGGCGTGCTCGCTTCGACCGGCTACGCGTTGGCGCCCGTGAGCACCGAAGAAAAGACGGTCTATATATCTTCCATCGCGGCGGCCGATGATTTGACCCAGCGACAGCTCAGCAACTATCCGTATTTCATCCGCACCACCTGGACGAGCTCGCTACCTAATCATCCGCTTGGTCAGTGGGCATGCGAACAAGGCTACAAGAAAGTCGTTACCATCGCCGCCGACTATGCCTTCGGTTATGAGTCGGTCGGCGGTTTTCAGAAGGCCTTCGAAGATTGTGGCGGCAAGGTTATTCAGAAGATCTGGCCGCCGCTCAACAATAAGGACTTCGGCCCCTTTATCCCGACGATCAAGAGCGACGCCGACGCCATTTACTCGTTGATGGTGGGTCCGATGTCGCCGCAGTTTCCCAAGCAATTGCGCGATGCGGGCGTCAAGTTGCCGATCATCGCCGGCGGTACCAGCTATGACGACTATAACGTGGCCCTGGATAGCGACGTCGTAATCGGCGACGTTTCCGCATTGATGTACAGCGCGGCGCTGCAGACCCCCAAGAACGAAGCCTTCGTGAAGGCGTTCCGCACCAAATACGGGCAGATTCCCGGTTATTATGCGGAAGCGAACTACACTACTGCGCAGATGGTCGATGAAACCATAAAGCAGAACGGCGGCAAATTCCCTGGCGCGGAAAAATTCATCCAGACGATGCTGGGCCTGAAGATTGACGCGGCGCGTGGACCGGTATCCTTTGACGATATGCGCAATCCGGTCGAGAACGTTTACATTCGAAAGGTGGAGAAGACGACGCTGCTCGGTGATGCCAAGCCGGCGCTCTGGAACGTTGTGATCAAGACCTATCCGAACGTCGGCCAGTTCTGGACCTACGGCAAGGAAAAGTTCCTGCAACAGCCGGTCTATAGCCGCGACTTCCCGCCCTGCAAGTACTGCGAATAGCGCTCTCCTTTCTCTTCGCCTCGCTTGTGGGCAAAGGGAAGGGGAAAGCGCGGCGGCTCGGGGGCCGCGGCGAAAATGCGGCCCCGACGCGATTCTCCGACACGGATTGGTGCGTGACTGACAACCTGAGCCAGTCTTACCGGAATAACGGCAGCCAGCCGGTGCTCGAGCTGAAAGGTCTGTCAAAGACCTTCGGCGGGTTGCAAGCCGTGCGTGGCGTGTCGCTGAAAATTATGCCCGGTGATCGCAAGGCTATCATCGGCCCGAACGGCGCCGGCAAGACGACTTTGTTTAATCTCATCAGCGGAATTTTCCCGGCGACGTCGGGAAAGGTGTTGCTGTTCGGCCAAGATGTCACGTCCTGGCCGAGCCACCGCCGCGCTGCGCTCGGCATGGCGCGCACGTTTCAAGTCACGAGCCTGTTTCCAAGGCTGACCGTGCTCGACAACGTGCTGTTGGCCATCAAAGGCGGACGCGCATCGAAATTCGTCATGTGGCGGTTTCTCTCATCGTATCGTGACGTTTACGACAAGGCACAGGAATTATTGCAGCGTGCCGGATTCATCGACCGCAAGGACACCGAAGTCCGTTACTTGTCGCACGGCGAACAGCGACAGCTCGAAATCGTGGTCGGGCTCGCCGGCGATCCGGATATCCTGCTGCTCGACGAGCCGGCCGCCGGGCTATCCTCGGGAGAATCGGCGGAGATGTCGAAATTTCTGCAAGGCCTCGACCGGAAAATGGCGATGCTGCTGATCGAGCACGACATGGACGTCGTGTTCGGCGTTGCGGACGACATTTCGGTGCTGCATTTCGGCGAAGTGCTGGAGAGCGGGCCGATGGAGCACATCCGCTCCAGTACCAAGGTGCAAGAGATTTATCTGGGAGCCGGTTGAGGCATTGAACGGTCATGGCGATCCTCGAGATCCAGGACATTCACACCTATTACGGCGACGCCTATGTGTTGCAGGGGCTGTCGCTGCAGCTCGAACAAGGTCAGATCCTCGGCCTGATTGGCAGGAACGGCGTCGGCAAGACCACGATCGTCAATTCCATCATCGGCTTTACACCGCCGCGTCGCGGCAGGATCTATTTCAAGGGCACAGATATCACCGGAAAGTCTTCGTTCGCCATCGTGCGCAGCGGAATGGGGCTGGTGCCGCAGGGGCGCCGCGTTTTTCCGACGCTCAGCGTCGAAGACAATCTTTTGGTGGCCGAGCGTAGTCTGGAGCGGCACGGCTGGAGCCTCAAGCGCGTCTATGCACTGTTCCCGCGGCTCCACGAGCGCCGCAGCCAGGGCGCAAAGACGCTGTCGGGCGGCGAGCAGCAGATGCTCGCCATCGGCCGCGGCTTGATGACCAATCCCGATTGTCTGATCATGGACGAACCGTCTGAAGGCCTCGCGCCGATCATCATCCAGGGGCTGTGGGAAGCAATTGCCAAGCTCAAGAAGGAAGGACTTTCCATACTTCTTGTCGAGCAGAATGCGGCGCTTGCGCTCAAGCTCGTCGATTTCGTGCACGTGATCTCGAAGGGTCGCGTGGTTTATTCCGGCCAGCCGGACGATCTGCGGCGCGATGACGAAATCAAATCGCGGTTTCTCGGTATTTGACGTGCACGTCCGCTCTCACGGCGGAAAATCCCGGCCGGCCGCGCCTTAAATCTTCAGCAACCGCTTGGCGTTCTCGTAATACACCTTGCTCTCGTCGGCTGGCGACATGCCGATCTTTTTGATAACTTCGACGCCTTGCTTCTTCAGCACCTTCAGCGGTGGCGCATCGGTGCCGAAAATGAAATGGTCGGCCCCGACCGTCTCGAAGCCGCACCGCGCCGCCGGCGGGTGGTAGCACGTCGATTCCAGGTACATCATCTTGAGGTAATGGCTCGGCGGATGCCTGATCAGCATCGGCTCATAGGAGCCGAGGAAATAGGCCTCGTCCTGGAGATTGTAGGCGTAATCCATGCGCCCAATCATCTCGCAGATACCGCCGGCAAGATGGGTGCCGACAAGCTTCAGCGTCGGAAACTTCTCGAATATGCCGCGCACGATGAGCCGCGCGATCGCGAGCGCATTATCCATCGGCCGGCCGACGCTTGAGGCGAGGCGGTAGTCCTTCAACCGTTCCTCACCGAAGCCGACTGAGGGCGGATGGATCACGACCGGTACATCGAGCTCGGTCGCCAGTTGGAAGAACGGCAGGCAGTCGTCGTCGTCGGGATAGTGGCCTGGCAGGCTCGAGAGGATCCAGGCGCCCTTGAGCCCATCCTCCTTGATGGCGCGCTCCCACTCGCGCAAGAACGCATCGCCACCGTGCGGCACCGTAGAGGCCATCCCGTAGATAGTCGGATATTTGTCCTGCAAGGAAGCGATATAGCGGTTCACTTTCTTGACGAGTGCAAGCTGCTGATCGCTGTCCATGTGGCGCAGTTCGTGCATCGCCTGGCTGATCAGCGTGAAGTCGACGCCGCCTTCCTGCTGGGCCTCGAGAACGTTTTCGATTGTCATCGGGCAGCGGCCGCGCCACATCGGGTGGGCTTGCTGTTCGGGCATCTGAACGTGGGTGTGGAAGTCGAGGATCATAAAAAGTCTCAGTGCGATGTGGCGGGAGCGATGGTTGGCGAGAGTTCTTCGAGAGTCTTGCCCGCGGTTTCTATCGAAAACCGGGCGCAGACGATGCCGCCGATGATGGCAAAGCCGGCAAACATACCGTAGACGCCGCCGACGCCGTAGGCCGGCAAAATAATGCCGACCAGGAACGGACTGATGACCGACGACATGCGCTGCGAGACACTGGTTGCGCCGTTACCCAGGGCGCGCAAGTGATTGGGATAATTCTCCGCTGTGTACATGCCGAGTGAGCCTGGGATCATGCCCATGGCGCCGAAGGCGAGCGTCGCCAGGGTCGCGAGCCCGAGCGCGGTCAAGTCCGGCATGAACGCGGCAATCAGCAGCGGCACTGCCGCCAAAAAGAAGCCGCCGGCAAAGGCAACCTTGCGGCCGATACGGTCGATCGTAAACACCGCCGTGAGTAGCACGAGCAGCCCAACGATGTTCAAGACGAAGCCGTAGAGGTTCGATTGCGAGACCGGCTGATGATAGACCGTGCGCATGATGCTCGGCAGCCATCCGGTCATCGCGTAAGTGATGCCGTAAGTACAGAACCACAGCACCCACAGCGAGAACGTGCGCTGACGATAGATACCGGCGAACAGATCGCGGAAGCGGCCGACTGCCGGCACCGCTGGCGTGACATTGGTCGGCATCGGCGGCAACGGAATCGCCCCATCCCGCGAGACTATCGCCTCCAGCCCCGTCAGCACGCGATCGGCCTCCTCCTCGCGACCGCGACTGACCAGCCAGCGCGGCGATTCCGGCAACACTCTAATCATCGGTAGAGCAAGCAGGACAGGAAGGCCGCCGAGAATGAACATCCATTGCCAGCCGAGAAGCGGCACGACGAAAACCCCGACGAGACCGACCGTCGTCAGCCCGATAGGAAACATCAATTGCTGCATCAGGACGAAGCGGCCGCGCCCGGTCGATTTGGCGAACTCGCTGACATAAGTGTTGGCGATCGGGACCTCGCCGCCAAGCCCTATGCCTTGTACGAAACGCAAGGCGAACAGCGTGTAATAGCTATCGGCCAGAATGCAGGCCAAACTCAGCAGCGAGAACAGGATGATATTGCCGATCAGGATCGGGACGCGCCCGTATTTCTCGGCAAGACAGCCCGACAAAAGGCCGCCGACAACCTGGCCCGCATAGCCGATCGATATGAGCGCACCGATTTGCGCTGGCGCCAGGTGCCACAACGGGATAATCGCCGGCAAAACGTAAGCAATGGTCAGCGCATCGAAGGCGTCGGAAAAATTCGTGCTGCCGACGATCAGACGCATCTTATTGTGCCAGGCCGACAGTGGCAGCCGCTCCATGCGCGCTGCGATTTGAAACCGGTCGGCGACTGCGGCTGCGGTCATTGCTTCTCCCCGTGCTTGGTGCCGTCCGATGTTTCCCGGATCTGATTGGCACGGCGGAATGGTGAGCCAATTCACCGTTACAGACAAGCGGATGGCCGCTATTTTTCAAGCCGCGCGGCGATTTCGACGTGCGCCGAATAGCGGAATTGATCGACCGGAGTGACGGACGTGAGCCGATAGCCGCCATCGATCAGGAGACGGATGTCGCGGGCGAACGTCGCCGGATTGCACGACACCGCCATGACGACAGGCACGCTGCTCGCCGCGAGCGCGCGTGCTTGCGCTTGTGCGCCCTGCCGCGGCGGATCGAAAACGATCGCGTCGAAGTCGTCGAGCTCTGCCGGCAGCAGCGGATTCTTGAACAGATCGCGCACTTCGACATCGATAGGCTTGAGGCCGGCCGTGGTAGCGGCAGCGCGCTTGAGCGCGGCGGACGCGTTACCATCGTCGTCGGCCGCTGTGACACGCGCCTGTGCCGCGAGCCGTAGCGCGAACGGACCAATACCGGCGAACAGATCCGCGACGTTTTTCGCGCCAGTGCAGGCGGCAAGAACCAGCCGTGCCAGAGCGGCTTCACCCTCTGCGGTGGCTTGCAGAAACGAGGCAGGTGGTAGCGCTACCGTTGCTGCGCCGATCCGCAACGCCGGCGGATATGCTTGCGCGATGAGTTCGCCGTGGCGCGTGAGGCGGGTGAGGTGCTGCGCAGCCGCGACTTTCGCCAACGCGGCCGTAAGTGGCGCGGTTAATGGGCCAGACCCTCGCACATCGATATCGAGGCCAGTGTCCGTCGCGGTCACTTGAATATCGAGCGGCTTTTTGGCCGGCAGCAGGACCTCGGCAATGGCCCAAGCTGCTTTCAATGCGCCGTCGAGGCTTTTAGCCAAAACCGGGCAGCGGTCGATCGCCACCACGCGGTGGGCTCGGGCGGCGGAGAAGCCGACCTCCAGCACATCGCCAGCGCTACGAGCATGGAAGACGGCGCGGCGGCGGCCTTCGCCGTGGGCGTCGATCAGTTCCGCGACCGGCGCTTCGATGCCGGCCTGCTGCAGCGCCGAGATGACGAGATCGCGCTTCCAGGCTCGGTAGGCAGTCATTTCCAGGTGCTGCACGGCGCAGCCGCCGCAAACACCGAAGTGCGGGCAGAGCGGAGCAATGCGCTCGGCGCTCGGCTTTTCAATGCGGAGAAGTTGCCGCCGGTCGGGGTGTCCAGGAACGGTGCCAACTTCGACCGCTTCCCCGGGTAAAGCGCCAGGTATGAAGACTGGCTCGGCCGCGCCGTCCACCACGCCATCGCCGCGATGGCCGAGCCGGTCGATCACAAATCGCTCAACCACGTTCGGCCTCAACGAAGAATTCACGGTTGCCATCGCCACCGAGAATCGGCGAGGGCATGAGTTCCTCCGACACGCCAGCCCAGCGAGGCCAAAACCGTTCGTATGTCGTCACAGACCCCGGCGTGGATCGCCGCGTCCCGCACAATGCCTTTTTTGCCGGCGCTGCGCCGCGTCTCGAATTGCGGTTTGATCAATGCGACGAGCGTGGCGCGCGCATTGAGCAGTTTACCGGTTGCCGGCAATACAAGTTTTAGCGAGATGAAGCTGACGTCCACTGTCGCCAAATCCGGCTGCGTCAGCAGACGGGAGGGATCGAGGGCGCGAATGTCGGTCTGCTCAATGGCCGTAATTTCCGTGCGGCCACGCAGGCGGGTGTGAAATTGATCGTGGCCAACGTCGACGGCATAAACCTGCCGGGCGCCGCGCTGGACCAGAACTTCGGAAAAACCGCCGGTCGATGCGCCGACATCGAGGCAAACCCGTCCATTGACGTCGAGCGAGAAATAATCGAGCGCAGCCGCAAGTTTTACACCGCCGCGCGACACATACGGATGTTCGGGCGTTGCCGCGATATCGGCGGTGGACGAAATCCCCTGCGAGGCCCTGCGCACCGGCACGCCGTCGGCGGTCACCAGCCCCGCGGCGATGGCGGCCTGCGCGCGGGCGCGGCTTTCAAACAAGCCGCGCGCGACCAAAAGGCGATCGGCACGTTCTCGAACGGTCATGGCGGCAATTATAAGCAAGATGCCCGGTCGTCGCCGTTTAAAGAACAGCGCCGCTTCGCTTGCCTACGGGGCCGGGCATCTGACGTCTCGGTTCGGTGTCGGCCGCGCGGCGATTAGAACCGCCGCGCCTCTGGCAACTTGACGACTTCGCCGCGCAAATTCTGGCCAAGCGCTTCGAAGGCCTTGGCGACGATGCCTTTGGCGTCGAGACCGGCGCGCGCATACATAGCGCCCGGCAAATCTTGGTCGATGAACAGGTCGGGCAGCACCATCGAGCGAACTTTGAGGCCACGATCAAGCACGCCGTGCTCGGCGAGCGTCTGCAACACAAATGAGCCAAAGCCGCCGATCGAGCCTTCCTCGATGGTCAGCAGCACCTCGTGTTCGCGCGCGAGGCGGAGCAGGAGATCGACGTCGAGTGGCTTGGCGAACCGCGCATCGGCGACCGTCGTCGGCAGCCCAGCGGCGGCAAGCTCGTCGGCTGCCTTCAGGCATTCGGCAAGTCGCGCGCCATATGAGAAAAGCGCAACCTTGGTGCCTTCGCGCAGGATGCGGCCCTTGCCGATTTCCAGCGGCTTGCCTTCCGCGGGTATCGGCACGCCGGTGCCTTCACCGCGCGGATAGCGCAACGCCGACGGGCGATCATCGATCGCGACAGCCGTTGCCACCATGTGCACCAGTTCCGCTTCGTCAGCAGCCGCCATCAATACGAAACCGGGCAGGCAGCCGAGATAGGCGATATCGAATGCGCCCGCGTGGGTCGGTCCGTCGGCACCGACCAGGCCGGCGCGGTCCATGGCAAAGCGCACAGGCAGGCGCTGGATAGCGACGTCATGCACCACCTGGTCGTAGGCCCGTTGCAGGAACGTCGAGTAGATGGTGGCGAACGGCTTGAAACCTTCGGTGGCCAAGCCGGCAGCGAAAGTCACGCCATGCTGCTCGGCAATGCCGACGTCGAACGTGCGATTTGGGAACTCTTTCTGGAACAGATCGATGCCGGTGCCGGACGGCATCGCCGCCGTGATGGCAACGATCTTGTCGTCCTTGCGCGCTTCCTTGATCAGGCTTTCGCCATAGACCTTCTGGTAGGCGGGGGCGGACGGTTTGGATTTCACCTGCGCGCCGGTCGCGACGTCGAATTTGACGACGCCGTGATATTTGTCGGCGGATTTCTCTGCCGGCTCGTAACCTTTGCCCTTTTGCGTCACGACATGAACGAGGACCGGCCCGTTCTTCATATCGCGGACGTTTTTGAGCACCGGCAAGAGGTGATCGATATTGTGGCCGTCGATCGGGCCGACATAGAAGAATCCCATCTCGTCGAACAATGTGCCGCCGGTGACGAGGCCACGCGCGTATTCCTCCATCGCCAGTGCCCGCTTCTCGAGCATTTTTGTCGGCATACGCTTGGCGACCTGGCGAAAGATTTTGCGCACGCGATTGTAGGCGCGGCCGGAGACGCGACGGGCGAGATAGGCCGATAGCGCGCCGACCGGCGGCGCGATCGACATGTCGTTGTCGTTGAGAACTACGATGAGACGCGAATCCATTGCGCCGGCATTGTTCATCGCTTCATAGGCCATACCGGCAGACATGGCGCCGTCGCCGATCACGGCGATGACGTTGTTCTGTTTGCCCTGCAGGTCGCGGGCGACGGCCATGCCGAGACCCGCCGAAATCGAGGTCGAGGAATGGGCCGCGCCAAACGGATCGTAGTCGCTCTCCGCGCGCTTGGTGAAGCCGGAAAGTCCGCCGCCGGTCCGCAGCGTGCGGATGCGTTCGCGGCGGTTGGTAAGAATTTTGTGGGGATAGGCCTGGTGGCCGACGTCCCAAATGAGGCGGTCGGCGGGGGTGTCAAATACGTAGTGTAGCGCAACGGTCAGTTCGATGACGCCGAGACCGGCGCCGAGGTGGCCGCCGGTAACAGCGACGGCGTCGACGGTTTCCTTTCGCAGCTCATCGGCCACTTGGCGGAGCTGGTCAGGCTTGAGGCGCCTCAGGTCGTCGGGGGTCTTGATGAGGTCGAGCAAAGGGGTCTTCGAAACAACAGTCACGCTATGCTCCTTAATTACCGTCTTATCGTCTAACGGCTAATCGCCTAACGGCATTTATGGGGTTATGTGCGCCCCCAAGCCCGCGCACATACACGAATTTCCAGCCTGTACACCCTTCGAGCGGGAAGGGCAATTTCAGCCAGTTCCCACCTCAGGAACCCTGAGGCCCGGTAGGCCCTTATATGTTGGGTATTGTCCGGAATATTGCCATGGCGCAAAGAGCCAATTGGAGGGGTTTTTTGAAGCTCTCATTGGTGTCCTGCAGCATCGATATGGTTCAGGCTACCTCTATCGGGGGACGAATCCGCTTCAATATCAATCGAGATACAGGTAACCGCGTACGGTATAGGGACGTAGACGCGGAAACCCGGGAAGAGGTTCCCCAGGAGGATCGGGTCAAAGGCTATAAGGCGGCGGATGGCTCCTATGTGCTGCTCGACCCCGAAAAACTCGACGAAGTGGCCTTGGAAAGCCCCGTACGGTCGATATCGAGGCCTTCGTGCCGCGGAGGGAAATCGACGAAATCTGCCTCGATGCGCCCTACTACCTTTTCCCTGATGATGAAATCGGTACCGACGCCTTCGGGGTTATCCGCGAGGCAGTGCGGCAAGACGCCTCCTGCACCGCGGTATCGGCCGAGCAACGTTATCAACCTGGTGGATGCATTGCGCCGTTCCGTGCGATCCAACTACGGGGGCGGCGCAGGCTTGTCTGGCCGGGGCAGCAGGGCCGAGCGCCACGATCGCACCGTACGGCGCATGAGGCCGCTGGCAAAAGCAAGCGTCTTAAACGCGCAAGCTGATCAAAAAAACTAGCGAGGATAGCGTGGCGCTCGAAGCCTATCGCAAGAAGCGGAAGTTCGGCGTTACGTCCGAACCGCGCGGCCGCAAAGCGCCGCGTGCTGGCAACGCCTTCGTTATCCAAAAGCATGCCGCGCGCAGCTTGCATTACGATTTGCGGCTTGAACTCGACGGCGTGATGAAGAGTTGGGCTGTGACGCGCGGTCCAAGCCTCGATCCCGGCGAAAAACGGCTTGCCGTGCACGTCGAGGATCATCCGATCGAATACAATAAATTCGAAGGGACCATTCCGAAAGGCGAATACGGCGGCGGCAGTGTGATGATTTGGGATCGCGGCCACTGGCGGCCTGAGGGTGATCCGCACAAGGGGTATGCCAAGGGACATCTGATTTTTGACCTTGAGGGCGAAAAACTTCACGGCCGCTGGCACCTGGTGCGCATGCGCTCACGTCCGAAGGATCGTCATCAGAACTGGTTGCTCATCAAAGCCAAAGACGACGCCGCGCGAGGCTCGCGCGGCAACGACATTCTTGATGAACAGCCGTTGTCGGCTGTTACCGGCCGCTCGATCGAGGAAATTGCCGCCGGCAAAGGCAGCAAGCGGGTGTGGCACAGCAATCGCGCCGGTGGGCACGTGGCGGCGAAAAAAAACAGGGAGGCTGAGCCGCGGCCGCAACGTGCACGGGCCAAAGCCTTTACCGCGTCCGTCGCCCGCAAGAAGAGCGGGGGCACAGCGAAATCGCATCTTCCGGCTTTTGTTCCGCCCTGCCTCGCCACACTGCACAGCGCGGCGCCGCGCGGGAATGAATGGCTGCACGAGATCAAGTTCGACGGCTATCGCATCGAAGCCAGGCTCGATCGCGGCAGGGTACGATTACTTACGCGCAAAGGTCTGGACTGGACGCATCGGTTCAAGCCGATCGCGGAGGCCGTGGCGGGGCTAGATGCCGATGCCGCGCTGATCGACGGCGAATTAGTTTCGGAAGATGAGCGTGGCATTTCGAGCTTCTCGCAGCTGCAAACCGACTTGAAAGACGGCAGAAGCGATCGATTGCGTTATTGCGTATTCGATCTGCTCTATCTCGGCGGCCGTGACTTCCGTAATCAGCCTCTGATCGAACGCAAAGCCGCGCTCGAGCGGCTGATAAGGTCTGCCGGACCGAACGACCGCATCCGCTACGCCGAGCATTTCGACGAGGACGGCGAGGTGATCCTCAGGCAGTCCTGCAGGCTGGGGCTGGAAGGCGTCGTGTCGAAGTTGCGCGATGCCCCATACCGCTCAGGCCGGTCGGAAAACTTTATCAAGAGCAAATGCCACAATGCGCAGGAATTCGTCGTGGTGGGCTTCACGCCTTCGACGGCGGAGCCGAACGCGGTCGGCGCGCTCACCGTGGCGGCGCATGAGAACGGCGAACTTTGCTATGCCGGACGGATTGGTACCGGCTACAGCCGCAAAATCGCGCGCGACCTGTCGCAACGGCTTAAAAAAATCGAGACGAAGCGTCCCCCCGTGCGGCTGCCGAAGGATGAGCGGCGCAAGGACGTCATCTGGGTAAAACCGCAGCTCGTCGTCGAGGCCGAATTTCGCGGCCTGACTCATGGCAACTTGCTGCGTCAAGCGTCGTACAAGGGGCTGCGCGAGGACAAGCCGGCCAGCGAGGTCGTCCGCGAGACGGCGATGCCGGCAGCGATGCCGCGGAGGCAGACTGTGCGAAAATCCGCAAAATTAACGGCTACTAAACCGAAGACGTCGCGAGCAAAAATGCCGAAGACGAACGCCGCGCGCGCGGGTGCAGGCGCCGAGGTTGGCCACGTCAATCTGACCCATCCTGACCGCGTTTATTGGGTCGATGTTGGGGTGACCAAGGGAGATTTGGCCGAATATTATGTCAGCGTCTGGGATTGGATGGCGCCGCACGTCATCGACCGGCCGCTCGCATTGGTGCGCTGCCCGGGTGGTACCAAAGGCGAGTGTTTCTTTCAGAAGCACGTTGCGGTGAATGTGAAGGATTCGCCGCTGCGTCATCCCGTCGACGCCAAGGAGCACGATGTCATTGCCGTTGAGAAGCTCGATGATGTCGTTACGCTGGTACAATCGGGTACGCTCGAAATACACGTCCGCGGCTCGCGGCTTGAAAGCCTGGAACAGTGCGACCGGATGGTTTTTGACCTCGATCCAGGGGAAGGCGTGAGCTGGAAAGACATCGTCGCTGGCGCGCGAGAAACGCGCGAGCGGCTTGAGGCTCTGAAGCTAAAGAGCTTCGTAAAACTGTCCGGCGGCAAGGGCGTCCATGTGGTGGTGCCGATCCAGGGTGTCGATTGGGATGCGGCCAAGAATTTCACCCAACGCGTCGCGCTGGCCATGGCCGCCGACAATCCGCAGCGTTACGTCGGCAAGATGACGAAGTCGCTGCGCAAGGGCAAAATCTTCATCGATTATTTTCGCAATTCGCGCGAGGCGACCTCGGTCGCACCCTATTCGACACGCGCGCGGCCTGGCGCCACGGTCTCGGCGCCGCTGTCATGGGAGCAACTTGGCCGCAGCAAAAGTGCCGCGGAGTTCACCGTGCTTAATCTGAAAAAGCACTTCGAGCATGATGCCTGGGCCGACATGGCAAAGGTCAGGCAGAAGTTGCCGGCGAAATGAACTGCATCACCCCGCGAGCTTAAAGCGCTCCGCTTTCGGCTCGAACCGCGAGCGGAAAATCTCCGCGTCAAGCGGATCCTCGAAGCAGTAGCGGACGAACGCCGCGTAATCGTCCTCGACGTACATGTCGA
This sequence comes from uncultured Alphaproteobacteria bacterium, assembly GCA_963813825.1. GTDB lineage: Bacteria > Pseudomonadota > Alphaproteobacteria > Rhizobiales > Xanthobacteraceae > BOG-931. The sequence goes on from CAWFBB010000035.1 coordinate 529,259, forward strand.
ACTTGCCGACATAGTTAATGAGGAAGTTCATGATCTCGCTGTCATCGGCGAGCTGCCGCCGCGGCAGCACGACCTGATGTGGGCATTCCTGATCGAGCTTGCGCAGCCACGCGCTTTGTTTGTCCGAATCCATTGTCCTGCGGCCCCTGATCCGAACCGGCAATTGTTCACTATTTGTTCTAAACTGTCAAGCACTTTAGTTTGCGCCCGGATCGCCGCAGCCGCCATTATGCGCACACGAACCTGCTCTCGCTCGCGCGCGCTACTCGACGTCGAGCGGTTCGCTCCCGGTCGGTTTGCCCTCAGCGTTGAGCGTGATCTTCTCGACGCGCGCCTCGGCCTGCCGCAACAGCTCCTCGCAGCGGCGCTTAAGCGCTTCACCGCGCTCGTATATCGCGACCGATTCCTCGAGCGGCACTTTGCCTTCTTCGAGCCGCTTGACGATCGATTCGAGTTCTTCGATCGCGCGCTCGAACGGCAATTGTCCGACTTCGCTATTAGGTTTTTGCGCCATCATCGGCTCTCCAGCCCCGAATTGTAGCCCGGATTGCGCAGCGCGTAATCCGGGCTGCGTCTATCCCTGCATCAGTGCCGTGACATGGGCGGCGACCGAGTTGCCGAGCGCGCGCAGGTCGTAGCCGCCCTCCAGCACCGAGACGATCCGGCCGCCAGCGCAGCCGTCGGCAATGTCCATAAGCTTCTGTGTCGCCCAGACGAAATCGTTCTCGTCGAGATTGATGCTGGCGAGCGGATCGCGCATGTGGGCGTCAAAGCCGGCGGAAATGATGATCAACTCCGGCCGGAAATCCGCAAGCCGAGGCAGAACTCTCGTTTCGAGCGCGGCGCGGAACGACTCGCCGCCGTCACCCGGCCGCAGCGGCGCATTGACCACGGTGTTGTGCTCGCCGGATTCGATGACCGCGCCGGTGCCGGGAAACAGCGGCATCTGATGTGTCGAGCAATACATCACCGACTTGTCGGACCAGAAGATCTCCTGTGAGCCGTTGCCGTGGTGCACGTCGAAATCGACGATAGCGGCGCGGGCGATGCCGTGACGCTGCTGCGCGTAACGCGCGGCGATGGCGACGTTATCGAAGAAGCAGAATCCCATCGGCCGCGCCGTCTCGGCGTGATGGCCGGGCGGCCGGGTGGCGACGAAGGCGTTGCTCGCCTTTTTAGCCAGAACCTCGTCCACAGCGAACATCGCGCCGCCGGCTGCGCGCAGCGCCGCTTCGAAACTACCGGGCGACATCGAGGTATCGGCATCGAGATGCACAATGCCCTCGTTGGGCGCCGCGTCGCGGATTTCCTCGATGTAGTCCATGGGATGGCACAGCGCGATGTGTTCGAGCGATGCCATCGGAGCCTGTTCGCGTACCAGCGATTGAAATTTTTCCGCCTCGAGAGCCTGTTCGACGGCGCGCAACCGATCGGGCCGCTCGGGATGGCCGAGCGGCGTGAGGTGCTCAAGACAGGCAGGATGGCTGATGAGTAGTGTAGACATATGACTCACTTATGATGAAGCGGCCGATGAAGGAAGCCGTGCTGGAGGCTTTTCCGCAGTTACGGCGCGAGCGCCGCATCGGCGGCGATCAGGCCGGGCGCACCCTCGATGATGGTGCGCTCGAGTGCCGCGGCCTGAACCGCATAATGCTCGGCAAAGAACCGCGCCAGCGTCAAGCGCGGTTGCGCGGCGCTGCCGAGCCGCAACGCCGTGAGCGCTTGCTGTGCCAGATAGCAGCCGCCGGTTGTGAGGCCGAACAGCCGCAAATACGGAGTGGCGCCGGCAAGCGCCAGATCCGGCTCCCGTTCCAGCGTACCGGCCAGCCATTTCGTTGCATTGGTCAGGCTGTCGAGCGCGTCGCCGAGTCGCATCGAGGTCCAGCCGAATGCCGGATCGTTGCTAGCACTCACGGCATCGACGATGCTGCGGAGTTCCTTAATGTGCGCCTCGACCGCGGCGCCGCCGGAGAGTGGCAATTTGCGGGTGACGAGATCGATGGCCTGGATGCCATTGGTGCCTTCGTAGATCGCCGCGATTCGCGCGTCGCGAAAGAACTGCGCGACTCCGGTTTCCTCGATAAAACCCATGCCGCCATGAACCTGCACGCCGAGCGAGGTGACCTCGTTGGCGATGTCGGTCGAGAATGCCTTGGCGACCGGTGTGAGCAACGACAGCCGGTCAGTCGCAATCTTTCGCGCCGCGGCGTCGGTCGAGCGCTCGGCCCGATCGAGCGCCATCGCCGTCGCGTAGCAGATAGCGCGCGCTGCGTGCGTGAGCGCGCGCATCGTAAGCAGCATGCGTTTGACGTCTGGATAAGCGATGAGCGGCGCGGAATCGGTTGCTTTCATTCCGGCAGTGCGGCCCTGCTTTCGTTCGCGGGCGTAGGCGAACGCCTGCTGCATGGCGCGCTCCGCGATGCCGACGCCTTGAACGCCGATCGCAAGCCGCGCCCAATTCATCATGGTGAACATGCACGCCATGCCGGCATTTTCTTCGCCGATCAGAAATCCGGTCGCGCCGCTGTCGTCGCCGAAAATCATCGTGCAGGTTGGCGAGCCGTGAATGCCGAGCTTGTGCTCGACCGAGTGCGCGCGCACGTCGTTGCGCTTGCCCAATGAGCCGTCGGTGTTGAGCAGAAATTTCGGCACGAGGAACAGTGAAATGCCGCGCGTGCCCGGCGGCGCATCAGGCAGCCGCGCCAGCACGAAATGTATAATATTATCAGTTAGATCGTGCTCGCCATAGGTGATGAAAATCTTCTGGCCTTTGATGCGGTAAGTGCCGTCATCCGCGCGCTCGGCGCGGGTGCGCAGCGCACCGACGTCGGAGCCCGCCTGCGGCTCGGTGAGTTGCATCGTTCCGGTCCATTCGCCGGACACGAGCTTTGCCAGATAAGTTTTCTTGAGTACCTCTGAGCCGTGCGCATAGAGCGCGTCGATCGCCGCGATGGTCAGGAGTGGACCGACCGCAAAAGCCATGGCTGCCGAATTCCACATTTCAATGCAGGCGATGTTGATCGACTGCGGCAGCGCCTGTCCGCCCCATTCCGTCGGCGCCGCGAGCCCGTTCCAGCCGCCATCGCGCCAGATGCGATAGGCTTCTTTCCAGCCAGGGGCGGTGGTGACGGCGCCGTCCTTGAACGGCGTGCCGAATTCGTCGCCGACGCGATTGAGCGGCGCGATAACCTCGCTGGCAAGGCGGCCAGCCTCCTCAAGCACCGCATCGACTACATCAATCGTGAGATCGCCGAACAATCCTTCCTCAACCGCTGGCGCTAGTCCCGCGCCATATTTGAGCGCGAAGCCGATGTCGGCCAAGGGTGCCTTATAGGTCACCGTCGGTCTCCATAGGTTTCAACGGTTTGCACGTGCGGCGGCGGCTGGATGTCATCCGGTAAAAAGAAGTCTTGCGCCAATGGTTGCGTCGCGTCGACCCGATAATGGTCGAAATCGGTGACGCCGCGCTCGGCCAGAAAATTATCGTCGATGAGGAAGCGGCCGGTAAGTTCGCGCGACGGGCTGGTAAAAACAGCATAGGCCGCGTCGGCCATGATCTCTGGCTTGCGTGCCTGGCGCATCCTCGCCTCGCCGCCGAGCAAATTCCTGATCGCGGCAGTGGCGATGATGGTACGCGGCCACAGCGCGTTGACGGCAATGCCTTTCGGCCGCAGTTCACCGGCGAGACCGAGCACGACCAGGCTCATGCCAAATTTCGCCATGCTGTAGGCGGTGTGCGGCGCAAACCACTTCTCCTCCATATCGAGCGGCGGCGAGATCATCAGGATGTGGGGATTGTCTGCCTTCTCCAGGTGCGGGATCGCCCATTTCGAGACCACGAAGGTGCCGCGCGCATTGATCTGATGCATCAAGTCGAAGCGGCGCATGTCGGTGTCGGCGACGCTGGTGAGCTGGATCGCACTTGCGTTATTGACCACGATATCAAGTCCGCCGAATTTCTGCGCCGTGCGTTCCAGCGCGCCCTTCACCATGGCTTCATCGCGGACGTCGACAACCAGCGGCAGCGCCTTGCCGCCGGCGCGTTCGATCTCTTCCGCAGCGGTGTAGATGGTGCCTTCGAGCTTCGGATGCGGCTGCGCGGTTTTCGCAGCGATCGCGATATTGGCGCCGTCGCGCGCGGCGCGCAGCGCGATCGCAAGCCCGATGCCCCGCGACGCGCCGGTGATGAACAGTGTCTTCCCCGCAAGCAACATCGCCGGCCTACTTCTTGCGCGCCAGGAACGCGGAAAATGCGGCACGCGCCTCGTCCGACGTCAAACGGTCTTTGAAGTGCATGACTTCGGTATCGATCTGCTTGGTGACAGCGTCAAGATGGCCGCGCATCAGCCGTCGCGACACTGCAACCGCGCCCGCCGGCAGCGCGGCGATCTCCTGTGCCGCTTTCAGAGCGGCGGCGTCGACCTGCCCAGCATCGACCACTTCGTTGACAATGCCGGCCTCTTTTGCCTGCTCGGCCGAAAGCGGTCGGCCCATCACCAGCATCGAAAACGCACGCGCATAGCCCATGCGCATCGGCGCCAGCAGGCTCGATGCCGCTTCTGGTATGAGTGCCAGCTTGAGAAACGGCGTCGTAAACGTGGCATTGGCGGCAGCAACGACATAGTCGCAGTGGAACAGCATGGTCACGCCAATGCCAACGGCAAGGCCGCCGACGGCCGCAACCAACGGCTTCTCGTTGTGAGCGAGCGCCTTGAGAAATTCCAGAGTGTGCGGTCGAAGACCGCCACTTTGCGCCGAATTCGAGAAACTCGCCGATGTCGGCGCCAGCGGAAAACACGCCCTCGCCGCCGGTGAGGATCACGGCGCGGATTGCCGCGCCGGCCTGCGCCTCGTGCAGCGCTCCTGTGATCGCGGCATACATCGGCTGCGTCAGTGCATTCTTCTTGTCCGGCCGGTTGAACCGGATGATGCGGACGGCGCCCATATCAGTCACGATCACTGAATCGGTCATGTTTCCTCGTCGATGCCGTCCGCCCGGCGGCTGCCATGGCGACATCGGACATTATTATAAGGTGTGCTCCGGGCGTCGATAGATGCGCAATCATTGATCCGCCCGGATCGCGCCGCTATGTTCCGGCAGCCGCCGGCTCATCGGCGGCGGCAATCCGACGGCGTCTTGGGGCGTAGCCAAGTGGTAAGGCAGCGGATTTTGATTCCGCCATTCCCTGGTTCGAATCCAGGCGCCCCAGCCAGCCAGTCTGGTCTCTCTAACTGAATGCGGATAAGGGCTCGAAATGCCCGCGGTTCCGCGGCGTTTGCGCGAGGCGGGCCCGTCTCCACGTCTCGAATCTGGTCGCGAATGTGCCGTTCCCGCTACCTGTCTCTTGGGCCCACTTTTGGTGTCTCGCTTTCGGGAATGGACGCCCGGAATTCTCAATGAAATCCGAATGCGACGCGCTGGTCGGCCCAGTCGAGGGATATGCCTCTTAGCAGCAGTTTGACGGTTAGGATGCGAGGCTGCGGGCCTTCGACGATGGCTTCCACGATGTCAGGGGCCAGGTAGACGAACCGAAGCAAGCGACGAACGTGGGGTTCACTCAACGCAAAGCGTTGCGCAATCTCGGCGGTGTCTAAAAACTCGGCTTGCCGTAACGCGCGCATCCATGACCTCGCGCGCGCGAGCGCCAGGACCAGTGCCCCGTCGATGCGACGGGGCTGCGTTCCGGAATTGCCCGGAACAATTATCCCCTTCCGCTCGCGAGGACGGGGAGGTGGTAGCGAAAGTCTCAGTGTCTGTCCGGTGAGTTATTGAATCCTATGAATCGTTTGTGATTCAAGGGTGGCGGGCCTGATTCGGAGGGGCCGCCGATGTGGACGACCGAAAATCGCGGCCGCTATGACCGCAGCCGATTACGCTATCCAAGCGATCTCACCGACGACGAATGGGGTCTGGTCGAACCGTTGATCCCGCCGGGCAAGCGCGGCGGCGACAAGCGCACGGTGATCATGCGCGAGGTGGTGAATGGCCTGATGTACATTCTGTCGACTGGCTGTCAGTGGCGGGCAATCCCAAAGGATTTGCCGCCGCGCTCGACCTTGTACGATTACTTCGATCTGTGGAGTTGGGATGGCACGCTCGATCGCATCCATCACGAACTCTATGTGAAGTGCCGCGAGGCGGTCGCCAGAGAAGCGAGCCCCACCGCCGCAGTGATCGACAGCCAGAGCGTGAAAAGCGCCGAAAAAGGGGGGCGTCGATCGATCCTCCGGGTTACGACGCGGGAAAGAAGATCAAGGGCAAGAAGCGGCACATTCTCGTCGACACCCACGGCCTGCTGATCCACGCCATCGTGCACGCCGCCGACATTCAGGATCGCGATGGTGGCGCGTTGGTGATGGCGACGATGTTCGGCCTGTATCCGTTCCTGCTGAAACTCTATGCCGATGGCGGCTATCAAGGCCCGGTGTTCCGTCGCGCTGCGAGCAAAATCATGGCGCAAGTGAATGTCGAGATCGTCAAGCGCTCGGACCACGCCAAAGGCTTTGTCGTGCTGCCAAAGCGATGGGTGGTAGAACGCACATTCGCATGGCTCGGGCGCTGTCGACGGCTCGCCAAGGATTGGGAAAATCTCAATCGAAAGGCGCTCGCGTTCCTGCGTCTCGCTTCCATCAGGCTGATGTTGAGAAAGCTATGCAATCCCGTATGATCTCTCCGGACAGACTCTTAGGCCGATCGATCACGACGCGGTCTTGCATCCGTCGGTCTACCAGCGCTTTGCTGCGGCGGAAGTGCAGCACTTCTATCAGATGCAGCCCTATCGTCCCGAAAATTTGGCGCAGCACGACAAGCTGCGGCGGTACTATTCCGACGACCCGGCACCGGCGTCTTGACGATCTGTCGAGGAAGCTGGGTAGCGACATCGATGCAATTAAGCGCAGTTACGGTACGCCGTTGAGACAATCCCGTTTCAAACTGAGAAGGCGTTGCTCGGTCGGCGGGTTTTGATTCGCCTAATGATGCTTTACGGAATATCCGCTCTTGGGGGAGAGTGGCCACCAGGATCCGATAGGGCCGTGTCGCTTTGCCCCAATAATCAGCAGTGGTCAGAAGGTGCCGTGTCCGCCAAGGGTCCGTAAGCGCCATTGCTTTGGCGCCGCCCCTATAGGATGCGCTCGACGGCGGTGCGATAATTCTGCGGCTCGGTGCGACGTCACCTCTTCGCCGCGTCGATCTCACGCGCGATCGGTGTCCATATGTCCTGATAGTGCCGAAGCAGATCGGCGTAGTCCTGCGCCGGCATCACGGCGGGGGTGTAGCCGACGCTTCTGATCTGAGCCGCCAATGCCGGCGAGCGCACACATTCAGTGACGCCGCGGTAGATGTCATCGGCAATTTGCGCCGGCATGTGGGCCGGGCCGAATAGGCCGAGTGCGGACGCCAAGGTGAGGCTCGGAAAGCCGGCCTCCGTCATGGTCGGCAGGTCAGGAAGGAGCGGGTCGCGTTCCTCGCCGGTGACCACGAGCGCCTGCAGCGCTCCCGACTTGACGAACGACAGCGTGGTCGCCGCGGAGCCGAAGTAGAGCTGCAAGCTGCCGCCCAGGAGGTCGGTGACCACGCGTGCGCCACCCGTGTAGGGGATGCCGACGATATCGAGGCCGGCGATCGTCTTGAACGATTCTGCGACCATTTGCGGGCCGGTGCCCTGCGCGAAGCCGATGTTCAGTTTGCCCGGATTTGCCTTGGCAAAGCTGACAAGCTCTTGCAGCGACTTCGCCGGGACAGCGGGATTCATGACCAGAACCCAAGACGTGCTGGCTACACCGGCAATCGGCGTAAGATCGCGATTCAGGTCGTAGGTATCGTTCTTGTTGAGCAATGCCGTTGTAATAAGCGCGCTGCTGCTGGAGACGAGGAGCGTGTAGCCGTCGGGCGGCGCCTCGACGACGGCGCGGACGCCGATCAGAGTGCCGCCGCCGGGACAATTCTCCACGATCACGCTCTGCCCCAGGATCGATGAGAGAGGTTGCGCGACGATACGCGCGACGACGTCGTTGGATGATCCCGCTGCCTCCGCCAGAATGAATTTGATCTGGCGATTGGGATAGGGCTGCGCGTGCGCCGCGCTTGAGGATAATGCGATCGAAGCGCCCGAGACTTGGAGCAGCGCGCGTCGTGATAGTCTCATCATATTCCCCTTACGGCCGCCGAGCGCTGCTAGCGCGGATTCCGGAACCTGCCAGGGTAGCGTGGAGCTGTAACAGAGCGGGTATTGACTCCGGCGGTCGGCGTCCAAATCCACACTCGGTGGCGATGAGAAAGTCGGCAAGGTACCGTTGCGCCACCGTAAGCCGCCGCTCAGCGCCGGGCTTGCCGTCGGTCATATGGATGAGACCGAGACTCACGCGGGTGGGCTGCTGCATCGCAAGCCCGGCCAGGGGTTCGAAGTAGCGGCCGTCGTCGCGATCGCGCGGAACCGGCATATGAAAAAGCTGAATGGGTCGGGCAATCGCTGCAGACAGTTGGGACGCGAGTTCAACCATATCGCGCATGTCCGTCGGTTCGATCGCGTGTCGATGACTGGAATCGCCGTAGCAAAGATGATACAGAAGGTCGACTCCGGCCGGTACCGCATTGCCGATGCGAACGCACGACGCACAGATCGCGTCTAGCATTTCTTGTTTGGTCGCGCCGTGACGGGTCGGCGTGCCAAGCTGCAGGGGAGCGAAAACGGCGGATCCCAAATCCCATTGAATCGCCAGATCTTCAGGTGGGATCACCGCAAGCATCTTGGTGATCTGCCGGACGAGTCCGCGTTCATAGGCACGCTCAATCGTGTCCTGCGCCGATGCGACGCCGTTCGCCATGGCTCATCCGATCTCGGTGACGAACCATGCTGCTCGCATTAGTTCAACGGCAATATCTTCGCGCACTCCGTCCAGACTTCGTCGCGCGGTACGTCGAATCGCTGCCGAGCGTCGTCGTCCCAGTAGGCGGTGATGGCGGAATTGAAGGTCGGCCGTTGTCGCATGCGCGCATACCAGTCCGCCACGCGTGGCCTCCGGTTCTCCCAAAGCCCGGCAAGGCCGAGCATGTCGGCGCGATTTATGTAGGGAATGGCAGCGGCATCGGCCAGCGTAAAGGATTTGCCCACGAGATATTCGGAGTTGGCCAGTGCACTATCCATAGCGCCCGCGAACTTGTCGAAACGGCGCGCCGCATCTGTTGCGTCGGGCGCCGCGAGCCCGTTATCCATGATTCGCTGCAATCGCTCGCGCTTAACTGGATCGAGCGTGCGGCCGACATAGGCGTCGCGGCCATCCGGAGTCTGACGCATGAAATAACGGCGGAAGGCCACCGCGGTGGTGATGATGCCGCAGTGAGGGTGCAACTCATCAACGCGCTTGAGCCATAGGCGTACCCGCGACCGCAAGTAGGAATCGCGAGGCATCAAGGCAATATCCTGGAAGGTCTCGTCGAGATACTCCATGATCACCGTCAACTCGATGATGACCTTGCCGTCATGGATTAACGTCGGCACGACTGCATTGGGATTGAGCTTAAGATAGTCCGGACGGTACTGATCGCCGCGTTGCAGCCACAGCACCTCGCCCTCCCAAGGCAACGCCTTTTCTTCGATCGTCAGCCGCACCTTTATGGCGCAGACGGATGTCGTGCCGTGGTAGAGATAGAGCATGGGGTTACAGGCTCGTTGGTTTCGATGGCTAGCCGCAAACGGGTAGCTCGCCAGGTTCATGCTGCGCTCAATAGCATTTGCACTTTTGGCCAAGGATCGGGCGCTAAATTCTTGAAAGGCGCCCAGTCGGCCTCCCGCATCCGATCGAAGATCGTGGACTTTACTGAATCTCTCTCCCGCACCCGCCCCCACCAGTCGGCAATCGTCGGCTCTTGTTGGAACATTGCGCCGAGGCCAAGCAGTTCAAGGCGTAGGATATAAGGTATCACCGCGCAATCTGCATTCGTGAACATATCACCGGCAAGGTAGGGATCGCACTTCAGATCCTCTACCATCCAGGAAATCATCTTTTGGTGCTGGTGAAGCGCATCGATTACAAATTCCGAATCGAGGCCACGTTCGATGACGCTGCGCTTGTACTCGGCTCGCCGTTTCAGCTGCGCCTTGTTGATTTCGGTGAGCCATTGCTCGCGCGGCATTTTGAGGAATCGGGGGCGGAACGCCGTGGCAAAGGTGATGATCGTACACGCGTTATGCATATATTCGTCGATCAACTTGTTGTAGAGGCGAACGCGGTGACGAGCGACCGGTGTCTTTGGCATCAAGGGCGGATCAGGGAACGCGTCTTCGATATAGTAGAGGATCAATGAAGACTCCGTGATAACATTGCCGTCGAGCACCAATGTCGGCACGACGCCGTTCGGATTTAGCTTCATATATGCAGGGTCGTTCTGGTCGCCCTGCAGCGTGAGCAAATGCTCGATAGCCTCTTGCTTCTTTTCCTTGAGCGCAATCCGCACCTTCTGCGCGCAAACCGAATTAATATTGTGATAGAGTTCCAGCACGTGTTCCTCCTCCAAAGTCTTATGTGGCCGGTCGCTTTTTGCGGCGATTCGATCTCAGGGCCAACCTTTTCAAGCAGCTAATCTTGCGCGATTGTGTGGCTGGCCGAGATCGACCGGCGTTCCTTTGGGAATGATCATCGTCGGATTTACCCTAGGGATCGAATAGTAGTTGATGACGTAGTAGCGGGGCTTCACCGTGTCGGCGATCCGCGGATTCTGGTAAAGCTCGCGCATATAATTCAACAGGTTTGGGTAATCGGCAATGCGCTGCCGGTTGCATTTAAAGATCGAAAAATAGGCGACATCGAAGCGCACCAAAGTCGGGAACAGTCGCCAATCGGCTTCAGTGATCTGGCTGCCAACCAGATAGCGTTGATGTGATAGGCGCATTTCCAACCAGTCGAGCGTTTCAAATAAGCTATCGTAAGCTTCCTCATAGGCGGCTTGAGTTTTCGCGAACCCAGCGCGGTATACGCCATTGTTGACGTCGTGATAGATGCGTTCGTTGAGGGCGTCGATCTCGGAACGTAAGGCCTGCGGATAGAGGTCCGTGCGGTCGCCGGTGATCGCGTTGAATTCGGTGTTGAGCATCCGGATGATCTCGGACGACTCATTGTTGACGATCCGCTTCGTCTTCTTGTCCCACAATGTCGGGACCGTGACCTTGCCAGTATAGGCTGGATTGCTGGCAACATAGGCTTCGTACAGGTAGTGGAAGCCGTTTATCTCGTCTGGAATACAATCCGGAAAGTGCGGATCGCGTTCGAAGGTCCAACCATTCTGCTTAAGACCCGGGATAGCGTAGGCAACAGAAATGAGCCCCTCGAGCCTTTTTACCGCGCGGTAAATCAGCGTACGATGCGCCCAGGGGCAGCCGTGCGCGACATAGAGATGATAGCGGCCAGGTTCGGCCTTGAAACCTGAAGAGCCATCCGCGGTGATGCAGTCACGGAACACGCTGTCCGCGCGTTTGAATTGACCGGTCTGGCTTGTCTCCTGAGGAAGCTCGCCATCACTCCATTTCCCATCGACGAGAACGCCCATGACACCGCCTCCTACAAATGCCGACCTCGCGATCAGGCTCGCATATTGATTTTGTATCAATCGTTATATAACGTCAACTCCGATTTGGAGCGATGCGCAGAGGAGCTTCGCGACAGCTATGCCGCGACCGAGGGAATTCGACGAAACCGCCGCGCTTGAGGCGGCTGTGGAGTGCTTTTGGCGGCGCGGCTATGAAGCCACGTCGCTGCGCGATCTTACGGCGTCAATGGGTCTGACGGCGCCGAGTCTCTACAATGCGTTTGGCGACAAGCAGGAACTGTTTGCGCGCGCGTTGGAGCGATATCTCGATCGCACGACACGCGATCGGCTGCACCAACTTGAGGAATCGCTCGCGCCCAAAGAGGCGCTCCGCCGTTTCTTTGCCGAGATCATCGAGCACTCGATCAAGGATCGTCAGCGCAAAGGCTGCTTTCTGGTGAACTCGGCGCTCGAGGTCGCGCCGCATCATGCCGAATGTCGCGCCGTTATCGCCGAACAATTCGGCGAAATCGAGAGCTTTTTCGAAAGATGCATTCTCGCGGCTCAGGCCGACGAGACGGTTTCGCTTGACATCGATGCCGGCGATGTCGCGCGTTTGCTGCTCGGTGTGTTGCTCGGCATCCGTGTCCTGGCCCGAACCAAACCGAGCCGAAATGTGCTTGAGGGCGTCGTGCGGCCCGCGCTCGCGCTTCTCGATCGGCCCCGCAAACGGAGAGAAAAGCGATGATCGATCTTTATTATTGGACGACGCCGAACGGCCATAAGATCACGATCTTTCTCGAAGAGGCCGGACTGCCGTATCGGATCGTGCCGGTCAACATCAGCAAAGGCGAGCAATTCAAGCCGGACTTCTTGGCGATCTCGCCTAACAACCGCATGCCCGCGATCATCGATCAAAGCCCCAAGGACGGCGGTAAGCCGATTTCGGTTTTCGAATCCGGCGCCATTCTTGTCTATCTCGCCGAGAAGACCGGCAAGTACCTGCCCAGTGGCTCCCGCGACCGCGTCGAAGTGATGGAGTGGGTGTTCTGGCAAATGGCAGGCCTCGGGCCTATGGCGGGCCAGAACCATCACTTCTCCAACTATGCGCCGGAGAAGATTCCCTATGCGATCGAGCGTTACTTCAAGGAAACGAACCGCCTCTATGGCGTACTCAATAAGCGACTCTCGGACCACGAATTTATTGCGGGCCGCTATTCCATCGCCGACATGGCGGCCTATCCATGGATCGTCCCGCATAAGCGGCAAGGCCAGAAACTCGACGACTTCCCTCACATAAGGCGCTGGTTCGAAGCGATGCGGGAGCGTGCCGCGGTGAAGCGCGCCTATGCAAGGGCAAAAGATATCAACACTGAACCGACGGTCAGTGAAGAGTCAAAGAAGATCCTCTTCGGCCAGACGGCCGCGGCGGTCGCGCAGTGAATTGTGGGTAAACCACGCGCGTGCGCCGAAAACGAGAAGTGCTCGCATGACACTACGACTGTATGATCTTGCGGGCGCAGAGCCGGATCGCCAATTCAGTCCTTATTGCTGGCGCACGCGTCTGGCGTTGGCGCACAAGAAGTTGCCTGTCGAGACGATCCCTTGGCGCTTTACCGAAAAGGCGGAGATTGCGCCTTCGAACCAGATCTTCGTGCCGGTGCTCGTCGACGATGACCGCTGGATTGCCAATTCTTGGACCATAGCGAATTATCTCGAAGATAAATATTCGGACTCCTCGTCATTATTTGGCGGGGCGGCCGGACGTGGCTTGACCCGTCACTATTCAAGCCTCGCCGACAGCCTGGTGAGCGCGATATTCCCGTTTGTCGCGCTCGACATTCTGGACCACGTTGCGGAGAAGGACCGCACCTATTTTCGCGAAAGCCGCGAGAAGCGTGTCGGCACAACGCTCGAAGCTTTCGTTGCCGACCGCGATAAGCGGATCGCCGGTTTTCGCGAAAGTCTCGCGCCGTTACGGCTCACACTTTAGGCGCAACCGTTCTTGGGCGGCGATCAGCCCCTCTACGCCGACTTCGCCATCTTTGGTCCATTCCAATGGGCGCGCTGCGTCAGCCCGTTCGCGCTACTCGAGGAGGGTGACCCGGTCAGGCTGTGGCGCGACCGGTTGCTCGATAGCTTCGACGGTTTGGCGCGTTCGGTGCCGGCTTACGATGCCTAATTCGTGTCCCCATCGTGCAATCGCAAAAGAGGTTGTTATGTCCCTTAAGGAACAACTTGCCGAATATCGCGCCGGCTGGTTCAAGCGCGTGCCCGCGGATCGACAAGCGATCATGGAGCGGCACATCGCGGAGCTTCGCGATAGCACCGCGAAGACGGCCATGAAAACAGGCGATCGGGCGCCTGCTATCGTGCTCGGGAGCGCCAAGGGCGATATCGTCGATGTTGGCGCGCTCTTGAAGGACGGACCGGTCATCGTCACATTCTACCGCGGCGGCTGGTGTCCTTATTGCAACCTCGAACTGCGGGCGTTTCAGCAAGTCCTTCCCGACATCAAAGCGGCGGGTGCGTCGCTGGTCGCTATCAGTCCTGAGAGGCCTGACGATACGCTGTCGACAGCCGAGAAGAATGCGCTCGCCTTCGAAGTGCTCAGTGATGTCGGCCAAATGGTCGGACGTGCATTCGGGCTGGTCTACGAGTTCAGCGAGGAACTAAAGTCTGCATATAAGGGTTTCGGCCTGGATATCCCGGCCAAAAATGGCGCGGATGGAGAATGGGCACTTCCCATTTCGGCCACCTACGTTATCGATCGCGATGGAACCATTATTTACGCCCATACCGATGCCGATTATCGTGATCGAGCCGATCCGCGCGCCATTCTAGAACTGTTAAAACAGACGGTCGCTGCCGCGTAACGTTGCGTTCGGATCGCAATATGGGCTGCAAAGTGGTTCGCTTTGGAGCATCTCCGTCATTTTGAGCGGGCGCGACCTGTGGCAGCATAGGTCGGCATATGTACGTCAAGGTCGTGTTGGGCCGGCGTGACTCATCAGACTTAGACAGATGTGGATTCGCCTAATGACGCGTTACGGAATTTAGGCTGCGTGGTTGGCCGCGGCCGGGAGCCGCTTGGGCGATGTCGCAGGCAATAATAGTGATGAGGTTAAGAGGAGTCTGTGGGGTATTTCCTTGTCAAGAAAATCAGTGCCTAATCAACGCTAACTCGCAAAAACCTTGCCGGACTTCCAATGCACAGCGCCGCCGGCGAGCCACCCTCCAAGGTCGTTATTGTCGGAGGTGGCATTGGTGGACTTTCTACAGCGCTGGCATTACTCCAGCGTGGCATCGATGTCTAAGTCTACGAGCAATCGACCGTACTGAAGGAGGTCGGTGCTGGCGTTCAGCTCGGCTCGAACGGCACCCGCGTCCTGTTTGCGCTCGGCTTGCAGGACGCCTTGTCTCGAGTTCAAGTCATCCCGTCAGCACGCGAGATACGTCACTGGCGCACTGGCGAAACCTGGAATTGGTTTGATCTCGGCGCCTCGTCTGCGAAGCGGTACGGCACTCCACACATCATGCTTCACCGCGGCGATCTGCTCAACATTCTTGCCGAGGCTGTCCATCGGCTGAAATCGAACGCAATCTCACTCGGCAGAAAGTGTATCGCTGTCAGCCAAACGGCAGATCAAACCCAAGTAAAGTTCGCCAACGGGCACGTGGCAACGGCACCATTCGTCATCGGTGCGGACGGCATTCACTCTCAGGTACGGGCCTGTCTATTCGGCGCCGGCCGTGCCGAGTTCACCGGCTGCGTGGCTTGGCGTGGTCTGGCTCCGATGGATCGACTACCGCCACACCTTGCGCGCCTGGTTGGAACAAACTGGCTCGGGCCGCGCGGTCACGTTCTGCACTATCCGGTCCGACGCGGCGAGATCATGAATTTTATCGGCATTGTCGAGCGCGATGACTGGCGGGTGGAATCCTGGACCGTTGAGGGCACTAAGGGCGAGCTCGCCAACGACTTCCACGGTTGGCACGAGGATGTTCACACTCTCATCGATAATCTCGACACGCCGTACAAATGGGCGCTGATGGTGCGTGGCCCGATGGAGCATTGGACGCAGGGACGCATCACACTACTCGGCGACGCCTGTCATCCAACCCTGCCATTTCTAGGGCAGGGTGCGGTGATGGCGATTGAAGACGCCTATGTGGTCGCGGCTTGCTTGGCCAAATATGCCAAAGAACAGATCGGCGCGCTCGTCCGATACCAAGACATTAGGCGAGATCGGACTGCGGCCGTCGTGCGCAAGGCGCACGAGAACCGCAGGCAGGCATTCAGCCCTGAGCTTGCCAACGAGAATACTATTGCAATTTCTGTGGCGCGCGAGTGGCAGCAAGTGCGCCTACGAGAGCGCATGGATTGGCTTTACGCCTACGACGCCACCGCACTGGAATTTTAATATCGCGATCGTACGACCTGTAAGTGAGCGGCAGACGCGCTTTCGCATAATGATGCATTATGAGAGGGATGGCTTCCCGGAGAAGGATCTCATCGGCTTTCCCGTAGGTTACCCTGGTCGCCGAAAGATTTTCAACTTATCGGCCGGAAACGGTTTTAACAGATCG
The DNA here is from genome assembly GCA_963813825.1 of uncultured Alphaproteobacteria bacterium. Classification (GTDB taxonomy): domain Bacteria; phylum Pseudomonadota; class Alphaproteobacteria; order Rhizobiales; family Xanthobacteraceae; genus BOG-931. The sequence continues at coordinate 545,373 of CAWFBB010000035.1, forward strand.
CGCGGGTCGGGCTCGGGTCCGAGCCAGCGCATGCGACGTTCGATTGGAATAATAGCTGGCATCCGGTCGTGTATCGTGGCGACAAGTTCGTTCGCAGCCACGGTAATCATGCAGAAGGTTCGTTCCCACTCGCCATTCTGATTGCGCCAATTCTCCCAAATACCGGCGACGCCGAAGAGGCTGCCATCTTTCATCCCGAAGGCGTGCTGTTTCCGACCTTTGTCGCGTTCATAGAACCGGTCCATCGGCACGATGCAGCGGCGCCTGGCATAAGCGTCGCTGAACATGCGTTTCTCGGCAACCGTTTCCGCGCGCGCATTGAAGGGTTGACGCTCCGGCCGCATCTTCATCCAATGCGGGATAAGACCCCACCGCAGTTTGTCCAGCGTGATTTCATTGGTGTCGGGGTTGCGGCGCAATACCGGAAGCTCCGTCATCGGCTTGGCGTCGATTTTGCGATGACGCGGTTCTTCGACGCTAGGAGCTAGAAGCATCGGTGCGGTCAGTTGCTCGTTGAAATCCGCTTCAAAGTTCGGCGTCAGTGCTTCGGCGTCGAACTTTACTTTGATTTTGATCTCGGAAACATCAGAAGACAAACGCACGCGTCCGCACATGGACGAGTTTCCTCATTTCACGCCGTACCCATCGTCCAATGGCTGTGCTCAGCGGCGAAGTTATCGGCGTCCAGCCCCGTGTTGCCTGCGAATTTCTGCTGAAAGGAAATCACGTCGGCCCAGCGATTGAACCAGAAATAATGGATTGAGTGATCGGGGTAAGTCTCGCGAAGGTAATTGAAGTTCGCCTCGCCGAGCGGCTTCCCAAATTCGATCATGCGGGTAACGACATCCTCGCAGTAATCGGGAAACGTCATGGTGCAGAGGTAGAAGCGATAATCGGTTTTAAGTCCCGCCATGATGCGGCGAAGCTCTGGCCCAGGCACGTTGGGATACTCAATCACGAGATCAAGGGTACGGAAACACGGCCGTTGAGACGATAGGAGAGACGTTTTGTCCAATGTTTCCTGTCTTTACGGCCTAATGCGATCCGGAAAGGTGGGCATATGAGCGCGGTTTTGCAGATCAACCGTGATTTTCCTTTCCAGATAGCCTTATCCTTTGATGATGCCGTGATGGAGGTGCTCGATTGGCTCGAAGACTGTCCCTTTGAATGGGACATGTACGTCGATCTTGCTGAGAACACCGTGCGATATTGCTTTCGTTCGATGGCTGATGCTTCGGCTTTTAAGCAGCGATTTAAACACATGACAGATGGGCAAAACTCAAAACAATCGCCGATGTCGGCGTGAGTACCATGTTCGCGTTCGTATAATGACACGTTATGGGAAGTCGAAGTCGCCGCGCGCCGTATCGATCAGCCAACGTTAGAGGCTGTGACCCATTAATGTTCGATCGCAGAGCGGCGAACTGGCGAACCCGCATCGTTAGACACATACGCCGAGGCTGCGAAGGCCCCGGAGCATCAAGACCGTGGTCGTGGCGGAAGAGAGTGGGGGTCGAACCCACCAAGGACCGGCTGACGGCCCCTCCCGGATTTGAAGTCCGGACGTCCCACCGGGGACGATTCTCCTCCTAAGGCGGGCGCGATCGAACCGCCATCGGCCGCGTGCCGAAATAGATTAAGCCGCTGTGGGTTCACGCGCCGCAAGTCGCCGCGTCGCAGCGTCACGCCACGGCGATCGAAGAACTCGAGTATCTGGATCGCAACCTTTCGCCCATTGTCCAGGCGGTCGCGGAATTGTGCGGCGTTAAATTGTCCATCGCCTGCGTCCGCCGCGATATTGGCGGCGATCGCGGCCATTTCGGCGGCGGTCTCGCGCAGGAAGAAACGATCCGGTGCGATCTCGATAACTTTGCCCTGGCGGCTGAGTAACTTGAGCACGCGACGCACCTCGGGCTCCGGCATTTCGACAAGCGCGGCGATGTCTCGGCCGCGCGGGGGCCGGAAACGCTCCGCGCCGGACAGCAGGGGCGCGATCTTCAACCACAATTGCGCGTCCGGCGCGGTGAGGTTGATCTGATGGGCGCTTGACCGGACCGCGCCGCTTTCGAACGCGATGTCGCGCGATTTCGCAAGCGAATGGAGCACGCAAGACAGCAACCGAGCCGAAGGCTTGGCCCGCAATCTCCGGCGCAGTCGCTCCGCATCGATGCCCGGGATCGCGGGATTGGCGACATGAAATGCATCCACTGTCGCCAGCACATCATCCTTGAGGTCAAGCCATCTCGGGGTCGACAGCGCAAACACCTCGTCCGGCCCGGTCAGGCGCACGACGTCAAGTCGCTCCACCACGCTGTCGACCTCGTCCATCATCAGCGCATGATCGCGCGCAAACACGGCAAGATCGACGTCGGATCGCTCGACCAAGGCGGCAAGCGAGAGTTGCGGATCGGCGAGCGCGAGTGCGTCGAGTTGCGCTAGTCGCTCAGGAGTTTGCCGCTTGCGAGAAGGCGCACGCAAGTCGAGAAAGCTTCCGCCACCGATGGTCCGCGATCCCGAGGTATTGCGCAGCACATAGCGGTCGCCAACTGCGGCCGCGGTTTCCCTGCTCAACACCAATTGGATACGGCCGGTTTCACCGGGGCGAATTGGCGCCTCCTCGAGCAGCGCCACGCGTGCATCGACCTCATTGGCGGCGTGGTAGAGCCGCACCGGCATCCAGTGACCAACCGGTTTCGGCTCGTCGCCGACGACGCGCAGCACGGCGTCGATGCGGTCGGTCGCGGCGTGCAGCCCGGGATTGAGCACGACATCGCCGCGCTTGATAGCAGCCTTTATAATCCGGTCGCCGGTCAGATTGAGCGCGCAACGCTCGCCGGCGGTGCCGCGGTTGGCCGGCCGATCTTGGGCGTGGATCGAACGAACGCGCGCAGACAGACCCGAAGGGCTGACCAGCACCGTCTCGCCGACGCCAACTGCGCCGGACAAAACCGTGCCGGTAACGACGGTGCCGACGCCGGTGAGCGTAAAGCATCGGTCGACGGCAAGGCGGAAACGGCCCGATGCGGCGCGCGCCACAAAGCTGCGCGCAGCGGCGAATAATTCGCCTCGCAATTCCGCGACGCCTTCACCGGTAGGCGTCGAGACCGGCAAGATTTTGATCTCGGCGAGCCGCGTTCCGCTTAGTCGATTGCGGATATCGTGGGCGACTTCGTCGCGCCGGGCCGGCGGGACCAGGTCGATCTTGGTCAGCGCAACGATGCCGTGCGTAATTCCGAGAAGGTCGACAATGGCGAGATGTTCGACGGTCTGCGGCATAACGCCGTCGTCGGCGGCAACGACCAGCAGAACAAAATCGATGCCGGTCGCGCCCGCCAGCATGTTGCGTACGAACTTCTCATGTCCCGGCACATCGACGAAGCCGAGGACAGTGCCGTCACCCGTCGGCAGGTAGGCGAAGCCGAGATCGATGGAAATACCGCGCGCCTTTTCCTCTTTCAGCCGGTCGGTATCGACGCCCGTGAGCGCATGGACGAGCGCGGTCTTGCCGTGGTCGATATGGCCCGCCGTGCCGACGATCATATCGAGATCTCGGAGGCCGCAGTCATATCGAGTGCGGCGAAATTGGCAGCAAAGCCGGCTTCATCGTCAAGGCAGCGCAAGTCGAGGATCAAAGCCTGATCCGCGACCCGGCCGATGACCGGGACAGGAAGACTAAACAAAGCGGCGGCGAGGGCGGCAAGTGCCCGTCCCGCCGAGCGCCTTCCGGTCGGTCGGATCGCGAGCCCCGCGCTTGGCACCGTCTCGACTGGTAACGCACCGGAGCCGACTTGACTGGCACAGCCGATTACATCGACTGCAAATCCATCTCCGAGTTTTGCGGCGACGGTTGGGGCAAGACGTTGCGCCAGCGCGGCAATGTCTTCGACGGGCCGCGTCAGGAGGCGAAAGGTCGGCAACCGCGCCGCCAAGCGATCGGGATCGCGATAGAGCTTCAATGTAGCTTCGATGGCGGCTAGTCGGATCTTGTCGATCCGCAAGGCTCGCTTCATCGGATTGCGATTAATGCGCCCGACAAGTTCCTTGCGACCGACGATGAAACCGGCTTGCGGCCCGCCCAGGAGCTTGTCGCCCGAAAAGGTGACCAAATCGGCGCCCTCCGCAACCGCCTCCGCGACCGTCGGCTCGCGCGGCAGACCGAAACGAGAAAGATCGATCAATGTCCCAGAGCCGAGATCGTTGACAAACGGTACGCCCTGCTCACGGGCTAGCGCTGCAAGCTCACCGGGGGCGACTTCAGCCGTGAAGCCCTCGATCCGGTAATTCGAGGTATGCACCTTGAGGACGAGCCCGGTTTTGGCGTCGACCGCGCCGGCGTAGTCCTTCAGATGGGTGCGGTTGGTCGTCCCCACTTCAACGAGCTTGGCGCCGGCCCGGCTCATGATCTCCGGCATGCGGAACGCACCGCCGATCTCGATGAGTTCGCCCCGCGAGACGATTGCCGCGCGGCCCTTTGCCAGCGTATTGAGCACAATGAGGACGGCTGCGGCGTTGTTATTGACGACGGTCGCGTCCTCGGCTCCCGTTAATTCTCGCAGGAGGCCGCGCACGATGTCGTCGCGTTCGCCGCGCCGGGCGCTTGCAAGATCGTATTCGAGTGCGACGGGATTGCGCATTGCCGCGACTGCCGCTTCGATCGCCGCCTCGGCGATGAGCGCCCGGCCGAGATTGGTGTGCAGCACGGTCCCGGTGAGATTGTAGACTGCCTTCAAGCGCGGTGCGTGCTCGGCTTCGAGGTGTGTCAGCGCAGCTGCGGCGGCGCTCTCAAGATCGACCGGATCGATGCAACGGGCTCGCGCTGCCGCGAGCGTCATCCGGATGGCTTTCACAACGGCCTGATGGCCGAAGCGATCGATAGCAAGCGACGCTGTGCGTGTCTTCAGCACCGCGTCGACCGAGGGCAGTCTTCGTAGGTCGGCCGCCGAACGTGACTCTCCCGGCACTGCTATTCTCCACAACCGAACGAAAGGCAGCGGGCGATCCGGCGTCTAGGTTCGCGCCGTCGCGAGCGCAACCTCGCTTGCTTTATCGAGCGCACCGCTTCGCCATGAGCCGTCGGCCAGATAGCGGTCGACCGCGATCGCGGAGTTGGCGCCGTCGCCGGCCGCGCTTGCCGCTCGGCAGGCCGAAAGGGCACGGACATTTCCGGCGGCGCAGATGCCGGTGAGCGCGGTTCTCGTTAGTACGTCGGTCGGAATCCGCCCGGCCGGATCCAAGTCGATACGGTCCGCCAAAAAGTCCGTGTTTGGCTGTAAGCCGACATACGCGAAGACAGCGGCGGTCTCGAGATCGGACGTGGCGCCGTTCCGCGCGTCCAGTGTCCGCACGCCGGTAACCGTGCCGTCGCCCAAAATCTCGTTCACGACCGTGTTGGGGCGAATGTCGATCTTCGCATGCGCGCTGACGCGGTCCCGGTAATAGGCTTGACCGGTCAAAGCCTCGCCGCGGTGGAGAATGGTGACCTTTGAAGCGAACTCGGCCAGCGTCAAGGCTTCCTGCATCGCCGAATCGCCGCCGCCAACCACGACGGTCATCTTGCCGCGCAGCAGCGGCGCATCGCAAGTCGCGCAATGGCTTACGCCGCTGCCGGCGAGGCGCTCCTCGCCGGGGACGCCGAGCTTTTTCAAGCTCGATCCCGTCGCAATTATGACTGAGCGCGCGACGACGTCGCCTTCGCCGGTCGTCACGTCCCACTGTCCCTGCTGCGGCTCAAGGCGTTCCAGCGTGCTCATCATAAACTCTACGCCGGCTGCACCGGCTTGATCCTGCAGCATCGGGCATAGGTCGTATCCGGGAACACCCTCGGGAAAGCCGGCGAGACCCTCGATCTTTTCGATGCTGACAAGTTGACCGCCGGGGATGTCGCCGGTGAGGATGAGCGTGGTTCGGCCGAGCCGTGCCGATGTCACGCCCGCGGTCATGCCGGCGATGCCACCTCCAGAGATCACCACGTCAAATTGTTGTGCCAAGTGCTTCCTCCAAACACACGCCACGCCGACGTCGGTTTATGCTTCGATCCTGATCGCGGCATCACCTTGCTCCGCATGTCCGATGATGCAGGCCGACGGATATCCGGCATCGCGGATCGTGCCGAGTATGGAATCCCCGCGCTCGGGTGCAACTGCGATCAAAAGTCCGCCCGAGGTTTGCGGATCGGTGAGAAGGTGACGCTGCCACTCGGATAGGTTCGCGGGCATCTCGACCTCGCTGCGGTAGCTCGCCCAATTACGGTGGGATGCACCCGTCACGAAACCGTGCTGGGCTAGAACGGCGGCCTGCGAGAGCAGCGGCACGTCGTCGGCGCGCAGCATGAGCTTGAGGCGGGAACCGCGCGCCATTTCGAGGCCGTGACCGAGCAAGCCAAATCCGGTTACGTCGGTGACGGCATGGACGTCTCCATCGCGGCCAAGGTCGGCGCCAATCTTGTTGAGCAGCGTAGTCGTGGCAATCATCTCCGCGTAGCCGCCCTGGCTGAGCGCGTCCTTCTTGATGGCCGCGGAGTAGATGCCGACGCCGATCGGCTTGGTGAGAATGAGAGTATCGCCCGCTTTCGCGCCGGAATTGCGCCGGACCTGCTGCGGTGCGCAAGTGCCGATAACGGCAAGCCCATAGATCGGCTCCGGGCAGTCGATCGAGTGCCCGCCTGCAACCGGGATGCCGGCGCTCGCGCAGGCGGCAGCGCCACCCTTCAGAATTTCGCGAACGACCTCCGTTGCAATCTTACCAAGCGGGATGCCGAGGATCGCCAGCGCCATGATGGGGCTGCCGCCCATGGCATAGACATCGGAGATGGCGTTGGTCGCGGCGATGCGGCCGAAGTCGACCGGGTCGTCCACGATCGGCATGAAGAAATCGGTGGTTGCAATGACGCAAGTGTTGGCGTTGATCTGCCATACCGCGGCGTCGTCGCTGGTCTCGGCGCCGACAAGGAGTTGCGCGAACGGCTTCGTGGCCGCCTGATTGGCGAGCAGCTCCTGCAAGACCGAAGGCGCGAGCTTGCAGCCGCAGCCGCCACCGTGAGCGAGACTGGTGAGCCTGACCTGCGGGTCATTCATGGTTATACTCTGGTTACGGGGCGTCACAGTTCGGGCTCGTTTGGCGTCATCTTTACGGCATTGGCAGGCCTTGTCGAGCACGGCCATATGCCGCAATTGCCTGACTGGTTTTCGTATTTATTCGGACTCGCGTGTGCGGTCCCGCGATGGCGCCCACACGCGCGGCTTCAGTGACCGTCCAGTTCGCGCGAGAATTCGGTTTCAAGCGCATTCAACTTGCTCGCCTGGGCGATCAACTCTGCGGGGGTGAAGTACGACAATTTCCGATCCTTGAGGATTTTCGAGGTTTCGGTGCCGGCAACGAAGTAATTGCCGCGTTTGGTCATTGCTTCGAAGGTGATCGCGCCTGCGGTGTTCGCGAGCCAGGCCGCAAACAGCCGCGCCGTATTGGGATTCCTGCCGTATTTTAAAACCGCGCCGCAGATCAGACTGACGCAGGTCGGGTCGATCTCGACCATCTTGACGGGAGCACCCTTGGCCGCAACCAGAACGGCGGTGTCATATGACGTGAGCGCAAGCGATATTTCGCCGGAGCCGACCGCCTGGGCCATCGGAAACAGTCCATCGAACAAGCGCGGCTGCAACGCCGAAAGGCGATGCACCAGATCTCGGACCTTTGCCTCTCCCAAGGCCGGCAGGAAATGAACCAACTGAGCGGAGCGCATCCACTGACCGATGTGACCCCTCCATTTCGGATCGACAAGATCCTCGATGTTGCGCGGCATTTCGGCCTCTTTGACAAGATCGGAATTACAGATGACGACGTCGAACGACGTAGTCGCCCCAATCATATAGGGGGCCGGAGTCATCACCGGCGAGGTCGTGACACCCAGCGCCGACCAGTCAGATTCCAGCAACATGCCGCGCTCGAACAGAGCCTGCAGTACCGAAGCATCGCTGAGCAGCACGTCGGCGGTCGGGCCGCCAGCCATGCTTTCCTGAATTATCTTCGCCGTCTTCTGGGCCGACGGCACGTCGACGAACTCGGCGCGCTTGACGAAGGGATAAGCACGCTGGAAAGCGGCCAATATTTCATCGGAAGCCGCGTGGTCGTAATGGTCGTACCAGACGAGGCCGCTTTCGCCTTTCGCTGCTTCGATTACTGCTTCGCGCGTTGAGGTGTCCGCGAATGCTGGCCTGGCGGGACGACAGCCATTAGCCGCAATCGCGCCGAGCGCCTGCAGGAATCGGCGTCGCCCAGGACAGGGAAGGGTTATGTCATCCTCCTCCTTATTCGCGCCGCCGTGCCGCGCGGAGAGCCTATCCGGCTTGAGCTTCAGCGTCCTGCCAGCTTGCGTGAGAATTCAGTTTCCAGCGCATTGAGCTTATCCGCCTCGGCGATCGATTGCGCGGCGGTGAAGAACGATATCTTGCGACCCTTCAGGACTTTGGAGATCCCGGTGCCGTCAACAAAGTAGTTGCCGCGTTTGGTCATTTTCTCAAACAGGATGGCCCCGTCGGGGGTCGCGAGCCAGGCGAGGAACAGGCGCGCTGTGTTCGGGTTCTTGCCGAATTTGAGGACCGAGCCGGTGATCAGCGGGACCGGTGTCGGGTCGAGCACCACCAATTTGACCGGAGCGGCTTTTTCGACCATCCGAATGCCGGAGTCGTAGGCCGTTATCGCCAGGGCTATCTCGCCGGATCCCACAGCCGTGGCGAGCGGAAACTGACCGTCGAACAAACGCGGCTGCAATGCCGCGAGACGGTTGGCGAAGTCGCGCGCCTTGTCCTCCCCGATCGCCGGAATCATGTCGACAAAGAACGAGGCGCGCATCCAGTGCCCAGTGCGGCCTTTCCATTTTGGATCGAACATGTCGTCCCAACTCTGCGGGATGTCCGCTCCCTTGACGAGATCCGTATTGCAGAGCGCGGCGTAAGGCGCCGTCGTCGCGACAACCATGTAGGACGTCGGGGCTACAACCGGCGAGGCCGCAACTCCTAACGCCGTCCAATCCGCCTCCAGCAGCAGGCCGCGATCGAACAGTGATTTCGTCACCGACGCGCCGTGGAGAAGGATGTCCGCCGTCGGGCCGCCGGCCATGCTCTCTTGAATGATCTTGGCGGTTTTCTGTGCCGACGGAATGTCGACAAAGTCAACTTTCTTCACGAACGGATAGGCGCGCTGGAATTCGCCCAATATCTCTTCCGAAGCGTTGCCGTCGTAATGGTCATACCAGAGGAGGCCGCTTTCAGTCTTTGCCGCCTCGATGACCTGATCGCGGGTTGCGGCATTGGCATATCGTGGCGTCGTGAAGCTACCGCCGATCGCCGCTACACCAGCCAGCGTCTGCAAAAATCGCCGTCGATCATGAATGTCGGTGCCACAAAATCCTCCCTTACATTGGTGGCCGTAGCCGCGAATGGGCGTTTGTGGCATCGTAGCTCAAATCTCCAGCCTGCGCCGCGTCAGCGACAAAATGCCGACCAGGCCGAGCAGGAGCAGCATCAGCAACACGGCGAGCGCAGCCGCGTGCTCCGGGCTGCCAGTATCCCAGTAGCTGTAGAGCATCGTCGACAGCACGCTGTTGCGGCCAGATTGCAGGATGACCGCGATCGAGAACTCGCGCACTGAATGGACCAGGATCCAGATGATCACGGCGATGACTGTCGGCGCCAGCAGCGGCAGGATGATTCGCCTGAAGGTGTGCAGCAGGGAGGCTCCCGCCATAGCCGAGGCTTCCTCAAGCTCGCTCGTAATCTGGAGCAGGCCCGATTGCATCATGCGCGAGGATATCGGCAGGAAGGCAATCACGTGTCCGAGCGCGATCACCCAAATCGTACCGTAGAGCAGTAGGAAGCGCACTGTGAAGGCCACGAATACCAGCGCTACGCCGATCATCATGGGCGGCACGCCGAGCGGAATCATGCAGAGGACATCGAGCAGCCATGCTCGGCGCAGCTTCGAACGGATGCACGATCCAGGCCGTGACGAATGAGAGCAGCACGAGGCTGCCTGCCGCCGCGACGGAAATAAACACGGCATTGATGCCGGCTTCGCGCAGCTTCGGACTGGAGAGTAAATCCCGATAAGCCGCAAACGACGCGCGGTGCAGCATGTCCAGGCTGAACCCGGCAAAGTAGGGAATGAGGCTGGCCCAGAGCAACGCGACGAACGGCAGCAGGACCGCCAGCAAGAAATAAAGTGCGACGAAGCCGACTGTCACACCCCGCCATGCGCCAAGCTTGGCCTGCGCCGGCTTGTAGCCCTTGCCGCTGATGGTCGCAAAGCGTGCGGCCTGGCGAAGTGTCCGTCGGTAAAGGACGAGACAGCCGATCAGGAAAACGAACAAAACCGCGTTCATCGCCGCGGCGCCGCCATAGTCGGGAAAGCCGGACGGCGGCGTCACCAAGCGAAAAATCTCGATACTCATGAGATTGACATGCCCCGGTATGGCGATTACCGCAGGAATATCAAAGGCGAGCATGCCGACGATCAAGAGGATCGTCACGACCGACAGAAGCGCCGGCTGCAAAATCGGCAGTCCGACCCGCCACAAAATCTGCCAGCGGCCCGCGCCTGCAACCAGTGCGGCCTCTTCAAGCGACGGGTCAAGCGCGCGGACCGCCGGCGACAGCATCAGCACGGAGGTCGGCACATAAGCCAGCGCCTGGATGAAGATCGCGCCGGGCATGCTGTAGATATTGAACCAGCTGTCGATCGGCCCGATGAGAGGTTGCATCGCCACCGCAACAATGCCGATGCGCGGCGCGAGCACCAGCGCCCAGCCGATGGCAAGCAGCAGCGGCGGTGTGGCCATCGGCATCAGGATCATGGCGCGGAACAGGTTGCGCGCCGGAAGATCCGTCCGTTCCAGAAGCCAGCTCAGCGCGGTTGCGAGACAGACTGCGAGAATTGTGCTGCCGGCGCTGAACACAAGCGTATTGGCGACGAGTCGCCAATCGTAGGCGGAGCTCCACACTTCAATGTAATGATCGAGGGTCCAGCCGGGTGTTGATGGCAGGCCGTCCGGACGAAGACTGCCGACCAGGAGGATCGCCAGCGGCACCAGCGTGAGCAGCGACAGCATCACGCCAATACCAAACGCCGCGAGTCGCGGTGCGTCGGCCATGCGGCGCAACCGGATCGAGAGGTGGACATGATGGCTGTCGGACGGCAACGTTGGCAGGTGCCGCATCGCGGCGGGATCTACGCTCAAGCGATCCGCCACCTTTTCCTCCGTCCGCTCCTGCTACCGAACTGCGATGGTCAGGCGCGGAGCATCAGAGACGCGAGTTGCCTGGCGACCCAGAGCTTAGTCGAAGACATTGCTCCTGTGTTGCCGACGATCACCTTCTCAAAATCCACTCAACGCCAAGCATCAACGGACACGGTGATCACATACCAGGCGCTAAATATCTTCCACGCCCCTTGGGTCTCGCCGCCCACCACGACCACGTTGATGTCGTCAGCTTCGTACATCTCGATCATCTCGTCGGGTGGGGCTTTGAGCCGCGTCGCAAAAGGCTCGACGCCGGCGACGGCGTGCGGCCGTACCAGTGTCTGGATCCATTGATCGTCCCAATAATCGCGCGCGGTAACGCGGGCGTTGCGTGCGCACCACTCGATTAGATCGTCCTTCGATTTGATGCCGCGGGATTGGAACTGACGCGCCACCAGTGGATCGAGTATGAGACAGGGCGGAATGTGCGAGGTTGCGGCCAGGCAGCGCTGGAACTTCGATTCCCAGGTGTCCCGGGGGCCAAATCCCTCCTGGATGCTGCGGTTGCCGACAAATACGGTCACTGTGCTGTCGGTCGGCTTGAAACCTTTTTGCACATGAAGCGGTACCCAGGGACTGCGCTCCTCGTTCTCGGCAAAGCACAGGCTGTAGGCGAGCGGATTGCCGTGCGCGCCCATGTAAGTTTCGCCGGGCACCGATCCACCTTGACCGTTCTGAGACAATAGACTGTAGGCCCGGCCAATAGTGGTGTTGGCGTGATTGTATGGTCCCAGGGCGCCGATACCGGCATTCATGCCGATTTCGTTCCTGACTGGACCGTTGACGACGCTAAAGCACGTCTGCGAAGTCGTGCTGCCCTGTCTGGACGTCTGGCTAGATGCTGCAAGCGCGAGGATAACAGGGAAGTATTCAGGTCGGGCTCCAGCCATCACGGCATTGACCGCGACTTTTTCGACGGTGTACTCCCAGGATTCGCGGAAATTGCCGGCCCGCATGCGACCGACAACTTTGTCAGGCGGCTGACTCGTGGCCTTGAGCATGGCCGCTACGCGCTCCTCAGTTGGCAGCACGATCGGCAGAAAATCCGTCCAGCGGTTCTCGACAAAGAGCTTTTCGAGGTTCTCCGAAGTATCGGGCGTAACCAGCCGCGGGGTCGTGCGCTCGAAAGTAGCGCCCGTAAGATCGGTATCGTCGAGCGGCTGAGTCAGCCCCTCGATTACCTCCTGCATGAAGGGCCGCCCGGAAATGGCGTCAGTCCCTTCGATGTAAGCGCGCAGTTCCTCGGGCGTGCGGCCGACAACCGGCTGCGTCACGAATGCCTGTCGCAAAGTCGGAATGCCGCGCAACCGTGCCGTCGACTTCGCGACACGGTGAAAGATATGCGTATGTACCGCAATGGTCGGTACGCTATTCTCGGCTTCCAGCAGTGCGGTCAACCCGACGACCGTCGGGCTACAGGAGCTTCAAAGCCCGACACCAAGAATAGCGGCATCGCCGTCGGCGCCGATCTTCGCGCGCATGTCGGGGTCGTCGACCCAACTCTCGCGCGGCTTGATGATGCGCGTTTGGACGGCGGGCATATTGACGGCGAACCATTGACGCAGTTGTTCCATGAACGCTGCGGAATTATCGAACAGGCAATCGACGAGATAAACCAGCTTGCCGTCGAGGCCCTGCAAACGGGACGCAAGGCGCTTGCCGGTGACCTTCGGCGGATACCCCCGTGGATCGTGTACGGCGATCAGATCAGCCATGCGTTCCTCCGTCCCGAAAACGTGCGCCCAGCGGCGCACGAGTAGCTACCTTTTTACACAACGATCCTCAGACAGGATAGCCGTAATATCCTCAGCTCGAAAATCTGATACCAACAGCAGATCCTGACTGCCATCTAACATATCAGACTATCTTGACGGTTCAAGACAGGTCACGCTCGCGGTACGGACGCAGCTCGAATCACGCAATCCACCAGCTAGTCCAGCCGAAGGGCGAATGCGAGCTCTCTGAGCTGCTCCGATCCTTGGATCCCCCTGTGCCAAGAATCTCTAGTCCCAGAATGTTCCAGATTCATGGAGAATCGAGGGAACAGCGGACGCCAGCGTAACTATTTCTGCGCGTGTTCGCCACTCTGGATGCCGACGGTCAATAGGATTGCAGCCCGCCGTCGCTAACCAGCAGGTCGGGCGGTATCCTCGACATTCCGTAATCTGTCATGTCGCGAACTGCGGCCTTCGTGACCGACCAGCCGCTCGCAGACGTTTCCGGGACAAGAGGCACCCGGACCCTGGGCGAGTTCACGGAAGTGCTCAGCTGCATTATGTAGGACACTACTCGCGCCGAAAACATAATCGAGCGGATCCGGCGCGATCAAGTATCTGCCGTTCCCGCCAACCCGAGCGCATGATGCACCGGAAAAGACACAGTCACGGCGTCGGCGCCGATGTCGTCGTCAGCTGGGCGGCGCACTATAATTTGCGCGCGGTCGTTGATCTGCACCAGATATTCCATTGTCTCGCCGAGAAACATGACGCTGGTGACATGTCCACGGAAATGATTGGCTGGCAATGCAGTTCCTGCCGCGGGATCGCCGGAGGCGAGAACGACATGCTCGGGTCGGATCAAGACGGCCACCGCCTGCGTTGCTTTGGCGCCGGCCGGAAAATGGCACTCAACAGCGCCAATTGGCATTTCCACGACGGCGCGCTGTTGTGGGGCGACATCCTGCATCACTGTGCCTCGCAATAAGTTGCTGCGGCCGATGAAGGTGGCGACGAATTCGTTAGTTGGCGCGTAATAGATCTGTCTCGGAGTGCCGATCTGCACAATCCGCGCGTCCCGCATCACCGCAAGCCGATCGGACAGTGCTAGTGCCTCCGATTGATCGTGTGTGACATAAACGGCGGTCACACCAACCTCTTTCTGTAGGCGGCGCAGTTCCGAGCGCATCTGCTCGCGCAGCAGGGCATCGAGATTGCTTAGAGGCTCGTCCAGCAGCAGCAAACGGGGCTCCGCCACCAGGGCGCGGGCGAGAGCTAGGCGTTGCTGCTGTCCGCCGCTCAGCTGCGCGGCCGAGCGCTCGGAGAAGGCGCCCAGTCCCATGGTTTCCAACGTTCGGGCCACGCGGGTCGAGATTTCTCGTCCGTCATAGCGGCGGGTGCGTGACATCCGCAACGGAAATGCCACGTTCTCGAACACCGTCATATGTGGCCATACCGCGTACGATTGGAACACCATGCCGATATTGCGCTGGTTCGCAGGTATGAAAGCGCCGCTCACCGAGTCAAACACGGGGCGGCCGTCGATGACGATCCGGCCAACGCTGGGTTCCTCAAGCCCCGCGACCGACCGCAGCGTTGTCGTCTTGCCACAGCCGGACGGGCCGAGCAGAGTGTAAAGCTCGCCGGCGCCGACTTCGAAGTTGACACCACGAATACCGCCGACCACGCTGCGATCGCCGAGCATGTAGGTCTTGGTCAAGTCGTCAACTTGCAGCATCCACCACGTGCCTTGCTTTCCCCGGATTAACCAAGCCAGCGAGCAGCAGAGTCAGCACCACAAGAACTTACGCGCGCGCGCGGGTGCGTTTGAAATTACCGTAGCCGGGACGATAGCTCTTCTCGTCGAGGAACTGTTTCATGCCTTCCTCACGGCTACTCTCCTTATCGTTGTAGCGTAGCGCATCGCTTTTTGCATTGAGATAGTCCTGCGCTTGCGGCTCGTTCATAAAGCGCACCGCGCGGATCGCCTCTTTGGTGTAGCGTAAAGCGGCAGGGCTTTTCGCCATCAATTTTTTGGCGAGCTTGATGGTTTCCTCACGCAACCGATCCTTGGGATAAGAGAAATTGACGAAGCCCATTTGCTTTGCTTGCTTGCCGTCGAACGGATCACCCGTCATGGCGTAGTAAAGCGCATCGCGATAATTCATCGTTTGTGCCACGTTCCAGGAGACGATTCCGCCAGGTAAAATGCCCCAATTGACCTCTGACAGGCCAAACATCGCATCGTCTGCCGCGAGTGCGAAGTCGCAAGCGCAGACCTGCGTGAATGCGCCACCAAAGCAATAGCCGTTGATCATCGCGATGGTCGGCTTGGGGAATGTCGACAGCTTCTGCCAACGCCAGTTATTGGACGCGCGCCGTAATTTGTGGCGCGCCGCGGCGTCACCGGAATTCGCCCGGAAATAGAGTCTTATATCCTGCCCGGCACAGAACGCCTGACCAGCCCCGGTGAGCACCAAAACTTCCGTAGCAGGATCCACAGCGAGATCATCGAGCACGGCGTCCATGTCGAGATGTAGCTGCGGGCTCATAGCATTACGCTTTTCTGGTCGGTTAAGCGTTACCCAAGTGACGCCATGATCGTTTTCGACCAAAATAGCTTCGTATTTTTTCTCAGCAGCTGCCATGGCGTTCTCCCTTGATGCAATTGGATGTCTCATTGAACAGGTAATAAGCACGCGAGACAAGATCGCGGTCGTGGGCATCGGCGCAACCGGTGATTCTGCAAAAAGTCGGGTGTGCGTAGCTATCGCGCAAGCGGCGTGCAGCCGGCTTTTGCAGGTCGCGCAAGCCCATCACGTCTAATGTGGGGAGTGGGTGCCAGCCAAGCATCTGACGCAAGGAACTGGGCAAGAATTTTCGGCCGCCCTAGAATGACACTTTGCCGAGCGCTTGCTATGCTGTTGGCAAGTCGGGAAAAGAAGGAGGGAGGCTTGAAAACAGTCGCGCAGCTTTGCGCCGCAGCTATCGCGTTTTTTGTGTTTATGGCCCACGACGCTTCGGCCGCCGATCCGGCGACGATTGAAGCGGCGAAGAAAGAGGGGCAGGTCGTTTGGTACACGACACTCATAGTCAACCAAATTATCCGGCCGCTCAAAGATGCTTTTGAAAGAAAGTATCCCGGCGTGACGATGCAATACACGCGCGCCGACGATCTTGTGACATCGGCGAAGATTTTAGCCGAAGGACAAGCTGGTCGCGTGCAGGCCGATATTTTCGATGGCATCGCCAATATGTTGCCGCTCGAGGAAGCGGGTCTGCTGACGCCGTTTACAGTGCCAAATGCTGCCGATTATCCCGCCGAACTGAAAGCCAGTGACGGGTATTGGATCGCGGTGATCATGTATGTCTTCACGCCAGGCATCAACACGAACTTGTTGCCGACGGACCAAGCACCGAAGACGTTCCAAGGTCTGCTCGATCCGAAATTGAAGGGCAAGATGGCCTGGAACGGCAGTTCGATGGCCGGCGCCTATCGGATTCGTCGGTAACATCTTGACTAGTATGGGCGAGGATAAAGGCATGGCGTATCTGCGGGCGCTGGCTCAACAGCAGGTCGTCAACGTCGAAGCATCCTCACGCGCTGTGCTCGATCAGGTGATTGCTGGCGAATATTGGATCAACCTGATGGCCTTCAACCATCATACCGTGATTAGCGCGCGCAAGGGCGCGCCATCCGACTGGCTCAAACTCGAGCCCACGCCGGTTGCACTCGATGCCGTTGGCCTTCTTAAAGACGCACCACATCCCAACGCCGCGCGCCTTTTACTCGAATTCTTGACCTCCGAGGAGGGACAAAAGGTCTTTCAGCAGAACGAGTATCTTCCTGCGTTGCCGAGCGTGCCTGCCATGGTCGCGGGGCTGCGGCCAAACGACGGGGGATTTCGGGCCAATTTTTTGCGACCCGAGCAGATCCATCAGCAGTTGCCTAAATGGCAGAAAGTTACGCAGGAATTATTCCGATGAGCGGAGGTATTGAGGTCGATGTTTCGTCGCGCGGCATCGCAACAATATTGCTCAACCGTCCCGAGCGCTCCAACGCTTTCGATCAGCGGATGCTCGCCGAATTGGTGAAGGAATTGGCAGCGCGCGAGGCCGACGACGGGACGCGAATCGTGGTTCTTCGGGGCAGTGGCAAGCACTTTTGCGCCGGCGCTGATCTCGTCGCGCGCGCACAGGAGCCGGAGCCCGTTCCGCCAAAGGCGTCACTCGTCGATGCACTCGCTGCGCTAGACCTCTTGCCGAAGCCGACCATTGCCTTTGTGCATGGAGCGGCAGTCGGCGGCGGTGCGGCGCTCGCCGCCTGCTGCGATATCGTGCTCGCCGTTGAAGGCGCGTTCTTTTCGATCCCGGAGGTGCGGGTCGGCATGGCGCCTCTCGGTGTCGCGCCATTCATGATCCGGGCGATGGGGCATCGCAACTTTCGCCGCTATGGTTTGTCCGGAGAACGCATCTCCGTTCACGAGGCTTTGCGCATAGGGCTCATTCATGAGGTTGCGAGCGCCGAAAGGATGGAAGAGAAACTCGACGAAATCACTGATGCCCTGCTGCATGGCGCCCCCGGCGCTCTCCGGTCATTAAAGCTCGAGATGGAACACTACGCCACGCCGACTGTGACGACGCTCCTTGCGCGCCGGGCCCCTCACGCTCCCCTACACTCGACCGAAGCGATCGAGGGCATCGCAAGCTTCAAGGAAAAGCGTAAACCGAGCTGGTATTCGCGGTGGTAAAGGTTCGCGCTGCCGCAATCTTCTTGATTATCGTTCTTGTCTGTACGCGTGCAGAAGCCGCTGACGACACACTCTACGAACTTGCCAAGAAGGAAGGCCAAGTTACCTGGTATACGTCGTTGATCGTAAACCAGGCGGTTCGTCCCCTTATTGATGCTTTCAACAAGAAATATCCTGGCATTGAGGTCAAATATTCACGTGGCGACAGTGGGCCGAACGCCATCAAAGTCCTCAACGAGGCTCGCGCCGGCAGGGTCGAAGGCGATGTGTTCGACGGCATAGCCACGACGCCGCCACTGCTTCAGGCTGGCCTCGTCGAAAAATTCGTGCCTGCCGATGCCGACAAATACCCATCCGCGATCCGCGATCCCGAGGGCCGCTGGAATGCGCTCGTCACTTATTTCCTCACGCCAGGCGTCAATACCCAACTGGTGGGCAGGGACGAAATTCGGACGGCGCGAGATTTTCTCAATGTGAAATGGAAGGGTAAGATCGCTTGGAGCACCGAACCATCTTCAGGGGCCCCGGTCTACGTTGGTTCCGTGCTGCAGACCATGGGCGAGGAAAAGGGCATGGCCTTCCTGCGAGAGCTCGCCAAGCAGAGTATCGTCAATGTCGACGCGACGAACCGCGCCATTCTTGACCAGGTAATTTTGGGCCAGTACGCCATCGCGCTCAGCATCTTCAATCATCATGCGGTGCTCAGCGAACAGAAGGGCGCACCGGTAACATGGCTTAAAGTCGAGCCCATCCCCGCGCCTTTCCATTCAATCGGTTTAGTCAAGAACGCGCCACACCCTAACGCAGGAAAGCTACTAATCGATTTCCTGCTGTCGGAGGAGGGCCAACGCAAGTTTGCTGACGTTGAATACCTGCCAGCGATGCCATCGGTGCCGGCGAAGACACCCGGCGTTAAGCCGGATGCCGGCGGCTTCAAAGCTAATTTCATATCACCGGACACGATGACCAGAAATATTGATCGCTGGGTCAAAATCAAGAAGGAGCTATTCGACTAGGCGCACCTCTCCCGACAAGCGACGAGAGAAAAAATGTCCTTTCTAAAAGTAACTCAGAAATGCACAGCGTTCGCCCCAGAAGATTGCAGTGTTTAGGCATTGCGCCCGATTCGACGCTGGCCCTCGTTGCAATGCTGGCGGTCGTATTATTACTGCTCGTCGTTCCACCGCTGTGGTTTCTGCTGCAAGGCAGCCTGCACACCACGACAGTAAAAGGCGCGCTTGGCGATTTTACGCTGGCGTATTATCAGCGGCTGCTCTCCGATCGCCAGTTTTTCGGTAGTCTGGCAAATTCGATTATTTTCAGCCTCGGCAGCCTGGTGATCGCGTTGTGTTTCGGCGGGCTTGTCGCTTGGCTCGTCGAACGTACCAACGCCCCATTCAAGGCATTTGCCTACCTCACCGCGATCATCTCGCTCGGCACGCCCTTCGTTCTCTATGTGATTGCGTGGTTGTTTTTGCTCGGACGTAATGGGCCAGTTAACGATCTTATCGTGGGCCTCGGTTGGGCGCGCTTCAATGTCTATTCCATGCCGGGCATGATTCTGGTCGAAGGGTTTCTGTGGTCGCCGCTCGCCTTCCTGCTGCTCTCGTCGGTCTTTCAAGCGACCAACGCTGAATACGAGGAGGCTGCGCGCATGTGCGGTGCCAGTATCCTGAAGATGGTGACGCGCATTACTTTACCGCTCGCTTTGCCTGCGATTCTCGCGGTCGCGCTCCTCATCGTCGTGCGCTCCATCGAGGCCTTCGAAGTGCCCGCCCTGGTCGGCCTGCCAGGCAACGTCAAAGTCCTGACGACCGACATTTATCTCGATATGAAGCAGAACGTGCCACCCGATTTCGGTTATTCGAGTGCGTTTTCCGTCGTGCTGCTGGTGTTCGCCGGCGCGCTCATCAGCCTCTATTCGCGCTTGTCGCGTCATGCTTCACGCTACCACAGCGTGACCGGGCGCGGATTTCGTACCCGGCAATTAGATCTTGGCCGAGCGCGGTATCTCGGCGGCGCCGTTGTCTTGTTTAACTTCTTGCTGATCCTGGCGGCGCCGACTGCTGGGCTCATGTGGCTTGCGTTGATGCCCTTCAGCCAGAGTATTAGCAGACGCGGGTTCACGCTGATGACCCTCGACAATTTCCGCGAGGTGATGCACTCGACCTTCTATTTAGACTTAGTATGGCAAACGCTACTCATGAGCGCTGGCGCCGCGACGTGCGTCATGGCCTTGACGATTGTCGCCGGCTGGCTCGTGGTCCGGCGCCGGCCCGGCGGCTGGCTGCTCGATCAGCTTGCGACCGCACCACTTATTTTTCCTGGAATTGTTCTGGGCGTCGCGATGATCCAGATTTACCTCGCGGTACCAATCCCGATCTATGGCACGCTCTGGGCTTTTATTATCGCTTTCACAATCCGCTTTCTGCCATATGGCATGCGCTACTCGGCGTCAGGCCTGCTGCAGATTCACCCGGAGCTGGAGGAGGCGGCATCCGTTTCCGGTAGTCCGCTACACATCGTCCTGCGGCGGATCGTAGTGCCGCTGGCGGCGCCAGCGCTTCTCGCCGGTTGGCTTTTCATCTTTCTTGTCGCTGCGCGCGATTTGTCACTTGCCGTGATGCTCGCTTCGCCCAGGGCGCAGCCTGTGGCGGTTGCGATGTTCGACCTATGGGCCAACGGCCAAGGTACCGAGCTTGCAGCGTTCGGGCTGGTTTGGACCATGATAATGACGGTGATTGCCACCGGGTTCTATCTCGTTGGGCGTCGATCGATTATATCCGCCGTACAGGCCTGAAAGAGGAGCGCCGGGTGGATCTCGAAGCATCCAGGAAAAAAGTCAAAGCTCTGACCGAACCACGCAATGTAGTAGTGATTGGCGTGAGCGATCGCCCGGGAAGCTGGGCCACGCGGGCATGGCGCAACCTCAAGCGCTATGAATTTCCAGGACCGATCTACCTCATCAATCCGCGCCGGAAGGAAATTTTTGATACGCCATGCTATCCGGACTTCCAGTCGCTGCCCGAGACGCCCGACCATCTCGTCGTGGTGGTGCCCGCACCGGCCGTTCCGGAGCTTTTGCGTAGCGGTGCGGCAGCAGGGGCGCGCAGCGCGACGGTGTTTTCGTCCGGGTTCGGCGAAGCCTTCGATTCGCATGCGGCTGCGCTGGGCCGCGAGCTCGCAGCGGTGATTGCCGAAACCGAACTCGCCGTCTCCGGCCCCAACTGCATGGGTAACATCTGCGCCAAGACCAGCTTTGTAACCTTGACCGAAGACCGCCCGCTCACGCTGAGACGGGGACCTGTGGCGCTGGTCGGCCAAAGCGGCGGGATGCTGATTTACATGAATGTCGCGCTCGAGGAGCGTGGCATCAACGCCGAATATCTCATCACCAGCGGTAACGAAGCGGGCCTCAGCATACCGGACTATATCGTTTTCTTTGCCGACCAGCCCGAGCTCAAGGTGATCATCGTCTATATTGAGGCGATTTCCGACCTTGAGAAGTTCAAGGCCGCCTGCCGGATAGCACGCAGCGCCGGCAAGGTGATTGTTGCCGTTAAGCTCGGCCAAACGGAGAGCAGCCGCTCCGCGGCGATGGCGCACACCGGCTCGCTCGCCGGCACAATGGAGGCCTTCGATGCGGTTGCAGCCGATCTCGGCGTCATCCGCGCGGACACCCTCGACGATGCGGTCGAAGTCACGGAGCTTCTGGCTCATACCGGCATGCCCAGCGGTCGGCGCCTCGGTGCTGTCACGCATTCCGGGGCCTTTCGTGGGCTTCTCATTGAGGCGGCAGAGCATAATCGCTTGCAATTTCCCCCACTCGCCGCAGAAACCACAGCGAAGCTCGACGCCGTCCTGGGAGTAGGCTCGCTCGTCGGCAATCCAACTGATGGCGGCTTTGCCGTTTTATCCAGCCACGAGAATTTCAAGGCCACAATTGACGCGCTGCAGGACGACCCCAACGTGGATATGATCCTGTTTCAGGAAAGGTTGCCGCGCGAGCCTGGCTCGGAGCGCGCCGAGCGCCACATCGCCATGGTCGAGGCCATGGTTGCGGCCGGCGCTCGAAAGCCGATTGCAGCAGTCGTGCCGATCTCCCACAGTCAGTCCGATTATAGCCGCGCACTGCGGGCGAAGTGGCCCCATGTTTCGTTTCTGCAGGAAGCAGATAAAGCGTTGCGTGCCATCGAAAGCGCGGTGCGATGCAACGAACTCAAACGCCTGGCATCGGCAATAACGAGAATCGCCCCGACACCTACTGAAGCTGCCGCAGGTGAGAAGGTGCGCGCGCTTGCATCTTCCGGCCTGGCGTCGCTAAACGAGGTAGAATCTAAGGATCTGCTGCGCGCCTATGGCATTGCGTCCCCTATGGAGATTGCCGTTCATTCGCCCGACGAAGCAGTGAGTGCCGCACAACACATCGGCTTTCCGGTCGTACTCAAGGCGATCTCCGAAAAAATTCAGCACAAGTCTGATATCGGCGCCGTCGCATTGCATCTCGCGAATGACGACGAGGTCCGATCGGCCTACGCACGCATTACCGAGAATGTTGGGCACGCCGGTGTCGACCAACTCGATGGCATGCTGGTCTGCCAGCACATTGAGGGCGGACTCGAGCTCGTCCTTGGTCTACATCGCGATCCCGAAATGGGTCTCATCGTCATGGCCGGCAGCGGCGGCGTGCTTCTCGAACTCATCAAGGACGTAGCATTTGCGGCGCCGCCAATTACCCGCGACAAAGCGCACGCCATGATCGGGCGCACCCAGGCCGCGCGACTTATGAGCGGCTATCGTTCAGCTCCGGCGCTGGACACCGATGCTGTGGTGAATTCGCTTGTCGTGCTCGGCCGCATCGCAGAAGATTTGGCCGATGTCGTGCACTCAATTGATATTAATCCATTTATAGTGCTCCCGCGTGGCGGGTTCGCTCTCGATGCTCTGTTCGTTCCTCGTGCCGGCCTCGGGCGCGACTAACGGGACAATTGCGATCGCTGGCAAATGGGGAGTGATCCACACATATCTGTGAAACTCCAAAAACTGCTTTTTGTGTGCTAAGGATTAAACTTGCGCTCTGATAACAGGTATTATCGGACGCAGCTAATGAGTTTGAGAGGAGCCTGTGGGGTATTTCCTTCTCAAGAAAATTAGTCCTAATCGGTACTAACTCGCAACAAACCTTGCCAGACTTCCAATGCAAAGCGCCGCCGGCGGGTCGCCTTCCAAGATTGTTATCGTCGGGGGTGGCATTGGCGGGCTTTCTACAGCGCTGGCACTGCTCCAGCGAGGTATCGATGTTGAAGTGTACGAGCAATCGACCGTACTCAAGGAGGTTGGGGCCGGTGTTCAGCTCGGTTCGAACGGTACGCGCGTCTTATATGCACTCGGCTTGCAGGACGCGTTGTCTCGCGTTCAGGTCGTTCCGTCAGCACGCGAGATACGCCATTGGCGCACTGGTGAAACTTGGAACTGGTTTGATCTCGGCGCGTCGTCTGCGAAGCGGTACGGCACTCCGCACATCATGCTTCACCGCGGCGATCTGCTCAATATTCTTGCCGAGGCGGTCAATCGGCTGAAATCGAACGCGATCTCACTCGGCAGAAAGTGCATCGCCGTCAGTCAAACGGCGGATCACGCCCAGGTAGAGTTCGCCGACGGACAAGTGATAACGGCACCATTCGTCATCGGCGCTGACGGCATTCACTCCCAGGTACGAGCCTGTCTGTTCGGCTCCGGCCGTGCCGAGTTCACCGGCTGCGTGGCTTGGCGCGGTCTGGCCCCGATGGATCGATTACCGCCGCACCTTGCGCGCATGGTCGGAACGAATTGGCTCGGGCCACGCGGTCACGTACTGCACTATCCGGTCCGGCGCGGCGAGATTATGAACTTTATCGGCATTGTCGAGCGCGATGACTGGCAGGTGGAATCCTGGACCATCGAGGGCACGAAGGGCGAGCTCGCCAGCGACTTCCACGGCTGGCACCAGGATGTTCACACTCTCATCGATAATATCGACACACCGTACAAATGGGCGCTGATGGTGCGTGGCCCGATGGAGCATTGGACGCAGGGACGCATCACCTTGCTCGGCGATGCGTGTCACCCAACCCTGCCATTTCTAGGGCAGGGCGCGGTGATGGCGATTGAAGACGCCTACGTGGTCGCGGCCTGCTTGGCTAAATATGCCAAAGAGCCGATTGGCGCATTCGTCCGATACCAGGATATCAGGCGCGATCGCACTGCGGCCGTCGTGCACAAGGCGCACGAGAACCGCCGGCAGGCATTCAGCCCTGAGCTTGCCGACGAGGATGCAATTGCAATTTCTGTGGCGCGCGAGTGGCAGAATGTGCGCCTACGGGAGCGCATGGATTGGCTTTACGCCTACGACGCCACCGCCCTGGAATTTTAATGTCGCGACGATGCGCCCCGTCAATGAGTGGCAGACGCGCCTTCGCATAATGACAGATTACGGAATAGTCGCAGTGCTGAAAATCGCGGAACTGGTGCTGTTTTAACGAGGCTGGCACATCCGCACGACCAAGAAATTTTTGCGGCCTCAAGCGCGTTTGGCATATGCGTTCTTTGCAGACCGGCGGCACCGGATCGCCCTTCGGGAACGGTCAAAATTTCTGTGAGCCGGCACTACCGCATCGCGGTCATGCCGGCTCAAGATTTAATTCAGACACGCCTTACGGACCGCGTGCATGTTCGCCGATGGGGTTTACTTAGGAACGCTGCCGTCGACGCCCTGAACATACCAATTCACCGAGTTGAAGGCCGGATCCTTGTCGGTCATCGCCGAGCCGGCGGCAACCTTCATCGCCCCGGTGTTGTCGTCAACCGGACCAGCGAAGGGCATGAGTGCGCCGGAGATCAGCGCAGCTTTCTTGTCTTCGAAGACCTTGACGGCGGCCGGCGGGATCGCGGGATTAAGCGGAGCCATGACTACCATGCCCTCCTTAAGGCCCCACCGGGTGTGCCGTTGCCCAGTCCAGGTGCCATCCAACACCTTCTGGGTCTCGGCGATATAATAGCCACTCCAGTCTTCGGTCGTGCCGGTCAGTTGCGCCTTCGGACCGAAGCTCGACATATCGGCATCGATACTGAAAGCGTAAGTACCCTTCTCCTGCGCCGCCTGAATGGACGCAGGCGAGTCGGTGTTCTGAGCTACGTTATCGGCACCCTGCGCAATCAAGGTTTCCGCAGCTTGGCGTTCCTTGCCGGGATCGTACCAGGTGTTGACCCAGATGGGCTTCATCTTGACGTTGGGGTTTACCGCCAGCGCGCCGAGGGTCATGGAGTCGATGTTGCGCATGACGCTTGGGATCGGGAAAGAGCCAATAAAGCCTAGCGTATTGGTTTTCGTCATCTGGCCGGCGATGGTGCCGATCAGATAAAAGCCTTCTTCGAAGCGCGGCTCGTAGACGACGATATTCGGTGCCGTCTTAAAGCCGTTCACATGCTCGAATTTGACGTTCGGAAACACTTTGGCGACTTTCTGCAAAGGCTCCATGTAACCGAATGAACAAGCGAAGATCAGCTTATTGCCGTCAGCGGCGAGCTGGCGGAATACCCGCTCGGAATCGGCGGTTTCGGGGACATTTTCCACGAAAGTGGTCTTGATCTTGTCGCCCATCGCCTTTTCAAGCTTCAGACGAGCCTCATCGTGCATTTGGGTCCAGCCGCCGTCTTTGACCGGGCCGAGATAGACGAACGCGACCTTGAGGGGCTCGGCGGACGCTGCCGCCGACCACGTCACGATCAAACCTGCTGCGATACTCAGAGGGAGAGATTTCCATTTTCTGTTTAGCGTCATGACTATGCTTTCTGGTTGGAGATGGAACTGGTGCGTTGGATTGGACTACGAATCTTTTTCATGCGTTTTCACGCGGCAGCATGAAAGCTGATGCCGAGAGAGGCAGGCTGGTTCAGCAAAATCGTTTTGGGATCGCGGCAGATGATCACCAGAACGATAACCGTCGCCGCGTACGGCAACATCGACAGGAATTCGGTCGGAACCGGCAGGCCAAACCCTTGAGCAAAAAGCTGGAACTGCGTAACGCCGCCAAACAAATAAGCCCCCAGCACAACACGTGCCGGCTTCCACGTACCGAAAACCACCAGCGCGAGCGCAATCCAGCCTTTGCCCGCGGACATGCCTTCGACCCACATCGGCGTCTGGACGAGCGATAAATAAGCGCCGGCAATGCCGGCGCAGGCGCCGCCGAACATCACGGCCAGGTAGCGGGTCGTCAAAACGGGTTTGCCGATGGCGTGCGCGACACTCGGCGATTCCCCAACCGCGCGTAGCGTCAGACCAGCATAGGACTTAGTAAGGAACCATTGCACTGCGACGAACAGCACCAGCGAGAGATAAACCATGATGTCGTAATGGAAGATAAGATTTCCGATAATGGGAATGCTGGTTAGCCCCGGAATCACAATCGACGGCAGCGGAGGCAAAGGAGTTCCGGCGAGATTGTGTCCGACGAAGGCAGACAAACCAATTCCAAACAACGTCAGTGCAAGACCGGTCGCAACTTGATTGGTTTGCAGGTTGAGCGTGAGAAAACCGAAGGCCAGGGATAGCGCGACGCCGGCGCCGGCCGCGGCGATGAAACCGACGGTATCACTGCCTGTGACGAGCGTTGCGGCAAAGCCGGAAACCGCTCCGATCAGCATCATGCCTTCAATGCCGAGATTGAGGACACCGGCTTTCTCGACGACGGTTTCGCCCAGTGCGGCGTAGATCAGGGGAGTGGCCGCCACAACTGTGGCGGTAATCATGGGAACAACTGGACTCACGCCGCGCTCTCCAACCTGATCGCAGGCTTCGGTTCGATGCGCTCAACGGGGCGGATACGTTTGAGCCGGAAAGTGATGAACAAATCAGCCGCCAGCAGGTAGAACAGCAACAATCCCTGGAACAATCCGGTGATGGCGGACGGCAAGCTCATTCCCATCTGCGCCGCCTCGCCGCCGAGATAAAGCAAAGCCATCAGCAGCGAACCGAAAATCACCCCTATTGGATTCAATCTGCCGATCCAGGCGACGATAATCGCGGCAAAGCCATAGCCCGGCGAAATCGTCTGCTGCAGTCGCCCGATCGGTCCGGCAACTTCGCAAATCCCCGCAAGGCCTGCGGTGGCGCCACAGACTAAGAGTGCAATCCAGATATTCCGCTTCTCGGAAAATCCCGCGTATGCGGCGGCCGCCGGCGCCAACCCGGCAACCTGCATGCGGAACCCCGCGATTGTCTTCTGCGAGACCACCCAGGAGATCAGCGCCAGTCCCACGGCGTAGACGATGCCCCAGGTAACGCGAGTCCCGTCGATGAGAACCGACATGGTCTCAGCGTCGCCGAAACCCCGCGATTGCGGATAGTTTTGTCCCTCGGGATCGCGCCACGGGCCGTGCACCAGCCATGACAATGCTAGTTGCGCGATATACACGAGCATCAGCGTGACGAGAATTTCGTTGGTATTGAAGCGGGTCCGTAGAAAAGCCGGGATGGCGGCCCAGACCATGCCGCCAAGCACACCAGCCAACAGCATCAGCGGCATCGCAAAAACGGAGTTGCTGTCGCCGAACCAAAGCGCGACGCCGCCGCCCGCGATCGCGCCCATGGTGAGTTGCCCTTCCGCACCGATGTTCCAGACATTGGCGCGAAATCCCATGGCCAGACCGAGTCCGCAGAGCAGAAGCGGCGTTGTCTTTAAAAGCAGCTCGCCGATGTCGTACGTGGTCGAAAGCGGCTTTATAAAAAACAAATAGAAAACCTCCACCGGATCCTTGCCCAAGGCTGTGAATAGAAAAAATCCGGTCGCAATCATGCCCACGGCGGCCAATATCGGCGACGCAACTGCCATCGTGAAAGAAGGATTGGCGCGTCGCTCAAGGACGAACATTATGCAACCTCCATGAGGGGGTCGACGCCAGCGGCACTTTGACTTGCCGGCGCGCCGAACTTGCCACTCATCCAGGTACCGATTTGACCGATCGACGTTTCGGCGGGTCGAACGGACGGGGATAGCCGGCCCTCGGCCAGCACCGCGAGCCGGTCACTGATGATGAAAAGCTCATCGAGTTCTTCGGATATCACCAACAGCGCCACGCCTTGGTCGCGCAGATCGATCAGGGCTTGGCGGATTAACTGAGCTGCGCCGACATCGACGCCCCACGTCGGCTGCCCAACGATCATCATTTTGGGCCCCAGCATCGTCTCCCGCCCAACGATATATTTCTGCAGATTGCCGCCCGACAGGCTCGATGCTACCGATTGCTCGTCACCGCATTTGACCTTGAAGCGTTCGATCACGCTCTTGGCGAAGCCGCGCATGACGGATGGATAGATCATGCCATTCGACACCATGCCCTTTCGCGCGCCGGTGAGGAGCGCGTTGTAGGCGAGGCTCATGGGCGGTACCGCCCCGCGCCCGAGGCGCTCTTCGGGGACGAAAGTGAGGCCAAGCTCGCGGCGTTGTGCCGGATTGAGGTTGCCGACCGGCTGGCCGAGCAGCTTGATCATCGGTCCGCTCGGGCTCAACCGTTCGCCCGAGAGCGCCGCCATTAGTTCCTTCTGCCCATTTCCGGAAACGCCGGCGATTCCCAAAATTTCGCCGCTTCGCACCGTCAAGCTGATCTCCTTGAGCGTCGTGCCGAAAGGATCCGACGTCGGCAGCGACAGGTGATCGAGCTCGAGCCGGATTTCTTTCGGTTGGCGAGGGGTGAGACGGCACTCCGCCAACTCGCC
This sequence comes from uncultured Alphaproteobacteria bacterium, assembly GCA_963813825.1. Taxonomy (GTDB): domain Bacteria; phylum Pseudomonadota; class Alphaproteobacteria; order Rhizobiales; family Xanthobacteraceae; genus BOG-931. Next base: position 573,888 of record CAWFBB010000035.1, read on the forward strand.
CCCGATCATCAGGCGGGCCAGACTTTCGTTGGTCTCGTTCTTCGGAATCGCCGAACCGCTGACACGCCCGCCACGCAGCACGGTCGCACTGTCGCAGAGGGCGCGAATTTCATCGAGCTTGTGGCTGATGTAGAGGATGCTGCAGCCTTCCGATGCCAGGCGCCGTAGTGTCTCGAACAACACCAAAACAGCTTGCGGCGTCAGCACAGAGGTCGGCTCGTCCATGATCAGAAGCTTGGGCTCCTGAAGTAGGCAACGCACAATTTCTACACGCTGCCTTTCTCCAACGGACATGCTGTGAACGAGACGATACGGGTCGATTGGCAGGCCGTATTTCTCCGACACTTCCTTGATCTTGGCGGCGAGCTTGGCCGGCGCGACCCGCTCGTCCAACGCCAGCGCGATATTTTCCCAGACAGTCAGAGTTTCGAACAACGAAAAGTGCTGGAACACCATGCCGATGCCCAAGCGTCGCGCTTGCGATGGCGTGGTGATTGTTTCATATTGGCCGTTCCACAAAATGTTTCCGGCATCGGGTTTGGTGATGCCGTAAATGATCTTCATCAATGTGCTTTTGCCGGCGCCATTCTCGCCCAGCACTGCATGGATTTCGCCAGGCCTGACGCTCAGAGAGACATCATCGTTAGCCACAACGCTTGGGTAACGTTTGGTTATGCCGGTGAGCACTAGGCGAGGCTTAGGATAGGTTTCAGTCTGAGGATTCTTCATGTGTTCCAAAGCCTCGGTAGCACCCAGATTTCCGTACAAATCTGGCGGTGGCCGCCGTATTCGGGTCCACAGAAGCAAACTACACGCCAACTTGGCGCCCACTCACTTCGAACAAAAAGGCCAAATAGGCGGATTTGTCGCTTTCGACATGCCGTAGCTTCTTCGGGACGCCTAAATTGTTGCCGTGTGGCTAAAGTGTAGGCAGCCCGCACGGTTTGCGCGTAATCCTACGGCTTCGACTTTCCGCGCGACGGCGTTACACTGCTGAAATAAGCTTCCGGCCGACAGCGCCGCGCCCTCGCCGAGCTTTCCGACATCCCGTCGTCAATCGGCTGCAAAGTCGGGGGTTCGCTCGTTTTCAAACCGTGCCAAATTTCTCCACGATCGCGCGGAAAATTCGATCAGGCTTGAATGGTGTCTTGCAAAACCGGATTCCGGTCGCGTCGGCCAGCGCGTTCCCGATCGCTGCATCGACCGGATTATACGGGACTCTCGCTCATCGATTTGGCGCCGAACGGGCCGGTGGGATCCGTCGTATCGGCGAACAGAACCTCGGTCCGCGGCACATCGCCGAATTGCGGCAAGTGATAATTGCGGAACGTCGGATTGATCACGCGACCGGTCGCGTCGATCACCATTTCTTCGTAAAGCGTGGCGCCGAGCGATTGCGCGACGCCGCCTTCGATCTGGCCGCGGCACTGCATCGGATTGATGACGCGGCCGGCATCCGCGGCATGCACGCTACGCAAAATTTTATCACGCCGCTGCGCTTGTTAACGGCGATGCGGAAGGCCTGGACGTTGAATGCGACCGAGCGCGGCGTTCCGTTCGACCGTCCGGTCGCGCTGAGGCATGCTCCCTTGGCGCGCGCCGCTGCGGCGAGTTCGGCAAGGTTTATGCTGCGTCCCGCGCGGAACGCGGCATCCGTCCCGAGCGACCACTCGGCTTGCATGCCGCCTTTGTGCTCTGCTGCGAAACGCAAAATCTGCTCGCGCAATGCTTCGCATGCAAGCTGCGTGGCACGGCCGGCAACGACAGTGCCGGTGCTGCCAAAAGCGCCGGTGTCATGGAGGCCATTGTCGGTGTCGGAGTTGCGCACAGTGACCTTATCGATCGTGGTGCCGAGCGCGGTGGCGGCAATTTGCAGGTGTACCGTGCTGGTGCCGTTGCCAAATTCAGCGGTGCCGACCATAAGCTGGTAGGTGCCGTCGTCGCCCAAGGTCGCGCTGACATCGGCGAAATGGCCGAATGGCGGAATGGTATCGATCATGCCAAGCGCAATTCCCTGTCCGACCAGCCAATCATCCGACGGCGGCGCTACAAGGCCGCCGCCGCGATCAAGGGCTTGCTTGATCAAAGTCAGGCATTGATCGAGGCCATAGCTGCCGAAATGAACGTCGTGGCCTTCATCGGAACCGGTCGAAATCATCGGATCGCCGGGATGGACAATGTTGCATTCGCGAAATTCGATCGGGTCCATGCCGATCTTGCGGGCCAGTTCATCCATTGCCAATTCGACGGCAAAGTTGGTTTGCGGCAGCCCGTAACCGCGAAAGGCGCCGGCCGGAACAGTATTGGTATAGGCCACTGCCGCGTCGATCTTCTTGTTGTCGCAGTTATAGACGCCGAAGCATTCGCCGCAGGCATGATAAAGGACCGCCGCACCGTGATTGCCATAGGCTCCGGTATTGGAGACGATATGCATTTCCAGGGCGGTCAAACGGCCGTCGCGCCGCGCCGCCGCCTTGACGCGCACCCGCATTGGATGACGCGTCGTCGCGCCGATGAATTGTTCCTCGCGGGTGAATTCGAGCTTGACCGGTTGCCGGTCTTGAGCACGGCGAGCGCGACGATGTCCTCGACCAGCATTTCCTGCTTAGCACCGAAACCGCCGCCCATGCGCTCGCAGAACACGCGTACTTTCTCCAGTTCGAGGTCGAATAAGCCGCACAAAGCGCGCCGCGTTAAAAACGGCGTCTGTGAGCTCGATCGGATCGTGAGGCGCTCTTTGTCGTCGATCCAGCCGATCGCACAATGCGTTTCGAGATGCGCGTGCTGCACGCGCTGGGTGACGAAAGTACCCTCATAGACAGCGTCGGCCTGCGCGTAGCCGTCATCGACATTGCCGATGTGGCTATGAACCTCGGCGAGAGTATTGCGTTGCGGATTGCCAATGCGAGACTCCGGACCTTTGTCATGCAGGACAGGGGCGCCCGGGCGCATCGCTTCTTCGGGATCGAACACCGCCGGCAGCACGTCATAATCGACAACGAGCTTGCGGCAGCCGGCTTCGGCCGCCGCTTCGCTCTCCGCAACCACAGCAGCGACACGCTGGCCGACGAAGCGGACAACCCGGTCGAGGAGTGCCGTGTCGTCTGGGTCGGCGCGTTCGATTTCATGTCTGGCGCTCGAATAGAGCTTCGCCGGCGAATCTTCAAACGTCAGCACCGCTCGCACGCCCGGCACCGCCAGCGCGCTGTCCTTTTTGATCGATAGGATACGCGCATGCGCGTGCGGCGAGCGCAAAAGTTTGAGATGCAGCAGCATAGGCGGCACGTAGTCGAGCGTGTAGCGCGCGGCGCCGCTGATGACGGCGCGCGCCGCAGGTGCCGGCACGCTCCTCCCGCAGGCGGCACCTGCTTCGGCCTCTTCTATCGCGGACACGCCGCGAATGGCGCTTTCGATCGCGCCATAGCCGGTGCAGCGACAAATGTTGCCTTTCAGGGCCCAAGGCAGATCTTGGCGCTGCGACTGGTTTAGGCTCGCCGCGGTGATAATCATGCCTGGCGTGCAGAAGCCGCATTGGAATCCTTGGGCCTGCAGAAAAGCCTGCTGCATCGGATGCAATTCGCCGTTCTGCGCCAGGCCTTCAATGGTCGTGACCGCGCGGTTTTCGGCGCGATAGGCGGGAAAGATGCACGAGTGCACCGGTTCGCCGTCGACGAGCACGGTGCAAGCGCCGCAATCGCCCGCGTCGCATCCCTTCTTGACGCCGAAGAAATTCAGCCCGCGCAAAAAAGTTCGCAGGCATTGTCCGGGTTGCGGCTTGGCGGAATGGCTCTTTCCATTCACCACGAACGTCATGGCGAGCCTTGGCCGGCAAGCTCTTGGCGAATTTCCTCGGCATAATGCTGCGTCATGTGGCGGCGCCACGCCGGGGAGCCATGAATGTCGTCGTAATAATGCGCTTCGGGTATCGCGTCTCCCAGTTTTTCAAGCAAATCCGCCTTCGATGGTACGTTGGGAAATGAAAGCTGGATCGGGCGCGGCGTTGACGCTGTTACGGTCAACGTGAAGGCCCCGGTATCCGGCGCGAGCGTGCCGATCAGCAAGGCCGCTGAGCGGCCGAATGGACTTAGGGAAATTTGCCGAAACGCAGTGCATTGGCGCAGCGACGCCAGCGGCAAGTCGATGAGACGAAGCAATTCTCCGGATGCGAGTGCGTTGCGTTGCGGGCCCAATACGAAGTCCGTGACCGAAACACGACGCGCCGTCCCGTCCGGCGCCCAAATTGTGCAGGTTCCGGCCAGCGCTGCCGTGAGCGAAATCATCGGCCCGGCCGGCAATGCCATGCAAAGATTGCCGCCGACTGTCGCCATGTTCCAGATTTTAAATGACGCAAGAAAAGATCGGCAGCACTGATTGAACAACGGTGCGGCAGCCCAGGCGGGCGGAAATGTCATGGCATCCAGCTCAGCGATTTTGCAGGTCGCCGCGATCCGCAGGCCCTGATCGGTAATTTCGAGTGCCGGCCAGGCAAAATCGACGATGTCGATGAGTCGGTTCACCGCAAGCTGCGGCTCGGAAAACAGCCACGTTCCGCCGGCAAGCCATGCATCGCCTGTCCGCCAAGCGGGCAATTCCGCGCGCTGACGCGGCCTTGCAATTTCTGTGACGGTGTTCAGGTCCATTGCAAAATCTTACGCTATTCAGCGTGTTATGCGCTGAACAAGGGATGCAAAATCGACGCCAATGACTGGAATAAGAGTGTCAGTTGGCGGGCTCGCCGGCTGCGATCCAAGAGGCGAGGGTTAGGCGCTCCTTCGGCGTCATGTCCGTGATGTTGCCCGGCGGCATCGCCTGCGAGCGGACGGCGAACAGCTCGATGAGGCGCGCATGAACGCGAATTTGCTCGTCGCTGTCGAGCATGATGCCTTTCGGCGCAGCCGGAATTCCGTCCCATACCGGCTCGGCCGCATGGCACATACTGCAACGGGAAAGAATGATATTCGAGACTTGCTTGAACTTAGGCGGCTGGCGGCAGTGCGCCGGTGGTCAACACGCGCGGTCCGGCGGCCGACAGCCACGCGATCAGCGCCATACCGGCGGCCGCGACGCCCCAGGTCCACCACGGACTGCCGTTGCCCTCGTGACGTGAATTGAAGAAGTGCCGGATGACTGGCCCGATGAGCAGCACGATTGCGACGATGAGCCAATTGAACCGGGTCGCGAACATCAGCGGATAGTGATTGCTCAGCATCAGAAAGACGACGGGCAGCGTCAAATAGTTGTTATGTACGGAGCGCTGTTTGCCGAGTTGGCCCCAAGCCGGGTCGGGCTCCTTACCGGCGAGCATCGCGTCGACGGTTTTCCTTTGGTAGGGAATGATGATGACGAAAACATTCGCCACCATGATCGTGCCGATCAGTGCGCCAATCTGGGTAAAGGCGCCGAGACCACTGAAGACGTGCGTGAAGCCGTAAGTCAGCGCGACGAGATAGACGTAGCCGACCAGAGCCAGCGCCACTTCGTGCCTGCCGAGCGGTGAACGGCAAAGACCCTCGTAAACAAGCCACGAAATGAGCAAACTCATAAAGGCAATGCCTGCGGCCTGCATCGCGGTCATGTCGAGCACCGACTTGTCAATCAGGAAAATATCCGCGCCAAGATAGTAAACGAGGACGAGCAGCGAGAATCCCGAGAGCCAGGTCGTGTAGGCTTCCCACTTGAACCAGGTCAGGCTGTCCGGCATCTGCGCCGGCGCGACCAGGTATTTCATCATGTGATAGAAGCCGCCGCCGTGAACTTGCCATTCGTCGCCCTTGACGCCGCTCGGCAGTCCAGGTCGCGCCTTGAGGCTGAGATCAAGGTGGATGAAATAAAATGAGCTGCCGATCCACGCTATGCCGGCGACAACATGCAGCCAGCGGAGGATGGCACTCACCCATTCGGTGAGCACAAGCTCCACGGTGTTGGGCTCCTTGGTATTGAACCGGCTTGGTCAGCATGCCAGACGTGCGGCGATCTTATCAAGCACTTCATCCGCTTATTCTCTACACCGCGCCGCGAACGAGTGTCGGACTGACGCCAAAAACGAACATGCCCGGCACAAGGCCGGGCATGTTGCCAATCGGAGGAAGATCAGACCGGCATCACTTGAAGTGATAGGTCGTGCCCACATAAGCGGTGCTTTCGACCGACGTTTCAGGCGCGATAGCCGAAAACAGGAACGCATTATGATTGGTGCCGAACTTATTGTACCAGTAGCGATAGCCGACGTAGCTATCCCAGATGCCCGGCTTGCCCCAGAAAATCTTCGACGTATCGATGCTCAGGCGAACGTCTTCGAAGACTTCGGTCTTGGTTTCGTTGGTATTGAGGGCGCCGCCGGGGCCGAAGCAGCCGAGAGCGAGGCAGTTCGCCGTCGAAATGCCGGTGCCCTTCGGGCCGATCACGTTGGCGATATTGACGATATGAGCAGCATCCGCCCACGAACCGAGAATGCCGCCGAGTGGCAGATTATAGAAAGTTTCCAACCGCCAAGTCCAATCGAATTCGCGGTTGCCGCTGAACGCGCCGCCACCGATACAGGGACCATTGACAGCAACGCCGAAGCCCCCGTTTCCGCACGCATTGAACGAGTTAAAGGTAAATTCCTTGTCGGCCATAACGCCGACGAGCAAGGTTCCGAGAGGTTTCGGAATGGCTATGTCGAAGTTCAATCCGAACACGCCAACCGTAGTTTCCTCCGCAAGGAAGTCGGTTTGCGAGCCGTAGTTGCCGCCGACCTCGAAGCCGATGTCGTTGACCAGGAAGTTCTTGAACATCGTGCTATGGGTTAGCTCATTCCAGCCGATCGTACTGCGCGAAAATGCAAAGAATTCCCGCGAGCCTGTCGCACCAACTTGCCCCTGAACCGGGTCTTTTTTGCTGTACTGGTCCGCCTCGACGTGGATTAGATTTGTGCCGTATTCCCAAACGTCGAAGTGATCAATTTCGCCCGACGCCCGGAAGAACGTATTTTTTTGTCCAAAAACGCCGCCAGGAACTGAATCGCTGCCGCCCGAAACGCCCGGATCGGTTGCGTTGAAGAACCAGGTAAAGCTCACCGAGGTATCGTTCACGAAGAAGAACGGTACCGGCTTGGCCGCAGGCGGTGCCTTGACCGGCATATCCGCCGCGAAAGCGAAACTGCTCGCTGCTCCCGCGATCAAGGCGGAGAGGGCAACTGCTTTTGCGTGTGACTTAAGTCTCTTGTTGGTCATGCTGGCCCCCTGCCATGCGATCGTCGATTGAAGTCCTGTGGCCCCGCGAAGTCCCAACGGCCTCAGATGAGATGCCATCAGTCTTGAGACGAGATTACGCAGGCGTTCCCACACTGAAAGCCCGTACTTTGGGCACTGAGTTGCTGTTTTGTTGATAAAAGCGCATTACACGCACGGCTTTCGCAATAAATTCAAGCTGTCACGACGCAACGTCAGTCGACTGTTTGAAATCTAAAAATCTTCAAAAACCTCTGAAAAATCATGCATTGATAACTGTTTGAACACGACGCCTGACTACGGCACGTGCTCGCCGCGGACTTGCTCCCATCATCTTGCCTTTGCTGCCTAATTTTTGACTATCCACTTTCCGGCCCAATCTGAATTCCGGCCTATGTGACAAAAAGGAGACATTTTTCATCTGTTCGCGGGCGCAGTCTGTCTGTGAGAAATCCCGCCGTCGGCGGATGTCGGCTACGGCGCAGGCGGGACAGTAGATTAGGCAAGTTGAGGCGTTCGCATTTAACAGCGTGCCTGTGATTGCATCGTCCGATCCGAGCGATGGAACGAACTTTGCAAAGTCAACCGTCCGATATTCCGATGCATGCGTACCCTCGCCAACGCTTCCTCAGGCAAAGAGCCGCTGCTGCGGGCTATCGACATCACGAAGCGGTACGGAACATTTCTGGCGAACGATTCCATTGATCTCGACCTGTTCCCGGCTGAAATCCATGCGCTTCTTGGCGAGAACGGGGCCGGCAAGTCGACCCTGGTCAAGATCATGTACGGGCTCATTCAGCCGAGTGAGGGCGAACTACGATGGATGGATCAGAAGATTGTCCTTGCCGGACCCTCCGAAGCGCGTTTGCTCGGCATCGGCATGGTGTTCCAGCACTTCTCGCTATTTGAGAATCTCACGGTCGCGGAAAACGTCGCACTTGGCCTGCCGCCGACTGAATCATTTGCGGCCATTTCCGCTCGGCTCGAAGAGACCGCTCGTGTCTACGGCCTGCCGCTGGATCCCAAGCGGTTGGTCTGGCAACTCTCCGTTGGTGAAAAGCAGCGCATTGAGATCGTGCGTGCGCTTATGCAAAATCCCAAGCTTCTTATTCTCGACGAACCGACTGCCGTGCTCACCCCGCAGGAGGCAGACCAACTTTTTGTTGTACTCAGCCGATTGCGGGAAGAGGGCCGAACCCTGCTTTACATCAGTCACAAGCTCGACGAGGTCAAACGGCTCTGCGATACCGCCACCATTCTGCGTGGCGGAAAGAAAGTCGCGACCTGCAATCCGCGTCAAGAAACCGCCGCGTCGCTTGCGCGCATGATGGTTGGCGCAGAAATCGGCCAGGTGAAAATGACTTCCGGCGGCGCCCCGACCGTGCCGCGGCTGGTTATCCATCGGCTTTCGCTGGAACCGGACAATCTGCACGGCACGCATCTCGATGATGTGTCGCTTGAAGTAAGAGGCGGCGAAATCGTCGGCATCGCGGGCGTCGCGGGCAACGGTCAGGATGAATTGTTTGCCGCACTATCCGGAGAACGCCAGGCGCCCAGTGATGGAGCTGTCGTCATCGACGGCGAAGCGGCGGGCCTGCGCGGAGTGACCGAACGCCGGCGCATGGGAGCAGCATTCGTTCCGGAGGAACGGCTCGGCCATGGCACCGCGCCGCGGATGAAATTGTCCGAGAACGCTCTGCTCACTGGCCATGCCGCGAGCGGCATGGTCAATCGCGGCTTCGTCGACAAGCTGGCAACGCTTGCTGCGGTTGACCGCACCACGAAGAGCTTCGACGTGCGCAAGGCAAAGCGCGATCCCGAGGCTTTGAGTCTTTCCGGCGGTAATTTGCAAAAATTCATTGTCGGCCGCGAAATCTTGCGCGAGCCCGGCGTGCTGGTGGTTAGCCAACCGACCTGGGGCGTCGATGCGGGGGCGGCAGCGACAATTCGCCAAGCGCTGATCGATCTCGCCGGCCGTGGCACCGCCGTACTGGTCATCAGTCAGGATCTCGATGAGCTTGCCGAGATTGCCGACCGCATCGCGGTGATGTTCCACGGCCAGCTATCGGAGCCACTCAGCGCGGCGGACGCAACGCGCGAGACGCTCGGCTTGCTCATGGGCGGCGCCAGCACCGGGCAGGGCGCCGGCATGCAAGAGGTGGGCGATGCAGTTGGTTCTTGAAAAGCGCTCGGAGCGATCTGCTCACGATCGCTGTCGCCTCGCCGCTCATCGCGATTGCGCTGACACTCCTTATAATGGCGGTGCTGTTCGCGATTTTGGGCAAGAATCCGATCACGGCGCTGGAGGTTTACTTCATCGACCCGCTGACCGACCCCTATTCGCTTGAGGAGATCGCCGTCAAGGCAACGCCGCTGGTAATGATCGGGGTCGGCCTGTCGCTCTGTTACATCGCCAATATCTGGAACATCGGCGCGGAAGGTCAATTCCTGATCGGTGCGGTGTGCGGAAGCTGGCTCGCCGTGCGCACCAACGGCACTGACGCCGGTTACTGGGTCCTACCGGCGATGTTGCTCCTTGGCGCGCTTGGCGGGGCGCTTTACGCAATGATTCCCGCAATCTGCAAGGTGCGCTTCGGCGCCAACGAGATCCTCACCAGTCTAATGCTGGTTTATGTCGCATATTACATCATGGACTATCTCGTGCGCGGACCTTGGCGCGATCCGCACGGGCTGAACTTCCCGACCACCGCGCCGTTCGATCCGGTCGCCACGGTGCCGATACTGATCGAAGGTAGCCGTCTGCATGCCGGCACGCTCGTTGCTCTCTTAGTGGTGATGCTGGTCGCTGTGATGCTCGGCCGTACCATCATGGGATTCGAGATCAGGCTGATCGGCGCCGCGCCGAGGGCCGCGCGATTCTCCGGCTTCAATTCAGACAATCTGGTGTTGATCACCTTCGCCATTTCGGGAGCGCTTGCAGGCCTTGCCGGCATCATCGAGGTTGCGGGACCGATCGGATATCTGCAGCCCGACATCTCGCCGGGCTACGGCTTCACGGCGATCATCGTCGCCTTCCTCGGTCGGCTCAATCCATTCGGAATCCTGATCGCGGGCTTGTTTCTCGCCCTTACCTTCATCGGCGGCGAAAATGCCGAGATCGCGATCAAGGTGCCGCAAGACCTCACCAAAGTGTTCCAGGGCATCTTGCTGTTTTTTGTGTTGGCCTGCGATTCCTTGATCCTCTACCGCGTCCGTCTGGTTGGTGCGTCCCGCAAAGCGGTCACCGGCGATGTTTGATGCCGTCGGTCAAGTTCTCGGCCTCATTTTTTCCGTCAACTTCATCCTGACGGTGATCACCGCTTCGACGCCGTTGTTGCTCGCGGCCTCCGGCGAGCTGGTCGTGGAACGGTCAGGCGTGCTCAACCTCGGGATCGAAGGCATGATGATCATGGGCGCGGCTTGCGGTTTTGCCGGCGCTTTTGGGTCGGATTCCACCATCGTCGGCGCGCTCTGTGGCGTAGTTGCCGGTGCAGCAATGTCGGCGATATTCGCTTTTCTCACGTTGGGGCTTGCCGTCAACCAGGTCGCCGCCGGCCTTGCGCTGACGATCCTCGGCACCGGTCTGTCGGGACTAATCGGGGCGGGATTCGTCGGCGCCAGGATCGTACCCACACCGCAGCTGCACCTGCCCATCTTGACGGACCTGCCTATTGTTGGACGAATCCTGTTTGGTCAGGACGCGTTCGTCTATTTCTCGTTCGCCCTCATCATCGGCATCTGGCTGGTTCCTGTACCGCACGCGAGCCGGCCTGGTGTTACGCGCCGTCGGCGACAATCACACCTCGGCTCACGCGCTGGGCTATCCGGTGCTTCGGATTCGCGTGCTCGCCGTGCTGTTCGGCGGGGGCTGCGCCGGGCTCGCCGGGGCCTTTCTGCCACTGGCCTACACGCCGTTCTTCATTCCAGGCATGACCGCGGGGCGCGGTTGGATTGCACTGGCGCTGGTGGTGTTCGCCTCGTGGCGTCCGGGACGGCTGGTGGCCGGCGCTTACCTGTTTGGAGCGGTGACGTTCCTTCAGCTCTCCGTGCAAGGGCTCGGCCTGGGCATCCCGCCACAAGTGATGTCGTCGCTGCCGTATCTTGCAACCGTTGTCGTCTTGGTATTGATTTCACGTACGCGCGGCGCCGCCGGGTCTGCCGCACCTGCATCCCTCGGTGTGGTTTTCGTGCCAGACCGCTGAATAATCTCCACGAGCGCGCGCGACGGGCGCTTCGCACGTGGCAACTGAGACGCCCGTCCGTTCCAACCCGGAGTGAAGTCATGAAGAACCGAATAGTCGTAGCTGCGGCCGCGGCGATCTTCGCGGTCGCCGCTGCAACTCTCGCCGCGCCTGCAGCGGAGAAGTTGAAAGTCGGATTTATCTATCTGGGTCCAGTCGGTGATTTCGGCTGGACCTACCAGCATGAGGTCGGCCGGCAAGGTTTGGTCAAGGCGCTGGGTGACAAAATCGACACCACCTATCTGGAGAACGTCAACGAGGGGCCGGACTCCGAACGCTCGATCGAGCAACTCGCACGCACCGGCCATAAGCTGATCTTCACCACATCGTTCGGTTACATGGATCCGACCATCAAGGTGGCGAGCAAGCATCCCACTGTGGATTTCGAGCACGCTACCGGCTTCAAGCGCGCCGCGAACGTGAGTACCTATTCCGGCCGGTTCTACGAAGGCCGCTACATCCAGGGCATGATCGCCGCCAAAATGTCGAAGACCGGCGTCCTCGGCTACGTCGTCTCGTTCCCGATTCCCGAAGTGATCTCTGGCATCAATTCGACGATACTGGGCGCCCAGACAGTCAATCCGAACATCAAGGTCAAGATCATCTGGGTTAGCACCTGGTTCGATCCGGGCAAAGAAGCCGATGCCGCCAAGGCGCTCGCCGATCAGGGCGCCGATGTGCTGATGCAACATACCAACTCACCGGCCGCCATGCAGATCGCCTCGCAACGCGGTCTGCTGGCATTCGGCCAAGACTCCGACATGATCAAGTTCGGACCGAAGAGCCAGCTCACTGCGATTGTCGACAACTGGGCGCCATACTACATCCAGCGCGTCAACGACGTGCTGGACGGCAGCTGGAAGTCCACCGATACCTGGGGCGGATTGAAATCGACACTGGTGGAGATGGCGCCATACACCAACATGCCGGATGACGTGAAGAAGATGGCCATGGACGCCGAAGCGGCGATCAAAGCCGGCACGCTGCATCCGTTCAAATGCCCAATCACCGATCAGGACGGCAACACTGTGCCATGCAAAGGCGGCGACCATCTCGACGACGGTCAGATCCTGAGCATGAACTTCTATGTCAAAGGCATCGACGAGAAGATTCCGGGTAAGTGATTCTGAACTGGATATTCAAAGCTGCGCCGCTGACACAGGCGGACGAGCCGTGGTTCGCCCGCGGTTCGGCCTACCGCCTGCATGCAACAGGAATGTGACTGTTGGGCTATTTTCAGTCCGCCGGAATGCTCGGTACGCTCGGTTAGTGCTACTTCAGCATCAGTTCCATGACATCGCTGAGTCGCTTGTCACGGTTCACTTTGCAATAGTCGATGACGGTTCGGACGTTGAATTTAACGCGAGGTAGATTAACGACGCGCTTTTTTGTCGAGCCGTTGTACCAGCCGCTGTACCAGGCGAGCAGCACCTCGGCCTCATCGGCGGACGTGTCGGCAAGATGACCGCAGGTGAGTTGGTGGACGTCGAGGTTTCCGTTGGCGTCGGCATATTTCGCCAGCGATACTGCCGGCGGCTGCGGCGACGGCGGCGGCGATGACGCGTCGTCCGAAGCCGGTGTCGCTATCGGCGCGTTTGGACACTGTGCGTCGAGGGCGCCCGCAATGTCGAGGCCGAGAACCGTTGCGCCGGGTCGCCAAACACTGCCTTGCCGGATGCTAAAATTTCGGCTCGGAACAAATGTGGTTTTCAGCGCTTGCCACGATCCGTCCCCGGTTTTCGCGAAAGCCTCGCAGGGAAGCTTTTCCTCGGCCTGAGCGCCGACAACCGGCACCCTGGAGGGCTATTGCGAAAAACTGCAGAGCGATTGCCAAGGCAAGGCGGCGCCACATTGCGAAACTCCCGGTGCGAACGCGCGAAGCGCTGACCTTCAGGTTGTCCCAAAACTGATCAGCACAATCAATCGCGGCAGAAGGGGTTAGTGCGCAGATTGCAGCCTGCGGGCTGCTGCCGAGTGCCGCATCATGAGATCGCCCAGATCGAGTTTGGGAATCGCGCCGTTCTCGACGATCCAGCGGCCGCCAACCATGACGCGATCGGCGCGATGCGCCCCGCACAGAACGAGCGCAGCGAGCGGATCGCCGTTGCCGGAGAAGCGGAGTTCGTCGAGTTTAAACAGGGCAAAGTCGGCCATTTTGCCGGCGGCGATCTCGCCTATATCCGTTCGTCCGGTGCAAGCCGCAGATCCCTTTGTCGCCCAACGCAACGCATCCTTGTGGCTGACCTTCGTCACCCCGTAGCGGCTGCGCTGAAGGAGGAAGGCGGCCCGGACCTCCTGCATCAGATTCGAGCCGTCGTTCGACGCAGAGCCGTCAACGCCGAGTCCGATCCGCATGCCGGCCTCTTCCATCGCGCAGACCGGGCAAGTCCCGGATGCGAGCGTCTGGTTGCTGCAGGCGCAATGGGAGATCGTCGTTCCGGCACGGGCAAGGCGCTTGATCTCATCGGTGTTGAAATGGATGCCGTGCGCGAGCCACACCCGATCGTTGAGCCAGCCGCAGTCCTCCAAGTAATCGAGCGGACGGCAATTGTAGAGTTGTTGGCAGAAGCGGTTTTCATCCTCTGTTTCGGCAAGATGAGTATGCATGCGCACATTCAGCCGGACAGCCAAGTCCGCCGTTGACCGCATAAGCGAGGTCGTCACCGAGAACGGGGAACATGGCGCGAGCGCGATCTGGACCGATGCCCCTTCGCCGGCATCATGATAGCGCGCCACCACACGCTCGCTATCGGCAAGGATGGTGTCCTCGTCCTGCACGACGCTGTCCGGCGGCAGTCCGCCATCGCGTTGCGACAGGTTCATCGAGCCGCGCGTCAGTAACACGCGCAAGCCGAGACGTTTCGCGGCCGCCACTTCGATATCGATGGAATCTTCCAGCCCGGCGGGGAAAACATAGTGGTGATCAGTCGTCGTGGTGCATCCCGAGATCAGCAGTTCTGCCATCGCGAGCGTCATGCCCAGATCGAGCGCCTCGGGCGTCAGGCGCGCCCAAATCGGGTAAAGCGCTTGCAGCCAGGGAAACAATTCCCGGTCGAGCGCGCCAGGCACGGCCCGCGTGAGGGTTTGGTAGAAATGATGATGGGTATTGATCAGGCCCGGCAGGACGACATGTTGGCTGGCATCGAATGTTTCGACATCACGCGTCGCTGGATTGCTGTCCGGCCGGCACCAGTTCGACGATCCGGCCGTCGCGCACGACGACGCCGCGCTCTGCGGCATCCGCCAGAATGGCAAGAGGATCCTTGATCCAGAGAGCTGTCCCGCTTGCGCTACCCATCCATCCACACCTCGCCCTCGCGCGTCACTCGGTCAACGGCCAGAGCAGACAGCCATTCAAGAAGCAGGCCACATCGGAACTAGCGTTCGGCGTTTGCGCCATTTCCAATTCGGGGACCGGCGCCGAGTCTCTCGCGAGCAGTGTGGTGATGGCCCGGTGCGGCACGGACATGGCCGTAGGGCGGCGGGGAATATCCAAAGGCGAAATCGTAGCCGTAAGTGGCGTACAGGCTTTCGTAGACGTTACCCACGACCGTTCCGGGATTGAAGCCGGCCTGGGCCAAAGCGGCCGACGTTGCAGTCAAAATAAACGTCGCCGCGAGGATGGATTTCATCATCATTCAAGTTCCTAGGTCAAAGCTTTACTGCCGCCAGCGACTGGCTCCATTTGTAGCACGAGTTCTCGGTCAGACGTGAAACCACGCCATCAACTTCCCCGATATGTGGCGTAGCTCCACGGTGTGGCAAGGAGCGGTACGTGGTAATGAGCTTCGGGGTCTGCGACCGCAAACCGGATCGGAATGACGCCGAGGAACGGCGGATCGGCGGCTGATGCCGCCTGTCGCGCAAAATACTCACCGATGCCGAACCGCAGTTCGTACTGCGCAATCGGAATCGGCTGCGCCGCGATCAATGGGTGGTCAGTGCGGCCATCGGCGTTGGTGAGGGTTTGCGATATCAGACGCGAACTCCCCGACGATGCGACTTCATAAAATCCGATCGCGACACCTGCAGCGGGGGTGCCGCGCTGAGTGTCGAGGACGTGGGTCGAAAGCTGGCCGTGCACCTTGAGGCGGTCCGGCGCAGCGACGCGTTGATCGAGCCGCAGCGCGGCAATTCTGAAAATCTCGGTCAGCGCCGCATTACGCTCGCTTGCGCTGTCGTTGTGCAGGCGCTGTTCGAATTGGCGCAATATCGATTCTTTGCCGTGCCGGCGTACGCAAACGATGAACGGGATGCTGAACTTTGCGTGATAGGCGTCGTTGAGGCGGTGGAAGGCAGCAAATTCGTCTGCCGAGAGCTGGTCGAGTCCGGCGCTGGCCTGTTCAAGCTTGGAGTCCGCTGTGATTGTTCCTTCGCGCGCCGCTTTGCCGGCGAGATCGGGATGTCTCTTGATGAGCGCCATCTGCCGCGCCTCGCCGGCGTTACGCACCGCGGTGGTCATCGCGTCGTAAAGCGCGTTCAAACTTGGAAACGGCTGTGCTTGATGGATGGTCTCGGCGACCCAGGGCGTGTGCTCGAAAATATCGCCGAGACCGGCAACGAACGTGCTTTTGTCCATCCGGTTGAGTTCGTCGAGCGTAATTTGCGCCATGATAACCGCGCGGCCTCAATCAATCACAGGTGCGCTTGATGCAAGGGCGAGATGTTCACGATGCCAATGTCGCGCAATATCGAGGCGCGAGGCAATCCACACTCGGTCGAATTTGCCGATGTGATCCAGAAACCGGGCGAGCCCGCCGCGCGGCCAGGACGGCCGGCCAATCGGCAGTGAAGGCCGACCGACATCATCTTCGGCGCTTCGGCGCCTTCGGCATAGAGATAGTCGAATGTATCCCGTAGATAGGTGAAAAAGGATTCGGCGTCCGGAAAACCTTGCGCGTTGATGAACCGCATATCGTTGGCGTCGAGCGAGTAGGGAATGATGAGGTGTGGGCCCTTCGGGCCATTGACCCAATAGGGCAGGTCATCGGAATACGAATCCGACGAATAGAGAAAGCCGCCGTCTTCGAGCACGAGCTTTAGTGAATGTTCGGAGGTGCGGCCTGTATACCATCCCAACGGCCGTTCTCCCGTCGCTTCGGTATGAATCCGAATAGCGTCGCGCAGATGAGCGCTTTCCTCGGCGTAGGAAAAATCCTTGTAGTCGATCCACTTCAAGCCATGGCTCGCGATATCCCAGCCGGCTTCACGCATCCCGGCGACCACCTGCGGATTGCGAGCGAGTGCATTGGCGACGCCGAATACAGTGACGGGAAGCTTCCGCGTCGTGAATA
This sequence comes from uncultured Alphaproteobacteria bacterium, assembly GCA_963813825.1. Taxonomy (GTDB): domain Bacteria; phylum Pseudomonadota; class Alphaproteobacteria; order Rhizobiales; family Xanthobacteraceae; genus BOG-931. The sequence continues at coordinate 590,634 of CAWFBB010000035.1, forward strand.
ATCGCCATAGCCGCCAAAAGCCGGCGCGAGAGCCGTACTCGAACATCGATTCCACGTTCATGTGGCGTTTGCCCGGCCAAGGTCTGGTGCCGAGAATTTCCGTGAGGAATGCTTCCGACGTGCTGTCGCCGTGCAGAAGAGAGCGCTCTGCCCCTTCCTCGAAGTTCAATACGAATTGGACGGCCACCCTTGCCTTGCCGGGCCAACGCGGGTCGGGCGGGTTGCGCCCGTAGCCCGCGAGGTCTCGCGGGTACTTCGAAAATGGCAACGACGACATTGCAAGAATACCTTCACGATCGAACCGATCGATGCCCCGCTGGGATCGACCGTCGGACTGTAGCACTCAACAGGGCTGTTGACGGTGCACCCGTGTAACTCGTCAGTGGCATAGTGAGGAAGTCAAGAATTTGTCAGCAAAAACCGGTGCTCGGGGCCGCTGGTGTCCGTGCTGTCTCATCCGTGGCCTATCTTTTGCTAGATGCTTGGTCGATACGCGAAGATCATGCTTCTTGATTGATTAGGACAGCGGATGTCCGGCCATTCTCACTCTACCCTGGCGGTGCTCCCGATCCCGGGGGCACACCCCGACCTATACAACGAGGATCTCGCACCCGTCGCGCCGGCCGGGCGGCACTGGGGCTATTTCGATATTTTTGCCATGTGGATGTCCGACGTCCACTCGGTCGGCGGCTACACCTTTGCCGCCAGCCTGTTTTTCCTCGGCCTGACGGGTTGGCAGGTGCTGCTGGCGATGGCGGCCGGTATTACGGCGGTCTACGCCTTGATGAATCTCATCGGGCGGCCGTCGCTCAAATACGGGGTTCCCTATCCGGTTGTGGCGCGCATGTCGTTCGGCGTCGTCGGAGCAAAGCTCGCAGCCGTCGTGCGCGGCATTGTCGGCATCGTCTGGTACGGCGTTCAGACTTATTTTGCGTCCAAGGCCGTCGAGGTGCTCGTCATTACGCTCGCACCTGCAGCCGCAATATTGCGCGACGGCGGCGTGCTCGGCCTCTCGCCACTCGGTTGGGCGAGCTTCCTGTTCATGTGGCTGTTCCAGCTTCTCATCTTTCTCAACGGCATGGAGACGATCCGCAAATTCATCGATTTTTGCGGACCGGCGGTTTATGTGGTGATGTTCGCGCTGGCGATCTGGATGGTCTCGCAGACCGGATTGTCGAGCCTCTCGCTGCAACTGGCGCCGCCCGCAGCCGGCTCGACACTTGGCCATATGGCAAACGCGGCCATGCTGATCGTCGCCTATTTCGCCGCGCTTCTGCTCAACTTCGGCGACTTTTCCCGCTTCGCCAAGAACGAGCGGGCGATGACTCTCGGCAATCTGCTCGGCCTGCCGATCAATTTCATGGCCTTCGCCATCATTACGGTCATCGTCACCTCTGGCACCGTGAAGGTTTTCGGCGAGGCAATCATGGATCCGGTCCGCATCGTCGAGCGCATCGGCAATCCGTTCGTTGTGATCGTCGGATCGATGACCTTCATCGTCGCGACCATGGGCATCAACATCGTCGCTAACTTTGTGTCGCCGGCCTACGATATCGCCAATCTCAATCCGCAGCGGATCAGTTTCCGGATCGGCGGGCTCATCACCTCGATCCTCTCGGTCCTCGTCTGCCCGTGGCTGTTCGTGTCGAGCTCGCAGGCAATCACGATCTTCGTTTCGATCTTCGGCGCGGTGCTCGGACCGATGTTCGGCATCATCATCGCGGATTACTATCTGGTGAAGCGCCAACAGATCGTCCTTGACGACCTATACACGATGTCATCTTCTGGTTCGCTATATTACCAGGATGGCTGGAATCTCGCCGCGCTGGTGGCGCTTGGTGCGGCCGGCCTGGTGTCGATCGGGCTCGCTCTTCTCGGCGCCTACGGCATCATCCTCAATGTCGGCGACTGGGGCTGGCTGATCGGCGCTACGCTTGGTGGTCTGCTGTATCTTGCCGCCATCCGCTCCTTCGGTGAGCGTCGGATCGATAGCGCCCAGGCAACAGCAACGATCCCGACTTCGGCGCGAAGCTAGCCACTCCTCGACGGACGCGACACGCCGCGCTTTGGAGAATACACGATTTTGAAATTTGCCAGCATGATACGCGGTCATAGTTGCGTTGGCTGGCCGCTGGCGGGCACCGCGGTGCGTAACCCGTGATAAAAAAATGGTCAATCCCCCATTCGATGTGCGCGATTTCCCGCCATTAAAATGGACGCTTCGCTTTCGCGGTGCGTAATTATTGCGAGAATCCCTGAGTAACGGCCGGTCCGGCCTTGGCATGTTTTTTGCGGCACGCGATAGCGCGCGTAACGCCGGGCGAGTTGCGTGCTTCAACCAGAGGAAAACGCGATGTTCAAACTCATAGGCACGGCTACCGAGCGGTTGCTCGGGCGCCGCTGGCTTGCGACGGCAGCCGGGCTTGCGTTGTCGATGCTGGCGACGGTGTCGGCCAAGGCCCAGGACACCATCAAGGTCGGCATTCTGCATTCGTTATCCGGCACCATGGCGATCAGCGAGACCACCCTCAAAGACGTCATGCTGATGCTGATCGACGAGCAGAACAAGAAGGGCGGTCTGCTCGGCAAGAAGCTCGAGGCCGTCGTCGTCGATCCGGCCTCGAACTGGCCGCTGTTCGCCGAAAAAGCCCGCGAACTGATCGCAAAGGACAAAGTCTCGGTGGTGTTCGGCTGCTGGACCTCGGTGTCGCGCAAGTCGGTGCTGCCGGTGTTCAAGGAGCTCAACAGCGTCCTGTTCTACCCGGTCCAGTTCGAAGGCGAAGAAGGCGAGCGCAATGTATTCTATACCGGCGCCGCGCCGAACCAGCAGGCCATCCCGGCGGTCGACTACCTGATGAGCGCCGACGGCGGCTCGGTGAAGCGCTGGGTGCTGGAAGGCACCGACTACGTCTATCCGCGCACCACCAACAAGGTCCTCGAAGCCTACCTCAAGCAAAAGGGTGTCGCAGACGCCGACATCATGATCAACTACACGCCGTTCGGCTTCTCCGACTGGCAGACCGAAGTGTCCAAGATCAAGGCGTTCGGCTCGGCCGGCAAGAAGACCGCGGTGGTGTCGACCGTCAATGGCGACGCCAACGTGCCGTTCTACAAGGAACTCGGCAACCAGGGCATCAAGGCAACCGACATCCCGGTGGTGGCGTTCTCGGTCGGCGAGGAAGAACTGGCCGGCCTCGACGCCAAGCCGCTGGTCGGCCATCTGGCCGCCTGGAACTACTTCGAATTGATCAAGACCCCCGCCAATGCCGCCTTCATCAAGGAATGGCATGAGTTCACCAAGAACCCGAAACGCACCACCAATGACCCGATGGAGGCGCATTACATCGGCTTCAACATGTGGGTGAAGGCGGTCGAGAAGGCCGGCACCACCGATCCCGACAAGGTGATCGCGGCGCTGCCGGGCATCAAGCAGGCCAACCTGACCGGCGGCGTCTCCGAAATGCTGCCCAACCACTACATCACCAAGCCGGTGTTCATCGGCGAAATCCGCGCCGACGGCCAGTTCAACGTGGTGTGGAAGACCAAAGGCCTGGTGCCGGGCGATGCCTGGTCGCCCTACCTGCCGGGATCCAAGGATCTGGTCGCCGATTGGGTCAAGCTCAATTGCGGCAACTACAATACCGTCACCAAAACCTGCGGCGGTTCGTAAAACCCCGCCAGCGATGACAGTGCGGGGAGGAAAACAACCCTCCCCGCAGCAACGCCGGGGATATCACAATGCGTGCTAGCCGAGCTTGCCTCGTCGCGCGATACGAGCGCATCCATTTGTAAAGCCGGAAATTTTACGACGTGATCAGCCGCCTAATTGCTCGCCATGCTTTGCGATATCCTGCGGAACGGGGCTCTCGTAATCGGAATGTTTTATGCCGCTAGGACGCGCGCGATTCCCTCGATCAGCTCTTCAATATCCTTGAGCCCATTTGTCCGTGGAGAACCTGCCATGTGAGGTGTCATTATGACATTCTCGAACGACAGTAACTCGTCATCAGATCGACCGGGCTCTTCATAAAGTGAATCAAGTCCAAATCCGCCCAAGCGCCCTGATCGAAGCGCCCCCAGCAGTGCGCGGCGTTCAATAATTTCCGCCCGCGACACGTTGACGATGCAGGCACCAGGCTTCATCAGCGCGAATCGCTCACGATTGAGAAGACCTTGGGTCGAAGCATCAAGTGGAAGCTGCGGAATAATCCAATCGCTGACCGACAGCAATAAATCCAAGTCTTCATACGAAACGCCGAGCTTTTCTTCGTCTATTCCGGGCAGCCTGGTCCGTTGAAAGTACAAAGTCCTCATTCCAAACGCGACGGCACGTAGAGCAATCTCACGGCCAATCTCTCCGAGGCCGATGATGCCGACCGTACTACCGTTCAGCGGTCGCGTTCCCTTGAAGCGGCCCCAATTGGCCCCGGGGGTGTGACGCGTATCAAAGGGCCGGTATTCACGTCCAATGCCAGCAAGCTGATCGATGCTGATTAGCCCGTTCAAATCGTCCATTCGCCTCGCCAACATGAGCATCATTGCAAAAGCATGTTCGGCGCAAGAAATGTTGGCGCGGCGCCGTACGCCCAGCACTTTTACCCCGTGCGCGTCACACGCAGCCACATCAATATTGCGAAGGACCATTCCATATTTGTGAACGACTTTCAGACGCGGTGCTAAAGCGAGTTCTTCCTCTCCTATGCTCAGTGACTCAGTGACTATCGCTTCGGCCGTTTCGAGATTGCTTTGCAATTCCCGTTTGGATGAGACCAGTTTCACTTCGCTTGGGAAGAGCAACGGAGCCGCCTGTCTGACTTTGTCACACCAGCCGCGGAAGTCCGGTAAATCGGGCGACATGAAATCGGCGAATGCAGTCCATCTTTCCTGGCTGGTGGTCGGATCGAGGACTACTGCTATCAAACGAGTCCACGGATCGTCTTCGACGACCAATACCGGTTTGCTCAGCCCCATCAATGAACTCCCCTTTGCCGTATAAGGCCAACTAAGTTGAGAACACCGCACACGTTAGGGCGCCGCAGCTTTGCGTTGCGGAGATCCGGGCGTCCTGCGATTTCGGAATTTCGAAGGGGATTTGGCGGTCCGTAAAGCACGCGTCTCTTCGCGCAGCAACTCCAAAAACTCGCGGTGAACACGCGTGGGCTGCCAATCGGCCCGGGTAGCCGCGCCGTCGGCTCGCGCCAAAACAGTGGAATTGAACGGTAGTTTCGCCAAAGGATGAGCCGCGACATCGGTTTGTTCAGTTTCGAGTTTCGAAAATAGCGAAATTCGATCGCTCGACACCAGAATAGAACGGTAAACCGCAGGCGAGGTGGTCTCGATGCTGACTCGCGGCGAAAATCGCGACCCGGCAAACAGCTGCTCGAATGCCTCCCTTCGCGGCGTGCCGCGGTCTGGCAATACCCAATCGTAACCTGCGAGGTCGCGCAAAGTGATGCGGCGGAGTTTTGCGAGCGGGTGATTGCGACGGACCACGACCGTGTAAGGATTGGCAAACAGGAACTCCTCGTGGGTATCGATCGCCCATGCCGGACGCCGCAGCACGCCAAACAGGACATCAAGTTTGCCCGCGCGCAGATCGCTAAGAAGCGCATCATAATGGTCGTCGACCACCTGGACGCGGGTGTCCGGATAGGTCGCAAGCAGCTTCTGGATGGCGTTCGACAAGATGCGGGCTGCGGAGTGGGGGATGTTTCCAATCGCGATCCGGGAGACGATGACACCGCGCGCCGCTGCCATTTCCTCCAGACCATATTCGATTTCGCGACGGGCCACCTGGAATCGTCTGGCGAGCTCCCGTCCTTGCGTTGTGGTCGTCATCCCGCGAGCGGTCCGCTGCAGCAAACTACGCCGCAACTCACGCTCGAGCTGCCGCGCCGATCTATGGAGCGACGGCTCGGAGATTCCCAACCAGCGCGCCGCGGCGTCCAAGGAATGGTTTTCGGAAATTGCAATCAGGCCACGCAATTGCGGTCTGGTGATCTTGTTGAGGATCGCATCTACCCCCTGCCGTCCGGTCGACGCGCTCGCAAGCGTTAGCTCAGACAAAGCGGCGCGGATATGGTCGAAGAATCGCTGCACACGGGGAAGGAGAATTGCCCCCGGCTCAGTGACGAAACATCCTGAGTGCCGGCGTTCGAACAGGTGCGTCGCGAACCGGGCCTCAAGTGCGTGGACCGATTGGGTCAGTGCCGGCTGCGACAGATTGACTTCTCGGGCCGCGCTGCTGAAGCTTTTCAATCTCGCCACGGCCTCGAAGCTGCGGAGCTGTCGAAGCGACGGAACATCAAGTGAAATCATGCTGATTTTCCGGTCGCGCTCGCCTGCGTGTCAGTTCAGGCAGGGAGCCAATTTGCAGACCGAAGTATAGCAAAAACTTATGACAGTGCGCAGCAATTCAATTGGCAATTGACCGCGGTCACGCGGATGCTGGCCGTACTTTGTCGTTCAAGATCGGCGAAGCCTTAAAGCCGGCAGTCAAAAAACCGGCAATGCCAAGAAGACGTTCCTAGGGAGAAACAGATGTATTCCAGGCCCCCGGAAAGCCGCCATTCCGTCGCTCGGATTCTGTGGCGTCCCCTTGCGATGGCACTGGCATGCGCGATGATGCTTGCTGCGGTGTGCCCGACCCCAAGCCAAGCCGCGAGCGATTATCCGGCCAAACCAGTCCGTGTCTTCGTGCCTTATGGCCCTGGCGGTGTCGGTGATCTCACCATGCGGTTGCTTGCAGATCAGCTCAGTAAAGAGCTCAAGCAGAATTTCATCATTGAAAATCGGCCGGGTGCGGGCGGCATCGTCGCTATGACGGAGGTGCTGAAGGCGCCGGCGGATGGCTATACGCTCGGTGAAATGGGCAACGGACAAGCGATCAGCATGTCGTTGTTCAACAACCTGCCATACGACGTCTTGAACGGATTCACCCAGATATCAGTCGCAGCAAGCTTCGAGATGCTGCTCGCGGTTCCTGACAACTCGCCGTACAAGAATCTTAAGGATCTCGTTGCCTTCGCTCAGAAAAACCCTGGCAAGCTCAATGTCGGAGCCATCAATCCGGGCAGCACACAAAATCTGTCCGCGTATCTTTTTGAGCAGGTGACCGGCGCCGATTATACGATCATACCTTATCGCACCACTCCCGACCTGGTGACTGCATTGCTGCGCGGCGACGTTGATCTCGGCTTTGATTTCTTTGCCGCGCTGCAACCTGTGATCGGCCCTGGCAAAGTCCGTATTATTGCCACCTCGGGGGAGGAGCGCGATCCGCTGCTTCAGGATGTGCCGACCGCCAAGGAAAGCGGCTTTCCCGATTATGTCGTGACAAGCTGGAACGGTGTCGCCGCGCGCGCCGGTACACCTGCCGATATCGTGGATACTCTAAGTGCAGCCATCAATAAAGGTCTCGCCGCGCCGGAACTTCAGGAGAAGTCGCGCGGGCTCGGCATGGATGCGCGCGGCACCACGCCGCAAGGAATGCATGATCGTATGGCAAAGGATATTGCCAAGTGGCGGGATGTTATCGAGAAAGCTCATATCCCGAAGGAATAGAATGCTTTGCGCGTCGAGCGCTTGCCGGGGCTAACGGCTGTTCCGATCCCGCACTGCAAATTGGCGTTCGCGTAAACAGGAGGACACATGGCGAGCCAACCTGAGCTGAAAATCGCGATCGCAGACTACGGTCATACGCGCGCCGTGAAGTCGAAAGAGGTGCCGATCGAAGGCATCGAGCCAAACTTCATCCAGGTCGTTCCGATCATCGGCGCCTTCCGGCGCATGGTGCGCGATCTCGAATTCGACATCTGCGAGATGGCGCCGACAACGTACATGATCGCTCGTGCTCGCGGCGCTCCCTACATTGCGTTGCCCATTTTTCTGATGCGCCGCTTCCATCACGGCGGCTTTGTCGTGCGCCCGGATGCGGGGATCAGGAAGCCGAAGGATCTTGAGGGCAAGAAGGTGGGTGTCCGGGCCTATTCGGTCACGACTGGCGTTTGGACGCGTGGCATCTTCGTCAATGAGTACGATCTCAATTCCTCCAAAGTGACGTGGGTGGTCGACGACGAAGAGCATGTGTCGACGTTGAAGCTGCCGCCGAACGTGGTGCACGCGCCGGAAGGCAAGTCGCTGCAGAGCATGATGAAGTCCGGCGAGATTCAAGCCGGATTTTCCGGACCAGCCGGTGTCGGCCGGGCAGGTCCGCCGATCAGCGGTTGGGACAAGGCCACCGAGGCTGCTGCCGCTGCGGGCACCTATCCGGAACTGATTGCAAACGTCGGGCAGGTCGAAGCTGATTGGTTCCGCCGCAGCGGAATTTACCCGATCCACGGTCTCGTCGTTGTGAAAGACGAACACATCAAACGCTATCCGTGGCTGGCGCGTTCGCTGATGAATGCTTTCGTGGCGGCGAAGAAACCGTACCTCGAAGAGCTCAAGCACGGTCAGGGCGATAGTCCGGAGGACAAGCGCTATCGCGGCTTCCTGTCCTTGATGAGCGACCCGCTGCCCTACGGCATGGCAGCGAACCGTCCCAGCATCGAAGCCCTGGTCACCTATAGCCTGCAGCAGGAGTTGATACCGTCGCGGCCTCAGCTCGATCAGGTCTTTGTCGATATCGACCCCTGAACGTTTTCTGTGAACCTGAACGCGAGTAAACGCACATGCCCATCATCGATATACATCCGCACATCGTTTCGCCTGACACAAAGAAATATCCCCTCGACCCGCTCGGCGGCACGCAATCGACCTGGTCGAGCGAGCGGCCGACCACCTACCAGGATATGATCAAGTCCATGGATGAAGCCGGCGTCGACAAGTCGGCGCTCGTGCATTCTTCCACCGCCTATGGCTACGACAACAGCTACGTGGCGGACGCGGTCGCTGCCGTCCCGTCGCGTTTCACCGGCGTTTATTCCATCGACGTGCTCGCGCCCGACGCAGTCAAGACATTCGATTACTGGCTTGGGCGCGGCTGCACCGGCATGCGGCTGTTCACCACCGGGTCGACCCTGCCGGACCAGGCGACGTTTTTTGCCGACCCGAAGAGCTATCCGTTCTGGGAACACGCCGCGGCGAAGAACATTCCGGTCTGTATGCAGATGAAGCAGGAAGGCCTGCCGCTCCTGCGCCAGATCATGGATCGCTTCCCCAAGGTCACGATCATTCTCGATCATCTGGCCCGCGCGCCGTTCGAGGACGGCCCGCCCTATAACGCGGCATCCGAATTCTTCGAGCTGGCCAAATACAAACAGGTCTTTCTCAAGATCACGCCGTCGAACTGGGGAACCAAGAAATGGGGCAAGGGCACGCCGGACACGTTCTTCGGCAAGGTGGTCGATACATTTGGCGCCTCGCGGGTCGCCTGGGGCTCGAATTTCCCCAATTCGCCCGGCACTCTGGCGGAAATCCTCGGCGCCGCGCGGCAGACGTTCTCGTTTGCCAAGGCCTCTGATCAGGACTGGATTTTCGGCAAGACTGCGCTCACCCTCTATCCTTCGCTGGCGAAGTGACAAAAGAATAGGGAAATTACGCTCATGGCAACTGCAACCAAGCTCAAGCTCCACACGATGCTGGGCAACTATCCAAACACCACGGCTATCAAGAGCGGTGCGATCAAGTCGGATCTGGTCGATTTCGATTTCGCCGAGGTCAAGGTTGCCAACAACTTGTTCAAGGCCGTTGTACGCGAGGCCAAATACGACGTCGCCGAACTCGCCATCGTCACTTACCTCCAGGCCAAGGCTTACGGCAAACCCTATGTGCTGGTGCCCGCCGTCGTGGTGAGCCGGGGCCAACATCACACCATCGCCTACAACCCCGAGCGCGGCCCGCTCAAGCCCTCAGAACTCAACGGCAAGAAGGTCGGCGTGCGCGCCTATACCGTAACGACCGGAACGTGGGTGCGGGGTATTCTCGCCAGCGATTACGGCATCGACATAAACAAGGTGGAGTGGATCACGTTCGAGGATCCTCATGTCGCCGAGTATCACGATCCTGCCATCGTCAAACGCGCGCCGGCAGGCAAGGATCTGGCGCAGATGCTGCTCGACGGCGAAGTTGACGCCGGCATTGTCGGCGACAAGTTGCCTGACCCGAAACTAAAGCACCTTATCCCTGACGCCGAAGCGGCTGCTCAGAAATGGGCCGAGCGCCACCACGGCATCCCGATTAATCACATGCTTGTGGTTCGGGAGGACCTTTCGCGCTCGCGGCCTGATGTGGTCAAGGATATTTTCCGCCAGATGCATGAAAGCAAGCGGGCCGCGGGTTTACCCGACGGCGGCGAGCTCGATCCCTATCGTTTCGGCGTCGAAGCCTGCAGGCCGATACTGGAAGTCATCATCGATTTCTGTCACCAGCAGAAACTCATTCCGCGCCGCATCTCTGTCGACGAATTGTTCGATGACACCACGCGCGCGCTGAAGATCGGCGGATGACCTTAAAGCGAATGGCGCCGAGAATGCTATGATCAAGCTGGCGAAAGTTAGGCTCTTCTGTTCGGCGTTTGGCAGCAGAGGCACGCGCGTTTTAATCAATAAATGTCAGAGGCGTCGCCACGGTCTCCAGCGGCTTTCGCTCGGCGGCGACGCCAAAGCTCCAGGCGACCGCGCCAGCCAATACCATCAATAAAGCCCCCAGGAGGTAACCGCTGAATACGCTCATGCGTGAGCCAGTATCGATCAGCACACTGAACAGCCAGGGCCCGATGATGCCGCCGATGCCGGTGCCGACCGCGTAGAAGAAAGCGATGGCTAACGCGCGGATTTCCAGCGGGAAGGTCTCGCTCACAGTCAAATAAGCTGAGCTCGCGGCGGCAGAAGCGAAGAAAAAGACAGCCATCCAGCACAGCGTTTGTGTCTGTGCCGTGATCAGGTTGCGCGCGAACAGGAAGCCGGTGCCCGCGAGTAAAAGACCAGAAACAATATAGGTGAAGGCGATCATGGGCCGGCGACCCCACGTGTCGAACAAGCGTCCGATCAACACCGGACCTAAGAAGTTGCTCACCGCAAATGGTATCAGATAATAACCAACGTGGTCCGAACGAACGCCATAAAAGGCGGTAAGAATCAGTGCATAGGTGAAAAAGATAGCGTTATAGAAAAACGCCTGTGCTGCCATCAGTACAAGACCGACGTAGGTACGCTGGCGGTAGAGTTTGAACAGGGTGTGTATTACGTCCCGCAGCGGCGTATTTATGCGTGGGCGCAGGTGCACGCGTGGCAGATCGCGCGCCGGTGGTAGCCTCTCAAAGCGGTGCTCGATCCCTTCGATCACGCGCTGTGCTTCTTGCGCACGACCATGGGTCATCAGCCAGCGCGGGCTCTCGGGCAACCAAAGCCGCATGAAGAAAATCACCAGCGCGAGCGTGGCGCCAATTAGAAAGGCGATCCGCCAGCCGATTTCCGGATTAATCACGTCTGGATTGAGCAGCACCAGTGAGCCGAAGGCGCCCATGGCGGCGCCGACCCAGAAGCTGCCATTAATGACGAGATCACTCCAGCCGCGCACGCGCGCCGGGATCAGTTCCTGGATGGCCGAATTGATCGCGGCGTATTCGCCGCCGATGCCGGCGCCGGTCACGAAACGAAATAGAGCGAAGCTTGCGAGGTTCCAAGAGGTGGCGGTGGCCGCGGTAGCGATGAGATAGACGGTGAGGGTAATAAAGAACAGTTTCTTGCGGCCGAGCCGGTCGGTGAGCCAGCCGAAGAAGACAGCGCCTAGTACCGCACCGGCGAGATAGGCGCTGCTCGCAAAACCGACGTCAGTATTGGTGAAGTGCAGCACAGGGCTGTCCTTGAGCGCGCCGGCGAGCGAGCCAGCTAGGGTCACCTCTAGCCCATCAAGGATCCAAGTGATTCCGAGCGCCGCCACCACCAAGGTGTGGAAGCGACCCCACGGCAATCGGTCCAGCCGCGCCGGGATATCGCTTTCAATAATGCCGTCGACCGCCACTATGTTACCCTCGACGCTGCTCCGCATTCGAAAGTAACGCCTAAATGCCGCTGATGTTCGGTAAATTGGCGCAGGGGAAGGTGCAATGCCATTACGCCGAGCGCGACACGGGCGCCGGACGATTATCCGACTGATCGATCGAGTCGCTGAGAGTCAAAGATGAAAGGAAAGTATCGCATGGTCAAATCAGACAAGCTGATGAAAAACGAAACGACGACGCTCAAGATCGAAAGGAAGGCATTCAAGAAGGCAGTAAAAAAAGTGGCAAAGAAAAGCAAAAAGGCGAATAGAAAGATCGATAGATCCGATGCGGAGCCGCCATCGTTTTCTACGTAGAGTTGAGAAGTAGTATGAAAAGAAACGCGCATTGCTTCGCGCCAAGCACCGCGTTGGCTACTTCCCGAAGAAAATGCGGCCGCCGGTCGAATAACGATCGGCAAGCCGTTCCCGCGTTTGCGAAAACCACGCTAAGTAGGCGATTGCGGCCTGCCGGGCAGCGCCTTGGTCAAATCGGGCGCTTTCGTGCTCCAAGGTGCCATCATTTCCAATGCCGAACACATAAGTCTCGCCGGTTCGACGGCATGTGACGAAAATCTGTGGAGGTTCGAATTTTGTGACCTCAAACATGGGCTCACCCCTAAATGATTCCCCCGGCGCCAGATTTTGACGCCGGATAAGTTAATGACGCCCTACCGCATAGCCGCGTCGCGTTTACGCAGGGGTGCACGGCCTTTTCGCGTGATCGATTTCATCTTTTAATTATACGCGGCATTTAGATTCGCCGGGCGCGGCTTGCCGCCGAATTGCCCGAGCTGACCTTCGAAGCGATGACCGATCGAGGACCGCAGATTTTGTACGTTCTGGCCGCAGTCGCGGCCTTGGCCTTCATCTTGAACGTCATTTTGGTGGTGTGGGCGTACCGTTAAAAGCAAAAAAGCCCCGGCATTGTGCCGCCGCGGCTGAGATGATCCCTTCAAAGGGAGGGCAAGTCGGCATATTGCGATGCCGAAAACGAACTGGCTTGCGGCGGGGAGGGAGCGACACGGCCCGCGTTGTAACGCGCCGGCCTGCTACGGATTCTCCACCATCGCCCTATCGAATTCCGCTTGCCGGCGCCGTTCTTCTAGCTCCTCACGGAGATACAGATCGGGCAGCAGCGCCACCAATAATCCCGCCACGAGAGGCGAAATAATAAACGCCCACAGAAACCAAACCCAAAATCTGCGACCGCGCGCATAGGCCGCCGTGCCGACCACAAAGCACACGACAATCCAAATCAGCATAAACTGGGCAATTATCATGGCTCACCACCTGGGCGTTTCAATGTTAGATCACCCACTGTCGCTAAGACAGATTGTCTTTCAAATGTTCCATCCCACCAATGGCGGAGATTCGTCGGTACGGTTCGGGTATCCGAAATCTGTGAGCGACGTATTATATGAAGGGAAAGTGGAGGCACGTTCATACTGCGCTATGGGCTGACCGGCCTTTGAACGTATGATCAGTCGATTTTAAGCACGGCGCGATGCTTTTTCCAAGTCTGGTCACGCGGGGCCTCGAGGCGACCCGTAACCCTTCGCGGATTATTCCGATCCGGCGAGGCCAGCATGTTCCACGACCTTACCCCAGCGCTCGATTTCCGCCTTCACAAAGGCCTGCAGCGCGGGCACCGGCGGCGTGTCTATTGGGATAACGCCAAGTTCGGCAAATTTTTGCTGAGTTTCCGGTATTGCGACTACGGCTTTGAGGTCGCCGTGTAGTTTCTCTACGACCGCCGACGGCACGGCGGCGGGCGCGACCAGCATGAGCCATGCCACCGCGTCAAACCCGGGGACACCGTTCTCGGAGATGGGCGGTACATCCGGCAAGATGGCGACCCGCGTCGTCGATGACACGCCGAGTGCCCGCACGGTGCCGGCCTTGATCAGCGGTGCCGCCGGAGCAACATCGGACATGAGGATTGGTACGCGGCCGGCGATGACGTCCACGATCGCCTGGGATGTTCCCTTGTAGGGGATGTGGGTCATCTGCGTGCCGGTCATTGTCTGCATCAATTCCATATAGAGATGTGGTGGACCGCCGATGCCGCTCGAGCCGAACGACAATTGCCCTGGCCGTTCCTTAGCGAGCTTGATCAGGTCGCCAGCGGTTTGCACCGGTAGCGATGGATGTACGATGAGGACGAAAGGCACACTCGCCACCAGTGCGATCGGCACAAAGTCGGTCGCCGGATCGTACGGTAGCGTCTTGTGCAGCGTCACCTGAATGGCGAGCTGAGTGCTGCTGCCGGTCAATATCGTGTAGCCGTCCGGTATCGCCTTTGCGACGGCGTTGGCAGCAATGACGCCTCCCGCGCCGAGCCTATTTTCCACAAAGAAAGATTGACCGGTACGTTCTGAGAGTTTCTGTGCCAGCACCCGCGCAACCAGGTCGAGACCGCCGCCCGCTGCATAGGGCACGATAACAGTGACCGGACGAATCGGATAATTCTCAGCATCCTGGGCGCGGGCGCAGACAGGCGCCATCAGCGAAGGCAGTGCCGCCACGAACCTCCGTCGCGTCAGAAGGCTCATCGTTTTGCTCCTAAGGGCATGCGCTCAAATTCCTTCAGCCAGTATTCCGGCGGTGTTCCGATGGGTAGGAAATTTGGCTCAAAAAGCCCAAAGACATTGGGCTTATGACCCATCTTAACCATCGAAGCCGTCCCAAAAACTGAGAAATTCCCTGTTATTTTCCCTCTTGGCAGAGAATTTGTGGTGGCGACTGGTGCGATCCGGACTGCGTCTTCAGCGGGCCAGTTGTTGCGTAGTCCCCTCGGGTAAGAAATCTTTCGGTGACGCGTTGACACCATTTTGCGTCGGGCTGAGTGTCTATACGGAGATATTTCCTTCTATCTCTGCGTCGCTTTCCTGGTCCACGCCGGGGATGGGACTAGAGCCGCACCCCTGTCGCACCATCACAAGGCGTTCACGCCAAACTTTGGGAGCCGAAGTCTCATGTTCGATTTCGACCGCGTTATCGAGCGTCGCGGCACACACGCTTCGAAGTGGGACAATATCGCACGTCTTTCGGGCATCGGGGCGCCAGATGCGATTCCGATGTGGGTGGCGGACATGGATTTTGCCGCGCCACCCGGAGTGACGTCGGCGCTTACTGCCGAGATCCAACGCGCAGTCCACGGCTATTATGCCGACACGGGCAGCTGGGCGGCTGCGCTCGCTGATTGGATGGCGCGCCGCCATGGCGTACGGGATTGATCCGAGTTGGGTGAGCCCAACGCCGGGGATCGTTTCGGGGCTGGGTCTTATCCTTCAGGCCGTGAGTGTGCCGGGCGATGAAGTCGTTGTCTTTCCGCCCGCCTATCACGCCTTTCGGAAGATCATTGTCGCCAATGAACGACGTATTCTCGATGTGCAGCTTGTCGAGGCCGCGGGGCGCTACGCGATGGATCTCGATGCGCTGCGCCGGAAGCTGACGCCGCGAACGAAAGTCGTGTTCCTGTGCAGCCCACACAACCCGGGAGGCACCGTCTGGTCGGCCGCCGAACTTCGCGCGCTGGCGCTATTATGCGCCGAGCACGAATTGTTTCTGGTTTCCGACGAGATCCATTGCGATCTCATCTTTGACGGCGCGAAGCACACACCAACATTGGCCGCCGCCCCTGAGATCGCGGATCGTCTGATAACATGCGTCGCCGCGACGAAGACGTTTAATCTTGCCGGCGCCCATGTCGGAGCGTGCATTACCTCAAACGCTGCGTTGAAGCGTCGCCTTGACGCGCGCATCGCGGCGAGCGGCCTTGGTTCCTACAACAGATTTGGCATGATCGCGACTGAGGCGGCCTGGCGCACCGGCGAGATGTGGCTTGATGCGCTGCTGCCTTATCTCACCAAAAACCGGGATCTATTCGATGCACGAATCCAGGCCGCAGCGCCCGGCGCACACTCGATGCATCTCGAAGCCACCTATCTGGCGTGGGTCGATTTTTCCGGAACCAATCTGGCGCCCGAGGAGATTGCCTCCAGGGTTAAGAACCGCGCGCGCATCTTTGTCAGCCCGGGCGAGCAGTTTGGGCCGGGCGGCGGGACATGGTTGCGTTTTAACTTTGCTACGCCGCGTCCGATCCTCGAGGAAGCGCTTGTGCGGTTGGAGGATGCGTTTGGGGATTTGCGAACAGGCAAGTGACAATCGGACAATGAGGCGCTCGTCACCCGCGCCGCTTTTGCAACTCGGCATGCGCTGTTGCCCTATCGGCTCGAAAGTCCGCCCGTCGTCTCGATAAAGCGAATGATGGTGGGCAGGCCGTCGCCTTGACGCAGATTGGTCATGACGAATGGCCGCGCGCCGCGCATGCGTTTGGCGTCGGTCTCCATCTTCGCAAGCGAAGCGCCGACGTGGGGCGCCAGATCGATCTTATTGATGACCAGAAGATCGGAGCGGGTGATGCCCGGGCCGCCCTTGGAGGGGATTTTGTCGCCCGCCGCCACGTCGATCACGTAGATCGTCAGGTCCGCGAGTTCCGGCGAGAACGTCGCTGCAAGATTGTCGCCGCCGGATTCGATCAGGACGAGATCGAGCTTTGGGAATTTTGCCCGCATATCCGCGACCGCGGCCAGATTCATCGAAGCGTCTTCGCGGATCGCGGTGTGCGGGCAACCGCCGGTCTCGACGCCGACGATGCGATCGGGCTCGAGCGAACCGGATCGTACTAAAAATTCAGCGTCCCACTTGGTGTAGATGTCGTTGGTGATCGCAGCGATGTCATAGGTCCCGCGCATGGACTTGCAGAGTGAATCCATCAGGGCCGTCTTCCCGGAGCCGACGGGACCGCCGATGCCGACGCGAAGCGGACCATTGGGGCTTGGCATGATTGGACTCCGTCGGGTCAGCTTCGAAACAGGCGTGTGTATTGGGCTTCGTGCCTGGCGCTGGCAAGGTCGGCCCGAAATGTCGCGCTGCCGAGGTCGTCGAGGGTCGCATCCAGCGCCCGCCGCACGGCTCGCGCCACCGTGGGTTTGAGCATCCGCAACAGGTTTTGGCTCTCGGTATGCCCAAGCGGAATGAGCCGCACGCCGGCGGAGACCCAGTTGGCCGTCAGCGCCGTCAGGAAGGCGTGTGACGCAAGTGCAAGTGGGACGCTATGGCCGGCGCAGGCGACGCCGACGGCCACCGGATAAGCCACCGGGCCATGCCAAAGCTCTTGCAGCCTGACGAGGGCGGGGCAGGGCCATGCCGCTCGGGTGACATCGATGAAGGCCCGGCCCAGGCTGATGGTTTCGAGATGGCGCTCGCGGGTTGGCACGAACGCCGCAGCAAGCTCGGCGATTTCGACCAGCGCGCCATCCCTGCCGTCCGACACTGCACGATGGGTCTCCGCGAAGAAAATTCCGTCATTGATCCCTGCGCCGTCGCTCAGCATCGCTTCGAGCCAATGCCGCAAGGTTTCGACGTTGGTGATATCTCCGGCCTCGACCGCCCACTCGATCCCGCTCGAATAGGAAAATGCGCCGACCGGATAGGCCGGCGACAGCCAGGTCATCAGGCGGTACAGCGCATCCTGCGACACGGTCGCGTCGTCCGCCGCCGCGGCTCGTGCTTCGCTGGTGCGCACCATGCGCTTCTCACCGGCCATGATCGTGCCCGTCGTGGTGGGACTGTTCGTGATGATGGTGGTTGTGCGTATCGTGATGATCGTGCCCGGCCGCCGCCGTATAGGCGCCGCCCTCCGGATCGAATGGCGCTTCGATCTCGATAACGCGCGCGCCTAGTCCGCGCAGCATGTCCGCCAGCACGTGATCGCGCCGGATACGCAGCGATTTCGCCAGCAATTGTGTCGGCACATGCCGGTTGCCCAGATGCCAGGCGACGCGAGCGAGATGCAGCGGATCGGCGCAGCGGATTTCGAGCAGCAGTTCCGGCGCGGCGACGACCTCGATCAGGCGCCCGTCTTCCAGCACCAGCGCGTCTCCGCTGCGTAGCGATGTGGCGACCGGAAGGTCGAGCAAAAAGGTGAGCCCCCGCGTCCCTTTCATCGCCTTGCGCCGGCGGTGACGGTCGTCGTAATCGAGCACGACACTGTCGGCCGTGCCGCCCGACCAGGTCGCAGCCGCCTTGATGGAAGTCGCACGCATCGGCGCCCGGCGTTGTCTGTCAGAACAGGAAATAGCGCTGTGCCATCGGCAGGACTTCCGCTGGTGCGCAGGTCAGAAGCTCGCCGTCGGCGCGAACCTCGTAGGTTTCGGCGTCGATCTCGATTTTCGGCGTCGCGCCGTTGTGGATCATGCTCTTTTTGCTGATACCGTCGCGCACATTCTCGACTGCGACGAATGTCTTTTCGACGCCAAGCTTGTCGCGCAGCTTGCCCTTTATGGCGGCCGACGAGGTGAACACCACTGAAGAGGCAGTCACCGCCTTGCCGAATGCCCCGAACATCGGCCGGTAATGGATGGGCTGCGGGGTCGGGATCGACGCATTCGGATCGCCCATCGGTGCCGCCGCGATCGTGCCGCCTTTGATGATGCACTCCGGCTTGACGCCGAAGAATGCCGGCGACCAAAGCACCAGATCGGCAAGCTTGCCCTTTTCCACCGAGCCGATGTGCTTTGACACGCCGTGTGCGATCGCGGGATTGATCGTATATTTGGCGACGTAGCGCTTGGCGCGCGCATTGTCGTTGTCGCCTTTCTCGTCTTTCAGCCGGCCGCGCTGTCTTTTCATCTTGTCGGCGGTTTGCCAGGTGCGAATGATCACCTCGCCGATCCGGCCCATGGCCTGGGAATCCGAGGACATCATCGACAGCGCGCCGAGGTCATGAAGAATGTCCTCGGCTGCAATCGTCTCCTTGCGGATGCGGCTCTCTGCGAAAGCGAGGTCCTCGGCGATCGACGGGTCGAGGTGGTGGCAGACCATGAGCATGTCGAGATGCTCGTCGATCGTATTGCGCGTAAAGGGACGCGTCGGATTGGTCGACGAGGGCAGCACGTTCTTCAGGCCCGCCACTTTCATGATGTCCGGCGCGTGACCGCCGCCGGCGCCTTCGGTGTGGAAGGCGTGGATGGTACGACCCTTAAAGGCTTTGATCGTGTCTTCGACAAAGCCCGACTCGTTGAGCGTGTCCGTGTGGATCATCACCTGCACATCGTAATCGTCGGCGACCGACAGGCAGCAATCGATCGCAGCGGGTGTCGTACCCCAATCCTCATGCAGCTTGAGCGCGCATGCGCCGGCTTTGAGCATCTCTTCCAACGCCGCTGGACGTGACGCGTTGCCCTTGCCGGCAAAACCGAGATTCATCGGAAATGCATCGGCGGCCTGGATCATGCGGCCGAGGTGAAACGGACCCGGGGTGCAGGTGGTCGCGAAGGTGCCGTGCGCGGGGCCGGTACCGCCGCCCAACATCGAGGTCACGCCGGACATCAGCGCTTCCTCAATCTGCTGCGGGCAGATGAAATGGATGTGGGTGTCGAAGCCGCCGGCGGTGAGGATTTTACCTTCACCGGCAATGACTTCCGTTCCAGGTCCGATGACGATAGTGACGCCAGGCTGGATATCGGGATTGCCTGCTTTGCCAATCGCCGAGATGCGGTCGCCCCTGATGCCGACATCGGCCTTGACGATGCCCCAATGATCGAGAATGAGCGCGTTGGTAATGACGGTATCGACCGCGCCCTGCTTATTGGTCGCCTGCGACTGGCCCATGCCGTCGCGAATGACCTTGCCGCCGCCGAATTTCACCTCCTCGCCGTAAACGGTGAAGTCCTTCTCGACTTCGACAATGAGGTCGGTGTCGGCGAGCCGCACTCGGTCCCCGGTGGTGGGACCGAACATGTCGGCATAGACGCTGCGCTGGATTTTGCCCGGCATGACCGCTTCCTAGAGTTTTCCCATGACCGCTTGGCGGAAGCCGTAGATCGTGCGCGCCCCGGCGACCGCGACCAGCGTCACGTCGCGCGACTGTCCGGGTTCAAAGCGCACGGCCGTGCCGGCGGCGATATCGAGCCGCATGCCGCGCGCCTTTTTACGATCGAACCTGAGTGCAGGATTGGTTTCGAAGAAATGGTAGTGCGAGCCGACCTGGATCGGCCGGTCGCCGGTATTCGAGACCGTGAGCGTGACGCACCTGCGGCCCTTATTGATCTCGATTTCGCCGGGCTGGATGAAATATTCGCCGGGGATCATCGTAACCTCATCTGATCGGCTCATGCACGGTGACGAGCTTGGTCCCGTCCGGAAACGTCGCTTCGACCTGGATATCGGGAATCATCTCGGGAATGCCGTCCATCACCTGCGCGCGCGAAATAACATGGGCGCCGGCCTCCATCAGCTCGGCAACGGTGCGTCCGTCGCGCGCGCCTTCCTGGATGAAGTCGGCGATAAGCGCGATAGCCTCCGGATGATTAAGCTTGATGCCGCGTTCGAGCCGACGCCGCGCCACCATCGCCGCCATGGCGATCAACAGCTTGTCCTTCTCACGCGGTGTGAGCTGCATGACGCTTCCTCAACTCGCCCACAGCCGCGGCAGCGGCCCGGCGCGCAGCGCCGCGAGCACGGCCACGAGATCGCGGCGCAACACGGCGCCTTCCGGCGCGATCAAGC
Organism: uncultured Alphaproteobacteria bacterium; assembly: GCA_963813825.1. Classification (GTDB taxonomy): domain Bacteria; phylum Pseudomonadota; class Alphaproteobacteria; order Rhizobiales; family Xanthobacteraceae; genus BOG-931. The sequence continues at coordinate 611,193 of CAWFBB010000035.1, forward strand.
GGGCCACGACGAGGCCGTTCCAGGCCGACACGCCGACTTCACCGGCGAAGTTGTCCTGCATGGCGCGGATCGCGGCAACATCGTCGTCGTTGCCGGGATGTTTGACGACGCTTGCCACCGCCACGCCGCGGCCGGCGATGGCGCGTTGCGCCAGACATTGCGCTATCTCACCATCGAGGCGGAGCGTCTCGGCGAAAGCGAGCCTGCCACCGATCCGCACGCGCCAGCGATCGCACAGGCAACCTTGTACGACTGACTCGCCCATCGCTGAGCGGCCAAAGACGATCGCCTCGACCAGCAGCAACTGGGCGTCGCCGGCAAGATCGACATCGATACTGCGGCGCAGCCGGACCTGATCGAACAGGATGGTTTCCTGCGGCAGCCACGCCAGCATGCCGCCCGGACCGATATCGAGCTTGACACCAATCTGCGTGTCCGGTCCCAACGAGCGATAGACTTTTTCCGCGGCCGCGGTGGTGACGGTCAGCCCGGCATGGGCGCCGACACCGATGTCGATGCCGAAGCGGTCGCCGCCCGTCATGCCGCCGGCGGTATTGACGATCACCGCATCGAGCGTGTCCTGGCTGATGGCATTGGGAAAACGGACCCGCAGCGAGCCTGCTTCATGAACGCGCGTGCGCCGGCTGCCGCCCGGACCCGCCGCGACTGTGAACGCAACGCGCCCGACCGCCCGGTTACCGGCGAAGATTTCGTTGCGTAGCCGTGCGTTCCCCACCATCAAACCGGCCATTCATCGGACGCTAGATCGCCAGACCTCAGATAGCCAGAGCTCAGATGGCCATGGCCCGCTTTAGCGCGCCCTCGTCGAGGTTGTCACGGTTGCAGGAATAAACGACTGCGCCACGATCCATCACGGCGAAATGGTCGCCGAGTTCGCGGGCAAAGTCGAGATATTGCTCGACCAGCACGATCGCGATCTTGCCGAGCGAGCGTAGATAGCTGATGGCGCGACCGATATCCTTGATGATGGAGGGCTGGATGCCTTCGGTCGGCTCGTCGAGCAGCAAAAGCCTGGGCCGCATCACCAATGCGCGGCCAATGGCCAATTGCTGCTGCTGGCCGCCGGAAAGATCGCCGCCGCGCCGGCGCAACATGCTTTGCAATACCGGAAACAGCGTAAAGACGTCGTCGGGTACACTACTCTGCGCGCGCGGCAATGGGGCAAACCCGGTTCGCAGGTTCTCTTCAACCGTCAGCAACGGAAAAATCTCGCGACCCTGCGGTACATAGGCGATGCCGCGGCGGGCGCGGTCCGCGGGCCGCAGTCTGGTGATGTCGGCGCCCTCCCAGGTGATCGTGCCTTGACTGACCGGATGCTGGCCGGCCAGCGCGTCGAGCAGGCTGGTCTTGCCGACGCCGTTGCGGCCCAGCACGCATGTTACCTTGCCCGGTTCGGCCTTGAGCGACACGCCGCGCAGCACCTGCGCGGCACCATAGCTGAGGTCGAGCGATTGTGCGTCAAGCATGGCTCACCGTCCCAAATAAACTTCCACGACCCGCTCGTTCTCCGAGACCTGATCGATCGTACCTTCGGCGAGAACAGAACCTTCGTGCAAGCAGGTGACTTTGACGCCAAGCTCGCGCACGAAAGTCATGTCGTGTTCGACGACGACGACGGTGTGTTCGCGGTTGATCTCTTTCAGGAGTTCCGCGGTCTGGTGCGTTTCGACGTCGGTCATGCCGGCGACGGGCTCATCGACCAGGAGCAGCTTCGGGTCCTGTGCCAGCAGCATGCCGATCTCGAGCCATTGTTTTTGTCCGTGCGACAGGCTCCCGGCCAGCCGGTCTTGCACCCGGGTAAGTCGGGTCGTCTCCAGGATTTCGTCGATGCGGTGATGTTCTGTCGGGCTTTCGCGCCACCACAGCGTCGTGCGGGCGCGGCGATCGGCCTTGAGCGCAAGCTCGAGGTTGTCGAAGACGGTGTGACTGTTGAACACCGTCGGCTTCTGGAATTTGCGGCCGATGCCGAGCGTGGCGATCTCGGCCTCGTCGAGCCTCGTGAGATTGTATTCGCCATTGAACACGACCTCGCCTTCGTCCGGCCGGGTCTTGCCGGTAACCACATCCATCATCGTAGTTTTGCCGGCGCCGTTGGGGCCGATGATGGCGCGCATCTCGCCCGGTTCGATGGTGAAAGACAGTTTGTTGAGCGCCCGAAAGCCGTCGAACGAGACGGACACGCCGTCGAGGTAGAGCAGTGCGGTGGTGAGCGCTACCATTGCCCGATCCTCATTCCGCCGGAGCCGGCTCAGGTGGCGGCGCAGTCACGCCGTCTTCGGCGGCCGCCGACACCCGCGCCCGCCGCAGCGCCGTCCAGTGGTTCAGCGAGCCGATGATGCCGCGCGGCAACAGCAGCGTTACGCCGATGAAGAGGCTGCCGAGCATGAACAACCAGTACGGCGCAAGCACGCCCGAGGTGAAATAAGTCTTGGCATAATTGACGACGATCGCACCAAGCGCGGCGCCGATGAGCGTGCCGCGGCCGCCGACCGCGACCCAGATCACCGCCTCGATGGAATTGCCCGGCGCGAATTCGCCCGGATTGATGATGCCGACCTGCGGCACATAAAGAGCGCCGGCGATGCCGGCCATGCAGGCCGAGAGCGTGAATACAAATAGCTTGTAGGACTCCACCCGATAGCCAAGAAATCGGGTGCGCGATTCAGCGTCGCGAATGGCGATGAGCACCTTACCGAGTTTCGACGTGACGACGGCGCGGCAGACGATGAAACCGAGCATCAGCGCGATGCACGACAGCGCAAACAGGGCGTTGCGTGTCGTCTCCGCCTGGACGTTGAAGCCGAGAATGTCCTTGAAATCGGTGAGACCATTGTTGCCGCCGAAGCCGAAATTATTACGAAAAAACCCGAGCATCAGGGCGTAGGTCAACGCCTGCGTGATGATCGAAAGATAAACACCCGTGACGCGGCTCCGAAACGCGAACCAGCCGAACACAAAGGCAAGCGCGCCTGGCACCGCCACGATCATCAGCGCGGCGTAAGGGAAATGCTGGAAGCCATACCAATAGACCGGCAACTCCTTGTAGTTCAAGAAAACCATGAAGTCGGGCAGGATCGGATTGGCGTAGACGCCACGGGTGCCGATCTGCCGCATCAGATACATGCCCATGGCATAGCCACCGAGCGCGAAGAACGCGCCGTGGCCGAGCGAGAGAATGCCGCAATAGCCCCAGATCAAATCGATGGAGAGCGCAAGGATGGCGTAGCAGACATATTTGCCGAACAGCGCCACGAGGTATGTCGGCACGTGCAATGCCGACGATGGCGGCAAAGCAAGATTGAAGATCGGTATCAGGATCGCGGCCGCGGCAACGACGATCAGGAAAATCACCGCACCGCGATCGAGCGAACGGATGAGGAGATGCGGCATCATGCTTCGACTGCTCGGCCTTTGAGGGCGAACATGCCGCGCGGTCTTTTCTGAATGAAGAGAATGATGAACACGAGAATCGCGATCTTGCCGAGCACTGCGCCGGCGAAGGGCTCCAGGAACTTGTTGGCGATGCCGAGCACGAATGAGCCGACCAGCGTGCCCCAGAGATTACCGACACCGCCGAATACTACGACCATAAAGCTGTCAATGATGTAGCCTTGGCCGAGATTGGGACTGACGTTATCGATCTGCGACAGCGCGACGCCGGCCATGCCGGCAACGCCGGAGCCCAAGCCGAATGTCAGCGCATCGATCCGGCTGGTGCGGATGCCCATCGAGGCCGCCATCGACCGGTTCTGGGTTACGGCGCGCATCTCAAGCCCGAAGCGAGTGAAGCGCAGAAGCGCCAACAGCGCAACGAAGACAGCGAGCGAGAAACAGATGATCCACAGCCGGTTATAGGTAATGGTGATGCCGCCGAGGTCGAATGCGCCGCTCATGAACGATGGATTGCCGACTTCGCGGTTGTTCGGACCGAAGATCGTGCGCACCGCCTGCTGCAAGATTAGCGACAAGCCCCAGGTCGCCAGCAAGGTCTCCAGCGGCCTCCCGTAGAGGAAGCGGATGATGCAGCGTTCGATCAGGATGCCGACGAAGCCGGCGACGATAAAGGCAAGCGGAATAGCCATGGCTAGGGAATAGTCGAACAGCGCTGGATAGCTGGTCCGGATTGTCTCCTGCACCACGTAGGTGACGTAGGCCCCGATCATGACCATTTCGCCGTGCGCCATGTTGATGACGCCCATCACGCCGAAAGTGATGGCTAGTCCGATGGCTGCGAGCAAAAGCACCGAACCGAGAGAAATGCCGTACCAGGCGTTTTGCACCGTGTTCCAAATCGCCAGGCGATTCTGAATTGCGGCGATGGCGCCAGCGGCGGCTTTAGCGACCGGCGCCGAGGTGCCGGTCGAGATGGATTGCAGAAGCCCGAGCGCGTCCTGATCGCCGCGTTGCTGGACTACGGCCACGGCTGCGATCTTATCCTCGTCGTTGGCGCTGTCGTTCGATAGGATGATCGCGGCGTGAGCTTGCATCAGCGCGCGCTTAATGCGCGGATCCTGCTCCTTCTCGATAGCGGCTTCGACCGTGGGCAAGGTGCTAACATCACGCGATTTGAATACCGCCTCCGCGGCGTCCAGGCGCTTCGCCGGGTCGCTGGACAATAACGTGAGCCCGCCAAGTGCCGCATCGATCGTTCCGCGCAGCCGGTTATTGAGCGCAACGGTGTCGAGGTCGGCCGGCGGGTCGCCTGTGACCTCCCGTCCGGTCGCGGCGTCGAACAGCTTGTTGTCGGTGTCCTGGATATAGACAGATTTCTTTTCGGCGCTGAACATCAACTGGCCATTTTGCAGCGCGGTGAGAATGGTCGCAGCCCGAGGGCTGCCGCTTGTTGCAACAGCCGTGACGCCGGCAAAGGCTTCATCGAAGTCGCCGGCAGTGAAACGGACGAGCGCATCCTCGAGGGCGTCGGCGCGTGCGGTTGTCTGCCCGAGCAAAAATCCGAAGGCCAATAGCAACGCGACGAGACAAGCTCGGCTAGCACGCATTGTGATATCCCCGGCGTTGCTGCGGGGAGGGTTGTTTGCCTCCCCGCACTGTCATCGCTGGCGGGGTTTTACGAACCGCCGCAGGTTTTGGTGACGGTATTGTAGTTGCCGCAATTGAGCTTGACCCAATCGGCGACCAAGTCCTTGGATCCCGGCAGGTAGGGCGACCAAGCATCGCCCGGCACCAGGCCTTTGGTCTTCCACACCACGTTGAATTGGCCGTCGGCGCGGATTTCGCCGATGAACACCGGCTTGGTGATGTAGTGGTTGGGCAGCATTTCGGAGACGCCGCCGGTGAGGTTGGCCTGCTTGATGCCCGGCAGCGCCGCGATCACCTTGTCGGGATCGGTGGTGCCGGCTTTTTCAACCGCCTTCACCCACATGTTGAAACCGATGTAATGCGCCTCCATCGGATCGTTGGTGGTGCGTTTCGGGTTCTTGGTAAACTCATGCCATTCCTTGATGAAGGTGGCATTGGCGGGGGTCTTGATCGACTCGAAGTAGTTCCAGGCGGCCAGATGACCGACCAGCGGCTTGGCGTCGAGGCCTGCCAATTCTTCCTCGCCGACCGAGAACGCCACCACCGGGATGTCGGTTGCCTTGATGCCCTGGTTGCCGAGCTCCTTGTAGAACGGCACGTTGGCGTCGCCGTTGACGGTCGACACCACCGCGGTCTTCTTGCCGGCCGAGCCGAACGCCTTGATCTTGGAGACTTCGGTCTGCCAATCGGAGAAGCCGAACGGCGTATAGTTGATCATGATGTCCTCGTCCTTGACCCCTTTTTGCTTGAGGTAGGCTTCGAGGACCTTGTTGGTGGTGCGCGGATAGACGTAGTCGGTGCCTTCCAGCACCCAGCGCTTCACCGAACCGCCGTCGGCGCTCATCAGGTAGTCGACCGCCGGGATGGCCTGCTGGTTCGGCGCGGCACCGGTATAGAACACATTGCGCTCGCCTTCTTCGCCTTCAAACTGGACCGGGTAGAACAGGACGCTGTTGAGTTCCTTGAACACCGGCAGCACCGACTTGCGCGACACCGAGGTCCAGCAGCCGAACACCACCGAGACTTTGTCCTTTGAGATCAGTTCGCGGGCTTTTTCGGCGAACAGCGGCCAGTTCGAGGCCGGATCGACGACGACGGCCTCGAGCTTCTTGCCGAGCAGACCGCCCTTCTTGTTCTGCTCGTCGATCAGCATCAGCATGACGTCTTTGAGGGTGGTCTCGCTGATCGCCATGGTACCGGAGAGTGAATGCAGAATGCCGACCTTGATGGTGTCCTGGGCTTTGGCCGACACCGTCGCCAGCATCGACAACGCAAGCCCGGCTGCCGTCGCAAGCCAGCGGCGCGCATTTGGTGAAGTGGTCATTGATCTGTCGCTGTACATGAAGGAACCTCGCCATTATCGCAGCGGGCGCGCGGACGGCACCCTTCTCCGGAGTGTCGCAAGCCATGTGCCAATTTCACCCTGATCATAAGATGCTGAATTTGCGTGATAAAAGGCGGAGAACGGCGGGGCGCATTACAGATTGAGCAGACAGCGCCTGCTTTCTAGGCAGCGGCAAGGCCAGAATCAGTCAAGATGACCGCCGGTTCGTTCGCATTGGGAGGACCCTATGAAAGTCGGCATTGTCGGGCTGGGCCGAATGGGTGGCGCCATGTTTCGCCGATTGCGCGAGCAAGGCTTTGACGTGGTCGGCTGGGACCAGGGTGCCCACGCGAACCAGGCGCTTGCAGCAGAAGGCCTGTGCATTGCAGAAAATGCCCGCGGCGTCGCCGCCAATTCCGAGATCGTCATATCGAGCGTCACCGAGGACCACGGTGTGCGAAAAATCTTTAGCGGCGCGGCGGGTTTTCTCGAGGCCGACGTGACGGGAAAATTATTCATCGAGATGAGTACGCTCCAACCGATGACCGGCCGCGAACTTGTGCCAGTTGTAGAAAAACGGGGCGCGCGGCTGATCGAGGCACCGGTACTCGGAACCATTCCGCAGGTCCGAGCCGGAACGCTGTTGGCCATGGCCGGTGGTAAGCCCGAGGATATCGAACGCGCCCGTCCGGTGCTGGAAAAGCTGACACGCCGGATTGTCCATATGGGCCCGAACGGCGCCGGCTATGCGATGAAGCTTGCCGCCAATCTCGGTCTCGGCGCCTATATTCAGGCGGTGGCGGAATCGCTCGCACTCGGACTGAAGCAGGGCCTCGCCCTCGATCAGATGGTGGATGTCTTGCAGGAGACCGCGACGGCGAGCGGTTGGCTCAAGAGCAAAGCCGACGTGCTGAAAGGCGCGCCGGCGGACATCACGCTCGACATCCGCACGCTCCGCAAAGATATCATGTCGGCAGTCGCGACCGGCGCGCTCACCGGCGTACCGATGCCGCTGTCGGCCGGCGCGTTGGCGTCGTTGTCGGCTGCGGTCGATGGCGATTACGGCGACGATGATCTTGCTGAACTGCCGAAGTTTTTTCGCGAGGCGATGCTGCAAAATTTCGACCGTTGAAACACCGGGAGGAACTCGTGCGTAACAAAGGACAAAAATTGACTCGCGGCGCACATATCCGTGCGCTGACGATTGCTGCTTTGGCGGCATTTGCATCGTGCGCCGCACTGGCCGATCCGTTTCCGCCGGGCGGCCAGGCGCAAAACGTGGAGCAGGTCGGATTCTCGGCCTTGGACGGCCGGTTTGGCGGCTTCAAGATCGCGATCAAACATACGGCGAACGACAAGTGGTACCTCTACACCGGCCATTCTTTCAATCAAGGCTGGAGCATCGTCGACATCACCGATCCGGCGAACCCGCGTTTCGTCAAATTCATTCCCTATGTCACCGACGACAAGAGCATCATCACCGCGCAAGTGACTTTGCACGACAATCTGATGATTACGTCGCTCAACAGCTTCAGGCCGCAGGCGAACCCGGCTCCGGCGGTGCTGCTGTGGGACATTTCCGATCCGGAAAATCCCAAGCAGGTTGGTTCGTGGATGGGCGGCGCAACCGGCGCGCATCGCAATTCCTATCCGGGCGGCAAGTATGCGTACCTGTCGACGAGTTACCCCGGCTTCAAGCTGCACATCATGGTGATCCTCGATGTGAGCGATCCCGCCCATCCGAAGGAAGTCGGCAAATGGTGGCAACCCGGCCAGAAGGACGGCGAGCCGCCATCGCCTTATCCGGAAGGCTTTCATGGACCGGTCAATGTCAGCCCCGATGGCAAGATGGCGTCGTTTGGCTATACGCCCGACGTGGTCAATCTCGACATCAGCGACCCGACCAATCCAAAGCTGATCGGCAAGATCCATATCACCGAGCCGTTCGCCAGCGTCGGCATGCAGTCGGTCCATACCGTGCTGCCATTGTGGGATCGCAAGTTGCTCTATGTCAGTTCCGAAGCCCAGAAGGAGAAGTGCGAGGATGACGGCATGAACTTCGCCGGCATGATCGATAATTCAAACCCGGCGAAGCCGCGGCTTGTTTCGGTCTTCCCGTCGCCGGTACCGCCGCCGGAGGCGCCCTACAAGGATTTCTGCGACAAGGGCGGCCGCTTCGGGCCGCACAACACCAGCCAGGAAATTCATAATCCGGCGATCCAGCAGCCCGGCAACCTGATGGACATTGCCTGGTTCAATGCCGGCCTGCGCATCTTCGACATCAGCGATCCGCGCCTGCCCAAGGAGGTCGGCTATTTCATGCCGCCTGAACGGCCCGGCATGCCGGCACAGTCGGGCGCTCATGCATCCGAGATCGACTGGAGCGAAGAACTCGCCGTCAACTCGCGGGGCTACATTTATATGAACGACGACAAGTGGGGACTTTTCGTACTGCGCTACACCGGCAAAGAGCCGAAGTAGTCCTGTCCGCTGTCACTCCGCGGCTTGCGCCACAACGTGCTGCCGGAATTTCGGCATCACGTCTTGCGCCAAGAGCCGCATGGAATCGCGTTCCCAGGCTGCGTTGGGGCCGCTCCAGTCCAGGCCCGTCATCAGCAAGGTGCCAAACGGGCCAACGGTGTCGCGGAAGGCCACGAGCTTGTCGAGAAAAGTCTTCGGTGAGCCGTAGATCATGCAACCTTCGGTGATGACTTCGACGGTCGCCTTTTCATCAGGCATGCCCGGATCTGGTTTCATCACCGACAGGATGCCGACGCGCGACAGCACTTCGCGCATATAGGTATAGAAATAATGGTTGGAGCCCTGCGTGCTGTGGACGCGCTCGTGCGCCTCGGCATCGCTCGGCGCGACCATGACATTGCGCGCCACACGCCAATTCTCGCCGCGTGCCGGTTTGCCTGCTTCGGCGCAGGCCTTGCTGTATGTCTGCCAATGCGAGGCGATCGCGGCTGACGGTACGTTGTTGCCGGAAATAATGCTCCAGCCCTGAAGTGCTGCGATCTTGGCGGTGGGAGAATCGCGGCTCGACAGCGAGGTTGCGATCGGCGGCCCCGGTTTCTGGAATGGCTTTGGCATGTAGCCGATGCCGAGCTTGGGAATGATCGCATCCTTGATGCGGACTTTGTAGAACTCGCCCTCGATGTCGTAGGGCGGATCCTGCGACCAGATTTTCTGAATTGTCCTGATCAATTCGACAAATTTGCGTCCGCGCACGGCGCGGTCGGCATTATCGAACAGCTCGAAGTCGGAAAGCAGGCCGCCCGGGCCGACGCCGAGTATGAACCGGCCGCGGCACATGTGGTCGAACTGCGCGACTTCGGCGGCGACGATAGCCGGATCGTGGTTCGGCAGACAGATCACCGCCGTACCGAAGGTCAGGTTTTGAGTGCGTGGCGCAAGACTGGCAAAGAACATCAGCGGCGAGGGGATCGGCTCGGTCGTCGCGGTAAAATGCTCGCCGAGCCACAATTCGTCGAAGCCGAGCTGGTCGGCGTAGAGCCCCTTCTCTTCGTCCTCGGCCAGCGTGTCGGTGAACGAGCGCGTCGGCGGATGCACCGGCATCATGAATATCCCGAGACGCATCGTTCTCCCTCCGCGATTTTGTAACACGATAGCGGCTGTGCGGGACTTGTGAAGGGGTGAAAATGCAGCCGGCCGCGGCGCGGATTCTGCGCGATTTCGGCCGCAGTCGGCCTTGATCCTGGCAGGCTGGCGGCGCAGTCTTTCGCAAACGGAGGAAACGTCATGACGCTTGCCGATCTGCGGCCGCCTGCCACGCCGCAATCGCAGAAAATTCCGGCCGCCGCAGACCTTGTGGCCCGAGCTCGTGCAATGGCGCCGAGGCTCCGGGAACGGGCGGTGCGGGCCGAACGGGACCGCAACATCCCGCAGGAATCGGTCGACGAATACATCGCGGCCGGACTGATCCATACCCTGCAACCAAAACGTTGGGGCGGTTACGAGCATGACCACGAGGTTGCTTTCGACGTTGCGGTCGAACTCGGCAAATCGACCTGCGGTTCCTCGGCGTGGTGCCTGAATTATCTCACCGATCACGCCTGCATCCTGGCGTCGTTTCCGGAAGAGGCGCAGCACGATGTCTGGAGCCGCGATACTGCAGCCTGCATCGCCACCTCCGCTGCGCCGACCGGGAAGGTGTCCGTGGCGCCAGGCGGCTATCGGCTCGACGGCCGCTGGTCATGGTGCTCGGGGTTGCGGCACTCGCAGTGGGTCATGATTGGCGGTTTGGTGTTCCGCGAAGGCGAGGATCATCCCGACATGCGGCTTTATCTTGTGCCAGTGTCCGAGGTGAAGCAGGACGACACCTGGTTTTGCGCGGGCCTGCGCGCCAGCGGCTCCAATACGTCTATGCTCGATAATGTCTTCGTGCCGGAGCACCGCAGTGTGTCGTTCTCGACGCTGCGCGACGCCTGCTCGCCCGGATCGAAAACCAATACCAATCCGATCTACCGCACGCCGTTCATCGCGGTGCACAGTTATGCGCTGCTGGCGCCGGTACTCGGATTGGCGCGCGGCGGCTATGGGGATTTCGTGCAATGGACGCGACAGCGCTACCTGACCTACACGCAGCTCAATATCGCCCAGCATGTGCCGGTGCAAATTCGTATCGCCGAGATCGCGGCACAGATCGATGCCGCGGAACTGCTGGCGCGTCGCGCCTTCGCGACCGCACGGGCAGACTATACTGGCATGTCAATTGAGACCCGCACATTGCTGCGCCGCGACTTCACTTACGCCGTGCGCATTTTGCGCGAGGCCATGGATGACCTGGTGAAGATCAGCGGCTCAAGCGGTCTCATGGACGATAACAGCGTGCAACGCTGCTGGCGCGACGTGCACGCCGTCTCTTCGCACGTGGTCATGAACTGGGACGTACCGGCCGAGAATTTTGGCCGGATGGAGTTCGGCCTTGGGCTCAATCCCGCCTATCCGATGTTCTAGAGCAGTAGTCATACTCGCCGCGCTATTCCATCGCGATGCGGGGGCCTTTCGCGCCATTCAAAAGACGCTTGAGATGGAAGTTTGCCAATAGATCATGTGGCTCTCTGCCGACATGCGCCGCAAAGGCCGCCATCGCGCCTGCGTCGCCCGCTTCCAGTTTGGCAAAGGCATCGAGATACGATTTGGTGGCGGGAGACTCGTATTGCTCACTGGTCAACGGCTCGAACGCGCGCAACGCCTCGGTCTTGCCGCGTAGGACAAGGTCGCCGACCGGCCGTCCTTGAAAGTGCTCCACCTTAGCGGCGAGTGGGGCGCTCACGCAAATGCGGGTGCCAAGTTGTTTGTTCGCGCCCTCAAGTCGAGCCGCGACATTGATAGTATCGCCATAGGCGGTGTAGTCGAAGAAACGGCTTCCACCGAAGGCGCCGACAATCGCCGGCCCGGCATGAGCGCCGATCCGGGTAGCGCCGAGCGCGAACCCCTTTTCCCGGTAGCGTTCGCTGACCGACTGGGCATAGTCATCCAAGGCCAATGCACAAACGATGGCGCGCGTAGCATGGTCCGGCTGTTCGGCGGGGGCGCCGAACAGCACATGAATGGCATCGCCAATGATCTTCGCGACTGTGCCATCATGGGCAAACACGATATCGGTCATGCCTGTGAGATAGTCATTTAGCAGCGGCCCGAGTACGCTCGGCTCTAGCATTTCCACCAGAGCGGTGAAGCTGGTGATGTCTGTAAATAGAGTTGCGATTTCACGGCGCTGGCCTTCGAGTTCTCCCGCTGCCGATTCGCTGGCGAGCCGCTGCGCCAAATTGGGGGAAAAATACCGCGACAGCGACGCGTGCGCCCGCTCAGCCTCGGTTTGTCTCTGCCGAGCTTCGCGCAAAAATTCGACGTGCCGTATTGTTTTGGCGATCGTGATTTCCAGATCGACGAAGTCAATTGGCTTTGTTACGAAATCGAACGCGCCGCAATTCATCGCGGTTCGGATATTGGACATGTCGCCATAGGCCGATACGATGATTGCTGCTACCTTTTCCTCGCTTTCCTGCAACTGCTGTAGCAGAGATAGGCCGTCCATCTTTGGCATATTGATGTCGCTGACCACGAGATCGATGCCCTTATCGGCCTTCAGCATCGCCAGAGCTTCGACGCCGTCGTGGGCGAACACGAAGCGCATCGCTCCGTCCCTGATCTGGCGGCGAAACTTTTGCAGAACGAGAGCCTCGAGGTCCGGCTCGTCGTCGACGACGAGAATGCGTGCGGTCATGCAGCGCGTCCGACCCGCGTTTCGATCTCATTGCGAAGCATCGCAAAATCTATCGGCTTGGTCAGAAGCGCTTCGGCACCGCCTTCCAGTGCCTTGCGCTTTGTTTCTGCATCGCCATAAGCGGTTATCATAATGATCGGAACGTCGGGTCGCGCTGCCCGCGCCTTGGGAAGGAGTTCGAGACCGCTCATCCCCGGCATATTGATGTCGGACAAAATCAGGATGAGCGAAGCGGCAACCGCATCGGCTATGCGCTGAAGCGCCGCCGAGGCGGATTGGGCAAAATCCATCGTGAAGCGGCCGGCGCGAATGTCGCGTCGGAACTGCTGGCTGAACAGCACCTCGACGTCGGGTTCATCGTCAACGACAAGAATGAGAAAATTCACGCTCGTCCTCCTGGCTGTGCAAGAGCGGCCGCCATGCGCGGTAGAACAATCTTGAATTCAGTGAATTTGCCGGGCTCGGTATCGACCGCGATGGTACCAGCATGTTGTTTCACGATGATGTCATGGCTGAGCGAGAGCCCAAGCCCGGTGCCTTCTCCAGCGGGTTTGGTGGTGAAAAATGGATTGAACATCTTGGCTTTCACCTCGGGCGGAATACCGGTGCCGTTGTCGCGTATCCTGATCTCGACGCGGTCGCCGAGGTTTTTGGTCGTTGCCGCGAGGATCGGTTCGTAATTTTCTTCGCTCGACTCTCCCTTGCGCTTGGTTGCCGCATAGAAGCCGTTTGAAATCAAATTGAGCAGAACCCGCGTGATTTCCTGCGGAAACAGGTCGACTTCGCCCGCGGCCGGATCGAACGAGCGCTCCAGCGTGATGTTGAAACCCTGCTTCTCCGCCCGTGCCCCGTGATAAGCGAGATTGAGGCTTTCCTCGACAATGGCGTTGATATCGACGGGCCGGTGCTCGCCAGAGCCTTCGCGCGAATGCAGCAGCATGTTCTTGACGATCGAATCGGCACGTTTGCCGTGCTGAACGATCTTTTCCAGATTGCCGCGCAATGTGTCCGTCAATTCGGTGATGTCGGCTTGCGTCTTGTCATCGACCTTGACGCCGGCGATAAACTCCTGCAGCTCATCAAGCAATTCGACGGAGACGCTGGAGAAGTTATTGACGAAATTGAGCGGGTTTTTGATCTCGTGGGCGATGCCTGCTGTCAACTGGCCAAGCGAGGCGAGTTTTTCGGTCTGAACCAGACGGTCCTGTGCCGTTCGCAGATCCTCCAGCGACGCACTCAGATCGTCGGTACGTTGGCGTAATTCGTGGAGCAGGCGAGCATTCTCGATAGCGATCACGGCCTGGGCGGCGAAATTCTGCACCAGTTCGATCTGCTTATCGCTAAAGGGACGAGCCTCTTGCCGGTATATGGCGATGACGCCGATCAGTTCCGCTTCTTTGAGCATCGGCACTATGAGAAGGGCTCGCGTGCCGGCCAGCTCGACAAATAAGACGGCCGCAGGATCGCGCCGCTTGTAGGCTTCATCCTCAGCGAGATCGGTTATGTGGAGCAGTTGTTTCGTGGTGGCTGCGCGCGCTACCGGGTTCAGCGGCCCGGGGCGGAATATTGGCTCCCTTCGCCGCTGCTCGGCAAAGGCCGGCGGGGCATTATGCATTGCACTGACGCGGAAGGCGTCGCCTTCATGGAGTGCCAGAACGCCGAAATCGGCTTCGCAAAGACGCGTCGCATTCCCGAGTACCGTTTGGAATACCGGCTGCAGGTCGCCTGGGGAGCCGCTGATGACTTGAAGGACCTCAGACGTTGCCGTCTGCTGCTCCAACGCCTCGGTGAGATCGGCGGTGCGATCCTCGACCTTCTTCTCCAGGTCGGCATAGAATTCCTGCAGCCGACCCGCCATGTCGTTGAACTGATTGGCCAGCGCCTCGACCTCGTCGCCGGTCTTGATCTTGATGCGCTGTGTCAGGTCGCCGCTGCCGATGCGTGCCGCGCCGGCGCGCAGTGCCTGGATCGGCACCACCATCCGTCCGGCGAGGAACATGCCGGCGACGAAGGCAAGCGCGAGCGCGCCAAGCAGCACGAAGCCGGTGCGCCGGATCGAAGCGTAAAGCGGCGCGTAGGCCTCTTCGATCGGCGTCTCCACAAATACGATCCAGCCGAGCGGATTAACGGGCGCGGAGGCGGTGAGTACCCGGTGGCCCGCAATGTCCTCGGCTTGCTGAACTTCCTCGCCGCCATTGCCGGCTGCGGCGGCGCGGGCGCTGCGCACCTGAGCGAGCTTCGACATGTCGGTATTACGCAGCACCAGACTGATGTCGGGATGCGCAATCAGGCGGCCGTTGGCGTCGACCACGAAGGCGTGGCCGCGCTCGCCGACCTTGATCTTCGACACCACATCCCAAATGAGCTTGAGATTGACCTCGGCGATACTGACTCCGGTGTCGCGCCGCGTGCCTGCAAGCGACAGCGTCATGTAGGGCTCGGATTCGCGGCGGAAGTACACCGGGCCAAAATAGACCTTATGCGCCACGGCTTCGGTGAAGCCCGGCTTGCTGGAATCGTCGATGCCGCTTCCGACCACATCCATGGTGAGCCGCGACACCCGCAACTGCTCGTGGCCCGAGGCATCGATCTGAGCCAGCTCGGTGATGGCGGGCACTTGCCGCAACAGCCGCAATGCGTCGAAGCGCCGCTGCTCGAGCGTTGAGTCTGACCAAGGTAGTTGCGTCGTCCAGCCGACCTGGCTTTCGATTTCGCTGATGAATTGCTCGATCTTGCCGGCTGCGGCCACCGCCTCTTCGTGCTGGATGCTGATCAGCGAGGCCTTGTTTTCCTGGTAGGAAAACCAGATCTCGAACACGCCATTGGCCACCAGCGCAAGAACCACCACGGTGACGAACAGTGCGACATATTTGATGAAGAGCCGGCTGCGCACGATCGATGGACCAATCGCCGGCGCGACACTGCCAAGCCGATTTGTCGCCACACCGCGCTGATCCGCATCCGCTGTCATTTGATCATCTCAGCCCCGAGCCTCGGCGCATGGGGACCCGGTTGCAGGTAGACCGGTATTTTCCACGCATTCCCATGCGTAGCAATCCGGATCTGGCGTGCGACAGGCCGCCTCACTCGATGACCTCGTCGGCGCGCGTGACCAGAGTTTGCGGCAAAGTGAGGCCCATCGCGGCGGCAGTCTTGAGATTGACCGACAGCGTGAATTTTGCCGGTTCCTGCACAGGCAACTCAGCTGGCTTCTCCCCCCTGAGGATGCGGTCGACATAGCCGGCGGCGCGACGGAAAATGTCCGGATAGTCGGCGGAATAGACCATCAGTCCTCCGTTCGACGCAAAACTGCGGACTCCAAAGACCGCGGGCAGCCGATACCGCGCCGCTAGCTCGATGATGAGATCGCGATGCTCGGTAACGAAAGTATCGGTCATGCCGATAATTCCACCGCCGCCCTCGCTCGCCCGCGCGGCAAGCGCGGTTTCGATGTCGGCCGTGCTGCCGCAAGGTGCCGAGATGACGGCGGTGCCGAATGTCGGAGCGGCCGCTTGGGCCGCGTGCAGATAATCGTCGGAAAACGGCGCGGTTTGCGGGTTGAACAGAAATGCAATCCGGGAAACCCCAGGCACGGCCTCTTTCAAAAGTTCCAGCCATTTGCTGCCGACAGACGCCTGGAAATTCGTAAATCCGGTGATGTTGCCGCCGGGGTGCCCGAAACTTTGCACGAAGCCCGAACTCACTGGGTCAGCGGCCACCAACATGAAGATAACGGGCAGGCCGCTATGCAGCAGCGCGGCTGTGGCCGGGGTCGAACGACTGACCACCAGATCGGGCCGTTTCGATGCGATTTCGTCGGCGGTTGTGCGCACGGAATCGATCCCGGCGCCCGGCCAGCGATAGGCGATATCGATATTGCCGCCGGGACTCCAGCCCAAATCGTTCAAGCCCGCCTCGAAGGCGGCGGCTTCTGCTTCCCCGCCGGCGTCACCCTGCGACAGCCCGCCCATCAGAACCGCAATATGCCGCTTCTTGTCGCGCTGCTGCGCGCGAGCAGAAAGTGGCCAAGCGATCGCGGCGCAGCCGGCAAGCGAGATGAACTTCCGTCGCTGCATTGATTTTGTCCCCGAGCCGAGTACCCAATCCTAGCACAACCGCCGATGAAATGGGTGCGGCATGCTTTTGCAGCTTCTAAGTCCACGGCCGCCGTCAATTCCACCGCCACACGCCGTAGGCGTGGCCGTTCTGAATCTGCGGCGCGATATAAGTCGGCTTACGATTGCCGATGGCGCCGAGCATGGTAATCCAATTGAGCACTTCGCCGCCGACATTTCCGGCCTTGAGCATTTGATGCTCGGTCAATTCGGCGATCAGCCGGTCGATCTGTTGCTCCTCGAGCAACTTGATGACTCGCATCGCCCAGTCAGGATCGGGCACGCCGTCGGAGCGGCCCGGCGCCATGCGTGGACCACCGACTTCGAGCGAGAAGCTGCCCGAGCCCATGACTACAACACGCAGCGTTTCGGGCCAGGATTCGATGGCGCGGGCCACGGTTTGTCCGAGCGCGTAACAGCGCCGCGCCGACGGTAGCGGGGGCAGGTGGCCGCTGATGAAGAACGGAATCACTGGAACGTGCATGTCGGGCGTAAGGAAGTGCAGCGGCACGGTGACGGAATGATCGACCGAAAAATTTTGCGTCATGCCGACGTCGTAGCCGGCGCCGACCGCGACGGCTCGTATGTGAGCGGCTAGTCCCGGCAGCGATTTCACCGTGTAGTTCGGCACGTCGCGCGGCTCGTCGTTCGGTGCCCTGAAGGCGGTGTCGATGCCGACCGCGAAAATCGGCAGGTCGTTGAGAAAAAAAGTATTGAGGTGATCGGTGTCGAACATCACGATCAAATCTGGCCGCGCCGCCGCAAGCTCGTTCTTTTGCGCGCCGAACAGTTTTGCGATCTCGCAATCGGGCCCGTCGCGTTTGACGAAATGAGGGAATATCGGCGTATGCGGCACGCCAAATCCGCCAATGATCTGCGCCATGTCCTGACTCTCCGATAGCCGTGCCGCGATTCAAGCCACCGGCTGGCCGATCTCGTCGACTTTTACTGCGCGCATGCGCTGGTTGTAGATTTCGACATTCAATCCGCAAACCTCGAAACGGGCGAGGTAGCCCATGAGAAAGCCATTGGCGCCCATGCGAAAGAGTGAGCCGACGTCACCGGCGAGCAGTGCGCTGCGCTCTTCCCCGCTTAGGTCGAGCGGCGCCAGCGCCTTTGCCGGATCGGCCTTCATGACGGAGCGGAATGCGTGGTCGCGCAGCACCTCGCGGCACAGGTAATTCACGGCGAAGATCGACATGAGCGGCTCCCGGTTCCTATCGCGATAATTTTGCACGGTCGCGGGCGGATTGCCACACCGCGCTTGCGTTCGTAATCTTGCGTAAAGTGCGCATAAGGGAGAGACGCCATGGATGCGATGGTGGAAGATCGCCGCAGAACCAATCCGGTGTTCAACGACCGCAAGCTCAAGCTCGGAACCTTCGGCACCAATCTCGATCGCGGCTGCGCGATCTCCACCATCGACGGCGTGCTCGAAATCAACTGGCCAAACACGCTCGAGCTGGCCAGGATTTCCGAGGAGATGGAATTCGAAGCGCTGGTTCCAATCGGACGCTGGCACGGCTTCGGCGGTGTAACGAATTTTAACGGCCCAGGGTTCGAATGCTTTTCCTGGGCCGCGGCAATCGGCGCCTCGACGCATTACTCGGGAATTTTCGCCACATCCCACGTGCCGACCATTCATCCGGTGATGGCAGCGAAGCAGGCGGCGACCATCGATCATGTCACCGGCGGACGCTTTGCGCTCAATATCGTGACCGGATGGAACCGGCCGGAAATTGAAATGTTCGGCTCGCCGATGATGGAGCACAATGATCGTTACGAATGCGCTGCCGAATGGCTGCATGTCCTGAAGGCACTGTGGACGCGCGACGAGCCGTTCGATTTCGACGGCCGCTTCTACAAGATCAAGAAAGGCTATCTTGAGCCGAAGCCCATTCAAAAGCCGTTTCCGGCGGTGATGAATGCTGGCGGCTCCGACAAAGGCCAGCATTTTGCCGCCAAATACTGCGACATGGTCTATGTGGTTTTCGGCTCGCACGACTTCGACGAGTGCAAAGCGAAAGTGGATTCCTATCGCGAACTGGCTCGCAATGAATATGGCCGCGAAATTCAGGTCTGGAGTTATGGCTATGTCGTGCAGGGCGAGACCGAGAAGGAGGCGCAAGCCTATTTCAACGAATACGTTCAGGAGAAAGGCGACTGGGAAGCGGTGTCAAACCTGGTCGATACCATGATCGCCAACGCCAAGACGCTGCCGCCGGCGGTGCTGGCGGAAATGAAGAAGCACTTCATAGCCGGGTGGGGCGGTTATCCTTTGATCGGCACGCCGGAACAGATCGTCGACGGGCTCATTCGCATGTCTAAAATGGGCCTCGACGGCACGCTGTTGAACTGGCCGCGCTATATCGAGGACCAGCGCTGGTTCCAGAAAAACGTCTACCCGCTGGTGCAGCAGGCCGGGTTGCGCTGAACCTTCACAAATACGGATGATGCGGGTCGCTGCCGAGGCCGAATTCGATGCGGCCGAAATTCGAATAATTCATCTCCGGGTTGACGCTGATATGCATCGCCATGAAGTGAATATCCCGCCAGGCGCGCTGGATCGGATGCGAGGCGGTGAATGATGCCGTGCCGCTCAGGGCGACAAGCGTGTCGATCGCGGCGACGATGAGCTCGGATGCGCGCGTAAAGTCGCGCGCCGAGCGCGCCAGAAGCCGCGGCGAATAACGCTCCGGCGCGTCGGTCACATGCACGGCGCGCTCAAGGAGCAGTTCGGCGGCGTCGATATCGGCGGCAGCGCGCGCCATTCGCACCTGTACGGACGTCGTTTCCGCCATCGCGGCGCCGCCTTGGGTCTTCCGATGTTTGGTCCAGTCCCGAAAAATCTCATATGCGCCCTGCACCGCGCCGAGCATCGGCGTGATGAAAGAGATCGGCGCGTAAAAGAAAAACGGGGTGTGGAAGATGGTTTCGCTATACATGGCGCTGCCCGGCGTTTTGGCGTCGCGCAAATCCGTCAAACGCAGCACGCGGCTGTGCGGCACGAAGACGTTGTCGGTGACGATCGTGTTGCTGCCGGTGCCCTTCATGCCGACGGTGTTCCAGGTGTCGCGCACCGTGTAGTCGCCGGGCGCGACCAGAAAGAACTTCCATTCCGGGCCGCCTTCATCCTGCGCCATGCCGCCGAGCATGACCCAGGAGGAATGATCGACACCGCTGGCAAATGGCGAACCCTTTCCGGAGACGTGATAGCCGCCGTCTGCCGGAACGGCTTGGGCATTCGGAGCAAATGACGCGGCGACGGGGACATCGAGGCTATTCGCCCACAACGTTTTCTGTGCTTCCTCCGGATATTGGGCCATGAGATGGGCGTGGTGGATGATCAGCCCGGCGCACCAGCCGTGCGACGCATCGGCCTTGCTGAGTTCGCGCATGACCTCGAACCAGGTGTCGAAGCCGAGGCCATAGCCGCCGATGCGGGTTGGCAGCAGGACGCGGGCGAATCCGGCATCGAGCATGTCCTTTGCCAACTCCGCAGGCATGCGCCGCGCCTCCTCCGCCGCGGCCGCGCGTGCCGCGAATATCGGCGCCAGCGCGCGGGCGCGTTCCACGATCTCTTGTTTGCTTACCCTTGGTGGAGACGCAGGAGACTGCTGCATGGGCTGCTCTTACTCCGACGAGGTCTCGGCCGGTGTCAGAATCAGACGCCGGCCGACCGGGAACAACTGCAAATCGTAGCGCTGGATCACCCATCCCCAAATACCGAACGGCGCCTTGAGCATCACGGCGATGGCGATTGCGCCCATCAGCATCAGGTAGATCGTGCCGTAGTCGGCCAAAACTTCACGCAGCACGATGTAGATCAGCATGCCGATGAACGGCCCTTCAAGCGTGCCGATGCCGCCGATCACGACCATGAAGATCACCACCACCGTCCAGTCATTGATGCTGAATCCTGCCTCGGGAGAGATGCGCAATTTTTGCAGGAAGATCAGCCCGCCGACCAGTCCGGTGCATGCGGCGGTGGCGAGATAGATGATGAACTTGGTGCGAAATGTGTTGACGCCGAGGCTGGCGGAAGCCGGTTCGGAGTCGCGGATCGCGGTCAGCGCCAGTCCATGACGCGAGCGCAACAGCAAATAGACGATGGCGAACACCACGAGCGAAGCGGCAAGCGACATCAGATACAAAATCGCGTCGCGCGTGCCGCGATCGGGTGAAATCTGTCGCAAAATGGCGGGCGTGAGCGAAAGTCCGGAGCCCGCGCCGAGCACCGCGATTAGGCTCGCCAAGAGCGCGAATATCTCGGACACTACCCAGGTGCCGACAGCGAAATAGGCGCCACGCAGCCGGAACACCGCAAACGAGACCGGGATCGCGATCAAGCCCGCGAACGGTCCGGCGATGAGGAGCGCGAGGTAAACATTCATATTCATCGGACCGGTCAGGTAGAAAAGCGCGTAGCCACCGAGCCCGACAAAAGCTTGCTGACCGACCGACACCAGGCCGGCATAGCCGGCGAGCAAATTCCAGAGCTGCGCCAAGGCAAGGTAGTAGGCCATTTCGCCGACCAGCCGCATATCGCCCGCATCGCCCCACCATGGCATCGCGATCAGCGCCACCACGAGCGGCACAGCGATAACAGCAAAAGTGCGGCTCGCCCTTGTTCCGCGCTCGACCCGAACGGAGTCCATGTCAGTCCCTCGTCCGCGGAAATAGTCCGCTCGGGCGGACGATCAGGATGGCGAGAAAGGCGAGATGTCCGGCCAGTATTTGCCAATTCGGATCGAGTTGCGCGCCCACGGCCTGGGCGACGCCAAGCACGATGCCGCCAATCAGCGTGCCCCACATGCTGCCGAGCCCGCCGATAATGACAGCCTCGAAAGCGAGGATCAGTCGGATCGGGCCCGACAACGGCGCGAAGATCGTTCGGATGCCGAACAGCACACCGGCGAGCGCCGTGAATATCATCGCGATTCCGAGGGCCGCCGCGTAGAGCTTGCGATTATCGATGCCCATCAGTTCGGCGGTGTCGGCATCGTCTGAGACGGCGCGAAAGGCGCGGCCAAGCCGCGTGCGATAGAACAACAGCTGCAAGCTGGCGATGGCCAGTACGGCGACCGCCAGCACGACGATGGGAAAGACGCCGACATCGATGCCATTCGGAAGGTGCACGCTTGCGGTCTCGATCGCGCCTTCCTTGAGCCGGTGATCGTAGGCGCCGAAGCCCTGCAACAATCCGTTCTGGATGATGATCGAGATGCCGAACGTGACCAAGAGTGGCGGCAGCAAGCCGCCGCTGAGCGTTTGATTCAACAAGCCGCGTTGCAGCGCGTAACCGAGCAAGAACATGATTGGCAGAACGATGACGAGACCCGCGAAGGGATCGAGTCCGGTCGCCTGCGTGACAACCAGGGCGACATAGGCCGAGAGCACGATGAGATCGCCATGGGCGATATTGACAAGCCGCATGATGCCGAACGACATCGACAAGCCGATGGCGAACAGCGCGTAGAATCCGCCGAGCAGGCTGCCCTGGATGATGGCGTTGATCCAACCCATTGCTGCGGCCTCGCCCTACATTCCAAAGTAAGCCGCGGTGATCGCGGCGCGGTCAAAGCCTTTAGTAAGGGCGGTCAGCGCGAGATGGCCTTCCTGAAAGCAGTAGAAGCGCGTCGAAGCATCGAGCGCACGGTTGATGTCCTGCTCGACAAGCACAACTGTCGTGCCCTCCGCAGTGATGTGCTCTAGGCAACTGTAGATGTCACGGATGATGACCGGGGCGAGGCCGAGCGAGAGTTCGTCACAGAGTAATAATCGCGGATTGGACATCAAGCCGCGGCCCACTGCCGCCATTTGCTGCTGGCCACCCGACAGCGCCGTCGAGGGGAGGTGACGTAAGTCATAGAGCCGCGGGAAAAGCTCATAGACGCGCTTGAGCGTCCATGGTCCCGGACGCTCGCTGTGGGTGCCTAGGAGCAGATTTTCCTCCACCGAAAGGCTCGGAAACAGGCGACGTCCTTCCGGCACCATGGCGATCCCGAGCCGCACGATCTCGTGCGGAGTCTTGTTTCCGATCGGCAAGCCATCGAACATGACCATCTCCGGCGCGCTCTCGATGGCGCCCGCGATTGCGCGCAGAAATGTCGTCTTGCCGGCGCCGTTGGCGCCGATGATGGCAACAGTCTCGCCTTGCTCCACGGCGACGTTGACGCCGAACAATGCCTGGAAGTCGCCATAGAAAGCCGACAGGTTCTGAGTCTGCAAGAGGGTCATGCCGCCGGAATGCCCATATAAACTTCGCGTACGTGCGCATCCGCCATCACTTCGCGCGGATCGCCTTGCGCGAGGATCTGGCCGAAATTCATCACAACCAATCGGCTCGCGACGGAAATCAAGGCGTGTACGATATGCTCTATCCAGACGATCGTTGTGCCGCTGCTATGGATGTCCTTGATAGTCTTAACCAGCTCGCCGCATTCGTACTCGGTCAGCCCGCCTGCGATCTCGTCGAGCAAGAGCAGCTTGGGCTGGATTGCCAAAGCGCGCGCAAGCTCCAATCGTTTGCGCTGAAGCAAGGTCAGCGTTCGCGCCGGCATGTTTGCCTTGTCATGCAGTCCAGTGATCCTGAGCACGTCGCTGCAGCGCTTGTAGCTATCCCGCTCGGAACTACCGCCGCCATAGATTGCACCGACCAAAAGATTTTCGAAAACGCTCATATTCGCGAACGGATGCGGAATTTGGTAGGAGCGTCCGATGCCCAGGCGTGATCGCGCGTGCGGCGGCATCGATGTCATGTCGGAGCCGTCGAACTCGATGCGTCCCGCAGTCACTGCGGTATCGCCGGTGATCAGATTGAACAGCGTGGTCTTGCCCGGCCCCGTTGGGGCCGATCACGGCCAGGGCTTCGCCGCCATCGACGGCGACGTTTACATTATCCACGGCTTTGAGCGCGCCGTAATGCTTCGATACCGCCTGGAGCTGAAGGAGAACTGGCATGAACGATTTTCAGCTGCGACCGCCGCACTGTTCATGCGACGGTCGTTCTTGTTTCCACCCGCGCCTTATATTTCGGCTGTAACCGTATCAGGAATACGAAATCGCTGTGAACGGCTTGTCGAGCGGGATTTCCGGCGCCGACTTGTTGAAGACGATGTTGAGGTCGTATTTCCACTTGGTGCCTTTTTCCCACTGGCCGCCGACGATCGGCGTCGTGCATACGTTCGGCACCGGATTGGTCGGTCCGCCCTTCCAGGTGATCGGACCAACGATCGACTGATAGTCGGTCTGCGCGATGAAGTCGCGGATCGAGGCGGCATCGAGCTTCTTGGTGCGCTTGAGGGCATCGATCGCGACCTCGAGGTTGGCATGCTTGAAGCCAAGCGGCTGGGTCCACTGCTTTCCGCTCGCCTTCTCGTAGGCGTCGCAATATTGCTGCGCGGTCTGGCCGGTCAGGCTCGACTTGAAGGGGTGATGATGCGACCACCACACCTCGGTCGACATGCCGGCGCCGCGGTCGCCCAGCGCCTCGACGGCGGTGGGAAACAAGAGCGCTTTCGGCGGCGTCATAATCTTGGGCTTGAAACCCTGCTGCGCGCACTGCGTCCAGAAAATCGCGAACTGCGGCGGGTTGAAAATGCCGCAGCCGATATCGGCATTCATGTTCTTCAGTTGGGCGATTTGCGCGGAGAAGTCGTCCGACAGCGGCGGATAAAGGCCAAGGAAGTGTACGTCGAAGCCGTGGCTTTTCACCGTGGCCGGCAATCCGTGCTCCGGGTTGCTGGCGGCGATGCCGTCGGGATCATTGGTCAACATGATGCCGACGGTCTTGTTGGTCTGTAGCGTCGACCACATGTCGGCGAACATGTTGGCGACCATGCCGAAGCCCCAGAAGAAGTGGTAAGTCCACTCGAAGCCCTTCTTCGGATCGCCCTTGCGGCCGAAGAACCACGCCTCCCACGGATCGTCCGAGGTGATGCACGGCACGCCGGCAAGTTCGCACTGATCGGCTACCGGATTAGTCGTATCGGACGTCGACGAAGCGATCATGATGTCGATTTTGTCGTTGTTGATCAGATCGGCCGCAACGTCCGAGGCGCGGTTCGGATTCGACTGGCTGTCCCGATTGAGAATCTGGACCGGGTGCTTGTCGCCGGCAACCACGATGCCGTCGCCCAGAAACTTGCTCACTTCATCGGCAACCCACTTCGACGGCTCGCCGAACGCGGCGATCGGACCGGTCTCCGGAGTGATCATACCGATCTTGATGGTCTTTGCGGCCGCGCGCGAGGATTGAAACATCCACGGCGATGCAATTGCTCCGGCCCCGCCGACTGCCGCGAGCTTGAGCAGCTTGCGGCGCTGCCGATCGACCTTTGTTGACTGCAGTTTCATATTCCACCTCCCTGTTTAATACGCGCCCACATAATGTATAGGCGGGGCATGTATAGGTGGGACGTTACCCACGCGCCCGCCCAATATCTCAGACGTGGCGGCGGCAGGCTACTGGCCTGTCAAAATAAATTGCAGCAGCCGTCGACCAAATAGTAGGCAGGTCCTATGGCGCGGCCTATTCCCGGAAATGTTCGCCCTCAGCATGAGCGCGACGGAGCCATCGCCAGCACTTCGCCGCTTCCCCGCGTGGGCGGCAGCAGGCGCAGCATGAGCCATCACGGAAACGCTTGTCCAATACTAATGGCTCATGGATTGGCGCGACTGCGGCGCGTGCACTTTCAACGGATAGAGTGCCTGGTGGATCAGCCGGCCGAGCGCTGAGATCTGATAGGGCTTACGCAGTACGGGAAATTCAGGATCGCTGTCGAACGCCTTGGTATAGCCGGTGGTCAGCACGATCGGGATGTCGCCGTAATCATTCACGACTTTCCGAGCCAGTGCGAGGCCGTCGATTTCGCCGGGCAGCGCGACATCGGTAAAAATCAAATTGATCTTTTGTCCTGTTGCCAGGACATCGAGCGCCTCCGTTGCGGATTCCACGGCAATCGTGCGGTAACCGAGTTCCTCCAACAACGAAACCGTTACGGTTTTCACGTCCGGATTGTCCTCCACCACAAGAATGGTGCGGTGATCGAGCGCCTTGTAAGGGGCGGTATCTTCCGGCGATGGTGCGGCGACGGCGATATGGCTGCGCGGCAGATAGATCGTAATCGTG
Organism: uncultured Alphaproteobacteria bacterium; assembly: GCA_963813825.1. Lineage (GTDB taxonomy): Bacteria > Pseudomonadota > Alphaproteobacteria > Rhizobiales > Xanthobacteraceae > BOG-931. The sequence goes on from CAWFBB010000035.1 coordinate 637,082, forward strand.
GTGCCGCGACCGACCTCGCTTGCGATCTGCACCGTGCCGCCTGACCGATGCGCGAAACCGTAGACCTGGGACAAACCGAGCCCGGTGCCCTTATCCGGATCCTTTGTGGTGAAGAATGGCTCGACGACCCGGGGCAGCAACTCAGGAGGAATGCCGCAACCGGTATCGGCGACGCTCAATGCAACGTAATCGCCGGCTCCGCCGTCGGGTGCGTCGGCTGCCCCCAACTTTATATTTTCCGCTGAGATCGCAATACGGCCGCCGCCAGGCATGGCGTCGCGTGCGTTAACGGCGAGATTCACCAGCGCCAATTCGAGTTCCGACTTGTCGACGCTGACAGGCCAAGTGCTGGCGCGCACATCGGTCAGAAATTCGATATTGACATGCAGCGAACCGGCCAGCACGTCGCGGATCGCGCGCACGGCCTCAGCGGGGCTGATGACTGTCGGATCAAGCGGCAATGTGCGTGCAAACGACAGCAATTGCCGCGTCAGATTCTCGCCGCGCGTTGCTGCAATTTGAATGGCGTGCACGGCGCGCACGTCACGCGCCTCGCTTACGCGGTTTTTCAGGCTTTGGGCATGTCCGCTGACGATCATGAGAAGATTGTTGAAATCGTGGGCGATGCCGCCCGTGAGCTGACCAATGGCCTCCATCTTCTGTAGATGGGCGGCTTGGCGTTGCGCGCGCTCGAGTGCGGCGGCCAATTCCTTTTCGTTGGTGACGTGGCGGCCCGCGACGTAGATCAGGCCGTTATCCTCGGTCATCGTCCATTGCAGCCACCGCCACGTACCATCCTTGTGTCGGAAGCGATTCTCCATGCGCACGGTGGGAACGCCTTCAGCAAGCTGACGGCGGCCGGCCTCGGAGTGGGGGGCATCGTCCGGATGGCGCAGTTGGCTCACATGCATCGATTTGATTTCGTCTTCGGTCCAGCCGAGCAGCCGGGTCCATGCCGGATTTCATGCTGAGGAAATAGCCCTCGAAGTTCGAAACGGCGAGCAGATCTTCCGAGACGTTCCAGATCCGATCGCGCTCCAGAGTGCGTTTCTCGACTTCGTCTTCGAGCTTTTCGCTGAGCAGGCGCAGCTCTCCTTCGATGACGTTACGTGCCTGCTCGGCCTGCATGCGTTCCACGGCGAAGCCAAGCTGGCGTGCCAGCGTCATCGAGAGGTCAACTTCCTCCTGCGTGAATTTGCAGGGTGCCTCGTAATAAGTGGTGAATTTTCCGATCAGCCTGCCGCCGGCCATCAGCGGGACGAAGGCAAGCGCCCGAATGCCTTCTTCCTTCAACGTGGACTTGAGCGACGCGGACAGCTCCGCGCGATTCGCATCGGTGATAAGCACAGGATCGGGATTCGTCTCGCTGGCGGCCCACGGCGAATGGCCGTCGACCGCATTGCGATACCGCTCGGACAGGCCGCGCCAGGCCGCAAACCGCATCGCGCCGCGCTCGTCGAGCCGCAGTACGGATGCGCGCCGGCAATGCAACGCAGCGAGGATCGCATCGAGTGCGGCGTTGTAGATATCCGGAAGCGAGGCCGCGCGATAGAGACTGTCCGTGAACCGGTATACCGCCGCTTGCTCTTCTGCACGGCGCGCCTGTTCGAGCCGTTTGCGCTCGGTCAGCTCCTGAAAGCCGCAAACCGCGCCAATGACGCGGCCGGATTCGTCCTTCAGCGGTTTGACATTCATCAGAACCGGAATTCGCGTCGCATCGGGCCGTTCGATGATGAGCTCGGCGCCGAACACCGGCTCGCCGGTGCGCATGGCACTGCCCACCGGCGTCGAAGCAAATGGCAGAGGCTCGCCGTCAGCCGTGTAGCGGGGGAGGATGCGGCCGGGTTGCTCGCTCGGATCGCCTATTCGTGGAGTCCGGCCCCAAATCTCGGCGGCGCGGCTGTTGAAACGCACCAGCGCGGATTCCGTCGTGCACACGCAAACGCCCGTCGGAATCGCGTCCAACGCGGCTTGGTCAATGTCAATGAAGGCTTTCAGACTCGAGAAAGTCGCGATTGCCTTGTTGGGGCCCTGACCACTCGTCATTCACAGTCCCCCGCAACACCGTAACGTCGATCCGCCGGAAAGGGTTCCGCTTAGTTTCACGCATTTTGCCTAGATTGGCACGCTAATTCGCCGGCTCATTAAATTAGGGCATCAAGGTGAATAAGCGATGCAACGAGGATGCAAATCCTGGCGCGTGCGCTTCAGACATGGAATGCCGCCGGGGGGAGCGTCGCGGCAGTGGGCGCGCCCATGCCGGCTACGCTCCGCATAGGGTGAGCATAAGCTTCGACAAACGCAAACTATAGTCTCGTGAATCGCTACGGGGCGGCCGTAGAGGCCGCGCCGGGCGATACTTTATCCGAAGCTTGGCTGACCTAAGTCTAGATGCGGCCCATCAACACCAATATCAGAAGGATCACGATGACGAGGCCTAAGCCGCCTCCACCGTAGTATCCCGTACCGTAGAACGGTCCGCCGCCGATGCCGCCGATTCCGCCGAGGAGAATAAGCACCAGGATGATGAGAATGATCGTTCCAATTGACACGGCGTTTCCCTTCAAGTGGTTTCGTGTTGCAAATGGTTTCGCGTCGAATGCAACAGCTTCTAAGTTCGCTCGCAATTCAGAAAACATTGGCATGCCGGGAAAGTTCCATAGGAAAATACTGCCGCGCCCGGGCACAAAGCTTGCTTCTGGACGTTGGCCTTCGCGTTCAACAACAACACACCGGAGGTCAAATCCCAATGAAAGCACTTATCCTTGTATCCGCAGGCGCACTCCTTGCGACGACTGCGGCTTTCGCAGAAGGCGCGATAATGAGCAGCGTGCCGAGCAGCAGCCTCACTGTCACCGATTGGTACAAGCAAGACGTCTACGACCAGTCTAATTCCAAGATCGGCAAGATCGACGACGTTCTGGTCGGTCAGAACGGCCAGGTAAGCGCGTTGATCGTCGGCGTTGGCGGCATCCTCGGCGCCGGCGAAAAGGACGTGGCTGTGGACTTTGGTGCCGTCAAGCAGACCATGAAGGACAACAAGGTCTATTTGACGATGAACACGACCAAAGACGCGCTCAAATCCGCACCCGGGTTCAAGTATGACAGCGATAAGACTGCATGGGTGCCGGCTTCCAAATAATGCCGGTAACGCTCTTGCATTGAAAAGGCACCGGCCCGCGGGATTCCGCGGGCCGGTGCTTTTATTAGAGAATAATAGAAGGGGCCTGGATTGGCCGCAGGCTGCGAGCTAGGCCGCCTTTCGCGGTACCTTCTTGCCCTTTTTACGCGCCTTTGACAGGCCGATCGCGATAGCCTGCTTGCGACTTTTCACCTTGCCGGCTTTACCGCCCTTGCCGCTCTTCGCTGTGCCGCGCTTGTAACGGCGCATCTCATTTTCGACATCCCGCCCGGCGCTTCGGGAGTATCTGCGTTTCCTCTTCTTTGCCATTTCGCAAACCTTCTTTAGCCCTTCGGCCCTCGCGCAAGGGTAACCGCAAACAGCTTCCGACGTTCCGCAAGCGCATATTGCGGAAGAACGCCTGGCGACGGCGACGACGAGAAACGGCGCACCGGTAGGGCCGATGCGCCAATTTCCGTTAATGGCCGCGGTTCACTAAAGCAGGCTGCTTATCGCGGCGCCGTCGATACCGCGCGCTGAGTTGAATGCTCGTCGCGCAGGTCGCCACCCGGAATGCCGCCCAGCGATGCGCATACCGTGCCGAACAACAGCGACATGAATATCCAGAAGGCGAAGTACTCCGCAGCCTTGCGCGCCGTGTCGGAGGCCTGGGTGGCTTCCGCCTTGGCGCGGCCGGCCACGTCGTCCGCCTTCTTCTGCGCATCATCCTGGCTCATTCCCGACTGCGCGCTGACGATCTGCGCCAAATACGTGCGGTCGTCATTGGACAGCCCGTTGGGGCCGAGCGAGGTGAGAAGGATAGGATCGGCGCGGGCCTGGCTGTTCACGCCATTCGCCGGAGCTGAGCCGTTAGATGCGGCTGGCGCGCCGCTGGCGGTCGCCGACGCTTGGGCCTGCGGGTTGGTGCGCAACAGAGTGTCCGCGAAATAGTCCATCGAAGGCTGCGAGGCACCGGCAGCAGTTGCCGGTAACGGCTTGTCGCGCTTTGGTCGTCGACACAACGGTGCGGTCTTCCGGGGCGCCTTCACTGTGATACGCCATGACGTTTTCCGTGTTCTCGAAGTAAATCGGTGAGACCCGCTCCGGGTTCCGACCTTTGAACTGAATCGAGCATCGAAAAGAGTACGGGGACGGGTTCTGCCCGTCCCCGGATCTGCAAATCTAGCGTCGCGAACATGCCGGGACCCTTGCGCATTCGCGTAAGGTGTTTCGGCACGCTTCGTCCCTTTGCTTCACGCTGCCTTGCGATTGACCTGCGCTTCGGCCATCGCCGTGAGCTTCTGGTCGGTGGCCTTTTCCTCGTTGAGCGTCTGATCCAGTAGGCTGACGAGGTCCTGGCGGCCAAGTTGCTTGGCCCACGCAATCAAAGTGCCGTAACGCGTCATTTCGTAATGTTCGACCGCCTGAGCTGAGGCGATCAGCGCGGCATCGAGCACCGATCTGTCCTCGACTTCGCCGGCGACCTCATTGGCTTCCTTGAGAATGCCGTCTATAGCGGGGCAATCCACGCCCTTGGCTTTTACGTCGAGCTTCTGGAAAACCTGCTCCAGCCGCTTCACATGCATTTCGCTTTCACGCAGGTGGGTCTCGAACCCCTGCTTGAGTTGCCGGTCGGTCGCTTTCTTCGCCATCGTCGGCAACGCTTTCACGATCTGCTGCTCGGCGTAATAAATGTCGGCCAGCGTGTGCAGGAACAGATCGTTCATAGTCTTGATGTCTTTCGAGAACAGTCCCATTGCGGTTCGTCCTTATCGTTGTGCGTGTTTTCGGAACCGACGCCGCCTTAGCGCGGTCGTCCGAAACGCCAACGTGCGATGCTGGTGTCTGTTCCGCGGCGCACGGACACGCACGCGCAAGGAACCACCGTAAAGTTCCTGCGGCTCAATGCTCGTGAATGTCAGGTGTCCAGCAACGCCGGACGCAAGCATGGATGGCTCGGTCTCGGCCAGCGTGTTGTGGCCGGACGGAGCCGCTTAATGAATGTTTTGATTGAAATAGCTCGAGCCCCAGAGCACGACTACCCAGATCAGCAGCAAGAAGCCGATCGTAATGACCACCGGCATCGTCGCCTCCCTCGCCATTTATGCTTTGACGCTTTGTTAGCCTCAGTCTAGCACTTCGGCTGCGTTCCGCCATACCGATTGAACGGGAAAGGCAGGCGCTCTAACAATTGCTGTGCAAGCCAGCGCCGATGCGGTCACCCAGGCCCGCCTGTTGCGCCAAACGGAGCCTCACGTGACCGAAACGGTCGCCGAAATCCTCGCCGCCTATCGCGCCGGCGCCGCCACCCCCGTGGACATCGTCGCGCGTAGTTATGCGCGCATCCGCGCTCACAACGATCCGGCGATATTCATTACGCTGCGCGACGAGGCGGACGTCATTGCCGACGCAGAGGCGCTTGCGCGCGGCGGCGATACAACCCTGCCGCTATACGGCATCCCGGTCTCGGTCAAAGACAATATCGACGTCAGGGATCTGCCGACCACCGCCGCCTGTCCGACCTTCCTCTATCGCGCCAGGAGTGACGCCACCGCCGTGGCGCGCCTGCGCGCGGCGGGCGCGCTCATCCTGGGCAAGACCAATCTCGATCAATTCGCTACCGGTCTCGTCGGCGTGCGCACGCCCTACGGCATCGCACGTAATCTGTTCGACGAAAAATTGGTCCCGGGCGGATCGAGCACCGGCTCGGCGCTGGCGGTCGCCGCCGGCATGACGCCGCTGTCGCTCGGCACCGACACCGCGGGGTCGGGCCGCGTGCCGGCTGGATTCGCCAATATCGTCGGGCTCAAGCCGAGCCTCGGCCTGGTTTCGACGGCGGGCTTGGTGCCGGCCTGCCGCACGCTGGATTGCGTCTCGGTGTTTGCGCTCACCGTCGATGACGCGGTAATGGCGCTCCAGGCGATCGCCGGTCCGGATCCTGCCGATCCGTATTCGCGGCCGCGCGGACTGCGGCCGGTAGGCCCAGTGCCGGACGGTCTGCGGTTTGGCGTTCCGCTTGCCGGCCAGCGGCTGTTTCTTCGGCGACAAAATATCGGCCGCCGCCTATGACGCCACATTGGCGCGCTTTGCGGAGCAGGGCGCGAAAATCGTCGATGTCGACATCGAGCCGTTCTATGCGGCAGCGCGATTGCTCTATGAAGGGCCGTGGGTGGCTGAACGTTACCTTACCGCAAAAGATCTCATCGCCTCGTCGCCGGAATCCATTCTGCCGGTGACGCGGCAAATCATCCTCGCCGGTGCCCACGGTACGGCGGCTGACGCCTTCGCCGCCTTTTATCAGCTCGAAGCGCTGCGCCGCGTGCGCGATCATGTTTTCCGCGGCATCGACGCGCTCGTCGTGCCGACGACACCGACCATCTATTCGGTCGAACAAGTGCTGGCTGATCCCATCCACCTCAACAGTCGGCTCGGCACCTACACCAATTTCGTCAATCTCCTCGATCTGTGCGCGCTCGCCGTGCCGGCGTCGATGCGGCCCGACGGCGTGCCATTCGGCGTTACCTTGCTGGCGCCCGCGGGCGAAGACGCGGCGCTGGCAGCGATCGGACGGCAATTTCATCACTCGACCGGCTTGCCGCTTGGTGCGCTCAAGTATCGGCAGCCGCCGCTCGCGAAACTCCAGGCCGCGGCGGCGCCGGGCGAAATTGGCATTGCCGTGGTCGGTGCGCATCTCTCCGGCATGCCACTCAACGGCGAATTGCGTTCCGCCGGCGGCAGGCTCGTCGCGCGCACAAAGACCGCGCCGCATTACCGGCTGTATGCGCTTGCCGGCACGAAGCCGCCGAAGCCCGGCATGCTGCGCGTGAAGAATGGCGCCGGCACCGCCATCGAGGTCGAAGTCTGGATGCTGCCGGATGCAGCCTTCGGCCGCTTCGTCGGTGCGATTCCGCCGCCGCTTTCGATCGGTACTGTCGAGCTCGCCGACGGCAGCGCCGTCAAGGGTTTCCTGGTCGAGGCAGAAGCAACGGCCGACGCGCGCGATATTTCAAGTTTCGGAGGCTGGCGCTCGTTCGTCAGTTCGTAGGACTGTCGATCATGCTGACGTGGGCGGCGACGACACGCCAGCCTTCGGGAAAGCGTACCCAGGTCTGCATTTGTCGGCCAATTTTGCCCGGGAATGTCGGGCGGTCATACAGCGTCGAGGTGACGGCGAAATCGCGGCCGTAAGTGGTGATCACAGTCTTCGACAGCCTCCGCGCCAGACCCGCAGACGATCGCGCGGCGCGGAACGCCATGATCTCCGCAAATCCGTAAAGATTCTCAAAGCCGCCGTACCGGATGGTGCGCGGATCGTCGCGGAATATCGCATCGAGAGTAGCGACGTCGTTCGATACCAGCGCCTTCTCGTAACGCTGAAATTCGGCCGTGACCTCGGCGACGACCTCCGGCAGGTCGATCTCCATGTTTCTCTCCCTGAGGTTTTTTAAATCTGCGGCCGTGGCGCTGCAACGACGCCTTTGGTTTCCAGCGCGTGCGCAATCCGCAGCGCGACATCCTCGCGCCACGGCGCGGCGATGATCTGCACGCCTATCGGCAACGGCGAGAGCGGCACCGGCACGGCAATCACCGGCAGGCCGATGAAGGAGATCGGCTGCGTGTAAAGGCCGAGATTGGCCCGCACCGGCAGTTCGGTATCGCCGAACATGAATGTCTCTTGCCCGATCAAGGGCGCGGTGCATGGGGTGGCCGGAGCCACGATGGCGTCGACCTCGGTGAACAACTTCAGGACTTGCTCGCGATACCAGCGGCGGAATTTCTGCGCCTTGATCACCAGCGTGGCCGGCGTCATCAGGCCCGCGATCAAGCGGTCCCGGACCGCCGGATCGTAATCGTCTGCGCGCACGCGCAACCGCTCGATATGCAGGCTCGCGCCCTCGGCAGCGGTGATGACGAATGCGGCCGAGCGGGCGCGGTCGGCATGCGGAATCTGGATGTCGCGATTTGCGCCCAGTGCTGCGGCGACAGTGTCGACCGCCAATACCGCTTCGGCGGATTTGCCCTGGAAGTAGCCGCCGGCGACCGCAATGCGCAAGCCATCGACGCCTTTATCGAGCAGTGCCGTAACGGGTTCCGCTTGACGGTCAGCGCAAGCTGGATCGTCCGGGTCGCCGCCCTGCATGGCGTCGTAAGCGAGCGCGAGATCGCGGGCCGAGCGCGCCAGCGGGCCGAGGTGATCGAAGCTCGACACAAACGGAAAGCTGCGGGCACGGCTGAGCCGCCCGTAGGTTGGTTTGAGCCCGAACAGTCCGCACAACGAAGACGGCACGCGGATAGAGCCATTGGTGTCGCTGCCGAGCGATAGCGGCACCAGGCCGCCGGCAACGGCGCCGCCGGAGCCGCCGGACGAGCCGCCGGTCATGCGATCGAGGTCGTGCGGATTGCGCGAGGGCCCGTCGTGAATATTCTCGCCGGTAAAATCATAGGCGTACTCGCCCATGTTGAGCGCGCCGATCAGGATCGCGCCGGCGGCTTCAAGGCGCTCGATCAGCGCTGCGTCGCGCGCAGCCGGCGCGGCCTCGCGATTGATCTTTGAGCCGGCGACGGTCGGCAGACCCGCGATGTCGAAGAAATTCTTCACCGCGAACGGCACGCCGGCGAGCGGGCCGGCGTTTCTGCCCTTTGGCGCAGGCGTCATCGATAGCCCGCGCACGTGCCAGCGCCCGCTGCTCGACGACCGCGGTGAAGGAATTGAGCAGCGGGTCACGCTCGCGGATACGGGCAAGCGTGGCCTCGACGACGCCGGTCGCGCTGGCGCGCCCGGCTGCGACCGCGGCCGTAATGTCGCCGACGCTGCTCCAGCCGAGATCGGCGGACGGCAAGTCAAGCATGGAACACAGGTCCGGGTTCGGTATCGTCAGGAAGGGCAAAGCCGTCGACCAGTGCGCCGAGGCGCAGGATCAGTCCAAGATTGAATCTGACGCCGTCACGCCATTCCGGATTGATTCGGAGATTCAATGCTTCGGCGCTGGCGGCCAGCATTGCGTCGAGCATATCGGGTTGGGCGGCTTTGCGCTTGGCCGGGGCAGGCTTGGATTTCGGCGCGGTCTTGGCTTTCGGCTTGGCCGCGGCTTTAGTGCCGCGGCCCGCAGGTGGCTTGGCCGCCCGCGCTTTTTTCACTGTCTCATTGCGCTTCATGTCGTGGTCTTGGGCTTCGGCAGGAATTCTTCGGCGAAATGGCACGCCACCTGTCGGGCACCGAAGTGCCGCAGCGCTGGCATCGTAGTTTTGCACAAATCAATGCCGCGTGGGCAACGGCCGTAGAAACGGCAGACATTCGGATCGGGATCGATCGGGCTGCGCGGTTCGCCGACGAGGCGCAGACGCTCGATGCCATCATCGTGCAGGCGCGGCACCGCTGCAACAAGCGCTTGTGTGTAGGGATGCAGCGGATTCTCGAACACCTCCTTGGCTGGCCCGGATTCAACGATCTTGCCGAGATACATCACCAGCACACGGTCACACAACAGCCGCACCACGCTCAAGTCGTGCGAGACGAACAGATAACTCATGCCGATGTCTTTCTTCAGCCGTTGCAGAAGCTGAAGGATCACGACCTGAACCGAAACGTCGAGGGCTGCGGTCGGCTCGTCGAGCACCAGAAGTTCGGGTTCCACTGCGATGGCGCGTGCAATGCCGACGCGGGCGCGTTGGCCGCCGGAAAGCTGGTGCGGGTATCGCGTCAGCAATTGCAGAGGCAGCCCACATTGCGTGGCCACTGTCTCGACCCTTTCCACGAGCGCCTTGCCGTGCAATTTGCGCAATCGCCGCAGCGGATCGGCGATGGCATCAAAGCCGGTGAAACGCGGATTGACGCTTTCGCCGGCGTCCTGGAACACCATCTGGATGCGCGCGCGATCGCGATCGCGGGCGAATACGCGTGCTGCCTTGCGTGACAGATCGCGGTCGCCGAGCTTGACGGTGCCGTCGCTGACGTCGATCAGGCGCGTGAGGGCGCGCACCAGAGTCGACTTGCCGCAACCGGACTCGCCGACGAGACCCACAGTTTCGCCCTTGCCGATGACGAAGCTCACATCGTCGACGGCAAAAACCTTCGGCAATTTCTCGGGGCCGCCGGAAAAGCGCCGTTTCAGCCGCGCCCATGGTCCGAGCACGCTGGCAACCGGAAAGCGCTTGGAGACATCAGCGACGTCGAGCAGGACAGTCATGCCGCACTCTCCGTTGGCACACTCACGGTTCGGGCGGGCAGCGGATTCCAGCAGGCGACGAAATGCACGGCATTCGAAGCAGGATTCGGCAAGGGCTGTGTGCAGGCATCGGTTTTACGCGGGCAACGCTCGGAATAGCGGCATGGCGGCAAATCGGTGCGGCGCAGATCGGGCAGCGACCCGGGGATCGACGCGAGCTCATCGAGATTTGCCGCCGAATCCGGCGTCGCGGCTAAAAGCTCGGCGGTATAGGGATGGCGCGGATGCGCGAATAATTCCGCCGTCGGTGCGTTCTCGACCACGTGTCCGGCATGCATGACGACGATGCGCGAGGAGCGCTGGCCGGCGAGCGCAAGGTCGTGGGTAATGAAGATGGTGCCCATGCCCATCTCCTTGGCGAGATCGTTGACAAGGTCCATGATGACGGCCTGTGTCGTGACATCGAGACCGGTCGTCGGCTCGTCGGCGATAAGCAGCGTCGGCTTGGCGGCAAGTGCGATTGCGATCATCACGCGCTGGCACATGCCGCCAGACATTTCAAACGGATAGGCTCCGGCACGCCGCGACGGATCGGTGATGCCGACGGCGCGCAGCATGTCGACGGCTTTCTCCGGCGCATCGTGCCGTGAAACATTGCCGTGGCGGATCAGCACGTCGGCGATCTGTCGGCCGACGGTGCGGATCGGATTGAGCGCGGTGCGCGGGTTCTGGAAGATCATTGCGATTTCGCGCCCACGCACGTCGGCGAGCTGGGCGGGTGTGGCCGCCAGCAGATCGAGGCCGCCGAGCATGGCGCGGCCCGCCGAGACTTTGCCCGCCGGATCAAGAATGCCCATCACCGCATAGGCGGTCACCGATTTGCCGGAGCCGGATTCGCCAACCAGCGCGATGGTTTCTCCCTTTTCGACGGCGAAGCTGACATTGTCGAGCGCGCGCACAATGCCGGAGCGCGTGCGGAATTCTACGCTAAGCCCTTCAACGGAAAGTGCGGCCGCCGCCGTCATGTGCGCCACCTCATGTGCGTCTCCTGGGATCGACCATGTCGCGCAAACCGTCGCCGAGCAGGTTGAAGCAGAACACCGCGATCATCAGGGCGGCGCCGGGGAAGAAGGCGTTCCACCATTCGCCCGACACCATGAAGGCTGCGCCTTCCGCCACCATGATGCCCCATTCCGGCGTCGGCGGTCGCACGCCGAGGCCGATAAAAGACAGGCCTGCGGCGTTGAGGATGGCATAACCCATGGTCAGCGACATCTGCACGACCAGGAGGGGAAACACGTTCGGCAGGATCTGGAAGGTCAGGATGCGCCAATCGGAATTGCCGGACAGCCGCGCCGCTTCGACGAAGCCAGCCTCGCGGCGGATGTTGGCTTCGGCACGGGCGATGCGCGCATAAAGCGGAAAATTCACGATCGCAGTGGCGAGGACGATGTTCTGCACCGTATTGCCGAGAGCGGCGACGATACCCATGGCCAGCACGAACAGCGGGAAAGCCATGATGGTGTCGGCGATGCGGCCGACGATGCGATCGGTCCAGCCACCGAAGAATCCGGCGGCGACGCCGGCCAGTCCACCCATCAGGAACACCAATACGACCGACGCGACGGCGATGAAGAAATCGAGCCGCGTCGCGACGACGACGCGGCTAAATACGTCACGGCCGAGCTGATCGGTGCCGAACCAATGATGCGCGCTCGGCGGCTTGAGCGCCTGGGCGGTGTTGCTGGCGAGCGGATCGTACGGCACGATAGAGGGGCCGAGAACAGCGGCGAGCACAATCAATACGAACAGCGCAAACGCAAACCCGGTGACCGGATTTTCCGCGATCACGTAGCGCGCGTGTTTGAATAGTGCGGTAGCGCCGCTTTCGGGCCGCGGTGTCGTGGTAATCGCGGTCATGCTTCGAGCCTCACGCGCGGATCGATCAGCCCGTACAGCACGTCAATAATAAGATTTAGGGCCACGTACATGACGGCCATGGTCAGCACGAAGCCCTGCACCGGTGCGAAGTCCGACGCGAGCAGCGCTTCGACCGCATAAGAACCGATACCGGGCCACGCAAACACCTTCTCGACCAGCACATTGGCGCCAAGCAGGAACGAGAACACCATGCCAAGCGTGGTGATGACCGGCAACATGGCGTTGCGGAACGCGTAAGTGACGATCACCGTGTATGGTGCGAGGCCTGAGGCGCGTGCGGTGCGGACAAAGTCGGAAGACAACACCGCCAGCATGGAGGCGCGTGTCATGCGTGCAATCGGCGCCAGCGAGAAGATGCCGAGCGTCAGCGCCGGCAGGATGAGCTGCTTGAGGCTGGCAAGAAAAGTTGCCGGTTGGCCGGCGATCAGGCTGTCGATCAGATAAAAGCCGGTCACTTGCGGCGGCGGGTCGAAGAACACGTCAAGCCGGCCAAGCGGCGCCGGTGCCCAGCCAAGAATATAATAGAAAACATAGATCAGAATCAGCCCGGTAAAGAACACCGGCAGCGAAACGCCGAGCGTCGTAACGAGGCGGCAGGCGTGATCGATCAGCGAATTCGGCCGCGTCGCAGCGAAGATGCCAAGCGGTACCGCGATCACGATCGAGACCAGAAGCCCGAGCAGGGTCAATTCGGCCGATGCCGGCAGGCGGTTGCGTAGTTCAGTCAACACCGGTTGGCCAGTGGTCAGCGAAGTGCCGAAATTGCCGTGCGCGAGATCGATGACGTAGCTGCCGAATTGCGCGATCAGCGGCTTGTCGAGGCCGAGCTTGACCCGGACTTCCTGGATCGCTTGTGGTGTCGCTGCGGGACCGGCGAAGTAGGCAGCAGGGTCGCCTGGAAGCGCACGCGTCAGCAGGAACGTGACGATCACCACGCCGATCAGGCTCGGAATCGCCATGGCCGCGCGTTTGAGGATCATCGTCAGCATGATGCGCCTCGCACGCTTGCGGGGAGGAGCCGCGCGAAGCGAAGGCAGACGCTGCTCGACCATCAGCTTACCCCTTCACGAACGCGCGATAGTCGAGCCGGCGGTGGAACCAGTACTCATAGCCGCTGATGTTCTTCTGCATCGCGACGTTGACATAGGGCTGGTACAGCGGAATTCGCGGCAGGTCGGTGAATGCCAGGTCGACGAAGCCTTTCACGTCCTTCTCGTAGGCGTCCTTGTCGCCGGTGGCGGCCGCGGTGCGCGCGCCATCGATAAACGCATCCATCGCCGGCGATTGATAGTCCATCGTGTTAAAGATCGATTTTCCGGAGTGATAGCACCAGTAGAAGAAATACTCCGGATAATCGAGCCAGCCCGAGAACACGTTCTCAAACAGCGGCATGGTCTTTTTGTTCAGCTCGGTGCGCCAGTTCGCGCCCGGCACTTTGTTGATTGTCGTGGTGACGCCGATCTGCGCCAGGCTCTCTTGCACCAGCACGGCGATCGGTTCGTTGACACCGGCAAATCCGAGATCGAACGAGATCGGCACATTGATATTGCTGGCGCCGGCCTCGGACAGAAGCTGCTTTGCCTTGGCGAGGTCGGTGTTGAATTTATGCGGCTGCGGCCAGGCCACCTCGATCGGTGCGTCGGCCGGCGCGCCGAACATCGGCTTGGCGAGATTGTACAACACGGCGTCCATGATCTTTTGATAGGGGATGGCATAAGCGATCGCGTGCCGCACCTTTACGTCGTTGAAGGGTGGGTTTTGAACGTTCATGCCGACATACTGGATGCCGTTCGAGTACGGCGTCGAGATGATGGTGAGCTTGCCGTCGGTCTTCAGCTCGGAGAAATCCTTGTTGGGCAGGTCGTAGGATACGTCGGCGTCGCCGCGTTCGAGCAGTGCGCGCCGGTTGCCGGCATCGGGCACAATGCGCCAGATGATGCGCTTGATCTTCGGCATCGGGCCGCCTTTCCAATTGTCGTTGCGTTCGAAGACGACTTGCGAACCGGCGGTCCAATTGGTCACCTTGTAGGCGCCTGAGCCGACGGTGTTGAGCTTGGTGAATTCAAGGCCCCATGGATCCGTCTCGGTGGCCTTCGACTTCACCAATTCGGAATTGAGGATGCACGGCACGACGACCGCGAGATCGGGGACCGTCAGTCGGTCCTTCTTCATGAAGTCGACGCGGAAGGTATGGTCGTCGACGACGACGAATTGATCAGGCTTGGTCAGCGAGCCCGCGCCCATCTGGAACGTGGGAAAGCCGCCGACGGTGACGGCGCGATCGAATGACCATTTGACGTCCTTCGCGGTGACCGGCGTGCCGTCCTGGAAGACGCCGTCTTTCCTCAATTTGAAGGTCACCGACATGTCGCCGATGTTCATGTCTTCGGCGAGTTCCGGCTTGAATTTGTACTTGTCGTAGTAAGGCGTGCCGTTCGGCCCAGCCTTCATTTCGTGGCTGATCAGCCGGTCGTAGCAATTCCACGACACCTCGTAGCCCGGCACGTTGGTGCCCACACCATGGATGTCGAGGTTGTTTGGTCCGCTCTCGGAGACGATGAGCAGCGTTTCCTGTCGGGACTGGGCTTTGGCCGGAGACCAAATCGCCGGCGCGGAAACCGCGCTTGCGGCAGTCAGTGCTGTCATCGATTTGAGAAATTCGCGGCGCTTCATTGAAGCCTCCCAGGGCTGGCGCTTGGGGTTGGGTTGGAACTTCTTCCCGCAAGCCCCGTGCCACACCGGGAAACGCTTTTGCCGCAGCGTAAGTCTTTGATTCGTCTTTGCTTGGCTTTGCCGGCCGCATCACGAAGACAGACTTCCGAGATTCGCAGGCAAGACCCGCTCAATTAATAGGCATGGCGGAGTGACCCCGGCTGGCCTCGATCTTGCAAGATTGGTGACGGTCAGCAGCGGGGAAAATGCCGATGCACCGCGTCAAACTTGAAGCCGAACCGGCGGCGCTGTCCGTCGATCTCAGCAAATCCGCTCTCGTAATCATTGACATGCAAAGGGATTTTCTCGAGCCGGGCGGGTTTGGCGCCGCGCTTGGGAATGACGTCTCGATGCTTCAGGCGGCGGTTGGGCCGTGCCGCGAAACGCTCAGCGCTGCGCGCGCGATAGGCATGTTGATCATTCATACGCGCGAGGGGCACCGTCCCGACCTGACCGATGCACCCCCGCACAAGGTCGAACGCGGCGATCCCGCAACCCGCATCGGAGCCCCGGGCCCGATGGGCCGGATCCTGGTTCGCGGCGAGCCGGGCCACGACATCATTCCCGAGCTTTATCCGTTGCCGAACGAGCCTGTGATCGACAAGCCGGGCAAGGGTGCGTTCTATCAGACCGACCTCGAACTGATGCTGAAGAACCGCGGGATCGACACGCTGTTCGTCTGCGGCGTCACGACCGAGGTCTGCGTCAACACCACCGTGCGCGAAGCCAACGATCGCGGCTTCCGCTGCATCGTGCTGTCGGACTGCTGTGCATCTTATTTTCCGAAATTTCACGAAGCGGGCCTCGCCATGATCAAGGCCCAAGGCGGCATTTTCGGTTCAGTGACCGGATCGAAGTCGTTGCTCGCTTCGTTGCGTGCCCGGGAAGCCGCCTAATTCGCGTTTAGGAAATTCGGCAAGGGGAGCGTGCAATGAGCACAACAACGGTGTCTGCAGATTTTCGCCCGAAACTATGGAGCCCGGGCGACTGGAATGCGTTCTTCGGCTTCGGCACCAACATTCTGGTCAACATGTTGACGCTGACCATCCTGTTGCGGTTCGTGCTGAAAATGCCCGACTCGATCGTCTTCGGCCGCATCCTGCCGGCGATGGGCCTGATGATGTGCCTGTCGACGTTCTATTACGCTTTCCTGGCGTACCGGCTGGCGAAGCGGACCGGACGCAACGACGTCTGCGCGCTGCCGTCCGGCATCAGCGTGCCGCACATGTTCATCGTCACCCTGGTGATCATGCTGCCGATCAAGCTGAAGACCGGCGATCCGATCCAGGGCTGGGAAGCCGGCCTTGTGTGGGTGTTCTTCCAGAGCTTCATCCTGATGATCGGCGGCTTCATTGCGCCGATCATCCGCAAGATCACTCCCCGCGCCGCGTTGCTCGGAACGCTGGCCGGCGTGTCGATCACCTTCATTTCCATGACTCCGGCGTTGCAGATGTACATGACGCCGGTGATCGGGCTCACCTGTTTTGCGATCATCTTGGTGAACTGGCTTGGCGGCTTCCAATATCCGAAGGGCATCCCAGCCGGCCTTGTGGCGATTGCGGTTGGAATGATCATCGCTTGGGGTTCGAATCTGTTCGGTCTGAATTACGGTGGGCTGAGCGGAAAGGGCTTGATGGACGCGTTCTCGAATTTCGGCTTCAACGTGCCGCTGCCGGCCTTCGATCATGTGTTCTCGGGCTTCAAGTATCTCGGCGTGATCCTGGTCACCGCGGTCCCGTTCGGCATCTACGACCTGGTCGAGGCTATGGATAATGTCGAAAGCGCGGAAGCAGGCGGCGATCCCTATCCCACCACCCGCGTTTTGACCGCCGATGGCATCGTGAGCCTGATCGGCTGCCTGATGGGCAATCCCTATATCAACGCGGTCTATATCGGGCACCCGGGCTGGAAGGGCATGGGCGGCCGTATCGGCTATTCGGCCGCCGTCGGTGTCATGGTCATTGTCCTGTCCTGGTTTGGCGTCATCGCGCTGTTGCTGGCCATCGTGCCCGTGGTCGCGATCTCGCCGATTCTGCTTTACATCGGCATGTTGATCGGCGCCCAGGCGTTCCAGACCACGCCGAAGATACACGCACCCGCCATCATCCTGGCGTTGACGCCGCATGTTGCGGCCTGGGCAAAAACCTTGATGGATGGCGCGCTCCAAGTCGCGGGGACCGACGCGTCGACACTGGGCTTCGACAAGCTCGGCAATGTCGGAGTGCTTTATCCGGGCCTCGAAACAATGGGCGGCGGCGCCATCCTCACCGGCCTCGTGCTGGCGGCGATCGGCGCCTTCATCATCGACAAGAAGTTCGTCAATGCCTCGGCCTTTGCGCTGGCGGGCGCCGTACTGACGTTCTTCGGCTTCATGCACGGTCAAGCGGTCGGCATTGCGGTGAGCCCAACGCTCTCCTTCGCGTACGCCATCGTGGCGGTTTTCCTGTTTGCGCTGACCCGCTACCCGTCCCTTGCGCCGGCTCTGACTGGGCCGCCGTCCGGAGAGGTGTTGCACGCGACGCCTGCGGAGTAGCAAACCGTTCGGCCCGACTGCCGACGCGCGCCCCCAATTGGGGCGCGCGCTTGCTTGACTTAAAGCCCGCGCCGCCCGCAACATTCGCCCAGCATGAGGGCGCGACAGCAGGACCGGCGCGACACCAACCCGGCGTTCGGCAGCCGCAAGCTGAAACTCGGCACGTTTCAGACCAATCTCGACTCCGGCTGCGTGATGTCGGATCTCGAGGGTAGGCTCGATATCACGTGGCCCAATACAGTAAAGCTGGCGCATCTTGGCGACGAGATGGAATTCGAAGCGCTGGTGCCGGTTGCGCGCTGGCGCGGCTTTGGCGGCGCCACCAATCCGCAGGGGCCGGGCTTTGAGACCTATACCTGGGCGGCCGGTATCGCCGGCGCGACGCGCAGCTCCGGCGTCATCTCAACCTCGCATGTCGCGCTCACTCATCCGATCGTCGCCGCCAAGCAATCGACCGTCATCGATCACATCTCCAGCGGCCGCTACACACTCAATGTCGTCAACGGCTGGAATTTTCCGGAAATGGAGATGTTCGGCATCAAGCTCCTCGAACACGAGGATCGCTACGCCTGCGCCGAGGAGTGGCTTGCCGTCGTCAAGCGGCTGTGGCTCGAGGACGAGCCGTTCGATCACGAAGGCAGGTTCTACAAGATCAAGGGCGGCTACCTGCAACCGAAGCCGATCCAGTATCCCTATCCGGCGATCATGAATGCCGGCGCCTCCGAGCGCGGCCGGCATTTTGCATGCAAGCACTGCGATCTCGTGTTCACCAATATTCGCAGCCACGACATCGCGACGCAGACCGCCCATATCCAGGCTTATCATCGGCTCGCGCGCGAGGACTACGGCCGCGAAGTGCGGGTCTGGTCGAACGCCACGGTCATACAGGCCGAGACCGAGAAGGAGGCGCGCGACTTCTACCAGTACTATGTCCATGAGAAGGGCGACTGGGAGGCGGCTAGGCACGTCATCGACACCATGGGTGCGGAGATCAACCAGCGCGACTATCCGCCGGAACGGCGCAAAGCCATGGCCGAGATGATGATATCGGGCTGGGGCGGTTTCCCGCTGGTCGGTACCAAGGAACAGATAGTCGACGGACTCTCGACGCTGTCGAAAATCGGCTTGGACGGCGTGCTGTTGTCATGGCCGCGTTACATCGAGGGCATGCGCGAGTTCCGCGACGTCACCTATCCGCTGCTCAAGCAGGCCGGGTTGCGGGATATGTAGCAACCCGCAGCTCGATTTCGCTCACGCTCAATCCGGGCTATGTTCCCAGATAATAACCCGGAGGAAACGCGATGGCGGCGCTCACGCAAAGCTACGTCAATGGCGCAAGCCAGGTTCCACTGATCGGCGAGACGATAGGCCGTTTCTTCGACGCCGTTTGCGCGAAATGGCCGTCGCATCCGGCGCTTGTCGTGCGGCACCAGAAGGTGCGCATGACTTATGGCGAATTGCAGCAGGCCGTCGACAAGCTTGCCGCCGGACTTCTGACACTCGGCCTCGAGCCCGGTGATCGCATCGGTATCTGGTCGCCCAACAATAGTGAATGGGTGCTGACGCAATTCGCCACAGCTAAGGCCGGCCTCATCCTGGTCAATATCAATCCGGCCTATCGCTCCACCGAGCTTGAATATGCGCTCAACAAAGTCGGCTGCAAGGCGCTGATTCTCGCCGAAAGATTCAAGACTTCGGACTATATCGGCATACTGCGCGAGTTGGCGCCCGAGATGGGTCAGGCAACGCCGGGAAAACTCGAAGCGCAGCGGTTGCCGGCGTTGCGGTCGGTGGTGCTGATCGAGGGCTGGCATCCCGGCACTTTCCGTTTCTCCGAAATCCTCGCCCGCGGCGGCGCTGCGGAAGCGCAGCGTATCGCCGAGCTTGGTCCGCTTCTGCAATTCGACGAGCCGATCAACATCCAGTTTACGTCGGGCACGACGGGCTTCCCCAAGGGCGCGACGCTGTCGCACCATAACATTCTCAACAACGGCTTCTTCATCGGCGAAGCGATGCGGCTTACGCCCGACGATCGGCTCTGCATTCCGGTGCCGCTCTATCACTGCTTCGGCATGGTGCTGGGCAATCTCGCCGCGGTCACCCACGGCGCATGCATGGTATTCCCCGGCGAAGGGTTCGATCCGCTGGTGACGCTCGAGACGGTTGCCGAGGAGCGCTGCACCGCGCTGCACGGCGTGCCGACCATGTTCATCGCCGAGCTCGATCATTCCGAATTCGCCCGGTTCGATCTTTCGACGTTGCGTACCGGCATCATGGCGGGATCGCCATGCCCGATCGAGGTCATGAAACGTTGCGTCGCCAACATGCATCTGTCCGAGATCACCATCGCCTACGGCATGACCGAAACCAGCCCGGTCAGCTTCCAGAGCTCGACGGAGGACCCGCTGGAGCGCCGCGTCTCTACTGTCGGCCGCATCCAGCCGCATCTCGAAGTGAAGATTGTCGATCTTAACGGCCGCATCGTGCCGCCTGGCACGCCCGGCGAATTGCTGACGCGCGGCTACTCGGTGATGCTCGGCTATTGGGGCGACGAGGCGCGTAGCCGCGAGGCGATCGACGCGGCGCGCTGGATGCACACCGGCGACCTCGCCACCATAGATGCCGAGGGCTATTGCAACATCGTCGGCCGCATCAAGGACATGGTCATCCGCGGCGGCGAGAACGTCTATCCGCGCGAGATTGAGGAATTCCTCTACCGACACCCGAAAATCCAGGACGTGCAAGTGATCGGCGTGCCGGATGACCGCTACGGCGAGGAAATCTGCGCCTGGGTCAAGCTACGCCCGGGCGTTAGCGCCACCGAGGAGGAGATCAGGGCCTTCTGCCGCGATCAGATCGCACACTATAAAGTGCCGCGCTACATCAAGTTCGTCGACGCGTTTCCGATGACGGTCACCGGAAAAATCCAGAAATTCATCATGCGCGAAGAGACGATTTCCGAACTCGGGCTGAAGGTTCAGAAAACCGCATGAAGTCTCGGCGGCCTAAATCTCGCCAGTGATGATGCGGATCAAGCCGCGCTTGCGTCAAAATCTTTGCACTGCAGCCTGAGTCGACAACTCCCATCCCGACTCCAGGTTCCATTTTAGAAACTGAAGGCAAGATCAAGATTATTGCGTCCGCCTTGTCGGCGAAATTTAAATTCAAACTCAGAAGACACAAAGTTATCTGTGAAATCTTGGAACACTGGCTCTCGGACCGAGTTACGTTTGGAGCACTCAGTCGAGCTCCATTATTGCAGTCCGGCAATTTTTAAGCGGCTCGGCCAGAGGGACAACCAGGAGAGCAAAATGCGAAGTAAGTTGATGGTCACGGTCGCTATGGCGGCTCTGATCGGTGGGACGACATTTGCCGCAGCGCAACAGCAGGAAGAGAAGGGCGCGGCCCCAAAGGCCGGCGCAACCGAACAGCACGCGGCGCCGGGCGGCGCGATGCAGCATTCGCAAGCACCGGCTGGCGCAGTGCAGCATCAGCCGATGGCGCCCGGCGGTGCCGCGCAGAACCAGGCGATGCCCGAAAAAGGCAATGCCATGCAGCGCGGTGCGGAAGAAGGCGGCAAGCCGGCAGTGAACGGGCCGGAGCACGCGCAGACTTCGCCGAACGGCAAGACCGAAGAGAATGCGCAGACGCAGGAGCGCAATAAGACTCAGGAGAACGCGCAGACACAGGATCGTTCAAAGACACAGGAGAACGCGCAGGGCCAAAACCGCGGCAACGCAAATGAAAGCGCTGCCAAGACCGGTGCCTCCAGCGGCAAGTCTGCGCAGCTATCCGACACGCAGCGCACGCGGATCAAGGACGTCATCGTCAAGGACCGTAACGTTGCGCGCGTCAACAACGTCAACTTCAACATCACGGTCGGTGCTGCCGTTCCGCGCAGCGTCCATTTCGAGGTATTGCCTGTCGACGTTGTGACGATCGTTCCGGAATATCGCGGCTTTGACTACATCATCGTCGGCGATCAACTCCTGATCATCGACCCGAATACGCTCGAGATCGTCGACATCTTGCCGGTCTAACGGTTTCATGATTCGGCAAGATTCGAAATGAAGCCCGCGCCGCGTGACGGCGCGGGCTTTTTCATTCGTCAGAGTTCAGCGAAACCGGTCCGGCGCGAGCTGGTCGGGTCGCTCGACGCGCCGCAAGGTGGGAAAGCGCCACGCCCAGATCGCGACAATGGCGAGCACCGCCGCGCCGCCAAGCACGGCCGAGCCGACTGCGCCGAACCAATCGGCGGTAACGCCCGACTCGAACATGCCGATTTGACTGGAGCAATTGACGAACAGCCCATTGACCGCAAAGACGCGGCCGCGCATCTCGTCAGGCGTCGCGAATTGGATCAGCGACTGGCGGATGACCGTCGAGAGCATGTCGCCCGCTCCGACAAGCATCAAAAAACCGAGCGAAAAAGCAGGCTGCGTGGATAATCCGAATGCGATCGTGGCGGCGCCGTAAACGGCGACCGCGGCGAACATGATGTGGCCGCCGCTGCGCGTAATGAAAAAGCGCGACAGGATAGCGGCCATGATCAGCGCGCCGGTCGCCGGCGCGGCGCGCAACAGCCCAAAACCCCACGAATTGATATGCAGGATATCGCGGGCGAAGATCGGCAATAGCGCCACGACCCCGCCAAACAAGGTCGCGGCGAGGTCGAGCGACATGGCGCCGAGCACGGCCGGCTCGTGCCAGATGAAGCGGATACCGGCCACCAGCGTCGTCCATGTCACCTTCGGCCGCTGCGCCGGCGCTGGCGGGATAGGCAGAAGCACGCTCGCGATGCCGGCAATTACGATGAGCAAAGCACAGAGGCCGAAATCGACGCCGGCGCCAAAAGCATACAGAAGCCCGCCCAGCGCTGGCCCGATTAGTTGCGACATCTTGCCGGCGGAAGCGTGCGCCGACACCGCCTGCATCAAGATTTCCCGCGGCACCGTTGAGGGCACCAGCGACTGCAGGGCTGGGGCTTCGAAGGTGCGGGCGACAGCGTTGATCAGCAGCAGCCCGAAAATCAGCCCGACCGGACGCTCGGCAAAAATCGCCAGCAGCAAAAGGCCGACTGAAACAGTGAGTTCGAGGGTGTAGCAGCAGATCAGGATCAGCCGGCGGCTATGATGATCGACGATCTGTCCGGCGACGAGCGTGAGCGCGAGCGGCGGAATGAACTGTACCAGCCCGATCAGGCCGAGCGCGAGCGCGCTGCCGGTCAGATCGTAAATGAGCCAGCCGACCGCGACCGCCTGCATCTGGTTCGCGGTATTGGCGGCGGTGCGCGTGGTGAACAGAAGCCGGAACGGGCGATGGTGAAACAGCGGCGGTATGGATTTTGTCCTAACCAGACTATCGCTCATCGCGGCGCGTCATCACCCTCATACAATGTGGGCGGGCGACAGCTTGCACGGCCGGTCGCCGCTTTCGATCTGGATGGTCGGGTGCTCGATGCCGAAGCGCTGCAATCCGACGTAGACGCCTTCGAGAAAGTCCGGCTGCGGATAGCCGTCCGGCATCACCAGATGGCAGGTCAGCGCCGTTTCGGTCGTGCTCATCGGCCAAATGTGCAGGTCGTGGACTTCGGCGACGGCGGGGAGGGATTGCAGATAGATCCGCACCGCGCCAGGATCGATCTGCGGCGGCACGCCGTGCAGCGACATTTTCGCGGCGTCGCGCAAGAGCCCCCACGTACTCCAGACGATGACGCCGGAAATGACCAGGCTCACCACCGGGTCGACCCAGAGCCAGCCGGTCAAAAGGATGATTAGGCCGGCAACCACGACACCGGCGGAGACCGCGGCGTCCGACAGAAGATGCAGGAACGCACCATAGACATTGAGGTCCTTGGTGTTGCCGCGCGCGAGGATCGCGGCGGCGGCGCCGTTGATGACGATGGCAATGGCGGCGACGACCATCACCGTAACGCCGGCGACCGGCTGCGGCTCGAACAGGCGCAAGATCGCCGCCCAGGCGATGGCGCCGGTGATCACAAGGAGAATGGTGGCATTGATCAGGGCCGCGATGATCGAACTCGAGCGAAAACCGTAAGTGTAGCGTTCGGTCGGGTGGCTTTGGGAGATTGCGTGGCTGCCCCAGGCCAAGAGCAGCGCCAGCACGTCGCCGGCATTATGGCCGGCGTCGGCCAACAGCGCCATCGAGTGCGCCACGACGCCATAAGTTGCTTGAATGCCGACGAGCGCGACGTTCAACGCGGTGGCAATCGCGAACGCGAGTCCAAAGGATGCGCTCGCACCATGATGGTCATGATGATGACCATGATGGTGTCCGTGATGATGTTCGTGCCCGTGATGCGACGCCATGCGCCATGCTAAAGCATTTTACCAGTGCCTGGAAAGATTTACGGTGGACGCCGGCGCTCCTGCAGAAGGCGCCGGCCAAGGCATAAAGTGCAGGAAGCAAAAACTGCCGCGCTTGGCGCCAAGACGCCGCACCCTTTTGAACAATCGAACGGCTATAATCGCGCCATGATCATCCGCCGCCGCTTCCTGCAACTCGCCGGCGCCGCCGCTGCCGCGGCTTTGCCGATGCCTGCGCTCGCGCTGGATTATCCAAACCGTCCGGTGCGGCTCCTCGTTGGCTTTGCGCCGTCCGGCGCGGCCGACATTCTCGCCAGGCTGGTCGCGCAATGGCTCTCGGACCACCTCGGTCAGCCGTTCGTCGTCGAAAACCGGCCGGGCGCTGCAATGAATATCGCGACCGGCATGGTCGCCAAAGCCCCGCCCGACGGTTACACGCTGCTCAACGTCACGACCATCAACGCCTGGAACGGCTCGATCTACAAAGATCTCGACTACAACTTCGTCCGTGACATTGCGCCGGTCGCCAGCATGAGCCGCGCCTTCGGCGTGCTGGAGGTCCATCCGTCGCTGCCGGTCAAGAATGTTGCTGAGTTTATCGCTTACGCCAAGGCCAATCCGGGCAAAATCAACATGGGGACCGGCGGTCCGGGCAGCGGCCCGCATATGTACGGTTCGCTGTTCGAGATGATGACCGGCGTCGATCTGGTGCCGGTGCATTATCACGGCACCGGGCCCGCCTTTCCCGATCTCCTGAGCGGCAGGCTTCAATGCATGTTCGATCTGGTTACGTCCTCGATCGGTTACATCAGGGACGGCAAGCTGCGCCCGTTAGGGGTGACGACCGCCGTCCGTATACGATGGACTGCCGGGTGTTCCGCCGATCGCCGATACCGTTTCCGGCTATGAAGCGGCCGGCTGGCAGGGCATTGGCGCCCCGGCCGGCACGCCGGAAGACATTCTCGACAAGCTCCACACCACGGTCAACGCGGCACTCGATGATGCCGCGTTCAAGGCGCGGCTTGCCGATCTCGGCGCGCCGGTATTTTCAAGCTCGCGCGCCGAATTCAAGGCGCTTATCGCCGCCGATACCGAAAAGTGGGCAAAGGTGGTAAAGTTCGCGGATATCAAGGCGGAGTGAACGACTAGCCGCCGTCGGGGGGGAGGGCGCCGCATGGAGTTTCCTCGCAGGAGAAGTTACTGCATCTGGCCGCCGGTGCCGCAGCGCTTTCGGCGCTGCCGCGGTCGGCTCTCTGCGCTCGATTATCCGACGCATCCAGTCCACCTCGTCTGCGGCTACGGCGCCGGCAGTGCGCCCGATGTCGTCGCGCGTCTGATCGCGCAATGGCTGACGGATCGAACCGGTCAGGCTTTCGTCGTCGACGACAAGCCCGGCGCCGGGACCAATCTTTCGACGGAAGCGGTCGCGCACGCGACTGCCGATGGCTACACGCTGCTTGTCGTTGCCACGCCGAATATGATTACCGATTTGCTGCATCATAATCTCAGCTTCAACTTCTTACGCGATATCGCGCCGGTGGCGGCCGTCGGCTCGACGCCGTTCGTCGTGATCGCCAATCCGGATTTTCCGCCCAAGACGATCCCGGAGCTCATCGCTTACGCCAAGGCCAATCCGGGCAAGGTCAATTTCGCATCGAACGGCACCGGTAACCTGACCCATATCGCCGGCGAGCTGTTCAAGATGATGGCCGGGGTCGATCTGTTCCATGTGCCGTACCACGGCGAAGTTGAGGCGCAGACCGACCTGCTTGCCGGCCGCGTCCAGATCATGTTCGACCCGATCATCTCGGCGATCGGTCACGTCCGGGCGGGCAAGCTGCGTGCGCTCGCGGTGACCACTGCAAACAAGATTGACACATTGCCGGAGACGCCGACCGTAAACGAGTTCGTGCCGGGTTACGTGGTTCTGGGCTGGCTCGGTATCGGTGCGACGGCTGGCACGCCGGCCGAAATCGTTGCCAAGCTCAATGCGGAAATAGTCGCCGGCCTTGCTGACGACAATGTGCGATCTCATCTCGTCAATCTCGGCAGCGTGCCGACGAAGATGACGCCGGTCGAGTACGGCAAGCTCTTTGCCGAAGAAAAAGAGAAGTGGGCCAAGGTGATCAAGTTCGCCGGCATCAAGATGGACTGAGACGAAATGCGAGCACAGCCGCCGCAAATTCCTGCATCTCGCCGCCGGCGCTGCCGCACTGCCACCCCTGTCAGGCGTGGTGCGCGCGCAATCCTATCCGGCGCGGCCGGTGCGCATCCTGGTCGGCTTTTCCGCCGGCAGCGCGTCCGACATCATCGCGCGTCTGACTGCGCAGCGATTATCGGAGCAACTTGGCCAGCAGTTCGTCGTCGAGAACCGGCCCGGCGCCGCCACCAACCTCGCAGCCGAGAACGTCGTGCGTTCGATCGCGGACGGCTACACGCTGTTGCTGATGACTTCGACCAATACGGTCAATGCGACGCTCTATACGAACCTTAATTTCAACTTCAGCACCGACATCGTACCGGTCGCAAGCATTGATCTCGTGCCATACGTGATGGAAATCAATAATTTGGTGCCGGTGAAGACCGTTCCGGAATTTATCGCTTATGCGAAAGCCAATCCAGGCAAGATCAATATGGCGTCGAACGGAATTGGTTCCGGGCCTCATGTGGCCGGCGAATTGTTTGAGATGATGGCCGGCGTCGACCTCGTCCACATCCCTTACACCGGCAATCCGTATGCCGATCTGATGGCCGGCCAGGTGCAGGTGATGTTCTCGCCAATTCCGGCATCGATCGCCTACGTCAGATCTGGCCAGCTGCGGCCGCTGGCTGTCGGCACTCCGGCGCGGCTGCCGATCCTGCCGGACCTGCCCACGGTTGCGGAATTTTTGCCTGGATATGACGCCAGCGGTTGGCACGGGCTCGGCGCGCCGAAGGGCACCTCTGCCGATATCGTCGATGCAATCAACAAGACGGTGAATGCGGGTCTCGCCGATTCCGCCTTCAAGACAAAACTCGGGGATTTGGGCGGTGTGCCGATGCCGATGACATCGGCTGCATTCGACAAATTCATCGCCGATGATATCGATAGGTGGGCAAAGGTCATCAAGTTTGCCGATATAAAGCCAGGCTGATCCGGCGTGCTGCGCGCGCCAGAAGTCTTCAAACTGCTTCCCGCGACGCCGAGCCCACCGGATGATGAGCCCACGCCTGGTGAACAGGTCTCAGGTGGCGAGCTTTGCGGCTGCCGGCATTTCGGCGACGAGCTCACTCAAGGGCTTGAAGCGGAAGAAGAGGATCATCGTTGTCGCTGACACGAGCATAATGCAGACAGCCAGCACCAGCGGCGCCACGAAGGCCCCTGTTGCCTGCGCGATGACGCCGCTCAGATAGGGCGAAATCGTCGCGCGGTGATGCGACAAAGGCCGCGCCGACCGCGCTGTTGCGGCGGCATGATATGGACTTGGAATTAAGTCCATGCGTCACTGTGCCTGAGCGCCATCTCTCAACCCGCCGGGAACTGCCATGCCCGATCAAGCCGCGACGCCGTCTGCCGTAACCGAGACTCCGCCGTCGACCGATCCGGCGATCCGCACCATCGCCATGCCCGCCGACACCAATGCGCACGGCGATATTTTCGGCGGCTGGCTGATCTGCCAGATGGATCTCGCCGGCGCCACCGTCGCCACCCGCCGCGCCGGCGGCCGCACGGTAACCGTCGCTATCACCGCGATGGTGTTTCATCGCCCGGTCTGTGTCGGCGACGAAGTCTCCTGCTATGGCAGCATCGACAAGATCGGTAACACCTCGATCGCGATCAAAATCGAGAGCTGGGCGCGGCGCGGAACCGGCAACACTCCGATCAAAGTCACCGAAGGTCTGTTCACGTATGTCCGTGTCGATGCCGATGGACATCCGCAACCAATCGCCGCGCAGGCGTCAAATTAGCGGAACGATCTTTTCATTCTGCGCGTCCTCCGGCGTTACGCCTGGCGGTATCCATTCGATCGTGTGATAATCGAATCCGGCGGCGATCGTCGGTTTGATAATCTGAAAAAATGGCGAGGTATCGAAATCGCGCGGCGTGTAAAGCCCGTGCGTGCGGATATGGTCGATTTCGCTCTGCACGTAAGGCGCGACGCCGTAGGTCTTGCCATTGATCGAGACGCGTTCCGGCAGGATCGGATAGCGGATCGAAGCGTAGGCTTCGGCGATCAGCGTCGAGCAGATCGCCCTGGTCGGATCGCCGGAGCCGATCGACAGCATGCGGCGGCGAAACCACACCGGCACCGGCGGGTAGGGAAACAGATAGCGCAACAGGTCGAGGATGCGCTTGGAGTCATACTGTTTGCCGACCCGCGCCAGCGCATAATCGACGACCTTCTGCTGGCTAGCGGCATCGACGCCGACCGGGCGGCAAATCCGGGTGTGGAAGCCAAAATATTTCGACAGCGGCACGGTGGTCACACCGGTCTCAGCCTCGGCCTCGAGCAGTACGTTCGGCTCGCCCATCGGCGAGACGTCATTCGGCCGTTCGCCGACATAAAGCGCGGCGTGCGACCAGGTACTTTGTGTCAGGAATTTGATGACGGCGGCGACCCGGCTGTTGCCCTCGATCAGAATAATGTCGCCCGGCTCCAAGGCGGCGCGCAGTACCGCGGGGTCGGGCGCGAAAAAAGGCGCATACCGGCCCGTCGGCTCGGAGAGATAATGTATGATTTTGCCGGCGATATAGGCTTCGAGCTTGTCGAACATGAGCCAAAATCTTGTATATGCTTGTGTGGTCCCCCGCTGGCAGAACGTCCCGTCCGATCACTATCTAACGGGAGCCCCGGCCAGTACGGGAAATTGTAACATTTAAGCGCCCAGAACCTAGTAGTCTTGCAGGGAATCATCCCAACCGCGGCGGCCTGAACGGCACCGCCCATAAAGCCCGGGGAAAGCCGATGTCGTCATCGTTCCGGCGGGACTGGCTCACCAAGCCGATTTTTCGTTTGGCACAACGGGCGTTGCCGCGCCTGTCCGACACTGAACGCGAAGCCATTGAAGCGGGCGACGTGTGGTGGGACGCCGATCTGTTCACCGGTAATCCGGATTGGGAAAAGCTCCTGGCTTTTTCGCCGGCGCGGCTGTCGGAGGAAGAGAAAGCAGTTTCTTGACGGCCCGGTTGAGGAACTCTGCCGCATGGTCAACGACTGGCAGATCAATTGGGAGCTGCACGATCTGCCGCCAGAAGTCTGGGAGTTTCTGAAGGCGAAGAAATTCTTCGCCATGATCATCCCGAAGCAATACGGCGGGCTCGGCTTTTCCTCCTACGCCCATTCGGAAGTGATCCGCAAATTGTCGTCCTGCTCGATCAGCACAGCAGTTACCGCGATGGTGCCGAACTCGCTCGGTCCGGGCGAATTGCTGCTGCAATTCGGTACCACGGAACAGCAGGATTATTGGCTGCCGCGGTTGGCGCGTGGCGAAGAGATTCCCTGCTTCGGCCTTACCAGCCCGGAGGCGGGTTCCGATGCCGCTTCGATGATCGATAACGGCGTGGTCTGCCGCGGCACCTTCCAGGGCCAGGAGACGGTCGGCATCCGGCTCAACTGGCACAAGCGCTACATTACACTTGGGCCCATCGCGACCGTTCTGGGGCTGGCATTCAAGCTGCGTGACCCCGACCATCTGATCGGTGACCGCGAGGATATCGGCATCACGCTTGCGCTGGTGCCGACCAACTTGCCCGGCGTCAGCATCGGGCGGCGGCATCTGCCGGCCATGCACGTTTTCCAGAACGGCCCGAACTGGGGCCACGACGTTTTCATCCCGATGGACCATGTCATTGGTGGCGTGGCTCAGGTCGGCAAGGGCTGGAAGATGCTGATGAGCGCGCTTGCGGCGGGGAGGGGTATCTCACTTCCCTCGCTGTCAGCAGCGGGCGCTGCATTCTGTGCCAATATCACCGGCGCCTATGCCCGCATCCGCGAGCAATTCCACGTTCCGATCGCGAAATTCGAGGCGGTCCAGGAACGGCTCGGCCGCATTGCCGCGACCGCGTATCTGCTCGATGCCGCGCGCCGCATGACCTGTGCCGCGCTCGACGATGGCCACCACCCCGCCGTCGTCACCGCGATCATGAAATCGCAAGCCACCGACCGCATGCGCGTCGCCGTCAACGACGCCATGGACGTACACGGCGGCAAGGCCATTATCGAAGGCCCGCTGAATTATCTCGGCAGCCTTTATCGCGGCGTCCCTATCGCGATCACGGTGGAAGGCGCCAACATCGTTACGCGTGCCCTCATTCAGTTCGGCCAGGGCGCGATCCGCTGCCATCCCTATCTGCTCAAGGAAATGCTGGCGCTGGAAGACAGCGACCGCGAACGCGGGATCGATGCCTTCGATCACGGTGCTTTGGGAACATGTCAGTCACAGCCTGGCCAACACGTTCCGGGCGTGGGGCCGCGCCTGGACCGGCGGGCTGTTCGCGCCGGCGGCGGAAGCCGGCGATGCGACCAAATTCTATCGCCAGCTCAGCCGCCACGCTGCGGCCTTCGCGCTAGCGGTCGATCTGTCGCTGCTCACGCTCGGCGGCGCGCTCAAGCGCAAGGAAATGATTTCGGCGCGGTTCGGTGACATTCTTTCGGAGCTCTATCTGTCGAGCGCGGCGCTCAAGCGCTGGAACGACGAGGGCCGCCAGCCGGACGATTTCCCGCTGTTGGTCGCGTGCATGGAATCGAGTTTCGCCACGATCGAGACGCGCTTCGACGAAATCATCGCCAATTTCCCGATCCGTCCGGTGGCGTGGCTGCTTCGGTTCATCATCCAGCCGCTGGGCCCACGCCGCCGCGGCGTATCCGACAAGATCAATGACCGTTGCGCCGAAATCATCACCAATCCCGGCGCGGCGCGAGATCGCCTCACTGTCGATCTCTATCATCCGGCCGCGAGCGAAACCGGGAATGGCATCGCTCTGGTCGAACGCGCCTTCGCCATGATGGTCGATGTCCAGCCGATCCGTGACCGTATGCACATCGCTCGCGTCCGCGATATCGAGACTGCGGTAGCGCAGCGCACCATCACCACCGACGAGGCCGGAAGGTGAAAGCCGCAGCCGATGCCGTCGCGGCAGCCGTCGCCGTCAACGATTTCGCGCCGGAGGAGTTGACCTCGCGGGGCAAAGCCAACAAGGGAGAGAAGTCATCTCAAGCAACGAGCCAGCCGACTTCGGATCAACCGGTGGAATTGCCTCCACCGGAACCGGTGCAGGCCCTGCCGCCGCCACAAGCGGCGGAGTAGCGCGCCGTCCGGTCTACATCATCGACGGCAGCCGCACGCCGTTCATCAAGGCGCGCGGCAAGCCCGGGCCGTTCACGCCGGTCGATCTTGCGGTGCAATGCGGGCGGCCGCTGCTGCTGCGCCAGCCGTTCGCGCCGGACGCCTTCGATCAGGTGATCCTTGGTTGCGTCAACGTCATCGCCGACGAGATGAATCCGGCGCGCGTCGCGGCGCTGCGGCTCGGCATGGGCGAACAAATGACGGCGTTCACGGTGCAGATCAATTGCGGCTCCGGCATGCAGTCGATCGACACCGCCTACCGCTATATTCAAGAAGGCACTTCGGATCTGGTTCTGGCCGGCGGCGCGGAATCGCTCAGCCACGCGCCACTGGTGTTCAGCAATCGCGCCGTGGCCTGGTATGGGAAGTTGTTTGCCGCCCGCGGTATCGGCGCCAGGCTGCAAGCGTTCCTTGGCTGGCGTCCGTCGTTCTTCACCCCGATCATCGGCCTCGAACGCGGACTGACCGATCCGATCACCGATCTCAATATGGGCCAGACCGCCGAACTGGTCGGCCATCTGTTCCACATCACCCGCGCGGCAAGCCGACGAATATGCCGCCGAAAGCCAGCAGCGCCTCGCCGCCGCGCAGAAGAACGGCTACTTCACCGGCGAGGTCGAGCCCTCCTTCGCCCGCGACGGCACGGTGTTCGATCACGACGATGGCGTGCGGCCCGACAGCACCGCCGACACGCTCGCTAAGCTCAAGCCCGCGTTCGAGCGGCCATGGGGCAAGGTCACGCCGGGCAACTCATCGCAGATCACCGACGGCGCATCGTGGGTCATTCTTGCCTCGGAGGACGCGGTGAAGGCGCACAACCTGACGCCGAAAGCGGTGATCGTGGACAGTCCGAATGGTCGGCGCTCGATCCGTCGGTCATGGGGCTCGGCCCGGTCTATTGCTCGACCGCGATCTTGAAGCGGCACAACCTCAATCTCGGCGACATCGAATTGTGGGAGCTCAACGAGGCGTTCGCCGCGCAGGTGCTCGGCTGTCTCGCCGCCTGGGATGATGCCGAGTTCTGCCGCGACGCGCTCGGACTTCCCGGCCCGGCCGGAACGATTCCGCGCGACCGGCTCAACGTCGACGGCGGCGCCATCGGCGTCGGCCATCCGGTCGGCGCCAGCGGCAATCGCATCGTGCTGCATCTCGTCAACGCCATGAAGCGGCTCGGCTATAAGCGCGGCATCGCCACCGAATGTATCGGCGGCGGGCAGGGCGGCGCCATGCTGATCGAAGCGGTTTGAGGCGCGGCATGAGCAAGACATTCGCCGCCAAACCGGTACTCGCCATTCTCGGCCCGCGCGACATGGAGCTGGGCCCGTTTGCCGACAGCGCCGCGCTGCAGGACGCAAGTCCGTGGGCGAACTGGCGGCTGCGCACCGACGGAGACGGTGTCGCGTGGCTGTTGTTCGATAAGAAAGACGCAAGCGCCAACACGCTATCGGCCGACGTGCTGCTCGAACTCGATGCGGTATTGGAAAAACTCGAGCGCGACCGGCCGCGCGGGCTTGTGATCCGCTCCGCCAAGCGCTGCGGCTTCATTGCCGGCGCCGACATCGCGCAATTTCGCGGCGTCACCGACACCGCGCCGATCGAAGCGGTACTGACGCGCGGACATGCGGTGCTTGATCGCCTTGACCGGTTGCCGCTGCCGACCATCGCGGTCATTCACGGCTATTGTCTCGGCGGCGGGCTCGAAGTGGCGCTGGCCTGCGACTTCCGCATCGCCATCGACAATGCGAGCTTCGGCTTTCCCGAAGTGCTGCTCGGCTTGCATCCCGGCCTTGGCGGCACGGTGCGGCTGCCGCACCTGATCAGCCCGGTGCAGGCCATGACCATGATGCTGACCGGCAAGACCGAGCGCGCCCGCCGCGCTCGCTCGCTGCATCTGGTCGACGCGGTGACGCAGGAGCGCCATGTGCGCGCCGCCGTGATGTCCGCGGTAACCGGCGACATGATTCCGGCCAAGCAAGACCTGCTCGGCGGGTTGATGAATATGGAGCCGGTGCGCGGTCTTCTGGCCTCACGCATGCGCGGCGAGACCGCGAAAAAAGCGCCCAAGGCGAATTATCCGGCGCCTTACGCGCTGATCGATCTGTGGGCCGCGCACGGCGGCGACGCCGAGGCGATGCAGAAGGCGGAATATCTTCGTTCGCCAAACTCCTCGTCACCGACACCGCGCAAAATCTGGTCCGCGTGTTCTATCTGCGCGAGAATTTGAAAAGCCTCGCCGACGGCAAATGGGATGGCCGCCGCGTCCATGTCATCGGCGCCGGCGCCATGGGCGGCGACATCGCGGCGTGGTGCGCGTGGCACGGCTTCACCGTGAGCCTCGGCGACACCAAGCCCGAGCCGATTGCCGGCGCGATCAAGCGCGCCAGCGATCTCTACGCCATCATCGGCCGCGACAACCGCCGCCGGGTGCGCGACTCGCTCGACCGGCTGATCCCCGATCTCAAGGGGCAGGGCGTCGCCACCGCCGATCTCATCATCGAGGCGGTGCCGGAGGTGCTCGATCTCAAGCGCAAGATTTTCGCCGGCATCGAGCCGCACATGAAGCGCGACGCCATCCTCGCCACCAACACGTCGAGCATTCCGCTCGAGCAGTTGCGCGAGGGGCTGCCGCGGCCGGAGCGCCTGGTAGGCATCCATTTCTTCAATCCGGTATCGCGGATGCAGCTTGTCGAAGTGGTCAGCCACGATCAGGTCGATGCGCAGGTGCTCGCCGACGCGCGCGCCTTCCTCGGCCGCCTCGACCGGTTGCCGGCTCCGGTGAAGAGCGCGCCCGGCTTCCTGGTCAACCGTGCGCTGACGCCGTATCTGCTCGAAGCGTTGGTGATGCTCGACGCCGGCATGAAGAAAGAGACCATCGACAAGGCCGCCGAAGATTTCGGCATGCCGATGGGGCCGATCGAACTCGCCGACGAAGTCGGGCTCGACATCTGCCTTCACGTCGCCGAAATGCTGCGCGCCAATCTGCACCACGACATGCCCGACCCGCCGCAATGGCTCAAGGACATGGTCGCGAAGGGCGATCTCGGCAAGAAGAGCGGCAAGGGGCTCTATACGTGGCGCGACGGCAAGGCGGTGAAAGCCAAGGAAGAAGCCGAGACGCCGCCGCCAGACACGACCGACCGCCTGATCCTGCCGATGCTCGACGTCTGCGTGACCTGCTTGCGCGAGGGCATCGTCGCCAATGAAGAGATCGTCGATGGCGCGCTGATCTTCGCCACCGGCTTTGCCCCGTTCCGCGGCGGCCCGATGCACTACGCGCGCTCGCGCGGCGTCGCCGACGTGCGCGACACGCTCAAGCGGCTTGCGGCGACATACGGACCGCGCTTCCAGCCCGATCCGGGCTGGGACACCCTGCAATGATCCATTCGGACACCGGTCCGCAAAAGTTCGACGATCCGGAGCGGCTTGCCGACGCCATCGTCGAAAGGGTCGGCAAGACCATCGTGCTCGCTTTGCCGCTCGGGCTCGGCAAGGCCAATCATATCGCCAACGCGCTGTTCGCCAAGGCGGTCGCCGATCCGTCGATCCGGCTGACGATCTTCACCGCGCTGACGCTCGAACCGCCTCACGCCAAAAGCGAGCTCGAACACCGTTTCCTCGATCCGATATCGCAGCGCGTGTTCGCCGGCTATCCGCCGCTCGCCTACGCTGCGGCGATCCGCAAAGATCAGGTGCCGCCGAACGTGCAGATCAACGAGTTCTTTTTCGAAGCCGGGCAATGGCTCGGCTCGCCCTATGCACAGCAGCATTATATCTCGGCGAATTACACCCACGCGCTGAGCTACGTGCTCGACCGCGGCGTCAATGTTGTCGCGCAACTCGTGTCGCATCGCGCCGGCGAGGCGGCGCGGCCCTACAGCCTGAGCTGCAATCCCGATCTGACTCTCGAACTTCTCGATCTGCGGCGGCAAGGCCGCATAGATTTCCTGTTCGCCGGCCAATTGAATTCGGAATTGCCGTATATGCCCGGCGATGCGGCCATTGCGGGGACCGAGCTCGACCTGCTGCTCGACAGCCCGGCGACGGATTTTCCGCTGTTCGCGCCGCCGCGCGAGCCGGTAGCGCTCGGCGACTACGCCGCGGGCCTGCACGCGGCGAGCCTCGTTCCGGACGGCGGCACCCTGCAAATCGGCATCGGCTCGCTGGGCGAGGCGGTGGCGCACGCACTGGTGCTTCGCCAGAACAGAAACGACGAATTCCGCGCGCTGCTGACAGGTCTCGGTTACGATCCGGCGCGCGACACGGCTTTTCACGCCGAGCGTTTCGATATCGGCCTCTACGGCTGCTAGCGAACTGTTCGTCGAGGGCATGCTCGATCTGTTCCGCGCCGGCATCCTCAAGCGCGAGGTCGACGGCATCGTGCTGCATGCCGGCTTCTTCATCGGCTCGCGGGATTTCTATCGAAGCCTGCGCGAGATGCCGCCGGAGACTGCGGCGAAATTCGGCATGACCGCGATCTCGTTCGTCAACGAGATCTATCGCGACGAGGACAGCAAGCGCCGCGCCCGGGTCAATGCCCGCTTCCTCAACGATGCGATGATGGCGACCGCTGCTCGGCGACGTGGTCTCCGACGGCCTCGAAGACGGCCGCATCGTCAGCGGCGTCGGCGGCCAATATAATTTCATCGCCCAGAGCTTCGCGCTCGAAGGCGCACGCTCGGCGATCATGCTGCGCGCGACGCGCTCCGCGAAGGGCAGGGACCAGTCCAATATCCGGTGGCGTTACGGCCACACCACGATCCCGCGCCATCTGCGCGATATCATCATCACCGAATACGGCATCGCCGACATCCGCGGCAAAAGCGACAGCGAAGTCATCGCCGCGATGCTGGCGATCACCGACTCGCGTTTTCAGGACGAATTGCTGCGGCAGGCCAAGGACGCCGGCAAGATTGCCCGTACATTCGAATTGCCGAAATCGGCGCGCGACAATACGCCGGACACGATCGCGCGCGCTGCTCAAGCCGGCCGCCGATGCCGGCTGCTGCCGCTGTTCCCGTTCGGCACCGATTTCACCGAAGTCGAGCAGCGACTCATTCCGGCATTGCAAGATACTGAAAGCCGCGTCGCCGATGCAGCTTGCCGGCTTCTGATGAGCGGCCTGCTGGCCCGATCGCAAGCCATGACCCGACAAGACTTGCAGTGTCTCGATCGTCTCGGGCTGGCGAAGCCGAAGAGCATGAAGGATTGGTTCTATGCCGCGCTGGTGCGCGGCGCGCTGCGCCAGGCTCACGGATCCGGCACGTCGGCGTAGCCGAACGTCCACGTTCCTTGGTCAGCGTGAATTTTTACGCGCAGCCGGTAAACTGCGATTGCTTCTTGTTCAAACATCGGCAATCCAATCAGCAGCAGGGCGCTTTCGCTGTCGGTTGCCAATTTCGCCGCTTCGCCGCGTTGCAACGAGGCGAATTCTCGCAGTATTTTTCGCCTTGGATCTGACCGGCTGCCGATGAAAATTCCAATCTGGGTGCCAAGGCGCGACGGCAACGCCAATTCACTGCTCGCAGCGAATTTGAGCATGTGGATATTCGACCTGAATGCTCGGTGAACACACCGAGGCGCTTGATCCACATGCCGCGCTCGTTGCCATGGCTCGCCCAGGAAAATCCTTCGGGCTTCATCAGGATCGGCGTGGGATAGCGCGGGAGGGGATATTCCAGGCCTTTTCCGTTGAGATACTCCCAGACGGCTTCGAAGGCATCCTGGTTACGCCGTATGCCGCCCGGCAGATCGCCCGAGCAGCAGAAGATTCCCTTTTCGAAGGTGCCCTGCGCCTTGAGCTGCTCCATGCCTTGCGTGATCCTGCGCGAGCTAACGAAGCCAAGTCCACTCGGACCGCCGAATTGCAGGGCCATAACGACATACTCCTTGTCGCTGACCTCTGGTCCGTAATAGGCGCCCTCAGGGTAGTAGGCGAGTTCACCGGCGTTGATCCAGCAATTCGGCCCGTAATTCATTGCGCCGCTGATGCAATAACGAAGCTGATCGAAATTGTGCCGATGCCGCGGTCCAGCAAACTCGCCCTTCTGCTGGGCATAGATCAGCCGGAAATTGTCCTTGGCGCCGTCATCGCCGTTGAGGACGTCGATGAAACGGCGGTCGCCACCGCGCGTGGTGGCGGTGTCTTTACCCGATGAGGCATTGTTGATTTTCATTGATCTGTCCTCCCGACACACAGTCGCTCTTCCCTGCGGAACTGGACACTCTGAACAAGGCCACCCTCCTCTCCCCGCAATCCTCGTTCAAGGCCTGACGTAGCTGTAGCCCTGTTCCTCGAGCTCCATGATCCGCACCACGCCGGCCGGCACGAGATGCGCCTGCGGAATGATGGTGATGGCATGGCCCTCGCGCTTCTCCATGCCCTGCTTGGTGTTGTTGCAGGCCGAAAACGTGATGTTCGAGGGGAAGCTGACCTCGGCCAGTTCCTTGATGCGGTCTTTCACCGGCGAAGTATCGTCGCGCAACATGTGCAGGCCGGGGCCGTAAGCGACCACCTCGACGTCGGCGTCCTGGTTCTTGCTGCGGTAGAATTCGATTACGTTCTTGGCGTTGTTGAGCGCGAGATTCATCACTTCGGGGTCGTTCTGGTCAACCTGGATGACGACACGGTGCGGCTTGGTGCTTTGCGCGTATGCGCCGTTGCATGCAAGAAGCGCGACGGCGAAAGCAAGCGATGCGGAACGGAAGATCGCAGATCATTTCTATCCTCCCCCGATGATGCCGGGATTGTTGTCGATGCCTTTAAGCGTGACGGTGTTGAGGCGCTTGATCTTCACTGTTTTCTGGTGGCGCAAATAGTCCGCGACGACGTCGGTGACGGGTTTGCCTGCCTGCGGGTTGACCGAAGCCCAGCCGGCGACGCGATAGGTCTTGCCGTCCTCGATCGGCGGTGCCGTCATCGAGCTGTCATGCCGGAAATGCGCTTTCCCGCAGCCTCCTCGGGCGCACACGTGTAGTCCATGCCGCCGACGCGCACCATGTCGCCGCCCTGCTGATAATACGGATCGGGATTGAATAGATTATCGGCGATGTCTTCGAGGATCGCCTTGATCTGCCCGCCGGTCATGTCCTGCACATAGGTCTCAGGATAGGTGATGGCGGTCTCCGCGAGCACGTCGGACATGGTGATCGGTGGCCCGCCAGCACCGTAGTGCCCCAGCGGAAGCCCGGCGACAGCGCGATCTGGCAATCGAGCGCCTGGCGCAGCGCATCGCAGATCACCTGGTCCATCGGACCGTTGAAATTGCCGCGCCGATAAAGCAACTGATCGGCGGTTGCGAGCGTTTCGGCGGATTGCCGCGCGTAAGGCGCCGCACGCTTATCGATCAGCGCCTGCATGGCGCTGTCGGCCTTGATCAGGTCGGCATAGACCGGGAGCAGGCTGATAGTGGAAATCCTTCAGCGCGCCTTTGCCGACGTCGAGGTCGAGCACGGCGAGAAATTTGCCGTTCGATCCGGCATTGGTCACCACGGTCTTGCCGCCGGCATTGGCGACCAGCACCGGCTGCGGCACGGCGTCGTGGGTGTGACCGCCCAATATAATGTCGAGCCCGGTGACGCGGCTTGCGAGTTTGAGATCGACATCCATGCCGTTGTGCGACAACAGCACGACCACATCGGCGTGTTGCGCGCCGCGTAAGTCATCGACCAGTTTTTGCAGCTCCTGCTCGCGGATGCCGAATGTCCAGTCGGGCGTGAACCGCTTCGGGTGTGCAATCGGCACATAAGGGAACGCTTGCCCGATGACGGCAACGCGCACGCCGCCGATGTCCTTCACGCTGGCAGGCTTGAAGACACGGCCTGAGGCGGAGTCGAAAGCTTCGGCGTTGTTGAACGCGGCGTCGTCGGTCAGGAAGACATTCTGCGCCAGAAACTCGCCTTTGAATTCCGCAATGCGCTGCCGCAGCGTCGCTTCGCCATAGGTGAACTCCCAATGCCCGGTCAAAGCGTCGACGCCGAGGAGATTGGCGGCTTCGATCATGTCGGCGCCTTGCAGCGCGTTGGCCTGGCCGGTGCCTTGCAGCAGATCGCCGCCGTCGAGCAGCAATGAATTGCCCGGCCCGGCATCGGCGCGCAGCCGGTCGATCAGGGGTTTGAGGTGGGCGAAGCCGCCCATGCGGCCGTAACGCTGCGCTGCGTTCTGGTAATCGAGAAAGGTGAAGGCATGGGCCTGCCGGCTGCCGGGCAGAATGTTGAAGTATTCGATAAATGCGCCGCCGACGATATGCGGCGGGTGCCCGCGCATGGTGCCGACGCCGATATTGACGCTAGGCTCGCGAAAATAAACCGGCGCAAGCTGCGCGTGCGTATCGGTCAGGTGCAGGATGCGCACATTGCCGAAGCGGCCGACGTCATAAAGATCGTCCCCGGCTGCGCTCGCGGCGCGCGGCGCGACGCCCGAAGCCGCCGCGACGGCGAGGCAACGCAAGAAATCCCGGCGATCCAATCGCGTATGCTCCCGTCGGCGCGTCAGTGAATGACCCCGGCCTTCCAGGCGGTGTCCTGTTCTTTGGCCTGCGCGATCGACGCTTTCGCCAGCGCTTCGGCTTGCTGTGCTTGCTTGACCGCGGCGTCGAAATCGCCAGCGGCGGCGGCTTTCTTCGCCGCGGCCAGGACCTGCTCCGTGGTAGTCCATTGGTTCTTCAGCGCGCCAGCGTCCTTTTCGGCCGCTTGCGCGGCCGTGAACGCCGCATCGAAATCGGCCTGCGTGGCCGCCGCTTCCGCCGCCGTCATCGCTGCCAAAATCAGGCCGGTTACCGCAAAAAGCCTGCTCATGATCGAGCTCCTCACGGCCGGGCACCCGGCCCGGAGATCGGCAGGCCGTTCGCCATGTAGGACAGATAATATTCGACGTCGCGATAATCCTCGTCCTGCGGCTGCAGCGGCACGCCGCGCACCTGGCTGTTGCATGTGACGAAGCGGCGGCTGATCGTGCCCATGCCGTTCCATTCCGAGCGGTAGATCGGCATGGCGGCGAGGATGCCAAGCGCCGGCGCCAGCACTTCGGTGCGGATATGGTTGCCGGGATTCTGCACGTGGCAGCTCGCGCAGGAAAAATTGAGCTGGCCGCGCCGCGTATAAAAATATTTTTCGCCGTTCTGATAGGCGGCGAGCGCGCGCGGGTCATTCGGAATCTTGATGTCGAACGGTTTGCCGCGCGACGTGAAGGCCATGTAGGCGGTCAGCGACGCCATCTCGTCCTTGACGTAGGAATATGGCTCTTCGCCGTTGGCCTGACGGCATTGGTTAAGCGCCAGCTCGAGCGTGATGACCTGGCCCGACTTGTCGTCGAAATATGGATAGTTCTGACGGATGCCGATGCCTTTGTTGGGAAAACAATCGCCGTAGGTCTTGCCGTTCTTGAACGGAGTGGCGAACATTTCCTTGCCGCGGCTCGACCGCGAAATCGTACGGCGGAAAATCATCGATCGCCTGCCATTGTTTGCGCAGGTCGGCGTCCATGGAATAGGGCCCGTTGACGAAATCGTTCAGCGGCACGTTCGGGAATAGCTTGGTGAAATAGTCGCGGAATGCCTTGAAGTCGGCATCAGGGTTGACACTGTCGTCTGCGGCAGCGGGCCGCAGCGCAGCGAGCAGCAGCAATGTCAGCGGAATCAAGCGAACCGTCCGCATATTCATCTCCCGCCGTCTTATCGGGTGTAGAGGAAATCGACGACGGATTCGATATCCTCGTGCGTCAAAATCAAGTTGCGGCCGAACGGCGGCATTACCGACTGTGGATTGCGTTTGGTCTCATCGAAGATGATCGCGGCAAGCTCGTTGCGGTCGGGAAAGCGGGATTTCATGTCGTTCAGCGGCGGTCCGACATTGCCGGGGGCATCGCCGCCTTTGATGTCATGGCAGGTCAGGCAATTGCCCTTGGCGCGGTCGAACGCAAGCGTTTGGCCGGGCATGACGGGCGTCTGCGCCGCTGTGGGTCCGGCGACGAGCAGCGCAGCAGCCAGCACGGCACCTGCTGAAATTGCCCGCCTTTGCGCGGCTTTGCGTTCGCGTCGCATCTCTTTTCTCCGGCCTTGCAGGGCACCGACAATGTCCGCCGCGCAATGTCAAGCGGACAGGTTTTCTGCTCAATCTGGCGCGAATGTCGCAATGCGAATTCGCTGATTTTACCGTCATGCCGTGCCGATTATTTCCGAAATGTAATATGTCGAAGAATTAATCCGCTCTCCAGAACATCGTAAGACTGCGATTGCTCATTTGTGTCTCCATGAAGCGGCCGCTGGGCCGTTCCCCAATGGAGATACGATCATGAATCCGAAAAATCCGAAATCGCTCACGGCCCGGCGCCTCGTCCTGCTGGCGTCCGTCGCCGGTGTGGGCGCCGCTCTGTTGCTGTCCGGCGCCGGCGGCTATGGCACCGCCAGTCTTCCGGCATGGACATCGACTGCGGCCGCAGCCGATTCGACCACGCAGCACCCGTCCGGCTTTGCCGACCTGGTGACAAAGGTGAAACCCGCCGTCATCTCGGTGCGCGTGAAAATTCCCGCCTCGGCTGAACCGGCGATGATGCAGCAGGAGAGCAAGAGACGACGACAGCGGCGCGATGCCGGCGCTGCCGGGCTCACCGCTCGACAAGTTCTTCCAGCAATTCGGTCAGCAGTTCGGCCAGCAGTTCGGCCGTCCGGGACAGGGCGGGCGTAACGGCGGGCAATCGCATGAGACCATCGTCGGCGAAGGCTCCGGCTTCTTCATTTCGCCCGACGGCTATGCGGTGACCAACAATCACGTCGTCGATCATGCCAAGTCGGTGCAGGTGACGACCGACGACGGCACGATCTACACCGCGAAAGTGGTCGGCACCGATCAGAAGACCGATCTCGCCCTGATCAAGGTCGACGGCAAGAGCGATCTTCCCTACGTGAAGTTCGCCGACCATGAGCCGCAAGTCGGCGACTGGGTGGTCGCGGTCGGCAATCCGTTCGGCCTCGGTGGCACCGTGACCGCGGGCATCGTTTCGGCGCGCGGCCGCGACATCGGCGCGGGACCGTACGACGACTACGTCCAGATCGACGCGCCCATCAACAAGGGCAACTCCGGCGGTCCGGCGTTCGACATGAGCGGTAACGTGATCGGCGTCAACACCGCGATCTTCTCGCCGTCCGGCGGCTCGGTCGGCATCGGCTTCGACATTCCCGCCGATACCGCGAAGATGGTCGTGGCCCAGCTGCAGAAAGACGGCCACGTCACGCGCGGCTGGCTCGGTGTGCAGATCCAACCGGTGACAGCCAGCATCGCCGACAGCCTCGGCCTGAAGAAGGCCGAAGGCGCGCTGGTCGACGAGCCGCAAAGCGGCAGCCCTGCGGCCAAGGCCGGCATCCAGTCCGGTGACGTCATCACCGCGGTCAACGGCACGCCGGTGAAGGACGCCCGTGAACTCGCACGCACCATCGCGATGCTGGCGCCGGACAGCACGGTCAAGCTCGACGTCACGCGTAACGGCGAAGCGAAGTCGTTGTCGCTGACGCTGGCGCAGATGCCCAACGAGCAGCAGGCCAATGCCGACACCGGAGCGGCGCAGCCGACCAGCGGCGTGCCGCATCTCGGCCTGACGGTGGCGCCAGCGAGCGATGTGTCCGGCGCCGGCGGCCAGGGCGTCGTTGTCACCGCGGTCGATCCGAACGGGCCTGCCGCTGAGCAAGGCGTCCAGACCGGCAACATCATCCTCGATGTCGGCGGCAAGTCCGTCGCCAATGCTGGCGATGTGCGCAAGGCGCTGACCGACGCCAAGGCTCAGGGCAAGCACGAAGTGCTGATGCGCGTGAAGGCCGGCGCCGCCACGCGTTTCGTGGCGCTGCCGATCGGCAACGCCTGACGCTAAAGGTCATTGCCGCCGGCGCTGCCTCCGTCTCCAGGCATCGCTGGCGGGGATGACCCCGGGGACGGGCGCTGAGCCCGTCCCTTTCTTATTGCTGTGAGGGCTGTCGATTCAGCCGGCGAGCTTGAAGAAACCGACGTCGATCGTGCCCAGTCGAAATCCGACCTCGCAGTAAGCGAGATAGTATTCCCACATGCGCCGGAAGCGGTCATTGAAGCCGAGCGCCTCGATCTTCGGCGAGGCCTGCAGGAATCTGTTGCGCCATTCGCGCAGCGTGCGGACATAGCTGTCGCCAAACGATTCGTGGTGTACGAGTTTCAGGCCAACGCGTGCGGCTTCGCGCTCGATGATGGAAATTGTCGGCAGCACACCGCCGGGGAATATGTAGCGCTGGATGAAATCGGGGCACTTGCGGTAAGCGGCAAAACGGCGCTCGTCGATGGTGATGGCCTGAAGGAGAGCGACGCCACCGCTGGCAAGGCAGTCGCGGATTTTGCCGAAATAGCTCGGCCAATAGCGCTCGCCCACCGCCTCGATCATCTCGATCGACGCGATGCGGTCGAACAGCCCGGCGGCGTCGCGGTAATCCAAGAGGCGCAGGTCGGCACGGCCTTCCTCGGTTTCGTTGGCAAGGCGGGTGCGCGCAAAGCCGAGTTGCTCCGCCGACAGCGTGATGCCGAAAACGCTTGCGCCATAGCGGCGGATCAGCCGTTCCGCAAACGCGCCCCAGCCACAGCCGATCTCGAGTACGCGCT
The DNA here is from genome assembly GCA_963813825.1 of uncultured Alphaproteobacteria bacterium. GTDB lineage: Bacteria > Pseudomonadota > Alphaproteobacteria > Rhizobiales > Xanthobacteraceae > BOG-931. Next base: position 680,816 of record CAWFBB010000035.1, read on the forward strand.
CGCCGCCGTTGAGATCGAGCAGGCTTGCGGCGCGGTCGAGCTTGGCGTCCTGCGCCCGTTCCAGCGTGTCGCAATTCACATAGAGCGCTGACGAATAATTCATGCCGGCATCGAGCCAAGGCCGGAAGAACTCATTGCCGAGATCGTAATGCGCGGCGATGTTGCGCCGGCTGCCGCGCCGCGTATTGGCCCGCAGCCAATGCGAGATGCGATTGCGCAACAGGCCGAGCCAACCGCTTGCCGCCGTCTCCGTCAGCGCGGCCTCGTTATGCACGCAGAATTCGAGCAATTGGCTGAGCTCCGGCGTCGACCAATCGCCGTCAAGATAGGCGTCGGAAAAGCCATGCTCGCCATGGAGCATCATGCGCCAAAGCCCTCGCCAGCGATGCACGACGATCGATGCATCGGGGCCGGCACACTCGCCGTGACGTTCGATGATTTCGCCGTTCGGCAGCGTGAGCAGCAAATGCCCGGCCGGCAATCATCGGCAGCGCGCGGTCCACCACGCGGCACAATATGGTCCGGCGGCTGCGGGTCCTTCCGCCTTTTGTCGCAAGGGATCGGCTTGCGAAAGACATTGCATCAGCCCTGAGTATTCACGACCGTGACCGGAATATCCGGCGGCTTTGGGTCGTGGCCGCAGCCGAAAGCCCTTGAGCAGCAATCGTAGAGCATGCCAGTGGATCGCGGCAACGACTTTCAGCGTGAGCAGCGGAAAAGCCGCCAGCACGCGTAGCAGCGCCATGTCGGTCAGCGCACGGCGATCGCCGCTCAGGGCAGCAACCAGCAGTAGACCATCACGGTCAGCGGCGCGGATGGCCACCGATATGCGTTCGTCCGGGACTGCAACGCGAAACGCGTAGCTCATGGCCATATCCATGAACGGAGAAACGTAAAACAGCTTCTGACAGCGCTGATCGATAACTGCCCCAGCGGCGCGCTCGACGGGAATCAAATACGAGTGCCGCTCGCCGAATGTATTGTGAACTTCGTAAAGAATGGCGGCAAGCGAGCCGTCGCGTTGATAACAGAAATAGACGCTCAACGGATTGAAGCCGTAGCCAAAAACCCGCGGCATGCAGAGTAGGCGGATCGGGCCGCCGTCGGGCGCGATGCCGGCGGCTTGCAAATGCTCCTCGACCTGCGCGCGCAGCGGCCGGCCGCTGCCGTCGCCATGGTCCTTGTCGAAAAAACTCACGGCATTGAAGCGGTTATGCGAGAAAAAGCGCAAAGTGTGCGGCAGCGCCGCGATCTCGTCGAGATCGAGCAGCATCCAGAACACGCGATAACGCAACCGATGCGCGCGCGGACGCACGCGGCGATGCATCACCGTGCCGGCATAGAGGGTCGAGCGCAGGCTCATGCGACAAGCTCCCGCGCTGCCGACGGTGTCTGGCGATCGAGCGTGATGCGGCCCGATTCGTTGGCAACAGTCCACGGCCGCCGCACCGGTCCAAGGGATTCGGCGACGGCGAGACCGGCCTGCAGGCCGTCCTCATGGAAGCCGGCGCCGAAATAAGCGCCACAGAACCAGGTGTTGCGGCGGCCTTGCAGCGACCAAAGCTGGCGCTGCGCGGTGATCGCCGCCGAATCGAACAGCGGATGATCGTAAATCTCCCGGTGCAATATGCAGCGCGGCTCGCGCTTCGGATTGAGCGTGACGAACAGCGGTGTGTCGTGAGGGATGCGCTGCAATGAGTTCATCCAGTAGGTCACGGTCGGGCAGTCGCGCGCCTCCTCGTCACTGTTGCCGCCGATGTGGTTCCAGCTCGCCCACACAGCGCGCCGCCGCGGCATCAGCCGATCGTCGGAATGCAGCACCGCAAGGTTGCGGCAATAGCGGAAGGCGCCGAGAAGCCGCTGTTCCTCCGGCGTCGGATTGTCCAGCATGGCGAGCGCCTGGTCGGCGTGGGCGGCGATCACGACGTCGTCGAACGTCTCGACGCGCCCGTTACAGTCGCGGACTTTGACGCAATCGTCCTGCCGGTGCACGGACGTGACGCCTGCCGTCAGCCGGATGCGATCGGCATAAGTTTTCGTCAGGCGCTCGACATAGGCACGGCTGCCGCCGAGTACGGTCCGCCACGGCGGCCGGTTGCGCAGACGCAATAGCCCATGGCTATCCTGGAAACGAATGAAAGCCGCGGCCGGATAATCGAGAATAGTCGCCGCCGGCGCCGACCAGATCGACGCCGCCATCGGCAGCAGGTGATCGCGGCGGAACGCCGCGCCATAGGCGCCGGCGTCGAGATAATCGCCGAGCGTGGTGTGGAATTGCTCGAGCTGCGCCAGGTCGCGCGGCGCTTCGCGATAAAACCGATGCAGGTCGCGCAGCATCGACCAGAACCGGGGCCGGATAAGATTGCGTTTTTCCGCAAACAATCCGGCGAGATTGCTGCCGGAATATTCCAGTTCGCCATTGGCGAGCGACACGGCAAATGACATGTCGGACAATTGCGTCGGCACTTCGAGATAATCGAACAGCGCCGTCAGATTCGGATAGGTCGCCTCGTTGTAAACAATGAAGCCGGTATCGACTGGAATCGGGCCTTTCGCACCGGCGACCGTAACGGTGTTAGAATGGCCGCCAATGCGATGGTCGCATTCGTAGACGGTGACCTTGTGCTTTTGACTGAGCAGCCACGCCGCCGCCATGCCGGAAATGCCGGTACCGATGACCGCTATGTTTTTCTGGATCGCGAAATTGCCGTGCATTGCTCGCCCTTGCTCCGGTTCGCCCGGCCACGCCTCTTTGCCTTTGCTGCGACCGGTGCGGTTACGGTCCGGAGCGAAGCTTGGATCATGGGCGAGGAAGGAAATTTGCTTGGCCGGCGTTGATCCAAGCACTCGCCCCGGTCGTATCCGGGGGCATGCAGGTCGAGAGCGCAGTCATTTGGCCCAGTTTTTCCAGGCATTATCCGGTTCCGAACCGGCTTGGAGCCGTCATGGCGGATGAGCGCGCGCGGAACGGCCGCATGCAGCGCCGCCGATTGGATAGGGGCGATCGCCGCCCGACAGGACCGTGCCGCTTTCGCGTCGCTGTTCGAATTCTATGCGCCGCGGGTCAAGGCGATGCTGATGCGCTCGGGCGCGGCGGCCGATGCGGCCGAAGACGTCGCGCAGGAGGCGCTGCTGACGGTATGGCGCAAGGCGGCCTATTTCGATCCGGCACGCGCCAGCGCCTCGGCGTGGATTTTCACGATCGCGCGCAATCTGCGCATCGATCGGCTGCGCGGCGAAAAACGGGCGACGCTTTATGCGCCGTTGGAGCTGGTCGAGCCCGAATTGCCGCAAACTCCGGACCATGCGCTCAGTGCGTTGGAACGCGACGAGCGGGTGCGTGCCGCGCTGAGGGAACTCTCGCCGGAACAAGTTCGTGTCTTACAGCTTTCGTTTTTCGAAGGCCGCGCCCACGGCGATATCGCGGCACTGCTCAATCTGCCGCTCGGTACGGTCAAATCGCGCGTTCGTCTCGCCATGGGCCGGCTGCGCAATCTGCTAGGTGACCTGCAATGACCATAAAACACCACCCAAGCGACGCGACTTTGGCGTCATACGCCTCGGGCACGCTCGACGAGGCCCGCGGCCTCGTGGTCGCGACGCATCTGTCGCTCTGTGCCCAGTGCCGCAATGCCGTGCATGCGTTCGAGCAGACCGGCGGCGCGATGCTGGACGAGGCCGAACCGGCTGCGATGTCGCCCGGCGCCTTGCAGCGCGCGATGGCGTCGCTCGGCCCGCTCGATATCATTGCGCCCGCGATCGGCGGCGAAGGCGGCGCGCGCGACGTTCCGGCGCCGCTGTCGCGCTATGCCATGGGTCCGTGGCGCTGGATCGGACGCGGTGTGCAGTGGCGTTCAGTCGATGTCGTGTCCGACCAGGGCGTGCGCGTCTTCATGCTCAAGGCCAAGCCCGGCACGAAACTGCCGCGGCATCGCCATACCGGCACGGAATGGACCTGCGTCTTCGAAGGCGCGTTCAGTCATCAGTTCGGACGCTATGACGCCGGCGACTTCGACGAGGCCGACGAGACCGTCGAGCACGATCCGGTCGTGGACTCGGCGATGGGCTGCGTCTGTCTTGTGGCGCTGCAAGGCAATATCGAGCTGCAAGGTTTTTTCGGAAAGCTGCTGCAACCGTTCGTGCGCATCTGAGCGGGCGTGAAAGGCCATGACAATCGCATCCGCCAGCGGCACGTCGGGCGATAACAGATTCACGTGGTCGTTGCCGAATCGTACCGTGCTCACGCGCGACGTTCCCTATGCGCAGGGCGCGCGGCGCATGCTCGATATCTGCCGGCCGCGAACCGCGGTGGCGGCTCCCGTGGTCGTCTTTTTTTATGGTGGCGGCTGGCGCAGCGGCAATAAGCGTCTTTATCGCTATGTCGCCAGGGCGCTGGCGCGGCGCGGTTATGTCGCCGTGCTGCCGGACTACCGGATTTATCCGGAAGTCCGCTACCCTGATTTTCTCGACGACGGCGCCGGCGCCGTACGCTGGGCCAAGGACAATGTCGCGGCTTTCGGCGGCGATCCGCAAAAGATCTTTTTGATGGGCCATTCGGCCGGCGCCCATATTGCGGCGATGCTGGCGGTCGATCCGGTCTGGCTGCGAAAAACCGGCCTGGTGCCGGGCCGCGACATTGCCGGGCTGATCGGTCTGGCCGGCCCGTACGATTTCCTGCCGCTGCGCGATGAAACGCTGAAAATCATTTTCGGCGGCGCCGACCGGCCTGAAACGCAGCCGATCTGCCACGTCGCGCCTGGCGCGCCGCCGGCGTTGCTGTTGACGGGCGATGCCGACGATGTCGTGGATCCAGGCAATTCCACCCGTTTCGCCGAGCGGCTGCGCGCGGCCGGCAACGATGCCACCGCGGTGATCTATCCGCGTGTCGGTCACTACAACATTGTTGCGGCGCTGGCGCTGTTCTTGCCGTTTTTTGCTCCGGTACTGCGCGATGCCGATGCCTTCATTGCGCGGACGCTCCGGTCCCGCCGCGCGCAGGCTGTGTCATGACCGCCTCGACGTTTATCGCCATTCTAGTTGCGGTGAGCGTGGCGCTGTCGGCGATCATGAGCGGCGCATGGCTCGCCTGGCGCGGCACGAAAAACTCGGGCTGGATCGATACCACCTGGACGTTCGGGCTGGGTGCGGTCGGCTGTGCCGGCGCGCTGAGCCCGTGGCTCTTCTCCGGCACGCTTACGGCGCGGCAGGCGCTTGTCGCAGCACTTATCGTGATCTGGGCGCTTCGCCTCGGCCTGCACATCGCGTTGCGCACCGCCGGCATCAAGGACGATCCGCGTTACGGCAAAATGGCTGCCGCGTGGGGCGCCGACGCATCGCGGCAGATGTTTTTCCTTGCCCAAAAGCAGGCGTTGGTCAGTATTCCGCTGGCGCTGTCGATGGTTCTCGCCGCCTGGAATCCGCTGCTCGGATTACGCGCGCAAGATGCGCTCGGCGCGCTGGTACTCATCGCGGCCATCGCAGGCGAGAGCATCGCCGATGCGCAGTTGCGGCGTTTCCGCGCTGATCCGGCCAATCGCGGCCATGTTTGCGATGTCGGACTTTGGGGTTGGTCGCGGCATCCGAATTATTTCTTCGAATGGCTCGGCTGGCTCGCTTATCCGCTGCTCGCCATCGACGTTGGCGGTGCCTATCCGTGGGGCTTTGCGGCGCTGGCTGGCCCGGTCTGCATGTATTGGCTTCTGGTGCATGTCTCCGGCATTCCGCCGCTTGAGGAGCACATGCTGGAGCGCCGCCCCGACGAATTCCGCGCCTATCAGGCGCGCACCAACGCCTTTTTTCCCGCGCCGCCGCGGACCATTTGAGGGAGCTGCAAATGAGCTTCGTGCAGACGATGACCGGCTTTGGCGAGCGCGCGCCGCTGCCCGACGCGGTGACGCGCGCGGCGATAAAGTTCCTTGTCGGCCGCACGCAGCGGCTGTTGTCGACCGCGCCCCGCGACGCCGACCGGCGTTTTGCAACCGCCATGGCGCCGTATCCGATCGCGCTCAATACTGCGGAGGCGAACGCGCAGCACTACGAGATTCCGGCCGCGTTCTTCGCGCTGGTTCTCGGCCCACAGCGTAAATATTCGTCATGCCTGTATGACGAGGGTGCCGACACGCTCGCTGCCGCCGAAGAGCGCGCGCTTGAGGTCAGCGCCGAGCACGCCGCGCTTGCTGACGGCCAGCGCATCCTCGAGCTCGGCTGCGGCTGGGGTTCGCTGTCGCTTTGGATGGCGCGGCATTATCCGGCGGCGCGGATCACGTCGGTGTCAAATTCGCAGTCGCAGCGGGCATTCATCGCCGGGCAGGCGAGGGCGGAAGGGCTCAGCAATCTTACCGTCGTCACCGCCGACATGAACGCGTTCGTGCCCGGCGGCCGGTTCGATCGCGTGGTCTCGGTCGAGATGTTCGAGCACATGGCGAATTGGCGGCCGTTGTTGGCGCGCATGCGCGATTGTCTCGAACCGGACGGCCGCATGTTCATGCACGTATTTGCAAACCGCCACGCCTCGTACCGCTTTTCGGCTGAAGACAAGGAAGACTGGATCGCGCGGCACTATTTCACCGGCGGCATCATGCCGAGCCGCGGCCTGATCCGGCAGTTTCCCGATCTTTTTTCGGTCGATGCCGAATGGTGGTGGAACGGCCGGCACTATCAACGCACCGCGCAAGACTGGCTCGACAATTTCGATCGCAATGGTGATGCGGTATTCGCAGTGCTCAAGGCGGTCTATGGCCGCGATGCAAAACTGTGGCAGCGGCGCTGGCGGCTGTTCTTTATGGCGACGGCGGGTCTGTTCGGCCATGCCGGCGGCGAGGAGTGGGGCGTCAGTCATTACCGCCTGACGCCTGCCCGTTGGACAATCAGCGGGCGATAGCACGGACGGCGAAATAAGCCGCCGTGGCGGCAATGCCGGATGCGAGCGCGCCGTAGCCGATATCGAGCACGCGTGATTTGCAGGTTCCAGTTGCGCAGCGTCGCATAATTGGTGAGGTCATAGGTCGCGTAGGCAAGTGCACCGAACAGAAGGGCAAGCGTCGTTGCGGTAATCGGCGCTTGTGCGCGCAGTGCCGGCAGCACGGCGAAGACCACGACGCCGATCGGAAAGGTCAAATAGAAGGCGATGGCCGGCGGGACGCGCAGGCTGGTCGCCAAAATGTCGCCCAGCGCCGGACGGTAAATCACCGGCCCCATTGTGGTCAGCCATACCGCATCGATTGCCCCGAACACCAGCAAAACGACGACATAGGCGATAAGATAGGACATCGGAAACTTCCCTTGGCATAGCGGCGCCCGGCGCGCCTGACGGGCTACGCCCGGCAGCGTGTCATGGATCACCGAAACCTTGGGAATTTAGCGCGAAGCGGCGCCGAGCAGCCGGTTGCTGTTGGCGTGTACGCTAGCCTTAAACGGCGAATAGGCACGTTCGGCGGCGGTGTAAAAGCCGTGGCCTTCGGATAGCGCGCGTTCGGCCGCCATGCCGGCCTTGGCAAAAACCGCGATTTTTTCCGCGACCATATCGGCGGCTTCATCTACCGCGTTCGGCGCGCCCGAGGCGAACAGCATGAGCCGCGCTGAGATCACGCTTTGCGCCTCGCAGGTGAAGCGCACGGCTTCCATCCAGCCGCCCCAGAAATCGTTCATCGCCAGCCCCGGTCATGGCGGCGCGCCGTGAAGGGTCTGCCGCCGCTCGACCGGAACAATGTTGCCGAAATTATCTAAAATTACCGCGCGCGATCCGTTAAAATTGAATTGATGCTGTCAGGCGGCGGTCTAGAGCGCCGGACCTTTGAAATCGGGAAATCGACCTTTTGCTTCGGCATGAACAAACTTCCCGCGCCGGCGGCATCCGGGCATGGCAACGGGACCATCACTCCTTGGAGTGAGGTCCCGCTCCATCCATTAATGCTCGTTTGGGCTACGGGCAGGGGTGTTGCAGCCCGTCATAACCCGTAAAGCTGCCGGTAGCCGGATTATATGAGCGGTAACGCGCCTGGCACCATCCGGCGTCGTTGCCGCCTACAGCAACCGGCGGCGCAGAAGCGTAGCCGGGATAGTAGTCGTAATAGCCGCCATTGTTGTAGCCGCTCACATTGTAGCCTCCGCCGTAGCCGCCGCCGTAATAGCCCGGCGCCCAAAGCGGCGAAGTTGCCGCCGCCACGGCGCCGCCGACCACGCCGGCTGCGACCGCGCCCGGCCAAAAGCCGCCGCCATGCCAACCCCATGGTCTCGCGGAAGCGGTCTCGACGCTCACCGCCATCGTACAGGCCGCCAGCGAAACAGCAGCAACGCCGGCCAATAGTTTCGATCTCATCTTTACCTCCAATCTCGCCGATGCGAGTTCCAGTGTTAGTTCCAAGGGTGGACGATCAGGTTCCGGCCGGTCTGTTACCGCGCCGCTAGGTCGATAACCGGCGGTTGTGAGCCGTTGTTCCGTGCCGGGGCACGGTGTCGCATTCACATGCGCGTGCGGTCGATGCCTTCGCGGCCGCCCGGCAAAAATCGTTGGCTTGGGGCGACACCATCGAAGGGAACGGATCATCTGCGGAGCAGCACCATCGAGATCGCCGGCACGTAAGTGATGACGAGCAGCGCCAGGAAATTGACCACCACGAACGGCAGCACGCCGCGATAGATCATGCCCATCGGCACGTTGAAGATCGCCTTGGCGGCGAACAGGTTGAGTCCGAACGGCGGCATGTAGAGGCCGATGCTCAAATTGACCGCCATGATGATGCCGAAATGCAGCGCATTGACGCCGGCCGCTTCGACTACTGGCAGCAATAACGGCGTCAGGATCAGGATCGCAGCGGGCGGTTCGAGAAAGCTGCCGGCGACAAGCAGTCCGGCATTGACGAACAACAGCGTCTGCCAGTGCGGCAATTGCATCGCCGTGACTTGATCGATCAAATGCCCGGGAATGCCGCTCGTCGTCATCAGCCAGGAATAGACTCCGGCGCCGGTGACGATGATCAGGATCTGCGCGATCAGATAAACCGAGCTGACGATGACTTGCCACAGCTCCGCGAGTCCTATCTCGCGATAGACGGCCATGGAAACGAACAGCGAATAGACCACCGCGACGCCGGCGGCCTCGGTCGGCGTGAACACGCCGCCGTAAATGCCGCCGAAAATAACGACGATGGTGCCGATCGCCCAGCTCGCCTCCTTGGTCGAGGTCCAGATATTCTTCCAGCGCGCCGGCGACGACAGCGGCACCATTTTGATCCGCGCATAGATCATCACGTAGATCGCGTCGACGATGCCGATCAGAAGGCTCGGCAGGATGCCAGCGGTGAACAGCTTTATCGCCGAGACCTGCGCCGACATTGCATAAAGAATCATCGAGATCGACGGCGGAATGATCACCGCGACGGCGCCGGACGACGTGATCAGGCTCACCGCAAAGCGCTCGCTGTAGCCGTGCTTGGTGAGCGAGGGAAACAACAGCCGGCCGATGGCGACCACGGTGCCGACGGATGTATGCGCCATGGCGCCGAACAGTTCCGAGGACGCCACCGTCGTCACCGCGAGCGAGCCGCGTACGCCGCCGATGATCGATACGACCCAGGTGACGACTCGATTGGCAATGCCGCCGCGGCCCATGATCTCACCGGCCAGCACAAAAAACGGCACCGCCAGCAGCGGGAAATTGTCGAGTGAGCCGAACATGTAGGTCTGCACGGCCTGGGTCGGCACATGGGCGACGAACAGGATCGCCGCCGTGGAGGTGAGGATCAGCACCACGAAGATCGGCAAGCCGAGGATCAGGAGGATCGTGGGCAGGACGAAATAGACGAACGCTGCCGACATTTCAGTGCTCGACTTCGCGGCTCGATATCACATCGTCGTGGCGTACGCCGAGCACGATCAGCCGCACCGCGATCAGGAGCGCCATCAGGATCATGCCGAGCGGCACGACCGCTTGCGGGATGACCAGCGGAATATTGGCCAACTCACTGCGCTGATCGAGCTCATGCAGCATGGTCATCACCGGCCAGGCGAAGTAGGCGACCATGATGCAGGTCGCGATCGTGGCCAGATCGGAAAAAACCTCGAACGCCGTGCGTGCGCGGGGCGGCAGCAGCGAGACGATCACATCCATACGGATATGGCGGCCGAGCCAGCCCACCGGCGGCGCGGCAAGGAATACCGCGCCGATCATCAAAAACAGCATTGCCTCTTCGGCCCAAGAGATGGAGACCGAGAAGCAATATCGACCGATGATATTGGCAAAGTTGATGGCGACGCTGGCGATCAGCATCAGCCCCGCTGCGACGCGAAGCACGGCCATCAGCCCGTTGGCGCTTCGCAGCAGAGCGTCGCGCATCGGTGCTCAGTTTTTCGCGGCGACCGCGCGCACCATTTGCAGCATGTCATGCACTGCCGGCTGATCCTTGGTGGCTTCGTCGCCCACCGGCCCGAGCAAGTCCTTCATCGCGCCGACCTGGCTCGGGGGAATCATATGAATTTCGCCGCCAAGGGCTTTCCAGTCTGCATCGAGTTTCTTGGTGAACTCGATCTCCCAGGCCTGCGTCCTCTTCTGCACGGTCACGCCGGCATCCAAAACGACCTTTTGCAAGTCCGGCGGCAGCGTATCAAGCCACGGCTTCGACACCATCGCGATGGCAATGAGATAGGTATCGTTGGTGACGGTAATCACCTTGATGAGATCGTTCATCTTCAGCGCGACGAACACCGACATGCCCGAGATGGTGCCGTCGATCGTGCCTTGATCGAGCGCCGGCATGACTTCGGACAGCGGCATGCCGACGCCGGTGGCGCCGAGTTTCGCCATTTTCTGCCGTTCCAGTTCGGTGCCGTTGATGCGCAGCTTCTTGCCTTTGAAATCGTCGAGCGTGAGGATCGGCTTCTTGGCGCCGTAGTCGGATGCGCCGATCGCCAGGGTGGCGATTCCGACCATGCGCTTGGGCGCTGCGAGATCGAACATCGCCTTCTCGACCGCCGGATCGTGGATCGTCGCCTCGGCATTGGCATCGTCCTTGAACAGCAGCGGCGTCGAGAACACGCCGAAGCGGGGATCGACGCCGACAAAGAAATCGACAGGGCCGATGAATCCCTGAATGTTGCCGAGTTGCACACCCTCAATCTCGCGCGGGATTGGGCCAAGCTGGCTGGCGGGATAAACCTGCACTTCGATGCGGCCGCCCGACGCCTTTTCGACCTCTTCCTTGTAGAACTTGATGAATTGGTGCTGCGTCTCGTTTATGGTCGCAGTGCCGAACTTCATCACGAAATCGGCGGCTGTTGCCGGCGCCGCCGGTGCGATCCACGCAAGCGCTGCTGCCGCCGCGGCGGCATAAAATTTTCTCGTCATCGTTCCCCCCGGTTATGTCCCCCAGACATTGCACTGACTATAGTGGGCCGCTGGGGCTTGCCAAGGGTCGTCACAAGGGGCTTTTCGCCGCGACATGAGCGAAGTGAGGCTGAAGAAGAACGCGATTTCATTCGCGTCGAATGTCGTCATCGGTGTCGCCTCGACGGCGCCGGCTTATTCCCTCGCGGCGGCGCTGCCGGCGCTGGCTGCTGCGGCGAAATTCGGTGTGCCGGCGATCCTGATCCTCGCCTTCCTGCCGATCTTGTTTGTCGCCGTGGCCTACTATCATCTCAACCGCGCCGATCCCGATTGCGGCACATCGTTCGCCTGGGCGACGCACGCTTTCGGCCCTTACGGCGGCTGGATGACCGGCTGGGCCATCCTCGCCACCGACATCCTGGTCATGCCCGGACTGGCGCAAATCGCGGGCGAATATTCGCTGCATCTCGTCGGCGTCGAACAACCGGCGGTCGCGGCCGTCACCGCGGTGGGCGTCGGCTGGATCGTGGTGATGACGTTCATCTGCTATTACGGCATCGAGCTTTCCGCCGCCACGCAGAAATTCCTGCTCGCTGCCGAGCTCGTCATTCTTTTGATCTTCGCCGTCGTCGCGCTGACGAAAGTGTATTCGGGCACAGTGCCGGGTTCGCCGGTCGCGGTCTCGTGGTTCAATCCGTTCACGGTGGATAACGGCAGCGACTTCATGCAGGCGATGCTTGTTGCGATTTTCATCTATTGGGGCTGGGACACCGGCGCGACGGTGAACGAAGAGACCGAAAATCCCAGAATCGCGCCGGCGCGTGCCGCCGTTGTCTCGACCGTGTTGCTGGTGGGTATTTATTTGATCGTATCAGTCGCCGCGATCGCGTTCGCGGAGCCCGAGCTGTCGACCTATAACGGCGATGATTTCCTCGCGCCGCTGGCCAATCATGTGCTCGGTACCGGCATGGATAAGCTCTTGATCGTCGCGGTGCTGACGTCGGCGGCCGCGTGCACGCAGACCACCATCTTGCCGGCGGCGCGCACGGCGATCTCGATGGCGCGGGTCGGCGCCTTGCCGAAGCGGTTTGGCGACATTCATCCGCGCCATCTGACGCCGGGTTTTGCCACGCTTGCCATGGGCGCGATCTCCATCGCCTGGTATATCGGAATCGTTTTCCTCTCCGACAATAACGTGCTGGCGGACTCTGTCACGGCGACGGCGATCGGCATCGCATTCTATTACGGGCTCACCGGCTTTGCCTGCGTCGTCTATTTCCGGCGCGAGATATTCAAGAGCCTGAAGAACTTCGTCTTCATTGGCGTCGTGCCCGCTATCGGCGGCCTCAGCATGCTGGCGTTGTTCGTCGGTGCATGCGTCAACTTCGCAAATCCCGACCAGAACAAAACGTCGTTCGACGGTATCGGGGCGGCACTGATCTTCGGCCTCGGCGGTCTTGGCATCGGTGTTCTGCTGATGGCATGGGCGCGGCTGTCCTTGCCGGCATTTTTCCGGCGCCGACGCGAAGTCGCCCAGCCTGACATGGTCGCTGTCCGGCAATAATCAGCGAATCATTGTCACTTTTTCATTGACAAATGGTCACCGTTCTGGTAGAGGCGGATACTCGCTCATTCGAAGGACGCCTTTCGCGAAGGTATTCCGGAAAGCGGAGCGAGTGCGGTGCCCGCGGGCGGAAGGATACGGTCCGCTCCCGGGCGGCTTGGGCATCAGTCTCCCGGCATTATGACCGGGGCGCGAGGTGCTCGCTGGACTGGGACAGGCGAAGGCGGGTAACGCCCGTTCAGACCACGTCCCAGGAAGCCTGGCCTGAAGCTGAGCCTTAGGGACGATGACTCCCTTTGGCGAGAGCCGCGGTGGGACGCCGATAGGCGAGCGCGCCCCCTCCAAAACCTCCCGCGCAAGCGTGAGGACAAAGAGACAAGGGCGCGTGCCGCACCCGCAACGGTGCGGAGGTTGCTACACAGCGCCTGTCGGCGTTCCGCTTCCTTCTTTCTTCCCGGTCAGTGAGGCGGAGGAAAGAAGGAAAAATTCGTGGCTTTGGTGCTTTTGTTGAAATGACTCGGATGCGGAGGCATCGCGAGAACGAGATTGCTTGTCGCCTTAGGTCCGCAAAACGTTGACCGTCATCCTGAGGCGCGAGCGGAGCGAGCCTCGAAGGATGCACGCCCGGGCGCCGGGGCCGTTGCCCGAGGCTCGCCGCTACGCGGCGAGCACCTCAGGGTGAGGGAAAAAGGCAGGAGAGTTTGAACGGTATCCCACCCCGATCAAATGAGCTAATGTTGCGCAAAAGGGAAACGACGGGGATGGGGAGCGTATCAAATGCCGGATGTCAGTAGCGTCGCGCAAGTTCCGCAAAGTGTGACCGAAAGCTGGTGGCCTAAGGGTTGGTGGTCGCTCGTCGATTTCAAGATCGGCATCATTCCGCTGCCGGTGTTTGTGATTCTGATCGGTGTGATTGCCGGCTTCGCCGCCACCGGGACGGTACCGTCCGATATCCTGATGGCTATCGTACTGCTCTCGATGGGCGGCTTTGCCTGCGCCGAACTCGGAAAACGCATCCCGATCATCCGCAACATCGGCGCGGCGGCGATTTTCGCCACCTTCATCCCGTCTTATCTCGCGTTCCACCATCTGTTGCCGGCCTCGATCTTGAATTCGGTGACGCAGTTCACCAAGGATTCGAACTTCCTCTACTTGTTCATTGCCTGCATCATCGTCGGCAGCATTCTGGGGATGGACCGCGGCGTCCTCATCAAGGGTTTCATTAAAATCTTTATTCCTTTGATTTCGGGATCGGTGGTCGGCGGCATCGTCGGCACCGTCATCGGTACGCTGCTCGGGCTCGGTGCCTACCACACATTCTTCTTTGTCGTCGTGCCGATCATGGCCGGCGGCGTCGGCGAAGGTGCGATACCGCTCTCGATCGGCTATTCGCAGATCCTGCATCAGCCTCAGGGCGATCTGTTCGCCCAGGTGCTGCCGCCCGTCATGCTTGGCAGCCTGACCGCCATTCTGATCGCGGGCACGCTTAATTTTGTCGGCAAGAAATATCCGCAGCTTACCGGCGAGGGCCGCCTGCAACCCGGCGAACACGATGAACTCGAGTTCGAAGAGAAGAACGACGAGGCCTATGTCGATGTCACTACCATCGCCGCCGCCGTCGTCACCGCGGTGACGCTTTATCTGATCGGCGCGCTGACGCAGCGGCTGTTCAGCTTTCCGGCGCCGGTGGCGATGCTGATCCTCGCGGTGGCGCTGAAGCTGATGCGGGCAGTCTCGCCGTCGCTCCAGCTCGGCGCCTTTCACGTCTACAAATTCTTCTCAACGGCGGTCACCTATCCGCTGCTGTTCGCCATCGGCGTTTCGCTCACGCCCTGGGACAAATTGGTCGCCGCGTTCACGGTGCCTTATCTCATCACTATCGTCTCGACCGTGGTGGCGATCATCGCGACGGGATTTTTTGTCGGCGGCTGGCTGAAAATGTATCCGATCGACACCGCCATCGTCACCGCCTGCCACAGCGGGCAGGGCGGCACCGGCGACGTCGCGATCCTCACTGCCGGCAACCGGATGCAATTGATGCCGTTCGCTCAGATCGCCACGCGCATCGGCGGCGCGGCGACCGTGACGCTGGTGCTGATTATCCTGACGCAAATCGGATAGACGGCGAGCGCCGCCTCAGATCAGCGGGCGTTGCGGAATTTCTTCGTCGAAATATTGCGCTACCCGCGCCAATACGCGCGGATTGGTCAGGGTGAGATTGCCGTTGGTGCGCGTGAACATGCCCATGCGCCGCAGCCGCGCGAGCGTCTTGTTGGTATGAACGAGGGAGAGGCCAAGCGCGTCGGCGATATGCTCTTGCGTAAGCGGGAATTCAAATGTGTCGTCGGTCACGAGGCCAAGCATTTTGGCGCGCTTGTAGAGGGCTACGATCAGCGCCGCGATGCGCTCCGCGGCGCTGCGGCGGCCGACGCTGGTGAGGTTCTCGTCGACGAAGCTTTCCTCTCGCGCGCCGAGCCAGGCGACGTCGAAGGCCAAGTCGGGCATCTGTCCGAACAGCGCCCAGACTTTGCGGCGCGGCAGGAGACACAATTGGACGTCGGTCAGGGCTTCGATGCCGTGCCGTGCCGCGTCGAACATGGCGGCCTGCAGTCCGATCAGATCGCCGGGCAGCAGGAAGTTGAGGATCTGGCGGCGGCCATCCGAAAGCGTTTTGAAACGGAAGGCCCAGCCGGAATAAAGGGTGTAAAGCTCGGGGCTGTCCTCGCCGGCGCGAACGATCTCGGTACCGGCTGGCAGAGTAAGGTGCTCACGCTTCATATCGGCAATGGCGCCGAGCTCATTGTCCGTTATCGGGCGAAACAAGCCGCAGGCGCGCAATCGCATTCCTGACAGGGCACCTGCATTGGAAGATCCTTTAAATATATACCGCTGAACCCATCTACTTGCCGTGCGCGTGTCGCAGTGTTGCTGCTGGGCGAGTACGGCCAGGCCGGTCGACGGGTACGGGAAAGATGCATTGACAATCTTGGCGCGTAAAAAAAGTTCCATGTCCACAATCGGCGATTATGTCTTTTGACATAGGCACTTGCGGCACTTCTAAGATAGTTTTTCAGCATATTGTGAACATCGCAATTCATCCATTGAGTCCGGTCATGTCGATTGCACGTGTGAACGTTCGGCGACCCGTCGGCGCGTTGGCGCCGGCAGAACAGCGACAGCCGTGCAGCCGCCGCTAACCGATTCAAAACCGCTTACTCTGCTCAACCGGAGCCTGTTCGTTACGGCCGTTCTCGCGGCGCTGATGCTTGCGGCTGCATTCTGGCTCGGTGCGCGCAACAAGACCGATGACGCTTGGGTCCAGCACTCGCTTGCCGTGCGCGCTCAGCTCATTCGCGTCCTGAGCCTGGTGCAAAGCGCGGAGACCGGTCAGCGCGGCTTTCTGCTCACCGGACGCGACGATTATCTCGAGCCCTATACAAGGGCCGGTCATGAGCTGCCGCTGAATCTCGACCGTCTTGCCGATCTGGTCACGGACAATCCCAGGCAAGTGGCAGCGACCGCCGACCTGCGCCAGCTCGTAAGGCAAAAGGTCGATGAATTGGGCTCCACTGTTAATGCCAGCAAAGCCGGACATCAGGCCGAGGCATTGGCCATCGTCAACGATGACAACGGCTTCCGGCTCATGGTGGAAATTCGCCAGAAAATTGCGGCGATGGAGGCGGAGGAGGATCGGCTACTGACCGAGCGGCAGGAGAGCGCGACGCGCTCAGGCCTGCTGCTTCAGGCCGGCGTCGCCATCGCGTTTCTCCTGATCGCCATCCTCGGCGCCTTGATCGCGCGGTTCACCCGCCAGGCGTTTAGCACGCTTGCCGCCGCGAAAGACCGGCTTCTTGTTTCCAACGATCAATTGCTCGAGCAAATGAACCGCCGCGAGGAAGTGGAAAATCAGCTCCGCCAATCGCAGAAGATGCAGGCAATCGGTCAGCTCACCGGCGGCATCGCCCACGACTTCAATAATATGCTCGGCGTGATAATGGGGGCGCACGATCTCATCTTGCGGCGCATCCGCAAGGGCGACTTCGGCATCGAACGCTTCGTCGAGGCGGCGGCCAATGCGGCCGAGCGCGCCGCGTTGCTCACGCAACGGTTGCTCGCCTTCGCGCGCCAACAGCCGCTGGCACCGCAGCCGATCGACGCCAATAAGATGATCTCCGGCATGTCGGAATTGCTGAAATCGACACTGGGCGAGCATATCCAGATTGAGGCCGTGACCGCGGCCGGCTTATGGACGGTCAACGCCGACGCGCAGCAGCTCGAAAGCGCCATCCTGAACGTATCGATAAATGCCCGTGATGCCATGCCAGAGGGCGGCAAGCTGACGATTGAAACGGCCAACGCGTATTTGGACGAGGCCTATTGCCGGCAGAATCCAGAGATCGAGCCCGGCCAGTTCGTGATGATCGCGATCACCGATACCGGCACCGGCATGGACCCGGCAGTGGCCGCGCGCGTGTTCGATCCATTTTTCACGACCAAGCCCACCGGCAAAGGTACCGGCTTGGGCCTCAGTCAAGTCTACGGCTTCGTCAAACAATCGCACGGGCACATCAAGATCTATTCCGAAGTCGGCGCCGGCACGACGGTGAAGATCTATCTGCCCCGCCTCACGGGCGACGCGAAGGAAGTCAAGCCGGCGGCGATCGAACCGGTGCGGACCGGCGATCGCAGTGAGATCATTCTCGTCGTCGAGGACGATTCGCTAATGCGCCGGCTGACCAGCGAGGCGCTGCATGAACTCGGATATACCGTCTTCGATAGCGACAGTGCGGCGAACGCGCTTGCGATTATCGACCGGGAGCCCAAGGTGACGTTGCTGTTCACCGACGTGGTGATGCCGGATATCAACGGCAAGAAGCTCGCTGACGAGGCGTTTCGCCGGCGTCCGGGTCTGAAGGTCCTGTTCACCACCGGCTACACGGCGAACGCTGTGGTGCATGGCGGCGTGCTCGATGCCGGCGTGAATTTCATTTCCAAACCATTCACGCTCGACCAATTGGCGTCCAAGGTTCGTGCGGTGCTGGACGCGTGATCAGCCGCGACGAACAAAAACCGCGCTGCACATTAGGCGCATTTGTCGCGGGATTGTCGTTGTCCCTGGTCTGGCTATCAGTTAACGTTTCGCCCGGACGGTCGCCGGCCGTAGAATTAAAAGGGAGGACGGAATGAACGTCGCGCGGCGCAGACTGCTGACGCAGAGGCCTGTTGCTTGCCGGCGCAGTCGCTCTCGTCTCGGCCCTGCCACTCGGCGCGGCGAGAGCGCAGGCGCAACAGCCGATCGTGATGAAGATATCGCTTGCCGCGCTCAACGATCCGCTGCACCAGTTCGCCAAGGATTATGCGGCACTGATCGACAAGGATTCGGGCGGTCGCATCAAGACCGAAATCTACCCGGCGAGCCAGCTCGGGGCGATTCCGCGGCAGATCGAGGGTACGCAATTCGGCGCGATACAGTGCGTTATCACGCCGCCGGAATTCTTTTCCGGCGTCGACGAACGTTACGAGGTGATGGCGGCGCCCGGGCTTTTTGCGACACTGGCGCACGCGCAACGCGTGACCGGCGATCCGGAAGTCCGCAAGCTGATACTGGGCCTTGGCGCCGATAAAGGACTGCACGGCGTGGCGCTGCTCACTTCGCAGCCGTCGCAAGTAATCGCCAAAAGCGCAGTCCGCCATCTCGAAGACTTCAAAGGCAAGAAGCTCCGGGTATTCGCCTCGCAGTTCCAGAGTGTCGCTTTTGCCCGGCTCGGCGTGACGCCGGTGGCGATGACACTGGGCGATGTCCTGCCGGCGCTCCAGCAGGGCGCGATCGACGGCGCCGTCGCCGGCACCGTGATCTACTCGGCGATGCATTATCAGGATGCCGCGAAATACGTGACCGATATCGGCCAGCCGGTGGTGTTTGGTCTCGCTGCCGTCAGCAAGAAATGGTACGATGCGCTGCCGGCGGATTTGCAGCAGATCATCGATAAAGATGCCGCCGCGGCCAATATACAGGTCAATCCGCAAAGCGTTGAGATCATCGCGCAGGCCAACAAAAAATGGACGGACAGCGGAGGCGAATTGATCAGCCTGCCGCCGGACGAGCAGGCAGCGATGCTCAAGACCTTCGCCAGCGTCGGTGAAGACGTTTCGAAAACGAAGCCGCAGGTGGGTGAAGCCTATCAGGTGGTGGTCGCCGCGGCGCAACGGGCCAAATAGGGCGCTGCGCCGTCTCTGCGGGCAGCCAAGGGAGACATTATGCTTTTCACAAAGAGCGACATTCGCAGGCGGGCGTTTCTCGCATTCGCCGCGACTATCTTGTCAGGGGCTCTGACGTTCGGCGCCGCACAGGCGCAAGACAAGACCTTTGTTATGAAAATATCAACACCGACGCTCAATGCCGCGCCGGATCGCTTTGCTAAAGACTTCGGCGCCGCCGTCGAGAAGGATTCGGGCGGCCGCATCAAGGCGGAAGTTTATCCCGCGAGCCAGCTCGGCTCAATTCCGCGGCAGATCGAAGGCACCCAGTTCGGCGCTATCCAATGCGTGGTCGTTCCGCCCGAATTTTTCGTCGGAATCGACGAGCGCTCCGAGGTACTGGCCGCACCCGGCCTTGTCAGCTCCATGGCCCAAGGACAGCGGGTGGCAGCGGATCCCGAGGTATTAAAGCTGATGCTCAGTATCGGCGGCGATAAAGGGCTGCACGGCGTTGGATTGTTCATTGCTGAACCGAACGAGGTGATCGCCAAAAATGCGATCCGGCACATCGCCGACTTCAAGGGCAAAAAGCTGCGGATTTTTGCGTCGGATTTCCAGTCGGTCGCATTCCAGCGGCTGGGCGCCACGCCAGTGGCAATGTCTCCCGGCGATGTCTTGGCGGCGATCCAGCAAGGGTCTCTCGACGGCGCGACCGCCGGTGTTGAACTCCTCAACGGGCTGCATTTTGCGGACGCTGCGAAATACATCACCATGAGCGCCCAATCGTCCATCTTCATCATCGCTGAGGTCAGCAAGAAATGGTACGATTCACTGCCAGCCGACTTGCAGCAAATAGTCGACCGGGCCGGCGCCAACGTATCTCTGGCGATCAATCCAGAAGCGGTGGAGATTCTCGAAGGCGCGCGGAAGGGTTGGGTCAATGCCGGGGGTGAATTGATCGACCTGCCGCCCGATGAACAAGCCGCGTTGATCAAAACGCTGGCGAGCGTCGGCGAGGACGTATCAAAGACCAAGCCAAAGGTCAGCGAAGCCTATCAGGTCGTCGTCGCAGCGGCGCAGCGGGGTAAATAGACCGCTGTGCCGTCTTGCCGGCAAAAGGAGGGGGACGCCATGCACTTCAAAAAAAGCGGGGCCGGCACGCAGGTGCTTCTTGCGGTCGCCGCGGCTGTCTTGTCGGTGGCACTTACGGTCGGCTCCACTCGGGCCGAAGACAAGACCTATGTGATGAAGATCGGTACTCCGACTGTCAACGATACGCCGGAGGAGTTCAGCCGCGGCTTTTCCCAAATGGTCGAGAAGGACTCCGGCGGCCGCCTCAAAGTCGAGGTCTATTCCGCAAGCAAATTGGGCTCGATGCCGCGCGAGATCGAGGGCGTGCAATTCGGCTCGATCGAGTGCGTGATCATTCCGCCCGAATTCTTCGTCGGCATTGATGAGCGTTTCGAAGTTCTGGCCACGCCGGGTCTTCTGGTTTCGCTGGCGCACGGCCAAAGGCTACTCGCTCAGCCCGATGTCATGAAGATGATGCTCTCCCTCGGCGCTGATAAGGGGTTGCACGGCGTCGGGCTTTACATGGCGCTGCCGTCCGCTCTCGTTTCAAGAACGCCGATCCGGCAACTTGCCGATATCAAAGGCAAGAAAATTCGGGTCTTTGCCTCGAAATTCCAAACCGAGGCCTTCGATCGTCTTGGCGCTACCCCGGTGGCGATGAGTACTCGGCGACGTCTTGCCCGGCATTCAGCAGGGCACGATCGACGGGTCGATTTCGGGCATCACCGTGTTCAATGCGTTCCATTATCAGGACGCGGCGAAATACGTCACCGAGATCAATCAGCCGGCCATCTTCCTGATGGTCGAGGTCAGCAAAAAGTGGTTCGACGCGCTGCCGAAAGATTTGCAGGACATCATCGACCGCGATGCCGCCGCTGAAATCGGTCGCCATCAATCCGTTTGCCCAGGGGCTCTGGGAGAAAGCACGCAAATCCTGGGTCGATGGCGGCGGAGAACTCATCAGCTTGCCTAAAGACGATCAGGCGGAGATGATGAAGACGCTGTCGAACGTCGGCGAAAACATAGCAAAGAGCAAGCCTCAGCTCTATGACGCGTATAAGGTTGTGACGGCAGCCGCGCAACGAACGCGCTAAAGGCATACGTCCTTGAAATGAGAAAAGGCAGCACGTTGGACCCGATTGGAGGGTCAATATGGTCACCACAAAACGCGGACTGGCGCCGGCCGCACTAGCCGTCGGTGCATTCCTTGTGTGGGCAACATTGGCGATCGGCGCGCGCGCCGATGATAAGCCCATTGCGATGAAGATATCGCTGGCGACGCTGGACGATGCGATTCATCAATTCGCCAAGAACTACGCAGCCGCCGTCGAAAAGGATTCAAACGGGCGCATCAAGCCCGAAATCTATCCGGCGAGCCAATTGGGCTCGATACAGCGGCAAGCCGAGGGCGTGCAATTCGGCGTCATCCAAAGCCAGATCGTAGCTCCGGAATTTCTGGTCGGCATCGACGAACGCTTTGAAGTGTTGGCTGCTCCCGGCTTGGTCACGTCCTGGGCGGCCGGACAACGCCTCGCCGCCGATTCGGCCGTGCGTAACATGATGCTCGGTCTCGGAGCCGATAAGGGTCTGCATGGTGCAGGGCTTTTCATGGCGGCGCCTTCGTCGATCGTCGCGATAAAGCCGATCCGTCAACTCGCCGACTTCAAGGGCAGGAAAATACGGATATTTGCTTCGCAGTTCGAAAGCGTAGCGGTCCAACGACTAGGCGCGATCCCCAAGGCAATGACTTTGGCCGAGGTGCTGCCCGCACTGCAGGATAATTCCCTCGACGGCGCCATAACGAGCTTGAGCAACGACAATACGATGCATTACGTAAACGTGGCGAAATACGTGACGGAGATCAGCCAGCCTGTCATCTTCGGCATCGTCGAAATCAGCAAAAAATGGTATGGTTCACTGCCCTCGGACTTGCAGCATATCATCGATAATGATGCGGCCGCGCAATCGGTGGCCATCAATCCGCGGGCGATAGAAATCAATGAAAACGCGCGCAAGGCGTGGATCGAAAGCGGTGGCGAACTTCTCAGCCTGCCACCTGATGATCAGGCGGCAATGCTCAAAATCCTGGCCAATATCGGCGACGAGGTGGCGAGCACCAAGCCGCAGCTCAGCGCTGCCTATAAGTTAATCACCGATGCGGCACAGCGAACGAAGTAGGAAAGTGCGCGGAGATTGTCGCGCGGCGCGGGCCGCTGGGCCATTGTCCACCGCCCGGCTATCCTCTAACGTGGCAAGCGGATGACAAGCGGGGAGTAAGAGTAAGGACGGGCGTGGCAGTCGGTCACACCGAAAAAAATTCGCAGCCAGCGCATTATAAATGAGCGTCCGCCGTGTTTGTGGGAGCAAATCCGGCGGCAATTAGCTGATTGTTTCAAAGCTGGGGTTCGACAGAGGGAGCAAGGACATGCGTCTTCGGAAACGTCCGGAATCCGCGCGGAAGGCGGCTGCCGCCGGCGCGTTCGTCTTGTCGCTTATGCTGACACTCGGTGCGGCGCGGGCCGAGGACAAGACCTACGTGATGAAGGTCACACTGCCGACCATCAATGATGCTCCGCATCAATTCGCAAAGGACTTCGCCGCGGCGGTAGAACGCGATTCAGGCGGCCGCATCAAGGGCGAGGTCTATCCCGCAAGCCAGTTGGGCTCGATCCCACGCATGATCGAGGGCACGCAATTCGGTGCCATCCAGGCGGCGGCCGTTCCACCGGAGTTTTTCGTCGGCGTTGATGAGCGTTTTGAAGTTATGGCGGCGCCCGGCCTCGTCGACTCGCTCGAGCACGGTCAGCGCGTCGCCGCCGATCCGGCGGTGTGGAAGGTGATGCTATCGCTTGGTTCCGGTAAAGGACTACACGGCGTCGGCCTGATGATGGCGCAACCGTCCTGCATTATTGCAAAGTCCGCGATCCGCCACATTGCGGATTTCAAAGGCAAGAAAATCAGGATATTTGCGTCGCAGTTCCAATCCACCGCTTTCGAGCGGCTGGGTGCTACTCCGGTGGCGATGACGCTTGCTGACGTCTTGCCGGCGCTGCAACAGGGCGCCATCGATGGCTCGGTCGCCGGCATTGGACCGTTTGTCCATCTGCACTTTGTCGATGCGGCGAAATACGTCACGGAGACCAATACGCCGGCGATCTTCATCATACTTGAGGTCAGCCAGAAGTGGTACGACACGCTGCCCAAGGACCTGCAAGAGATCGTCGACCGCGACGGCGCGGCAGTATCACAGTCGATCAATCCGACGGCTTTGAAGATGTATCAGGAACAGCGCAAGGCCTGGACCGATGCTGGTGGCGAACTCATCAGTCTGCCCCGCGACGAGCAGGCGTCGATGATGAAAACGCTCTCAAGCGTTGGCGATGATGTGTCGAAGTCGAAGCCGACGCTGCGTGAAGCCTATCAGATTGTCACTGACGCGGCGAATCGGACGCGGCAGGCTCCGAGCCAATGATCTGAAACGCGCGTGAGCGCGGCACGGCAGGTCCGACGATGATCGACGCTCTCGTCATAGGCGTAAGTTGGCTACTGGCGATTACCCGCTCGCTTGCGGGTATTTGCCTGCTTAGCAGTGTGGCGATCAACTTCGCCAACATTATCGGCCGCTATTTCTTCAGCGTATCGATTCCCTGGGCTGAAGAGATCATGCTGTTCCTCATGGTCGGCTGTGTGTTCACGGGCTGTTGCGCGGTCGCATGGGAAGGGAGGCAGATCCGCATGGACGTCGTTCTCGGCATGCTGCCGGCCAAGGCTCGTGATTTTCTTGCAGCTTTTGTCCGAGCTTGTGCTGATCGCGACCGCTGCTGCGGTCGCCGCGTTCGCCTGGCCGGTCATCACTCAGCTTGCGGCGTTCGATGAGCGCAGCCAGGCGGCGAATTTTCCGCTGGTCATTCCGCAGGCGATGATACCGATTGGCTACTCCTTGATGGCATTGCTCGTCGCGGTGCGGCTGATGCGGCGTCCTCGCCGCGCCGGCGGCAGCGACGCCACGCATTAGGCAGGCAGCGACGATGGCCTATTTCATCTATCTTCGGGCTGCCGGTGATCCTGCTGGTGATCGGCTTTCCGATCTTCCTCATTCTGCTCGTGACATCGATCGTTGCGGTATTGACCGTTGCCGACGTGCCGACCGAGGCGATCCAGACCTATATGTTCGGCAGCCTCGACAACTTTCCACTGCTGGCTGTGCCATTCTTCGTGCTGGCCGGCGAGATCATGGCGCAGGGCGGCATCGCGCGGCGGGTCATCGCCATGGTGATGGCCATGGTCGGCGGCGTTCGTGGCTCGCTCGCCGTGACAACGGTCGCCGCGTCGGAACTGTTCGGCGCGATGTCGCATACCGCCGTCGGCACCGTCGTGGCGATGGGCCGGATGATCTATCCCGCGCTCAAGGCGGGCGGTTACAACGAGCGCTTTTCGGTTGGCCTGATCGCCTCTTCAGGCGCGATTGCCGTCGTCATTCCGCCGTCGATCGCAATGATCCTTTACGCCATTTCGGCGGAGCAATCGGCTGTTCTGTTGTTCACCGCGGGGATTTTGCCGAGCCTTCTGATCGGCGTCATCGATGCCGCCTATGTCATGGGCTATGCGCGTTTCAAGGGTGTGCCGCTCGGCGATCGTGCACACTGGGCGACGATCTGGAAAACCAGCAAAGAGGCGAGCTGGTCGGTCGGCTCGCTGGCCGTGATTTTCGGCGGCATCTATGGCGGCGTCTTTACGCCGACCGAAGCCGCCGGCGTCGCGGTGGTTTATTCGCTTTTCGTGACGATATTCATCTATCGCGAGGTTGATCTTGCCGGCCTATGGCGGATCGTGATGGCTTCCGCTTTTCTGATCTCGCAGATCCTGCTGATCGTGACCTCGGCCGGGATTTATTCATGGTTGTTGACCACGAGCGGAATTCCGCAACAGATCGTGGCGTCGATCGAAGGCTTGCATTTGGCAAAGTGGGAGCTGCTGCTGATCCTCAATATCGGGCTGCTGCTCGCCGGAAGCTTTCTCGAGCCGCCGGCAGCGATCCTGATCCTGACACCGCTATTGCTGCCGATCGTGCGCGCCGCCGGCGTCAATCCAATTCACTTTGGTATTATTGTGGCGGTCAATCTCAGCGTCGGCATGTATACGCCGCCATTCGGGCTCAATCTGTTTTCCTCGCAGGCGATCTTCAATGCGCCGCTGAGCCGGATTTATCTCGGCGTCTTGCCCTTCCTCGTCGTCAATTTCATCGCGCTCATGATTATTACGTACGTACCGGCGATCTCGATGGTGCTGGTCAGTCATTAATTGCGGGCATTTCGATCAATTGTTCCGGAATGCATTCTCGGAACCAAAACATTCTTCGTGCCGTTATTGACTTGCGGGATGATCCCGCCACAGGAGAAGTTCCTCATGGGTAACGAAAAAGAGAATCAGGGCGGCCAGCAGGGCGGTCAACAGAAGCCGGGCCAGCAAAATCAGCAGCCGGGTCGTCAAGGTGGCCAACAAGGTGGTACAAGGCGGCCAGCAGGGTGGTGGCAGCCAGGGTGGACAGCAGAATCAGCGCTAGCCGCGCCCGCATCTCCCCATAGAAGTCCCCCGGCTTTGTCCGGGGGACTTTTGTTTACGGCGGCACGTAGTTATTTCACAGAGAACGTACTGTTACATAATTTCTCGGTTTTGAAGAAGCGCCATGAAGCTCTTTAAATGTCAGCATTGCGGGCAGCTTCTTTATTTTGAAAACTACAAATGCGAAAAATGCGGCCACGATCTCGGCTATATCGCCGGCGCTGAGACGTTATCCGCGCTCGAGCCCGGAAGGCGGCAATTGGCGCGCGCTCGCGATCAAGAACAAGCTGTACCGCTTTTGCACCAATGCGCAGTTCAACGTCTGCAATTGGCTCGTTGAGACGAATTCGCAGGAGAGCTACTGCGCCGCCTGCCGGCATAACCGTACAGTTCCTGATGCATCAGTGCCCGGCAATCTCGCAGCCTGGCAGAAAATTGAGATCGCCAAACACCGGCTGTTTTACACGCTGATAAAGTTAAAGTTGCCGCTCGATTGCGGGTTTAACGACAATCGCGAGCGTCTGGCGTTCGATTTTCTGGCGACGCCGCTCGATGCCGCGACCCCGAGGGTCATGACCGGCCATGATAACGGCTTGATCACCGTCGCTCTCGAAGAGGCCGATGACGCCGAGCGCGAAAAGCGGCGCACCAGCATGCATGAGCCCTACCGCACGCTGCTTGGGCACTTCCGGCACGAAACCGGACATTATTATTGGGACATCCTGGTCCGTGACGGCAATCAGCTCGAAGGCTGCCGGCTGATCTTTGGCGACGAGCGGGCGGATTACGCGCAAGCACTGCAAAAGCATTATGCCGACGGGCCGCCCCCGAACTGGCAAGATAATTTTGTCAGCGCTTATGCCACCACGCATCCGTGGGAGGATTTCGCCGAGACCTGGGCACACTATCTGCACATCGTCGACACGCTGGAGATGGCGCGGGCTTTCGGCATCTACGTCAATCCGCCGATCGCACGCAGCGGGGAACTCGAAGCCGCTGTCGATTTCCAGCCCTATCGCGCGCCCGACGTTGCGACCTTGGTCGACACCTGGCTGCCCTTGAGCAATGCGCTCAATTCACTCAACCGGACCATGGGCCAGCCGGATATCTATCCGTTTATCCTGTCGCCCGCCGTCATCAAAAAGCTGGGGGCGATCCACGATCTCGTTCACGGCGACCGGCTTTCGACCAGTACCGATCGGCCCCGGCCCCGGCCGCGGCGCGGCCGCCGGGGCCTGCGACGCAGGAGAGGGCCCAGCTCGTCGAGGAGCTCCTGGGGTCCTATTCCCAGCAGGTGCAGCCGTCGCGGCCGGGCTGGCGCGGCAAGCTGCGAAGGATTTTTTTAAGCTAATTCGCGGTTTTGCCGGAACCTTCCCCGTTCGGCCGCGTTCGCGGTCATGGCAAGGAAGGTGAGGCCCGAAATTGAGGGGGAGACCTCCACTTCGGCATCGGAACTGGCGGCGGGATTCGTTCCTGCCCGCATTCGCGCGCCTGGCGCCAACCGCCGCCGCGCTGGGTTCCGCTACCGGTCCGCTCAGCCTCCACCGTGCCGCCTCCGCCCGATCCTCGCGCCACGCCCGCGTACACGCGGGCTCTGGAGATTCTGATGCAGACGCCTGCCGAACAGCTTGACCCGACCGCCGCCAACGGCTCCTCCCATCCCGAGGCGATACCTCAAGCGCTCGAGCACGATCTCAACGGCGACGCCAATGGGCTTGCGGAACTCTTGCACGCGTTGCAATCGATGCGGGTCGGCAACTTTTCCGTGCGCATGGCTGGCGACCGCGTCGGCATCATGGGCAAGATCGCCGACACCTTTAACGAGATCGTCGCCACCAACGAGCGCATGGCGGGGCAACTCGAGCGCGTCGGCCAAGTGGTGGGCCGCGAAGGCAAGACTCGACAGCGCGTGCGCTTCGGCCTCTCCGATGGCGCCTGGGGCGAGATGGAGTCTTCGGTCAATTCGCTGATCGACGATCTGTTGTGGCCGACTACTGAAGTGACGCGCGCCATCGCTGCGGTGGCGCAAGGCGACCTGCTGCGAACCGTCAGCCTTGACGTCGACGGCCGACCCCTGAAAGGCGAATTCCTCCGGTCCGCCGAGATCGTCAACACGATGATCAAGCAGCTCAACGTGTTCACCTCGGAGGTGACCCGCGTGGCGCGCGAAGTCGGCACCGAAGGCAAGCTTGGCGGCCAAGCCCAAGTCGGCGGCGTGACCGGCGTATGGAAAGACCTCACCGAGAGCGTCAACTCGATGGCGTCTAACCTGACGGCGCAGGTTCGAAACATTGCCGAGGTGACCATCGCTGTGGCCAACGGCGACTTGTCGAAGAAGATCACCGTCGACGTGCGCGGCGAAATTCTCCAGCTTAAGGAAGCCATCAATACGATGGTCGATCAGTTGCGCTCGTTCGCTTCGGAAGTGACGCGCGTGGCGCGCGAGGTTGGCACCGACGGCAAGCTCGGTGGTCAGGCGATCGTTCCCGGCGTCGCCGGGACCTGGAAGGATCTGACCGATTCGGTGAACGCCATGTGCGGCAACCTCACCGACCAGGTGCGCAACATCGCCCACGTGACTACCGCCGTGGCGCGTGGCGACCTGTCGCGCAAGATCACGGTGGACGTGCGCGGCGAAATTCTCGAATTGAAAGACACTATCAACACGATGGTGGACCAGCTCAATTCGTTCGCCTCGGAAGTGACTCGCGTCGCGCGCGAGGTCGGCACCGAAGGCAAGCTGGGCGGCCAGGCGGCGGTGCCCGGCGTCGCCGGCACCTGGAAAGATTTGACCGATAGCGTGAACTTCATGGCCGGCAATTTGACGGCGCAGGTCCGCAATATCGCCGACGTCGCCACGGCCATCGCCGGCGGTGACTTGTCGAAGAAGATCACGGTGAACGTGTCGGGCGAGATTTTGCAGCTCAAGGAAACCATCAACACGATGGTGGACCAGCTCAACGCATTCGCCGGCGAAGTGACGCGCGTCGCACGCGAGGTCGGTACCGACGGCCGTCTCGGTGGCCAAGCCAACGTGCTCGGCGTCGCCGGTACGTGGAAGGATTTGACCGACTCGGTCAACTCAATGGCGTCGAACCTCACTGGCCAGGTCCGCAACATCGCCGAGGTGGCAACGGCCATCGCCGGCGGCGACTTGTCGCGCAAGATTACGGTGGACGTGCGCGGCGAAATTTTGGAGCTGAAAGACACGATCAACACTATGGTGGACCAGCTCAACGCTTTCGCCGGCGAAGTGACGCGCGTCGCTCGCGAAGTCGGCACCGAAGGCAAGCTCGGCGGTCAGGCCATGGTGCGCGGCGTCGCCGGTACCTGGAAGGATCTCACCGACTCGGTCAACTCGATGGCGTCGAATTTGACCGGGCAGGTCCGCAACATCGCCGAAGTTGCCACCGCCGTGGCTCGCGGCGACTTATCGCGCAAGATCACTGTCGACGTGCGCGGCGAGATTTTGGAGCTCAAAGATACGCTCAACACCATGGTCGATCAGCTCAACGCCTTCGCCGCAGAAGTGACGCGCGTTGCGCGCGAGGTCGGCACCGAAGGCAAGCTCGGCGGCCAGGCCAACGTGCCGGGCGTCGGCGGTACCTGGAAAGACTTGACCGACTCGGTCAATTCGATGGCGTCGAACCTCACCGGGCAGGTCCGGAACATCGCCGAAGTCGCGACCGCAATCGCCGGCGGCGATCTGTCGCGCAAGATCACGGTCGACGTGCGCGGTGAGATCCTTCAGTTGAAGGAAACACTCAATACGATGGTGGATCAGCTCAACCGCTTCGCCGGCGAGGTGACTCGCGTTGCTCGCGAAGTCGGCACCGAAGGGCGCCTCGGCGGTCAGGCCAACGTGCCGGGTGTCGCCGGGACCTGGAAAGACTTGACCGACAGCGTCAACTCCATGGCCGGCAATTTAACGGCGCAGGTGCGCAATATCGCCGAAGTAACGACCGCCGTGGCCCGCGGCGACCTGTCGCGCAAAATCACGGTCGACGTGAAGGGCGAAATTCTCGAATTGAAGAATACGATCAATACTATGGCCGATCAGCTCAACGCATTCGCGTCCGAGGTGACGCGTGTCGCGCGCGAGGTCGGTACCGAGGGCAAGCTCGGCGGCCAGGCTCAGGTGCCGGGCGTCGCCGGCACCTGGAAGGATCTGACAGACAACGTCAACTTCATGGCGTCGAACCTGACGGCGCAAGTGCGAAACATTGCTGAGGTCGCGACCGCCATCGCCGGCGGCGATTTGTCGAAGAAGATCACGGTGGACGTGCGCGGCGAAATGCTGCTGCTCAAAGACACGCTTAACACCATGGTCGAGCAATTGCGCTCGTTCGCCGCCGAGGTGACGCGCGTCGCGCGCGAAGTTGGCGCCGATGGCCGCCTTGGCGGCCAGGCCGTGGTGCCCGGCGTCGCTGGCACGTGGAAAGACTTGACCGATAACGTCAATCTGCTGGCGGCGAACCTCACGACACAGGTCCGCAACATCGCCGAGGTGACCACCGCGGTGGCGCGCGGCGACCTGTCGCGCAAGATCACGGTGGACGTGAAAGGTGAAATTCTCGAGCTCAAAAACACCATCAATACGATGGTGGATCAGCTCAACGGTTTTGCCTCGGAAGTGACGCGCGTCGCGCGCGAAGTGGGTACCGAAGGTCTGCTTGGCGGCCAGGCGCAGGTGCCAGGCGTCGCCGGCACCTGGAAGGATTTGACCGACACTGTGAACGTTATGGCCGCCAACCTGACCGAACAGGTGCGCGGCATCGTGAAGGTGGTGACCGCGGTCGCCAACGGCGATCTCAAGCAAAACCTCGCAGTGAAGTCGAAAGGCGAGGTGGCGGCGCTGGCTGAAACCATCAATAATATGACGGATACACTTGCGACTTTCGCCGACCAGGTGACGACCGTGGCCCGCGAGGTCGGCGTCGAGGGTCGTCTCGGCGGTCAGGCTAACGTGCCCGGAGCCGCCGGCACTTGGAAGGACCTGACCGGCAACGTGAACCTGCTTGCCGCTAATCTGACGACGCAGGTCCGCGCCATTGCCGAGGTGGCCACCGCGGTGACCAAGGGCGACCTGACGCGTTCGATTCAAGTCGAAGCCCGCGGCGAGGTGGCCGAGCTCAAAGACAACATCAACACGATGATTGATAACTTGCGGCTCACGACCGACCGCAATACCGAGCAGGATTGGCTCAAGACCAACCTCGCCAAATTCACCAACATGTTGCAAGGCCAGCGGGATCTTTCCACCGTCGGGCGGTTGTTGCTTTCCGAGCTGACGCCGCTGGTTAACGCCCACCAAGGCGTCATCTACCAGATCGAAGGCGAGGAGGCGCAAAGCCTCAAGCTGTTGTCGGCCTATGCCGACGACGGGTCGAACGGCCATCCGCAAAACCTGCGCGCTGGCGAAGGTCTCATCGGGCAGTGTGCGGTCGACAAGCGCCGCATGCTGATCACGGATATGCCCGACAGCACCGTGCCGATCAGTTCGGCCTTGTTTCAGGGTCACGCCGCGCAACAATATCGTCTTGCCGGTTCTATTCGAGAACCAGGCGAAGGCGGTGATCGAGCTCGCTTCGATTCACGAGTTCACCGCGTTGCAGACCATGTTCCTCGAGCAGCTAACGACCTCGATCGGCATCGTGCTGAACTCGATCGAAGCGACGATGCAGACCGAAGGTCTGCTCAAGCAATCGCAACAGCTCGCGGGAGAATTGCAGGCGCAGCAGAGAGAGTTGCAGCAAACCAATGAGCAACTCGAGCAGAAGGCGCAACAGCTTGCCGAACGTAATGTCGAAGTAGAGCGCAAGAACCAAGAGATCGAGCAGGCCCGCCGTGCCCTCGAAGAGAAGGCGACGGAGCTCGCGCTGACATCCAAGTACAAGTCGGAATTCCTCGCCAACATGTCGCACGAGTTGCGCACGCCGCTCAACTCGATCCTGATCCTCGGCCAGCAGCTTACCGACAACCCGGAAGGCAATCTGACTGGCAAGCAGGTCGAGTTTGCGCGAACCATTCACGGGGCCGGCACCGACTTGCTCAACCTCATCAGCGACATTCTCGATCTATCCAAGATCGAATTGGGGACCGTCACCGTCGATGCCGCGGAGGTTTTCTTCACCAACCTGCTCGACATGGTGGCGCGGCCATTCCGCCACGAGGCGGACACCCGCCAGCTTTCGTTCGAAGTTCACGTCGATCCGAACCTCGGGCGCACCATCACCACGGATACCAAGCGCTTACAGCAGGTGCTTAAGAACCTGCTGTCGAACGCGTTCAAATTCACGGCGCAAGGCGGCGTTCGTCTCAACGTCACCGCCGCGCTTGGCGGCTGGAGTGCGGACCATCCGGTGCTCAGCCAGGCACCAGCGGTCGTGGCCTTCGAAGTCAGCGATACCGGTATCGGCATTCCGCCTGAGAAACAGAAGATCATTTTCGAAGCATTCCAGCAGGCCGATGCCTCGACCAGCCGAAAATACGGCGGAACGGGCCTCGGGCTTGCCATCAGCCGCGAATTGGCGAGCCTGCTTGGCGGCGAAATTCACTTGCGCAGCTCTCCCAATACCGGTTCCGCCTTCACGCTTTATCTGCCCGTCAAATATGTTGGTCCCTCTACTGCGACGCACGGCATGGGCTCTACTACGCCGCCGCCGCAGCGTGCCGGGCTTCACATCGCGGCGGAGCGTGCGGTCGAGCCGATTCCCGACGATCGGATGGATCTACAGCCCGGTGACAAGATCCTGCTTATCGTCGAGGACGATCCGCACTATGCGCGCATTCTGATCGATCTTGCACGCGACAAGGGCTTCAAGGCGCTGCTGGCGACGCGCGGTGAAGACGCACTCAATCTCGCCAAGCAATATCAGCCGACAGCAGTATCGCTCGACGTCTTTCTTCCTGACATGCTGGGTTGGAATGTGCTGAGCCAGCTCAAGCAAAGTTCGCTGACCCGGCACATCCCCGTGCAGATCGTTACGCTGGACGAGGATCGCCAGCACGGACTGGCGCGCGGTGCATTCTCCTTCGTCACCAAGCCGACGACCCGCGAAGGCATTGCAGACGCGCTTTCCAAGATCAAGGAGTTCTCGCAGCCGCGGCGCAGGCGTCTCCTCGTCGTCGAGGATAACAAAGCTGAGCAGATGAGCATCCGGGAGTTGCTCGGGCACGATGACATCGAAATCGTCAATGCCAGCTCGGGCGACGAGGCACTGGAGACGCTGCGCGGTCAGTCATGCGACTGCGTCGTGCTCGACCTCCGGCTGCCGGACATGTCCGGCTTCGAAGTCTTGGAGCGGATGCGAGCCGATGCCGCGCTCGCCGACGTCCCGGTCGTCGTATTTACCGGTCGCGAGTTGTCGGCGGAGGAGGATGCACAACTGCACACAATGGCGCGCAGCATCGTTGTCAAGGGTGTGGAATTACCCGAACGTCTTCTCGATGAAACGGCGTTGTTTTTGCACCGTATTATCGGCGATCTGCCGCTTGAGAAGCAGAACATGCTGGAGAAACTCAATAGTTCCGACGAGGACTTGGTCGGACGGACAGTGCTGCTCGTGGACGACGACTCGCGCAACATCTTCGCGCTGTCGAGTGTGCTGGAGCGCCGCGGTATGAAAGTTCTCACCGCGACCACCGGCAGCGAGGCGATCGCGTTGATCGACGAAACGCCTGACCTTGCGATCGTGTTGATGGACATCATGATGCCGGAAATGGACGGCTACCAGACCATCAACAAGATCCGTCAGAACGGCGATCATCGTCGTCTGCCGATCATCGCACTCACCGCGAAAGCAATGAAGGGCGACCGCGAGAAGTGCCTGGAAGCGGGCGCTTCGGATTATCTCGCCAAACCCGTCAATACCGAACAGCTTCTGTCCGCGCTGCGGATGTGGCTGCATCGCTAGGCGGGAAATATCCATGACCGATAAAGTTAATGTGCTCCTGGTCGACGACCAGCCCGATAAGCTGCTCGCCTACGATGTAATCCTCAATGAGCTTGGCGAGAACCTCATCAAGACGTCGTCGGCGCGCGAAGCATTGCAGTTCCTGCTCAAGAACGAGGTCGCGGTCGTTCTGATCGACGTCTGCATGCCGGAACTCGACGGCTTCCAGCTTGCTGCCATGCTGCGGGAGCATCCGCGCTTTAAGGAAACGGCGATCATCTTCATTTCGGCGATTCACCTGACCGATGTCGACCGCATTCGCGGT
Organism: uncultured Alphaproteobacteria bacterium; assembly: GCA_963813825.1. GTDB lineage: Bacteria > Pseudomonadota > Alphaproteobacteria > Rhizobiales > Xanthobacteraceae > BOG-931. The sequence continues at coordinate 714,751 of CAWFBB010000035.1, forward strand.
TATGCGATGGGCGCGGTGGACTATGTCCCGGTGCCGGTCATTCCCGAAGTGTTGCGCGCGAAAGTAAGGATATTCGTCGAGCTTCATCGCAAGAACTCGCGAGCTGGAGCAGCTCAACCTGAAATTGGAGGGCCACGTCGCCGAACGTACGGCGGAGCTGGAATCCTCGAACGCACGGTTGTTGCAGAGCGAACAGGGCAGGAGCCTTGCTCTTGCGGCGGGTCAGATGGGTTCGTGGGATTGGGATCCTGCGACCGACGAGTGGCGGTGGGACGAGGGACAGTATCGGATCTTCGGCGTCGATCCACAGACCTTCCACGTAACGGCGAAGAATATCGGCGCGCTGATCCATCCCGAGGATGTGCCGCCGCTGCGGGAGCATGTTCAGCGTGCATCAATGGGAGAGCGCACGCAACAAATCGAGTTTCGTGTTAGGCGCCCGAGCGGCGAATTGCGCTGGTGCACGGGTACTGCTGCGGCGAGTGTCGATCCTATGGGGCACGTGGTGCGCATCAGTGGTGTTACGATCGATGCTACCGACCGCAAGGAAGCCGAGGCGCGCCAGGTCCTACTTGCGCGCGAGGTCGATCATCGGGCGCGTAACGCACTCGCCGTCATCCAGTCGATTATCCGGCTCACGCGCGCAAAAAATGTCGACGACTACGTTTGGACGGTTGAGGGCCGCATCAAGGCCCTGGCGCGAGCGCATACGCTATTATCCGACTTCGCGCTGGCGCGGCGCCGATCTCGGCACACTGGTCGGCGAGGAATTGGCGCCGTATCGCACCGGCGACAAGGTTAAAATCAAAGGGCCGAATATCTCACTGCTGCCGGCGACCGCCCAAGGTATCGCTTTGGCACTGCACGAGCTCGCGACCAATGCAGCAAAATACGGTGCGCTTTCCTCGATGAAGGGCAGTGTCAGCCTCACATGGCAGATACAATCCGATATGCTGACACTGTATTGGAAGGAAGACGGCGGGCCAAAGATCAAGCAGCCGACCGAGCGCAGCTTCGGCCTGAAGGTCATTCGCGCGAGCATCGAACAGCAGCTCGGCGGGAAGACGCAATTCGATTGGAATCCCAATGGATTGCGATGCGAGTTGTCGATCCCGTTTGCCGAAAGGCTGAGGTCATTCGATCGCGACAGTCCCCGCGATGAGAGCACTTCCGGCAGCGCGGTCATCGCATTGGAGAAGCTCGACCATCCGCGTGTTCTCCTGGTTGAAGACGAAGTGCTCGTCGGCATCATGATTCAGGAATGCCTGACGGAATTCGGCTTTGAGATCGTAGGTCCAGTCGGCACGGCCTCGGAGGCCATGGCAGCGGCCGAAGACGGGCATTTCGACGCTGCCATCCTCGATATTAATCTCGGCGACAGTTCGGTTTACCGGGTCGCCGAAATATTGTCGGCACGCGGCGTACCATTCATCTTCGTGACCGGTTACGATACCGACAGCGTAGACAGCCGCTTCAATGACGTCCCTGTTTTGCAGAAGCCGATCGAGCGGCAAATGCTGCAGAAGATTTTCGCGACCGAAGTGAAGCGGCCAGTCGCGTGCTGAGTTAGTTCGCCGACCAGATGCCGATCGTCTTGTCGTCGCTGCCTGAGGCGAGGCGTTGTCCGTCGGGCGAAACCGCAAGCGAGCGAATGCTGCCGGAATGTCCGGTCATCGTGTGCAGAAACTGGCCGCCTTCGGCATCCCACACCAGGACATTGCCGTTGCTGCCGCCGGCGAAACAGACGCTTGCCGTCATTGGAAAACTGCACGGCGTTGAGTGTGCCTGATTCCGACGTGAGCGTGCGGGTCTGCTGCCCGGTATCCACGTTCCATATGGCGACGGAATTGGCACGCACCGCTTGCGGCAATTCGCTTCCCGCTCGGCGCAACCGCTACCGAAAAGACCGGACCGGCCTGATTGGTGAATAATTGCAGGTTCTGCCACGTATCGGCATCCCAAATCCGGACCGTTCCGTCCTTGCTGCCGGAGGCGAGCGCCTTGCCGCTTGGAAAGTACGCAACCGACGTGACGCCGTCGGAGTGACCACGCAGCACACGCAGCAGTTCTCCAGTCGCCGCGCTCCAAATTCTGATGTTGCCGTCCGCGCTGCCCGAGACGATTCGCGTGCCGTCCGGGGACGCTGTCACCGACCACATCGCCGGTGGCACTTCCCACGAATAGGTCTGATCGGAACGCAGCGAGCGAATCGCCTCGCCAGTATTTGCATCCCAAATGATGATCGTGCGGTCAAAGCTGCCGGAGACGATGCGCTTGCCGCTCGGCAGAAATACGACTGTCGAGACCGTTTCGGTATCGCCGGTCAAGGTCTTGAGCAGTTGCCCGGAAACGGCGTCCCAGATTTTAAGTGATCTGTCGGCACTGCCGGACACTAGCGTGCGGCCGCCGGGCGCAAACGCTAAAGCAGTGACGGAGCCTGAGTGTCCGCTGAGCGTGAGCAAGCGTTGACCCGAGCCGCCCGAGCCGCCGGAGAAGACGACGATCGCAACGATCATCAGCAACACCGCGGCCGCGCCGGCGATCGAAAGACGCATGACTCGGCCTTGCCGGTTTTCGGGCCAGACCTGCTCGCGCCAGTCGGACGGCAGCGCGGATGCGAACGAAAACGTCTTGCCGGTGCCCGCGGCTTCGGCGGAGGCCGCCAGCGGCGCGGTGGCGCGGCTGCCGGTGTCCTTGCGGCGCGGTGTGTCGGGCAGCGCCGCGGCGGCCAGACGTTCCGCCGTCGATTGCTTCGCCGCCGGCGACGGCACTTTGGTTTCGCGGCTTGGCGGCGGCTTTGGCGTCTGGCCGAGGATCGCGTCCATCGCCTTGATGAGGCGATCCATGTGGTAGTCGAAGTCCTGGCCGGTATCGATCTTCACGGCGTTGCGAAATGCGAAATCCTTCAGGCTGGGCGGCAATTGCTCGGAACTCGGCATCCGTGTCGATCCGATCAGCACGGGAACGATCGGCACACGCCGCCGCAACGCGGTTTCTACCTCGACCCTGACCGGATCAGCCTCTTCCTGAATACGTTCCGCGCCGCCTTGCGCGGCGCCAAGCCAACTCGGGCCGACAATGGCAAGAAGGATGTGAGTTGAACGCAGTATCTCGTTGATGTGGACGCGAAAATCGATGCCAGCCGGAATATCGTCGATATCTCGGAAGATTGCCTCTTTGCCGTAATGGGCGATGAGGCGGTCAAAGATACGGCCAGTCATCGCCTCGGAGTTGGCCCGGCGATATGAAATGCTGATCTTCGGCATCAGAACCGGCCCCGCCGGAAATGAACCATTCCAACCCTCAAATCTCCGCTTGGCAGCCTGAACTTGCCCCAAGGCTGGGCCATGCGATCCTGCTCGAACCTATATCATTTCCCGGCGTCGAGCGCTTACCGGGCGGGATTTCCGGCTCGGATTGTTATTATTCTGACGCAATTTGGGCTCTTGCCCCTCGTTAGCCCAAATTCGCAGTTATCCACCATTCCGCTCGAGCCTGAGGCAAGATTCCGGCTGATTGCTTTTTCTGTCAATGCCTTGGCATGACGCATCCAGTGCTAGGCCGGGTTGATTGCTAAAAGGCGATTGATCGGGCACAATTTGCGCAAGAACTGGAGCTCCAACTCGGCTCCGCGCAGGAGATTTCAATGTCTGGAATCGGGAAAATCTCAATCTGGACGGCCCTGGGCCTGGTGCTTGGAGGGTGGCTACTGATTCTGGCGCCCACCGAAGCCTCGGCCCAGATACCCAACTTCGACTCGATCATCCGCGGCGCGCTGCAACACAATGGCGGAGGCTACTACCGGGGCTCAAGCTCGCATCATTCCAGGAGCCACTCGGAGGAGTCTTCCAGCAGTTCGTCCAAGGAAAAGGAATCGGGCAAGGAAAAGGACGCAACGCAGGACGAATCGCAATCCGCCAACGGCGGCTCGCGCGCGTCCAACTCATCGTCAAATACTACGTCAAACACCACACGATCGCAAACGTCCGATGCTGCACAGTCGTCCTCGGCCCCTGCAAGCCGGACGACCAATGATGCGCCGTCATTCGCGCCCTCGCGTTGACGGCTTTTGTAAGTTATTGCTTCGCCGCCGCCGTTAGTCGGTCTAGTGCGCGTTGCGCCTCGACACTGCCGTTGTTGGCGGCCTTTTTGTATTGGGCAATGGCGTCCTGGGTGCTTTGCTGGATGCCGAGACCCTTTTCATACATGAAGCCAAGCCGGAATTGGGCGTCGGCGAATTGCTGATCGGCGGCTTTGCCGTACCAGGTCATGGCCTGTTTGTAATCCTTGTCGATGCCGTGGCCGAAGAAATATATATCGCCGAGATTCTTTTCCGCCTTGGCAAATCCCTGATCGGCCGCTTTCTGATACCAGGTGATCGCCTGCTTATCGTCTTCTGTTAAGCCGTCGCCGCCCGTAGCGTAGAGGATACCGAGCAGATTTTGCGCTTCGGGATAGCCGTGTTCGGCGGCGCTTCGATAGAGTTGTACGGCCCGCTGCACGTCCTTGTCCGAGCCGATGCCCTTTTCATACATGTAGGCGAGCCGATACTGCGCATCAGGCCACTCTTGTTGCGCCGCCTTCAGGTACCACGACGCCGCGTCGGAGTAGCTCTGGGCGAGGCCGCCGCGGCCGTAGAAATACATGTCGCCGAGGTTGGTTTCCGCCTTGGCGAAGCCCTGGTTTGCCGCCTGGCGGTACAAATCGACGGCCTTGATGTCGTTGCGCGGAATCGGATCTTCGCCCTGCGCGTATTTGACGGCCAACTGGTTTTGCGCCGCCGGATCGCCACGGTTAGCGGCAACGACAATGTCGGCGAGCGGTCCCGGCAACGTTGCCGGATCGAGCGACGGCGTCGTGTCGACTGGCGTCTTGGCGATGGGGGCGGGCGCGGATCCGGTTGCAGTCGCGGGTGTGGCCGAAGATACGGGTGCGGTCGGCGCTTGCGGAGTCTGCGGTGCGACCGCGGCGGGAGGCGCCGGGGTCTGAACCGCGACAGTTGCGGCGGGTTGCGTCGGTGCCGTTTTTGTCGCGACGACGGCCAGAGGCTTTGACGAGGGGAAGAAAAGAAAAGCAATAATGGCGAGCGCAACGACCAGAGCGCTGCCGCCGCCGAGCGCGGCGGCACGCAGGTCCGGCGGTAGCTTGTTCAATACCGGAATGTTTGCCAGCACGGCCATCGCGCCGCCGCTCGGCACGGACTGCGGCACTATCGGCGCCGCAGGAGCTTCGATCAGCCGCGTATCGTTGTGCAGGATTTTCGGCGCATCCATCCGCAGCGTGGACGCGCCCAGCGCGTCGCTGAAGTCTCTCATTGACGGATAGCGCTGGTCCGGTTTCTTCGACAGCGCCTTGAGCAGGGCATTCTCGATCTTCGGGTCGAGGGCCGCGACTTTCGGAGTCAAACGATCCGGCTTCTGATTGATCTGCGCTTGCATCAGGTCGTATTCGCTCGCCGCGTTGAACGGCGGCGCGCCGGACAGCATTTCGTAGAGCACGATGGCAAGGCTGTAGAGATCGCAGGAATCATCGCCTTCCTCACCGCGCAATTGCTCGGGTGCCATATAGGCCAGTGTGCCGACGATGCTACCGCTGCGCGTCAAACGCTGCGAGCCGCGCACGCGGGCGATGCCGAAATCCATGATCTTGAGCGTGCCGTTCCCAGAAACGATCAGGTTCGACGGTTTTATGTCGCGGTGGATGACGCCCATACTATGCGCGTAATCCAGCCCATCGGCTGCCTGGGCGATGATGGCGAGGCATTCGCGGATATCGAGCGCCACCTTCCGCTTTTCGAGAATGCTGTCGAGCGTACTGCCGCGCACGAGCTCCATCACCATGTAGAGATTGCGGCCGTCGGGAAACAGCGAATAGAGCGTGGTGATGTTGGGATGATTGAGCCTCGCCAGGCTGGTGGCCTCGGATCGGAAGCGCTCGACAAAATTCGCGTCGCTCAAAAGCTCCGGCCGCAGCGACTTCATCGCCACTTCGCGCTGCAAGATCGTGTCGTAGGCCGCATGGACCTGCCCGATACCGCCTTCGCCGAGCAGATCGCGGATCTCGTACTGGCCGACCATTCTGGTCATGCGCGCGGATCCGGTATCGGGATTTTTATGCGCCGTGTTGACGGTTCGGGCGCGCGCTTGGTTTCTTCCGCCGCTCTCACGCTGAAGATACCGAGCGAGGCGTTATCGAGACCGCCGGCTTCGAGCGCGGCTTCAATCAATGTATCGCAGGCCTCCTGCGGCGGCAGGCGGGAGGCAATCTCGGCGATCTTGGCGTCCGGGACCATATTGCAGATGCCGTCGGAACACAGAACCAAAACGTCGCCCGGATGTAACGGCATGCCGTGTGCGCCGATCATCGGCTTGATCTGCGGTACGGCGCCGAGCGCCTGCAGGATGACATTGTGCATCGGGCTGTGATCCGCTTCGTCCTGGGTCATGGTGCCGTCGCGCACCGCCTTGGCGACGAGTGAATCATCGAGGCTGATCTGGGTCAGCGTATGGCCGCGCAGGATGTAGGCGCGGCTGTCGCCGATGTGCGCAAGCCACGCCGCGCCGCCGTGGAAGGCCAGCACCGTGCAGGTTGTCCCCATGCCTTTGCATTCAGGGTGCTGCTCGGCGTGTTCCAGGATGGCGCGGTGAGCCGAAAGAAACGCCTGCGACAGCACCTGCGGGATAGTGCCGTCGAGATCGTAATAAAGCCGCCGGATAATATCGGCGGCCATGGCGCTTGCCACCTCGCCGGCCGCGTGTCCACCCATGCCATCCGCAACCAGGGCGAGGCTGCCGCGGCGCTTTGCAACTTCCTCATCGTGCGGCGTGACCCACGCGACGGAGTCTTCGTTCAGCGTACGCACCTTGCCCACGTCGGTACGCATGGCGCCGATGATCTGAATGCCGGCCGACGGTTGAAACATATTCAAACCATTCACTACGAGTATCGTCGGCCGCAACGCATCGCCGATGAGATCAGGCGAGTAGCTTTAAGGCGAGGCGTTGCGCTGCGGCTGCAACAATTCACGTACATAGGAGACCGGCACCGCAAAGGAAACGTTCTGCGCCGACGTGCTGACAAGCGACAACAGCGCGATGACCTTACCCGTGGAATTGAGCACCGGTCCGCCGCTGTGTCCCGGCCCGGCAAAGATGTCGAGCTGGTAGGTGTCGCCGGTGGTTCCGAATGTCGTCACGTCGCCGGAATCCTTGTGCTGCTTGGTCGGCATCTTGGCGACGATGCCTGCGGTCACGGTCGGTTCCGGGATATAGATCGCACGCTCGCGGATCTGGCCGCCTTCGCTGGATTTCTGGACCGCAATGGTCTCCTGAGAGACGCCGGGATAGCCGAGCAGGACGATTTTCTCGCCGATCTGTACGCTGTTGTCGTCGGCGAGCTCGAGCTTGCTCAACCCTTGTGTCGAGTCGATTTTGATCTCGGCGACGTCGGCGTCGATCGAGGTACGGAGAAGCGTGGCGTTGTTGTCGATTCTGGTGCCGGGGAACTGAACCGTCAGGAGATCGTTACGGCCGTAGAAGTCGCGCAGCCCGTTGGAGATCGTGTAGGGACGCCCCAATTCGAAGAGGTAGCCGCCGCTCTCCGGAACCCAGTCTGTCAGCGAGCGAACCAGATTGACATTGCGTTCGGTGTCGTGCCGGTCTGACTGCCCCACGCCGTAAACCGAGCCACGGGTCCAGTTGTAGTAGGGAAAATCCTCATACGCTGACGTCCAGCCGGCGGCGACATGCTTGTTGGTGAGAATGAATCCATTCTCGCCGACCACGAAGCCGGAGCCGCTGTGGTCTTTGCCAATCGGCTTGTAGGAATTGTCCTTGTCATTATCGAGTGTCAGCCAGCGCACCAGCTTGCCGTCATTCATCCTGACATAGGCTGGCAACATCTCGCCGTTGACGTTCGTCATCTTTTGATAGATCGGCCGGTTAGTCTCACGGTCGTAGAGTTGCCAGAGATTATGGATGTAAACGGTGGCGTCGCCGTACTTCTTTATGTCCACCGGCGTCAGCCCGGCCTCCTTGGCGAGCGCTTGCGCCGCTTCGCTTCTGATCGCTTCGGATCGGAGCGCCTGCGCGTTGACCTCTTGCTGCAATTGCGTCGCTACCGACTGGCCGTGCCAATAGAGCGCGCCGCCGGCCACGATCGCGAGCACTAGTACCGCAGCGAGCGCGGCGATCCAGATCTGCCGGGAATTGCGCCGCTCGTCGTACAGCATGCGCAGGATCGTGGTCCTGCCGACCGGACCTTTGGCGATGGTCGCGCCGGTCACCGTGGCCGACCGTTGCTGTGTCTCTTCGGCGGCTGAATGTTCCGCGGTGGCGCCGATTTCGGCTCCGGCGTCGGGAACGGTCACGAGCCGCGTTGCGGCCGGATCCAGCGCCGTCATCGCGCGCGTACGCGCCGGCAAGTAAACCGGACGCGGCTGGATGTCGAAGCTGAACTTTGGTCCGCCTTTGCCGAGTTCCACCACGTCCTCGGGCAACAATTCGCACTCGCCGCCGACTTGCTCGTCGTTCAACATTGTACCGTTGCTGCTGTTGAGGTCTGCGAGCCGGAAATAATATTGGTTTTTCTCGTTATGGATACGGATCACCGCATGCTTGCGGCTGACCTCGTCGTCCCGCTGCATGTCGTAGGCCACGGTCGACTTCGGGTCGCGCCCAAGCGTGATTTCTTGCAGGCCTGCAAGATCAAACTGGTCGATCTGGTTCGCTTTCGACCCGCTGAGATGGCGGATCACGATCCTGGTGCCGGATTCCGTCATGAAACTGTCCCTCGCGCCTCGCTGGCATTGGACGTTTCGAGCACACCGTTGTCGCCCTAGACCGACAAGATTGAGCGCCATGCCCGCCACTCGACATTACTGTAACCGAAGCATTTTTCAACCGGGATCGGTCTTTCGTCCAATCCGACGTTGGCCGGATTTCGTAAGTACCCCAAGCTCTTAGCGTGTGCTATCGGCGAAGCAGGCGGGCCATTACGCCACTTCCAGGAGAATCTCCGTGAGCCGATCCGGCATATCGATCATAACGTCGTGGCCGCACGGGACCTCGTAAGTCCGCCACGACGGATCGTCTTTCTTCGCCCGATAGTACGAATCGAAAGCCGGTTGCGGATATTTTGGGGCTCGGATGTACGCCTTCTTGGGCAACCGTTCGAGAGCCCCGGTCAGCTTGATCGGCTGCAGGCTTACGGCGATCGGTTGCGGTGTGAGCTTGCCGTCGACCCATGTCCGGTCGCTCTCGTTGACATGGAACGTGGCCGCCGACGGACCAGCCCGCGATATGTCGCCGTTGGCGATAGCCTCCTGAATGCCCTTGCGCGTGAAGTCGGAGGCTGTGTCAATCGACTTTTGCCCGTCATTCGGCACGAAGGCATCGAGATAGACCACCGACGAAACACGATCGAAGGCCTGCTCGATTGCGCCGGAAACCGGCCAACCGCCGTACGAGTGACCGACCAGGACGACGTCCTTGAGGTCTTCCCATTTGAGTACGTTGACCACATCGGTGATGTGAGTATCGAGGTTGATACTTCCGCTCATCAGATGGGAGCGTTCGCCGAGCCCCGTGAGCGTCGGTGCGAATACTTTGTGACCGCGCCGTTCCAGAAGATCGGCGACGCGCCGCCAGCACCAGCCGCCGTGCCACGCGCCGTGAATAAGAACGAACGTCCTCTGCATCGTCGAACTCATGTCGGATCAACGGTCGCGCAACCGGTCCATCAGCACTTTGTCCTGCCCGCCGTCGATCTCGATCATGGTGCCGTTGACGAAGAAAGCGAGGTCGGAGGCAAGGTAGGTGACGAGATTGGCGACCTCCTCGCATTCGGCAATGCGGCCGAGCGGGATGCTCGAAGGCGCGGCCTTGTCGGCCTCCTCGAAGCTGAGATTCATGTCGCGGGCCATGGCCTTGACGAGCCCGGTCCAGCGCTCGGTGCGCACCGGCCCCGGATTGACGGCGACGAAGCTGATATTGTCCTTGCCGTACTGGCTGGCGAGGGACAGTGTCAGGTTCTGCCCGGCGGCATTCGCCGCGCCCGGTGCGATCTCCCAATAGGAAACTTTGACGCCGTCGTTGCCGATCAGATTGACGACGCGGCCCTTCTTCTGCGCCCGCATGATCGGCAGCACATATTTTAGGCAGCGCACGTAGCCCATGAATTTGAGTTGCAGCGACTTCGCCCAGTCCTCCTCGGTCAGATGTTCGAGCACGCCGCCCGGAGACGAACCGGCATTGTTGACCAGGATGTCGATCCTGCCCAGCGCCGCGTGCGCCTGTTTGACGAAGTTTTCGGCGTCCTCGGGCTTGGTGAGGTCGGCGGGTATCGGAACGATCTTCCGTCCGGTTTCTCTGGCGATCTCTGCTGCAGTCTGCTCGAGCGGCTCCTTGCGGCGCGCACAGATCGCAACGTCCACGCCTTCGCGTGCAAAGGCCAGCGTGATCGCCTTGCCGATGCCCTCGCTGGCGCCGGTGACAAGCGCTTTCTTTCCCGTCATGTTCAAATCCATCGCAGCGTTTCCTTCTGTGACGTTATTGCTGCGGCCCTCGCCGGCCGGTTTGCGCGGACGAGTTTACGGCTTCGTGGTGCCGTATTGAAGGACCTGAACCTTCTCTATGGTAACGAGCCCGCTGGACATCATGCCGTCCAGCACGGGGAGGAACGCATCGATCTTGTCCTGCGAATCGACGATCTCGACAACCACCGGTAAATCCTGCGACAGCCGCAAGATTTTTGTCGTGTGGATGTGACTTGAATGGCCGAAGCCGATGTGGCCGCGCAATACCGTCGCGCCGCCGAGACACATTTCGCGCGCCTTTCTGACGATTGCCTCGTGCAGCGGGAGGCGATCGAATTTGTCGTCTTCGCCGAAGAAGATTCGGAGCAGGACGGCGTCACGCGGGAGTTGCATGGTCAAGTCCATTTCATCGCGTTGATTGTTCCCGCGAGTAATGCTCCGGCCCATACTGCGATCAGGCAGAGCGCCACCGACAGGCCGATATTGGCGCCTGCGCGAAACCACTCACCGTCATTCATGAGGTTCAGCGTTTGCAGGCTGAATGAGGAGAAGGTGGTGTAGCCTCCGCAGATGCCGGTCATGAAAAACTGGCGCCCGCTCGAGCCGACATAAAGTCTTCCATCCGGGCCGGTGAGTGCCGCAAAGAAACCGATGATGAAAGAGCCGGTAACGTTGATGATGAGTGTGCCCCACGGGAATGTCTCCCCGATCAGCCGCGCCGCCACTCCGGACAGAAAGTAACGCCCCGTTGTGCCGATGGCGCCCCCGAGTGCGACAAAAATATACATTCCCATTTGGTCTATGGTCTCCGTCAATTTCGATTGAGCATGACCTCATGGTCGTTACTCCCCTGAAAGGAGCGTCATACCGCGCTCCCTAATTTTTCCAAGCCGTTGAACCGTCTTGCGTCCTCATTTCACCACCAGCACCGGGCATGGTGCGAGCTGCACGATGCGATCTGCCCGGCTGCCGATCATACGCTCGTACAGTGCCGAATGACCGGTTGCCCCGATAACAAGCAATTCGACCTTGAGCTCGGCAGCCAACCGCACGACATCCCGCACCGGATGTCCAGCCAAAACATGCGTCTGAAGTTTTACTTGGTGCTGTGCGGCCATCGCACGGGCGCGTTGGAGAACGGCGTGGAAGCGGCGAGCGGCTGTTCCTGTTTCTTGCCTGACTTCTTCGATGAATTCCGGCATGTAATCGATTTCTTCGACAGATACCATATGAAGCTCGGAATTGTTTTGCTTGGCGATCGCGAGCGCCGCCGAGAAGGCTTGGAATGCGTGCTCGGACCCGTCATTGGCGTGCAGAATTTTGCTGAACATTGGGTCCTCCCCGTTTATTCTGTCGTTGTCACGACCCGCCGTAACGGCGAAACCTCTGCTTGCTCTCCGGAATCCTTGGCTTCCGTTTGCGGCAGCAAGTGGTGCGGCAGATAAAAGGCATTGGCAATGACAGTCGGAATCACCGCGCTCGCTATTACGGTCGCGACCAACGCAGAGTATTGGCTCTGATTAATGATGCCATGCGATAGTCCGAACAAGGACGAGATAGTTCCGAACGTCAGCCCTGTGGACATCAGAAGAGTTGTGTACATCGCCTCTCTGTTCGGCGATCCAAAATATTTAGTTACCGGATAAACGCCGACGATCTTGGTGACGATTTTGACGATGAGAAAGAAGATGAACGCCGCCGGAGCGGCTATGAGCGCTGGTATGGAAACAAAGGAGCCGGCACGAATGAAATAGAACGGCGTCAGCAAGCCAAACGTCAGCGTGCGCAGCCGCCTGACCAGTGCGTGATCCTTGCCGACGGTTCCTGCAAGCACCATGCCGATAAGATAGGCCGGCAGCACCGCTTCGCTGTCGGCCCAGGCTGCAAGCGCACCCATTCCGAGCAGGCAGAGCAGCAAATATTTTGTCTCCAGTTCGGAAGGCCGGCCTCCATATAGGCGAAAGAACCGCGGCGTAAGCCACGGCAGGACCACAAAGACGACAGCACCGACACCGAGAAAAACCAACGTCTTCATCGTAAATGGCGCGAAGATCAGGCCGAGCGCGACCACGGTTCCGAGGTCGGTGATAAAGCAGGCGGCCAAGATCGTCTTGCCGTATTCGGTGGTGTTGAAGCCGAACTCGATCATGACGGCATAGACGACAGCCACCGACGTGGTCGACATGGCGACACCGGCGAGCCAACTGGGCATGACCTCCCACCCTAACAAATAGCGGGCCGCTGCCGCACAACCGAGAAATGGGAAAAGAAAGCTCGCGAATCCAACGGAAACCGCCTCTTTCCACTTGAGCTTGAAAACCACCGGATCGAGTTCTGCGCCGGCAAGAAATGTCAGGACGATCGCGCCGATACCGGAGAGAAATTTGACCCAGGATTCATCAGTGCCAAGAATTGCGGAGCCGACTGCGGCGCCAATGATGAGCTGGGCGATCGTGCCGACGACAATTTCGGACAAGGCCGTGGAGATGCGCAGCCAGATCGAAATTAGGCTCGCCACCAGTGCCAGACCCAACCACAAAGCAGCAAGCGCCCAAACTCCGGTCATCCGTTGTTCTCCCGCTCAACCTTCCAAGTCGCCCGCCCCATGGCGAAGCGTAGCGCGCCCGCCTTAGGGCGCGTTCCAGAGGGTATAAACTTGGTGGCAGTGGGAGCTCCAAGGCAAACCCCTACCGACGCCAAGCGCCAAGTAGGAGTCATCAGCCTTATCGGCGGTTACGGGGGGACTCCATCCCGGAAGTGAGCTGATTTTAGCCGGGAATTTGGCGGAGGCAAGCCGAAACGGTTTCCTGTTCAGCGGCATCGCGATGGCATCGCGATTTCTGTTGCATGATATTCTCGGCAAATTCCGCTGATTCGTGTCGCAGGACCAAGGGCCGATTCCACCGTGAAAGATGGGCCGAAGCCGAACTCACCAATGGCCCGCATTGGACAGCTTGATCGCATATTGGCGCGCGATCCTGATGCGATCGACGCCCGGTTCGAGCGAGCCGGGCTGCTGCGCGAACAGGGACGCTTCGAAGAGGCAAAGCGCGACTATCTCGATCTCATTCGCCGCCGGCCTACCGATTTTACTGCGCTGAACGACTTCGGAACGCTCGTTCTCAAGGCCGGATACAAGGATGCCGCACGCTCATTGTTCGGTGAAGCGGTTCGGCACCATCCAGATAATCCGATGGGCCGTGTCAATCTGGCGAGCCTGCTGTTCTTGACGGGCGAGCCAGAACAAGCTCGCCAGCATCTTGATGCGGCCTTGCAGGTCGATCCCGCCAATGTCCACGCCCATCGCATCATGGCCAATCTGCTGGCCGAGACGGGCGATCAGGCGGGTGCGCGCCGGCACCGCGACAAGGGCTTTGGCAGCTGCTTTCTGACCACCTTGCCCTATCGCGGCAATCGAACCCCAGTGCGGCTGCTGCTTCTCGTCTCGGCCGCCGGCGGCAATACGCCGACTGCCTCTTTCCTTGATGACCAAATTTTCGAAACACACGTATTGGTGACCGAATATTGTAATCCGAAGGTTCCGTTGCCCGATCACGACTTGGTCTTCAACAGCATAGGCGACGCCGATATTTGCCGTGAGGGTCTCGAAGCGGCATGCGCTGTGCTCGAGAAAACGCTGCGCGCCGTGATCAATCGTCCGGTTGCTGTACTCAAGACCGGAAGGCTGTCGAATGCGCTGCGGCTGCGCGGTTTGCCGAACGTCATCGTGCCGCAAATGGCGGTCTTCAAGCGCAGCACGCTGATGAGTTCCGATGCCGCGTCTCTCGTCGCACGCGGCGGCTTTTCATTTCCGCTTCTGGTGCGCGCGCCGGGCTTCCACACCGGACAGCACTTCTTCCGCGTCGAGGATTTGAATGGTCTTGCCGCAGCGATTTCTCAAATTCCCGGCGACGACGTCTGGCTGATTGAGCAGTTCGATGCGCGAGACCGCAGCGGGATGTACCGTAAGCTTCGCGTCATGCTGGTCGACGGGCGAGTGTATCCGTTGCATCTTGCGATTTCGAAGAATTGGAAAGTGCATTATTTCAAAGCGGACATGGCGGAGTCGGCGGACAACCGCGCCATCGATCGCGATTTTCTCAACGACATGGAGAGTTCGATCGGAGCCCGGGCCGTCGCGGCGCTCGGGCGGATCAGTGCGACGCTCGGCCTCGACTATGGCGGCATCGATTTCGCCGTGAACGCGCAGGGCGACGTATTGCTGTTCGAAGCCAACGCAACCATGGTCATGGCGCCGCTTGGCCCGGACGAGAAATGGGATTATCGCCGGCCGGCTTTTGACGCGGTGTTCGCGGCGGTGCGTCGCATGATCCTGGAGCGGTCGATGCGCCGCAGCGTGGCGCGAGCTTCGTTCCGATAAAGGATATTCGCCTACGCAAAACTCGATTTGGTGTTCGGTCGTATCGCGCGCTCAGGCGCGGAGGCGCCGGTACCGGCCGTAAACCGGCTCCCACATTTTGGCGCGCACCGCGGCGGCGAGGTCGTCGTCCGAAATCGGCTCGGCGAGTCCGTCGGCTTGCGCCCGCTTCGCTACTGCGATTGCGACTTGGAAGGATAGCATGCGCAATTCGACGAGCGGCGGCAGCAGGTTGGCCTGCGGATCGCCTCTCGCGGGAGACACCGCGGCGATGGCGCGCGCCGCTGCCAAAAACATGCCGTCGGAGATGCGGCGCGCTTTGGCGGCAATGGCGCCTAGTCCTATGCCTGGATAAACGTAGGCATTGTTGGTCTGATCGACGCGAAACGGGTGGCCGTTGCGCTCGATCGGGGGGAACGGACTGCCGGTGCCGATGACGGCGCGGCCTTCGGTCCAGGTAAAGATATCCTGCGGGGTCGCTTCGGCCCGCTCGGTCGGATTCGACAGCGGAAAGATGACGGGCCTGCGGACACGGTCGGCCATCGCGCGCACTACCGCTTCGTGAAAGGCATGCGGCTGGCCGGACGTGCCGATGAGCACCGTTGGATGCGCATTGATGACAACATCGCTGAGGCCGATGCGGTCGGACGTCGCCAGCGTCCAATGCGCCAGATCGGCGCGGCGCTGTACGAACGATTCCTGAAACGGCTGCAGCCCGGTCATGCCCTCGACCAGCAAGCCGTCGCGATCGACCAGATAAAATCGGCTGCGCGCTTGCGTTTCCGTCAAGCCGGCTTCGGTCATGGCGCGCAATAACAGCGCGCAGATGCCGGTGCCAGCCGAGCCGGCGCCGAATACCGCGATCCTTTGCTCGGTCAGCGGCGTACCGGTGACATTGATGGCGCTCAGGAGCGTGCCGACGGCGATGGCGGCTGTACCCTGAATATCGTCATTGAATGTGCACAGGGTATCGCGATAGCGCGTCAACAGCCGGTTGGCGTTGCCGATGGCAAAATCTTCCCAATGTAGCAGCACGTGCGGCCAACGTTCGCGGACGGCGTCGACGAACGCGCCGACGAATTCGTCGTAGACGGCGCCGCGCACGCGTTCGTGTTGCCAGCCGATATAGAGCGGATCGTCCAGATGTTCGCGATTGTCCGTGCCGATGTCGAGAATGATCGGCAACGTCGTCGACGGATGCAGTCCCGCACAGGCGGTGTAGAGCGCCAGCTTACCGATCGGAATACCCATGCCGCTCGCGCCCTGATCGCCGAGACCAAGGATGCGCTCACCGTCGCTGACCACGATGGCTTCGACACCATCAAAGCGCGGATTTTTAAGGATGCGGCGGATGTCGTCCTTGTGCGGCAGGCTGAGAAACAGGCCGCGAGGCTTACGGAAGATGTGGCTGAAGAGCTGGCAGCCCAGGCCGACTGTCGGCGTATAGACGACCGGCATCATCTCTTCGATGTTGCGCGTGAGCAGCGCGTAAAACAGGGTTTCGTTGGAGTCCTGCAAGCCGCGCAGGAAGGTATATCTCTGGATGTCGCTGCCGAGGGAGCGAAACGCATGGTGTCGCCGTCTGACCTGATAATCGAGTTCCGCGACGTGGGGCGGCAGCAGCCCATGCAACTCGAATTCGTCGCGCTCCTGTTCGGTGAAAGCCGTGCCCTTGTTGAGCAGCGGATCGTTCAAAAGCTCGTAACCGCTTAGCGCGGTCTCGACCGTTCGCACAGACGTGTCGTTCATCAGTCCCGGGCTCCCCAGCCGCCAAGACGGTAGTCGCTAACAGGATGCCGTGACAGTGCCGTTACGGCCCGGTTACGGCGAGCACCGCCTCTTTGATCTTGGCGATGGCGTAATTCCCGATCTTATCGAGCTCGAGATGCGGGAAGTTGGGTAACTCGTCAGCCGCCACGACGCAATCGACGATCGCGGGGCCGTCGACCTCGAACGCTGCCTTGATTGCGGCGTGCAATTCGCCGGGCTTTGCGGCCTTAAAGCCTTGACCGCCGCAAGCGCGGGCAAGCGCCACAAAATCCGGATTGGGGAATTCGATGCCCGCCCTGTAGGCCGGCAAGCCTACGCTCTCGGCTTCCAAAGTGATCAGCCCGAACGACGAGTTGTTGTAGACGATAACCTTTACCGGCAACTTGTGGTGCGCGGCAGTCAGGAACTCGCCCATGAGCATGTTGAAGCCGCCATCGCCGCAAAGCGCGACCACTTGGCGAGAGCGATCGAGCGCCTGGATGCCATTGGCTTGGCCGAGCGCCGTTCCGACCGCCGCGTTGTTGAAGGAGCCGATGATTCGCTGCGATCCGCTCTGACGGATCCAATTGGCCGACCACAGCGTGTTTAGCCCAGTGTCGAAGACGAACACCGCATCGCGGCTGGCGAGATCGCTGACCGCGCGAGCCACGGCTTGCGGATGAATGCGATCCGTGCTGCGCGCCGGATCGGATTGCGTGTCCAACATCTCATCCCACTTGTGGCGCTCCTTTGTCACCCGTTCCCAGAATTTGGCATCGCTTTTGGCGGCAATCTTGCCAAGCAACAGTCTCAGCGTCGGGAGCACCGAGCCAACGACGCCGAGAGCGGTAGGTGTGCGCCTTCCGAGCACTTCCGGCCTTTCATCGACCTGGATGACGGAGCCCTTGGTCGGTAGAAATTCCGAATAGGGGTAGTCGGTGCCGAGCATCAGCAGCAGATCGCAATGCATGACCGCGTTGTAGACCGCTTTGGTTCCGATCATGCCGATGCCGCCCATCCAGTGCGGATCGTCATAAGGCATGATGTCTTTGCCCTTGACTGAGTGGATGAGCGGCGCCTTGAGGCGATCCGACAACGCACGCAATTCTTCTGTAGCGCCGTGGCATCCGGCTCCACACATGATCACGACGCTGCCGGCGGCAACGATACGGCGGGCGATGTCGTCAACGTCCGCCGCGCCGGGGACGATCTCGGGCCGCGGCTTCAGGGTGGCGACGCTCGAAACGCCGCCATCGGCCTTGGCTTCAAAGACATCCTGCGGGACCGTCAGATGGGCGACACCGCGACCGGCATAGGCCGCCGCGATCGCCTGATGAATGACCGCCGGCGCCTGGGCCGGGGAGGAGAGTGTTTCGGTGTAGATGGAGACGTCGCGAAACAACAGATCGGGCTCTGTCGTCTGGATAAAGTCGGTACCGTGCATCTTGCGCGCCATGTCGCCGGAAAGCGCCAGAACGGGAGCGTGATCGCGACTTGCTTCATAAAGGCCGGCGACCAGATGGGTGCTGCCGGGGCCGGTGGTGCCGCAGCACACGCCGAGCCGGCCGGTGAGCTTGGCTTGGCCGGCGGCGGCGAGCGCGGCACCTTCCTCATGGCGCACGCCAACCCATTCAATCTTGCTCCGGCGTACCGCATCAGCGAGAGGATTGAGCGAGTCGCCGATCAACCCAAAAATGTGTTTGACGCCGATCTGCTCGAGCACACCGACCAGAATGTCCGCCACGGTTTGGGACATCTGCGCCTCCAATTGCTGTAACGGTTCGACCTCACGGACCAGATTTATTCAACTAAAGAGTAATGGCGGCGTCGTCACGCCGCGGGACTTGTACTGAGACGGGAATTGTCTGACGGGGTCCCGCCGGTGCCGAACACAATACCCTTTGCCTCGGTGCCGAGTGCGGTGAGGATGGCGATTACAACCGCGACCGTCCCGGCCACGACAGCAAGCGCGATGGCGTAATCGCCGCCGTAGTGGATGGCAATGCCGGCTTGCAGCGTCGCATTGACCGACGCAATGAGATTGCCAAGCTGATAGACGAAGCCCGGGAAGGTGCCGCGGGCGTCGTCGGGCGACAGTTCGTTCAAATGGACCGGGATGACGCCCCAAGCGCCCTGCACCATGACTTGCATGAGGAATGCGCCGACCGCGAGCCAGACCGCGCTGGTCGAAAATGCCCACAGCGGCAGCACGGCGAGCGAAAGGAGGGAGGCGACGATGATGGTGCGACGCCGGCCGAAACTTTCGGACAGCGAGCCAAACGAAATGCCGCCGATGATCGCGCCGATATTGTAGATGACCGCGATCAAGCCGACCTCATGCGGCGACATGGCGTGCTGCACTTGCAGAAATGTCGGATAGAGGTCCTGGGTACCGTGACTGAAGAAGTTGAAGGCCGTCATCAGCAAGACCGCGTAAATGCCAAGCTGCCAGTGCGATTTCACGATGGCCAGCGTGCTGCTGCGCTCCATCGCCGGCTTCCAGCTCGGCGATTCCGGAACACTGCGGCGGATATAGAAGACTAAAAGGGCAGGGATGACGCCGACCATGAACATGCCGCGCCATCCGATGTACTGGAACAAGAGTCCATAGACGATCGAGGCGAGGAAATAACCGGTGGGATAACCCGATTGCAGCAGGCCTGATACGAAACCGCGGGCCTGTGGCGGAATCGATTCCATGGTAAGCGATGCGCCAACGCCCCATTCACCACCCATTGCGATGCCGAAGATGGCTCTCAGCACGAGCAGCGCGGTGAGGCTTGGCGCGAAGCCCGACGCAAGCTCGATGACCGAGTAAAGCAGCACGTCGACCATCAAGGTCGGGCGGCGTCCCCAGCGGTCGGCGGCGCGGCCGAACAGATAGGCGCCAATCGGCCGCATCGCCAAGGTCAGCAGTATCGCGAATGTGACATCGGTGATCTGGGTGCCGAATTCGGCGGCGATGTCCTTGAGCACGAATACCAGCAGGAAAAAATCGAAAGCGTCGAGAGTCCATCCGAGGAAGCTTGCCGCGACGACGTGTTTCTGCTCGCTGGTCCAGCCCGTGAGTGCGGCGATGGCCATTGCTGATCCTCCTCGTTGAGCAGGCGCTTGCGTTAGCCCTTGACGTCGGTCTCTGGCCGATCGTCCCCGGATGATAATTCTTGATGCCAGTGGCCGTCCTTGTCTTCCCAGGAAATGGCGGTGGTATTTCCAGGGATATGTTGCTCCCGGGCAGCTCGCTCCGCCGCGCTGCGCGCCGCGTCGTGGGTCGGAAAAGTTTCGGAAAAGACGCCGTTCACTCGATAGGCCCATCCGCCGTCGTGTTCGACGATCTCATAGGTGACTTTGGCCATGTCTAACTCCTGCGTCTGCTCGGGGGATCAATAATGTGTCGCCGCAAATGTTCCGTCTATGCGCTCTTTGCAGCGCCGCCTTCGCGCACACGGCGCGCCTCGTAAGCCTTCAAATGCGCATAGGCGATTTGCAGCAGTGCGATATTGCATTGCTTGGCCTCGCCGCGCCGTATCAGATCGCCGACTATGTGGTCGGCCTCGATCGGCGCGTTGCGCTCGATGTCGCGGAGCATGGAAGCCGCAAAGGTAGAGCCGGGAGTCGTGATCATTGTTCGAATACGCTCGATGAAGGCAGGTCGCGGCAAAAACCCATAGGCCCCGGCAACGGCGGTGCATTCATCCAGCAAATTTGTTGTCAGATGAGTGGCATGAGCCGCGACAATATCGCCAACAGGCGCCCGCATCAGACAGGTGATGCCGGCAACGGCCGCAATAAGCAGCCACTTCTCCCACATCTCCAGCAAAATCGCTGTGCTTAGGCGAGAATCGAAGCCCGCGTCCGCCAGAATTGCTGCGATCTTTTCAGCGCGCGGGGTCTTGGAGCCGTCAAGCTCGCCGAATGAGAGGAGGTGCAAATCGTTGAGGTGGAGAACCCGACCTTCGGCATCAAGCGTCGTCGAGATCTGGCATTGACCGCCGAGTACGGCTGCAGCGCCGAAACGGTTGGCGAGGAAATCGACATGGGCCATGCCATTGAGGAGTGGCAGGATCGCCGTATTTGTTCCGACGGCCGGCGCAAACGAGTTTGCTGCCGATTCGAGGTCATAAGCCTTGCAGCTTAAGAGGATCAAATCGAACGGTATGCGGATCGCGTCGGCCGTCACCGTCGGCGGCGCCGGCACGTTTGCGTCGCCGAACGGGCTGCGGATGATGAGGCCGGTCCTGGCGAGCTGCGCGGCGCGCCGCGTTCGCACCAGAAAGGTTACGTCGCGGCCGGCCGCCAGCAACCGGCCGCCGAAATAGCCACCGATTGCGCCGGCGCCGACGACGAGGATACGCATGTTCATTGCCTAGTGATGATCTTCCGCGACGTCGATCAGGGTCCCATCGGGGTCCGCAAGCTGCGCACTGCCGTGCGGGCATTTCTTCAACAACACAAGTCGTGCCGAGCCCTCGGAGTCGAAAGGGATTGGTTTCGGCGCAAGCTGGATATTGGTCTTGGACACCATCTCAAGATTGGCGTTGAAGGCATTGATATCCGGAACGCGAAAACCGACGTGGTCCATGCCGGGCTGCTCGATGCCGGCGCCGTTAAATGATGAAATCTTCCATGGCACGATCGCCATGGTCATCCGTCCGTCGGTGAGATGATAGCCGCCTTCCTCTGATGGCAGGTTGCGCGCCTCGAGCTCGAACAGGTCGACATAGAAATCCGCCAGCCGTTCGGCTTCGCGGGCGCGGATGGCGAAATGGCTGAATGTGGTTTCCTGCTTCCATTCGCCCTTGGCGTAAACCTCGGCGCGATTTTCATGGCCGGGCTGCGACAAATCGAAATAATTTCCAGCCGGATCGTGGGCGCTGTAGCTCGCGAACGGCCGGTTTCCCGGGCGTTTGACGATCTCGATGTCAGGATACTTTTTTGCGACCTTGCCGCGAACCTTGTCCAGGTCCTCCACCTCGATGCCGAAGTGATCGAGGCCCGCCTTGCGGCCCCCGCGGCGAGGAATGAGCGTCATGCCAACGTAACCGTCGCCAACTGAAATGGCGCCGATCTCGCGTGCCGTATCGCCGGAGACCTTCAGGCCGAACATCGCGCGGTAGAACATGCCGAGCAGGGTGTAGTGATCGCTGGTGATGGCGAGGTGATTGAGCTTACCGAACATGACATTTCCCCAAGTTGAGCGGCAGGGTGAAGTGACTCAACATCAATCGACCAGGCGTGTCAGGCCCGGCGCCACGATCTTGTCGACCGTGATGTCCGATTTGATGTCACCCAGTCCTTTCATGGCATTGATGAGATTTTGCATGCGGGAGCGCGAAATCTCGTTGTTGGGCGAAAAATAATTGATCTTGCGCAAGAAATCGTAGCTGCGCTCGACCGGATCGCGCGGCGATTTCATTTCCTGTACCAGGATGTCGACGGCTTCGGCGCGATTTGAGGTGTCGTTGAACCACGCCACGCTTTTGTCGAGCGCGGCTAGCAGTCGCACAAGCGCCTCGCGATGCTTGCTGGCATAAGCGAGCGATACATCGGTTCCGGAAAACGGCATGTCGCCGGCATAATCACTGATCATGCCGATGTTGCGGAAGCCGGCGTCCTCGGCGAAGAAATTGACCGGCGGAGCCAGCATCGTCGCATCGACGGCGCCGGACTTGAGCGCGGCGAAGCGTCCTGCCGTGTTGCCGACCACGATCATATCGTAATCGCCATCCTTGAAGCCATTTGCCCGCATGATGCGGTCGAGATAGACGCGGTTGATGTCGCTCAGGCCGCCTATGCAGATGATCTTGCCCTTGAGGTCCTTGACCGACGCGATACTGGCCTTGGCCAGCATCTCGTAGGCGGAGACCTGGCCGATGATGCGCAGCAACGCGACTGGCGCGCCTTTCTCGACGGCGTGGATCGGTTCGACGACGCCGACATCGCCAACGATGTCGAGCGAGCCGGCGGCGAGCTGCTGCACCAACCCTGAGGCGGTCGGTACGTAGATAAGATCGAGCGAAATTTGCTGCTCGGTGAAGAAGCCCTTGTGAAGGCCGATATACCAGGGCCAGCCGACGGCATTGGGCGCGCCAATCAATCCGGTCTCGATGGTATCCGCGGCCTCGGCAGGCAAGGCCAAAATTCCGAATAAGCAGAACAGCACGCCAGAGGCGACCGCGAGGATTTTCTTGATACGTATTATTGTCATGATCATTTCCTCGCGTTCGCTTCGCGCTTCTTCTGTCGCGATCAGGGATCCTATCACGCGCCATCTCGAATGTGGTGTGGACGTTGCGGCACGTTCGTCAGGCAGTAGCCGGCCGGCGCGGCACTAGCAGATTGCCGGTGAATGCCATTACCAGCTCGTCCTTTTGATTGTACGTGGTCGTGCGCACGCGGATCATGCCGCGGTCGGGCCGCGACTTGGAAGGCCGCACTTCCAGGATTTCGCTTTTGGCATGCAGTTCGTCACCGGGCCGTACGGGGCGCGGCCAGCTCAACTCGTCGAAACCGACGCCGAGAATGCCACCCACCGGCTTGAACTCGCCGTCGAGCATCATTCGCATCGTCATCCCGGCGGTGTGCCAGCCGCTGGCCGCCAGTCCTTGAAAGGGTGTTTTTCGCGCGGCTTCTTCGTCGAGATGAAATGGCTGCGGATCGAACTGTTTTGCGTAAGCGACGATCTGTTCTTTATCGACACGGGTGCGGGCGGAGTTGAAAACTTGCCCGACGGCGAAATCTTCCAGGTACCGTTCAGTCATCATCGGCTCCTACGAAGCGGCGACCGCGGGTTTGCCTGCCGGCTTATCAAACCAGACACCGTTGGCAACGGCGGCGGCGTTGATCAGGCCGAAGGTAGCAAGCGCGACCGAGAGCGCAATAAAGACTCCCGTGAGACTTCCAGTCCAACGCAGTGCCAGCCAGCCCCCGATCGCCGCAATGAGAAGGCGCGTCATATTAGCGAGCAGCGGCCACAGCAGGCGGCCGGCACCCTGCGACGCAAAATAAAGCGCCATGCCAAGTCCGAAAAGACCGTAGGCGGGACCAACGACGTGCAGATACCGTGTGCCGGCGTCGAGCATGGCCGGATCGCTGCCGAACAGCAACAGCCAGGCTCGCGGCAATAACGCTGCGCACACGCCGATGAACTCGCAGAGCGTGGCCGCAATCGTCGCGCCGATCCATGCTACGCGTAAGGCCCGGTCGGAGCGGCCGGCGCCGATATTGGTACCGACCATGGCGACCAGCGGGCCGCCGAGGCCAAAGACCAGCGGGATGAGCAGATATTCGAGACGCGAGGCGGTGCCGTAACCGGCAATTGCGGCGGAGCCGAATGCGCCGACGAATCCAGTGGCGATGGCGATGGTAAGATTGGTCTGCACCGTAATCAGTGCCGCTACGGCTCCGACGCGAAGAATGTCGCGAAACAACGTCCAGCGAAAACGGATGCCGCGAAAGGAAAGCTGAACGACGCTTTGCTCCGAGCGAAGATAGGCCGCGAACGCAATGCTTCCCACCGCATAATAGACCAGCACCGCGACCGCGCCGCCGGCGACGCCGAGCCGCGGCAACGGGCCTAAGCCGAAGATCAGGCATGGCGAGAGCGGGATCAGCACCACGACGCCGATGCAGGTGACGAGGGCTGGCACCGCCATGTTGCCGGTGCCGCGGATCACATTGGCGAGCGAGTTGAAAAGCCAGACCAGGATCGCCCCGGCGAATACGACGCCAGAATATATCAACGCTGCGTCGAGCGAAGCGCCGCTGCCGCCCATCGCGGCATAAAGCCACCGTCCGCCGGGCAGCACCGTGACCGTGAAAGCGAGTCCGAATGCCAAAGCAATGACCAGCGCATGCAGCGTCAAGGCGTTGGCGTCGTCGCGGCGTCCGGCGCCGAGCGCGCGTGCGATCGCCGAGGAAATACCGCCGCCCATGGCGCCGGCAGACATCATTTGCATCAGCATCACGATAGGAAAAACCAGCGCTACGCCTGCCAGCGAATCAGTTCCAAGCTTGCCGACGAAATAGGTTTCAATCAGTCCGACGGCAGATTGTGCCAGCATCACCAGCATGTTTGGCACAGCGAGTCGGACCAGCGTTTTCACGATCGGCCCCTCGATCAGCGCGCGGGTTCGC
Source organism: uncultured Alphaproteobacteria bacterium (assembly GCA_963813825.1). GTDB lineage: Bacteria > Pseudomonadota > Alphaproteobacteria > Rhizobiales > Xanthobacteraceae > BOG-931. The sequence continues at coordinate 739,548 of CAWFBB010000035.1, forward strand.
GGATCGTAAGCAGGCTTGTTTTGGATTGGAGCCGGCGCCGCGGCGGTTTGTGGTTCGGTTGCGGCAATGTCCACTGAGGTCATGACGGGAAGTCCCGTATTGAATGGACAACCATATAGGAGTATATACACCTATATCAAGCCATGAAGACCGCGATGACCTTGAGTCCGACCAATCCCGCAGCCTGCAATTGCCTGGCGCTCCGCCAGGCAACGCGTCATGTGACCCAATTTTACGATCAATTCCTGACGCCTATTGGGTTGCGCGCGACCCAGTATTCGATTCTTGCAAGGCTGCACCGCAGGGGGGCGATGACGATCAATGCCCTGGCTGCCGAGCTGGTTATGGATCGCACGACCTTGGGCCGGAATATCCGGCCGTTGCAGCGCGATGGCCTTGTTGCGATCGGTCCCAGGAAAAACGACCGCCGCCGCAAGGAATTGCGGCTGACGCCGTCAGGCTTGGCTCTGTTCGAGGCTGCGCAAAAAGGCTGGGCGAAAGCGCAGGCGGGATTTGAGCGCACTTTCGGCGTTCGTCGCGCCAAGGCAATGCGTGTCCTGTTGGAGGACGTTGCCTCGCGCGAACTGAACCCCGCAACCGATTAGAGCGCCGCGATCGTCTGCACTTCGAGCAAATAATTCTCATCGGCCAGGCGGCTGATGATGAGTAGAGTGCTCGGTGGACACACGCCGCCCGGAAACATCCTGGGAAATTCCCGGCTACGGTATGCCCGAAATGCCGGCGCGTCCTGCGGCCGGACCAAGAAATTCGTGAATTGCACGACGTTCTTCCAGTCGGCGCCGACCGCACGCAGGGCGGTGTGAATATTGGCATAGACTTGAGCGCTTTGGGCCTCGATGTCGCCCTTGCCGACAACAGCGCCGGATGCGTCCACGGGCACTTGACCGGCGATGAAGACGATTTCCTGAGTTTTGGCGTGCGCTATGTGGGTGTAAGTCCCGGCTGGTTTGGCCAATCCTTCGGGATTGAATATTCTGATATCCGCCATTGGTTCTTCTCCTGATTTTTCTCAAAATTACCGATCACCGGTCGGCAATGCCCATCGCCAGCTTGGCTTTGGCGATTATGTCTGGCGAAGCATGCGTGGTTTCATGAACGATCGCGGCGGTATCGGCGGCGCCGATCGTATCGACGTCAAACCGGATTTTTTCCGCATCGGCAAGAAACGCTTCGTCCTTGAGAGTTGCGGCGAAGGCATCTCTCAGCACGCCGAGCCGGTCGGCCGGCAGACCGGGCGGCGCGACATAGGGTTGCCCGAGCGCCGGCGCCGAAGAAAAAAGCCGAAATATCTGGCGCTGCTCATCGGTCCGGGCGAGTTCAGTCAAAAGCGGAACGTCGGGCAGGAGTTTCTCGCGCTTGGCGCCGGACTGCACCAGAAATGTCACCTTGTGTTCGGTAAGCCAATCGGGATGCTGGCTGGTTATCGAGCCGAATCCGAAGGCACGCGCCTGTACCTCGCCGCGTTCCATGCCGAGATTGACGTCCTCTGAAGTCCGGTAACCAGTCACGATCTTGAATTTTGTGCCGAGCAGATTGTTCACCAGCACGGGAAGAAGAACGATGCCTGCGCCCGAGCCGGTGCCGCCCAGGATGATTTCCCTCTCGGCCGCTTGCTCCAGGGTTTTGATTCCGGCGCTGTGCCAGACGAGAATGACTTCGTTCTGCGATCCGGTCGAACCGAGCCAGTTGAACTGATCGGAGTCGTAACGCACGCCTCCGGCATCAAGCGCCTGCTGTAACGGCATGGCGCTGTGGATAGTCGCGATCGCGGTGCCGTCCTTCGGGGCGATGTTGTACATATAGTTGGTGGCGATGACGTTGCCGCCGCCCGGCATGTTCTGGACGATCATGGTGGGATTGCCGGGGATGTAACGCGTCATGTATCGCGCGACCAGGCGCGCGACGACGTCATAGGTGCCGCCGACGCCCGTGCTGGTGATCAACGTGATGGTCTTGCCCTTATAGAACTCGGCCGGCGTTTCCGCCGCGGCGGGCGGCATGACCAACGATAGGCCCGCCAGGACAAGCGCCAGCCATGCACCGCGAGGTAAAAGCCTCGTCCGCATCAGGCGTAGCGCGAGAAGTCGCGGCCTTCCTTGACCACGAATTCAAGCAGGAAGGGCGAGCCCTTCTCGGTGACGCCAACCGCGTCCTTGATCGCGCCGACGATATCGCCGGGCTTTTCCACGCGCGTCGCCGCGACATTGAGGCCTTCAGCCACTTTTGTGTAGTTGCCGCCGACAGTCATGGCGCCATACTTCTCGTCGGAAATCTTCAGCACATCGCGCTCGGCGCCCATGACGCCGTTATTGAACACGACGGTGAGGATGGCGATGCGGTTGCGCGCCGCGGTTTCGATGTCCATGCCGGTCATGCCGAACGAGGCGTCGCCCATCACGTTGATGCAATGCTTCTTCGGCGCGGCGAGTTTTGCGCCGAGCGTGATGCCGAGCCCGTAGCCGAGCTGGGTCGACTTGCCCCAGCCCATATACGAGCCGGCTGTTGTCGTTTCCCAGAACGGGATCATCTGCTCGCGCGGGCTGCCGGAATCGTGCGTCATGATGACGTTGTCGCGATCGAGCGTACGCAGCATGTCGCGGATCACGCGGTATTGGTTAAGCGGCGTCTCGTCGGAATTGAGAAATTTCGCCCATTCATCAAGCCATGCTTTCTTGCCTGCTGCGACTTCCTCCTTGAGCGAGGTCAGCGCATTGCCGCCGCCCGGACCTTTCTGCCTCGCGACCTCCGTGATCAGCGCTTCGATGACCAGTCCAGCGTCGCCAACGATCGCGTGATCGGCGCGATATTCCTTGTTGATGTCACCGGCGTCGTTAGTGGAGTGGATGATGGTCTTTCCAGGCGGCACGGATGGACCGAAATTCGTGATGGTGAGGCTCGAACCGATCGCCATGACGACGTCGGCTTTTTTCATGAAATCGGCATACACTTTCGAGCGCGAGCGCGTTGCGCCGCCGAGCGCAAGCGGATGACTGTCGGGGATGGCGCTCTTGCCGGGGTTGGTGGCGACCACCGGAGCCGGCAGCAATTCCGCAAGAGCGGCGAGCTGGTCGCCGGCTTCGGCGTAGTGCACGCCTTGGCCCGCCCAGAGCAGCGGGTTCTTGGCCGAGAGTAGCATCTCGGCGGCTTTTTTGATCGCTTCCGGATCTGGCGCGGCGCGTTGCACCGGCATGGGCTGGTAATTGAGCGTGCCCTTGAATTCCGCCTCGGCTATCTCGTCCGGCACTTCGACAAGGACCGGGCCTCCTCTGCCGGAGCGCATGGCGTGGTAGGCGCGCCGCATCAGGTCGGGCAATTCCTGGACATTATGCGCCAGCGCCGACCACTTGGTCACCGGGCGATAGACGTCGGCGGCACGAAATGTTGGACGTACATATTGCTTTGCTAAAGGCAGGCCGCCGGAGACGACGAGGAGAGGCACGTTCTCAGAATAGGCCTGAGCGATGCCGGGGAAGGCGTTCTCGATACCTGGGCCGGCTTGCGCTGCGAACACACCGTTTCGCTTGCCGCGTTTGATGCGGCTATAGCCGTCGGCGATGCCGACCCCAACGCGCTCCTGCCGGCATAGGATCGGACGAATGTCGAGCGCCGCGCAGGGCTCGATGATCTGATTGCGCGGGTAACAGGAGAGGAATTCAGTGCCCTCGCGTTTGAGAATTTCGGCAATGACTTCGGCGCCGTTCATGATCGTTTCCTCTCTGTCTTATTAAGGCTGGTGCCGACGTTTACTCGGCATGCAGCGGCGCCGCCACGATTGGGCGGCGGCGTGATCTATTCGGCGGCGATTGGCGTATCGCGGCGAACGTATTGCTCCATGGCGTCTTCGAACGGGATGCCCTTCGCCGCTTCGAAGCGGCCGGAACGCACGCGGTAGCTCGCGGGATCCATGCCGGGCAAAGGTTTACCTGCGCCATGGTCCTTGAGCATCTGTAACAGGAGCCGCCTGATTTTGACGATGGCCGCATCGCAAGCGAGCAGATGTTCGGCGCTCCGGTCGGCAATCGGCCCCATCGATTCCTGGATGGCGCAATCCTGTGTGCCGAATCCCTTCATCCCGGTATAGGATTTGCCGCTCGCCTGCAGCGCGCGATCAATCAGATAGTCATTTGCCCGGTTGCGGACAGCGTGATCGGTGCCCGCAATATTTTCGGTGTGGATGCCAAGCCCTCTCTTCGTGCGGGAGAGATCGTCCTCTGTCAGCGGCCGCGACGGATGGAAATCAACGCTGTAGAGCATTGTGTTCTCGTCGTCGATCGGCACCCAGACATGCGCGGCATGCGGGATGGACGAGATGATCTTGTGGAACGGCGCCAGCATCACGTTCATGTTCCACATGATAATTCCATCACTGCGCTCGCGGCCGGTCCCGACCACGAATCCAAAGTCGGTGGGAATGACTTCGTAGAGCGAGGCAACGATGCGGCGGGTCGGATCGCCTTCGCTGCCGTGCAGAAACGTCAGATGCGTCGCGTCGAAGCCGCCTTCGAGCGCTTGCAACCAGTTGCATTCCTGGATGTGGCGTGTGGCGTAACGCTGCGATGGCGGCAACAGCGTCCATTCGAGGTCTGGAAATTCCGGCTTGTGCTCGGCCGGTCCCATATAGGTCCACACCACGTCGCCGTGTTCGACGCATGGATACGCCTTCACGCCGAGCTGATTTTGCGCGTTCGCCTTATGGGCATCGCTCATCTGCGGCACACAGGGCAGGTCGACGCAGTTACCTTGGACGTCAAATTTTAGTCCATGATAGACGCAACGCAGGCCGCTCTCCTCGTTGCGGCCAAAGAACAGCGATGCCGTGCGATGGGGGCAGCGCTCGTCGAGGAGGCCGATGCGGTCTTGGGTGTCGCGGAACAGCACCAGGTTCTCGCCCAGGAGCCGGACGCGCAAGGGCGGACTATCCGGCTTGGCTATTTGATAGGAGAACGCCGCGGGAATCCAATAGCGGCGCATCAGCGCGCCCATGTCCGTGCCTGGACCGACGCGGGTCAGCAGTTCGTTTTCGTCTTGCGGGAGCACGAGCCCATCTCCATCGATTGTCGACTATTTCGAGCGGAATCTCCGAGGCCGTTCATTCTCGCGCGAACCCGATTTCATTGCAATTCGCGTCAGGGCCCAGTCCGCCCCAGCAATTGTGCCGCCTTGCGCGCGACGCCGGGCGGCGTGCGGTAGATGTCGTCGACGAATGCCGTGATATCCTTGCCGCTCATCGGTGCAAAGGCGAGCGAAGCCTTTTCGAGATCGGCCATGAACTGCGAATCGCGCATGGTTTCGTCAAAGCCATCCCGCAAGGCCTGCACCCGGCTCGGAGGTGTATCGGGCGGTGCAGCGAGCGGCCGTTCCATCACCAGCCAGCCGAAGACCAGTCGCATCACCTGACGATTTTCGTCAGACTTGACGTAATCCATGACCAGCGGGACGTTGGCGAGCTGCGGATTCTTCTTGAGCGCGAGCTGGACCAGAATGTTGGTGTTGTCGTCGGTCAGGCCAAGGCTGCGCACCGATGTCAATCCGACTCCGCAAAATCCTTCGATCTCCCCGCGTTCAAGCGCAAGGCGCAACCCCGAACTGCCGTTGTAGCCTTGCACCAGCTTGAATTTTGTTTTCAAGACACTGTTCAATACAACCGGAAAATCGTAGGTGCTTGTGCCCGCCGTTCCGGTCACCATGTCACGCGCCAAAATATCGTCGAACGTCTTGAAGGACGTTGTCTTCGCTGCAAGGCACACCGCGGTCTCGGAAGCGGGAGCCCCAATCCAATTGAATTTTCTCGCATCATATTGGCTTGGTACGCCGCCGATCACTGGGTCGACGGCAATATTGCCGGCGAACAGCCCAATTTCCAAACCGTCGCGCGGTGAGACATTGAAAATGTGATTCGCCGCCGCCATGCTGCCGGCGCCCGGCATATTGTGGACGATGACGGTCGGATGGCCGGCGATATGTTGGCCGAGATGCCGCGCGATCAGCCGCGCGTAAAGGTCAGCACCACCGCCGACGTTGAACCCCGCGGTCAAATTCAAGGTTTTGCCGCGATAGAATTCAGCAGCATCTTCCGCGTGCACGGCGTGAACGCACGATACTGCCAGCGCTAATGTGCAGATGGTCCAGATCGGCAGCCGAGTTACATTGTTGTCACTCTTCTTCTTCAAGACCTTGCCGCCCGCGCAACCGACGAGCATCATACACGCCGGAAGTGCTCGCCACGCCATCGACCCAGTCGGCCAGAATTTACGAGAAGTGGGTTTTGCGCCAGGCGTCCTCATGGTTATCATCCATCCAGCTTGCCGGAAGAAACCATTGGCAGGGCGGGGCCATCGGAGCACGAGCAACCATGAAGCGGCTTCTTTCGCTATGCATCATTTTTGTTGCCGCCGGCATCGCATTGCCGGCGCGGGCAGGGGATACCGGTCAGCCCGGTGACGGCTGCTATTGGTGCACGCGCGACGCGATTTACGAGCGGACCAAGCTAATCGCTCTTCTTGAAGCGAATCCAGACGTGGACGAGTCCGTGAAAGGCCCGCAGATCACTACGGCGCGCGCCGAAATCCATGTCTTGCGCGCGACGCTCGGCCCGCCGCGGTGGGAGTGGCCGACGCCGTGCTGCTACACGCGCAAACCTATCCACATCCGCTGAGCGGTCTCACTCGGCCGGTTGACTGCCATAAAGCCCTGGCAGCATCCGCCGCCGCTGCCGCAGCGACCATTGGCCTAGTCTGTCCATATAGAGATAGAGCACGGGTGTCGTGTAGAGCGTCAGCAACTGGCTGATGATGAGCCCGCCCACGATCGAAATTCCCAATGGGCGGCGAATTTCACTGCCATTACCGAAGCTCACCGCGAGTGGCACCGCGCCGAGGATTGCGGCCGATGTGGTCATCATGATCGGCCGGAAGCGCAATAGGCTCGCTTGAAAGATCGCCGCATCAGGGCTCAGATTTTGCGAGCGCCGCGCCTCAAGCGCGAAGTCGATCATCATAATCGCATTCTTTTTGACAATTCCGATGAGCAAGATCACACCGATCATTCCGATAATGTCGAATTCGGTGTGAAACAGCATTAACGCCAGCAAGGCGCCGACGCCGGCCGACGGCAATGTAGACAGAATTGTGACCGGATGAATGTAGCTCTCGTAGAGAATGCCCAGCAGAATGTAGACAGCCGCGATTGCCGCGGCGATCAACACTGGCTCATTGTTAAGCGACTGCGCAAAGACCTGCGCCGTACCGGCGAGGCTGCCGTGAATCGTAGCCGGTAAATGGATGGCATTGATCGCCTGGTCGATCTCGGCTGCGGCTTCACCGAGCGTAGCGCCTTCCGCCAGGTTGAACGAAATCGTCGCCGCGGCGAAAAGTCCCTGGTGGTTGACCGCCAATGGCGTAGTGCCCGGCTTGTAGTGACTGACCGCCGAGAGCGGGATCATCGTCTCGACTGCGGTGCTGACCGCGGCGCCGGAGGATGTGTTACTCTTGCCACCTGTGGCGAGGGAATTGATTGCGGCGTTGCGCGCGGAGTTGTTGTTCGCACTGGCCGCCGCGGTCGCACTGTCGGATAAGACCGACGATCCGTTTGCGCCCGCCGCCGAACTTTTCACAGTTCCGCCGGGTAGGTTGGACGAAGATGTTCCGGCGGCACCGCCGCCCGAGGTCGCGACGTACACATCGTTTAGCGCCGCCGGAAACTGCGTGTAGCGCGGGTCGATTTCCATCACGACATGGTATTGGTTGATGGCGCTGTAGATGACAGAAACCTGGCGCTGGCCAAAAGCGTCATAAAGCGTGTTGTCGATCTGGGCCGGCGTCACACCGAGACGCGAAGCGCTGTCGCGATCGATGACGAGATCGGTTTCCAGGCCCTTTTGCTGCTGGTCGGAGCTGACATCCGCCAGCACGGAACTGTGCTCGAGAGCTTGGACCAGCTTCGGCGTCCACGTGAAGAGATCCTGCGAATTGTCGGTTTGCAGCGTGTATTGATATGTCGAGTTGCTCTGGCGGCCGCCGGCGCGGATATCCTGGACGGCAGTGAGAAACAGGCGGCCGCCAGGAACCTCAGCGAGTTTAGGTCGCAACCGCGCGATCACTGCATCGATCGACGGCCGTTGCGTTATCGGAACAAGCGACACGAAGACCGATCCCGTATTGATCGTGCCGAACCCGCCGCCGCCGGTGCCGGTGTAGCCCACCACGGTCTGAACCGCGGGGTCGGCCTGCACGATGGCAATCATTTGCCGAAGCTTTCCGGCCATCGACTGGAAGGAGACGCTCTGGTCGGCTTGCAGCGAGCCGACCAATCGGCCGGTGTCTTCGGTCGGAAAGAAACCCTTTGGGACGATGAGAAACAGCACAATGTTCAATCCGATCGCACCTAGAAAAATCATGAGCACGATCGCGCGGTGTCGAAGTGCCCAGCCGAGTGTGTGTTCATAGCCGCGCAACAATCGATCGAACAGCGTCATACGTCGGGGTGCAGCCTGGGCACGGCCAGTCTCGCTTGGACGCAGGAACAGGGCGCACATCATCGGCGTGGTGGTCAGCGAGATTGCCAGTGAGATCAGAATGGCGAGCGATAGCGTGATGGTGAACTCCCGGAACAGCCGACCCAGTATTCCTCCCATCAGCAGGATGGGTACGAAGACCGCGATCAACGACAAGCTGATCGACAAGACGGTGAAGCCGACCTCGCGGGCGCCGAGCAGCGCAGCCTGCACGCGGGGCATTCCCGCTTCGAGATGCCGGGAAATATTTTCCAGCACGACGATCGCATCGTCGACGACAAACCCCGTCGCGATGGTCAGCGCCATGAGCGACAGAATGTCGAGGCTGTAGCCGAGCAGATACATGCCGGCGAACGTTCCGAGAATGGAAATCGGCACCGCGACGCCGGGGATGATTGTCGCGCGTACGTTGCGGAGGAAAAGGAATACGACGAGGATGACCAGTGTGATCGCGATCACCAGCGTCATCTCCGTGTCGAAGAGCGACTGACGGATCGTAGTGCTGCGGTCGATCGCGATCGTCACGTTGACGTCGGCCGGCATCGCTGCCTGCAGATGGGGTAACTCCGCTTTCACCTGGTCGACGGTATCGATGATATTGGCGCCAGGCTGCCGAAAAATGATGATCAGCACCGACGGCGTGCCATTGGCCAGACCGAGATTACGCAAATCTTCGACGGAGTTGTTTACAGCCGCAACGTCGGAAAGCTGGATCGCGGCGCCGTTGCGATAGGCGATGACGAGCGGCCGATAATCGGCAGCCCTGGTCGATTGGTCGTTGGTATAGACCTGATAACGCTGGTTGCCATCGTCGATGGTCCCCTTCGGGCTGTTGGCGTTGGCGGACGCAAGCGCCGCGCGGACGTCTTCAAGGCCGATGCCGTATTTATAAAGCGCCTGCGGATTAAGCTCGACGCGGACCGCGGGAAGCGCCGAGCCGCCAATGATGACCTGGCCGATGCCGGTGATCTGCGAAAGCTGTTGCTGGAAGACATTGCTGGCGGCATCGTACATCTGACCCTGGGTCAACGTCTTCGAAGTCATCGCCAAGATCATAATCGGCGCGTCGGCCGGATTGACCTTGCGATATGTCGGATTGCTTTTCAGGTTTGCCGGCAAGTCGGCACGGGCGGCGACGATGGCAGCCTGTACGTCGCGCGCCGCACCGTCGATGTCGCGGTTGAGCTCGAATTGCAATGTTATACGGGTCTGCCCGATGCCGCTGTTGGACGTCATTTCGGTAACATCAGCGATCTGGCCGAGATGGCGCTCGAGCGGTGCCGCGACGCTCGTCGCCACGGTTTCCGGGCTGGCGCCGGGAAGCGACGCGCTGACGGAGATCGTTGGATAATCGACCTGCGGCAACGGCGAGACCGGCAGCTTCACGAATGCCAGGATGCCGGCCAGTGCAATGCCGAGCGTGAGCAATGTGGTCGCTACCGGGCGCGCGATGAATGGTGCGGAAATATTCATTCCGCGGGCTCGCCGCGCGCAATCGAACCAGCAGGCCGCCCACCAGCGAGACGGCGCGCCAACCGATCGAAGTACAGATAGATCACAGGTGTGGTGAACAAGGTCAGCATCTGACTGACGATCAATCCGCCAACGAGAGTGACACCCAGCGGCTGGCGCAATTCCGAGCCGGTTCCCGCGCCGAGCATCAGCGGCAGCGCGCCGAGAATGGCGGCCATGGTGGTCATCATGATTGGGCGGAAGCGCAACAGGCAGGCTTGATAAATCGCTTCGCGTGGCGGGCAGCCCTTCGACGCGTTCGGCTTCCAGCGCGAAGTCGACCATCATGATGCCGTTCTTCTTGACGATGCCGATCAGCAGGATAACGCCGATGATCGAGATCACGTCGAGATCGTAATGCAGCGCGATCAGAGAAAAGAGCGCCCCGACGCCCGCCGAGGGAAGTGTCGACAAAATCGTGATCGGATGGACGAAGCTCTCGTAGAGTACGCCAAGCACGATGTACATCGCCACGACGGCGGCGATGATCAGGAAGATTTCGTTCGTCAAAGACGCCTGAAAGGCGGCCGCGGTGCCCTGGAACGCGGTTATGAAACTATTGGGCAGGCCGGACTTGGCTTCCGCCTGCACGATGGCGTCGACGGCCGCGCCGAGCGAAGCCCCAGCCGCGATATTGAATGAGATTGTAGTGGCGGGGAATTGGCCGAAATGCGTGACCACCAGCGGCCCGGTCCGCTTTTCGATATGCGTGATCGCCGATAACGGCACTTGCCCGTTCGTGGAAGAGGACGAGGACGGCAAATAAATCCCCGATAGACCGTCCAGCGATTGTTGCAACGAGGGATCGAGCTCGAGAATCACACGATATTGGTTCGACTGAGTGTAAATGGTCGAGACGATACGCTGCCCGAACGAGTCGTAGAGCGCGTTATCGATCGTTGCGGGCGTAATTCCGAAGCGGCTCGCGGTAGCGCGGTCAATAACCAGATAAACTGACAACCCTTGTTGCTGCAAGTCGCTGGCGACGTCGGTGAGTTGGGGTAGCTGATTCAACTGCTGTACGAGTTTCGGAACCCAAGTATTGAACTCGGTGGCATTGGCATCTTCGAGAATGAAGTTGTAGGGCGCTCGATTGACGGTTGAGTCGATAGTCAGATCCTGAACCGGCTGCATATACAGCGTAATGCCGACGACGCCGGAAACTTCCTGCTGTATTCGTTTGATGATCTGGCTGGCGGTCAGGTTCCGATTGTCGTGCGGCGTGAGCGAAATAAGGAAGCGCCCGCTATTGAGCGTTTTGTTGGTGCCGTCGACGCCCACAACTGAGCTCAAGTTTACGACATCAGGGTCCTTGAGGATGGCTTCGGCAAGCTGGTTTTGCAGATTTGCCATCTCTTTGTAGGAGACGCTCTGCGAAGCCTCGGTGATCGCCTGGATCATTCCGGTGTCTTGCACGGGAAAAAATCCCTTGGGTATCGCGAGGTAGAGCAGCACCGTGACCGCGAGGGTCAGCACGGCGACCAGCAAAGTGAGCGGCTGACGGTCCAGGATCCAATTCAAAGCGCGGCCATAACTGGCAATGAGTGAAGTGAAGATGCGTTCGGCGGTGAGATCGAAAGTCGAGCGTTCGCTGTCCGGCTGGTGGCGGATCAGCTTGGCGCACATCATCGGCACCAGCGTCAGCGAAACGATGGCGGATATGACGATGGTGACCGCAAGAGTAATGGCGAATTCGTGGAACAAGCGGCCGACAACGTCGCCCATGAACAATAGCGGTATCAGCACCGCGAGCAGCGAGATCGTCAGCGAAATGATGGTGAAACCGATCTGTTCCGAACCACGCAGCGCTGCGTCCAGCGGTTCCATCCCGCTCTCGACGAAGCGCGCGATGTTTTCGATCATGACGATGGCGTCGTCGACGACGAAGCCGGTGGCGATGGTCAGCGCCATCAGCGAGAGATTGTCGAGACTGAAGCCGAGTAGATACATCGCGCCGAACGTGCCGACGAGCGACAGCGGCACGGAGAGGCTCGGAATGATCGTGCCGGGGAGCGTGCGCAAGAACACAAAGATCACGATCACGACGAGAACCACGGCGAGCCCAAGTTCGAATTCGACGTCGGCGACCGAGGCGCGGATGGTCACGGTTCGGTCGCTCAGTACGTTGACTTCGACGGCGGACGGCAACGACGCCAAAATCTGCGGCAGCAGGGCCTGGATGCGATCGACGACCTGAATGATGTTGGCGCCCGGCTGGCGCTGGACGTTGAGAATGATGGCCGGCGTAGTGTTGGCCCAGGCGCCGAGCTTGGTGTTCTCCGGGCCGCTGACGATCTTGGCGACGTCGGTGAGCCGGACCGGTCCTCCGTCGCGGTAGGCGACAATCAAATTGCGGTACTGATCCGTGCTCGTGAGCTGGTCATTGGCGTTGATGGTGCTGGCCTGCGCCGGGCCGTCGAAATTCCCCTTCGGCGTATTGACGTTGAGGTTAGCGATCGTGGTGCGGATATCGTCGATATTGAGTCCGTAAGCGGCCAGCGCTTGCGGATTGACCTGGAGCCGCACGGACGGCCGTTGTCCGCCGCTGATGCTCACCAGGCCGACGCCGGTGAGCTGTGAAATTTTCTGGGCGAGACTGGTCTCGCACAGGTCCTCCAGCGCGGTAAGGGGCAGCGTCTTCGATGTCACCGCCAGCGACAGGATCGGCGCGTCGGCTGGATTGACCTTGGCATAGATCGGCGGCGCCGGCAGATCAGCCGGCAATAGATTGCCGGCGGCGTTGATCGCGGCCTGGACTTCCTGCTCGGCGATGTCGAGGCTGAGATCGAGACTGAATTGCAGCGTGAGCACCGAAGCGCCGGCCGAACTCGCCGACGTCATCTGGTTCAATCCCGGCATCTGGCCGAATTGCCGCTCGAGCGGAGACGTTACCGACGACGTCATCACTTCCGGGCTGGCGCCGGGATAAAGCGTTTGCACCTGGATCGTCGGGTAATCGACTTCAGGCAGCGTCGACAGTGGCAAGAAAGTGTAGGCGACCATGCCCGACAGCATGATTGCCGCCATCAACAGCGTGGTCCCGACCGGACGAAGAATGAAGGGTTCGGAGACGTTCATCGCACCGTTTCATCGCTCGCGCGCGCTCTCTCGCCGCCATTCGGAGCGCACTATTGGCCGCCGTTGGTCGTGCCCTGAGTTTGCGAACGGTTGGGATTCTGGGATTGCCCGCCGCTTCTGCCCGAGCCGCCATTGGTGTGGCTGCCATTTCCAGGAGCGCCAGCTCCGGGAACGCCGCCGCCCGAGCGATGCGTTCCGGCTGTGCCAGGAGCGCCTGCCGCGCCGGGTGCTCCCCCCGATCCCCCGAGCGGCTTCCCATCCAGACTGGCCACGCTGACACGCAAACCATCGCGAAGTCGATCGCTGCCGTCGACCACAACCCGATCGCCGGCACTGAGCCCCGAGTTGACGGCCGTCATGGTGCCGTCGGTCGGTCCGATGGTGATCTGCCGTACCGAAACGGTGCTGTCGTCGTTGATGACATAGACGTAGTAGCCCGGGGCTCCGGTATTAGCCGAGGGCGTGGCGAGGCTGGTGCTGCCGGGATTGCCGCCGTTGGAGGTGCCGCCGGTATTGCTGCTTCCTGGAGCGCCAAGCTGAATTGCCGCGGTGGGAACGGTTACGACATTTTGCAAAGTTCTCACCAGAAGCTGCGCATTGACGAACTGGTTCGGAAACAGGGCAAGGTCCGAATTATCGAATTGCGCGCGCACCTTCACCGTTCCGGTCGTGGTGTCGATCTGGTTGTCGAGCGCCGACACCTGGCCAGTTGCAAGTTTCTTGATATTGGCGCGATCGAACACGGTGACTTGAAGCGGGGTGCCGGCCGCAAGCTGTGGAACGATATCCGGCAGATCGTCTTCCGGAATCGAGAAGATAACCGTGATCGGCTGCAATTGGGTGACGACGGCAATCCCGGTGCTGCCGGAGGCCTGCACATAGTTCCCGGGATCGACCAGACGAAGTCCGACCCTGCCAGTGACCGGCGAAACGATATGGCAGTAGGCGATGTTCAGCGCTTCGGTATCGACCTGCGCCTGATCTTGTTTGACCGTACCTTCATATTGCTGGACGATGAAGACTTGGTCCTCGGCCTGCTGGCGCGCAATCGAATTCTGTTGGGCGAGCGTTTGGTAACGCTTCAGATCCATCTGCGCTTGGGCGAGCAACCCTTGATCGTGAGCAAGGGTTCCTTCGAACTGGGACTTTCAGGATCTCATACGGCCGCGCATCGACTTGCGCCAGAAAGTCGTCCTTCTGCACCAGTTGCCCTTCAGTAAATCCAACCTCGGTTAGTTTACCGTCGATCTGAGTTTGCACGGTGACTGTTGCGATCGGTGTCACCGTTCCGAGTGCGTTGACAATGACGCGAACATTGCCCGGCCCCACAGTGGCTGCGCCGACCGATTGGGCGGCGGCGCCTTGAAAGCGCCCGGCGGGCGCTGGTGCGGGCCGAAGGTAGTGGACAGCCTCGTAGCCGGCGACGACAAGAAGGATCGCAACGATGGCCCCGACGCCGATCTGGAATTTTGAATAGGACCGGCTTCTTACGCCCGGCTCGAGCATCGGCCGGCGAAGATTCGGTGCCAGCTCGTCATCCGTTCTTCGCGTTCGCTCGTCCATATCGGCGATCAGGACTCCGGCATTTTCGGCATAATAGTGTGCGACTCCATGCCCCGCCTAATGAAAATTCGCTAATGGAGCGGCAGATCGAGTGGCTGCCGTGACCGGAGCTGTCGGGTGGCCATGCAAACGCCACATGCGGCTATCGTTTGCGTTTCCAGTTTTGGTGGAAAGGGTGGTCGAATCAAGGCCTTGAGTGTTCCTCACGGTTTTTCCGCGGAGTTCCGTAGTAGCCGGTAGATCACGAGATTGGCTTGTTACCTTATTCGCTGCGGCGCGCTTTCAGGCTGCTGCTGCGGTGCGCCAGTTGCGACGGGCTGTCCCGGCGGTGTCGAATCGAGCTGCGGCAGAAGCGAGAAGCCCTCCATCAGCTTTACTTGCGTGGGCAGCAGCGTCGTGTCCCAGCCACCGCCCAGCGCCTCGATCAGGCTGACGCTGGCGACAAACAGATTTTGTCGGATCGTCAGCGCGGTTTGCTCGTCATTAAGTAAGGTCAGCTCCGCTTGCACGACCGTGGTGAATGCCACCAGCCCTTGCTGAAATTGATTCAGAAATACATCCACGGCGGTGCGTTGGTTTTGCACGGCGCGCTCCTGCACTCCGAGCGCCTCGCCAAAGCGATGGATCGCTGCAAGCTCGTCCTCGACCTGCTGAAAAGCCGTGAGCACGGTCTGACGGTAATTGGCGACGCTCTGCCAATAGGCGGCTTTGGCAGCGTCGACCTGTGCGGCAGTGAGCCCGCCGTTGAACAGCGTTGTTGTTTCGCTTGCAGCGATCGACCCGATCGAACGTGCGGCGCTCAGGGGGAGGGGAATCGGACCGATGAATTGGATCATGCTGGACAACGAGACATCGGGAAAATAGCCGGCTACGGCAACCCCGATGAGCGCGTTCTCCTGCTGCATCGAACGCTCCGCCGCGGCGATGTCGGGACGCCGTTCCAACAGCGCCGAGGGGACCGTGACTGGAATTTTCGGAATATGCTCGCCCAGTAGCCGTGGCGCGATGGTGAGTTCTGCTGGCGGCCGCCCAATCAGTACAGCAATGGCGTGCTCGAATTGCGCGCGCTGCACGCCAGTGTCGATGAGCTGCGCCTGTGCGGTCAAAAGCTGCGCTTGGGCGGTCGCGACGTCTCCGCTCGTCACCGAATAACCGGCGTTGAATTGGTTTTGCACGATGTCGAGCGTCTTTTTGTCGAGCGCGACCGTGCGCATGAGCAGATCACTCAAAGAGTCCGCGGCGCGAAGATTGAAATACGCAGTCGCGAGCTGCGCTTGCGCGGAAAGCTTGGCGTTGTCGAGATCGGCTGCGCTCGCCTGCGCCGCGGAGGTGTCACTCTCGATCTGGCGGCGCACTTTCCCCCATACGTCCAGATCCCAGCTGCCGCTGACCGGCACGTTGTACTGTGTCGTATATCTGGTTCGCAGAGCGGTTCCGACGGCGCTGCCGCCAGTGGTGCCTGCAAGCGCTCCGGTGCGCGTGCGGGTGACCGAATATCCGGTTGTCGCCACCGGCAACAGTTGGGACTGCGCCTCCCTGATGATGGCGCGGGCTTCCTCATAGGCTGCGGCCGATGCCGCCACTGTCTGATTGGATATCTCGACTTCGCGGAGCAGTTCGGCGAGCCTCGGATCGCGGTATGGCGCCCACCAATCACCGCGATCAAGTTGATCGCTGGGATTGGCGAGCTTCCAGCCCTTGAGCTCCTTGAATTCCGTCGGAACGGGCGCCGGATCAGGGGAGTAATTTGGTCCTACGGCGCATCCGTCGAGCAGTAAGGCGAGAATGAATCCTGCGGCGCAGGCTTGCACGCGCAAGGAAATCGACGCGCCGCACCCAGCCTCCCCGTCGCACACCAGCATGGGCCAACGCATGCACTGCCGACAACTCGTTGCTGCAAAGCCCGGAAACCAGCCAGGAAACCCCGGAGACAAGGCCCAATACCTCGCCGGTACCGCGCCGGCGGGGCATGGTCACATTGCGCTCCGTATGATCGGCCCCCAGCGATCACGTTAACCATAACCATGCCCGTCGCATGGGCGAATATCAACTGCGCGCCCGGGCGGTTGTCCGGGAGCGATTCGATCTGCGCGACATGTGACATTCGGGCGACAGTGACGGGCGATTGCGCGCGATTCAGGCGGCCGAGCAGCTTTCGGCTCGCGCTTTTTCCACCGCAAATTTCTGGCGGGCGGACCGAATGCGATCGCTTTGCCGCATCACACTCTGTGCCGAAGTATCGGCGCTGAGGAAGCGATGATCGCTCTTGCAACAGGTGACAAAAATGTAAGGCGCGAACGCTCTGGCGCGGGCGTAGAATCCGCCACATATCCCGGAGATGTTCCGGCGCCTATTCCGGCGAGACGGCGGTTTGCATTGCACCATCACTGGCTGCGTGGCTTGCGGAACGGAGCGCGTGATCTGGCGTTGATGTTGTTGGCCCTGAAAAGGATTGCAGACATGTCCAAGATAGCAACCGGCGTAGCTGCGATTGGACTTTCGCTGTGCATGGTCGCGGCGGCAGCAGCTGCTCCCAGGGGCGGCGGTGGTGGAGGGCATCCCGGCGGCGGTGCCCATTTCGGCGGTGGTGGCGGCGCCCATTTCGGCGGTGGCGGCGGAGCCCATTTTGGCGGAGGCGGTGCGCATTTTACGGCACACGCAGCGCCGCATTTTTCAGGACGGTCTGGCGGGGGCGTAACGCATTTCTCACACGCCGGTCCGTCTTTTCGGGCGTCTCACGCTTCACATTCGGCATCGTCGTTCCATGCAGCGGTTCACGGTTCGACAGCGACACACTTCGGCTTTCAGTCATGTGACGCCGGGCGCTGGCGCGCATTCGTTCGCGACTGGCGGGCATTTTGCCCGCGCCGGATTTGCCGGGGGTCCGCGGGCGTTCGCGGCGCGTCGCAATTTTGCGGCCAACGCCGCGTTTCATCCGTTCTGGCATCCGGGCTGGCACCCGGGTTGGCATCCCTATAATCACGTCGGCTGGCTTGGTCCGCTGTTCTGGCCCTATGCCTACGGCAATCTCTTCTATTACTCGCTGTGGCCGTACGATTACGGCTACGACGATCCGTTCTGGGTCTACGGCTACGGCGACATCTACGAAGGCATTTTCTCGCCCTACGTCTATGACGAATACGTGCAGGGGCCCGGCGCGCCGCAGCGCATGACTTCGCTCACGCAAACCATGACGCAAAGCTGCGACGACGAGGCAGCCGAAGTCACCGGATGGCCGATCGACCAGATCCAGGCTGCCGTGCAGCCGAGCCCCGAGCAAAGCGCAATGCTCGATGAACTCGGCAACGCCGTCGTCAAGGCGAGCGATGTGATCAAGTCGCATTGCCCGACCACCGTGTCGTTCACTCCTACCGGACGCATCGACGACATGCAGCAGCGCCTGCAAGGAATGGTTCAGGCGGTCGATATCGTGAGCCCGCCGCTCGGCAAGTTCTACGAACTCGCTCAGCGACGAGCAGAAGGCGCGCTTCAACGACATCGGCGCCGGCGCACCGGGCGCAAAGCCTGAGGCGTCGAACGGTCCGCCTCAGAACGCGCCCAACAATGCGCCCAATCCGCAGGCGCAATGTGGCGCGTCGGTCATGGCGTGGCCGACCGATCAGATCAATCAAACGGTTCAGCCGAACGATGCGCAGCGGGCCAAGCTTGATGCGTTACAGTCGGCTATGGCGAATGCGGCGGATACGATCAAGGCGGCATGTCCGACTGAAATGCCGACCACACCGCCGGCTCGGCTTGCGGCGGCCGGCAAGCATCTGCAAGCCATGCTGCAGGCCGTGGATACGATCCGCCCGGCGTTGCACGACTTCTATGACTCGCTGAGCGATGCTCAGAAGGCTCACTTCAATACGATGGGCAAGCAACTGTTCGCGCAGAATCCGCAGAACCAGGAATAGCGTGAGTAGGCGAATAGCGGAAGAGTAACTTCCCGATTCGCCGCCGTTCGCTATCCGCCATTCGCGTGATTTAGTGAAACAGCTTCGGAAATTTTGCCCGCAGTTTTGCGCGTAAATTGGCGCTGACGTCTACGGTCGTCGGGAACGTGCCCTTGAGCTTCATGTCGTAAGGGATGCAGGCGTCGATCAGCACGCGATTATTGAAATTGCCGGGCAGGTAAAGCGGATCGCGCTTCGAGGCCCAAGCCTTCTGCACCAGATCGATATCGGCCTTGGGATCGAAGCGCGTGCACATCGCCCACAGCACCTGATCGAGATCGCCGGCATCAATATCCTCGTCGACCACGACAGTCCATTTGCCGGCATAGGCGCCGCCCTGGCAGGCGCAAGCGACGTGCAACGCCTGCCGCGCGTGGCCCGGATAGCGCTGGCGAAGCTGCACGGTGGTGAAGCGCGTCGCCGGCCCGGCTTCGTGGTTCCAGACGCCGAGCACGTCGGGAATGCCGCAAGCGTCTAGCGCGTGCCAGATTTGCGCGGCGCCGGCGATGCCTTTGAGCAGGCCGGTTTCGTCGACCGGCTTGTGCTGCGGCGCGCAGGTCAGGATCGGATCGTTGCGATGCAGGATCGTTTTGACGTTGACGTAAGGCCGATCCTGCGTGTCGTCGGAATAATAACCCATCCATTCGCCGAACGGGCCTTCGGGCCTGGTCTGGCCGGGAACTGTCTCGCCTTCGATGGCGATCTCGCAATCGGCCGGGATCGGAAATCCGGTGAAAGGCCCGCGCACCACATCGATCGGCTCGCCGCGCAGGCCGCCGGCGATGTCGTATTCGCTGACTTCCGGCAGCGGGCTCGACGACAGCATGAACAGCAGCGGGTCCTGTCCGCACAGGATAACGAACCTTCATCGGTTCGCCGCGGGCGAAATATTTGTCGCGATGGATGCGGCCGTGCTTGCCCTCGGTGATCTGACAGCCGACGGTCTTGCCGTCATAGACTTGGCTGCGATAGGCGCCGAGGTTGAACCAGCCGGCGTCGGGGTCCTTGGTCACCACGCAGCACGCAGTGCCGATAAAGCGCGACTTGTCCTGCTCATGATGGCGCGGCACCGGGAATTTCAGGACATCGATGGCGTCACCCTCGATCACGTTCTCGAAAACCGGCCCGTCATTGACGAAGCGCGGCGCCAAAGGCTTCAGGTCCTGCATGCGCTCGTGATAGCGCTGCACGATATCGACCTTGCGTTCGTATTCGAGCGGCAGACCAAGCGTGAGCGCGATGCGCTTGATCGACGAGAGCTGGCCGTAGAGCGTGCGATAACCCTTCGGATAGCCGGGCACGTCGTCGAACAGGATCGCGGGCGCCTGGCCGCGGCTTTTCTCGGTAAGCATGTGGGTGATGGCGCCCATTTCGACGTCCCAATTGGCGCCGGAAACGCGCTCGAGTTCGCCGAGCTTGTCCACGGTTTCGAGCCAGCCGCGCAGCCCGCGGTAGCCCTGGCGTTGTGCCGCCGTAGCACCCATGCTCGCCATGCTGGTCTCCATGTCGCCGAAAGGGAACAGAGGCGGTATGAAATGGAGCCCGGACGTGTCAAGCTGATGGCGTCCGTACCATCCGATGGTTCATTCGATCCTGGAGTTTGCCGTGACCCTGCCGCGACCGAATTACAATCCGCCATTCAATATCACGCGCGCCAGCCATTCCGTGCTGCACGTGAAAGACCTCGCCAAAAGCCGCGCGTTCTATGTCGATCTCATCGGCCTGGTCGTCAGCGACGAGGACAAGGACACGATCTATCTGCGCGGCATCGCCGAGGCGTGTCATCACAGCCTGGTGCTCAAGCGGGCGGCCGCGCCGCAAGCCGAGCGCGTCGGCATGCGCTGCTTCACCGAGGAAGATCTGGAAAAGGCGAAATCCTATTTCGAGAAAGCCGGCCTGCCGGCGCAATGGGTGGAACGGCCATATCAGGGCCGGACCCTGCATGTCAGCGATCCGCTCGGCCTGCCGCTCGAATTCTGCGCCACCATGACGACGAAGCCGCGGCTGCTGACCGACTTCGGCCGGCATCACGGCGCCGTGCCGCAGCGCATTGATCATTTTCAGGTGCTGGTGCCGGACGTGCAGCGCGAATTGGAATTTTATATGGGACTGGGCTTCCGGCTCTCCGAATACATCGCTCCGGACGGCAGCGACGATCCGCTGTTCGTGTTCCTGCAGCGCAAGGGCAATCCGCACGACATCGTGTTCGCGCCGGGTGCCGGGCCGCGATTGCATCACGCCGCGTTCAGCATTCCGGAATCGTACCACTTCTTCTACGTTTGCGATCTCGCCTCCGACATGGGCTTCGCCGAGAACATCGAATACGGACCGGGGCGGCACGGACCGGGCCTCGCGCTGTTCGTCTATATGCGCGATCCCGACGGCCATCGCATCGAATTGTTCAACACGCACTATCAGTGCATGGACATCGAGGACGAGCCGGTGCGCTGGGATGTTTCGGTTGCCGGTGCGCGGCGCTGGCAACTTCCGGCGCGCGCGCAGTGGTTTGCCGAGGCGAGCTGTTTCGCCGGCGTCGAGGCCGCGCGAGCCGCCGCACAAACGCGAACCGATGACACTGGAGCGGTATGTGGCTGCGAGGTAGCTGCCGCTACGCTTTGCGATGCAAGCGATGCTCGATCCAGATCAGCGCCGCATTGGCGATCGCCGCGAAGGCGAACAGGATGATCGCGACCGTCACCATGTCCTCGCTCTGGGCGAGCGACATGTCGGCCATGATCATCGAGCCGAGGCCAAGCTTGGACGCGAACATCTCGCCGAGAAGCACTCCGAGCAGCGTGACAGAGAAGCCGATACGCAACCCAGTGAACACTTCCGGCAATGCGGCCGGCAGCAGCACTGTGGTGATGGTTTGCCATGGGGACAGATGCAGCGTCTGCGCTGAGCGCAAATAGACGGATGGGATTGCGCGAATCGCACCCATCGTCAGGAGTGCCACCGGCAGGATGCCGTGCATGGCGCCGAACACGACCTTCCCCGAAATGCCGAGGCCGAAGATGAGGAGGACGACCGGGTAAAGCGTGATCTTCGGCAGGGAATAAATCACGACAAGGATCGGCTCGCCGACGGCGCCCGACAGCCGGTGCGCGCCGAGCCACACGCCCATAGCGAGACCGATGGCATAGGCCGTCGCGAGCGCGAGCGCGAAAGCCTTCAGGGTGGCCGCGGCGTTCTCGGCAAACCGCGCCGTCGGCACCATGTGCATGAGATAAGCCATCGTCGGCAGCGGCGCGGGCAGTGCCGTGGCGCCGGCGATCTGGTGAAGGATCTGCCAGACCAGCAGCATAAGCGCGAAAATGATCAGCGTGTCGGTGATGCGCCGGGTCGCCGTCACGAGCGGCCTCCGGTGCGCCGCGCTGCCCACCGCACATCGAGCGCGTGCAGCAGCGAATTGACGATCGTCGCGATGACGAGCAGGAACAGGATCAACGCATACATGCGGCGGTTGTTGAAATCGGTATAGGCGTCCGAGATGTCGCGCCCGAGGCCGGCGGGCGACAAAATGAATTCGGCGGCGATGACGGCAATAAAGCCGTAGCTGACAGACAGCTTCACGCCGGTGAACAGATAGGGCGCCGCGGCGGGAAGTTGCAGCGTCAGCGCAGTCGTAATTCGGCCGAGCCGGTGGACGCGCGCGACTTTCGTCAGCACGGCAGGCACGCGATCCAGCCCATTGAGCGTGGCGATGATCATGGCGACGACCGCGGTAGCAACGCCGATCAGCACGATGGGAATGGGCGACAGGCCGAATATCGCGATCAGCACAGGATAGAAAATGAAAATCGGCACCGCGTAATAGGTCGCGAAGAACGGTTCGATCGCCTCCCGCACGCGCGGCAGCGCGTGGATCGCAAGGCCGAGGACGAATCCGAGAACGATCGAAATGACAATCACAATGGCGATGATACCGAGCGTGCGTTGGATGTCGGCATTGAGTACGCCGGAAACGAGCAAGCCGTAGAGCGCTGTCGCCATTTCCGAGGGCGGGATAATGACTTGATGCTTTATGAAACCAAGGCGGCAGGCGAGTTCGAGCGCGCCGATGGCTGCTGCGACCACCGCAATCCTGATCAGGCCGACACGCGTCATTCCGTGGTCGCCGCGGCCAAAGTTGCGTGGCCTAGGGCTTTCATCAACTCGCCGCGCAAGAGTTCCCACAGCCGGCCGGTGATGTTACCAAATCCTGCTTGGGCTACGATGGTGCTGTCGCGCTCGCGCGGCCAGCCGGTCTCGATGATCTCGATGAAGCGTCCGGGACGCGCCGACATGGCGCCGACCCGGTCGGCGAGCATCGCCGCTTCGTCGAGCGCGTGGGTGATGAGCAATACCGTCGCGCCGGTGGTCCGCCACAGCCGCAACACTTCATCGCCCATCAGCAGCCGCGTCTGCGCGTCGAGCGCGCCGAACGGCTCGTCGAGCAGAATGAGCCGCGGCTGCAGTACCAGTGTCCGTGCGATGCAGACCCGCTGGCGCATGCCGCCTGACAGTTGTGACGGATAGGCGCGTGCAAAATCCTTCAGTCCCATGAAGGCGAGAGCGTCCTCGACGCGGCGGCGCACCTCGGCTTCGCGGACGCCATTACGGCGCAGTCCGAATGCGGCGTTGTCCCACACCGTCAGCCAGGGAAAACTCGCATCTTCCTGGAACACGACGCCGATGCCTTCGGCGACTTCGCCGTTCACAGGCTTGCCTTCGAACGTCACCGCTCCCGCCGTCGGCCGTTGCAGGCCGGCAAGCACGTCGAGGAAAGTCGACTTGCCACAGCCCGACGGGCCGACGACGGCGAAGAACTCGCCTTTGCGAAGCTCCAGATCGACCGGACCCAGCGCATCGACCGGCGGCTGGTTGCCGGCGCCGGGATAGACGCGCGTGACCGCGGACAGGTGGGCGTGGATATCCCGCGGAACGGAGACGGCGTTCATTTCATTTCTGCAAGTCGCTTGGCAGGAACGATGTATCGATCATCTTGCTCAAATCGACATCGTGGTCGAGCATGCCGACGTATTTCATGGCGCGCACCGTGGTCTCCAGGAGCGGCATTTCGATACGGCCCTCGCTGTAGAATTTCGCCTCGACGAGCTGCTGCATCATCGTATCGATGTCTTTCGGCGGTAACGGAGCATAGATCGGTTCGAGAATCTTGCTCGCGTCGGCCGTATGCTCGTAGATGAATTTCACAGCCTCGCGCCGGCCGGCAAGGATCGCGCGGATCTTGTCCGGATTCTTCTTGATGAGGTCGCCGGTGGCGATGCCGACCGCGGGCGGCAACGCCGGCAGGTCCTTCGGGCCCATGATGACCCGGTATTTGCTCTCGCCACCGCGCATCAGGAACAGGATGCCGGGGATACTGGTGGCGTCGACGACGTTGTTTTCAAGCGCCGTCAGCGCGCCGGAGAGATTGCCCAGCGCGACACGCTGCACAGTTTTCGGGTCGAGGCCGACTTTTTCCGCGGCGATCACCGCCGTCATCTCGCCGAGCGACTTCGGATTGCTGATCGCGAATTTCTTGCCCTTGAGGTCCGCCATGGTCTTGATCGGCGAATTCGGCATGACGATGATGACGTTGTCGGCAAGCGAGCGCGATCCGATGTCGACGATCTTGATATCCTGGCCCTCGAGTATGGCAGAGATGATGCCGGCGGGGGAGGTTTCGCCGTAGCCCAAGTCGCTCGCGATCACCGCGCGCACCGAGGAGCCGCCGCCTTCACCGGAAATGACGCCGGTGATGTCGACGCCGGCCTTTTTGAAAAATCCCTTCTCGATCCCGACGCCATAGGGCGCGCCCGAAGGATCGGCCTTGTACTGTGTCACGAGAATGTCTTCGGCCATGGCCGGAACCGGTGCGGCAAGACACACGGCGAGCACGAGACGTAAAGCTCTGAACGGCAACATACTGACCTCCCTCAAGGTACCAAAGCCGCCGGTGATTCTGCGGTTGCGACGGCGGCGGCCATTATCGCCTGCTGCGGGCCGAATGGGAATGTGCCGGGTATGGCCGAATACGCGCAACGATAAAATCATCGGCTATGATGGGGCGGCCGAAACTGCAACTGCCAAAACTCGAAACCGTAAAATCAACGTTCGGGCGTTGTCGAGGTTCAAAAGGTATGACGCTGATTTCAGAGGACGAGCCGCTTTCGGCGATCGGGATGGTGGATCCCATCTGGCTGGCATCTTATCCGCCCGGGGTTCCGGCGACCATCGATCCGGATCGTCTGCCGTCGCTTCATGCCATGCTCATTGAGGCGTGCGACCGGCATGCCGGACGTCCGGCATTTGAAAGCCTCAGCGCCCAGATGAGCTATGCGGAGTGGGAGCGCGACAGCCGCGTCTTCGCGGCGTTTCTGATCGAAGAGGTGAAGTGCCATACCGGCGACCGCGTCGCGATCATGTTGCCTAACATGCTTGCGTATCCGGTAGCGTTTCTCGGCGTGCTGCGTGCAGGATTGATCGCCGTCAACGTCAACCCGCTCTACACGCCGCGTGAATTGAAGGAACAACTCGGCGATTCCGGTGCCGACGTCATCGTCATTATGGAGAATTTCGCCCACAAGCTTGAGACCATCATCGTCGAGACAAAGATCCGGCATGTCGTCGTAGCGCGGCTTGGCGATTTCGTGCCGACACTTAAACGATGGGCATTCAATTTTGCCAATTCCTACATCCGGCATGCCGTGCCGGCCTGGCGCTTCGACACTTTCACCATGATGCAGGATGCGTGCAGCCGAGAGCCGAGCGCGGGCTATTCGGACGCGAAGACACCGGCTTCCGCCGTCGCTCTGTTGCAATATACCGGCGGCACCACCGGCGTTCCAAAAGGGGCGATGCTGACGCACCGCAATCTGATCGCGAACACGCTGCAGTGTCTGGCCTGGACGCAAACATCGAGCGAAGGCGAAAACGAGCGGGTGCTGACCCCGCTGCCGCTGTATCACATCTTCTCACTGACCGCGAACCTGCTGTCGTTCGCGCTGATCGGCGGCTTGAATGTGCTCGTTATCGATCCGCGCAATCTCGACCGACTTATCCGCACCATCGACGGCGCGCACATCACGTTGATGACGGGCGTCAATACGCTGTTCAACGCTCTGGTCCACAATGTCGATTTTGCCGCGCTTGATTTCAGCGCGCTGCGGCTGGCGATCGGCGGCGGCGCGGCGGTCCAGAGCGAAGTGGCGCGTCGCTGGCGCGAAATCACCGGCACCAATCTGGTTGAAGGCTATGGTCTTACCGAAGCATCGCCGGTCGTGTGCATCAATCCCGTCGAGAGCCCGAAGCCCGGCACGGTCGGCCTGCCGGTACCATCAACCGAAGTCACTATCCGCGACGATCACGGCGCGATCCTTGCGACCGGTGAGCATGGAGAGGTTTGGGTGCGCGGCCCGCAAATCATGCAAGGCTATTGGGGTCGCCCCGACGAGACCAAGGCCGTGCTGACCGCCGACGGTTGGCTGCGCACCGGCGATATCGGGGTGTTCGATACACAGGGCTACCTGAAGCTTCTCGACCGCAAGAAGGACCTCATCATTGTCTCCGGCTTCAAGGTCTTTCCTAACGAAGTGGAAGACATCGCGATGCAGCATCCGGGCGTGCTCGAGGCGGCTGTCATTGGGGTCCCGGACGAGCGCACCGGCCAGGCGGTCAAGCTGTTCGTCGTCCGACGCGATCCGGTACTGACCGCGGCGGACCTGATCGCATTCCTGCACACGCGGCTGGTCAACTACAAGGTGCCGCACATTGTCGAATTTCCCGATACCCTGCCGAAGAGCAATATCGGAAAAATCCTGCGCAAAGAGCTGCACTGAGGACATGGACGCGCCGCCATTTGGCGGCCTTCCTGCTCTCATGGTGGCGTGCTAACCGTTACGCCGCAAACAAAAAGGGAGGACGGCAAGCCAATGCCCAAGTTGAAACTTTCGTTCGCGTGCGGCCTCTATGATCGGATGCAGCCGCTCTATACGGGCGAGGTCACTCCCGACGGCATCGACCTCAATTTCATCGCCATCGATCAGCCTCGGCCGATTTTCGACCGCATGTCCGGCGGGCAGGAATTCGATGTTTCGGAATATTCGCTGTCGGAATTCACCCAGCGATTTACTCGTAACGAGTGCCCATTCGTGGCGATTCCGGTGTTTCCGTCGATTGCGTTCCGGCATGGTTACATCGCGATCAATAAGAAGTCCGGTATCAAGTCTCCGAAGGATCTCGATGGCAAGCGGATCGGCGTGCCGCTCTATACGATGACGGCGGCGATATTCATCAACGGCATGCTGCATCACGAATTCGGCGTCGACCTGTCGAAGGTGCACTGGGTGCAAAGCGCGATGAACGCCGAGGGCGCCCATGGCGCGCCGACGGTGCTGCCGCTGTTGAAGAATATTTCGATCGAGAATAACAAGACCAACAAGACCCTGGGACAGTTGCTCGCCGCAGGCGAGATCGACGCAACACTCGGTACCAGCCTGCCGGAAGAAATTCGCACCAATCCTGACGTCGTCCGGCTGTTCCCGAACTTTGTCGATGTCGACAAGGACCTCTACAAGCGCAAGGGCATCTATCCGATCATGCATACCGTCGCGATCAAGAAGAGCATCTACGAACGGTATCCGTTCGTGGCGACAAGCTTGTACGACGCTTTCGTGAAATCGAAGCGGATCGCGCTTAGCAAATTGTTTAATCTGCGGGCCGTGCGCTACATGACGCCGTTTCTGATGCGTGAGATCGACGACATCTGGGAAGTGTTCAACGGCGATCCATGGCCCTACGGCGTCGAGCCCAATCGGCGCACAATCGAGGCGCTTATCACCTACCAGCAGACGCTCGGCCTGACCGAAAGGGCCGTGAAGGTCGACGACCTGTTCGTTCCCACCTACGGTTAATCATTTACACCAGGAATCCCGCCATGAGCCAACTCGACGATATTCTCCGCGACCTCGTCGTTGCCAATCGCATCCTCTCGAACGAAGACGTGGTCGATGCCTACGGCCATATCAGCGTACGCCATCCTGACAATCCGAAGCGCTTCTTCATGTCGCGCTCGCGCGCGCCGGAGCTGGTGGAGATCCACGATCTGATTGAATTCGACCAGATGGGCGAGCCGGTCAGCGACAAGCGCCAGCCTTATCTGGAGCGCTTCATCCATGCCGCGATCTTCGAAGCCCGACCGGAAGTAATGGCCGTCGTCCACGCCCATGCCGAAGACACGCTGCCGTTCGGCCTTATCTCGAAGCCACTCGAGCCGGTGATCCATTCCGGCAGCTTCATCGGCGGCAAGGTTCCGGTGTGGGACATCCGCAAAAAATTTGGCGATACCGATCTCCTCGTGCGCAACATGGCGCAGGGCCGCGACCTCGCAAAAACCATGGCCAAGGGCAACGTCGCACTGATGCGCGGCCACGGTTTCGCTTCGGCGGCGCGCTCGATCATCGAGGTCGTACGGCTTTCGGTCTATCTGCCGCGCAATGCGCGCGTGCAGATGAATGCGATGCGCATGGGCGGTAAGCCGAAGCCGTTGTCCAAGGGCGAGATCGCATCCCGTGGCGGTGGTCGCGCCTATACGCCTGGATCGCCGGAAACTTGGCGCGCCTGGGAGTATTGGGCGAACTCGCGCCGGCTGTGGCGACCAGATCGGAACGCCCGAGGCCTATTCACATTCACACGACCACACGCATAAGGGGTGACGGTCGCCCATTCCTGTGGCTAAATAGCCATCCCGGAATGTCCCGGCCGATCGCGGCCGTCCAAACTTCGAAACTAGACCGACAACACGAGGAAACCAGCCATGACCATGCGTTATGTCGCTCTCTGTGCAAGTGCGGTGCTTGCGGCCGTCGCCCTGCAAGGCACCTCCGCTCACGCCCTGACAATGGCCGAGTGCAGCGCGAAATATAAGGCGGCGAAGGAAGGCAATACACTCAACGGCATGAAGTGGAACGACTTCCGCAAAGCGCAGTGCGGCTCCGACGCCACCGCGGCTCCGACCACCGCTTCTGCGCCAGCCGCGGCCGCCGCCGGCTCCTGCTCCGAAGCCGGCACCCGCGCCAAAGACCGCTTCTGCGCCGGCCCCGGCTCCGGTCGCGACCGGCAATGCGACGTTCCCGAGCGCGGTGAACTCGAAATACTCAACATTGCCGGAAGGCAAGCAGCGCATGGAAACTTGCCTCGATCAATACAAGGCCAACAAGGCCAACAACGGCAATGGCGGCATGAAATGGATCCAGAAGGGCGGCGGCTACTACAGCGAATGCAACAAGCACCTGAAGGGTGCTTGAACGTCGCGTAGTTCAAAACAAGGAATGACCCAATGAAAATTGCGATTGGCGCTGCACTTCTGTCACTGGCGATCGGGGCGGGGAGCGTGTTGGCGCAGACCCCGGCTCCGACAACACCGGCACCGGCGGCTCAACCCGCCGCGCCGGCCACGGGCGCGGCAACCGACAAGAAGGCAATCTCCAAAGCCTGCAGCGACCAGGCGAACGCGCAGGGCCTCAAAGGCAAGGCCCGGAAGAAATTCCGTTCGGCCTGCAAAAAGAATGGCGGCAAGGCGCCGTCCTGAGCCTTCAGTCCAATCAATCCCACAGAAAGCGAAAGAGCCGGCACCACGTGCCGGCTCTTTTTTGTCGAGATGAGGAGCGCGCTTCGGCTTAGTGCACGACGAGCTCCGTCACCTTGCCGTGCTTGTCGCGGCCTTGCGCGTAATACTGACCGATGTTTTGCATCAGCGCCGAATCCGACACTGAATAGATCACGGCGTCGGTCTTGCCGGTGTTGATATGCTTGCGCCACATGAAATTCGGCACGACGAAAAGGTCGTTGTGACCCCACTCGAAACGCTTGCCGCCGACTTCGGTCGTGCCGGTGCCTTCGATGCACACATAGTAGGTGCCGGCGGTCTCGCGCTTGAGCTCGGTCTCTTCGCCAGGGCGCAGCAGTTGCGCCGAATAGTTGAGCGTCTTGAACACCGGCTCACCGGTCACCGGATTGACGAAGTCGACCTTGATGCCTTCGTGCGGGTCGCCCTTTTCTTTGCGCAAGCTGTGCAGCATTTCCATCACGTCGGAGCCGCGGAAGTGAAACAGCGGCGCGGGATCGTGGCCGACACCGCGCTGATGGCTCACGAAGGTGGGCTTGAGGCCGCCGTGGCTGTAGAGGCTGCGTGAGTAGCCTTCGGTGACCGTGACGGCCTGCACATTGGTGTTGCCCTGCGCGCCCGGCATGTTGTGATCGACCCAGGCGGCGTCGAGGAACTCCATCAGCGGCCAGTCGAGCGTATCGATCCAGACGCACGGTTCATCGGAATCGTTGCCGTGATCGTGCCAGGTGCCGTTCGGAGTGAGGATCAAATCGCCGCGATTTGCCGTGACGCGTTCGCCTTCGACCACGGTGTAACCGCCCTTTTTGGACAGAATGGTGCGGCTCGCATTAGGCGAGTGCAGATGCACCGGCGCTACGTCGCCCGGATTGTAGATCGAGATGGCGCAGCGGATGGTGTTGGTCACCTGGAGGCGGCCATTCAGGCCCGGATTGAGCAAGAGGATGCTCTGGCGATCGGCAAATTCGATCGGCGAGATCTCCGCTTTGCTGGCGATCTCGGAAATCTGCTTGAGATAGCCCGAGTATTCGTTCCATTTCCACATGAAGGGAGTGGTCTTCATCTGGTTGACGGCGACGCGGCCGGTGGCGAGCTGGCCGGAGCCTTCGCCGCTGGTCTCGCTGAACCAAGATTTTTGCGCCGGCGCGTTGGCCTGGGTGCGGATCCAGACATTGTGCTTGCCGGCTTCGGTGTTGATGGCTTCCATCAACTCGCGCGCCTTGTTGGAAAGCCCGGCGGGGGCGGGGGCCTTCATCGTCACCGTGGCCATGAGGTTTTCTCCTAAGAGCGGGGTTTACACGTCCCTATGGGCAATGGGGCCCGGCCGGTGCTGCGCCAATACCGGACCTTTCCGGGAGGTATAGTGGCTCGTGCCTTTGTTTGCAAAGGCACGAGAACCGCGTGGCGCGAGGCATGCCCCGCCGAAAAGGCATGGCCGGCTTACTACGCCTCAGCCGGCGGCGAGGAAATCCCGGACCGCCTTAGTGAACTCCGCCGGGCTGTCCATGTTGGAGATATGCCCTGCGCCTGGGATTGCGACATAGCGCGATCCGGCAAGTTTTTCGTGCAGCTTGCGCATCGGCGCCGCGGCGCCGTCCTTCTCGCCGGTCAGGAACAGCACCGGGTGCTTCACGGTGGCGACGGCGGAGGCGTAATCGTGGTCGGCGAGCGCCGCGGCGCAGCCGATGAAGCCATCGACCGGCGTAGCTCGGATCATGGCGCGGATCTTGTCGACGTGCGGCGCCTTCGTCGCCAGTATGTCCGCGGGCACCCAGCGCGCAATCGTCGGCTCGACCAGCGCTTCGATGCCCTGCTTCTGCGCCACCGCGATGCGCTCCTCCCATTGCTGACTGCTTTGCGGTGTCGACTGACAAGGCGAGTCGAACACCATGATTCGGTCGAACCGGTCGGGATGACGTTCCGCGAGACCAAGCGCCGTCGCGCCGCCCATGGACAGGCCGCCAAAATGCGCCTTCTTGATTGACAGTGCATCGAGCAGCCCAATCGCGTCGGCAAGCAGCGTGTCATAGGTGTAGCGGCCTGCCGGCGTATCTGTGCTGCCGTGGCCGCGCTGGTCGTAGCGCAGTACGCGGAACTTATCCTTCAGCGCCTCGGCCTGGTCATCCCACATCGCGATCGAAGTCGCGAGGGAATTCGACAACACGACCCACGGCGCGCCTTCAGGGCCGTCGATCTGGTAGTTAATGGTAATGCCGTTTGCTTTGACTTTCATGATTTCTCACTCAGGTTACTTCGGCAGGAAATCTTCGAGCAGTTTGACCAGCGGTTCCGGCCCTTGGGTCGGCATGAAGTGGCCGGCCTCGATCAATTCGAAACGCGCGCCCGGAATCTTCTTCGCAAGATCGGCGGTGCCGGTGTGCGGGCGCACCGTGTCGTGGCGGCCGGCGACGACCATAACAGGGCAACGTATTTGTGGCAGCATGTGCAGCATATTGGTGCGCGCCAGCGCGCGGAAACCGTAGCCGAAGCCGATCGGATCATTGCCGAGGTAGCGGCCGCGATAGGCCTCGTAATCTTCGCGCCTGCCGAGCGTTGGCGGATACGAAATATCGAGCGTCGTCGGCAGCGACGCCCGCATGCCTTCGCGCATGGCGAACGCCGCACGCTCATCGAGCGCCGCCGCCCGGCTCGGATCGACGCCGGGCGCCGGATTGCACAACACCAGCGACCCGACCTCGCCGGGATGCTTCTCCAGAAACCGCAGCGCCTGGGTGGCGGCAGCGGCGACGGTAACGAAATGATAGGGCGGATGCGAGCTGAATCGCTTTGGCGAGCGCCTCGAAGTCTCCGACCAGCACGTCGTTGCTGAATTCCTGCCGCACCTTTTCCGAAAGGCCGGAACCGCGCTGGTCGTAACGCAGCACGCGGGAACGTGGCGCCAGGCGCGGCGCGACAGCGTTCCAAGAATTGAGCGTACCGCCGAGCTCGTGCAGCAGCACAACGGAGGGGCCGCGCGTACCGGCGAGCTCGTAGTGCAGGCTCACGCCGTTGGCGTCGATGAAGGACAAGGGGCGTCTCCTTAGAATTCCCAGCCGATCAGGTGGTCGAGCGAATAAGGCCCACCGCCGTGAATGAGAAAGTAGACCGTCGCGACCAGCCACATCATGGTATATTCTAGGCCGAGCTTGTTCCAGAAATAGCGGCCGACGCGCCAGCGCTCGAAATTCGTCACGATCAGGAACAGAACGAGTGGTACTGCCGCAGCGCGCGTGAACAGTCCAAGCGCGAGCATCGGGCCGGCAATCAATTCGGTCGCTGAGATCAGCGGCGCCCAGAGCCAGCCCGGGCGATAACCCCAGCCGTCGAGATCGACAGCCAGCATGCGCACATTGCGCTGCGGCAAGCCGGTCCCGGGAAAGAAGCCGAATGACATGCGCAAGCCGTGTGGCACCATCCACAGCCCAACTACAACGCGCAATACCGCTTCGGTAATCGGCGCTAGCGTCTGATAGACGGTCGCAAGCTGCGGAAAGATCAGTTGTGTTTCACCCATGATGTGACGGCGGCGTTCAGTGCGCCATCAGCACGGGCAGCTTCGCGTTCGCGAGAATGTGTCTTGTGGTGCCGCCGAAAATCATCTGGCGCAGGCGGCTTTGGGTGTAAGCGCCTTTGACGATGAGGTCGCAGCCGAGTTCGTCGGCCTTGGCGAGCAGTACTTCCCCGGCGCCGCCTTTGCGGGATTTGAGCGTAATGGTTTCGGCGGTGATGCCGTTCATCTTGAGCGCGCGGGCCATTTGTTCGCCGCTTGGTCCGGCGACGGTTGCTCCCTCGACGGTGCAGATAGTGACGCGTTGCGCGAGCCGGAGGAGAGGCATGGCGTCAGCCGTGGTACGCGCTTGTTCGGTGCTGCAATTCCAGGCGATCAGCACGTTGGTGGCCAGTGAGCGCGGCGAGGTCGGTGGCGCGATCAGCACTGGGCGACCGCTCTCAAACAGGGCCGATTCCAGTGTGACCATCGACGGGCTCTGCCATTCGTCGCCTGGCCGCGCCAATACGATGCAGTCGAAGATACGGCCAAAACTTCCGACGAAATCGTGGCCGCTGGGTGCGGAATTGAGCCAGGAGAAAGTGGCAGTCGTTCCTGCCGCGCCAGACTGCGGCCCCACCTGGTGCTGGGTCATGAACGAGCGGAACAGGTCCTCGGCGTGACGCACCATCTCGGCGTCGTTCTCCTTCACCGCGACCATGGTCAGGCCGCTGTCCGGGTCCATGGCGACAAGGTCGGCGACCGCGGGCCGCAGAGCGAAGCCCTCGATGCAGGAACCAAATTTCTGCGCGAGCAGAAGCGCCGTATCCAACGCCGATACCATCGACGAGTTCTGCTCGGTGGGTACGAGAATGGTCTTCATGCGCACGCCCCGCTTGCCCCCGGCCCGGCCGGCAGGCGCTTGCCCCTTGCTGGCTCTTCAGCCAAGCAATCATACTGCCGTGCGACGGGGTGCCGGACAAGCGCCTGCCATCTGGATTGAGGGCAGAAACACCCTCAATCGGGTGGAACCGTTCAAGAAAAGCTTGGGAGACGCACGATGAGGCGACGTGAACTTATTGCCGCACTCGGTCTTGCGCCGCTGTGGACGGTGACGGCGGGCGCGCAATCGTTTCCGGCCCGGCCGGTCAAGCTGGTCGTCACCTTCGCCGCCGGCGGTGCCGCCGATCTGTTCGCCCGCGTGCTCGCCAACGACATGGGCCAGGAACTTGGCCAGCAGGTCTTCATCGAGGTCCACGCCGGCGCCGGAGGCATGACCGGGGTCGACTTCACCGCCAAGAGCCCGCCCGACGGCTATACGATCTGCTTTGCCGGTGCCTCCGCGCTGTCCGCCATTCCCTTCATGGTCACCAAGATGCCGTTCGACTGGCAGAAGGACTTGTCGTTGATCACGCCCGTGTTGCACGTGCCCGAAGCTATCGCCGTGTCGCCTTCACTCGGCGTCGATACGCTGCCGGCCTTTATCGCCTACGCGCGCGAGCATCCGGGCAAGGTCAATTTCGGCTCGGCCGGCGCCGGCACGATCACGCATCTCGGTGCGGAATTGCTCAAGGAAGAGGCCAACATCGACCTCGTGCACGTACCCTATCGCGGCGTGGCGCCGGCGATGACCGATTTGCTCGGCGGCCAGGTCCAGATGCTGGTGGCCGACGTGCCGTTCCTGCTGCCGCAGATCAAATCCGGTTCGATCAAGGCGCTGGCGCTCACCTCGGCCAAGCGTATCGCGGTGCTGCCCGACCTGCCGACGACCGCGGAGCTCGGCTATCCTCGGGTCAATTCCGACAATTGGTACGGCCTAGTTGCTCCGGCCGGCGTGCCGGCAGACGCGCTCGACCGGCTGCATCGCGCCGCCGTTGCCGCACTCGATAGCAACGATCTGAAAAAACAGTACGACACCTTCAATGCCACGCCCGCGCCCGCGACACCTCAGCAATTTGCCGCCTTCATCATGGCTGAGCAGGCCAAGTGGGGCCCGGTCGTGCGCAAGACCGGCGTGCGGCTCGAACAATAAGTGACGGGGATACGATGCCCGATCTGCTGATCGACGCTGACGGCGCGGTGCGCATCCTGACGATGAACCGTCCGGAAAAACGCAATGCCCTGAACATGGCGCTGAGCGAGGCGTTGCTCGATGCCTTGCGCGAGGCCGATCGAACGCCGGGCGTGCGTGCGATCGTACTGACCGGCGCCGGTCCGGCGTTTTGCGCGGGCGCGGATTTGTCGGAATTTGCCGCGCTCAAGTCCGAACAGGAAGCGATGGTCGAGCGGCGTACCGAGTTGACGATGAAGCTTCACGGCGTTTTTTCGCAACTGACCAAGCCGGTGATAACCGCGATCAACGGTGCAGCGATGGGTGGCGGCGCAGGCCTCGCGCTGGCCGGCGATATCGCGGTGATGTCGCAAACGGCGAAGCTCGGCTATCCGGAAGTCAAGCATGGCATCGTCGCCGCTGTGGTGATGGCCAATCTGGTGCGGCATGCCGGGCGCAAAGCAGCCTTCGAACTCGTGGCGACCGGCGAAGCGGTCGATGCCGCGCGCGCTTTGGCGCTTGGCCTCGTCAATCGCGTGGTCGCGCCGGAAAAGCTTATGGAAACGGCACTGCAATCCGCTCGCGCTATGGCGGCCGTTGCGCCGCAGGCCATGGCGGCGACCAAGAGCCTGTTCTATCGCGTCACCGAATTGCCGTTCGACGAGGCTCTCGAAGCCGGGCGCGAGGTCAACCGCCGCATGCGCACATTCGGCAAGGACCAGCCATGAATCTCACCACTTTGCGCTACGGCGTCGAAAACAACGTCGCCACCATCACGCTGGACCGCCCGGACAGCCGCAATGCGCTCAACCGCGCCATGTGCGACGACATCGTCGCGGTCGCGGCGGCAGCGCGGGATGATGCCGAAGTGCGTCTCGTGCTGGTCCGCGCCAACGGCCCGGTATTTTGCGCCGGCGCCGACCTCAAAGAGCGCAAGGGCATGAGCGCCGACGAGGTCCGCGCCCGCCGACTTGCCGCGCTCGCCGCCTATGGTGCGCTCGAAAGCCTGCCGATGCCGGTCATCGCCGTCGTGCAGGGGCCGGCTATCGGTTCGGGCGCGGAAATCGCCGCTTGCTGCGATTTTGTTATCGCGACGCCGCAGGCAAGCTTCGCTACCCCCGAGGCGTTGTGGGGCACGATCGGTGCCACCCAGCGGCTGCCGCGCATTCTCGGCAAGCAGCTCGCCAAGGACATGATGTACACCGGCCGCAAGCTCAACGCCGAGGAGGCGCGTGCAGCCGGTCTGGTAACCCGTATCGCCGACGCCACGGCGCTCGATGGCGTTCTTGCCGACGTCGCCAAGACAATTCTTGCTGCACCGCAAATAGCGATGCGTCAGGCCAAGAGCTGCATCGACCAAGGTATCGTGCTCGACCCGCGCGGCGCGCTCGCGCTCGAACTTGCCGCCATGGAAGAGAACATTGCCCGCGACACCTGGCGCGCCGGAATATCCAGCTTTGGCGGCGATAAGCGGTAGCGCGGCCGCCGAATCCGAGCGCGCGGACCAACGACGATAATTGTCTGGATAAACCGCATTCCGCGACGGCTTATGGCGGCTGTCTGCTAAACTCCGTGCAATTCGCAACAAAAAGATTCTTACGCCATCGCTGGGACGAACGTCATGGCGGACATTTCCAACGTTCGGCAACTGGTATCGGTCGCACGCAGCCGCATTCTGCTGATTTGCCCGGATTGCGGCCAGGAGTACGCCGAATTCGCCGACCGGCTTCGTGGCGTGCGCTTCTATTCCTGCATCGGCGACGGCTGCGACTACCGCTTCGACCTTATCGCCGGTCCCCGCAATAGCCTCCTCCAGCGGGTGATGCACGCGGTGCGAAGGCTATTTGCCATTTTTCGTCCCGCGACCTGAGCGTCCCGGCGCGGATATCATCCGATGGCTTTCGCGGCGGCCTTCACCAGTGCGACAGGATCGGTGAAGGCGGACACGCCGAGCGCTTGCAGCATCTCGACAGCCTGCTCCGCGGTCATTTTGCGGGTCGCGGCGTGACCGGCGGCAATGCCGACGAATAACGGCTTCGGCAGCGGTTCGGCGGCAAGCCACGTGGTCAGCGCCTCGACACGTTCGGCAAGCGAGCGCGAGGCAAGCGTGGTCTGGAAAATGATCGCCTTGATGTTGGGCCGCGCGGCGAGAGCGCGCGCGATTTTAAGCCGTTCCGTCATGGTCTCATCGGGCGCGCCGCGCAGATTGTCCATGAAGCTTGCCGCGCGCATGCCGTGATCGCCGATGAGATCCATCATCATCATGCCGAGGCCGGCGCCGGAGGTGACGAGGACGACATCGCCATCGGTCTCGACTAGCTGGAAACCAAGTGCCTGCGCTTCGCGCTCGAGCTTGGTCATCGCGCGGGCGGCAAGCGTTCGGCTCACCGCGAACTCTTCCGCGTCGTGCCGGAAATCGGCGCTGTCGTCGCGGACGATCTTGGCATCGCAGGCGATGAGGCTTCCATTTTTGGTCAGCGCCAGCGGGTTGATTTCCAGGAGTTCGAGGTCTTCCTGCCGGGCGATCTCCGGCAGGCGCGCGGCGTATCGGGCAAGGCGGGCGGCGAGGTCGGCCGGGAACAGCTTGCCGAGGCCGGCGAAAATCTTTTCCGGCGTGGCCGGCGCGCCGGGTTCGATCGGAATGCGCGCAAGTTTTGCTGAAGCTTCGACGTTTTCGCCACCCTCGGGAGCCAGCAGTAGTTCCAGCCGCTGCGCGCTGCCATCGATCCGCACCGCGGCGAATATTTCTCGCTCGATCGCTACCGCTTCCTCAAGCAGCAGCGGCGTATCGGCATCTTCGAGCCCGGGCACAATGAGGCGGCGAACGTCGCGAAAATCGCCCGGCTTGTCGAAACGGCGCACCAGGCCGCGCTTGCCGCGGCCGCCTTCGAGGAGTTGCGCTTTCAGCACGAAATCCGCGCCATTGTGCGGCTTCCTCAGGGAAGCCTTGGCCGGCCTGAAGCAATACGCTTTTCGGCACGGCGATCCCGTGGCGGCGCAACAAGGCTTTTCCGTCGTACTCGGCAAGACGCATAATAGGCTCGCTCTGCGCCGGCCGGCGCGTCACCTTCCGGAGCTTATCGCATGTCGGGTCCATCGGGCCTGCCGTTTCTTGCCCTTGAGCCATGGCGCGTCGCCGTCGTTGCGCCGACCGGCCGCTATGCGCGCAATCAGGTTGCCGGCATGATCGAGGCCGGCACGCCGCTCGTGGGCGGTGTCGCGCTCGGTCGCGGCGGCACGACGATGGACGGCCTGCCGCTCTACGATCGCATCGCCGATTTTCCGCTCCGGCCGAATATCGCCCTGATCTACACGCCGGCCGAGGGGGTGCGCGATGCGGTTGCGGAATGCGCGAACGCCCGCATCCCGACGATCATGGCGGTGGCCGAATATGTGCCGGTGCACGACGCACTGGCAGCGGCGTCGCTGGCCCGCGAGGCGGGAAGCTGGCTCGTCGGACCGAATACGCTCGGCCTATTCGTGCCGGGCAGAGGGCTGCTCGGCTCGATCGCGCCGAGCTTCTGTAAGCCGGGACGTCTGGCGCTGATCATCCGCAGCGGCACGCTGGCTTTGGCGGTGGCGCGCCAATTGACGCTGGCCGGGATCGGTCAGCGCATCGTCGCCCATGTCGGCGGCGACGCCGTGATCGGGCGCAATCCGCACGAATATCTCCAGGCGCTGGCCGCGGACGATGCGACCGCCGCCGTGCTGTATTGCGGCGAGATCGGCGGCGACAAGGAATATGCCTTCGCGGAGGCCGCACACGGCTTTCCCAAGCCGGTTTACGCCATGGTGGTCGGCCGCTACGCGCCGGCGCAAAAGCAGATGGGCCATGCCGGGGCGCTGATCGGCAGCGAGCGCGAAGGCGCGGCGGCGAAGCTCAAGGCGCTCGCCGACGCCGGCTGCCGGATCGTCAATGGGCTGGAGGACGCGGTCGCCGAACTCTCGAAGCCTACGGCGCTCCTCTAGGGCCGCTTCATAAAGAAGGTATCGTCGACGACCGAATAGTCGCCGCGATAGCCGAGGCGTGCGATCGGACGCAGACGTTTCATATCGATCATGCCGTCGACGAGTGCGCTGTCTTCGATATGCACGTTGACCACTTCGCCGATCACCATTTCGTAATTGTGCACCTTGCCGTTGCTGCTCTTGAAATGCACAGTCTGCGAGTAGAGGCATTCGAGCGCGACCGGCGACTTTGCGACGCGCGGCGGCTTGACCTTTCGCGACGGCGCCATGACGAGCTTTGCCAATTCCGGTTCGCTGACGCCCTCGGGATAATCGCCCGCGGAGAGATTCATTTCCACGCGCAGATCATAGGTCGCGAGATTGAAAACGAATTCGCCGCCGCTTTGGGCATAGTTTTGTGAGTGTTTGCGCGTGTTCGAGGAGAACATGACGAAAGGCGGATTGCTCGCGACCAGATTGAAGTAGCTGTAGGGCGCCAGGTTGACTACGCCGGCCGGACTGATGGTCGAAATCCAGCCGATCGGACGGGGCGCCACGAGCGAGGTGGTCGGATCGTGGGCGAGATTGTGCGGCTCGCTGCGCGGATCATAGTCCATTGCGGATTCCGTTCGGGAAGATGCCGTGAAAGGCCGGCGGTGTGGTCAATTCCAGCGCAATGATACACAATGCCGGCGGCTTTGTTGTCAACGGTCTGGCGGGTTCACGCCGTAACGATTTCCTGGACTCAGCGATGAAACTGCATTGGTCGCCGCGCTCGCCGTTCGTCCGCAAAGTAATGATCGTCGTGCACGAGCGCGGCCTCGCCGGGCGCGTTACCTGCGTGCGCACGGTCGCCGCCACGACCAAGCCTCACGCGGCGTTGATGCAGGACAATCCGCTGTCGAAGATACCGACGCTAGTGCTCGACGACGGCACTGTGATCTACGATTTGCCGGTGGTCTGCGAATATCTCGACGCACTCGATGGCTCGCCGAAGCTGTTTCCGGCGGAGCCCAAGGCGCGCCTCTCGGCGCTGCGCCGGCAAGCACTCGGCGACGGCTTTCTAGAGATGATGGTGCTGCTGCGCGACGAGCGCATGCGCGCCCATCCGTCCGATATCCATATGGCGAGCACGGCCGCCCGCAAGGCGGCGGTGCTCGAAAGCCTTGAGGTGGAGGCGCCGCAACTCGCCGCCGCGCCGTTCGGCATCGGCCATATCGCGATCGGCTGCGCGCTCAGTTATCTCGATTTCCGCTATGCCGACGAGGATTGGCGGAAGGATCACCCGCGCATCGCCGAATGGCACGCCACGTTCGCGGCGCGGCCGTCGGTGAAGGCGACGGAGCCGGTCGACGATGCGTGATTTCACCGGTGTACGGCCATGCCGGACTTCGATCTGATCATCGTCGGCGCCGGTGTCGCTGGGCTTACGGCGGCGATGGTCGCCGGCCGTCACGGTCTCAACGTCGCCGTCATCGCGCCGAGCGGTCCCGGCGGCCAGATCGTCAATGCCGAACGCGTCGACAATTATCCCGGCATTGTGTCGCCCATCGCCGGCCATGAACTCGGGACGTTGCTGTTCGAGCAGGCGGAAGC
Source organism: uncultured Alphaproteobacteria bacterium (assembly GCA_963813825.1). Classification (GTDB taxonomy): domain Bacteria; phylum Pseudomonadota; class Alphaproteobacteria; order Rhizobiales; family Xanthobacteraceae; genus BOG-931. The sequence goes on from CAWFBB010000035.1 coordinate 779,880, forward strand.
CGCTGGCGCGCAATTCATGCTCGACACGGTGGAGGGGCTTGGCATCGAAGACGGCGATCGTATCGTGCGCACGGCGGCACAAACCTTGCGCGCCGGTGCAGTCATCGTCGCGGCTGGCTCGACGCTGCGCGCGCTTGGAATCCCCGGAGAGGAAAAGTTCATTGGCAAAGGGGTGTCGTATTGTGCGTCCTGCGACGGGCCGCTGTTCAAGGGGCGCGAAGTCTGCGTCGTCGGCGGCGGCGACACAGCGTTCGACGAAGCGCTGGTGTTATCGGGCCACGCCGCGCGCGTAACGATATTCCATCGCGGCGATACGGCGCGCGCCCAGCAGCATTTACGTACGCGTGCTGAAGAAACCCGCAATGTCGCCGTTGAGGGCGAGACGCTGGTTGAAGAAATCATCGGCAATGAAGCGGTTGCCGCGGTTCGCCTTCGCAATTCAAACACGCGCTCAACGCGCGAGCAGAAGATCGACGGCGTGTTCGTCGCCGTCGGTCTCGATCCCGCCACAGCGTTTCTCCAAGGCGCGGTCGCGCTCGATGCCTCAGGCCATATCGAGACCGATATTTTGATGCGCACGTCGCTTGCCGGCGTTTTTGCCGCCGGCGATATCCGAAGGAATTCCGTGGCGCAGCTTGCCGCAGTCGCCGGCGACGGCGCTACCGCGGCGATTTCGGCGTATCGCTATCTCAAAGAGCGCGAGTGAACGATCACCCAAGCGTCGGGTCGAGCACGATCTTGCCCTGGCCTTCATGCTCCTCGACCATGCGATGGGCATCGGCCGCGCGCGACAGTGGCAGCACGCGCTCGATCTGGGGAATAACTTTTCCCTGCGCCGCCGCTTCGAGGCAGTGTGGCAGATCGGAGGGCGTATAGCCGGGCCGGCCCTTGATGGTGATGCGCTTGTGATAGAGATGCGAGAAATTAATCGAAACATTCGGCCCGCCATGCGCGCCCGCGGTAACGAGGCGGCCATCCATGCCGATGGCTTGGAACGCGACCGGCAGCACCGTCGGATTGGCGATGTTGTCGTAGAGAACGTCGACTCCCTTGCCGCTGGTAATTCTCAGGAGTCTCGTCGCAGATGTTATGCGTATTGTAATTGATGCCGTGGTCGGCGCCGAGCTTTTTGCCGAGCGCAACCCGTTCGTCCGACCCTGCCGCGGCGATGACATGCGCGCCGATGACATTTTTGGCGATCTGGATGCCGACGGTGCCGAGATTGCCGCCGGCGCCCATGATCAGAACGGTCTCGCCGTATTTCAGCTCGCCGACGTGCACCAGGAGATTCCACGCCGTGGGCACGTGGCGCAGCACCACTGCGGCGCGATGAAAATCGATGTTGTCCGGTAGCGCGACGCCAGCAATCGCGGGCACGGCGACAAGCTCGGCGAAACCGCCCGGTCGCTTGATGCCCATCATGCCGCGCGGGCCGTTGTAGCCATGGCCGTCCTCGGCGCAGACATCGAGAGGCATGATGCCGGCGGCGGCGACACGGTCGCCCGGTTTCCATCGTGTCACTTGCGGCCCGACCGCATCGACGATGCCGGCGCAGTCGACGCCCGGAATAAGCGGCAGCACGGGCCCGCGATACTGCTCGCGGCCGGCGCGAAGGCTGACGTCGAGCACGCGATTGACGGTGGCCGCGTGTACCTTGATACGGATTTCGCCCGGACGAGGCACCGGATCGGGAATCTCCTCGTACCGTAGAACGTCGGGCGGACCATACTCGTGGATGACGATGGCCTTCATGCCGTTTCCTGCCTGTGCTGGACGAAGAGCGATAAAGGCAGGAATTGCACGACGCAAGGCCGCCGGCTTATGGTCGGACATTCGGAAAGCTGCAGCCATGGAATTGAACGGCAAGATCGCCTGCGCTGATTTGGTCCAGGCTTGGGGCGTCTATCGCGACCAGGGCAAATGGAAGGAATTGCGCGGCACATTCACGCCGGACGGGCACATTTCGGTATCGTGGTTTCGTGGGCCGTTCGAGCTTTTCGTCGAGCACTGCCGGGCGAATTATGGCGTCGGCAACAGCTGGTCGCGCCATCATCTTTATCCTGCGGCCGTCAAGCTCAATGGCGATCGGGCGGTGGCCGAGACGAGCGTCATCATCCGCGTGCGGCAGCCGTTCAACGGCATCGCGGTCGATCTGACCTCGTGCTCCCGCTTCCTCGACCGCATGGAGCGCCATGTCCGGCGGCTGGCTGATCGCCGAGCGTGCCGCGATCTACGAGCGCGACCGGCTCGATCCGGTCGAGCCGTCGCCGGCCTTCGACGCGCTGTTCAAAAACGCCAATACTTCGCAATACCCGGAGCAATATCGCTACATGGCCTTTCGGCTGGCACATGCACCCGGGCGCACGCTGGCGCCGGTGATTTATCGCGACGGCGGGGCCGAGACCGCCGACCTTTATTCACGTTTCAACGACTGGCTTGCCGGGAAATATCTTGACGGCGATAGGACGCCGCGCTAGCCGCGCAGCTCTGGGGATTTTATGGCGGTTTACACCGATGTCGCGGCGGAAGAGCTCGGCCGTTTCCTGGCCGGCTACGATGTCGGAGAGCTGCTGGCCTACAAGGGCATTGCCGAAGGCGTCGAGAACTCGAATTTTCTGGTCCATACCGGCATCGGCAATTTCATCCTTACGCTCTACGAACGGCGCGTCGCCGAACGCGACCTTCCGTTCTTTCTCTCGCTGATGGAACATCTGGCGAGTCGCGGCATCACCTGCCCGCAGCCGGTGAAGACTAAGGCCGGCAAGATACTCGGCAAGCTCGCCGGGCGACCCGCGGCGATGGTCACTTTCCTCGACGGCCTGTGGATTCGGCGGCCGACGGCTGCGCATTGCGCCGCGCTGGGTGAGGCATTGGCGCGGCTGCACGTTGCGGGCGGCGATTTTTCGATGCGCCGCGAGAACGCTCTGTCGGTCGCCGGCTGGCGCAAGCTTTACGAAGGCTGCCGCGAGCGCGCGCATAAGGTGGAACGTAATCTCGAGACGCTTGTGGCCGCCGAGCTCGATATGCTCGAACAGGAATGGCCGCACGGCCTGCCGCAAGGCGTCATCCATGCCGATCTGTTTCCCGACAATGTTTTTTTCCTTGGCGAGAAATTGTCAGGTCTGATCGATTTTTACTTCGCTTGCACCGATACGCTCGCTTACGACGTCGCCATTTGTCTCAATGCCTGGTGCTTCGAGACCGATCATTCCTACAATGTCACCAAGGGCCGCGCTTTGCTGGCGAGCTACGCCAAGGTGCGGGCGCTCTCGGCGGAGGAGTGGGAGAAGTTGCCGCTGCTCGCGCGCGGCGCGGCATTGCGCTTTTTGCTCACCCGGTTGGTCGATTGGCTCGATGTGCCGCCCGGCGCTTTGGTGCGACCGAAGGATCCGCGCGAATACGCCCGCAAACTGCGCTTCCACCAAAAAATCAAAACCGCGCGCGACTACGGCATTGCGGCGGAAATGTTACGGCCGTGAGCGAGGGGCCGCACGTCACCATTTATACCGACGGCGGTTGCTCACCGAATCCGGGAACCGGCGGTTGGGCCGCAATCCTCATTTCCGGAGCCCACAAAAAGGAGCTCAAGGGCGGCGAGCCGTTGTCGACAAATAATCGCATGGAATTGATGGCGGCGATCTCTGCGCTTGAGGCGCTGAAAAAGTCGTCAACCGTCGATCTGCACACCGATAGCCAGTACGTGCATCGTGGCATCTCGCAGTACATTCACAATTGGAAGCGGAACGGCTGGAAGACCGCTGCCAAAGAGCCGGTGAAGAACGACGATCTGTGGCGGCGGCTCGACACCGCCGTTGCACGACATCGTGTGTGCTGGCACTGGCTGAAGGGTCACGCCGGCCACGAATTCAACGAGCGCGCTGACCAGCTTGTGGGCGAAGCGATCGCGGAAATCCGCGGACGGGGTTCGTAGGGACGGGTTTCAAGCCTGCCCCTACAGCACCAATGCGATTTACAGCGCCTTCAGCAGATTGTCCGCGCCGGAAATGTCCGCCTTGCCCGGTGCGTCCTCGACATTGAGAGTCTTGATCACGCCGTCATCGACCACCATCGCGTAACGGCCGGAGCGCACGCCGAGACCGCGCTCGGTGAGGTCCGCGGTAATGCCAACGGCCTTCGCCCAGGCAGCGCTGCCGTCGGCGAGAAATTCGATCGCGTCGCCGCCCGAAGCCTTCTTCCAGGCGTCCATGACGAATACGTCGTTGACGCCGGTGACTGCGATGGTGTCGACGCCCTTGGCCTTGATCGCGGCCGCGTTCTTGACGAAGCCCGGCATGTGGTTCTTGTGGCAGGTTGGCGTGAAAGCGCCCGGCACCGCGAACAGCACCACTTTCTTGCCCTTAAACAATTCGTCCGTGGTCTTCGGCTTCGGCCCTTCGGCCGTCATTACTGTGAATGTGGCGTTGGGTACGCGGTCGCCAACCTTAATAGCCATAATCGTGTCCTCTCATTGACTGGTTTGAAATTCGAACTTGGTTCGCACGCTGGTGCGTCCGATGTCCCTAAAGTAGCGTGCCGGGCGAATTAGTCGAGATGCACCGGGACCTCGATGGCGTCGTCGTTCGAGACGGCGGTGAAGGTCAGCGTGACGCCCCGGGCTTGCGCGCCGGGCGGCATCCCGTCGAGATCGAAGGTGAAGCGGCGCAAATCGCCCGCGGTTCCGCTTGGCTCGGGCAGCGGTAGCGACCACTCGGAGGTTGGTCCCTCGACGAAGAGCTCGATCGGCGCGTCCTTGGGCGCGGCAAGGTCTACGGTCACGCGATCGTGCTCGCCGCCGGGCTCGCGGTGTACGGCTCGAATGGAAAGTTCCTGTCCAGCGCCGAGCGCGACCTGGCGCGGAACGCGCAGGTCCGCTTTCTCGATAGCGGCCTCTTCGGCGCCGTCGCCGGTCAGGCCGAGTTCGAGGTTTGCTTCGGCCGGCACGCAAAGGTTTCCGCAAATCGCATAGCCGAGCTTCAGGTGCACGCTCGACGGCTTGGTCGCATCCTTCGGCGCGATGCGGAGCGGCAGAACGACGCGTCCGACATAGCCGATCGAATTGCCGCCGTCGCCGTCGGGAAACCGTTCCGGTGCAGGCCAAAGAATTTTGACGGATTCGACGTTTTCCGAGCCGCCGAAATCGAATGTCGGCGGGACGCCCGAATCTCCCGGCTGACGCCAGTAGGTTTTCCAGCCCGGGTCGAGCCGGATTTCCAGCCCGGCGCGCAAGAAGCTCGTGCCGGACGTTTTCATCACGGAGCCGGCGATAAGACGTGCTTCCGCATGGTTTTCCTTGTCCCATGCCGACGCATCCTGCGCGCGCGCGGGGGACGCGCCGAGGATGCACAGCGGCAGCCCGATAAGGGGCAAGGCCATAATCGTTAATCGACCGAACGTCGCGGCAAGCATGGCCGCTGTCTAGGAGAATGCGCGCGCCGACGCCACTGACATGATCGTGACCATCAGCGGTTTGACACAGAGCCGCCGCGGCATGGTCAAAAAGCCGAGGGAATATCGTGAACTTTTGCCGGCCCAGTTCGTTTGCAAATGCAAATTGATGGGCTAACCTTTCGAGCATGAAATTGCCGCGCAGCAAGTCAGAAAAGCGGGGACGAGGTTATCTGGACGGCCAGATGCTGATCGCCATGCCGGCGATGCTGGACGAGCGCTTCGTGCGTTCATTGATTTACATCTGCGCACATTCTTCCGAAGGCGCCATGGGCATCGTGGTCAATCATCCGGCGCCCAACATCAGTTTTCCTGATCTTCTGGTGAAGCTGAATGTGGTCCCGCAGGCCGACCGCATCCAGTTGCCGACGCGCGCGGAGGGAGTGAAGGTCATGCGTGGCGGCCCGGTCGAGACCGAGCGAGGTTTCGTTCTTCACAGTGCGGACTTTGTCATCGAGAATTCCACCTTGCCGATCGCCGAGGGGATTTGTCTCACAGCCACGATCGACATTCTCAAGGCGATCGCCAACGGCGAAGGGCCGGCCAGCGCGATCCTGGCGCTTGGCTATGCCGGCTGGGCGCCGGGCCAGCTTGAAAACGAGATTCAGGGTAACGGCTGGCTGCATTGCGCGGCCGACCCGGAGCTGGTCTTCGGCCCCGATATCGACGGCAAATACGACAAAGCGCTGAAGAAGATCGGCATCGACCTCGGCATGCTGTCGACCGAAGCCGGACACGCCTAGACCACGATTCGATCAGGTTGAATCGGGTTCATGGTCTAGGTTTTTCATTGGAGCATGGTCTTTTTTGGAAAACCGGTTTCCATTTTTCCCGATCATGCTTTAGGAGCCGCTCGTCAGCGCGCTGCCAATTCCACCTGGCGGTCGGATTGCAAAAGGTCGCGCGCCTTTTCGGCTGTCATCGGCGCGCCGAACACGAAGCCTTGCGCGTACTCGCAACCGAGCTGGGACAGCTCGACGGCGTCGGAGTCCGTTTCCGCGCCTTCCGCCACCACGTCCATGCCAAGATCGTGCGCCAGCGCAACAATCGAGCGCAGGATGACCGGGCGGGTGCCTTTGGCGGTCGTGCGCACGAATGACTGGTCGATCTTGATGGTGTCGAACGGGAAGCGCTGCAGATATGACAGCGACGAGTAGCCGGTGCCGAAATCGTCGAGCGCAAGGCCGGCGCCGAGTTCGCGAATCCGGTGCAGCATCTGCGCGGCGTGCTCGGGATTTTCCATTACGACCGATTCGGTAAGCTCGAGCTTGAGCGAGCCGCGGGCCACCACCGACCGCGTCAGCACCGACCGCAGATCCTGGATCAGGTCATGGCGCAGCAATTGGCGCGACGACACGTTGACGCTGGCAAACAGCGTATTGCGGTTGCGCAACGTGCGCTGCCAGGTGCTGAGCTGCCGCGCCGTACGCTCCAGCACAAAAAGGCCGAGCTCGACGATCAGGCCGGTCTCCTCGGCGATATTGATGAATTCCGCCGGGGACATGCGGCCGAGCTTCGGATGGTTCCAGCGCGCCAGCGCCTCGAAGCCCGCAACCGAGCGGTCTTCGAGCCGCACGATCGGCTGATAGAGAAGGGCAATCTCTTCGCGCTCGATCGCCCGCCGCAGATCGGATTCAAGCGTCAGCCGGTCGGTCTTGCGCGCCCGCATCGCCGGCTTGAAAACTTCGATGCGGTCACCGCCGCCGCGCTTGGCGTGATACATCGCAAGCTCGGCATCCTTGAGGATTTCCTCGCCACGCTGCGGATCGCTTTCGCCAAACGTCATGCCGATCGAGGCGGTTACGAATATCTCGCGATCATTGAAAGTGATCGGAGCGCGCAGCGTGCGCCGGATGGTTTGTGAGACAGCGGTGATGCGCTCGGCCTCGTTTTCGGAAATCAGAATGAGCGCGAACTGATCGCCGGCAAGCCGCGCCAGCGTGTCCTGCGGCTTGATCACCCTGCTCAACCTGCGCGCCAGCGTGAGCAGGATCGAATCGCCGACCGCCATGCCGACCGAATCGTTGACTTGCTTGAAGCGGTCGAGATCGATCACCATCACGGTCGGGCGCATGGCCGCTTCGGTCTTGGCGAAGCTGAGCATCGCGTTGAGCCGATCGAGAAACAGCTCGCGGTTCGGTAAACCGGTGAGGTTGTCGTGCACGGCGTCGTGCAGCAGGCGTTCCTGGGCCGTCTTGGACTCAGTGACGTCGGTCAGCGTACCGACCAGACGGATCACTTCGCCGTCGGACCCGACCACTGGCCGCGCCCGCAAGGTGAACCACAGATAATGGCCGTCCGCCGTGCGCAGCCGGAAATCCTGGTCGACGCGGCCGCGCCTCTGCTCAAGCACGTTGTCGAGCGTGGCACGGAAGCGATCGCGATCGAGCGGATGCAGGACGTCGAGCCATTTCGCCGCGGCGCCTTCCAGTGTTCCGGCTTTGAGGCCCAGCATGGTTTCGGTTTCTGCGCTGGTGAAGACCTTGTCGGCGGGAACATCCCAGTCCCAGATCATGTCGCCGGCGCCGGTCAACGCCAGCGCGCGGCGCTCGACATCGGACACGATGCCCTGCGCGATGCCGCCGGCGAAGGCATGCTGCATCACCGTAAAGCCGATCAGCATGACGATGAGCACCAGGCCGCCGAGCAAAGCAGGGCCGATAATGTCGTTGGTAACAAAGCCGAGGACCGTCAGCCCCGCACCGAATACCCAGACCAGCAACAGCAGCCAGGTCGGGATCAGCATCACCGCGCGATCGTAACCGTGGGTCGATAAATAGATGACCAGGCCGAACCCGAGCAGGGCGACGAAGAACAGCGAGATGCGCGCGATGCCCGAGGCGATCTCGGGCGAGAATACGGCAATGCCTACAAGCGCGCCGAGAAAGGCAAGCCACCCGACCGTAATATGCGCATAGCGCACATGCCATCGGTTCAGGTTGAGATAGGCGAACAGGAAAACAAGGAGCGTGGCGGCAAGGATTGCTTCGCCCGAAGCGCGCCAGATGCGTTCGGCGCCCGACGACATGTCGAATACCTTGCCCCAGAAACCGAAGTCGATGCCGATATAGACGAGCACCGCCCAGCCGAGCGCGGCGGCGGCCGGAAACATTACGCTGCCCTTGACCACAAACAGGATCGTCAGGAACAGCGCCAGCAATCCGGCGATGCCGATGACGATACCCTGGTACAGCGTCAGCGAATTGACCTTGTCTTTGTAGGCATCCGGCTCCCACAGATAGAGCTGCGGCAGTCGCGGCGTACGCAGCTCGGCGACGAACGTGATGACCGTGCCGGGATCGAGCGTAATGCGGAAGACGTCGGCGCTCGCATTGTCCTGCCGCTCCGGCGGATCGCCCGAAGATGGCGTGATGTAGACGATGCGCGACAGTCCGAGGTCGGGCCAGAGCAGACCGGAGCCGACCATGCGGTAATGCGGCGCCACGATCAGGCGGTCGATCTGCTCGTCACCATTGTTGGCGAGCGCGAAGACCGCCCAGGTCTTTCCTGCCTCGCGGGCCCGCACCTCGATGCGGCGGACGATGGCGTCGGCGCCCGGTGCGGTCGAGACCTGGATACGGTCGGTCTCGGTGTGCTGATACTCGACAGCATCGGTGAGGTCGATTGCCGCGGCGTCGGTCCGGACATTGACCGCCTCAACCGCGCAGGCGGCGGAGACGCCTGCGAACGCTGTCAGCGCGATTGTCGCCGCGGCAAACAGCGCCTTGGTGCGCGAGTTCTTGGCGCGCCCAACGGAGGCGCTGAAGCTTGCGGCGCGCAACGATGCCAAAAGTCGACCTCCAAGGCCGGCAGCCGACGCCGATCGCGCCAAGACGATCACCGATCCCCCGAAAGAATAGCTACCCGGCTTTGCGCCGAATTCGCGGCCACTGGCGCGCCGCATGGCAGTTCCAGCCCAGACCCCTGCGCCATAACGGCTTTAGTAGCCCTTGCGGCGCAGGAGGGCAAGAAATTCTCCGTTTACTTTCAAGGGGTCAGGGCGAATTGGGGAGGGCGGCGCGACTTTCAGTGATGTGACATGAACGACGGGCGCCGTTAGGATTTGCCGGCAATGGAGGCCGCTATGGTCGCAGTCGATCCGGACGAACTGCCAAAAAAGAAGATCACCCATGAGATGGGGCAGAAGCTCGACTTGCTATCGGTGGACGAACTCGCCGAACGGGTGGCGATACTCAAGGAGGAGATCGCGCGACTGGAAACGGAGATCAGTCGCAAGCGCGCTTCAAAGTCGGCGGCCGACACATTTTTCAAAAAGTAAGTGAAATTACAATATGGTTAACGGCGGCACCGCAGCACTTCGCTTAAAACCGCAGACAAATTTGGCAACCTTCTGAAATTCATTAACCTTTTATTAAGCTTTCTCGTTCATTACAGACAACGTCCATCTTCTGGATATCGAGTGGCTCCTGTCCACTCTGTTTGACGCCTCCCTGTTATCAACTTCGAGCCGCCGGAAACGGCGGCTCTTTTTTATGAGTTTTCGCCGTCGCGGGCATTGCGGCGGCAACTATGTGGGCAGCTTTGCGCCGTGCCCGCTGGACTCCCAAGCCGGAGCGGGCGATGCTACGCAGAGTGTGTGAGGCGTAGGCGTAAATATGTCCGAGAAGCGTTCGATTGAGACCGGAGCGGTCTCTTTCAGTGAGCGGCTCGCTAATTCCCAGGTTTTCGCGACTCTTTTTCGCGACGGCATGGCGTTAGTCGAGGAGACCGCGAGCTATCTGGACGGCGCGGGCCGGCAGGAATCCAAGAAGCTTGAGCGCAGCGCGGCCTTGGTTTACGCGACCGAAAGCATGCGGCTGACCACCCGACTGATGCAGCTTGCCTCCTGGCTGTTGCTGCACCGGGCGGTGAAAGAAGGCGAGATGACGCTTGCTCAGGCCAGCAGGGAAAAAAGCAAGGTCAGACTAGCCGCCTGTGATCCGGGCGACGCCAAATCGATTGCGCTTTTGCCGACCAAACTCCAGGAACTGATCGCGCGCTCGACCAAGCTCCAGGGCGAAGTACGGCGGCTCGACGCGACCATGCACGCTCCCGCTCCGTTCAAAGTCGCCGCCGGTAACCCGGTGGAGCGCCAACTCGGCCTGTTACGGGCCGCTTTCGAATCCGACAACGTCTGACCCGCGCTTATTTCACCGGCGCTGCGTCCGGAATGAAGCGCTGGCCGAAAACCGGCTCATTGTAGGGCGTCGGAGGCAATTCCCAGGCGCCGGTTGATGGCGGACGCACTTCGGCATCGACGTGAACATCGAGCAGGAACGGCTTGTTGGCTTTCACAGCGTGTTCGAGAGCGCCGCGGAAATCTTCCGATTTCGCCACTGTGATCGCATCGACGCCGGCCGCCCTCGCCCAGGCTGCAAAATCCGGATTGAACGGTTTGTTGTTGGGACCTTCATGGAACATGGTGCCGTATTCGCGGCCGCCGAACATGCCGAGCTGGATGTCGCGGATCGAGACCCAGCCGAAATTGTTCCAGATCACCCAAACCACGGGAATGTTGTATTCGACCGCGGTGCACAGCACGTGCGGCACCATGGTGAAACAGCCGTCGCCGGTGACAGCGACAACAGGCCGATCTGGTGCCGCGAGTTTCGCGCCGAGCGCGCCTGAGGCGCCAAAGCCCATGCCGGAAAAGCCCCAGGAATTGAGCATGCACTGCGGCCGCCGGGCATTCCAGAACTGCATGAACCAGTTGTGGCTGACGCCGACGTCGCAGCAGATAATGGCGTCCGGCGGCAGCACGGCTTGGCAATCGGCGACCACCCGCTCGGGCCGCATCGGCGAAGCATGCATCGCAAAATTCGGACGCACGAATGTTTCCCATTCGGAGCGCCATTTTGCGATCGCCGCGAGCCAATCCTTGGTGCCTTCGCCTTTGGCGCCACGGCGTTCGAGTTCGGCGAGAAGCTGGCGTAGAAACGTCCGGGCGTCGGCCAGAAGGCCGAGGTCCGGCGGATAATTGCGGCCAAGCTCGGCGGAATCGACATCAACGTGGATGAGCTTGGTGTTGGGGAAATTCCACGAATAGCCCGGCATCCAAGATGAGGCCGAGCGGTCGTCGAAACGTGCTCCGATGGCAATGACGAGATCGGAGCGTCGGCCGGCTTCGTTGGCCGGGAACGCGCCGTTTCGCCCAATGAAGCCGAGCGACAGCGGATCGGTCATGTCGAGGCAGCCCATGCCGTTCGGCGACGAGATCACAGGGATGCCGAGTTTTTTTGCGAACTCGGTGAGTTCGCGGCTCGCTTCCGACAGCGTCACGCCGTGACCGATGAAGATGACGGGCCGCTGCGCGGCCAGAATCCAATCGAGGGCTTGGCTGATCTCCTCGGGCGACGCACCGCTCCGTTGCGTGTTGAGGGGCGGCGCCGGCGGCGGCATTTCGACGTCGTCTTCCTCCTGGAAGACGTTGAAAGGCACGTCCACATTTACCGGCCCGGGCCGGCCCGAAAGCATCGTGGTCATCGCCTGCCGCAATGCCAGCGGCAGCATGTCGACGCGCGTCGGCTGGAAGCTGCGCTTGACCACCGGGCGAAGGACGTTGACGAAATCGGCCTGGAAGTGCCGGTTGATCTCCTGGAACGGGCTGCGGTTGAACTGCGAGGTCGGCACGTTGGCGGTGATGGCGAACATGGCCGAGGAATCGGTCAGTGCGCAGGCGAGCGGCATGACGATATTGGCGGAGCCCGGCCCGCATGAGGTGAGCGTCGCGACCGGTTTGTGGCGGACGCGAAAATAGGCGTCGGCCATGTGAGCTGCGACCTGTTCGTGGCGCGGCGAAATGAGCTTGATGCGGTCGCGCGCCTCATACAGCGGGTCGAGCATGCCGACATTGCCGTGGCCGCAAATGCCGAAGACATACGGGATGTCGTTGGCGATCAGATACTCGGTGATCAGCTCGGCGCCCTTCATGCGAGGCATCGCGATACCCTTGGGTTCTGAGGGTGATTGTGTGCAGCATAGACTGCGCTAGAGTCGGTCCGCAACGGACGGTTCAGGAGATGTGGCGATGATCTTGCTGTCGAACGGCGGAACGAACTCGCACCGCAGTCAGGCGCGGTCGAACACCATGGTCATCGGCACGGTCGACGGTGTCGTGCTTCTCGAACGCGGCGCACAGTTCTGGACCATCAAGCACCGGGCACTCGGCGGTTGTTCGGTCAGCGCGGTCACGGCGTCCGATGACGGCACGCTCTATGCCGCAACCCACGGCTTTGGCGTCGCCCGCAGCGAAGACAGTGGCTACTCGTGGACGTGGGTTCTCGAAGGGCTGGATCACATGGATCTGTGGTCGGCGCGCGCCGGCACCTTGATGGGTCGCGAGGTCGTCGCAGTCGGCTCGCTGCCGGCGCATCTCTACCTCAGCGAGAACCGCGGCAAGTCATGGCGTGAACTGTCGGCGCTGCGACAGGCACCGAGTGTCGCGAAATGGTGCTTTCCGCCGCCGCCGCGTATCGGTCACGTCAAGGACATTGTGTTTGACGGCGACCGCATGTTGGTCGGCGTCGAGATCGGCGCCCTGTTGGTGTCGAAGGATTTCGGCGAAAGCTTTACCGAGCTTCATGTCGATCCCGATCCGGTTGAGTGCGACATCCATCGCGTCCTCGTGCATCCGGATCGGCCCGGGCGTATCATCGTCGCCAACGGCATTGTCGGCGTGATGTCGAGCCAGGACGACGGCGCCACGTGGCGGAAAAATCCGATGCCGCCGCATGCCGATTACCCTGATGCGATCGTCATCCATCCCGAACAACCGGATACGATATTCCTGACGGCGGGCGTCGGCTGGCCGTGGCAGTGGTACGAGATCGGCAAAGCGCGCGGCAAGATCGAGCGCAGCCGCGACGCCGGGATGACTTGGCAGCACCTGCTCGGCGGCCTGCCCAACGGGCAACGGGCCGTTTACAGCGCGTTGACGATCGAAGCCTGGAAGGACGGCTATGCGCTCTATGCCGCCGACACCGACGGGCTGGTTTTCGAGAGTTCTGGATGAAGGCAATCATTGGACCATTATCGCCGAGGTGCCGCCGGTGTCGAAAGGCGAGTTTTATCGCGCGCTGGCGCGGGATCGCGGCAGGCTGGCGGTGGACGACATTGTCGTGAGTAGATCCGCGACCGAAAGGCTTGCCGCAGTGGCCGCGCGCCGCTGAGCGGTTAGAAGCGCGGGCGATAGGACGCACCGGTCTTTTCGATAAACCGGCGAACGGCGCGCCGACGTGGCCGGGAAAGACCAGCGCGCCGGTTGCGGCGCAGTCATCGAATACGCGGCGGCGACTTATTCTGGCTTCTTCGGCATTGGAATTCTTCGGAAAATTCCAATCCGGAAAGTAGACCTGAAGCAGGTGATGAAACACGTCGCCGGTGATCATCGCGCCGCTGCCGCCGACATCGAGTTTGAAATAGAAATGTCCGGGCGAGTGGCCGCCGGCCGGCAGAATATTGATGAACTCGTCGAGTTGGTGCGGGCCGGTAACGAGGTCGGCGCGGCCCGCATCGATGACCGGCAGCACGCATTCGCGGAACGAGCCGAATTCCGCCGGCGCCGTCGCCGGGTCGATGTCGACATTCTGGAAGTAATCGACGTCGAGCTTTGAAAAGACGTAACGCGCGTTAGGAAATGTCGGCACCCAGCGGCCGTCTCGCAATTGTGTGTTCCAGCCGACGTGATCGTGATGCAGGTGCGTACACATCACCAGATCGATTTCGTCGGGCCGCGCGCCGGCCGCCGCGAGCCGGTCGAGCCATGGCGTATCGAGCATGTTCCAGAATGGCCGCAGCGGCCGTGATTTCTGGTTGCCGCAGCAGCCGTCGATCAGAATCTTGCGGCCGTCGAGTTGCAAGAGCCAGCTATGCACGCTGAGCTTGATCTTGTTGCTTTGCGGATCGTAGTGGCTGGGCGCGAGCCAATGACCGTGCTCCTTGAGAAGAGCGTCGGTCAGCGCCGGAAAGATTTCCTGCGCTGGATAAATCGCCAGATAGGTTTCTTCGATGCGGGCGACAGTGGCCTTGCCGACATTGAATACTGACATCGGCGTTTTCTTTGGAGGTCGCTGCCGGCCGGCAAACCGACCCAGTTACTTCTTGAGGAAGCCTTCGAACTTCTTATTGAAGCGCGACAGCCGGCCGCCGCGATCGAGCAGGTGCTGCTGGCCGCCGGTCCAGGCCGGATGCGACTTTGGATCGATTTCGAGGTGCAGCGTGTCGCCTGGCTTGCCCCAGGTCGTACGGGTGGTGAATTCGCTGCCATCGGTCATGACGACTTTGACCAGATGGTAATCGGGGTGCGTATCGGCTTTCATGGCTGTCTTTCGGGGCTTTGCCGCGCCGCTTTGGCGCTTGAGTTCTAACGGGAATTTGGCGGTTCTATACCCCGGCGGCGGCGCGGAGACAAGCCGATGCGGCGGCACCGGCGCACGTTGCCAGGGCGGCGCTCTACGGGCATTGTCCGGCCGAATCGGCGGGCGGCAAAAGGTGTTGCGGCGTATGAACTTCACTGCCGAAAACAACGCGGCGACGCAGCTTGAGGCGGCGCCTTCGCCGGCGTCAGAGCCCGAAGCCGCGCCGGAGAAGCCTCGCGCCAAGCTGCGACCGCTGATGTCGCTGCTGCCTTATGTCAATCGTTACCGCTGGCGGGCGATCTCCGGGCTCGGTGCGCTGATCCTCGCGGCGCTTACGACATCTGGTCGTGCCGGTCGCCGTGCGCCGCATGATCGATTTCGGCTTCACCGGGCGCGGTGTCTATCTTATCGACCGCTATTTCCTGGTCATGATCGGCGTTGCCGGTTTACTCGCGCTGGCGAGCGCGCTTCGCTATTACCTCGTCATGACGCTCGGCGAGCGCATCGTTGCCGACCTGCGCGGTGACGTCTTCGCTCATGTGACGTCACTTTCCGCAGATTTCTTCGACGAAGCGAAGACCGGCGAGGTGATCTCGCGGCTGACGGCCGACACGACGCAGATCAAGGCCGCGGTCGGCGCTTCGGTGTCTGTCGCCTTGCGCAATCTCGTGCTGTTCTTCGGTGCCAGCATCATGATGCTGGTGACGTCACCGCGCCTGTCGGCCTTCGTGCTTGGCGCTATACCGCTGATCGTGTTGCCACTCTATGCGTTCGGCCGCGCGGTACGCCGACGCTCGCGCTTTGCGCAGGATACGCTTGCCGATGCGTCAGCCTATGCCGCAGAGCTCATCGGGGCCGTGCGTGTGTTGCAAGCCTTCACCAATGAGCGGCTCGGCATCGCGCGTTTCGGCAATGCGGTGGAACGTGCGTTTACTGCGGCGCGAGATTCGATACGGGCGCGCGCCTTTCTCACCGCGTTCGCGATCTTTCTGGTTTCGGCAAGCGTCGTCGTCGTGCTGTGGATCGGCGCGCAGGACGTGTTGACCGCTCAGATCACGCCGGGCCGGCTCGGCCAATTCGTCCTCTACGCCGTGTTCGCTGCCGGCGCGCTCGGTTCGCTGTCGGAGATCGGCGGCGAGATCGCGCAGGCCTCGGGCGCGGCGGAACGGCTGTTCGAAATTCTCGCGATCAAGCCTGCGATTTTGCGGCCAGAGCATCCGAAGACGCTGCCTCAGCCGCCGCGCGGCGAAGTAACCTTCGATGCCGTGCGCTTCTCTTATCCGACGCGTTCCAGCGTTTCGGCGCTTAACGGCGTATCGTTTCAAGTGCACCAGGGCGAAAAAGTCGCGATCGTCGGCCCTTCAGGAGCCGGCAAGAGCACGATCTTCCATCTGCTGCTGCGCTTCTACGATCCGACCGGCGGATCGATCGCGCTCGACGGCGTTCGTCTGACCGATCTCGATCCGGATGAGCTGCGCAGGCGCATCGCGCTGGTGCCTCAGGACAGCGTGATGTTCGCCACGTCCGTCGGCGACAATATCCGGTTCGGCCGGCCGGACGCGACCGATGCCGACGTGGCGCGCGCGGCCGAGCTGGCGCATGCCTCAAACTTCATCGCGGCGCTGCCGCGAGGTTTCGATACGCCCGCGGGCGAACGCGGCGTCACGCTGTCGGGCGGCCAGCGTCAGCGCATCGCCATTGCGCGGGCTATTTTGCGCGATGCGCCGCTGCTTCTGCTCGACGAGGCTACCTCGTCGCTCGATGCCGAAAGCGAGACGCAAGTCGCCGCGGCGCTGGCCGACTTGATGCGCGCGCGCACCACGATCGTGATCGCGCATCGGCTCGCCACCGTGCTGTCGTGCGACCGTATCCTGGTGATGGATGAAGGCCGCATCGTCGAGGAAGGCACGCACGCGACGCTGGCCGCTGCTGGCGGCCTCTATGCGCGATTGGCGAAGCTGCAATTCCAGGGCGCCTGAATTAGGGCCGCCAGCTCATCCGGTAAACCGGCTTGCCTGAAATCGGGTTTTTGCCCTCGCCGGTGATTGCGAAGCCTTCCTTGCGATAGAACGAGATCGCGCGTGCGTTGTCGGTGTTGACGTCGAGATCGAGTCCGCCGGGCGACATGCGCCTCGCTTCGGCGAGCAGCGCCGCGCCGACGCCAGAGCGCCAATGCGTCAGGCGCCACGACAATCTGGTCGAGATAAAGCGTCTTCGCATCGACCGTGACAAAACCGACCATGGTGCCGCCGGCTTCCGCGATAACGATCTCGGCGACGGGCAATAATTCGTTACGCCAGCGTTCGCGCCACCAATCGAGCCGCGCGGCGAAATCAAGCTCCGGATAAGCGGCTTGCCAGGTACGCAGCCAAAGCGCGACGGCGGCATCTTCGTCGCGCGCATCATAGGGCCGCAGTGACACGCCAGGATGGTTCGTGTTCACGGTGCTGCAGATCAAATTTCGAACGACGTCTCGGCCGAGCTGACGCGGTGATAGGCGGGAAATTTCGCCAGCGTACGGACCATGGCCCAGGCATCGCGGCCGGACTCCTCGCCGTACTGCGCCGTGTACTCGACACCCATGCCATCGATCGCCGAACCGGCGGTTATGCAAACACCGAGGTCATCGCCGCCGCCAATCATGCGTAATGATCGCGTCCCGTCGCGGGCATAGGCGATGCTGGCGTCGTACCAGCAGGTCGGCGAGATGCGCATCTGAAAACTCGCCTTGTGGCTCAGGCGTTGCAACGCATCCGGCTCGTGGCCGGGATTGGAGAAGGCGGCGACGAACTGCTCGTAGGTCTTCGTCCGCAGTCCATGCACGATCAAAACGACCATACGGTCGAGCAGCTTTGCCCGCTCCTCGACTTCAGCGCCGCCCCAGCCGAATATCCGCGCAGCCTGTTCGCGTCCGAATGTCCGAACGCCTTCTGCGAGATCGAAGATCCGGGCGCCCGTGTCGCCGCTGCGCAAGCGAACGCCTTCTACCCAACCGAACATCCGTGCCCCCAGCACAAGTCCCGGCTTCAATGGGACGCGAATATAGCAGAATTGGGGCGCGGCAATATGCCCCAGACCTCGATCCGATGAGGTTTAATCGGATCAAGGTCAAGAATTTCCATTGCGGCATGATCTTATCGGAAAACCGATATCCACATTTCCGGATCGTGTTCTAGCGTTCGGTCAATTTGAGCTCGATACGGCGGTTGCGGCTCAGCGCGTCGTCGGTGGTGCCGGCATCGATCGGCTGGAATTCGCCGAAGCCCGCGGCAACCAGCCGTTGCGGCGGGACACCTTTGCTGATCAGGTATTGCACGACCGCAATGGCGCGGGCCGAGCTGAGTTCCCAGTTCGATTTGAACGGCGATGACGCGCCAACCGGCCGGATGTCGGTATGGCCGTCGACGCGCAGCACCCAATTGATCTCCGGCGGAATTTGCTTTTGCAGATCGAGCAGCGCCGAGGCGATCTTGTCGAGTTCGCCTGCGCCTTCGGACCGCAAGGCAGACGTGCCGGAGTCGAAGAACAGCTCGGACTGAAATACAAAACGATCGCCGACCACGCGAATGTCCGGACGATTGCCGAGGATATCGCGCAGCTTGCCGAAGAAATCCGACCGGTAGCGGGTCAGTTCCTGCACGCGTTGCGCCAGCGCTACATTCAGCCGCTGGCCGAGGTCGGCGATCTGGATCTGCGAGTCCTTCTGCTTCTGCTCTGAAGTGCCGAGCGCCTCTTGCAGCGCGGCGATCTGGTTGCGCAGCGCCTTGATCTGCTCGTTGAGGTTTTCGATCTGCGCCACTGCGCGCGCCGTCGCTTCCTTCTGAAGGTCGATCTGCGAGTTGAGGTTGTCGACTGCGCCGGTGCCTGTTGCCGGGCCCGGAGCGGCGCCGGCCGCGCCGCGCAAGCGGTCGCGCTCGCCTTCCGCCGCATTGAGCGAGGCGCGCAGTTGCGACACCTGGTCTTCGAGACTGACTTTTCCGGTCTGCTCCAGCGACAACAGTTGGCTCAAGCGCGAGATTTGCGCATTCAGCCGTTGCAATGCGGTGTCCTTGCCGGCGAGATCCTGCGACAGGAAGAATTGCGCGACCATGAATACGGTCAGCAAGAAGATGACGGACAGGATCAGCGTCGACAGCGCATCGACGAATCCGGGCCAGTAATTCATGCCGCTGTCGCGGCGGACACGCGAGAGCGCCATACCGTTACCTGTCGACAGGTTCGTGCGACAAACGCTCCATGAAGCGGCGCAGTTGGGTGTTGAGCTTGGCCTGTTCGTCGGCCCAGTCGCGGATCATCTGCTGCTCGCTGCGCATATGTTGCACGAGGCCCTGGATCGCTTCGGCGAGGTTCGCCATCGCCGCCGACGTTGCTTTGCCGGACGTGCTGTCGCCGACCGATTGCTGCAATTGCGTTAGCGCATCGGCGATCCCCGCTGGCAGCATGCCGCCGTTGACCGCGCCGATGCCCGGTTCCTGCACCGTGGTCGCTAGCCAGTCTTCGAGATTGGTGTAGAAGCGGTTTTGCGCCTGGCTGGTTTGCAGATCGAGAAAACCGAGGACCAGCGAGCCGGCAAGGCCGAACAGCGACGACGAGAATGAAATGCCCATGCCGCCGAGCGGCGCCGCCAATCCTTCCTTCAGCGCATCAAAAACCGAATCGGCGTCGCCGCCGGCCTTCAGGCCGTTGATGATGCTGCCGACGGAGCCCACGGTCTCGATCAGGCCCCAGAACGTGCCGAGGAGGCCGAGGAACACCAGCAAGCCGGTCAGGTAGCGGGAAAGGTCGCGTGCCTCGTCGAGCCGCGTCGCCAGCGAATCGAGAAACGCCCGCATGGTCTGCGTCGACATCGCGACGTGCTCGAGGCGCTCGCGGCCGAGCATTGCCGCCATCGGCGCCAATAGCTTGGGGGCGCGCGCGGCGGCGGCTTCCGGATCGGCGCTGCGATAGCCGTTGACCCAGGATACTTCGCGGAACAGCCGGATCACCTGATGGAACGACATGATGATGCCGATCGCGAGCACGCCGATGATCAAGCCGTTGAGCCACGGATTGGCGAGGAAAGCGTTGAAGATCTGGCGTTGCAGGACGAACGCGATCAGCCCGCACAGAATGAGGAACACCAGCATCCTGATGACGAAGATGCGGGGCGAGGTCAGCTTCAGCGGATCGGGATCGTTAGCCATCGCCTCAATGAACCGCCCGGGATCGCCGCATCA
Organism: uncultured Alphaproteobacteria bacterium; assembly: GCA_963813825.1. Taxonomy (GTDB): domain Bacteria; phylum Pseudomonadota; class Alphaproteobacteria; order Rhizobiales; family Xanthobacteraceae; genus BOG-931. Next base: position 799,897 of record CAWFBB010000035.1, read on the forward strand.
TGACACAGCGCTTATGACAGTAAAAAGCGTTGTCTGGCGTCGTTCTGCCGCATGCGGCTTGGTACGCGGCTTGGCGCGACGGTACTTGGAACGACGAGACTTCCAGCACCGCGAATTGCCACAGTCTTTGCGGCAAGGTGAGGGCGAAACCGGTCACGGCGCTGCGGGCTCCTTGGTGGCGGCCTTGGTTGCATCCTTGGCCGCCGCCTTGGCGGCCTCTTTGATGAGCCGGAGCAGTTGGCCATGCATGCTGTCGTTGCCGGCGGCGATCTCGCCCTTGGCGAAGATGGCGTCGCCGCCATTGCAATCGGTGACAAATCCGCCGGCTTCGCGGACCAGGATGAGGCCCGCGGCGAGGTCCCACGGCGACAGGTCGCGCTCCCAGTAGGCGTCGAGCCTGCCGGCAGCGATCCAGGCCAGGTCGAGCGCCGCCGCGCCATAGCGGCGCAGCCCGGCAAAATGCTGTTGGGCCGCGGCAATCTCATGGCGCGCCAGCACCAGGTCGCCGCCGCGGCCGTAATGCGGCATGCCGCAGGCGACAATTGCTTCGGCAAGATTGGTGCGTGCGGCGACGCGAAGCCGCTGATCGTTGAGGAACGCGCCCTTGCCGTGTTCGGCGACGAACAGTTCCTCGTTGGCCGGATTGTAGACCAGGCCGGCAATGATGGCGCCGTCGCGCTCAAGCCCGATCGAGATGGCGAAATGCGGAATGCCGTGCAGGAAATTGGTGGTGCCGTCGAGCGGATCGACGATCCAGCGATGACTCCTGTCGGTGCCTGCGCGGGCGCCGCCTTCCTCGCCGAGAAAGCCGTAGCCGGGCCGCGCCTTGGCGAGTTCCGCGCGCAGGATCTCCTCGGCGCGGCGGTCCGCGGCGGTGACGAAATTGCGCGGGCCCTTCAGCGACACCTGCAAGTGCTCGACCTCGCCGAGATCGCGCTTGAGGCTGCGCCCGGCGAGCCGGGCGGCCTTGGTCATGACGTTGATGACGGCGGAGTGCAGCATGCGGTGTCTCGTAAGGCTTAAAGCGGCTGCGTCAAGCCATGGCATCCTGCCCCACGATAGTGGGGAAGGGGGACCATCCTGCGGAGCAGGGTGGTGGAAGGGGCGCGGGACGTGACGCGCCAAGATCGTTTGCGCGGGCATTCGGATTCCTCCTGAAACGGCAACGAGGCATTGAGTCATGCGATCCTGCACCATGCTTCGCGGGGCGGATGATCTCTTACGTCATTGCAAGCGAGTAGCGAAGCAATCCAGCGCTCAATGCAAGCGGCCTCTGGATTGCTTCGTCGCTAGCGCTCCTCGCAATGACGCAAGGGGTCTCGTTCTCGCGATGCACCTGCATCCGAGTGGTGGTCACGCCAGCAATGAGAAGCCACGAAACGTTCTCGCTCTCCACACCGATCTTCGTCAGAAGGCACAGGCGGTGGGGCCGGCGCCGTCACGATCAATGCTTCAAGCCACGAACGTAAGAGCAAGAAGAAAAAGGAAAGCGGAACGCCGAAAGACGCTGATCCGTATCCTCTGTACCTTGCGGTACAGCTCGCGCCTTGCAAGGCGCGCTCGCCCATCGGCGTTCCACCGCGGCTCTCGCCAAAGGGAGTCATCGTCCCTAAGGCTCAGCTTCAGGCCAGGCTTCCGGGGACGTGGTCTGAACGGGCGTTACCCGCCTTCGCCTGTCCCAGTCCAGCGAGCACCTCGCGCCCCGGTCATAATGCCGGGAGACTGATGCCCAAGCCGCCCGGGAGCGGGAGTGACGAACCGCCGCCCGCGGGCACCGCATCCCGTTCCGATCAGCCAGGGTCACCGGCTGACGTCCTTCACGGCGAACGGGAGTGAGGTCCGTTATCCCGAACGCGGCAACGATGTCAAAAGATTCGTTCGATGCGCGAATTTGTGCAGGAAAATCAGAGTTTCGTGCGCGATGACCTATCTGCGCGCCGGATGCCGCGCTCGTGCTCACAACAGATAAAGATTCGCAAACGCGTATCCGCGATCAAAGCCATAGCGGTGGATTACGGATTTGCAACCCGCCGCTACACGCTGATCGTCGCTAAAGAACGGCGCTGAGCCTAATTCGCGACTATTGATAGCGGCGATGCGAGGTTTGCGGATGGTATTGAGTATTTCGGTCGCAGAACCCGCCGATGCCACTTACAGTGGCTTGGCACTGTTCGAAAGTCGAAAAGCCGCAGTTCTGGGCGCCGCCGGCCCGACCCGAATAGGTCGCGCACCAGGGATAATTTTGCGCATAAGAGAAGCGACCAAATCGTTGCGCCGCACTTAGTGACGCTGTGTGCCATAACTGCGACACAGCACCGCGCTTTGTAGCACAATCGCATGTTTTCAGGAGGGATGCGCAGCGTATGCTAAGGGGCAAGCTGGATTGCTTTGCATTGATGGGGGCGTCAATGTCGCTACAGGAACTTGCTGAACTTGGCGCGGCAATGAGCGGCGTCGGTGTAGTCGCAAGTGTTATTTATGTATCCATTCAAATTAGGCACAACACCCGCGCGGTGCGCGCTTCGGCATTTCAGCAGGTGGTCAATTCCTTCGCCTCAATCTCTTTCGACATTGCGAAGGATAAAAATCTCGTCGACCTATATCTGCGCGCTGGACGAGATTTTCTTGTGCTTAATGAAGTCGAACGCGCGCAATATAGCTTGGTGCTATTGAGCTTTTTACGGCGGTCGGAAAACGTGTTTTTTCAAGGCGAGATTCGAATGCTTCACAGCCAGCATTGGTTTGGTATTCGAGAGAGTATAAAGGACGTTATGTCGCCACCGGGTGCACAAGCCTGTTGGAGCGAGATAAAGAGCCGTTTAAATCCGCAGTTTCGCTCCTTTGTCGATGCGCTCAGTGGACCGCACGTCGGTCCTTAGCGGAGGCATTCGTCCATGTTCCTGCCGCCTAGCGGCGAGGGAAGAATGCCCGCCAAGGCCAATAGCAAGCATTTTCAGGTTCAGATGTGGGGAATATAAAATCCGAGACCAGTGCAGTCGATCGACACATGTTACCTCTGTTCGAGTACTTCGACAGCAAGTATCGTTGGCAAGTGACGCGCGATCTCCTGCCAATTCTCACCTTCATCAAAGCTCGCGAAGACCGAACCACTGTTTGTGCCGAAATAGATCCCCGTTGGATCGCGGCCGTCACCGGCCATCGCTTGACGGAGGACGGTGAAGAAGCAGCCCTTCTGTGGCAGGCCTTTGCGCATCGCGTGCCAGCTTTGGCCGCCGTCGCGTGATCGCCAGACCGCTGCGGCCGCGTCGGGTGGAAAACGTCCGGCCATGTCACCGTTGAGTGGCAGCGTCCAGATCGTATTCGGATCGCGCGGATGAACCCGGATCGGAAAGCCGAAGGTCGACGGCAGGCCTTTGGTCCGGTCGTCCCAGCTTCGACCACCATCGGCCGAGCGCCATACGCCATAGTGGTTCTGCTGGTAAAGCACGTCGCTTGTACCTGGCGCACGCATCATGTTGTGGACGCAGTGCCCGATGTCGCCGTCGCGTGGCGCCGCAGGGTGGTCGTGGTGATCACATGTTTCAGCGTTCGAGAGGCGGTTGCGGCGCTCCCATGTCGCTCCACCGTCCTCGGTCGCAAAGACGCCGGCCGCCGAGATTCCAACCCAGAGCTTTTTGGGGTTGCCTGGATCAGAAACGATAGTGTGTAGCACCAGCCCCGCAGCACCAGGGTTCCAGCTATCGGCAGAAGGGTGATCCGTCAGAGCATGTATCCGCACCCAATCTTTACCGCCGTTCTTACTGGCCAGAAGGTTCGCCGGTTTGGTGCCGGCGTACAGCGTACCGTGTGCGTAGCCGAGCGACCAGATTTGAGCGAATGCGTTGGTAAACGGTAGCGGTTCGTCGGTCCAACCGATCATCTTTGCGAAATTGGGATCGTTGGCGGCCCAATCGTCCATCTTCCCCGTTGTAAGGCGGGTGACCTTCCAACTCGTGCCGCCGTCTTCGCTGCGCCAGATACCTGCGCCGTGCCATTCGCCGCCTCCTCCCGCCCAAAGCGTGCCTGTCTCGGGGTCTCCAACCATGTGATTGATTGGCCAGCCTTCACAGTAAGGCCCCTGAGTGGCCCAGCCGCTACGGTCATTGCCGCTAGAAATCAAAAACGCGCCCTTAGTTGTGCCGATTAGAAGAGACGTGCGAGTAGAAGACATCAAATTTTCGCCTCCCAATCTGGAAAACAATCGCGACTATATATATCCGCGGCAGCGTGGAGCAATGCGCGACCGCTCCGAGTCAGCTTAGAAGCATCCAGGCGCCGCCTACTAGCAAAAGCGTCGATAAGATGTACCGCAGTGTGACGGACGGCAGATGTTTCACGCCGAGCCATGAGCCAAGTATCGCGCCGATAGCAACCGCGACGAGCCAAGAGGGCAATTCGGCCGGTAATACAAACGAAGTACTCCACAGGCCCGCAAGCGCGGCGGCGGAGTTCAGCAGATTGAACAGTGCAGAGAGTCCTGCCGCGTGTCGTGTATTTAGCCAACGCAACGTGAGCACCAACGGCGCGATGAAAATGCCGCCGCCAATACCGGTCACGCCGGCAACAAAGCCGATGATCGCACCCGCGATGATCGACGACAGCAAAGGCGGATGCGGAGGCGCAAGTTCATCCGTTGCCGCAGCCGAACGCGCGGACCTCACCATCTGTCCTGCGGCCACGATCAGTAATATCCCGACGACAGGATGATAAATCGAAGCGGCTAAGTGCGTCGCTCCACCTAAGACCGAGAAGGGCACCCCAAGGAGAATGAACGGATACGTACTCCGCCATTTGATGTGGCCCGCTCTCGCAAAGCGTGCGGTGCCAATCGCCGCGACCAATGTATTGAGAGCCAGCGCCGCCGGCCTGATGATATCGGGAGTAAACCCGGCCAGGCCCATTGCCGCGATATATCCGGTGGCACCGGCTTGTCCCACCGCGGCGTAGGCCGCCGCGATGATAACCAGGGCAAGCGAAAAGACAGCGTGTTGCAAAGCCGCAACCTTGGCTACGAACGAAGCGCGTCAGGCGTTCGGGTCGTTGGCGTTTGGATAAAAAAGTTGCTGGCCGTTGATCTTGTATCCGGCGATGATCTTCTGTCCCTCTGGCGAAATCAGGAAGTCGATGAATTGCTGACCGAGGTCTTTTTTTACGCCTGGATATTTTGCCGGCTTCACCAGCATCACGCCATATTGGTTGAATAGGCGCTTGTCGCCTTCGACCACGATGGCGAGATCGCCGCGATTCTGAAAGGCAAGCCAAGTGCCGCGATCCGATAGCACGTAGGCGTTGGACGCCGACGCCATATTGAGCGCAGCACCCATACCCTGGCCGATTTCTTTATACCAAGGCCCCTTGTCGTTTGTGATATCGATGCCTGCTTCTTTCCAAAGCCCGAGTTCGGCAATGTTGGTGCCGGAGCGGTCGCCGCGCGAAATAAACGGCACGGCCTTAGCCTTGATCGTTTGCAGCGCCGTCAAAATGTCCTTGCTCTTGATGCCGGCTGGATCGTCTTTGGGGCCGACCACGATAAAGTCATTATACATGACGGGATAACGCTTCACTCCGAAGCCTTCGGCTAAGAATTTTTCCTCGGCAGATTTGGCATGAACGAAGACGACATCGGCGTCACCACGCCGTGCCGTGTCGAGGGCCTGACCCGTGCCTTGGGCCAGCACTTTTACCTCAATGCCGGTCTTCTGCTTCACGATCGGCAACAGGTAACCGAACAAACCGGAGTCTTGCGTCGATGTCGTCGAGGCGACGATGATCGACTTCTCCTGAGCGGAAGCCGAACCATATAGCAACGCGCTTGCTGCGAAGAAAATTGCGATTACCGAGACTCTTAAAACATGTGGCCGTCGACCCATGCGGATTTCTCCCGGCAGGATTAGAAGCGCCTCAGTCCGTTCAGCGGCCCGTAAGGGCGCGTCCGAAGAACAGGCTCAGGGCACTTACGGTCATGGACAGGGTGATGAGAATGATCCCCAATGCGAGGGCAAAACTCAATTCGCCCTTGCTTGTTTCCAAAGCGATAGCCGTCGTCATCGTGCGAGTATAGCCTCGGATATTGCCGCCGACGATGATGATCGCGCCGACTTCGGCGATGGCCCGACCAAAGGCCGCAAGGAAAGCCGTCAGCAATCCCTCCCTGCCAATGAGCATAATCGGACCGAGGGCGCGCAGACGCGAGGCTCCATCGACTAATAGGGCATCGCCATAGGCCGCCCACACACCCACCGTCATCCGATGCACGAGCGCGATGACGATTGGCGTAGCGAGAACGGCCTGCGCGATCGCCATCGCGGTGGGTGTGAACAGGATGCCGAACGATCCGAGCGGGCCGGATCGCGATAGCAGCAGATAGACGACGAGACCGACGACAACTGGTGGCAAACCGAGAAGGGCATTGGCAATGACAATCAATGCGCCCTTGCCGTGGAAACGAAACACGGCCAATGCAGTGCCAAGCGGCGCACCAATGACAAAGGCGCAAATACTGGCGGTGAGGCTCACGCCGAGCGAAAGGGAGACGATTTCAACCAGCTCCGCGTCGGCGTGGCCGATGAGGCTGGCCGCCGTGTAAAGCGCGTCCGCAAAGTCATTCATCCCGCATTACTACCGCGTGTGCGGTCATATCGCCAAAGAGTGTCCATGCATTGGGTCCAACAACCGCCACGCCAACTCACAGGAGGCGCTGTTGCTGTACCCCTGAGAGCGGACTGGAAGGTGGCGGACCGGCGTGGCAGAAACGGGCCAAGAACTTGCCGCGCGCAACCGCAGCAAAAGCAGAAAGCCATTCGACTGTCGGAATGCGGTTCCGGTGCCACAAACCTCAATAAGCCAGCTTACAGCCCGGCTTCCCCCAAGCTAGACTAGCGCACACGGACACTGTGCACGCTCAGGCGACCCAGGGGGCTTTCCATATGACACGCACCATCATCACTGCAGCGGCGCTCGCGTTCGCCGCTATGCTGCCGGCCACGCACGCTGCCGCGAGAGATCGCGTCTTTGTCGCCTCGTACGGCAACAACTCCAATCCCTGCACGTTCGGCTCGCCGTGCAAGACCTTTCAGACCGCGGTCGATGTCGTGGCGCCAGGCGGCGAGGTCACGGCAATTGACAGCGCCGGTTTCGGTCCCATCACGATCAACAACAAGGCGGTCACCATCACCAGCCCGAATGGCGTTGAGGCCGGTATCGCAGCGGCCTTGGGCGCCGACGCCATCGACATCAATGCCGGCAGCAGTGACAAAGTCTCGCTTCAGGGCCTGACGCTCGACGGCACCAATATCGGAAATAACGGCATCGTTTTCAGCGGCGGCGGCGCGCTGGAGGTGATCAACTGCACTGTACGGTCGTTCGCAACTGACGGCCTGTCGCTTGTTTCAACAGCGACGTCAGGACGGTCGCTCACTGTCAGTAACTCGCGCTTTGTCGATAATGGCGGTAGCGGAATTTCCATCACGGTTGATAGCTCCGGCCCGGTGTCGGCCGACATCGACCACACAAGCCTTAGCGGTAACACCGGCAGCGGCCTGCTCTCGACGGGCACAAACGGCACTGGGGCGCTCACAATCGGCGTGACCGACAGTGTCGCTGCACATAACGGCGGCGGCGGCTTTTTTGTCTCGTCGGCGACCAGCCATTCCGTCAGCAACCTCTCGGTGACGCATTCGTTGTCCGTAAGCAATGCATTTGGCGTCGAGGCAGGCGGCCCGAATTCTTTTCTTTGGCTTGCCCAGTCGACGCTGACCGGAAATGAGACCAGCTTCTTCGCCGGCGGTGTCGGCGAGGGCGAGGTTGTCACCTATGGCGACAACTACGTCAGTGCCGCCAACGGGGCGCCTGTTGGGAGTTTTACCACCGGCACTAAGCAGTAGATCGTCCTGACGTCTCGCCCACCTGAACTGAATTGCGCCGGGCAAGCGCGGGCCGCCTCCGCTGACGCTCGTCTCCCGGCTTCGGAAATCGACCGACACCCGGACTAATTGAGCATTCGGTCGGCTTTCTCTATCAGTAATCGCCATTGCCCAAGCTGCCATAACCGGCCGCCATTCACTTCCGGCAACACCAGCAATTGGTGTAGAATTTTTGTGGCGCCGCCGGTGGGAATATGCGGAACTTTCGGGCGCGTGAGGCGCGATAGCGATGGCCTTACAGAACCGGCGGCCTAGAGTTGCTGCCGCACCGATCTTCGGGGGTGACGTGGGTCACACTAAGCTAGACGACATTTTGGTATTAATTTTTTTAGATGGTTACAGGTTGCAGTATCGTTCGCGTGTCCATGTAGCCAGTCCTAGCTAGAGGAGAATCGTCATGCCTGATGTCCAGCTTAAAACAGGTAATTATACAATTCCTGCTCATACGACTAAAGAGTTTACTTTCTGGTGGGGATCCGACGCGGTGCCAGCTTCATATTTTGACGTGTCGATAGAACCAAACCCAAAGATTTTTGAAATAATTCCTTTGATTGAAGAACGGAGGCAAATTACCCTTTTTGACGGAGCGCCTCGGCAACCTATGCTGATAGTGACACTAAGAAACAACAACAACTTTGATGTAGATTTTTTCGCTAATCACGTCCGCGTTAAAATATGATGCAAACTGAATGTCCTTCTGAAACAATCTCTGCGCTAACAAAACAACGGACCGTGATTGCTCACTTCTTCTCCAGCATCAAAGTGCCCTCCTTCCGCACCAACGGCTGAATCATGTTGGCGACCTTGGCGAGAAGCCACGGCAGGAAGACTGTGAGATTGACGACATCTTCTGCGACTTCAATTGTTCCGCTTGCCGCCTGTCCGAGCGCGCTCACGCGAAACTGCAATGAGTTCCCGGTCCAGATCTCCTCCTGGACGGAAAATACAGTGCCATAATTGGATCGCGCCTGGCCCAGCCCCGCCTTGAGCCGGCGAACCGCTTCATCCCTTCCAAGCCTGTGCGGAATAGAAACAACCAATGGCTTCGACATAAACGCTCCCAAAAGCTTCGCAATGAATATAAGAAGCCCCCCGAACCAAACATAGTTAGAAGCCGAATGGCGATTACGCCTTCGCTTCATTCGAAGCTGACTGTGCGCAGGCATTGACAATCTCATAACCGTCGGGTTATGGATCGGAAATGAAGGCCGACACCGACGCCGTTTTCAAAGCGCTTGGCGATCCGACACGGCGCGCAATCTTCCAGCGGCTAAGCCGCGAAGGCGAGCAAACCGTCCACGCCTTGACTGATTTTGCCGGTGTCTCGCAGCCGGCGGTGTCGAAACATTTGGGCGCGCTCAAGCTCGCTGGCTTGGTGCGTGACCGCCGCCAGGGGCGAGAAACCCATTACCGCGCCGAACCGACAGGGCTTGTTCCCCTCGTCGATTGGATGGGTCTGTACGGCGCGTTCTGGCGCGACCGGTTTGGCCGCCTCGAAGACCTGCTCAAAAGGATGGACCAATGACGACTGCCGCGACACGCTCGGTTGTGGTCGAAAAAGAACTGCCTTATCCGCCGACAAAAATCTGGCGCGCCCTCACGCAAGGTCATCTGATCAAGGAGTGGCTGATGGACAACGACTTCCAGCCGGTTGTCGGCCATAAATTCAGTTTCCGCGCCACACCGATGCCCAATTGGAACGGCGTGGTCGATTCCGAAGTCCTGGTCGTCGAGCCAAATAAAAAGCTCTCCTATAGCTGGGGCTCTATGGGGCTTGAGAGCGTCGTCGTATGGACGTTGGTCGCGACAAGCGGCGGAACGCTCGTGCGCATGGAGCAGTCCGGCTTCCGTCCCGACCAAGAGGCCAATTATCAAGGGGCGATGTACGGCTGGCGGAAATTCATCGGCGATCTGGAGCGCGTCGTCGCCGGGCTGCAATGACATCGGCATCGCAAAGGGAGGCGATCATGAACCAAGGCATCAGCCGTACGATTATTCGCTGGGTTCATATCGTCTGCAGCATCCCGATCATCGGTTATATTTATAGTCCGTTTGAACACCTTCCGGACTACGCGCCTCCGACGCGGTTTGTCTTCTTTCCCGTCATGCTGCTTTCGGGATTGTGGATGTGGAAAGGGCACGTCGTGCGGCGGTTTTTTGCGAAAAGATCGGCTTGGCGGAACGAGGGATTGGAGAGCCCATGAAGCCGACAGGTCGTCCGGATGGCGAGGACGCGTCAGCGAACATCCCCAAGCGGATTGCTTTCAGGCAGCTCATCAACGTCGCAGAGGCGGCCAACGACGCAGCGCGCGCGAAGCGGGCAGCCAGGAAGAAGTAAGCCCGGCTCTCGTTACATCGTCGCGACGGCGGGCACGTTGATGCGATCGCGCCCGCGGCTTGGACCACCCGCCAGGATCTGAACGACGCCGGCGGCGAACCCGATCAGTGTGCCGGTCTGCCACGCGTAGTCATAAGAGCCGAATAAGTCGAAGATCACTCCGCCGCCCCAGGCGCCAAGCGACGAGCCTATCTGGTGCACGACGAAGGATACGCCGAGCAAGGTCGCCATATAACGGGTGCCAAAGATCTCGGCGACCAAACCGCCGATGAGCGGCGCCAGGCCGGGCCACCACAGCAGGCCCATCGCCGCGGCGAACAGGAGTGTGCTTGCCGGAGTAGGCGGCATCACGAAATAGATGGCGAACATGATCGAACGCAGGATGTAGAGAAGACCAAGAAGGATGTGCTTCGGATATTTTCCGCCGAGCCAGCCGTTCAGCAAGGAGCCGACGCAGCTCATGCCGCCGATCATCGCAAGGGCTTCCGCGCTCAGCATCGGGTCCTGGCCGCAGATTGCCAGATAGGCGGGCAGATGCGTGGTCAGGAATACGAGGTTAAGACCGCAGACGAAATAAGCTCCCGACATCACGAGAAACGGCCGGTTCCGCATGGCTTGGCCGAGCACCTCGCGCATGGAGGTCGTTGCCGTGCCGAGAGCCGGTATCTTGTCGGCGCCGCCAGCCCAGTAGGCGGCGGGCAGCATCGCGACCGCCATCAATACGAAAACCAGCGTGCCGATCTGCCACGGCTCGTGTGCGAGCAGGGCCTGGGTGACAAGCGGCACCACGAGGGTGCCGAGCGATCCGGCCGCGGCGACAAGACCGAGAGTTGTGCTCCGCCGCTCTGCCGAAACAGCGCGCGCACATGCGGTCATTGCCAGTGACGTCGCCGTGCATGACAAGGCCATGCCCATCAATCCGCCGGAGACGACCAGCGCCAACGCGCCTTGGGCTGCAGTCATGATGCCGAGGCCCGCGACGTAAATCACCGCGCCCGCCATCATCGTGATGCGCAGGCCGAAGCGGTCTGCGGCCGCGCCGACCAACGCTTGAGAAAGGCCCCAGACGATATTCTGGACGGCGAGAGCCAGTGTGAAATCGGCCGCCGTCACCCCGAGATCGTGCGTGACCGGGGTGAGAAACAGTCCGAAGCTCTGCCGTATCCCCATGCCGAGTGCGAGCAGAGTCCGGTTCCAATCAAAATCAGCCGCGCCTGGCTGCTGTTCGGGGCAATCGTTTGCGACATTCCGGCGGCAATCCTGACGGGCTGATGCTGCGTAACAGTTTACCTGAGGGTCGATGGCGGCCAAACATCTATGATGGCGGCCCGTCCTGCGCCCAGCACATGGCGCAGCGCGATCGACAAAATCGAGAAAAGTCGAACGCGGGTCGGTCAGCGTTACGGCGACATCGAGGGGCCCGCCTTCGCGGGCATGACACACTTTTACGACGGCGGCTTCTTCATCGCGTCGAGCCAGGTCTTGGCGGCTTTTTCGCCGGCTTCGCGTTTGTCGGGGTCGAGCTTGCTGACGAAGTCGTCGAGGGCGAGGTCGGTCTCGCCACGGGCCTTGGAGATCAGATGCCATTTGACGGCAGCGACCGGATCGGCCGGTGCGCCCTGGCCGGCGGCGAGAATGTGGGCGAGACGATTTTGCGCGACCGGATTGTTCTTCAGCGCCGCCTGGTGAAACAAGGTGACCGCGCTTTGCTGGTTCTTGGCGACGCCGTCGCCGTTGTAGAGCGCGATGGCGTATTCGACTTTGGCTTCGGTGACGTCGCCGAGCGATGCGAGCCCGAACAATCGCACGGCCTCGTTGTTATCCTGCGGCACGCCGCGACCGGTCCTGTAGAGCGTGCCGAGCGCATATTGCGCGTCGGCATTGCCGGCCTGTGCGGCGGTGCGCAATAATTCGGCGGCGCGGCCGAAATCCTGCGGGAACAGCTGACCTTCCATGTACAGCAATGCAAGATCGTAGGCGGCGAGCGGCTGGCCGAGCTTGGCGGCGGCGGCAAGCCATTTGGCGCTGGCCTCGCGGTCGCGCGGTCCGGCGCGTCCGGCGAGACTGAACATCGCCAAAGCGAACATCGCCTCGCGGTCGCCGCGGCCGGCGGCGAGCTTGTACCACTCCGCCGCCTTCTTATCGTCCTGCGGCACGCCGAGGCCGTTGGCGTAGAGCTCGCCCAGCAGCGTCATCGATTTGGGATCGCTTGCTTCGTTGACGCGCTTGGTGGCGAGCCCGAACGCGGTGAGATAGTGGCCGCGCTGAAACTCGGCGAAAGCATAATCGGGCTGCGGGCCGGTTGTGACGAAAGGGACCGGGCTTGGCGGCGCGGGTGCGGGCTTCGCGGCCGGCGGTTTCGGTTTTGCCGTTGCCGATTTCGGCGCGGCGGGCGCCGGCGAATTTTGCGCCATGGCGGGGACCGGCAGCGTCGCAATGAGACATGCCGCAAGAGCGAAACCGGCCACGTGCGCAGCGCTCAAGGCGCCGGCTCGGCGAGCGCGCCCGCCGCCGCAGCCACCGCCGCCGCTGCTCCTTCCGGATGCGTCCATATCCAATCACCCAGCGCGACGAAGTCGGCGCCGGCTTGCGCCAGCGGCCGGACTTCGTCGGCGTTCGCGGCGTAGCCGACGCATGGAATCTCGACCAGATCCGCCCACCATTTTAGCCGCTCCTCGATGGTGTCGAAGGATGGCCGATGGCCCCCAACCCTCCGCCGCAGCGGGGGAGGGTAGGGAGCGGGGTCTCCGAACATCACATAGTCGGCGCCCGTTTCGCCCGCGAGCATGGCATCATGACGGCTGCGCAAACCGCCGGCGCCGGCGATGCGGTCAGGCTTGAGCGTCGACAGCGCGGCGGCGAAAGCTTCGATTCCCGTGATGTGGGCGCCGTCGGCGCCGGCGCGGCCGACAATCTCGGAGCGGCCGTCGAGCAGGAGCGCAATGTCGCGGCGCTGCACGGCGGCCGCGACCGCCTTGGCGCGATTGGTCAGGCTGCGCTCATCGGCGTCGGCAAGGCGCAGCAGAACGGCGGCAACGTCGCCGGCGTCGAGCGCGGCATCGAGCGTGCTGACGAACGGCGATGTGTCTTCGAGGACGGGCGTGACGAGATAGAGTCGCGGGACGACGCGCTGCGGATTCATTGCCGTCGTCCCCGCGAAAGCGGGGACCTATAATCACCGTCTATGCAAGACTTGCTCCGATCGTGGATATGGATTCCCGCTTTCGCCGGAATGACGCCAAGACGGTTCACGCCGCTTTCCGTTCGAGGTCGGCTTTCCATTCGCCGCGGGTGGCGAGGCCGTTCATCATGGCGCGGTGGTTGAAGGCGCGCTGCGCCGCGGCCACGTTTTCCGATTTGCCCGCCCATGTCTTCTGCGGCGTCGCTTGCAGCGCGCGGCCGTAGGAGAACGAGACCCGCCACGGCAAGGGCCCATCTTGTTCATCGCGTCGAGATGCGCGGTCGCTTCTTCGTCGGACTGGCCGCCGGACAGGAAAGCGATGCCGGGCACGGCGGCGGGCACGCATGCCTTGAGCACGCGCAGCGTCTTCTCGGCGACTTCCTCGACCGAGGCGCGCTTGGCCGACTTCTTGCCGGGGATCGCCATGTTCGGCTTGAGCACCATGCCTTCGAGTGCGACGCGGTTGAAGAACAGCTGCCTCGAACACGTCCTTCAGCATCCAGTCGGTGACCTTGAAGCAGCGGTCGATGTCGTGATCGCCGTCCATCAGCACTTCAGGCTCGACGATCGGCACGATGCCTTCGTCCTGGCAGAGCGCGGCATAGCGCGCGAGCGCATGCGCATTGGCGTTGATGCAGGTGTAGCTCGGAATGCCGGCTCGCCGATATCGATCACCGCGCGCCACTTGGCGAATTTTGCGCCGAGCTCGCGGTATTCGGCGAGACGCTCGCGCAAGCCGTCGAGACCCTCGGTGACGACTTCGCCCGGGCAGTTCGGCAGCGGCTTGGTGCCCTTGTCGACCTTGATGCCCGGCAGCGAGCCCGCCTGCGCGATGACCTTGACCAGCGGCGTGCCGTCCTTGGCGTTCTGCCGCAGCGTCTCGTCATAGAGGATGACGCCGGAAATATATTTCGACATCGCCTCTTTGGTGCGGAACAGCATTTCGCGGTAGTCGCGCCGCGTGTCGGCGGTCGAAGCGATGCCGAGGCAGTCGAAGCGCTTGTTGATCGTGCCGGTGGATTCATCGGCGGCCAGGATGCCGCGGCCCGGGGCGACCATCGCTTCCGCTACTTTGTTCAATTCGCTGAGATTCATCTCGCCCTCCTGAACGTCGGCGCCGGCGATTCGGCAGCGTTGCGCTATTCTATGCGTGTCATCGCTGGCAGTTTAAGGTACCAGCAGCACTTTGACGCCCGGCAGGGTCTTGCCTTCGAGCGATTCCAGGAAGGCGCCGCCGGCGGTGGAAACATGGGTCAGGCGGCTGGTCACGCCCGCGACATTAAGCGCCGCCACCGTATCGCCGCCGCCTGCAAAACTGACAAGCCTGCCGGCTTGCGTGAGTTCCGCCACCGCCTTGGCCACCGCCACCGTGCCGCGGTCGAACGGCTTGATCTCGAAGGCGCCGAACGGGCCGTTCCAGACCAGCGTCTTGGCGCGGCCGAGGACCGCGATGACCTGCTCGATGCTGCGCGGGCCGATATCCAGAATCATGTCGTCCGCGCCGACCTGATCGACGGCGACGACGCGCGTCGGTGCATTGGCCTCGAGCTTCGGCGCCACCACGCATCGACCGGCAGCACGATTTCGCGATTGAGCGATTTGGCCTTGGCGAGAATGTCGCGCGCGTTCTGGATCAGATCGTTCTCGCACAGCGATTTGCCGATCGGCTTGCCTTGCGCGGCCAGGAACGTATTGGCCATGCCGCCGCCGATGATCAGCACTTCGACTTTCGACAACAGATGGCCGAGCAGATCGAGCTTGGTCGAAATCTTGGCGCCGCCGACGATCGCCGCGACCGGATGTTCCGGCGTCTCGAAGGCGCGCTGCAACGCGTCGAGTTCGGCTTTCATGGCGCGGCCCGGATAGGCCGGCAGCCCCGACACCGTCACGATCGCGGTGTTGGCGGCATGTTCGCGGTGCGCCGCCGAAAAGGCGTCGTCGACGAACAGATCGCCGAGCGCCGCCAGCTTCTTGGCGAAGTCCTTGTCGTTCTTCTCTTCGCCGGGATGAAAGCGGGTGTTTTCCAGACAGAGAATGTCGCCGTTCTTCATCCCGGCGACCGCCTCCTCCGCTTTCGGGCCGATGCAATCCTCGGCGAAGGCGACCGGACGGCCGATGATCCTTGCGACTTCGGCACCACCGGGCGCAGCGAATATTTCGGATCGGGACCTTTCGGCCGGCCGAAATGCGAAAGCAGGATGACCTTGCCGCCTTTGTCGGCGAGTTCCGTGATGGTCGGCGCGATCTCCTCGATGCGGGTTGCGTCGGCAACTTTGCCGTCCTGCATCGGCACGTTGAGGTCGACGCGCAACAGCACGCGTTTGCCTTTAACGTCGGCGTCATCGAGGCTGCGAAAGGTCGGCATGGACGCGCGCGAAAGCAGGAGCTGCGATGCGATGGGTCAGACGAGCTTGCCCATCGCCACTGCGGTATCGGCCATGCGATTGGAGAAGCCCCACTCGTTGTCGTACCACGACATCACCCGCACCAACGTGCCGTCCATCACCTTGGTCTGGTCCATGTGGAAGATCGAGGAATGCGGGTCGTGGTTGAAGTCGCTCGAGACATTCGGCGCGTCGGTGTAGCCGAGGATGCCCTTGAGCTGCTGCTCGGCGGCGCGTTTCACCGCGCCGTTGATCTCGTCCTTGCTGGTCGCGCGCTTGGCGACGAACTTGAAGTCGATCACCGAGACGTTCGGCGTCGGCACGCGGATCGATACGCCGTCGAGCCTGCCGGCAAGCTCGGGCAGCACCAGGCCGACGGCTTTTGCCGCGCCGGTCGAGGTCGGGATCATGTTCAGCGCCGCGGCGCGCGCCCGATACAGATCCTTGTGCACCTGATCGAGCGACGGCTGATCGTTGGTGTAGGAATGGATTGTCGTCATGAAGCCTTTGTCGATGCCGACGGCATCGTTGAGCACCTTGGCGACCGGCGCCAGGCAATTGGTCGTGCAGGACGCGTTGGAGACGACCAGGTGATCCTTGGTCAGCTTGTCGTGGTTGACGCCGTAGACGACGGTGAGATCGACGCCGTCGGCCGGCGCCGAGATCAGCACGCGCTTGGCGCCCGCCTTCAAGTGCGCCGAGGCCTTTTCCTTCGACGTGAAGATGCCGGTGCACTCAAGCGCGATATCGACGCCCAATTCCTTCCACGGCAGTGTCGCCGGGTCCTTGATCGCGGTGACCTTGATGGCGCCGTTGCCGCAATGATGGTGTCGCCTTTGACCGTGACTTCGCCGGGAAAGCGGCCGTGCACTGAATCGTAGCGCAACAGATGCGCGTTGGTCTCGACCGGGGCGAGATCGTTGATGGCGACGACTTCGATATCGTCGCGGTCGGCCTCGACGATGGCGCGCAGGATATTGCGGCCGATGCGGCCAAATCCATTGATGGCAACACGAACGGACATTCCCGGTCTCCCCTCCATACCGCTGACCCTCCTCCATTGTCCCTCCGCAAGCGGGGAGGGAAGGGTGGGCGCGGCTCCTCTATGTAGCTACGTTTCTATGACTTTTCTAATCGTGTCAGTGCCGCCTCGGCCACCTTTTCGGCGGTGATTCCGAAATGTTGGTAAAGCTCCTTGTACGGCCCGCTGGCGCCGAATCCGGTCATGCCGACAAAGGCGCCATCGGAGCCGATAATGGCGTCCCAGCCCTGGCGGATGCCGGCCTCGACCGCGACATTAACCTTCGCCTCGCCGATCACGCTGGCGCGCTTGGCCTCCGGCGCGGCGAGCAGCAGTTCGAAGCACGGCACCGAGACGACGCGCGCCGAGACTTTGCGGGCGGCGAGGAGTTTTTTCGCCTCGGCCGCAATCGCCACTTCCGATCCCGAGGCGAACAGCGACACGACTGCGGCATCATCGTCCGCCGCGATCAGTTCGTAAGCGCCGAGCGCGCAGCGGTTGTGCTCGTCAAAGCCCTGGCGCAGTTGCGGCAGGTTCTGCCGCGTCAGCGCCAGCACGCTCGGATGGTCTTTCGATTCCAGCGCGAGCTGCCAGCATTCGACCGTTTCGACCACATCGCACGGCCGGAACACTTTGAGATTTGGAATGGCGCGCAACGCGGCGAGATGCTCGACCGGCTGATGCGTCGGTCCATCCTCGCCAAGCCCGATCGAGTCGTGGGTCCCGACCAGGATGACGCGCTGCCCCATCAGGGCGGCAAGCCGGATCGCCGGGCGGCAATAGTCGGAGAAAACCAGGAACGTGCCGGAATAGGGAATGACGCCGCCATGCAGCGCCATGCCGTTCATCGCCGCGACCATGCCGTGCTCGCGCACGCCGTAATGGATGAAGGTGCCGGAATAGTCGGCGGCGCTGAGCACCTTCATGCCTTTGGCGCGGGTATTGTTCGAGCCGGTGAGGTCGGCCGAGCCGCCGATCATTTCCGGCAGCGCCACGGTCAGCGCATCGAGCGCGAATTCGGACGCGGCGCGCGTTGCGATATCTTTCGGCGCGGCGCTGAGCTTTTGTTTCAGATCGCGCACCGCCGCGGCAAGCTTGCCGTTGAGCTCGCCGCTGATGCGGCGCTCGAATTCGGCGCGCTTGTCGGCATCGAGCTTGGCAAGGCGGTCCTGCCAGGCCTGCCGCGACGGTTTGCCGCGCGCGCCGGCCTTGCGCCACTGCTCGAGAATGTCGGAGGGAATTTCGAACGGCGGCGAGGTCCAGCCGAGATTTTGCGCGGGCCGCGGCGATCTCTTCGGTGCCGAGCGGCGAGCCGTGGGCTTTTGCGGTGCCGCCTTTGTTCGGCGCGCCGAAGCCGATCGTGGTGCGGCAGGCGATCATCGACGGCCGGTCGGATTTTTTCGCCGCTTCGATCGCAGCGGCAATCGCCGCCGGATCGTGACCGTCGATGCGGGTCGCCGCCCAGCCCGCGGACTTAAAGCGCTTCACCTGATCGACGGCATCGGCCAGCGAGATCGGCCCGTCGATGGAGATGTGATTGTCGTCGTGGAACACGATCAGCTTTTTCAGCTTCAGGTGGCCGGCAAGCGCGATCGCTTCCTGGCTGATGCCTTCCATCAGGTCGCCATCGGAGACGAGCACGTAGGTGGTGTGATCGACGATGTCGCTGCCGTAAAGCGCCGCAAGGTGGCGTTCCGCGATCGCCATGCCGACGGCATTGGCAAGGCCCTGGCCGAGCGGTCCGGTGGTGGTTTCGACGCCCGGCGTGTGGCCGTGTTCGGGATGGCCGGGCGTCTGCGAGCCGAGCTGCCGGAAGCGCTTGATCTCGTCGATCGTCATCTTCTCGTAGCCGAGCAGATAGAACAGCGAATAAAGCAGCATCGAGCCGTGACCGGCCGACAGCACGAAGCGGTCGCGGTCGGGCCACGCTGGATCGGCCGGATCGAATTTCAGGAAACGCGTGAACAGCACGGTCGCGACGTCGGCCGCGCCCATCGGCAGGCCCGGATGTCCGGAATTTGCTTTCTCGACCGCATCCATCGCCAGCGCCCGGATGGCATTCGCCATGCGGTCATGGTCCGCGCGCGCCGAGGCACTCGGGCCGCGGCGCGGGAGACTTCGGTGTCAGGTGAGGGTTGGGCGCTAGGTTTTCGGCGAGAGCGGCGGCCGCCGTGGAGGAACGGTCCGGCATGGTCATGAAACGCGCGAGACGCGGCGCGGTTGCAAAAACGGCCACGTCGAATGGAACAGGGCGGGCACAGTTAGGCACCGCTGGCGGGTGTGTCAATTGTGTGGCCGTGTGCCGCACGCGTCATGCACAGGCTGGAACGGCGATGCCGTTAAGCGTTGACGCTCTAGCTCGATGCGACATAAGCTTCTTTTCGTAACACTTTGCCGTCGCACAATTTTTGCGCCCAGTGCGGCACGCGGAAAGGCGCATGAGCGAAACCGATTCGGTTGAAGCTGCGAGCCGGCGCTTGGCGCGTGCGCTCGAGGCGCTGGACGCGGCCGTCGAGCGGCGGCGCGAGGCTGACCGCGGCGAGGAAGCGCTGATCGACCAGATCCATGCGCTCGGCACCGATCGCGCGCGGCTGGCCGGTGAACTCGATCATGCCGCAGCCCGCTCGCGCAAGCTCGAGACCGTCAATCGCGAGGTGGCGCAGCGGATCGACCACGCGATCGAAACGATCCGCGGCGTGCTGGGCAGCGGCGAATGAGGGTTGGGCGATGAGAACCGGGAGCTAGCGATGTCGCAAGTCAGCGTCACCATCAATGGCCGGCAGTTCCGCATGGCATGCGAGGATGGCCAGGAAGGTCACCTCATGAACCTCGCCCGCGATCTCGATATCCGCATCGATGGCCTGCGCAGCAAATTCGGCGAGATCGGCGATACCAGGCTCACCGTGATGGCGGCGCTGACACTTGCCGATGCATTGTCGGAGACGAGCCAGCGTATCAAGCGGCTCGAAGAAGAAGTCGCCGCCATGCAGGAAGCGCGCGCCAATTCCGGCGAGCACGCCAAGAATGCGCAGGCCGCCGTCGCCGCGGCGCTCACCGCTGCCGCCGAGCGGATCGAAATCATCACCAAAAAGCTCAATCAGACCATCGGCGGCGGCGGCGTCGCGATGGGGTGATGGCGGCTGGCGAACGAAGGATCAAGCGAAGCTGACAAGTTGTCCGGATGGCGAGGCCGCGTCGGCGAACATCATCAAGCGGATAGCCGAGCTGGGGGATTGGAGGGGAAAAACCCTCGCGCATGTCCGTCAGCTCATCCACGCGTCGACCCCGACATCGAGGAGGCAAATCATTCGCGCCGCGGTGGCGACCAACGCCGCAGTGCGCGCCCAACGGGCAGCCAAGAAGAAGTAAAGCCCGCTCTGACGGGACTGGATCGTGTAGATGGATCGCGTTGTGAGGCGGCGGCTTTGGGGGTTGCTGCGGCTTCTGATCTGGTGCGCCACGACGCCCTCTGAGCTTTAAGAAACTCGCGATAGTCGGTGGGGTTGAAATCGAGCAGTGTCCCGCCTGACGCAAAGTGCTGGATGAAGGTCATGCCAATCGCGAAGTCGCGCCGGCGGACATCGCCGGCATCACAGTCGCGCTTATCGCAGTTCCAACAACCGGCACGCTCTTTATTAAGCTTGCAGCTCCGATGCCGCTGCTGATCGGTATCATCGATCCAGCGAGACTGAATACCAGCGTTTTGCCTCGATTTCGAGAAAACGGCACGCGGTAGATCTGCGAAATGCGGTGTAGCATTTGAATTTGGATTCCGCCGACGGCCGCGAGGTCGACGAACGGCACCGAAATAAGATCCTGCAGCTCCAGACCACACGGAAAAACGTTTGACGACTTTGACAGCGTTCGCACGCCGATCGTCCGGGGGTGGCTCGATGGCTCCCGGCGAAGTCGGCTCGCCCCGTGAACCAAATGACTATTCTCATCGTGGATGGCGCTTCTCGCTGTGCCGACGCCACGGCGTCGCCGTCATGCGCCTCTATCGGGCGCATCAGAGCGGCTTTGTCGGGTGCACTCGCAATGACGCCTTCCAGACGGGCGATGTTTTGCAACAGGCGCTGGCTGGTCAGGACGAGGAAGTAATAACCGAATTGCGGATTTTGAAAGTAGAGCTCCAGCAGCTTTTCATAGGTTATGGTCAGGACCTGGCCTGCCTCCGTGCATCTGACCGTGGCTGTGCGCCGGTTATCGGGCGTCAAAAAACCAAGTTCCCCCATCAGCCGTCCCGGCGGTCAGTTCAGCTGCCTATTGACGAGAAATTTTCCGGTTACAGTCAGGAACATTTCCTTGGCCGCATCGCCCTTGTTGAACAACACGTCGCCCCGACGATATTTGCGCTGGGTCATGAAAGGCTTGAGCCATTCCATTGACGTATCGCCTTGCATGGCGCTGCGCGCCTTTT